>NZ_AP017569.1:1417797-2835595 GCF_002355655.1 Halorubrum trapanicum | reverse complement strand
TATCTCCCTCCATTCGTGAACGGAGTAAAAAGGTATCCTATGGTGTCGAATATGCGATTCGACGTTCGACGATCATCCGACGATCGCGATACGGTGCCGAGAGCCCTGACGCCGCACGACCACCGCCGAATCGCCTACAGTGACGCACGACCACCGCCGAATCACTCACTCACTGATGCCGATTCCTCGGGCGCGACGAGCGCCGGCGACAAGGGGGCCAGGTCGGGATCGATCCCGGCGAGCGTCGAGACCTCGTACGCGGTCAGGTACGTCCCCACGAGCAAGGTGACCGGGAGCGTCAGGACCACGACCGCGACGACCGCGCAACCCAGAACGGTCGCGAGAACGATCACCCCCGCAGTCGTCCCGATCAGCGCCTCGACGCCGCCGAGGGGGACCGCCGCGAGGAGGAGCGCGACGAGACCCGTCACCGCGACGACGCCGCCGACGAACGCGACGGCGATGGCCTGAACGATCCCGACGCCCGCCGCGACGACGGCGTGAACCACGAAGTAGGCGACGACCTGCCCCCACGATCCGCGGAACGATGCCCAAACTGCTCGCCATCCGTCGAGCACGCCGACGTCGCGGGCGACCATCGCCGGCGCGACGAACTCGAACGTGAGCCGGGACGCGACGGTCCCGATCAGTGCGGTCCCGAGCGCAACCACAGCGAGCGCCCCGAGCGCTGCGGTCACGATCGTCGACGAACCAGTGAGACCGCCGAACGAAACCCCGACCGCGCGCAACGCCGCGGGGTCGACGGCGACGACGAGCGCGAGTACGGGGACTCCGGTCGCGACCGCGAGGACCGCGGAAAAGGCGAGCAGTCCCAGCGCCTGCCGGAACCGATCGCGGAACGGCCGCCAGAGCGCGACCTCGGTCGTCGCGAGCGCGTCGTAGAAGACCAGCCGGAAGGCGATCGAACACGCGAGGAGCGCGACTGCGACGAGCACCGCACCGACCGCGATTCCGACCAGCAGCACGGCGTCGAGCCCGGCGAGCAGCTCGGCGGCCGTACTCACGGCGCGCTCGACCTCCGCCGGCACCGACTCAGATTCCGTGGCGGCGAACTCACTCCAGGCGCCGGCTCGGCCGGACGAGGCGCCGAACGACGACGAAGCGGCGCCCGGCACACCAACGCCCGACACTCCGGCGCCACCGCCCGCCATCACGAGCGCGAGGAACGCGAGCTTCGCCCACCGCACCGCCTCGAACGGGAAGAGAAAACGCCGCGTCGTGTCGACGGCGCGGTCGAGCGCGTCGACGGCGTGCCAGGTCATACCGACCGTTCGCCGGAGGGCGTGAAATATGCTGGCAACTGAACGATCGTCTCCCGAGCCCCCACCGCCGACCCGCAGTCGTTTAGGGCGGACGCGACGAACCGCCTCGCATGAAAGTCCGCGGCGAACGCGAGTGCCAGTCCTGCGGCGCGCGGTGGTCGTACTACGAGACGGGCTCCGTCGCGTGTCCGAGCTGCGGCGACTTACGCAGCGTCGGCGTCGACGACCGCACCGCACACACCGACGCGCCCGTCTCCCTCGACCTCTCCCCGCACCGCGAGCGGTTCGGGGACGCCCCCGAGACCCTCCCGCGGTCGGGGACCGACGACCTCCAGTCCGACCTCCGGGAGTACTGCCGGAAGCGCGGGTTCATCGACGGCGGCCGGCTCGCCCCGCTCGACGGAACGTACCTCGCGGCCCGCGAACTGCTGGAGGCCGTCGACTGCTTCGAGCGACTGCGCGACCCGACCGATGCCGACCGCGAGTACCTCCTCGCGCTGCTCGCCGGCGCCGACGACGGCGACCGACCGGCGCCCGACGAGGTCCCGACCGCGCTCCGCGAGGCCCGGGGGATGGCGGCCGTGCGCGCGGTCGAGGCGTTCCGGAGCGACGCGCTCGACTTCCTCGACGAACTCGAAGCGGGCGCCGAGCGGAGCGAAACCGAAGACAGCGACACCGAAAGCGACGACGACAAAGACACCCACGACGACGCCCCGACGGTCACCGTCGACGGAGCGGATCCGGAGGACAGGATCGGTCCCGCCCGCGACGCCTTCGAACGCCTCCGCGACCGCGTCACGCGCGTCGACGCGCTCGGCGGTGACGTGCCGCCCGCGGCCGCGGACGCGCTCGTCGAGGCCGCCGACGCGCTCGGTGCGTACGTCCGGACCGGCGACGAGACGGATCTGCGGACCGCCGACGACCTGATCGACGACGCGAGCGTCGACGACCTCGACCCGGCGGGCGGCTGATCTCGGTCGACGCCCGCCCGGCTGAACTCGGAGACGCTACTCCGCGTCCGGCGCGACCACCGCGTTCGAGAGCGTGCCGACCCCCTCGTAGGTGATCTCGACGCGCTCGCCGGGCTCGACGAGGCCGGGGTTCGCCGGGCTCCCGAAGGCGACGCAGTCGCCCGGTTCGAAGGTGAACCGCTTGGAGAGGTACGAGACCACCTCGTGCGGGCCGAACAGCATCAGTTCGGTGTTCGCGTCCTGACGCGTCTCGCCGCCCACGGTCGTCTCGATATCGAGCCCCGTCGGGTCCACGTCGGTCTCGATCCACGGCCCGAGCGGCGCCGAGCCGTCGAACGCCTTGCGCGCGGTCCGCCCCTGCTGGTCGAGCGCGTCGACGTCGTTCATGACCGTGTAGCCGCGCACCGCGTCCGGGACGTCTTCGGGGTCGAGGTCGCGGCACCGCTCGTCGATCACGGCGACCAGTTCGCCGGCGTAGGTCAGCTCGTCGGTCCACTCCGGGTACCGGATCGGCTCGCCGTGCGCGAGCAGGCTCGCCGGGGGCTTTATGAAGAAGTCCGGCTCCTCGGGGCGCTCGTAGTCCATCTGGTCGAGCGTCTCGGCGTAGTTCCGACCGACGCAGTACAGCGCGCTTGGGTCACACGGCGGGAGCAGTCGCCCGTCGCGACCGACCTCGTAGCGGCCGTCGGCGGCGACGACCGCGCCGTCGTCGTAGCGGCCGGTGACGGATCCGTCCGGCGTGAGCAGTCGAGCGAGTCGCATGCGGGAACGTCCGCGCTGCGGTTCGAAAAGGCGTCGGTGACGGCAGGACTCGGATCAGTCGCCGTCCGCGTCCGCGTCGCGGTCTCTCTCCGCATCTGCGTCGCGGTCGCCGTCCCCCTCCTCGACGCCGATGACGACGCCGGACCGGATCTCCAGCGCGGCCTCGAACTCCTCCCGGCGACCGCTCCCGGAGCCGATCCGCTCGACCGCGGCCTCGTGGGCGCGGACCACGGCGTCGAACTCGCGCTCGTCGAGCCCGACGCGGTCGGCCACCGCCTCCCAGTGGTCCGGCTCGACGAGGAACGTCTCGCGCCCCGGTTCGGCCGCGATCCGCTCGTACCGGCGGCGGTACGCGTCGATTCTGGGGCCGAGATCGGCCTGGACGCGCGCGAGCAGCGCCGGCACGCGGGCCGCCGGCACGCTCGCGAGCGCGGCCGTCTTCACCAGCGCGGTGCCCTCGATCGGATACGGGCCCGGGTCCTGCTCGGCGGCTTCTGGGACTCCGGAGCCCCCGGTGCCGTCGTCGGGATCCGCAGTCGCGTCGTCGGGATCCGCAGTCGCGTCGTCGTCGGACATCACCCGCCGGCGCGCATGGCCTTCTGGCGGTACTTCGGCAGGAGTTCGGCGAGCGTCTCGGGGTCGCCCGCGAACTCCGCGGTCACCTCCGTGAGCTTGATCGCGGCCGCGGCGGTCACCTCCTCGGCGCGGAGGGTCACGCGCCAGCCGTCACCGTCCACGCGGGTCGCCTCCGCGGGGTCGTCGGTCCCGACCAGCTCGCCGCCCAGGTTTCGGAGGTAGTGGGCGGCCAGCCGCCGAGAGATACCGCGGTACGCAACCGTCTCGCGCTCCCATCCCTCGTCCGCGGGCGGAGGACCGGGCGAATCGTCGCTCGCGTCGCCGTCGGCCTCCTCGGTCGCCGTCGTGCCGTCGCCGCCACCGCCTCCGGCCGCTGACCCGTCGTCGCTCATGCGCCCCCCGCGACCGGCGGGAACACCGAGAGCCGGTCGCCGTCCGCCATCGGCGTGTCGAGCCCGTCGAGGTGGAGCACCTCGCGGCCGTTCTTCAGAACGTTGATCTGCGGGGCGAGGTCGCCGTCGACGATCAGCCGGCCCTCCATCCCCTCGTACTCGGACTCCAGTTCGCGCAGAACCTCGCCGACGGTGGAGCCGTCGGCGAACTCCGCGTTCACCGTCTTCCCGCCGGCGGCCTCGCGAAACGTCGCGAAGAACCGCA
This sequence comes from Halorubrum trapanicum, assembly GCF_002355655.1. Lineage (NCBI taxonomy): Archaea > Methanobacteriati > Methanobacteriota > Halobacteria > Halobacteriales > Haloferacaceae > Halorubrum > Halorubrum trapanicum. Next base: position 2,831,346 of record NZ_AP017569.1, on the reverse strand, counting down.
GTTCCAGTTCCATACCCGTACGTCGTGTCGCGGCGGCTTAAAAGCGGCCGGCCGCGGAAGGTGACGGTCGGGAAGTCGACGGGTCGCCGACTACAGGTCGGAGAGGCGGATCCCGTCCTCGACTAGCCGGAAGTTGCGCTCGCGGTCGAGGTCGTCGGCGAGCCACTCGTGGTCGTACAGCTGGCCGATGAGTTCGAGGTAGAGGTTCCGCCACGCGATCGCGTAGATAGGCGACTGCCCCCACGCCCGCAGCTCCGGAACGAACTCGTGGTACGTGCTCGCCTGCGACTCCATGCGCTCGACCGCGTCGGCGACGACCTCGGCCGCCTCGTCCGGCTCCGCCTCGTCGAGCGCGTCGTTCAGCCGCGACTGGATCCCCGCGATTGCGCGTCGCATGTCGCGCTCGGCCGTCCCCTCTTCCTCCGGAAGCGACTCGACGACGCCCTTCGGCACGCCGAGTTCGATCTCTGGCATGCGATCCCCTCGGGGGAGCGCGGTCAAAAAACCCGTTCACGCGGCAACGAGATCGGGGACGAACGTCTCGATTCGAGCCGCGACCCGTTCACGGCGTCGGGGCGGCCTTCTGGAGGGCGGTCTCGGCGATGTTACCGCCGTAGTCGGCCGAGCGGAGCACGGAGTCGACGACGAGCCCCAACAGCTGCGCGCGCGTGGGGTCAAGGTCGCGGAGGAGCTCGTCGATGGAGCGGACGCGCTCGTCGATCGCCCTGACCCCGGCCCGCGCCTCGTTGGCTCGCCGGGTCGCGGCGTCGGTGTCGTCGTCGAACAGCGCGTCCATCGCCGCGTCGATCACGTCGACGGCGTCCCCGTGGAGGTCGCTCACCGCCTCGACGACCTCCTCGGGCAGCGGCTCGTCGATGTTCAGCGTCAGGTGCGCGATCTTCGTCGCGTGGTCGCCGATCCGCTCCAGCTGCCGGGCGCTGGAGTGGTAGTCGAAACACTCCTCGCGGGGGAGGCCGAGCTCCTCGGCGGCCTTCGGCGTCCGCAGCGTGGCACGGAAGATCCGCGAGACGACGAGCCACAGCCGGTCGAGATCGTCGTCGCGGCCGATCACGTCGCGCGCGAGGTCGTGGTCGTGTTCCGCGAGCGCGGTGATCGCGTCCTCGAGCATCGACAGCGAGATCAGCCGCATCCGCGTGACCGCGTTGTGGATCGAAAGCTCCGAGGAGTCGAGGAGGTCCTGAACGACGACCCTGTCGCGCGTCTCCTCTAACACCTCCAGGCCGACGAGGCTCTGAACCGCGTCGCGGATCGTCGACCGCTGCTCGGTGGTGATCTCCGCGGCCGCCAGTTCGATGACGTCGAACCCGCTGACGTACATCGTCGTCACCGCGCGCTGGAGCGCCTGCCCGGTCAGGTCGGCGATGTCCAGCGACCCCCGCGTCCGCTCCTCGTCGGACCGCGGGGTGAGGACCAACGAGTCGCCGTCCGGGTGGAACTCGATCTCCGTCCCGGCCTCGACGTCGTTGTCGGTCGCCCACGTCTTCGGAATCGAGACCGTGTACGTCGAACCGCCGGTGACCTGGACCTTCCGCGTTTCCATACCTCATCCTCGGGGACGGAACACCTTAATTTTGATCAAAAATATATACTCCGACATACATGTGAGGATTCGTCCGATGTCCGCCACCCCGGTCGCTACTTTTGAACCGTATCAGCTCCTCTATTAGGATAATATTAGCGCTATATACTTCTATATATTTTATACCGATTGCGGACCTCCCGGGTCTCGCCTCAGACGACCCGGTTCCGAAGCTCGTCGCCGGCGTCCAGCCGCGCGACGTTGTCTGCGAGGATGTCCGCGACGCGCTCGTAGTACTCGGGCGTGTGGCCGGCGTTGTGCGGCGTGATCGTCGCGTTCGACAGGCCCCACAGCGGGTGATCTTCGGGGAGCGGCTCCGGGTCCGTGACGTCGAGCGCGGCGCCGCGGATGCGGTTGTTCCGGAGCTCCGTCACCAGGGCGTCGGTGTCGACAATCGGCCCGCGCGCGATGTTGACGAGGACGGCGTCGGGCCGCATCGTCCGGAGCGCGTCGGCGTCGACGAGCCCCCGCGTCGTCTCCGTGAGCGGACACGCCAGCACGACGTACTCGGCGTCCGTGACGGCCTCGTGGAACTCGTCGAACCCGTACACCTCGTCGGTCGGCCCGCCCTTCTCGGGGGAGTAACGCACGCCGACCGTGTCGACGTCGAACGACTTCAGCCGGTCGACGACCGCCTGCCCGATGGCGCCGAGCCCCACCACGGCGACGGTCGAGCCGTACACTTCCGTCGTCTCGTAGGTGCGCCACTCGCGGCGGGACTGCTGGCGGTACGCCCGGTGGAACTGTCGCGCGTGCGCGATCATCGACCCGACGACGTGTTCGGCGATGTTCGGGCCGTGGACGCCGGAGGCGTTCGTCACGGCGACCCCGTGGTCGTCGAGCAGGTCGCGCGGCAGGTGACCCGTCCCCGCGAACACGCAGGCGAAAAGCTCCAGCTCCTCGGCGGCCGCGAGCAGCTCCTCGTCGATGGTGAGCCCGACGGCGACCCGAGCCGTCCGGATCAGGTCGCGCTCCTCGGCGGGCGTCCGCGCCCGCGCGACCTCCGCGTCGGGGAGCCGCTCGCGGATCGCCGCCGCCAGTTCGTCGGGGCCCAGTCCGTGGATCGTCTGCCGAAGCACCAGGACGTCTGGATCGCTCATGAGGGCAGTCTCGGCGGAACCGATAAAAATTGTGTCAGTCGTTCGCGGTGCGGGTACCTCTCGTCGGCCGAGCGGGTTACGACAGCGCCGCGTCGAACGCCGCTTGGAGATCGGCTTTCATGTCGTCGACGTGTTCGATCCCCACCGAGACCCGGATGAGGCCGTCGGTGAGCCCGGCCGCGAGCCGCTCCTCGCGCGGGATGGCCGCGTGGGTCATCGCCGCGGGCTGCTCGATGAGGCTCTCGACCCCGCCGAGCGACTCCGCGAGCGTGAACACCTCCGTCTCGCTCACGACCGTCGACGCCTCGTCGAGCGTGCCGTCGAGCTCGAAGGAGAGCATGCCGCCGAAGTCGTCCATCTGCTCGGCCGCAAGCTCGTGGTCCGGGTGCGACTCCAGCCCGGGGTAGTAGACGCGCTCGACCGCGTCGTGGCCCTCCAGCCACTCGGCGAGTTCCATCGCGTTCTCGCAGTGGCGGTCCATCCGTACCGGGAGCGTCTTCGTCCCGCGGAGGACGAGGAACGCGTCGAACGGGCCGGGCGTCGCGCCGACGGAGTTCTGGTAGAAGCCGAGCCGCTCGTCCAACTCCTCGTCGTCGACGACCAGGGCGCCGCCGATTGTGTCCGAGTGGCCGCCGAGGTACTTCGTCAGGGACTGGCAGACGACGTCCGCGCCGTGTTCGAGCGGGCGCTGGAGGTACGGCGTCGCGAACGTGTTGTCGACCGCGCAGAGCGCGTCGCCCTCGTGGGCGATCTCGGCGAGTGCGCCGATGTCGTTGACGTTCATCAGGGGGTTCGTCGGCGTCTCGACCCACACCAGCTCGGTCTCCTCGCGCATCGCCGCCCGGACCGCGTCGTGGTCGGTCGTGTCGACGAAGCTGGTCTCGACGTCGTACTCGTCGTACACCTGCGTTAAGATGCGGTGGGTGCCGCCGTACACGTCGTCGCCGGCGACGACGTGATCGCCCGCGGACAGGAGGTTGAGGACGGTGTTGATCGCGCCCATGCCGGAGGAGAAACAGCGGGCGTGGCTGCCCGACTCCAGCGAGGCGAGGTTCGCTTCGAGGTCGCTGCGCGTCGGGTTCCCGGTTCGGCTGTACTCGTAGCCGCGGTGGTCGCCCGGCGCGTCCTGCTCGTACGTCGAGTTCGCGTGGATCGGCGTCATCAGCGCGCCCGTCTCCGGGTCCGGCTCTTGGCCGGCGTGGATCGCACGGGTCTCGAAGCGGCGGTCGTCGCCGCTGGCGTCACCGGCGGCGTCGCCGTCGCGCTCATCGGGTCGGTCGCTCATACCCAACGCTCTGTTACCGACGGTCGTGATTCTTCCCCTTCGGACCGACCGGAGAACGGAACGGACGACCGGTGAACGAGACGCGTCGCTCGCGGTGTGAGAATGGATGCTCGGTCAGGGATTTGAACCCTGGTCGTCGGCTGACTTCCGAACCGGCGCCGAGGCGCCGCGTCCGCCGAAAGGCCAACATGATTGGCCGGACTACACCAACCGAGCGCGGACGGTGCTTACGTCGGGGACAATTTAACTCTTCTTAACTCCTCGCAGCGTGAGAGGGCGGGGCACGCGTCGAAACCGCTGGCGGAGCGCGGCCGAAATCTGACGCAGGTCGGAGTCGACGCCGTTACTCGTCGATATCGACTTTCTCGATCTCGACGGCCTCTCGGGGATCGTCGTTGCGCCCGGTCGGCACCCCGCCGATCTCCTCGACGACGTCCATCCCGTCGATGACCTGTCCGAAGACGGCGTGTTTGCCGTCGAGGTGCGGGGTCGCGTCGAGGGTGATGAAGAACTGCGAGCCGTTCGTGTTCGGGCCGGAGTTCGCCATCGAGAGGATTCCGGGCCCGTCGTGGGTGAGGTCGTCGTGGAACTCGTCGTCGAACTGGTAGCCGGGGCCGCCGCGACCGTTCTCCATCGGGTCGCCGCCCTGGATCATGAAGTCGTCGATGACGCGGTGGAAGACGATCCCCTCGTACAGCGAGTCGCCGCGCACTTCGCCGCTTTTCGGGTCCTCCCACGTGTTCGTCTCCGGCGCGGGCTCCGCGTCGGCCGCGGGGTCGTGGCGGGCTAAGCCGAGGAAGTTCTCGACCGTCTTCGGCGCGCGGTCGGCGAACAGCTCGACGACGATGTCGCCGTGGTTGGTCTGAAGCGTCACCTGCGGGTTGTCGGGGTCGGAAACCTCTCGTGCCATGTCCGCGAGGAGGGACGCGCGTCGGAAAACCCTGCCCATCCGTGCGGGAAGCTCGCGGACCGCGAACATCTCCCTTATAAACGAACGTCGCGGACGCGTCGACACAGGTCCGACCCCCGTTCTGTCCGTCGCCGCGTTCGGACCGCAACGGACCGAGGTCCGACCGCCTCGACGGCCGGTATCGTTTTCTGCCGGGCGAGAGCAGTATCACGTATGTACGACGACATTCTCCTGCCCGTCGCGCCCGGCGGCGAGGCGAACGACGCGATCCCGCACGCCGCCAGCCTCGCCGAGCGGTACGACGCGACGGTCCACGTCCTCTCGGCCGCCGACACCGCCGTCGACACGCTCGCGGGCCCGCGCACCGGCGTCTTCTCCGACCGGCTCGCGGAGGCGGCCGAGGAGCGCGTCGAGGCGGTGACCGCCGAACTGGAGGCGAGAGGCGTCGAGGCGGTCGGGAGCGTCGTCCGCGGCGAGCCCCTAGACGTCATCGAGAACGCGATCGACGACGGCGCCGACATCGTCGTCATGCCGAGCCACACCCGACGGGGGATCCGCCGGCTGCTCCTCGGTAGCGTCACGGAAAAGGTCGTCCGCGTCGCGTCGGTGCCGGTGGTGACCGTTCCGATGGCCGATCCCGACGAGGCCGGAGAAGAGGCGTATCCGGCCGATAGCGACGCGGACGCGGGCGACTCGACGGACGGCGGCGACGCGTCCGACGCGCAGTGACGGCCGCGCCGGGCGGGAGCGAGACGGTCACCCGCGCCTTCCGGGTCGCGTACGACGGCCGGGAGTACGCCGGCTTCCAGCGCCAGCCGCACGCCCGCACGGTCGCGGACGAGCTCCTCGAAGCGCTGGCGGAGCACGGCCTTGTCGAGCGCGGTGACGGCTCGACCCACGCCACGCCGCCCGGCTACGCCGCGGCGGGCCGGACCGACGCCGGCGTCTCCGCGGTCGCCCAGACCGTCGCCTTCGAGGCGCCGACGTGGCTCACGCCGCGCGCGTTCAACGGTCATCTGCCCGGGTCGGTCCGCGTGTGGGCCGCCGCCGACGTCGAGGACGGGTTCCACGCGACGCACGACGCGGTTCGCCGCACCTATCGGTACCACCTCTACGCGCCCGCGGCCGACGCGGCCGGCGCGGACGGGCCCGCCGCGTCCGCCCGACGAGATCCCGAACACGCGATCGACGACGACCGGTTCCGGGCGGCGCTCGCGCGGTTCGACGGCGAACGCGACTTCCACAACCTGACGACCGACGAGACGGGGACGGTCCGCGACCTCGACGCGCGGGCGACCCGCGAGGGCGACGCGCTCGTCGTCGAGCTCTCGGCGGACGGGTTCCCGCGCGCGCTCGTCCGGCGGGTCGTCGCCGCCGTTCGCGCGGTCGGCCGCGGAACGGCCGACCTCGCGTGGATCGACCGGCTGCTCGCCGCCGAGCCCGTCTCGGGACGGCGCGGCGTCGGTCCAGCTCCTCCGGAGCCGCTCGTGTTGTGGGACGTGGCCTACCCCGACGCGTCGTTCGCGGTCGACCGCGAGGCCGCGGAGAGCGCGCGCGTCGCCTTCGGCGAGCGACACCGGGACGCGCGCCACGCCGCGGCCGCCACCGGCGCGGTCCGCGACCGGCTGTGTTCCGCGATCGACGGGGAGTGAACCGGGCGTCCGGACGGCCGCGGCTCAGGCCCCCGCTCAGGCGGCCGACCCCCCCGTCGGCGTCTCCATGCCGTCGACGCGGACCAGGAGGCTGTTGCCGTCGACGTTGGTCGCGTCGACGACGCCCGAAAGCCGCAGTCCGGTGGCCGGCGTCGGCCCGACGGTCACGTGATCGCCCGCGTCGAAGGGGCCGACCGGGCCGCGGATCACGAGCTCGGCGCGGCACAGCTCAGGGTTCGCGACGCTCGAGAGATCGATCTCCGCGACGGTGACGTCCTCGACGGGGTCGCCCTCGCGCTCGACCGGCGTCGTCGCGGCGTCCTCCAGGCGCTCGATGCCGAGCGTGTCGTACGCCTCGTCGGTCGGAATGTAGCCGCCGTCCGGCCCGGCGACGCCCTCGACGAGACCGAGGGTGTTGAGGCTCCCCATGCGGTTCCGCACCGTCCCCGCGTTGCGATCGATCGCGTCGGCGATCTCGCGGCCCTGTACCGGCGCCTCCCGGCCCTCGGAGAGGTTCACGAGCGCGGTGAGCACGCGTTCCTGACTCGAACTCAGCTGAATCCGTGACATGGACGAAGCGAACCAAATCTAACTAATAAATGTTCGCGTATAACCACATTATATGCTTAGAACGATTGTTATTCGGCCAATTTCTTTCTAAACGTACTCAAATTAGGCGTTTTATTTCGGTACACAATGTATTTCCTCACACAGCAGTGTCGATATTCGTCTATCTCTAATTATTCCGATTACAATTATACGTCCGCTGTTCTTCACGAGTAACTACGCATCACTCGGGCATAACTATACCAATTCCTTATACGATCCACACCGCAAGTATTTACCAGCGCAAGCGGAAGCGGCGACCGACTGATGACGATCCAACGCGACGCTCGCGAACGACCGCAGAGACGCACCCGCGCCCCCTCACGAGCCGTCGACGGACGCCCGCACCGGGGAACGGGGCGGACGGCCCGCGCCGGAGGAGGAGATGGCTGACCGCGAGTCGGCGTTCGACTCGGACGGGGCCGCCGAGCGCTCGGCGGGAGCTGCCGCGTCGGACGGAGACCGTGGCGCTTCCCGGTCCGGACTCACCGCCTCGCTGCTCCCGGACCGGGACCTCGCGGTCGAACGCGACCGGGTCCGGTCGTTCGTCGCCGACCGTGTCGACGCCGCGGGCGCCGACGGCGTGGTGGTGAACATGAGCGGCGGGCTCGACTCGACGGTGACGGCCGCGCTCGCGGTCGAGGCGCTCGGCGCCGACCGCGTGTACGGGCTGATCCTCCCGTGTAACAAAATCGGCGCGCCGCACGCCCGCGACGCCGAGGCGCTCGCGGAGGCGTTGGGTATCGACCACGACACGGTCCACCTCCAGCCGCTGTTCGCGCAGTTCGGCGCCGTCGCCCCCGACCGCTTCGACCTCCACGACGAGCCGGTCCGCTCCGGCAACGCCGTCGCGCGCCTCCGGATGACGGTCGCCTACCTCGCCGCCAACGCGACGAACCGCCTCGTCTGCGGCACCGCGAACCGGAGCGAACTCCTCTTAGGCTACCTGACGAAACACGGCGACGGCGCGGCCGACCTGTTCCCGCTGGGTCACCTCTACAAGACCGACGTCCGGACGCTCGCGACCGAGCTCGACGTGCCGGAGTTCGTCGTCGAGAAGCCGCCGACCGCGGGGTTCCTGCCGGGCCAGCGAGACGCGGACGACCTCGGCGCGCCCTACGAGGTCGTCGATCCCGTCCTCCACCTCGGCGTCGACCGCGGGCTCGACCCGGCGGCGGTCGTCGAGCGGATCGGGGGGCCCGACGACTTCGACGTCGACCGCGAGCTCGTCACGGACCTGCTCGGACGCCACCGCGCGACGGCGCACAAGCGGCTCCCGCCGCCGACCCCGGACGCGGACGTGGAGTGACTCGGCGGTCCGCCCGGGTCGCGGCCGCCCCGCTCAGTCCCAGTCGGCCGGCCAGAGGTCGGCCGCGCGCATCCCCGTCTCGAAGTCGGCCTCGCGGAACGCGGCCGCGAGTTCGTCGCGGTCCAGTCGGGGCAGGTCCCGCTCGGGCGCCGCGAACTCGGCGACGAGCAGCGCGATCAGCATCGCGTGTTCGCGGACGTTCCGGTCGTCCACCTTGTCGCGGGTGTCCGCGTGGGTGTGGCCCCACCCCCGTCCGCGGTCACCCGAATCGCTGTGGAGTTGGAGCGCCGGCACGCCACGGCGAACGAACGGCCACTGGTCGGAGAACGGGTGCGGCTGCGCGTCGACCTCGATCGGCTGGCGCGTCGCGGTCGACACCGCCTCCGCGACCGACGCGGCCGCTGTGGAGGCGTGGGCCATCGCGACCAGATCGCGGAACCGCCCCGCGCCGTCGACGTTGATCACGCCCTTCACGCGGTCGAGGTCGAGGCGGTCCGCGAGGTGTTCCGCGCCGAGGAGTCCGACCTCCTCGGCGCCGACCGCGACGACGTCGACGCCGATCGGGAGGTCCGCCTCGGCGAGGATCCCGGCCGCGGTCGCGACCGTCGCGATCCCGCAGCCGTTGTCGAGCGCGCCCTCCGCGATGTCGTGGGCGTCGTAGTGGGCGAGCAGCAGGACCCGCTCGTCGGTGTCGGGGCCGGCGCGCCCGATCACGTTGCGGCTCTCGCCAGGCGTCGTCGACGCTTCGACGGAGAGCTCCGCCCGCGCGACGGACTCCGATTCGGCCGGCGTCCCCTGGCTCGCCGTGTCGACCGCGCCGCCGACGGAGCCGCGCTCGGCGCCGCCGACGGTCCCGCCGACCGCGTACTCGCGGAGCCACGCCCCGGTCTCCTTCGAGACGCCGACCGCGACCGCCTCGGCCTCCTCGCCGAACGTGAGCGACCCGGTGGGGGGCAGCTGGCCGTCGAGGTGGTTGACGAACACGAAGCCGACCGCGCCGGAGTCGACCGCGTAGCCGAACTTCTCCATGCGGTGGACGAACCGCCCGCCCTCGGGGGTTGTCGTCGAGGCGACCGCGATCCGCCCCTCGACGTCGCGCTCGTCGACCTCCGCCGGGGTGCCGTAGCCGACGTCGACGAGTTCGCCCGCGACGCTCCCAGACGGCGAGTACGGGAGCGCCAGCGCCTCGAACGAGCGCGTCGCCGGCTCCCCGTCCCGCCTCGAGACGGTCACGTCGAGCGACGCCGACCCGCGCTCCCAGGCCGGGAGCTCGAAGGGCTCCGTGTGAACGTCCGCGAGCCCGGCGCGCTCGAAGGCGTCGGCGACGAGGCCGGCGGCGCGGCGCTCGCCCTCGCCCCCGGCCATGCGGCTCCCGATCGCCGTGAGGTCGGTGAGAAAGCGCCACGGCTCGTCGTCGGTCCACGTCGCGCCGAGCGCGGGCGCGAGGTCGGCCGCGCGCTCTCGCACCCGGTCGACCGCGTCCGTTCGCGTCGCGTCTGCTGCGTCGTCGGTCATGAGCGTGCCTTCGTCGGCGGCCGCTTAATCGTGTGGCTCGCGGCACGCGTTCCGGCGTGAGGCTGAGCCCGGCGAAACGCTACGTTAAAGTGAGGCGGTCGGGTACGTCAGTTCGAGCACCGTTGGTCCAGTGGTAGGACATTAGCTTCCCAAGCTAATAGCCCGGGTTCAATTCCCGGACGGTGCATTTTCTACCTGACTCCGTCAGGTAGCGTTCGCTTCACGCTGTTCAGCGAACTCTCGAACGTAGTGAGAGAAATCATCGGACGGAATTGAACCCTGGAAGTCGCAGCCCGGAGCGGCCGAGCGGAGCGAGGCCGAATGCCCGGACCGTCTTCCTCCGGTTCAATTCCCGGACGGTGCATTCCTGCGGCGAACAATCCGCGAGCCGCAGGTGCGTGAATTCGCCTGACGGACAGCTGCTACCCCGGACCGGTGTAGCTGTCGAGCTCGTCTGTCCGGTCCGGGTGTTCCTCCTCGACGTGCTGGTGGACGCGGTGCGTGGCCTGCTCGGGGGCGTTCTTGACGTCGTCGTGCGGGACGTCCGGTTCGAAATCACAGAACGGACATTCGGAGAGCGTGTCCTGTGACATGCGTCAGGGTTGGACTCGACGCCTGAAAAGCGATCCGTCGACCCGAAGCGGATCGCCTCGGACCGGGGCTCGGGTCGCCGTCGCGAATCCGACCTCGATCCCGACGGACGCGCTCAGAAGATGTTCGCCTGATCGTACACCGAGATTCCGGTGTCGGTGATGTCGTACGGCTTCGTCTCACGGGAGTGGTTCGCGTCGCGGATCTTCTGGATCTCGACGGCGAGGCGCGTCTCGCGGAAGTCCGACCCGCGGACGTACTGGAGGACGAACACGGCGTCGGTGAGGTACTCGACGATGCCGTGCCGAGAGGCGTACGGGTTCTCCTCGCTCGCCTCGGAGGTGAGCAGCGTCGTGACGCCGGACTCCTTCAGCGAGCGCGTGAACCCGAACACCTCCGAGCGCCGCTTCGCGGGGTGGTCGTACATCATCTCAAGCAGGGAGACCGAGTCGAGCACCAGCCGGTCGGCGTCGAACTCGGCGATGAGCCGGACGAGATCGTTGCGGATCGACGACAGCGAGTTGGCCATCTCGATGGGGTCGATGGCGACGACGGCGAGGCGGTCCTCCGCCGCGTGCTCGCGGAACGACCACCCCTTCTCGGTCGCGGTGTCGAGGATCGACTCGCGGGTCTGTTCGAGCGTGATGTAGATCCCCTTCTCGCCCGATTCGAGCGCGTGGTTGAGAAACTGGAGCGCGAACGTCGTCTTCCCGGTGCCGGCCCCGCCGATGACCGACAAAAGCGACCGGCTGGGAACACCGCCGAGGATCATGTCGTCGAGCCCCTCGATCCCGACGTCGGTCCGCTCGATCCCCGACTCGAACTCGTCGGGGTCGACGTCGAAGTCGGTCGTCCCGCCGGCGTCCGCGTCGCCGCCGAACTCACCGAACCCGAAGTCCTCGTCGCCCCCGCCCGCGCTCCCGCGGTAGCCGCCGAACGGGTCGCCGTCACCGCCCGGCGCTCCGCCGCCACTCGACCGGCCGCCGGACCCGCCATCCCCCCGACTCCCGCCGAAGGGGTCGTCCGTGCCGAACGGGTCCGCCCCCCCGCCATCGCCGCCGGAGTCCGTGCCGGCGCCATCTCCGGGGGCGGCGTCGGCGTCCCCCCCGCCACCGCCGCCGAAGGGGTCGTCCGCGCCGAAGGAGTCGAACCCCGCGTCGCCGTCGGCGTCGACGTCACCGAACGCGTCCGCCGGAACGCCGCCGCTCCCCGCGTCGTCGCCGCTCCCGGCGTCGTCGCCGCCGAACTCACCGCCGTCGGGCTCGTCGCCCTCCCCGACGGCGCCGCCGAAGGGGTCTTCGTCGCCCACCTCGGCGTCCGTCTCGTCGCCGGCACCGCCGAACGGATCGGCGAACTCGGCGTCGCCGGTCACGGTCTCCGTTTCCCCCTCCGGGTCGTCCGCACCGGCTCCCGCGTCGTCCGCATCGTCCGCGTCGTCTCCCGCACTGCCGGAACCGTCATCCGCACCGTTTGAACCCTCCTCCGCACCGCCCACCGGCGGCTCGTCGGACTCCTTGTCGGTCTCGCGCAGCGCGCGTTCGAACCAGTCGTCCTCCTCGCTCATCGTTTCCGCCGCCCGTGGGGGGTCGACATGAGCCGAGCAACGCGGCCGAGCGGCTTGAAACTTTCCGGCGAGGTATCAGATTCCGAGAACTCGCGCGGCGCCGCCCGATGTCCGCACGCTTTTATCCGGGGATCGGGATGGATTCCGCATGGAAGTGGGCATCGTGGCGCGAAAGGGGAGCGAGCGGGCGGCGTCGCTCGCGGCGACCCTCCGAGACGTCGTCGTCGACGCGGGCGAGAGCGTCTGGCTGGACGAGGAGACCGCCGCCGCGCTCGACGCCGGCGACGAGGCCCGGCCGGTCGACGCGTTCGGCGACTGCGACCTCGTCGTCGCGGTCGGCGGCGACGGGACGTTCCTGTTCGTCGCGCGCAACGCGGGCGACACCCCGATCGTCGGGGTGAACCTCGGCGAGGTGGGCTTTCTCAACGCCGTCCCGCCGGCGGACGCCGAGACCGCGCTCCGCGCCGAGATCCGGGCGTTCCGCGGCGGCGGGCTGGACGTCCGCGAGGCCCCGCGGCTCACGGCTAGCGCCGGCGGCTGGATGTCGACGCCGGCCGCGAACGAGGTGGTGGTCCAAGGCGAGCGACGCGGGCCGGGCGGGGGGATCGACTACGAGGTCCGCGTCGACGGGTCGCGGTACGCCGGCGGCCACGCCGACGGGGTCCTCGTGGCCACGCCGACCGGGTCGACCGCGTACAACCTCTCCGAGCGCGGGCCCCTCGTCCACCCGGAGGTGGATGGCCTGATCGTCAACGAGATGGTCGCCGACGAGGGAATGCCCCCGCTCGTGGTGGACGCGGACGCGACGGTGACCGTCGCGGTCGCGGACGAAGCGGGCGCGACGGTCGTTAGCGACGGCCGCGACACCGCGACGCTCGACGGGCCGGTCGAGGTGACCGTCGAGCGCACGGCGCCGCCGATACGGGTCGCGGGCCCGCCCTCGGACTTCTTCGAGGCGCTCGGGAAGCTGTCGTGAGCCGGACGGGCACGGCTTCGGCTCCCGCCCGAACGAATCCGCCAAGGGCGCACACGCAAAGGGCGCCCCCACAAAGGGCGCACCCACAAAGCGTTTATCGGGCGCCCGCGGACTCGGCAGCGTGAATCGCCGGTCGACGCTCGGGCGGTACGCGGTCGCGGGCGCGGTCGTCGCCGCCTTGGCGGCGCTCGCGCTCGCGGTCTCTCCCGAGGCGGCGCTCTCGCGGCTCCGCTGGCTCGCGACCGATCCGCTCAGGTTCGGGGTCGCCGTCGTCGCGCTCGCCGCCGTGCGGCCCCTGCTCGCGTGGCCGACGACCCTCCTCGCCGTCGCCGTCGGGTTCGGGTACGGCTGGGTCGGGACGCCGCTCGCGCTCGCGCTCGTCGTCGGCACCGCCCTCCCGCCGTACGCGCTCGCTCGGGCGGGTCGGCTCCGGCTCGACGACGGGCCGGAGCCGGGTGCGGAACCGGGCGTCGCCGCCCGGTTCTGTCGGGCCGGCGAGCGCTTCGCGGCGGAGTCCGGGAGCGTGCGCGCCGTGGCCGGGACCCGACTGCTGCCGCTCCCCTCCGACGCGGTGACGGTCGGTGCCGCGGCCGCCGGCGTCGGGATGCGATCGTTCCTGGCCGGCACCGCGCTCGGCGAACTGCCGTGGGTCCTCTCCGGGGTCGCTGTCGGCGTCTCGCTCGACCGCCTCGCGGCGAGCGGCGGGTCGCTCGTCGACCCGACCGTGGTTCTCGGCACGGCCGCGGTCGGCGCCCTCGTGCTCGCCGGACCGCTGTACCGGACGTTCGTGCGGTCGGACGCGACGGCGCCGTAACTCGGTAGGGTACGAAAGGCGCGAAACGGCGAACGATCGGAGAAAGCGAAGACCGCCCGTGCGCGTCGTCGCGCGGGCGATCTGCGGGTCGTGTGCCTCTGACGGCGAACGTGTGCCTCTGACGGCGACCGTGTGCCTCGATTCGGGAACCGACCGCAGCGACGCGCGCATTCCCCCGGTCCCCGAATCCCGGGAACCGACCCAGCCCTGACCCCGAAGCCGCGGTGCGGGCCGCGCTCGCTCCGCGCGAGCGGCCGGACGCGACCGCGACTCCAACGGGGGACCGGGGGGATGCGGCGTCGCTACGAGCCGTCGGTCTCGTTGTCGCCGCTCGATCCGTCGGCTTCCGAGTCCGCCGACTCCTCGTACTCGACCTCGATGCCGCTCGGAACCGGTCGGAGGAGGTAGCGGCCGTTCCCGCGCAGCACCGGGGCGAAGTCCGCGGTGAACGTCGTCCGGGTGTTCTCGCGGATCTCGAACGCCTCGTTGAACTTCAGCGGCGCGTTACCCGGGAGGTCCACGGTCGCGTCGCTCCCGTCGGTGAGGGTCCCGTCCGCCGACGACACGTCGAGCTGGAGGTACGGGTACTCCCCCGTCCGGAGCTCGCGCTCGTCGATCAGCTGCGTCTCGCCGTTCTGGAGCTCGACGAGGTCGGCCTCCTGCGGCTCGTCGAACTCGAAGTACTCGCGACCCTCGGCGGCGTCCTCTTCGTCGTCGGTATCCTCGCCCGCGTCCGTCTCGTTGCCGTCCGCGGACCCGTCGTCGGTGTCGGCGTCGTCGCCCCCGCCGTCCGTGTCGGTCTCGTTGCCGTCGGCGTCCTCGGCGTCGGTCTCGGCGCCCTCCGGCCCGAGCCAGAACCCCTCGACGGTGACGACGAGCGACTCGAAGTCGCCGATGTCGGCGGGCTGGTCGGTCACCTGCGTCGCGAGCGTCCCCGTCGCGCGGCCGACGCAGCCGGCGAGTCCGGCCGCGCCGAGCGCGGCGGCGCCGGTCGCCCGAAGGTACGTCCGGCGGTCGAGCGCGACGCGGTCGGACGTGCGGTCCGTCACGTTAGGCCCCCTCCTCGTCGGCGTCGGTTCCGTCGTCCGCGTTGCCCTCGCTGCCGCCGTTCCCGGCGATATCGCTCACAGTCTCGCCGAGGTCCTCGACGCCGCCGTCGAGGAACTCGTTCACGCTATCGAGGACCCCGCTGACGAAGTCCGGCACCTGGTCCGGGAGGTCGCTCGGCGGGCCCGCGTCGCCCGAGGCGTTGTCCGGGCCGGGCGTCGCCGCGACGGCGCCGGCGGCCGCGCCGGTCCCGATCAGTACCACCGTGGCCAGCGCCACGAGCAGCGTCGTTCGGAGTGCGTTCATAGCAACTCCCCATCGGGGTCCTACACTCTTTAATGGCGCAAGCCGTTCAGCCGAATTACGCCCAATTTAACTCGCTTTAACCGCCGAGAGAGGGCTCAAAAGTCGGATTCCGTCGATCCGGCGGATAGTATATAAAAGGCGGCGCGGCAAGCCGACCGATCGTCGCTCGCGCGACGGGGTGGACCTCGCCCGCTCGGCGGGTCGGAGCGGTCCCGCTACGGCTCCAGCCGGTTCGGGTCGCGCGGGAACATGATCGCCTCCTTGATGTTGCTGAGGCCGGCGACCTTCTGGACGAGGCGGTCGATGCCGAGCCCGTAGCCGCCGTGCGGGGGCGTGCCGTAGCTCAGCGCCTCGATGTAGAACTCGAAGTTCGCGGTCTCGACGCCCTCCTCCTCCATCACTTCGACCATGCGCTCGACGTCGTGTTCGCGCTGGCCGCCCGAGGAGAGCTCCTGTCCTTTATAAATCAGGTCGAACTTCCGGGAGGCGATCTCGTCGCCTTCCACGTCCTGCATGTAGTAGAACTTCTCGTCGGGGTAGCCGACGACGAAGAACGCGGGGTGACCCTGCTCCTCGAAGTGCTCGCCGAGCAGCTTCTCCCCTTTCGTGTCGAGGTCGGTCGGGTCGTCCGGGAAGTGCCCGAACTCGGTCTCCAAGATGTCGAGCGCCTCGTCGAAGGTGATCCGCGGGAAGTCGTCCTCGGGCACGTCGAGGTCGACGTCGAGCAGGTCGAGCTCGCGCTCGGCGTTCTCCGCGACCTCGCTGAGCGCGTAGCGCAGCGACTCCTCTTGGACGTCCATCACGTCGTCGTGGTCGTCGATGTACGCCAGCTCCACGTCGAACATCGCGATCTCGGAGACGTGCCGGGAGGTCGCGAAGTCCTCGGCGCGGAACGCGGTGCCGGTCTCGTAGACGGCCTCGTAGCCCGAGGCCATCAGCATCTGCTTGTACAGCTGGGGGCTCTGCGAGAGGAACGCGTCCTGGTTGTAGTAGAGGATCGGGAACAGCTCGGCGCCGCCCTCGGCGCCGCCCTTCGAGATCAGCGGCGTCTTGATGTCGACGTACCCCTCGTCTTCGAACCACTCCTCCATCGCGGTGATCAGCTCGGAGCGGAGCGTGAACACCGCGAGCGTCTCCGGCTTCCGGAGGTCGAGCGCGCGGTTGTCGAGCCGGGTCGAGAGGTCGACCTCGATGTCCTTCGAGATTTCGAGGGGGAGCGGGGAGTCGGCCTCGTCGATGACCTCGTACTCGGTCGGGGCGATCTCGACGCCGCCGGGCGCCTGGTCGCTCTCCAGCGGCTCGCCGACGACGCGGACCACGTCCTCGGCGCCGACGTCCTGGACGGCCTCGAACAGCTCCGGCTCGCGCTCCTCCTTGAAGACGATCTGGATGAGTCCCTCGCGGTCGCGCACGATGAGGAAGACCAGTCCACCGAGGTCGCGGATCTCGTGGACGTGGCCGGCGATGGCGACCTCGTCCGCGTCCGGTTCGACGTCCGACGTGTGAATGCGCTCGATCATGGCGGTGACTGCTTACGCGCAACTGGTCGGGCGGCCGGCATAGGCCTGTCGTCTCGGCGTCGACGGAACGGCTCGCCCGCGGCCGCTCCGGCGGGTTCTCGGCGGCTTCCGGGCCGAATCTGCCATGGCATGCGGTCGCATAACTAACATAATTTTAATACGAAACCGATACAGGAGGCTGGTAACGGCGCGCCCCGCGCCGCGGAGACCGACCATGACCCGTTCCACCACCTCGACGCTCGCTCGGTCCGCGAGCGTCGCATTCCTCGGGTGGATCGGGATCGGGTATTCGGCTCCGAACCCACGGTCCGTCCGCCCGACCGCGTGACGCGCGTCGGCTGGGGAGGTTTCCCCGCGGGACGGACCATCTCCCGTTCTCTCCAGCCGCCGCTGTCCGTCGCGCGCGTCGAGCCGGGCGGCCGTATCCCTCGCGAGCGTTGCCGTCGGTGGCCCCGCTGGTGACCCCAGTCGGTGACTGCGCCGGCGGCGCGTTCGAGGACGCGGACCGCTCGCCCCCGGCCGTGATCCGGGGACCGCGACGGTCCGCGCCGCGTTCGACTCGCGGCGAGGGCGTATGGCGGCAGCCATCCACACGCCGTCGGTCGAGGCCACGGTGACCGTCCGCGTCTCGCAGGCGGCCGCCGGCGACCTCGCCGCCGGCGCCAGGGCACAGATCGAGCGAATCGACGGCCTCAGCGTCGAGGAGCTGGAGATAGCCGGCCTCCGGCCCGGCCTCAACGACACCACGGTCGAGGCGGTCGCGACCCTCGCGGTCGACGAGGAGGCGGTCTCGCGGGCCGAGTTCGACGCCGCCGGTGTCGACGCGGCCGAGGAGTTCGTCGTCGACCGCGTCCGGGAGCGGCTCGCCGACGGGTTCGGCGTCGACCCGGAGCGCGTCGAGCGGGTCGACCCGCCCGACTGACGGGGTCCGGGACCGCGGTGTTCCAACCTAGTCGCCGTCGAGCCGCTCCCGCACCTCGGCCTCGGCGCGCCGCAGCACCTCCCGGATCGGGAGGCCGGTCGCCTCGGCGACCGCGGCCGCGTCGTCGTACTCCCCGCTGACGTCGTAGGCCTCCCCGTCGGTCGTCGACGCGACCTTCACGGCCACCTCGTGGGCCGCCCCGTCGACCCGGAGCGTCGCCGTCTCGAACTCGCGCTCGGCGATCCACCGGTGGGTCGCGCCCGACTGCCGCACCCCGAGCGTCCCCGTCTCGCGGGCGAGCCGCTCCGCGACCGCCTCGGCGTCCTCGGGCTTACAGATGGCCTTCACGAGGTGGCCGGGGCGGGACTTCTTCATCGTCGTCGGGACGATCGTCACGTCTCGCGCACCGGCGCGTTTGAGCGTCTCCTGAAGCCCGCCGAGGACCTCGGGGGCGGCGTCGTCGAGGTTCGTCTCCAGGACGGCGATGTCGTCGTGAGCGAGCGCGCCGTCGGAGGCGTCCGCGTGAGGCGCGCCGTCGGAGGCGTCCGCGTGAGCGCGGTCCGCGTGCGCGTCGCGTCCCCCGTCGCCGACGAGCGCGCGGAGGACGTTCGGGTGGCGATCGAAGTCGGCGTCGCCGGCGCCGTAGCCCGCGCGATCGACGGCGAGGTCCGGGACCGCGTCGACGCCGTCGGAGATCGCCGCGAGGATCGCGGCGCCCGTGGGGGTGAGCAGTTCGCGGTCGATCGGGCCGCCAACGATCCGGAAGTCGGCGCGGGTCGCGATCTCGGTCGTCGCCGGGGCGGGGACCGGGTACGTCCCGTGGCTCATCTCGACCGTGCCGCCGCCGGCGGCGACCGGCGTGGTGAGAACGCGGTCGGGATCGAGGTCGGCGAGCAGCAGCGCGGCGCCGACCACGTCGGCGATCGCGTCGTCCGCGCCCACCTCGTGGAAGTGGGTGTCGTCGAGGTCGGTGCCGTGGACCGACGCCTCGGCGCGGCCGAGCAGTTCGAAGGCGTCGAGCGCGGTCGACTCGACTCCGTCGGGGAGGCCCATCGACGCGACGAGATCGACCACCTCGCGGTAGGAGCGGTGAACGCCCGCGCCCTCGGCCGGTTCGGCGGCATCGGAGGCATCCGATTCGTGGCCGTGGTCGTGATCGTGATCGTGGCCGTGGTCGTGATCGTGATCGTGGCCGTGGTCGTGGTCGTGATCGTGACCGTGGTCGTGGTCGTGATCGTGACCGTGGTCGTGGTCCGCATCAGTCTCGACCGCACCCTCGCCGTCGTCGACGAGGACGTCGACGGTCGTCGCGCGGATCCCGTTCTTCTCCGTCTCGTCGACCTCGTACCGGATCGGGAGCGCGTCGCTCACCGAGGAGAGGGAGTCGGGGTCGGCGCCGGCCGCGATCAGCGCGGCGCAGACCATGTCGCCGGCGGCGCCGGTCCGACCGTCGAAGACGAGCGTTCGCATGGTGCGTCCGAGGCGACTGCCGGACAAATACTCCCGGATCGGCGTCGTGGACTCGACTGAACCGTCGTTTATAAATGCCGTGTGGTTGCCGTCTTCTATTTATAAATGGGCGGTGACGCTGCGGAGAACACCGGCAAAGTCCCGGCCGCTCATTATAAACGGCTGTCGATGTATCGACCGCGAACACCTCCAAAGCCCCAGCCCTGAGTCCCGCCCCGCACTGCTCCGCACAGCACCTCACGCCTCCCCAGCCTCGCGGGCTGGCTCGCGCCACCGCAAGTCGTCGTTGCCATTTATAAATGCTCCCCGTCGGTCGCGAACAGGTACAGCTCGCCGACCACGATGAACGCGACGGCCGCGAGCGCGACGGCGAGGAAACCGCCGATGTCGAGGGCGTACAGCGCGGTGCCGACGAGGGCGCCGGCGACGAGAAAGGCGAGCCGAGAGAGGAGCGACCGCATCGGATCCGAGAGGGAATCGAACACGCCCGAACGTCGCCGCGAGCGGGCAAAAAACGTCCCTCGCGACCGCCCGCGACTCCACGGCGAAAACGCACGCTTACGACGGGGTTTTAAGAGCGGACTCCGTACCGTGCTATATGATGACACAGTCTGTCGCGGCCGTCGGCGGCTCGGACGGAATCGACGGCCCGGAGACGGGCAACAGGCTTATTCCCGGACCGGGTCCAGATACGACCATCCCCCGCGAGGAATCATGAACGAAGTCCAACTCGAAGTGGCGAAGGCGTACCCGAACGACTCGGGGCGCGGCATCGCCCGACTCGACCCCGACACCCTGCTGCATCTGAAGCTCTCGCCCGGCGACATCATCGAGATCGAGGGCGCGGAGACCACCGCGGCGAAGGTCTGGCGCGCGGACCGCCAGGACTGGAACACCGACACCGTCCGCGTCGACGGGTTCACCCGGCAGAACGCCGACGTCGGCATCGGCGAGCGCGTCACCATCCGGAAGGCGGAGGCCGAGAAGGCGGACAAGCTCGTCTTGGCCCCGCCCGAGGAGGCGTCGGTCCAGTTCGGCTCCGACGCCGCCGGCATGGTGAAACGCCAGATCCTCAAGCGGCCGGTCGTCGAGCGCGACATCGTCCCCGTGATGTCGTCGACGAACCACCCGTTCATGCGGTCGCCCGGGCAGGCGATCCCGCTGATCGCGGTCGAGACGGAGCCGGACGGCGTCTGTCTCATCACCGAGGACACCGAGGTCGAGCTGCGCGAGGAGCCGATCTCCGGGTTCGAGAAGACCGGTGGCGGAATCACCTACGAGGACATCGGCGGGCTCCAGTCGGAGATCCAGCGCGTCCGCGAGATGGTCGAGCTGCCGATGAAACACCCGCAGATCTTCTCGAAGCTCGGCATCGAGCCGCCGCAGGGCGTCCTCCTCCACGGTCCGCCGGGTACCGGGAAGACCCTCTTGGCGAAGGCCGTCGCCAACGAGACGTCGGCGTCGTTCTTCTCGATCGCCGGCCCGGAGATCATCTCGAAGTACTACGGCGAGTCCGAACAGCAGCTCCGCGAGATCTTCGAGGACGCGAAGGAGGAGTCGCCGTCGATCATCTTCATCGACGAGCTGGACTCGATCGCGCCCAAGCGCGAGGACGTCACCGGCGAGGTCGAGCGCCGCGTCGTCGCCCAGCTTTTGACGATGATGGACGGGTTAGAGACCCGGGGGCAGGTGATCGTCATCGGCGCGACGAACCGCGTCGACAGCGTCGACCCCGCGCTCCGCCGGCCCGGCCGGTTCGACCGCGAGATCGAGATCGGCGTCCCCGACGAGGTGGGCCGCAAGGAGATCCTCCAGATCCACACCCGCGGGATGCCGCTCTCGGACGACGTAAGCTTAGACCACCTCGCCGACGAGACGCACGGCTTCGTCGGCGCCGACATCGAGAGCCTCACCAAGGAGGCCGCGATGAAGGCGCTCCGGCGCTACCTCCCCGAGATCGATCTCGACGAGGAGGAGGTGCCCCCGAGCCTCATCGACCGGATGATAGTCAAGCGCGACGACTTCTCGGGCGCCCTCAACGAGGTGGAGCCGTCGGCGATGCGGGAGGTGCTCGTCGAGCTCCCGAAGATCTCGTGGGACAACGTCGGCGGACTTGAGGACGCCAAACAGCAGGTGCAAGAGTCCGTCGAGTGGCCGCTCACCTCGCCGGAGAAGTTCGACCGGATGGGCGTCGACGCGCCGAAGGGCGTGCTGCTGTACGGCCCGCCGGGCACCGGGAAGACGCTGATGGCGAAGGCGGTCGCCAACGAGACGAACGCGAACTTCATCTCGGTCAGGGGGCCGCAGCTGCTCTCGAAGTGGGTCGGGGAGTCGGAGAAGGCGATCCGGCAGACCTTCCGGAAGGCCCGGCAGGTGAGCCCGACGATCATCTTCTTCGACGAGCTCGACAGCCTCGCGCCCTCGCGCGGGCAGGAGATGGGGAACAACGTCTCCGAGCGCGTCGTCAACCAGCTCCTGACGGAGCTCGACGGCCTCGAGGACATGGGCGACGTGATGGTCATCGGCGCGACCAACCGCCCCGACATGATCGACCCGGCGCTGCTCCGCTCCGGCCGGTTCGACCGCCTCGTGATGATCGGTCAGCCCGACCAGGAGGGCCGCGAGCAGATCCTCGACATCCACACCCGGGACACCCCGCTCGCGCCCGACGTGAGCCTGCGCGAGGTCGCCGAGATCACCGACGGCTACGTCGGCTCCGACCTGGAGGGGATCGCCCGCGAGGCCGCCATCGAGGCGCTGCGCGACGACGACGACGCCGAGGAGGTCGAGATGCGGCACTTCCGGCGCGCGATGGAGTCGGTGCGGCCGACCATCAACGAGGACATCCTCGCGTACTACGAGGACGTGAGAGAGCAGTTCAAGGGCGGCGGCGGCGAGTCGCTCCGCGACACGGGCGGTCGGATCGGGTTCCAGTGAGCGGCTGAGTCTCCGGGCCGCGGACCGATCCGTCCTGGCTCGGCCGACCGTTTTTGCGTTCTCACCGCGAAGGAGCGACCGGTATGTCCGACGACGTGACCGTCGACGTGGAGGTCGAGGTGGAGGTCGACCGGGACGAACTGGAGATCGAACGCGACGACGCCGAACTGATCGAGGCGACCTACGAGGCGAACGGGATCGAGATCGAGGTCGAGGCCGAGGTGGAGACGCACGGGGGACCGGACGACGAGCACGGGGCCGGCGACGAATCCGAGGAGGACGAGTCCGGCTACGAG
Organism: Halorubrum trapanicum; assembly: GCF_002355655.1. Taxonomy (NCBI): domain Archaea; kingdom Methanobacteriati; phylum Methanobacteriota; class Halobacteria; order Halobacteriales; family Haloferacaceae; genus Halorubrum; species Halorubrum trapanicum. The sequence goes on along the minus strand of NZ_AP017569.1, from coordinate 2,808,926 downwards.
GACTTCGAGTAGCGGGCGGCGAGGCCCCCGGCCCGCCCGCCGCCGAGCGAGCCGTTCCGCTCCTTTTAACCTCGACAGCGACCAAGCGGGGCCATGTCTCAGCCCCGCGTCCCCGGCGGCGACGAGAACGCGCTGGAGCTACCCTGCGGGGAGACGATCGGCGTCGGCGAACTGGACCTCGGGATGCGGGAGTACGAGTGCGCCTGCGGCGAGACCCACGCGGTCGTGATGGACGTCCATCCCCCCGAGCGGTTCCTCCCAGACTTCCTCGTCGAGGTCCTCCGCGAGGCGATCGACACGACGAGCGAGGAGATGCCGGAGTTCGACACGCCGCACCTGCTCGGCGTCGTCTTAGAGGAGTTCCCGGAGGCGGTCGTTTCCCACGACGCCAGCGAGAACGCCGACGTGGGGTACGCGATGGTGTGGGTAGCACAGTTCGACTCCCGCCGCCTCCACGAGGTCGTCGTCGAGCTCGTCGTCGAGCTGATGGAACACGCCGTGAGCCACGCCGACGACGACGAGGCGCTGTCGGCGTTCGAAGAGGAGATGGTCGAGTTCGACGTGAGCGAGTTCGTCGAGCAGTACCGCGCGGAGCGCGACCTCGAAGCCGAAGACCCCTACGCGTGACGACGGGAGCGGGCCCCTATCCGATCGCTTTCTCTCGAACCTCTCAAACCCGGGAAAACACGCGTCTCACGGCTCGTGTCTGACAACCGTCCGACTCCTGTCTCACTGAACCCTATATGTTCGGAGACCCTACGTAAGACGTATGAGCGCCGGCGAATACGACCGGTACGACCGGATCCGCGGCGTGCTCGCCGAGGCCGACGAGCCGCTGACGGCGCGGGAGATCCTCGCCTTGGTCGAGGAGTGCGACGAGTGCGAGGAGATCGACAGCCCGCACCGGGTCGCCACCGTGCTGGGGCGCCGCGCCGAGCGCGGCGAGGTCGAGGTCATCGCGGGGCAACCGTACCGGTACCGGCTCGAAACCTGACGACGGTCGCCTCCCGAGAGACCTACGATCCCGGTCAAGGCGTCGTCGACGCATGCGCGAACCTCCCTTAGCCGGTCTCCGTGGTGTGTAACGCAGTCGACGAGCGATACCACACGGACTACCGTGGTGTCCTGTAACAACCACCGTGACACTCGATCACTTGCGAAAATCGCAAACTCGCTGCGAGATTCGTACTCTACCGCCGACCTTATTACGATGAGCGTATTCCGTCCGCGTAATGAGCGAGGACCGGACGATTCTCCTTATCGGCAGCGGACCGATCCAGATCGGACAGGCGGCCGAGTTCGACTACTCCGGCGCGCAGGCGTGTCGCGCCCTCCAAGAGGAGGGCGCCCGCGTCGTCTTGGTGAACTCGAACCCCGCGACGATCATGACCGACCCCGAGACGGCCGACCGGGTGTACATCGAGCCGATCACGCCGGAGGCCATCGCGGAGGTCATCCGCATCGAGGAGCCCGACGGCGTCATCGCGGGGCTCGGCGGCCAGACCGGCCTCAACGTCACCGCCGAGCTCGCCGAGGAGGGGATCTTAGAGGAGCACGACGTCGAGGTGATGGGGACGCCGCTCGACACCATCTACGCGACGGAGGACCGCGACCTCTTCCGCCGGCGCATGGAGGACCTCGGCCAGCCGGTGCCGAAGTCGACCACCATCTCGCTGGACGACGACGAGTCGGTCACCGACTTCGACGAGGAGTACTTCCGCGAGCGCGTTCAGGACGCGGTCGACGCGGTCGGCGGCCTCCCGGTCATCGCCCGGACGACGTACACCCTCGGCGGCTCCGGCTCCGGCGTCGTCGACGAGTTCGAGGAGCTCGTCGAGCGCGTCCGCAAGGGGCTCCGCCTCTCGCGGAACAGCGAGGTGCTGGTGACGGAGTCCATCTCCGGCTGGGTCGAGTTAGAGTACGAGGTGATGCGGGACGCGGACGACTCCTGTATCATCATCTGCAACATGGAGAACATCGACCCGATGGGGATCCACACCGGCGAGTCGACGGTCGTCACCCCCTCGCAGGTGATCCCCGACGACGGCCACCAGGAGATGCGCGACGCGGCGCTCGAAGTAATTCGGGACCTGGGCATTCAGGGCGGTTGCAACATCCAGTTCGCGTGGCACGACGACGGCACCCCCGGCGGCGAGTACCGCGTCGTCGAGGTGAACCCGCGCGTCTCCCGTTCCTCCGCGCTGGCGTCGAAGGCGACCGGCTACCCGATCGCCCGCGTCACGGCGAAGGTCGCCCTCGGCAAGCGCCTCCACGAGATCGACAACGAGATCACCGGCGAGACGACGGCGGCCTTCGAGCCCGCCATCGACTACGTGGTGACGAAGGTGCCGCGCTGGCCCATCGACAAGTTCGACGACGTGGACTTCGAGCTCGGCACGGCGATGAAGTCCACCGGCGAGGCGATGTCGATCGGCCGGACGTTCGAGGAGAGCATGGTGAAGGCGCTGCGCTCCTCGGAGTACGACCCCGCGGTCGACTTCGACGAGGTGGACGACGCCGAGCTGGAGTCGGAGTACCTCGAACGCCCGAGCCCGGACCGCCCGTACGCGATGTTCGAGGCGTTCGACCGCGGCTACGCCGTCGACGACGTGATCGACCTCACCGGCATCCACCGCTGGTACGTCGAGCGCTTCGAGAAGATCGCCGACGGCACCGCGGCGGCCGCCGAGGGCGACTTCACCGAGGCGGCGATGGTCGGCCGCACCGACGCCGAGATCGCGGCGACCGCGACGGCCGGCGGCGTCGACGCCGACGTGGGGCGGGTCGAGAGCGAGGTCCCGGACCGCACCTACAAGCAGGTCGACACCTGCGCGGGCGAGTTCGAGGCCTCGACGCCGTACTACTACTCCGCGCGCCTGCCGGAGTTCCTTCAGGGCGCCGACACCGCGGGCGCGGCGGACGAGGTCCGCGTCGACCCGGACGTGGAGAGCGTCGTGGTCGTCGGCGGCGGCCCGATCCGCATCGGGCAGGGCGTCGAGTTCGACTACTGCGCGGTCCACGCGGTGCGCGCGCTCCGCGAGCTCGGCATCGACGCGCACGTGATCAACAACAACCCCGAGACGGTGTCGACGGACTACGACACCTCCGACGGGCTGTTCTTCGAACCCATCTCCGCCGAGGAGGTCGCCGACGTGATCGAGACGACCGGCGCCGACGGCGTGATGGTCCAGTTCGGCGGGCAGACCTCCGTCAACGTGGGCGAGCCCCTCAAGGCGGAGATCGACCGCCGCGGGCTCGACTGCGAGATCCTGGGCACGAGCGTCGAGGCGATGGACCTCGCGGAGGACCGCGACCGGTTCAACGTCCTGATGGACGAGCTGGGCGTCGCCCAGCCCGAGGGCGGCACCGCGACGAGCGAGGCGGAGGCGCTGGAGCTCGCCCACGGGATCGGCTACCCCGTCCTCGTGCGCCCCTCCTACGTGCTCGGCGGCCGCGCGATGCGCGTGGTCGAGGACGACGCCGAGCTGGAGGAGTACATCGAGGAGGCGGTGCGCGTCTCTCCCGACAAGCCCATCCTCGTCGACCAGTTCCTCGACGACGCGGTCGAACTGGACGTCGACGCCGTCGCGGACGGGGAGGACGTCCTCCTCGGCGGCGTGATGGAACACGTCGAGAGCGCGGGCGTCCACTCGGGCGACTCCGCGTGCATGATCCCGCCGCGCTCGCTCGGCGAGGAGACGCTCGGTCGGGTCCGCGAGGTCACCGAGGACATCGCCCGCGCGCTCGACACGGTCGGCCTGCTCAACGTCCAGCTCGCGGTGACGGGCGTCGGCGACCCCGACGCCGAAAGCGAGGTGTACGTGTTGGAGGCGAACCCGCGCTCCTCGCGCACCGTCCCGTTCGTCTCGAAGGCGACCGGCGTCCCCATCGCCAAGCTCGCGGCGAAGGTGATGACCGACGACCTGACGCTCGCCGACCTCGACGTCGACGAGCAGATCCCCGAACACCGCTCCGTGAAGGAGGTCGTCCTCCCGTTCGACCGCCTGCCGGGCTCCGACCCGCGGCTCGGCCCTGAGATGAAGTCCACCGGCGAGGTGATGGGCACCGCGACCTCCTTCGGCAAGGCGTACGACAAGGCGCAGGACTCGACCGGCAAGCCGATCCCGGAGTCCGGCACCGCCGTCGTCGACCTCTCGGCCGAGGAGTTCCCGGACCCGGGCACCGAGGCGGGCGAGGCGCTCGTCGCGGGGTACGCGGAGCACTTCGAGCTGAGCGAGGCGACGGACCTGATCGAGGCCGCGAGGCGCGGCGAGCTCGACCTCATCGTCTCGCGCCAGCGCGACCTGCTGGAGGTCGCGGTCGAGGAGGAGATCACTTACTTCTCGACGCACGCCTCGGCGAAGGCGGCGCTCGAAGCCCTCGACCACGCGGGCGACGACCTCGACGTGATGGCGGTGTCCGACCGCCCGAAGCGCGTCGAGCAGTGGGGCGGCGAGTAGGCGGAACAGGCCCGAACACGGCCGCGTTCCGCGGTCTATTTATATACTCTTTTCGCCGTCCGCTCACGGGTTTATAAACAGTTTCCGTCGGTCTCCCGTCTATTTATAAAGCCTCCAGCGTCGCGCGGTCCACCTCGGTCGCGGGCAGCGCCTCCCCGCCGTACTCCGCGACGAAGTCGTCGACGTCGCCCTCCTCGCTGAACGGGATCAGGTCCGGTCCCATCGCGCCGATCACCTCGCTGCGCGCGACGACCGTGAGGGCCGGCTCGCGGGCGAACGCGTCGCTCTCGACGTGCGAGGAGAACATCGTGTCGCCGCCCTCCTCGAACACCTCCTGATCGACCGCCGAGTAGTCGGTGAGGAAGGTCGCGACCGGCGTCCGTCCGGCGTTCTCGGCGTCGAAGCGGTACGTGTACGTACAGGTGGCGCTACAGAACTGCGCCGGGCGGCCGCCCTCCGGTTCGGCGTCCTCGAAGTGGACCTGCCCGACCGTCCCGGGGTGATCCGCGACGATCATCCCGCACTGGTCGCAGGCCTGCTCGTCGTCGATCGAGACGGGCGATATCGAGTTCGATCCGCCCCCGGCGCAGCCGGCGACAGCGGCGGCACCGGCGGCAGCGACCCCGGCGAGCAGGCGTCGCCGGGGGACGCTCGCGCGTCGGTCGAGTGCCCTCGTCGGCGGGTGGTCGCTCGTCATGATCGAACGTTGGGAGACCGGCCTCTTAGCCCCTCTGGACGCGTTCAACGGCGCGTTCGAGGAACGAACCAGACGGGCTAAGTCGCGGCCGGACGAAGCGTACGCGTGGCAGTTTTCGACCCCGACTCGTCCCGGTCGCGTCGCCTCCGCGTCGCGCTCGTCGCGCTCGTCGCGCTCGCGGCCGTCGGGACCGCGGGCGCGTTCGCCGCCGACCCGAGCGAGTCGGTCCCCGAGCCGGTTCGGTTCGAGGACGCCGTCGAGCTCGGGCTCTCCTCGGAGACGGACGCGCTGATGGCGGGCGACGCGACCCTCCCGCGGGTCCAGGTGTTCTACTCGCAGCTCCAGTACGTCGTCGGCTACAACGGGGTCGCCTCGTTCGTCGACTCGCAGCGGGACGGTCGGACCGAGCGGCAGTTCGGCTACCCGCTCGTCGCGTACGTCGAGACGTTCGACCACAGGGACCCGGGCACGACCGAGTCGGGGCTGTTCTCGGCGAGCGGCGCCGGCGGGTGGACGCCGGTCGGGAAGGCCCGGTACGTCGTCGGCAGCGACGCCGAGGGCCCGTCGGGCGAGGTCGTCGTCCCGTTTCGGGACCGCGAGGCCGCGGCGGCGTTCGCGGACGACCACGGCGGGTCGGTCGTCGGCTGGGAGGCGGTCCGGAGCCGGTCGTTCGACGTCGACACCGCGGCGGTCGTGCGCTCGCTCGCTCCGGAGCGCTGGCTGACGGCGGACGAGCGGTTCGCGGCCGCGGAGCGGCGCGCGGACCGCCCGGTCTCCGTCGTCGTCGGCGAGGACGCCCCCACGATCGACGCCGCGGTCGCGGCGGCGCCGCCGAACACGACGGTCCGCGTCCCGCCCGGGACGTACGAGGAGACCGTGACGGTGAACCGGTCCGTGACGATTGCCGGCGCGGGCAGCGGACGGGACGGGGCGGGGGCGAACCGCGCTCCGGGGAACGAGACCGAGACGACGCGCGTCGTCGGGAACGGAACCGGGTCGGTAGTCACCGTCCGCGCGCCCGACGTCGCGCTCACCGGGCTGCGGATCGCGGGGACGGGGAACCGCACCCGCGACCCGGAGGCGGCCCGCGAGTCGAGCGATCCCGAGGGCGAGGCGTGGGACACGAACATCCAGCTCGGCTACGGCCACGGCGACGCCGGGATCAAGGCGGTCGGCGCGCCGGGGCTCGTCGTCGACGACGTCGCCGTCGACACGAACGCGAGCGGGCTCCTGCTCCGGGAGGGCTCGCACGCGACCGTCAGCGAGCTCGTCGTCAACGGGACCGAGGAGTGGCAGGCCGGGTTCATGGGCATCACCGGGATGGAGTCGCGCGTGACCGTCGACGACAGCCGGTTCGAGGGGGGCCGCGACGGGATCTATCTCCACCGCGCGGACGGCTCGATCGTCCGGAACTCGACGTTCGTCGACAACCGGTACGGGATCCACCTCATGTACACCGGCGACGCGCTGGTCGCGGACAACGCCTTCCGGAACGAGCTGTTCGCCGGAATCACCGTGATGACGCGGCCGGCCGGCAACGCGATCGTCGGGAACGACGTCCACAACTCCAGCGCTGGGATCCAGGCGTCGGGGACGCGGACGTACCTCGGCTACAACACGCTGGTCGGGAACGAGCTCGGCTTCTCCACCAGCGCCCGCGGGTCGCTGTACGAGCACAACGTCGTCGTCGGCAACGAGCTCGGCGCGCGCGCGACGACCGTGGTCCCCTCCAGCCGGGTCGTCGCGAACGACTTCGTCGGCAACGCGGACCACGCGGCGGCCGGGGCCGGGGCGCTTCGCGTGTGGGCCGACGGCGATCGCGGGAACTACTGGGAGGGGGCGAACGTCGGCCCGCTCGCCGCCGGCGACCGGGCGTACCGCCCGACCTCGCCCGTCGACGGCGCGCTCCACCGACACCCGAGCGCGGTCGCGGTCCGCGAGTCGCCCGCGGCGCGGCTGCTCGACCGGCTCCGCGGGACGGTCCCCGGCGCCCGCTCCGGGAGCATCATCGACCCGGTGCCCGCGGCGGCGCCGTACCACCCCGACCGGATCGACGCGGTCACGGGTGCGAACGCCGGAGCCGGACCCGTTCGGACGGACTGGCGGTCCGCGCTCGCGCCGGGCGGGAACGCCAGCGTGACGCCTTCGGTGCGCTCGACGGCGACCGCGGAGGGGGCGGAATGAGCGAGCGCGCGCTCGCCGCGGTCGACGGCGTCACGCGCACGTACGGCGGCGTCCCGGTCCTCGAAGGCGTCTCGCTGTCGCTCGAGGCTGGAGTCACGGCCGTCGTCGGTCCCAACGGCTCAGGCAAGTCCACGCTCCTCGGCGTGCTCGCGGGTGCGGTCGAGCCCACCGACGGGACCGTTCGGTACCCCGGCGGCGGCCCGCGTTCCGGGTCCGAGAAGCGCGTCGGTTACCTCCCGCAGCGGGTGCCGTTCAGGGACGGGTTCACCGCCCGGGAGACGCTCGGGTTCTACGCGGCCCTCTGCGGCGGCGACCCGGACGCGGCGCTCGCGGACGTCGGGCTCGCCGACGCGGCGGGAAAGCGCGTGGAGGATCTCTCGGGCGGGATGCGACGGCTACTCGGGATCGCGCAGGCGACGCTCGGCGACCCGGATATCGTCGTCCTCGACGAGCCGACGAGCGGGCTCGACCCCGAGATGCGGGAGCGGGCCTTCCGGGCGGCGGCCCGCGCGGGCGACGACGCCGCCGTCGTCGTCAGTTCGCACGACCTCGACCTCGTCGACGCCCACGCCGACGCCGTCGTCGTCCTCCGCCGCGGTCGCGTCGCCACGTCAGGGCCCCGCGACCGCCTCCTCGACGGACACGGAGTCGACGACGTCGGCGAGCTGTACCGCGCGGTCGCGGGCGGCGTCCCCGCACCGGCCGCCGCGGACGAGGCGGAGGGCGGGCGGTCCGGCGGCGGGGAGCGAGACCGGGAGCGCGGCGAGGCGACGAACGACCGGGACGGAGAGGGTTCCGTCCACGTTCCGGGGGTGTCAGACCGATGAGTACCCCGTTCGACGGCGTCTGGACCGTCTTTCGCCGGGAGCTCGTCACGGTGCGACGGACGCCCGGCTACGCCGTCCTCGCGGCCGGGCTGCTCGCCGTCCTCGGCGGGCTGGTCGCGGTCGGCGGCGGGGGCGCGACCGGGTTCGTGCCGGCCGTCGTCGACCTGCTGTTGCCGACGGAGGTCCTGGTGCCGCTGCTCGCTGTCGTACTCGGCTACCGCGCGCTGTTCGCCGACGTCGCGAGCGGCGAGCTCGACGTGATCCGGACGTACCCGGTGAGCGCGGCCGGGTACGTCCTCGGCGTGCTGCTCGCGCGGACGGCCGCGCTCGTCGCGCTCGTCGGCGGGCCGTTCGCGCTCGTCGGCGCGTACGTGTGGCTCACCGCCGCGCCGGACACGGGGATCTTCGCGACGCACTCCGGCGTCGACTCGCCGGTCCTCTTCGTCCGCTTCGTCGCGCTCGTCGTCCCGTTCGGCGCGGCGTATCTCTCGCTGTCGGCCGCGGTGTCGACGGTCGCGACGAGCCGGCGGAGCGCGGTCGCGCTCGCGCTCCTCGCGCTGCTCGGCGGCGTCCTCGGCGGCGACCTCGCGGTGCTCGGGTCGCTGTCCGCCGGGGCGTCGCCGAGCGGGATCGGGGGAGCGCTCGCGCTCTCTCCCAACGGGGCGTTCAGGGGGCTCGTCTTCGAACACGTGATCGGCGTCGCCTTCGCGCCGGAGGGCGGGTTCGTCGACACCGGCCGCGCGGTCGCCTCGCTCCTCGGCTGGACCGCGGCCGGAGCCGTCGCGGCCGTCGTGAGCGTCGCGTTCGGTCCGCGCGTCGACGTCGCGGTCGAGGGGCTCCGCGCGAGGTTCCGTCAGTAGGCGCTCGGGACCCCCGACGCTCGCTCCGCCCGTGGCGTCCGATCAGTCGGAGGCGGCGTCGTCACCGATCGCACCGGGGGCGTGGGCGTACACGGCGTAGAGGACGAGCGCGGCGATCAGGAAGTCGAGGCTGTGCGCGAGGAGGTGGTGGACCGGCATCGGCACGACGCCGAGGACGGTCCCGGCGCCCACGACCGACCGGGCCAGGAGCGCGCCCACCGCGATGGCGATCAGCCGGTACTGCGCCCGGCGGCGGCGGCGGTACGCCGCGAGGCTGACGGCGAAGAGGAGCGTCGTGCCGATCCCGGCGACGACCACGACCGCCAGGATCGGGAGCGACCCCTCTACCGACCACCCCGCGAGCGCCGGGAGCGACCCCCAAAGGGACTGCGTCACACTCTCCTTTAGGGAGCGACGGATAAGAAGACGTTCCCGTTCGCCGTTCCCAGACGGGGAGACCGCACGGGCGGCTTTTATCGCGCGGACGGGAAGGACGGACAGCCACGAATGTCGGACACCAGAGCCCGGATCCGACGCCACGTCCGCGACACCCCCGGCGTCCACTTCAACCGGATTGGCCGCGACCTCGATATCGCGACCGGGCAGGCACAGTACCACCTCCGCCGGCTGGTTCGGGACGGCGAACTCGCGGTCGAGCGGATCGGCGGCCGCGCGCACTACTTCGACCCGACGGTCGACGCGTGGGACCGGCGAACGCTCGCGTTCCTCCGACGGGAGACGGCCCGCGAGATCGTCGTCCGGCTCCACGCCGACGGCCCGACCCGGCCGGCGGCGCTCGCGGACGACCTCGACCTCGCGAAGAGCACGGTGTCGTGGCACGTCTCGACGCTCGCCGACCACGGGATCGTCGAGAAGTCGCCTGACCGGCCGATGACCGTCGCGCTGGCCCGCCCGGATCGGACGGCGACGCTGCTCGACGAGGTGTCCCCGTCCCTGCCCGACCGGCTCGTCGACCGCTTCGCTCGCACCGTCGACTCCCTCTTCGACGCCGAGGGGTGACGCCGTCGAGCGCCCCGTGTCGGCGTTCGCCGACGAGTGATCAGAGGAGCGCGGCGACCGGTTAGGCGGCACCGACCACACCGGCGTCGCGGCGGCGTCGGGAGGGGAACGCACAAGCCGTTTGCCCCCCTCCGGACCGGTGTGAACGTCGATATTTTGCTGTACGACGGGTTCGACGAGCTCGACGGGATCGGCCCCTACGAGGTGTTCGACTACGCGCTCGGCTACGCCGCAGAGGAGGGAGACGCGGGGGACGACGCCCCCGAGGGGTCCGGCCGCGCCGGGCGCGTCCGCTACGTCACGCTCGACGAACGCGAGGCGGTGACCGCGAGCCACGGGACCCGCGTCGGGGTGGACGGGAGGCTCCCCGAGCCGGAGGCCGACGACGCGCCCGACCTGCTGGTCGTGCCCGGGGGCGGGTGGAGCGCGCGCGACGAGGAGGCGAGCGCGTGGGCGGAGGCGCGGAAGGGCGACGTGCCGCGCGCGCTCGCGGCGCACCACGAGGCCGGCACGCGGATCGCCTCGGTGTGTACCGGGTCGATGCTGCTCGCGGAGGCGGGCGTCACCGACGGGCGGCGGGCCGTCACGCACGCCTCGGCGATCGACGAGCTCCGCGAGTCCGGGGCGGAAGTCGTGGACGCGCGCGTCGTCGACGACGGCGACCTGCTCTCCGCCGGCGGTGTCACCTCCGGGATCGACCTGGCGCTGTACGTCGTCGAGCGCGAGTTCGGCGAGGCGGTCGCCGAGCGCGTGGCGACCGTCATCGAGTACGAGCGACGGTACGCGGTCGCGGAGTAGACCGGACCGCGCCGCCGCGGGGACTCAGTCGTCGTCCTCCGGAGGGGGCGCGGCGTCGTCGTCGACCTCGTTCGTCGTGGTCTCGCCGTCGGCGTCGACGGTGATCACGGCGCAGTCGAGCTCGCCGCGGAGGAACGAGTCGATGTCGGGGTCGGAGAGCAGCTTCTGGACCATCCGCCGCCACCGCCCGGCCTGCTTCGAGCCGATGACGACGACGTCGGCGCCCTCGGCGACGATCTCTTCGAGGATCGTCTCCTCGACGAGGAAGCCGCGGCGGACGACGTAGCGCGCGCGGTCGATCCGGCCGATCCGCTCTTCGACGGCGCGCTTGAGGTCGCTGCGCGAGACGCCCCCCGAGCGCTGGTATAAGTCGACGTGGAGGATCGTGAGGTCGGCGTCGCGCTCCTCGGCGATGCGAGCCGCCTCTCGAAGCGTCGCCGCCGAGTGCGACGAGGGAGGGAATCGGACCGGAACCACGACGAGCGTCATGTCGGACCGGTGGGACCGCCGGCGTAAATACGCTGTCGGTGTGGCGGGCCCTCGCGATCCCCGTGCGGTGACGGCGGCCGGCGACGATGCTCGGGACCGGAGGACTCGTCTCTCTGGAACGCCACGGGTTCAGAACGATGAGGGACGACGACGAACGATACGAGACGCTCTGTCGGGTGTTCAACGAGGCGCTCGCGGACGGGAAGGACGGGCCCATCGAGATCGAACTCTCCGCGGACGAGCGGGAGGTACTGGCGTCCGCGCTCGCCTACCACAGGGAGCTCACCGCTCCGTACTCCGGCGACGCGGTGGGTCGGACCGAGTACGAGTGCCCGGGCTGCGGGGGGGGGAAGCCGAGTTCCGAGCCCGAGACGGACAGGTCGACGTGGAGGCAGAACACCCCGAAATCGGCGTCGAGGTGCGCAGATACCACGGGATAGCGCAGTGCCGAGCGTGTCGCGTACTGACTGAACTCACGCGGTTCGAAGCGGTCCGAACCGACGGGTTCGACGAGGCGGCGTGGGAGGAGCTGTACGAAGTCACCTACCGACACAGAGAGCGCGCAAAACGAGTGTAGTTCGAGGCGACAGGCCCTCGCCGTCAGCTGTCGACGGGAGCGAGGCGTCGACGGGAGCGAGGCGTCGCCCACGTCGACGAGGGTGACGCCCCTACGACCGGTCCGCGGTCCCCTCGGCGGAGACGGTTTCGGCCGCGCCCGTCGGCGGTTCGAGGCGCACGTCGTGGCGCGTGTGCCGCGCGTGCGTCTCCGCCCAGCGCCGCGCGGGCCGCTCGGCGAGGAATCGCTCGCCGTCGGGACAGCGGTCGCACCGAGCGATCCACGGGGTCACCCCGTCCGGGTAGTGGCCGGTGTGGCGCTCGTGGTCGAGCGCGAACTGCTCGATCGCGTGGCTCCCCGGATCGAGGTCGTCGACCTCGCGGTCGAGCTCCCACTCGCGGCCGCACCGCTCGCACGAGACGGTCGGTACCTCCCGGTCCTCGTCGGAAACGGTGTCGTCGGTCACGGGGTCGCTTCGGGCCGTGCGTACTTCAACGCCGATCTCCGGGGCCCGGAACCCGGCTCAAAGCGCGGGCGGCTCGTCGCGGCCGATGACGATCTCCTGGCCCTCGACGTCCTCCAAGGCGGCGACGCGGCCGCCGATCTCGACGCGGCCGTCCTCGGCCTCCACGACCAGCGACGCCACCTCCTCGGTGTCGACGAACGCGACGTCGACGACCTTGCCGCGGACCGTCACCTCCTCGCCGGTCTCGATGTCGCGCCCCTCGACGGTCGCGTAGAACTCCTCGCCGTCGAACTCGCGGACGTCCTTCACGGCGCGGCGGATCGAGGCGTAGCGGCGCGGGAAGGGCCGTTCCTCCCCGTCGGCGGCGAGCGTCTCCGCGGTCGTCCACAGGACGGTCCCGAAGAAGCCGGAGACGAGGAAGCCGAGCGCGGAGCGGTTGAAGATGACGCCGTAGCGCTCGCGGTCGTCGCGCAGCGCGTCCTGCGTGGCGTACACGGAGTACTCGCCGTCGCCGACCGCGAGGACCGGCGTGGTGATCCCGCGTCGCGCGCGGGCGATGGTCGCGACCTCCAAGTAGTCGAACTCCGCCGGGTCGGGCGCGTTCGACGCGGGCGTGACGAGCAGCTCGACGCTGACCCCCTCGGCGACCTTCGCGGCGAGCTCGTCGCGGAAGCGGCGGAGGAGCCCGGGCGTGAGCGACAGGGCGAGCTCGTACTCCGCGTTCGCGATCACCTCTTCGAGGTACCGGAGGATCGTCGAGCGCGACTTCACGAGCGACACCGCCTCGGTCTCGCGGGTCGGCGCGGTGTAGCGCGCCTCCAGCTCGTCGACCATCTCCGCGAACGACGAGCGGAGGTCGCCGAACGCCTCGTCCGGATCGACCGCGACGATCTTCATCGGCCGCGACTCGCGGAGTTCGACGAGCCCGCGGTCGGAGAGGCTCCGGACGGTGTCGTACACCCGCGGCTGCGGGATGTCGGTCCGGTCGGCGATGTCGCTCGCCGTCAGTTCCCCGTGTTCCAACACCGCGAGGTACGCGTCGATCTCGTACTCGCCGAGGTTGAATCGGTCCCCGACGCGGTCGAGGGTGTCCCGGAGATCGTCTGTCATGGGCATAGGAAGGGGGGCGGGGATTATAGCTTTTTACTATGAGTCGAGTTGTACGCGTTTTCGGAGTGTGGTCCTCGCCCCGGCGACCGCCGACCGGTCACATGTACATGCGATCGTAGCTCCCCTCCGGCTCCCGCTCTTCGATCCGCTCGGCGAGGTCCTCGTACCGGCGGCGGATCGCCTCGGCGAACGCCTCCAGCGGGGCCGCGTCGACGCCGAGGTCGTAGATCGCGTCCGCCGTGTCGACGAGCCGCACCGCGGCGTCGACGTCGGGCGCCTGCGCGTGGACCGGCGTGACGAACACCCCGACGCCGAGCGGCGAGTCGATGCCGCGTTCGAGCAGCCCGGCGTTCGCCCCGTCGAGGAACCCGGACTCCATCGCGGGGACGTCGACCCCGTCGCCCCCGCCGTCGAGGCGCGCGGTCCGGTAGTCCTCCGTGGCGACGTGGAACGTGCGGTGGGCGTCGGGGCCGTGCGGGACCGGAATGCCCGACAGCACCGCGATCTCCCCGACCCCGTTCGCCTCGGTCCAGTCGAGGAGCGCGTCCGCGAGCAGCTCCCCGAGCGCCGGCGGGAGGAACTGCTCGGCGACGAGGACGGTGACGTCGCGGTCCGGGGCGGTGTACAGTCGGATCGGGTGCCGCGGCGTCCCCTTCGTGAACGGCGTGATGGAGGGGGTGCCCTCGATCCGGACGTGGCCCGTCTCGTCGAGGCCGAGGTCGTCCACCAGGTAGTCGACGGCCGTCAGGCCGGCGAGCCCGAACGACGAGAACCCGACGATCAGCGTCTCTCCCGGCCTCGTCTCGTGCTCGACGTCGAATCTCGGTGCCGTGGGATCCGCGGGGGGTCGCGACATGCCTCCCGTTCGCTCAGCCGCGTCATAGTGGTTGTCCCCGGCGGGCGCGTCCGGAGCGCCGTCGGCCGCCGCGCCCGCGTCCCCGCGGCCCCGGCCGGCGCGGGGAGAAACCCTTTTTCGGATGGCCGACGGCGGGTTCCCATGGTCTTCCCGGAGGGGACGCCGATCGATGGGGTCGTCTCGCGGCTCGCCGGCCTCGGCTCTCAGCTCGCGGGCCTGCCGGGAGCGGGCCTGTTGACCGTCGTCGCGGCCGTCGCGGTGGGCGTCCTCGTCGCCAACTTCCTCGTCCGACTGATCGGTCGGCCCGTGGCGCGCCGCGTGTCGCGCCAGAGCGTCGCCCAGACGATCGTCCGGGGCGTCCGGGCGGGGACGATCGGCGCCGCGCTCCTCGTTGGTCTCAGCGCGGCCGGCTTCCAGTTCGAGGAGCTCCTCCTCGGGACCGCGGTGTTCTCGGCCGTCATCGGTATCGTCCTCGCGCCGCTTGTGGGCAACTTCATCAACGGCGTGTTCGTCCTCGCCGACCAGCCGTTCGAGATCGGCGACATGATCGAGTTGGAGGACGGGACGGCGGGGTTCGTCGAGGACATCACGATCCGGTACACGAAGATATTCACCCTCGATAACACCTTCCTCGTCGTCCCGAACGGGACGATGCGCGAGCGCGACGTGACGAACCTCTCGGCCGAGGACGAGCGGACCCGGCGCTCGATCGACGTCCTCGTCACTTACGAGAGCGATATCCCGGAGGCGCGCCGCCGTATCGAGCGCGCCGCGCGCGACTGCGAGGCCGTCATCGACGGCGGGCCCGACATCCGAATCGGCGTGGCGCGGTACATGGCGGGGCCCGACTGCCGGCTCCACGAGTTCGGCGACAACGGGATCCTCCTGCGGCTCCGCTACTGGGTGAAAAAGCCGTACAAGCTGGCGAAGGTCCAGTCGGACGTGAACACGAAGATACGCCAGCGGCTCGGGGATCCGGAGGCGAACGTCACGATGGCGTACCCGCACCGGCACCTCGTCTTCGACGACACCTCCGGCGTCGCCCGCGTCGAGGCCGGATCCGGGACGTCGAAGGGCGTCGATCCCGACGCGTCCGCGGCCGCCACCCCGGACCTCAGCGACGACGCCGCGGACTCGGACCGGCCCGGAACCGACGCTTCCGCCCCGTCGAACGACGGCGGCGCCCGGCACGACCGGGACGACCGAGGCGGCGGCGGGGCGGGGCGGTGATCGGATCGGAAGCCTGATAGAGCGCCCCCGGCGTTTGTACGGCAGTGAGCGACGAGCCCGCTGCCGACCCCTCCGATCCGTCGGACTCCTCCGACGGGCCAGACGACACGTCCGCTGACGCCGCCGACCGCCGCGAGGCCGACGAGCGCAGCGACGCGCCCGGCGACGACGACGGCCCGCTCGACGACGAGTCGATCACCGAGGGGAGCCTCCTCCGACCGCTGTTCCGCTTAGCGTGGCCGATCGTCGTCATCCAGCTGTTACAGGTGACGTACAACATCGTCGACACCCTCTACCTCGGCCGGCTCTCGGCGGAGGCCGTCGGCGCGATCAGCCTCGCGTTCCCCCTCATCTTCCTGCTGATCGCGGTCGCCGGCGGCTTCACGACCGCGGGCGCGATCCTCGTCGCGCAGTACACCGGCGCCGACGGCGACGGGTCCGCGGGGCTCGTTGCGGGACAGACGATCTTCACCGTCTCGGTGCTGTCCGTGTTCATCGGGATCGGCGGGTACTTCTACACTCGACCCGCCCTCGAGGTCCTGCCGAGCGACGCCGAGACCGCGGCGACGGTGATCCCGCTCGCGGCCGACTACATGGAGGTGATCTTCGCCGGGATCCCCCTGATGTTCGGCTTCTTCGTCTTCTCGGCGCTGATGCGCGGCTACGGCGACACGCGGACGCCGATGGCGGTCATGTTCGTCTCCGTCCTCCTGAACGTCCTGCTCGACCCGTTCTTCATCTTCGGGTTCGACGGCAACCCCCTGTTCGAGTGGCTCGCCGCGGTGCCCGGCCTCGCCGCGCTCGACCCGGTCGCGCTTGAGGCGACCCTGCTCTCGGCGACGGGGGTCACCGGGATCGGCATTCAGGGCGCCGCGCTCGCGACGATCCTCTCGCGCGGCGTCGCGACCGCCATCGGGCTCTGGATCCTGTTCGGGACGGGCTACGGCCCCGACGTGACGCTCGGCCACCTCGCGCCCGACCTCGACTTCATCCGGGACATCTTCCGGCTCGGGCTCCCCTCCAGCGTCGAGCAGACGACGAGCGCGCTCGCGATGATCACACTCACCGCGATGATCGTCACCTTCTCGCCGCCCGTCGTCGCCGCCTACGGGCTCGGCAACCGCCTCATCTCGCTCGTCTTCCTCCCCGCGATGGGGCTCGGCCGCGCCATCGACACGATGGTCGGGCAGAACCTCGGCGCCGACCGCGCCGACCGCGCCGCCAAGGCGGTGAAGTTCGCCGCCACGACCGGCGCTGGCGTGATGTTCCTCGTCGCGGTCGTCGCCGTCGCGTTCACCGAGCCGATCGTGGGCGCGTTCCTCGGCGACGTGCCGGACGCGCCCGAGACCATCTCCTACGCGGTCGAGTACGTCCGGATCCGGTCGGTGGAGTTCGCCTTCATCGGCGTCTCGCAGGTGATCTTGGGCGCGTTCCGCGGCGCCGGCAACACGAAGACCGCGATGGTCATCTCGATTCTCACCCTCTGGGTGGGCCGAGTCGCGAGCGTGGGGTACCTCGTGTTCGTCGCCGGCTGGGGCGAGACCGGCGTCTGGGTCGGCATGGCGCTCGGGAACGTCCTCGGTGCCGTCGTCGGCGTGGCGTGGTTCTCGCGCGGCACGTGGACCGAGCGCTACATCGAGGACCCCGACCCCGGCGTCGACCCGCTGGGCGACGACTGACGCCCCGGATCAGTTGCGATCCGTCACGAGTGAGATATTCCGACCCAATCGCGCTCAATACAGTCGATCTAGAGACTGGTACTAGAGATTCGCATAGTATCACAATAGATACCTAGGCCGTTAGTTCAATACGCAATAGCACCGACTCCCAAATATGTATCACCAGAAACCCGTCAAAATTGGTGCCGGCATCGGAGTATTCGGCGCGCTGTTTCTTCTGCTTACCACTATCTTGCTTTTTGTTGTTCCGCAAGAATTGATGTCTCCAACGGCAAGCACCGCCTACATAGAGACATGGTCACAACCGATAATGACCGTCGGAGGGTTCGTCTTTTCCGTCGGGATTCCCCTTGCTTGTGCAGTAATCGCGTATTATCTGACGACGAGAGAGTACACACCGGGAAGCGTCGTCATGGGGTTTTTCATCGGAGGGATCGTCTTTACCATCGGAAACGCAGTTCTTGGAGTAGTGGTGACTAATCTCTTTGTGTCTGGTAGTGGAGTAGAACGGTCGTTGTTTGGTCATATACAGAATAGTCTGCCTCACGCAATGCGACTATTCGTTGGGGGACTCATCGGCGTTGCTAGTGTGCTCGTCGTCAAAGAGTACTGCTAGATTTTCACAGTGAAATGATTAGACCGAGACAAGTGGTCCCGATTACTACGTTTTGAGACAACTTCCTCGGGTTCGCGGTCAATACAGAGGTAGCAGTGAGCGATCAGTTATCGCGGTGGCGCGCCGGTGAGCGGTCGCCTGTGGCGACCGCGAACCGCCCGCGAGGGAGTCGACCGGCCGGAGCGAAGCGGAGGGCGGTCGACGAGGCTGGGGAGGCGTGAGGTGCGGGGCGGTGCGGGGTGGGACTCAAAGGGGCAGTCGCGAGGGCGAAGCACGCCGCAGTAAGCACCGCAAGGAGCGAGTGAAACGAGCGACTGAGGAGCGTGGTTCGAGACGCCGGCGGCGTCTCGTCATCACGAAAGGCGCGACGCGCCTTTCGAACGACAGCAAGGCGCGCGAGCCGTCGCGACTGGGGCTTTGGAGATCCTCACCGCAGTAGCGACGGTCACTTATAAACAGCCGACAGCAACACCGCTCTTCTCTTTATAAACAACTACGCCATTACACTGAGCGACGTACTCCCGCAACCGATCAAGAAGCACTCTTCAGCGACCAGCCGTTTCAGGCGAACATACCTCTGAAGAAGGGATTTCAACGGAGCCGACGCTCGGTATACCCGATCGCCTGTGCGCTCAGTGTCTGAACAGGTACACCGCGTCGCCGTCGCACAGCAGGCAGAACCGCGCGCCGTCGTTCTCGGGGAACGTCGTCCCGCTCTGTCGGGTGACGAACAGCCTTGAGAAGGCGTCGTCGCACACCGGACACGCCATCTCCTCGCGGTTCGCCCAGAGGCTCGTCGCGCCCGAATCGCGGAGCTGTTTCAGCTCGTGGCGGTGGTCGTGGACGTCGAACCCGGTCATACGCGGGTGTTCGGCGGGAGGGTGTTGAACGTGTCCACGCGAGTCTCAGTTCGGAGAACGCGACGCGGGTCGGCGGCCCGCGAACTCAGCTCTTCAACCGCAGTGGCTGCTTCTCCCCGTAGGTGAGCGTCCGCCACACCCACTCGACGGGACCGAACCGGAAGTAGCGCAGCCAGAGCACCGAGAGGACTATCTGGACCGCCCAGATCGCGACGACGATCCCCATCGCTTCGACCCGGCTGACGTAGCCGAACAGCCCGAGCCCGTGCCCGTAGAAGATCGTCGTCGCGATCACCGTCTGGAGCAGGTAGTTCGTGAACGCGGTCCGGCCGACCGCGGCGAGCGCGCGGGTGATGACGCCCTCGCCGCGCCACCGGACGAACAGGGTGATCAGTCCGACGTAGCCGCCGGCGACGAGGAGGCTCCCGACGTAGTTGAACTGCCGCCAGTACAGCGCGGCGCCCGCGCTCCAGTCGTTCGCCTCGATGTACGCGACGCCGGCGACGACGATTCCGACGCCGACGGCGCCGCCCGCGACGAGCCGACGGTAGAACGCGGTCGACCGCTCCCCGGTCAGCACGCCCCGCTTGTACAGCGCCATGCCGAGGAGCATGACGCCGCCGACCCGCCAGAAGCTCGACCCGATGAAGCCGGACGTCTGCCGCTGGAACGAGGAGTCGACGCGGTGGCTCATCTGGTCGAGCCAGCCGCCGCGGTAGGTGGCCACCTCCTGTCGGATCGCGGCCTCCGCGGGCATCCACTGGCCGGCGAGCGCCTCGCCGCCGATCGAGATCGCCGCGAACAGCTCGACCGCGGGGATAAAGAGCAGGAAGACTCCGGCCAGCCCGGCGAGCCGACGCGCGTCGAGGTCGCGGACGAACAGCAGGAAGATCCCGGTGAGCCCGTACGTGACGAGGATATCCCCGTACCACAGCAGGTAGGCGTGGAGGAGGCCGATCGCGATCAGCACCGCGGTCCGCCGGAGGTGGAGGCGGACGGCGTCTTGCCCCTTCTCCTCCTTGCTCTCGATGAACATGAGAACGCCCGCGCCGAACAGCGCCGAGAAGATCGTGATGAACTTCGACTGCGCGAACACGTGGCCGACGAACCACGTCCAGTAGTCGAGCCCGGTGAAGTCGCCGTAGACGTTCGGGTTGAGCAGGGTCTGCTCCGGCATCGAGAAGACGCGGATGTTGATGACGAGGATGCCGAGCAGCGCGAACCCACGGAGCGCGTCGAGGCTGGTGATACGTTCGGAGGG
Organism: Halorubrum trapanicum; assembly: GCF_002355655.1. Taxonomy (NCBI): domain Archaea; kingdom Methanobacteriati; phylum Methanobacteriota; class Halobacteria; order Halobacteriales; family Haloferacaceae; genus Halorubrum; species Halorubrum trapanicum. The sequence continues at coordinate 2,788,957 of NZ_AP017569.1, read as the reverse complement.
CGGCGTGGGGCCGGGATCGCTGGTCACGAGTTGTCCGCGGAAACGGCCCCCAGCACCGAATAGGTTCCCATCGCGGCGGGCGTCACCGACGGTCGGGGCGTCGTCGCTGACAGATTCTCACCTGTAACAGTCGATCGATGACCGGTGCTTCCCGATCGATACCGGGAGTGAGTGTTGTACGTCGTGAGTGAGGCCGTTTATAAGGGGAGTTGGAGTGTTGTTGTCGGCTATTTATAAGTGACTGACGCTGCTGCGGTGAGTACCTCCAAAGCCCCAGTCGCGGGGCGGACGCACGCTCGCTGTGCTCCTCGCTCAGTCGCTGGCGCTCCTTCGCTGCGGTGCTTACGTCGTCATCAGAACGCTCCGCGTTCTGATTGGCTCACGAGAGCTCTGCTCTCGTGAACGCCTGCGTCCGCCTCGCGACTGCCCCTTTGAGTCCCGCCCCAGACAGCCCCGCACGGCACCTCACACCTCCCCAGCCTCGCCGCTCACGCCCTGCGGGCGTTCGCGGCGTCCCTCGCGGGCTGGCTCGCGGCCGCCAATGGCGGCCGCTCGCAGGCGCGCCGACCGCAGCCTGATTTATAAGCGGTTGTCGCCGTCGCTCTCGGTCATTTAAATACTACCTCGCGGCCGCCGATCTGCGATACCCACTCCCGCTATCGCTCATCCCTTCCTCTATATTGAACGGAACTGGGGCCGAATATGGTTCTTGTAGAGGGTTTCAACGGGGCCGCTCAGTCCAGCCGGACCGCCGCGCCGGTCTCCGAGGACCGGTAGATGGCGTCGATGACGCGCTGGACGCGTAACCCCTCCTCGACGGTGTTGATCGCGGGCGCCTCGCCCGCGGCGACCGCTTCGAGGAAGGTCGCCTGCTCGGCGGCGTGGGCGTCGCCCTCGCGCGTCTCGACCGTCGCGTCCGTGAGGTGGTGGCCCCCGCCGACGCCAGCCTCGTGGATGGTGAGGTCGTCGCTGCCGCGGTCGAACGTCGCGCCCGCCTCGGTGCCGCGAACGACGAACTCGTCCGTTGCCGGGCGGTTCGTCGCCCACGCGACCTCCAGCGACACCGTGGAGCCGTCGGCGCCGCGGATGAACGCCGACGCGGAGTCGTCGACGTCGAACCCCTCCGGACCGTTGTCGTCGCCCCACATGTGGACGTACGCGTAGTCGTCGCGGCCGCCGAACTCCGAGCGCGTCTCGCCGGAGACCTCGACGACCTCGGGATGGTCGAGGAAGTAGAGGGCTAGGTCGATCGCGTGGACGCCGATGTCGATGAGCGAGCCGCCGCCGGCGACGTCCGCCGACGTGAACCACGAGCCGCGGCCGGGAACCCCGCGCCGGCGCACGTAGTTCGCCTCGACGTGGGTCGTCTCGCCGAACCGCCCCTCGTCTTGGTAGTGTTTGATCACCCGAACGGGCTCCGCGAACCGGTTGTTGAACCCGACCATACAGAACCCCTCGGCGGCGCGGGCGGCCTCGGCGATGCGCTCGGCGCTCTCGAGCGTGTGCGCCAGCGGCTTCTCCAAGAGCACGTCGAGGCCCGCTTCCAGCGCCGTGGTCGCGTACTCCTCGTGGAAGCGGTTCGGCGTGGTAATAAGCACGGCATCGCACGCCTCGTAGAGGGCCGCTTCCTCCTCGTAGGCGGGGAGGTCGAACTCCTCGTGGAACCGCGCGCGGGCGTCCGCGTCGATGTCCATCCCGCCGACGAGGTTCGCGCCGCGTTCGACCAGCTTCGTCGCGTGGTGGGACCCGATACCGCCGAGGCCGACGATCCCGACGGCGACGTCGTTCGGATGCGTCATGGACGGGATTCACAACGAGAGTTGTTAAGGCTCACGTCCCGTCGCGCGCGCCGCGAAAGCGACAGTTCGACCCGCCGGCACGACCGGATCACGCGGCCGGGAAGGCGATGACGGCGGCGATCGCGCCGTCGACGACCGCCGTCGCGCCGTCGGTCATCGCAGGTGACAGCGAGTCGACGACGTCGAAGAGGTCACCGAGCGCGCCCGCGTTCTCGGCCAGCCCGTCGCGCGCGTCGAGGAGCGCCCGGAACCGCTCGGGCTCGCGGGCGATCACGAACCGACCGACGGACGCGCCCGTGACGAGGAACGCAAGGGCGGCGAGCGCGCGCGATATCGCGAGCAGCTTCAAGAGGACGGGGAGCGCCAACGCCACCGCGAGCGCGGCGACGACTCCGGTCACGACCTCGCCGAGGGATCCGCCGTCGGCGAGGTCGACGACGCCCGCTCCGGAGAGCAGGACGAACCCGCCGACGAGGAGCGCCAGCGAGCCCCACATGAACGCCGCCAGCAGGCGGACGGGACCGTCGTAGCCCCTTCCGGGATCGTCCGGGACATCGTCGTGAACCCACGGGTTTCTCATACGCCAACTCGGGAGCCGGCGCCCATATAGATCGCTTCAGATGTCGGAAACGCCCGGCGTGAAACCGAGTGGCTACTCGCCCGGTCGCGCCCCGGTCATCCACTCGCTCGCCTGCGGCTCGTTCGGGTCGGTGACGACCTCGACGAGCGCGGGCCCGTCCCGAGTCCGAGCGCGCTCGACGGCGTCGCCGACGGCGTCGCGCTCGCGGACGCGCTCGGCCGGCAGGCCCATGCCCGACGCGACCGCGACGAGGTCGAGCCCGGTCTCCGCCCAGCCGTAGGCGCCCTCGGAGAACTCGTACGATCGCGACGCCTCCTCGCTGATGATCGCGTAGTCGTCGTTGTTGAGCGCGACGACGGTGACGTCTATCCCCTCGCTCGCAAGCGTGTGAAGTTCGTGAACGCACATCATCAGCCCCCCGTCGCCGGTGAGCGCTACCACGTCGCGGTCCGGGTTCGCCAGCTTGGCGCCGATCGCGGACGGGACGCCGGTGCCCATCGTCGCCCACGAGCCCGGGTTGACGTACGAGCGCGGCCCGGACGCGGGGAACGAGACGAGCGTCCACAGCCGGAACCCGCCCGCGTCGGCGGTCACGACCGCCTCGTCGGGGACCGCGTCGCGCACCGCCGAGAGGACTTCGACCGAGCGGAGCGGGTCGTCGGGACCGCGGCCCTCGGAGAGCGCCGCGAACCGGCCGCGGTCGGCCGCGCGGACCGCCTCGGCGCGCTCGGCGCCGTCGCGGTCGCGAGGCGGCGTGCGCTCGTCGGCGAATTCCTCGTCGAGCGCGCGGAGGAAGCGGTCGGCGTCGGCGACGACGCCGAGGTCGGTCTCGTAGCCGAACCCCACGTCGTCGCCGTCGAGCGTGACGTGGACCAGCGTATCGGGCATCGAGACGGACCACGAGGCGGTCGCGACCGCGTCGAGATCGGAGCCGACGACGAGGCCGACGTCGGCGCCCGCGAGGAGGTCGCGGAGCTCCGCGCTCGCGCCGCCACAGAGGACGCCGGCCGACAGCGGGTGCGACTCCGGGAGCGTCCCCTTCCCCTTGTACGTCGTCGCGACGGGCACGTCGAACGACTCGGCGACCGCCCGGAGCGCGTCGCTCGCGCCCGACCGCCTGACGCCGCCGCCGGCGAGGACGACGGGCGCCGTCGCGTCGGTCAAGAGGTCGGCGGCCTCTGCGACCGCCTCCGCGGGCGGAGCCGGCGGTGGCGAGGGGCCGCGGTCGCCCACCGCCGGCTGGGGCGTGCGGCCCGCGAGGACGTCCTTCGGGATCCCGACGCGGACCGGGCCCTGCGGGTGTTCGCGGGCGGTCCGGATCGCCTCGGCGACCGCGGGGACCGCGCCCGCGGGCGAGTCCACGAGGACGTTCTCCTTGACGACCGTGTCGTACGTCTCCGGGGGCGTCTCGTGGATGCCGTCGCCGCCGCGCACTGAGCGCTCCGTCTCGACGGCGAGGTGGAGGAGAGGGACGCAGTCGTTCAGGGCGTTCTTCAGCCCGTTCATCGCGTTCGTGTCGCCCGGGCCGGGGACGACGCAGGTGGCGGCCATCGCGCCCGGCGCGCTCGTCTCGGCGTACCCCCACGCCTGATGGGGGACGGCGGTCTCGTGGCGGGCGACGACGAACCGCGCGTCGCGGTCGGCGAGCGCCCGGTTCAGCGGGAGGGTCTGCTTTCCGGGGATGCCGAAGACGGTGTCGACGCCGCGGTCGAGCATGGCGTCGACGACCGCCTCCGCGACGGTCGGGGGCTCGGCGTCCCTGTCGGCGGCGGGCGAAGGCTCGTCGGCGTCCATGTCGCGAAGTCGCCGGAGCGGGTGTTGAAAGCTTCGCCCGCCGACGGTCCGCGAGCGATCGCGCGGACCCGCCCCGGGCCGGGAGGGAACGCCTCGGAGAAACCGTGACGACCGAGTCACATGTGCACTTATCCTCGCGTGCGCTGTCGTATGGTATGTATGCGCTTACCAGAAACGCGCGACCTGTTCGCGAGGAAGCTGGAGTTTCCGGCGCCCCGGGACGAGGTGATTGAGACGGTCGGTGACACGGAGCTGTCGCCGCCGGACGGAGAGTCAACGACGATCCGGGCGGTCATCGACCGATCGGACGTCGAGACGTTCGACTCCGCGGACGCCCTCTACGACACGCTGATGATACTCGTCGGCGCACAGTTCATCGGCCGCCGGTACTACGACGACCGCGGCGGGACCCCGGGGGGCGAGGAGAACGAGGTGAGCTTCTGATGTCCGTCACGCTCGTGTCGGGAGTCAACGGCGTCGGCCTCTCCAGCGTCTGCCAGGCGGTCCGACGCGGACTCGGAGACGGGTACAAGCTGATCAACTTCGGTGACGTGATGCTCGAACAGGCGGCGGCGATGGGCATCACGACCGAGCGGGCCCGACTCGGCACGCTCTCGCAGACCGAAACGCGTCGCCTCCAGCGTCGCGCGGGCGAGTTCGTCGCCGAGGAGGCGGAGACGACGAACGTGATCCTCTCGACGCACCTCGCGGTCGAAACGCGGACCGGCTACGTCCAGGGGTTACCGGTCGAAGTGCTCCAAGACGTCTCGCCTGACGCGTTCGTCCTCGTGGAGGCGGAGCCGGCGACGATCCTCGAACGGCGACGAGAGAGCGACCGCGACCTCAACGGGGTCACCGAACGCCGGATCGACTTCGAGCAGGACCTCAACCGGTCCGCGGCGCTCCAGTACGCGAGGGACCAGAACGCACCCGTTCGGTTCGTCGAGAACGAGGGGGAGATCGAGGAGGCGGCCGAGCACCTCGCGGACTCGATCTGACCCGCCGATTCGGTTCGACTCGCTCCGGAGGCCGAGGGGGTCGGGTCGCGGGGAGCGAGTCGCGGGCTACTCCGCGATATTCGTCTCGCGGACGCGGACGCCCTTCCGGCCGAGGTGGCGCATCTGCCGCTGCGCGAACTCCTCCTCGCTGGAGCCCCGGGTCGCGAGGACGTAGACGAGCGCGGAGCCGGTCGGCCGCATCGTCCGGCCGGCGCGCTGCGACCCCTGTCGCCGGGAGCCGCCGAGGCCGCTCGCGACGACCGCGAGCTCGGCGTTCGGGAGGTCGATCCCCTCGTCGCCGACGCGGGAGACGACGAGGACGTCGAGGCCGTCGTCGGTGCCAGCAGTGTCGGCGGTGCCACCGTCCTCCGCGCGGAACCGCCGGAACAGCTCCGCGCGCTCGTGGTGCGGCGTCTCCCCGCTGATGAACGGGGCGCCGAGCGCGTCGGCGATCGCCTCGCCCTGATCGAGGTACTCGACGAAGACGAGCGCCTTCTTGTCGCGGTGGGCGGCCAGCAGGTATCGGATCTCCTCTATCTTCGCGGGGTTCTCGGCCGCGAGGCGTCTGCGCTCCCGGCCGTCCGCGGCGGCGTACTCGCTCTGCGCCAGCTCGTCGCGCCACGGCACGTAGCGGATCTCGACCTCGGGCTCCTGGACGAAGCCGGCCTCGAACAACGCGTCCCAGTCGGCGCCGATGGGCTGGCCGATCAGGGTGTATATCTCCTCCTCGCTGCCGGTCTCGCTGACGGGCGTCGCCGAGAGGCCGAGCCGGTGTTTGCTCTGGAGCTCGGCGGTCCGGGAGTAGACGGGGGCGCTGACGTGGTGGGCCTCGTCGAAGCAGATCAGCCCCCACTCGCGGGAGTCGAAGAGGCTCCGGTGGCGGTCCATCCCCGCGATCTGGTAGGTCGCGATCGTCACCGGGCGGATCTCCTTGGTCCCGCCGTGGTAGAGCCCGATGTCGGCGGGATCGACCGTGGAGTGGTCGAGCAACTCCTCGCGCCACTGGTCGGCGAGTTCGCGCGAGGGCACGAGGATGAGGGTCTCTCCGCCGACCGCGGCGATCGTCGCGATCGCGGCGACGGTCTTGCCGGAGCCGGGCGGGCCGACGTACACGCCCGACTTGCGGTCGAGGAACTCATCGACCCAGGTCGCCTGGTAGTCGCGGAGGTCGGTGGTGAGTTCGATCTCGACCGGATCGCCGGTCTCGAGGTCGCGGTCGTCCTCGACGGGATAGCCCGCGTCGTAGAGCGCGCGCTTCACCGCGGCGACGGCGTCCTCGTTGACCCACGCCTCGGTGTCCGAGATGGGCGCGCGGAGGTGGTCGTCGTCGAGGTGCTGGTCCGCGACGTTTCCCATCAGGTTCTCCGAGGCGGCCTCGAGGACCACGTAGCCGTCGGCGTGGGTGTACAGCCGGAAGCGGTGCGCGCGACGCCACTGGTCGCGCACCCAGTCTTCGAGGTGTTCGAAGCGGCGCGGGAGCACGGAGCGCAGCGCGTCGACGACCGCGTCGGCGTCGTCGAACGGCGCGGCCCACACGTCCTCCTGCCGGATCCGGTAGAGGTAGCCGCGCGTGCCGGGCTCCGTGCCGGTGGTGTCGACGAGGTTCGCGAACTGCGAGAGCCGCGCGCGGGTGTACTGAGTGGGGCGGTCGACGACGATCTCGCGGCGCTTCGGGAAGACCACGACGCGCTCGCGGCTCGCTAACGCGCCCCAGTCGCGCGGGTAGAAGACGACGGGGTCGGCCTCGACGTCGAGCCGGTCCACGTCGCCGCGGTCGACGAGCGCGCCGAGGGCGTCGCGGGCCGCGGCCTGCGTCGTTCCGAGTCGGCGGGCCACCTCGCTCGCGGTCGCGACCGGGCGCTCCTCGGCTTCGAGCGCCTCGTGGAAGCGGTCTAAGGAGAGGTTGTCGTCATGATCATTTCCGGCGTCGTCGCCGGTGTCGTCGGTCATCGTCGCCGCTTCGGCCGCGAGGCGGAAAGGGGTAGCGTCACCGGGCCGACCGTCGACCGCGTCCGACACGGTCGGCCCCGCCCGGCACGGCCGGTCCCGTCCGGCGCGGTCGGCCGTCTCCGACACAAAACATATACGGCGGATTCCGAAAACGTCCGGCCCCATGCTTGACGCTGAATTCGAAGTGTGTACCGAGTGCGGCAACCTTCACATGGAAGGCGGGGCCGGTCCCCGTGACGTCGCGGAGTGCGCGGTGTGCGGCGGCCGCGTGAGCGACGTCGAACTCGACGACATCATCGGGTTGTAGGCGGATCCGACTCCGACCGAGTCGACGACGCCGCCGAGACGGCGATGAGTTGAACGATTTATAAATAACTGGGACAGCGCGGGTTCGCTCGTCCGACAGGGGGCCGAGTAGCCGTATCGTCACCGAACTCGCGGGCCCGGCTCCGGTAGTTCAGCCACTATTTATAAGTAACCGCTCTCGCCGCGGAGAGCACTCCAAAGCCCCAGCCGCTCAGTGATAAATATCTACTATTAGATCGACGGACGACACTTCCAAAGCCCCAGCCGCGAGGGCTCGGTGCGCTCGCTGCGGTCCTCGTCGTTCGCTTCGCTCACTCCTGCGGTCCTTGCGTCGCGCGCCTTCGCCCTCGCGGCAGCGTGGCGCTACGCGCCACGGGCAGCCGGCGGCTTCGCCGCCGGCGACTGCCCCTTTGAGTCCCACCCGACCACCCCGCACCGCAGCCTCACACCTCCCCAGCCTCGTCGCTGGCGGCTGGCGCCGCCAGCGACTCCCTCGCGCGTGCTGGCTCGCGGCCTAGCGGCCGCTCGCAGGCACGCGCCACCGCACTAAGGTGGCTCCTGAGAATCAACTTCGCCGTTCGGCTATCGTTAATAAATAACGTCGCCGGCTACCGACCCGGGGACCGCTGTCGACACCGCCGCGAGGTGATCCCCTCCTTCGAGCGGAACCGACAGCCGCAGTCGGTACAGCGCACGAACGGTTCGCCCGGCTCGGTCTCGAGGCGGTGCTCGCCGACCTCGAACGGGCGGGTGACGGTCCGGGGCCGGATCCGGTCGGGGATCGGCGTCGACGCCGACTCGCTCAGGGCGGCGCGCACGGCGATGGTGTCGACGTCGACGCCGTCCCACCGCGAGGCTTCGAGGGCGGCCTCGCGGTCCGCGACCTCGGTCCAGCCGGTGACGACGACCGGGGAGTTCGTCTCCGTGTCGCCCACGACCACGACGAAGCGGACGCCGCCCTCGACGAGGGCGAACCGCCAGCCGTCGGTGCTGTTCCAGCGGAGCTGTCCCTCACGGATCGCGTCGCTCACGCTGCGCGTCGAGACGTACCGACCGGGCTGTTCGAGCCGCTCGCGGAAGTGGTCGGTGAGCGCGTAAAGCGAAGGGTCGCGCACGGGCGGGTCCTCCGGCGTCCGGGCGGCGGCCTCCCCGCCGCGCGGCGAATCGACCGACCGATACTCCCGGCTTCGGCCGGTCCGGTCGGATCGGCCGGCGCGAGCGCGGCGGCGCGCCGGCGACTCCGGCGGCGACCGAGACCGTACGTCGTCCTCTCGGCTCGCGGCGGCGGTCGTGGAAGCGGTCCGACGCTCCGTCGATCCGGGCCCGAGGGGCTCCGCGTCCCCCGACCCGCCCTGTCGGGATGCCACTACGACACCGTATCGAGCGCGCTCTTAAGTGTGTTACGGCGGCACAGGGCCGTCGGCCGTCGGTCTGCGCCCGGCGGCCCGAGTCCCTACTCGTGACCGGAGACGCGGACCGGCTCGTACGGCTCTTCGAGCCACTCGACGTCGGAGTCGGAGAGGTCGACGTCGAGCGCCTCGACGGCGTCTTCGAGGTGTTCGACGCTGGAGGTGCCGACGATGGGCGCGTCGACGACGTCCTTGCCGGCCACCCACCGGAGCGCGATCTGCGCCATCTTCACGCCCTTCTCGTCGGCGAGCTCCTCGACGCGGCGGTTGATCTCCTCGCCGCCGCCCTCGCGGTAGGGCCGGCCGAGTTCGGTCTCGTGTTCCCCGCGCGTGGTCGCGTCGTCCTGTTCGTACGGTCGCGCGAGGTACCCCGCGCCGACGGGGCTCCACGGGATCATTCCCACATCTTTCTTTTGACAGAGCGGGACCATCTCCCGCTCCTCCTCGCGGTACGCGAGGTTGTAGAGGTTCTGCATCGTGACGAACCGTTCGTACCCCTCGCGCTCGCTCGTGTGAAGCGCCTCCGCGAACTGGTGGGCCCACATCGAGGAGGCGCCGATATAGCGCACGTCGCCGCGCCGCACCGCGTCGTCGAGCGTCGCGAGCGTCTCCTCGATCGGCGTGTCGTAATCCCAGCGGTGGATCTGGTACAGGTCGATCGTGTCCATCCCGAGCCGGTCGAGCGAGTTCGACAGCTCCTGTTCGATCGCCTTCCGGGAGAGCCCGCCAGAGTTGGGGTTCGACTCGTCCATCTCGCCGTACACCTTCGTGGCGACGACGAACTCGTCGCGGTCGTACTCGCCGAGGACGTCGCCGAGGATCTCCTCGCTCTCCCCGTTCGAGTAGACGTTCGCGGTGTCGAAGAACGTGATCCCGAGTTCGATCGCGCGCTCGATCAGCTCGCGGCCCTCCTCCTCGTCGAGCATCCAGTCGTGGCCGCTCCCGAAGCTCATACAGCCCAGCGCGAGTCCGCTCACGGTCGTCCCGGTCCCGCCCAGCGTCGTGTACTCCATGACCGATTGGGCGCCCGCCCGTCGCATAAAACGTCGTGTCTCACGGGAGCGACTCGCACGCCTCGCCGTCGCCGTCGGCGTCGAGGTCGTGCGGGTCGCCCGGCGACCGGTCGAGGACCGCGTTCGCCTCCGCCCGCGTGTCGAAGTCGCCGCAGTCGTAGTCGCCGTCCTCGGGGAGCGGCGGGAGGTCCTCGTCGTCGACCTCGCTCGGCTCGGTGGGGTAGTCGGACTCGTCGAACGCCCAGAGCCCCGCCCCGCGCTCCATCGCGTCCGCCTCGGCCGCTGCGTACGCGTCGCGCAGCGCGAACTCGGTGTCGTACAGCCGCGCGTACCCCTCGGTCAGCAGGCGCTCGTTGAAGTCCTCGCCGTCGACGTACAGCACCGCGAGGAGGCGCCCGTAGCCCCCGCGACGGTCGCCGCCGGTGACGACCGTGACTTCCTCGCCGGCGAGCTCCGACTCCGCGAACGCCGACGCCTCAAGGCCCCACGCCCGGAGGTGCGCCCGGCCGGCGTCCGTCTCCGGGATCCCCTCGAACTCGCCGGGCGAGGTCGACTCCGCGCTCGTCTCGGGCGTGTCGACGCCGAGCAGCCGGACGGTGTCGACCTCGCCGTTCGGGAACTCGACCTCCATCGTGTCGCCGTCGACGACGCGCACGACGGTGCCGGTCCAGGCGGTGTCGTCCGGGTCGTTGGGGTCGATGCCGTCGGGATTGTCGGGCGGGGAATTGAGGTCGGCGGGCGGCGATTCGGAGCCGACGTCCGGGACCGGCGCGCCGGCGCAACCGGCGAGCACGACGAGGAGGACGACGGCGATCGGCCGCCAGCGAACGCTCATACCCACCCGTCGCCGGGAGCCGTGAAAAGTCGGGTGGTGGCGGCCTTACCCTCACGCTCGGCCGCGATCGAGCGGTTTCGCTGTTACTTTTCAGCGCCTAATATTCTCGGTTCTGTTGTGACCCACTTCTAGAGTTACAGTTCATTCAATCCCTAATGATGTCTCGTCGGGTTCTGATTGAGTAAATATCCACATAGCTCCTGAAGCAAACAGTCCCACATAACTCATCAGCGCAGCGCTTAGCCCGTATGTGATGAGTTCACCACCAGAAATTGGGAGTTGATAGTAGCCACCAGTCTGAAAAACACCGACGAGCGTCACAGCGGTCCCTAATATTGCGGCAAGTATGGATACAGCTGCTGTTTGGACATGTGTCTGACTTCGCCATTTGGAAAGCGTCATCTCAGACGACTTCGGTTCAACCTCAACATCTGGTGGAATAGGCCAGCTTGACTCAGGACGATCGAGCCAGTAAATCTTCCCGTTGTTGACCTCTTGAAGCTGTAGTACGTCCCTCTCATTCAGTTCTTTTAGTCGAGCCCGTACAGTGTCATCACTAACCGATCCTCCGAGGGCAGCGTGCATCTGAGAAACATTATAGAACGGTCGGTCACCAAATTCAAACTCCTCAGCAACTCGTTTCTGTGTCAGGTCTTTATTGTAATTTGGTTCCTCAATTCTGGAGGAGATCCAATCTGGTAATTCATCCTGTTCACTCTCCATAGAGCAAAAACAGCACGGGAGGTCAAAACTTTCCTCCCATTCTACATTCGTCGAAGTAGGTTCCCGAATTGTAGAACCGGATTCTTCGTTTGTCGAACTAAGGAGTTTCAGCCTGTTATAACGGCTCTTACGCCGTTGTAGGTGTTGATGCATTCCAACAGCATCAACATGAGCAGACGAAAGGTGATTAGTGATGACAATTAGTGCCGAAGCACTACTGGGGTGTCTGGTATTCGTCCTCTTCAGCGTGCTATGGATTTACTTCCGTGGTCTGTCTCCGACAGGATTTTCGGCACAAGCGAACCTCGTAGCATTCCTGTCGGCTTCAATCGCTGGTGTCGCGGTTTACGTCAACGCAAAATAATACTGGACAGCATACACCACATTCAAACTCTATTTATTCACTCACTTGAGATCAGATAGTTCTTTAATTGCTCAATTTCTTGCTATAATTCTTCAATTTCTCTTTAGAGCGCCTGTTGCTCCAGTTCGGCCTCGATGTACAGCGAGAGGTCCATCCCTCGCCGCGGTGACGCCGGCTCCAGGTACTCAGCGGCGCCAGCATTGGCGCCCATCATCCCCATTACTTCGCCGAACGCCTGTTCCGCCTCCGGTCGGAGCATCCGCCGGAATCCTCCAGTTCCTTCGCGCGCTGCTCAACAATCATCTGCTGCGTCCTACTTGGCGGCACACGTGGACGAAGCGGGTGTTTAAATAAAGACATAAGCCATGGGCGCTGAGTAAAAGTGAAACAGGTCTCTCCAATCCGCCTATCGCGAGGATCTGCGAGAATTGGTCGCCGCGCTCGACGATCGTGGGATCTTCCGTCCCGGTGAACGTGAAGCGTGGGAGGAGGGGATCGAGGAGGCCGACGACATGAGCGAGCTGATGACGACCGGTGAGGCGCTACACGCGGCGATGGTCGATCGGGAGGGCGTCGACGAGGTCGTTAGCGAGCATACCGAGGAGCGGACGCAGGCGTTTGTTTAGAGATTGTTAGTTATCGCTGTCTTTGGGCTCCTCGTCTTCGCCTTTGTCCTCGGCTTCGTCTTCTGAAGCCTTCCGAATGATTCTGGAAAGATCTGGTCCCTCGAATTCCATGTTGAATACCTCTTCTGTGTCTGCATCATCAAACGGATTCGCTGTGGTTTCAGGCTCCGAGTCGTCTGTTTCGTCGGATTCAGTCATATTATATATACTAGTATGAGTGTAGACAACATAAGTGTCACGCCAACAATACTAGTGTAGATGGCAGCATCCAAATAAGTAGCCATTCTTCCATTTCTCTGCTTGGCGGTTTTAATACTCTCAAGGTACATATCCAATGCCCTACTAAGATAATCGTGCTCATGATGAGAGCCTTCTGCTGCTATATTTAACATCTCAGATCCCACCCCTAATTCAGCAGACCGCCGTTTTTGCATCGCAAAACCCCAACCAGTAGATACAGAGAGAAAAAGTGTTGATAAAAAAAGGAGAGTCAAAGGTATAAGACGAATACTCACCAGTGCTCCACTAGTGGTTAATGCGGATAGTACGATTGTGGTGATGATCAAATTAATACGTACTACTCTCCACCCTTTCTGCTCAAGTATTGAAATCGACTGGTAAAGCTCTCCAAGTGTATCTCTGGCGTCTTCTAAGGCTCGACGGTATGTTCTTATCTCACTAGGTGTAGAAGGACCATCCTGCTCAGACATGTTTGGATAGCAATTGCTACGCGAATGTATTGTGAGTAACCATATAATAGTGAGTCAAAATTCAACAGAGCCGATTAGATTATGTACCAAGCAACCTTGTCATGATTTCAAAAACTTTGAATTACATCAGGGTCCAGCGTGATTTTCTAACTCTCTTATAATTGGGAACACGGCACGCTTCCACACCTGATCGAGCGGCGTCGAATACGGAGTCATGTGCTCGATCACGTCGTCGAGCGCGACCAGCAGACCGATGAACGCGAAGCCCGCACCCGTCGCCGGGTAGTACGGCCAGATCGACGCGAAACCGAACAGCGACAGCGCCACGCCGACGTAGAAGTGGTGCGGCGCCAGCGCGTCCCCGTCCGACTGCTCCTCGGGTACATCCTCCTCGTCACTGTTGCGACGGGAACTCATCTTCTACCCCCGTCCACTTCGAAATTCGCACGACGGCGTCGGGGAGCGTTACGAAGCTTGTTGAACTCCGATTTTTTCGGGCGTCTTCTGAAAACGCGGCCTAACGGCTCACGTCTTCTACGCTCGGAAATCGCCGGTTCCGGGTTCCACCCGGAATCGACGGAAATGTTAGATCCGCCCTCCCCGAATTGAACGGGGGACAAGTCGATCTACAGTCGACTGCTCTACCAAGCTGAGCTAAGGGCGGTTACCGAAACATAGCCGCTGGATTCGACTTAAGGGTTCCCTTTCAGAACCGGTGTGATCCGCTGTACCGCGCCCCCGATCGCCGGACTCGAACGCCGCTCGCGTCGCGACCGGACCGCCTCGCCGCGCGGCAGTTAAGTCGCTCGCGGCGGGAGCGGGGACATGGCCGACGGCGACGACAGACAGGCGACGTTCGGGTCGGACGGGAGCCTCGAAACCGAGACGACGCCGGACGCGACGGGCGAGAACGACTTCGGCGAGGAGAAGGCGGCCAACGAGACCGACGGCGGGTACAGCCGCTACGTCGTCTCCAGCCTCCTCCAGAAGGCGGTCCGGCGCTCCGACGAAGAGATCGCGGCGTGGGCGGCCTGGGAGCTGGCCCGCTCCGGGTACGCCTGGAACCTCTGGGACCGGCTGAACCTCTACGTCGTCGAGGACCTCCGCGCGGGCGACGAGATCGCGCTCCTGATCGAGCGCTACGAGGAGCTCGCCACCGAGCGCTGGGAGCCGGACGCGTGGAAGGGCCGCCTCTGTGCGGTCCACGCCGCGCTCGCGGCGGCCCGCGCCCGCTCGACCCGCGAGGCGTCGAACGCGGACGCGTACTTCTCCGCCGTCGCCGAGGTCCGGGCCGAGGCCCGCGAGCGCGGCGAGGAACCCGCCCACGACTTCCCGGTCGGGGACCTCGAACCGGAGGAGACGTTCGACGCCGTCTTCGACGGCCACACCGGGGAGGGGTCGAAGCGCGGGCGCGGCACCCGCTTCTTCAAGACCCACGGGGCGCGCGTCGGCCCGGAGGGCGAAGACGAGCGGAGCGCGCGCTGGCAGCGCCTCGCGATGATCCTCGACGAGGACGTCGAGTACGACGCCGCCGAACTCGACCGGGCCGTCGAGCCGGTCGACCCCGACGACCCGTGGGGGGAGGCGAACGGCCGCGAGGAAGGCGACGTCGACGGGGGCGGCGACAGCTCCGAAAGCGACGACGACTCCGGAGACGACGGTGCCGGTTCGCTCACCGACTTCACCGAGTGACCGCGCTCGGGCCCGCGCTCCGTGCCCTCCGTCGGCGGTGGCGGCCGCATCGGCCGGGTTCCGTCGATCCCCGCTTCCGCCAACCCTTATGAGCCGGGCCGCGTACACGCGGCTATGACAGACGTCGCAATCGTCGGCGGTGGACCCGCCGGACTGAGCGCGGGACTGTTCGCGAGCAAGAACGGCCTCGACACCGTCCTCTTCGACACGGACGGGACGTGGATGCACAAGGCGCACCTGTTCAACTACCTCGGCGTGGGCTCCGTCGGCGGCAGCGAGTTCCTGGCGACCGCGCGCCAGCAGGTCGACGACTTCGGCGTCGACCGCCACCAAGGCGAGGAGGTCACCGCCGTCGAAGAGGCCGGCGACGGCTTCGCCGTGACGACCGAGGAGGGCGAGTACGACGCCGACTACGTCGTCCTCGCGACGGGCGCGAACCGCGACCTCGCGGAGGAGCTGGGCTGCGAGTTCGACGACGACGACACCGTCAGCGTCGGCGTCTCGATGGAGACCAGCGTCGAGGGCGTCTACGCGACCGGCGCGATGGCCCGCGCCGAGGAGTGGCAGGCGGTCATCTCCGCGGGCGACGGCGCCGCCGCCGCGCTCAACATCCTCTCGAACGAGAAGGGCGAGCACTACCACGACTTCGACGTGCCCGACACCGCAGCCTCCGTGTTCGGCGACCTGATCGACGACGAGTAACTCCCCGTCCGTACTTCGATATTTTCCCCGACGACCCATCCCGATCAGCGGCGCGACAGGCGACGGCGGACCGCTCGGAGGCCGCGGCGCACCCGCCGCCCGACCCCCATCGCGGCGAACGCCCCGCCGACGAACCAGTCGGTCGGGATCCGGTCGGGGAAGGTCAGCGGGCCGACCCGCGAGACGCCGACCGTCCGCGACTCCGCGTACCGCTGAATCCCCTCCGGTCCGTGTCGGCGCCCGAGCCCGGAGTCGCCGAACCCGCCCATCGGCGCGTCGTTTGCGCCCCACGTCGCGAGGAACGCGTCGTTGACGTTCACCGTGCCGCAGTCGATCTCGCGGGCGAGCTCGGCGCCCCGCTCGCGGTCCGCGGTCCAGACGCTCGCGTTGAGGCCGTACGGAGAGTCGTTGGCCGCGTCGACCGCGGCCGCCGCGTCCGGGACCGGCGTCACCGCGGCGACGGGGCCGAACGTCTCCTCACAGGCGAGCGTCGCGTCCGGGTCGACGCCGGTCAAGATCGTCGGCTCGTAGCAGTACGGCGCGACGTCGGCCCGGGCGCGGCCGCCGATCTCGACGGTCGCGCCGCGCTCGCGGGCGTCGTCGACGTGCGACTCGACGCGCGCGAGCTGGTCGGCGTCGACGAGCGAGCCGAGGTCGGCGTCGTAGTCGTAGCCGACCCCGAGCGTCAGCGCCTCGGTCTCGCGGACGAACGCGTCAAGGAACGCGTCGTACGCGGACTCGACGACGTAGATCCGCTCGGCGGAGAGACAGAGCTGGCCGGTGTTCGAGAAGCAGGCCTGGACCGCGCCGCGGGCGACCTCGTCGACGTCGGCGTCCCCGCACACGACGAGCGGGTTGTTGCCGCCGAGCTCCAGCGAGCAGCCGATCAGGTTCCGGCCCGCGCGCTCCGCGATGCTCCGCCCGACCGCCGTGCTGCCGGTGAACGCGACGTAGTCGACCGCGTCGATCAGCGGCGGGCCGACGGTCGGTCCCTCGCCGGTGACGACCTGAAAGAGGCCGTCGGGGAGGCCGGCGAGCTCCAGCAGTTCGGAGAGTAGCAGGGCCCCGTACGGCGTCTTCTCGTCCGGCTTGAGGACGACCGCGTTGCCCGCGGCCAGCGCTGGGATCGCGTCGGCCATCGACAGGGTCAGCGGGTAGTTCCACGGCGAGATCACGCCGACGACGCCGACCGGCTCGTACGTGACCGTCGCGGCCGCGATCCCGGGTGCGACGCCGCGGCGGCGCTCCTCGGCGAGCGCGTCGGGCGCCTCGCCCGCGACGTACGCGCAGCCGCTCGGCACGTCGAACAGCTCCTCGACCGCGGTGCGGCGGGACTTCCCGGTCTCGACCTGGAGGACGTCGAGCAGCTCCTCCCGGCGGTCCGCGACGAGGTCGCCGAACCGCTCGACGATCCGCGCGCGCTCCGCCGCGGGCGTCTCGGCCCACGCCGCCTGTGCGTCCCGAGCGCGCTCGACCGCGGCCGCCACGTCGTCCGCGCCGCAGGCCGGCACGCTCCCGATCCGCTCGTCGGTCGCCGGGGCGAACACGTCGATCGCGTCGGGGTCGCCGCTCGGGCCGTCGCCGTCGTCGCCGTCGTCCGCTGGCCGCGCTCGCGCCGCGCGGTCGGCGAGGCCGTCGAGTCGTCGCGCCGCGAGCGTCGGCGCGTCGCCGACAGCGGTGGGGGGGTCCGTCGAGGACATCAGATACCGGAGGGACGGCCGGCGGAGGGAAAGCCGTACCGGCGGCGGAGAGTGAATTCAGGCGGTTAGTGGCCGGTCAGTCCGGCGAGTCATCGCTCCCGTCGACTGACTCGGCCGCCGCCGCGACGCCCCCCGACGCCGCGCCGCCTTCCGAGAGCATGTCGATGGCTTCGAGCAGCAGCGAGACGACGAGCGGGCCGACGATGACGCCGACGGCGCCGAGCGTGAGGATGCCGCCGACGAACCCGACGAAGTAGAGCCCGGGAGCGATCTTCCCGGTCCGACCGGCGAGACGGGTCCGGATCACCGCGTCGGGCACGAAGGCGACGACGACGAGCCCGATAGCCAGCACGGCGACCGCCCGCGCGGTCTCACCGACGAGAAAGTCGCCGACGCCGAGCGCGACGACGAGGACGCTCGGGCCGACGACGGGGACGAACTGGAGGACGCCCGCGATAACGGCCAACAGGACCGGCGAGCCGTACCCCAGCGCCCGGAACACCGCGAGCGCGAGGACGAACGTGCCCGCCGCGGTCGCGGCCTGAAGCACGTAGATCGAGTACAGCGTCTCCCGCGTCCGCCTGTGGAGTCGAGTCGGAATGTCGTGGTACTCGGCCGGGACGACGCCGAAGACGGCCGTTCCGACCGCGCCGGGGCGATAGAGGATACCGTACACGAGGAACGTGAACACGACGAGTTCCAAGACGAGCACCGGCGCCGCGCCCGCGACCGCGATCGCGACCCCGCGGATCCACGTCTCGGCTGCCGCGACGAACGGCGCGATCTCGACGACCGTCTCGAAGCCGCCGACGCTGATCGGGACCACGTCCGGGATCCCCTCGAGGATCGCGATCAGCTCCGAGCGGCGCCGGTACAGCGCGTACAGCAGCGGCGCCACGAGGAGCGTCGCGCCGACGAACGCCACCGCGGTGGCGGCGGCGCACGCGATCCGACGCGAGAGGCCGCGGCCGACGAGCCGCTGCCGGAGCGGGAACAGGACGTACGCGACGGTGACCGCGAACACGACCGTCCGCAGCACCTCCGCCAGCACGGCCGCCGCGAGCGTCGCCAGCGCGACGAGCAGCACCGCCAGCAGCCGTTGCCGGGTGAGAACCATGTGCTCGGGTCACAACCGGCGAGGAAAGTCGTTGCGGTGACCGCGGCGATCGCGAGCCGGTATATAAATGTCCGCGACCGGCGGCGACGATGGCTTATAAAGGACAATGCGGTCGGCGCGTGCCTCCGAGTGGCCGCCGGAGGCGGCCGCGAAGAGCACGCGCGAGGGAGCGGCGACCGGAGCGAAGCGGAGGGAGCCGCGAGGCTGGGGAGGTGTGAGGTGCGGTGCTGTGCGGTGCGGGGCGGGACTCAAAGGGGCAGCCGCGAGACCACAGTAGGCGACGTAAGCACCGCAGCGAGCGGAGTGAGCGAGGAGCGCAACGAGCGTACTGTGGTCTCGCGGCTGGGGCTTTGGAGGTGTTTGCCGCCGATCCGCCAGCAACTGCGTAGAACCGAGCGGCTGGGGCTTTGGAAGTGTTCACCGCCGATCCGCGATCAACCATTTATAAATGAGTGGCTGGGGCTTCGGGAGCGTTCCCCGTCGACTCGCCGGAACACCACCACGGAGCGCATCCGTCCGCCCCGCGATCGCCACCGGCAACCACAGCACCTAACCTCGCGCCGGCCCGACACCGAGTATGCGCATCGACCCGTTCGGCCTCGAACGCTGGTTCGCGGAGCACGAACACGAGGCCGACATCATGCTGGCCGAGAGCGGCATCCGGTCGCTCGATGCGAGTCGGTTCGACCTCGACCCAGGGAAGCTCGGCTACGTCATCCCGACGAACGGCGACCCCGAGTTCCGGGCGTCCGTCGGCGACCGCTACGACCGCTCCGCCGACGAGGTCCTCTTCACCTGCGGCACCCAAGAGGCGAACTTCCTGACGTTCCTCTCGCTTCTGGGCGACGAGGGCGCCGTCGACGGGGAGGGAGGCGGCTCGGACGGCGACGCGGCGGGCGTCGGCTCCGGCACCCACGCCGTCGTCGTCACCCCCACGTATCAGGCGCTCCACGCCGTCCCGGACGCGTTCGGCGACGTGACCCGCGTCGAGCTGGAGCCGCCGGAGTGGGAGCTGGACCCCGAGGCTATCGCCGACGCCGCCCGCGACGACACGGCCGTCATCGTCGTGAACAACCCGAACAACCCCACCGGGAAGTACCACGACGAGGCCGCGATGCGGGCCGTCTACGACGTCGCGGTCGAGCGCGACGCCTACCTGCTCTGCGACGAGGTGTACCGCCTCCTCGCCGAGGAGCCACAGCCCCCGGTCGCGAGCTACGGCGCGCACGGTATCTCCACCACCAGCCTCACGAAGGCGTACGGGCTCGCCGGCCTGCGATTCGGCTGGATCGCCGGGCCGGAACCGGTCGTCGAGCGCGCGTGGCAGTGGAAGGACTACACGACCATCTCGCCGAGCCTGTTCGGCCAGCACGTGGCGAAGCAGGCCTTAGGCCGGCGCGAGGACCGCATCCTCGCCGAGAACCGCGAGCTGGCGAGCGACCACCGCGAGACGGTCGCGGACTGGGTCGACGAGCACGACCTCGACTGGCTCGACCCCGTCGGCGTCAACGCGTTCGTCACTCTCCCCGAGGGCTTCGACGACGCGGAGGCGTTCTGCCGGACGGTCGTCGAGGAGGCGAGCGTCGTCCTCGCGCCCGGCAACCTGTTCGGCTTCCCGAACCGCTTCCGGATCGGGTTCGGCCTCCCGACCGAGGAGCTGGAAGACGGGCTCGACCGCGTGACCCGCGTGATCGAGGACCACGCGGCGGCGTCCGGCTCGGCCGCGGCGACCGGAGGTGACGCCTGATGGGCCTGTTCGGCGACCTCAAAGACGACGTGGTCGAGTTCGTCCGCGACCCGACCGACGAGCAGAAGATACTGGTGACGGCGGCGGTCGCCATCGCGATCGCTGACCGCTTTTTCTATATCGTCGTCGACTTCCCGTTCGTCGTGCGGACGACCGCCGCGGTCGGCGTCGGCTTCATCGTCATGTTCGTCGTCAGCTACCTGTACACGGGCCAGCTCGTCCCGCCGGACGGGAACGTCGGCGACGACGAGGAGCCGGAGGAGTACGTCGACGAACTCGACCCCTGACCGCCGCGGCCGAGTCCGGCGAACTCACCACGGGCGCGGTCGCCGACTCGACGAACGCCCGTCCGACGGCGTTCCAAACCGTTTATACACGCGCCGCGGGAATTGACGCTCATGCCGCGAGAGCAGAAGCAGGTTCGCGAACTCCAGGAGGGCAGCTACGTGATGATGGACGACGCGCCCTGTAAGATCAACCACTACAGCACCGCCAAACCCGGAAAACACGGCAGCGCGAAGGCCCGCGTCGAGGGGAAGGGCGTCTTCGACGACAAGAAGCGCTCGCTCTCGCAGCCGGTCGACGCGAAGGTGTGGGTCCCGATCATCGAGCGCAAGCAGGGACAGGTCGTCAACGTCAACGACGACGAGGTCCAGGTGATGGACTTAGACACCTACGACACGTTCACGATGCGCATCCCCGAGGGCGAGGACTTCACCTCGGACGACAACATCGAGTACCTCGACTACGAGGGCCAACGGAAGATCATCGGGTAGTCGGCATGTTTCCCGGGGCGACGACCGGCCGCGAAGCTGCTTCCTACGTGGTCGTCGGCGCTCCGCTCGACGCCACGACCACTTTTCAGCCGGGCACCCGGTTCGGACCGGACCGGGTCCGGCGATTCGCCGAGACGTACGACGACTACGACCGCCGCACCGACAGCCGATTCTCCGCGCTGGGCGTCCACGACGACGGCGACGTGCGCCCGTGGGACGACGTGCCGGCGTACCTCGACCACCTCGCCGCGGAGCTCCGGAGCGTCGTCTACGACGACGCCGTCCCCCTCCTCCTCGGCGGCGAACACACGGTCACGTACGCGGGCGTCGACGCCGTCGACCCCGACATCTTGGTCGTCGCCGACGCGCACCTCGACCTCCGCGAGGCGTACGACGGCAACCCGTGGAGCCACGCCTGCGTCACGCGCCGCTGCCTCGACGACCTCGGCGTCGACCGCGCCGTGATCGTCGGCGCCCGGACCGGGTCCGAGGCGGAGTGGAACCGCGCGGCCGACGCCGACGTGGAAATCGTCGCGCCCGAGGACGCCCGCGAGTGGCTCGACGCGCTCGATAGCGAGGACGCGTTCGGGGACGACTCCGTCTACTGTTCGATCGACATCGACGCCCTCGACCCCGCCTACGCCCCCGGGACGGGAACGATGGAGCCGTTCGGGCTGGAACCCCGAGGGGTCCGGGACCTCGTGCGCGCGGTGGCGCCCCGCGCCGACGGGTTCGATGTCGTCGAGGTGAACGACCGTGACGACGGGCAGGCGGCGGCGGTGGCGGGCAAGCTGCTACGGGAGTTCGCGCACTCGCACGCGGACGCGACCGCGACCGCGTCCGACGGCGACCGGCCCGACGGCTCGGAGTGAACGCCGACCGGCCGACGAACGGAGCGCTACGAGACCTCGGAGAGCCGCCGCCGCGCGGCGGTCACCGCCTCCATCGCGTCGATCCACTCGCGGGGGTCGGTACACCAGATTCGGTCTCCCTCGACGCTGACGCAGAACACCGACTCGCCGGAGGGCGACAGCGTGACGCGGTCGACGTCGGGGCGGTCGCCGAGGTACGCGTCGATGAGCCGTCGGGCGGTCTCAGCCTCCGAGCGGAGGCGGTTCCCCTCGGCGTACTCGATGGCTATCTCTGCCATGCCGTCGAATTGGAACTACACGATTAATAACTGCTGTTTTCTGGCAGCGATTGCGGATTCCCCGGTTCGACGGCCGCTGCGCTTCCTCGCCGCCGGCTACCGGCCGTCGAACACGACCGCGCCGTCGACGACCGTCAGCGCGACGTCGATCTCGTCGATCGCGTCGTCGCGCTCCCACGGCGAGGCGTCAAGCGCGACGAGGTCGGCGCGCTTCCCCGCCTCGATCGTGCCGAGCCGGTCCTCGTCGAAGCCGGCGTAGGCGGCGCCGCTCGTGTACGCGCGCAGCGCCTCGGTGACGGTGAGCCGCTGAGGGTCGGCTGGAGCGGTGACCGCCTGATGGACGCCGAACAGCGGGTCCATCGGCATCCCGTCGGAGCCGAACGCGAGTTCGACGCCCGCGTCGAGCATCTCGCGGTAGCGGTTCGTCTCGGCGGTGCGCGCTTCGCCCAGCCGTTCCTCGTAGAGGCCGTCCGAGCGCGCCCACTTCAGGAAGTTCGGCTGGACGCTCGCGACGGCGCCCGTCTCCGCGAGCCGCTCGATCGCCTCGTCGTCGGCCAGCTCGGCGTGTTCGATCCGGTGGCGAGCCTCGCCGGCGTCGGTCCGCGAGGCGTCCTCGTACGCGTCGAGCACGGCCGCGATCGCCTCGTCCCCGATGGCGTGGGCGGTGAACTGGAAGCCCGCCTCGGTCGCTTCCGCAACCGTCTCGTTCAGCTCGTCGGGGTCGACGACCCACTGACCGGTCTCGTCGGGGGCGTCCGCGTACGGTTCCGAGAGGCGCGCGGTCCGGCCGCCGAAGCTCCCGTCCGTGTACGACTTGATCGCGCCGGTCTCGACGAACTCGCTCCCGCCGTTCGTCGCGAGGCCGACCTCCCGCGCAGCGTCGAGGTGGTCGCTCCAGTAGTTGATCCGGACGCGGGCGGTGAGCTCCCCGGCCGCGTCGAGGGCGCGGTAGACCCGCGGCGCGTGCGAGTCCCGGACCATGTCGTGGAAGCCGGTGATCCCGCGGGCGGCGCAGTGGTCGAGCGCGGCCTCGACGACCGCACGCGTCTCCTCGCGGTCCGGCTCGACCGCCCGGTATATCGGGTCGATGGCGGCTTCGAGGAGGACGCCGGTCGGCTCGCCGTCGCCGCCGGTCGGGACGGTGTCGTCCGGGGCGGCCGCCAGGTCGTCGGCGAACCGGTCGAGCGCGACGCCGTTGACCGCCGCGACGTGCATGTCCTCGCGGAACGCCGCGACCGGGCGCTCGGTCGAGACGCGGTCGAGGTCCGCGCGGGTCAGGTAGCGCGACTCGTCCCACGTCGACTCGTCGTAGCCGTAGCCGAGCACCCAGTCCTCCGCCTCCCCGCCGCCGTCCGGTGCCCCGCCGCCGCTCGACTCGGATTCCACTTCCGCTGCGCGCTCCGAGAGCAGGTCGACGGCCTCGTCTAGGGAGGCCGCCGCCGAGAGGTCCGCGTGGACGAGGTAGCGCCCGACGGTGGTCAGGTGGGTGTGCGCGTCGACGAACCCCGGTAAGAGTACTCGCCCGTCGAGGTCGACCACGTCGGTGTCGACGCCCGCGAGCAGCTCCACGTCGTGGGTCCGCCCGGTCCGGACGATCTCGCCGTCCCGCACGGCGACGGCCTCGCGGACCGCGTCGCCGCCGTCGGCCGGGTGCGCGAGCGTGTGTACCTCCCCGTTCACGAAGATCCGGTCGGCGGCCTCTGTCATGGGAATCCGGGGGGCACACAGCGTGTTAACCGTTCGGGAAACGGTCACCTCGCCACCGGCCGAGAACCGGCGACCGATTTATTCGGTCGCCCGGCGAACCGCCGCACATGTACGACAACGTGCTCCTCCCGACCGACGGCAGCGTCGGCGTCGACCGCGCGATCGACCACGCGATCGACGCCGCCGACCGCTACGACGCGACGCTCCACGTCCTCTACGTCGTCGACAGCGACGTGGTGAACGCCTACTCCGGCGACGAGTTCGTCGACGGGGCCGAGGGCGCCGAGGAGACGCTCGAAGAGAGCGGCCGCGAGGCGCTCGACGCCGTCGCCGAGCGCGCCCGCGACGCGGGGGTGGAGACGGCGACCGCCCTTCGGTACGGCGTCCCCCACGAGGAGATCCTCCGCTACGCCGACGAGGAGGACGTCGACCTCACGGTGATGGGCTCGAAGACGCGCTCCGGCGACTACCGCCGGATGCTCGGCTCCGTCACCGAGCGCGTCTCCCGGCAGTCGCCCGCGCCGGTGAGTATCGTGAAGACGACCGTCGACGCCTGAGTCCCCGCGACAGTCACAGATAGCTCCGCGCGTCCCTCGCGACCGCCTCCAGCGCCGCCTCCGCGGCGTCCACCCGATCCGCGAGGCTACAGAACCCGTGCGCCATCGCCGGGTAGTGGCGGCCCTCGACCGAGGTCCCCTCCCGCTCGAACCGCTCCGCGAGCGCGACGCCGTCGTCGCGCAGGGGGTCGAACCCGGCGGTGACGACCGTCGCGGGCGGCAGGTCGCCGAGGTGGTCCGCCCGGAGCGGCACCGCGTAGGGGTTCGCGGCGTCGACCGGGCTCCGGAGGTACCGCTCGTAGAACCACTTCATGTCCTCGCGCGTCAGGAGCGGCCCGTCGGCGTTCTCGCGGTAGGAGTCCGTCTCGAAGTCGTAGCCGGCGATCGGATAGAGCAGGAACTGGCCGGCGGGAGTCGGGACATCGCCGAGATCCCGAGCCCGGAGCGACGCCGCGACCGCGAGCGCGCCGCCGGCGCTCGTCCCCGAGACGCCGACCCGGTCGGAGTCGACGCCGAGGGAGTCGGCCGTCTCCGCAACCCACGCGAGTGCGGCGGCCGCCTCGTCGACCGCGACGGGGAACGGGTGTTCCGGGGCGAGCCGGTAGTCGACGGAGACGACGACCGCGTCGGCGCGGACCGCGAGTTCGCGGCAGATCCCGTCGACGGAGTCCAGCGTGCCGAGCGTCCACCCGCCGCCGTGGAAGTGGACGAGTGCGCGGGATTCTGCCGAATCTTCAACGGCGCCTTCGGGCCGATACACCCGGACCGGCACCTCGCCGTGAGGCCCGTCGAACGCGAAATCGCGGGCGTCGCCCACGGGCGGCTCCGGCGGCCCGGAGAACAGCTCGTCCTCTAAGCGTCGGGCGGCGTCGGCGGAGAGGTCGCTCCACGCGGGCAGGCCCAGCGACTCGATCTCGGCGACCGCCGCCGCGAGGTCCGGGTCGAGTTCGTCCGCGCGCATACCGGGGCGAGGCGGTGGGCCTTTGTAAGTCGGTCGGCAACTCCGGGCGATGGACGTCCGGCTCACCTACGAGGACGGCACGATCCGCGTCGACGCCGACCCGGACCTCGGCCCGGACGCGCTGCCGCCGCTGCCGGGCGTCGAGACGGACCCCCGGACCGGGACCGGTCGCGCGCCGGCGCACCGCTACGCCGAACTGCGCCGGGCGCTCCGGGTGGCCGGCGTCTCGGTCGACGACCGGGTCCTCGACGCGAGCGACCGCGCCGCGAGCGAGGCGGGGCTGCCGGACGCGCTCGCCACCGACTACGACCTCCGCGAGTACCAGCGCGAGGCGCTCGACGCGTGGCGCGACGCCGGCGAGCGCGGGGTGATCGAGCTCCCGACCGGCGCCGGCAAGACCGTGATCGCGATCCGCGCGATGGTCGAGCTGGGCGTGCCGACGCTCGTCGTCGTCCCCACGGTGGACCTGCTCGACCAGTGGCAGCGCGAGTTGGAGCGCGAGTTCGACCTCCCGATCGGCCGGTTCGGCGGCGGCGAGCAGCGCCGCGAGGCGATCACGGTGTCGACGTACGACTCCGCGTACCTGAAGGCCGACGGCGTGGGCGACGCCTTCGAGTTCGTCGTCTTCGACGAGGTCCACCACCTCGGCGGCGAGGGGTACCGCGACGCCGCGCGCCTGCTCGCGGCGCCCGCGCGGCTCGGCCTCACCGCCACCTTCGAGCGCCCGGACGGCGCCCACAAGGCGGTCGCCGAGCTGGTGGGCGAGCGCGTCTACGCGCTCGACGTCGACGACCTCGCGGGCGACCACCTCGCGCCGTACGACATCCGGCGGATCGAGGTGGAGCTCACAGAGGAGGAGCGCGAGCGCTACGACGAGAAGCAGGGCACGTTCGTCGAGTACGTTCGCGACGCGGGGATCACGTTCTCCAGCGGGAGCGACTACCAGGAGCTCGTCAAGCGCTCCGGCAACGATCCCGCCGCCCGCGAGGCCCTCCTCGCGAAGCGGGACGCCCGCGAGATCATGATGAACGCCGACCGCAAGGTCGAGCGGCTCGGGGAGATCCTCGACCGTCACCGCGACGACCGCGTGATCGTGTTCACGGCCCACACCGACCTCGTCTACCGACTCTCCGAGCGCTTCCTCCTCCCCGCGATCACCGCGGAGACGGGCGCGAAGGAGCGCCGCGAAATCTTAGAACGCTTCCGCGACGGCACCTACGGGCGCGTCGTCGCCGCGAACGTCCTCGACGAGGGGGTCGACGTGCCCGACGCCAACGTCGCGGTCCTCCTCTCCGGGTCGGGCAGTGAGCGCGAGTTCACCCAGCGGCTCGGCCGCGTGCTCCGCCCGAAGGAGGACGGCGGTCGGGCGACCCTCTACGAGCTCGTCAGCGCCGAGACCGCCGAGGAGCGCGTGGCGAGCCGGCGGCGGTGAGCGCGATCTGTCGAGATGCGATATTTAAATACCCGTGAGCGGCTGCGACAGCTGCTTATAAATGATCAGCGGTGCGGCGGCGCGTGCCTCCGAGTGGCCGCCGGAGGCGGCCGCGAGGAGCACGCGCGAGGGACGCGGCGAGCGAGGGGGCGACTGAAGGGAGCCCCGAGCGAGGCGCGAGGCTGGGGAGGCGTGAGGTGCGGGGCTGTGCGGTGCGGGGTGGGACTCAAAGGGGCGGTCGCGAGGGCGGCGCAGGCGAAGTAAGGACCGCAAGGAGTGAGCGGAGCGAACGACTGAGGACCGCAGCGAGCGTGCGCCGCCCTCGCGACTGGGGCTTTGGCGGTGGTCGTCGTCGATCCACAGTCGGTTACTTATAAACGAGAGACGCTTCGATTCGATTCCGGTCAGTACAGAAGAAACACCACACACCTTACTTAGTACACTTCTCCGATTCTGTCACGGGATCAACCCCATACCTTTAAAAAACAAGTAGATATCGCAGTATGCGATTTTTCACCAGAACCGTCGTCGCGGGCGTACTCGTCGGCTCGGCAGTCGGTATCATCGCAGGGGTACTCATCGGCCCGGACGGGTGGGCGCTCGGGGGCGCGGTGGCGGGCGGAACCATTGGCGGGAGAAGCACCGATCTCGCGGGATCGGTGATCGAGAGCTCGAAGGCCGGCGTACTCGCTGCCGTCGTGTTCGCGACCGTTTTCGGATTCGGTAGCGGCGTCCGCGCCGCGATCGACGCCGGGAGTCCGGAGCTACTGGTACAGGGGTTGGGACCGTTCTTCTCGATCGCACTTATATACGGAGTCGGCTGCTTCATCGCCGCCGCCGTCACCGGCGCACTCGTTCACGTCGTCCAAAATTCGAGATAGCTGGTCAATTTCAGCAATGCCAGCTATTTATAAGCGAGCGGTCGGGACTTCGGAATCTCTCCTCGTCGATCTCACATCTGTTCCGCCGACCGCGACGGCTCACCGCGATTAATCGTCGCCGTCGACGTCGAGCGAGCGCTTCTCGCCGAGCTCCTGTTCGAGGCTGCCGCGCTCCCAGCTCCGGACTGCGTCCCCCTCGACCTCGGCGCGGAGCTTCTCCTCCAAGAGGTTCACCGCGACGCTGTTGGCGCCCTCCGGGATGATCACGTCGGCGTGCTTCTTCGACGGCTCGATGAACTGCTCGTGCATCGGCTTCACCGTCGAAAGGTACTGGTCGATGACGCCTTCGAGGTCGCGGCCGCGCTCGATCACGTCCCGCCGAATTCGCCGGAGAATACGCACGTCGGCGTCCGTCTCGACGAACAGCCGGAGGTCCATCATGGCGTTTATCTCCTCGTCGTACAGCGCGAGGATGCCCTCCAACACGATCACGTCGGTCGGCTCGACGGTGACGCGCTCGTCTTTCCGGTTGTGGATCTCGAAGTCGTACTGGGGCATCTCGACGGACTGCCCCTCCAAGAGGGCCTCCAGGTGCTCCCGGAGGAGTTCCCACTCGAACGCGGAGGGGTGGTCGTAGTTGACCTCCTGGCGCTCCTCGAAGTCGAGGTGCGAGAGGTCCTCGTAGTAGTTGTCCAGCGGGATCCGGGTGACGCTGTCGCCGAGATCGCGGGTGACGAGCCGGGAGACCGTCGTCTTCCCGGCGCCCGTCCCCCCCGCGATCCCGATCACGAACGAGGGAATGACCATATCGGCGTTCGAACGGCCGCGGGCTTGAACGCTCCCTTTCGTCGTCGCGGCCGATCCGCGCAAGCGTCGCGGGCGGCCCGCGTCACCGAGTGTGGTACCCGATCGCATGGCTACGGTCGGTGCCGATATAACGGTGTCGGGGGCACCTTTTAGCCGATCGGAGCAAATTCGGGAAGTATGCGAACAGACACCACGGTCCGCGACGTGATGCACCGCGAGTTCCTCGGCGTCAGCGAGTCGGACTCGCTCCCGGAAGCGGCCGCGCTGCTGGTCGACGAGGAGACGAACTGCCTGGTCGTCGTGCGCGGCGGCGAGCCGGTCGGACGGCTGGAGTCCCGCGACGCGCTCGACGCGCTGCTCTCCGCGACCGGCGTCGGCGACGAATCGAAGGCGGCGGCGTCCCCCGAAGACCGCACCGTCGGCGACGTGATGGGCCCGCCGCTGCCGGCGGTGTCGCCGGACGACTCGCTGGCGGCGGTCGAGGAGCGCCTCGTCGCGGAGGGGGCGGACCGCGTCGTCGCCGTCGACGACGGCGAGGCGGTCGGCGTGGTCACGGACGGCGACGCCCTCGCCGCGGGCGCGCCGCGGACGGGCGCCGGCGCCGAGGGGTTCGGCGACGAGAGCGCGGCCGCCGACCCCCGATCGGACGGGACGGTGTTGTCGACGGCGGCCGCCGCGGACTCCGACGCGGAGCGGGGCGCCGAGGCGACGATGGACCCGGAGGCGGCGGAGCGCACGGCGGCCGCGACGCGGGACGAGCCCGCCGGCACCGACGGCGGCGCCGACTCGCCCGCGGGCGCGCCGAGCGGCGCCTCGACGCAGGGCGTCTGCGAGAACTGCGGCGCGCTCGTGCCGGACCTCGTCACCGCCAACGGGCAGGCCGTCTGCCCGAATTGCCGAGAGATCTGAGTCGGCCTCGAAGCGAGCGATTCGCCGGCCGGCAGCCTCAACAGGCCCCGAGCCGAAGCCCTCCGCATGGGCGAGACGGACGCGCTGATCGAGCCGGCGACCGCCGACGACGTTGACGCCGTCATCGACATGTGGGTGGCGCTCGCGGCCGGTCAGCGCGAACACGGCGCCACGCTCCGCGCCGAGGCGAACCGCGCGACGGCCCGCGAGTGGGTCGCGCAGTCGGTCGTGACGGGCGAGCTGCTCGTCGCCCGCGAGCCGGAACCCGCATCGGAACCGGACCGGGATGGGGACCGCGACCCCCAGCCGGTCGGCTTCGTCGGCTTCTCGCTCGAACGCGGCGACTACGAGCGCGACGCCGCCCGCGGCACCGTCAGCAACCTGTTCGTGGCCCCGGAGTGGCGCGGGGAAGGGATCGGCGCGGCGCTGCTCGACGCGGCCGAGCGCGCGCTCGACGAGGCGGGCGCCGACCGCGTTGCGCTGGAGGCGCTCGCCGACAACGACCGCGCCCGAGAGTTTTACGCGGACCGCGGCTACGACCTCCACCGCGTCGAGCTGACGAAGTCGCTGAACGACGAGGACGACGCTGCGGCGGCCTCGAAGGACGAGGACGGGCGCGACGGGGGCACCGAATCCGCGGTCGAAAGCGACTGACGCCGGCCGGGTTCGCGGAAAGCGACACGCACACATAGGAGGACCGAGTACGGCCGCACGCGCCAGGGGAGCATGGGTGGTTCATGCACTCGACTTGTAATCGAGACTTCCGGGGTTCAAATCCCTGCCCTGGCTCTATCAAGTTTCTAAATGATCCCACAGCTGACCGGCACCCAGTGAGGTTATGTGCCCTGCCGATCGTTGGATAATTATCTAGAATCCGCGGTAGAGAGCCACAGATCGGGATCTCGGCGTGACACCTAATAGTAGTGGTAGTAGTAACTGTTTTGTATCATAGTACCTCTGGTGTCACACGCACCACGGGACGTGGCAGTAATGTGCCTATCCCCGATGACCATCAGAGCGACGGTGCCTCGCCGCTGTAACGGCGAGTAAGCCTGCTCCAATCAGGGAGCGAAATCCCATTCATATTATACCCTTTTGCGTGGTATTTCATCCACACAGACCGCCGCTCATCGGCGACTTGCGACCGCTTTGACACGACCGCTATCCCCGCTTGATTGTCATCACGTATGAACCTCGGTTCGGGGTGGGCGTAGGTCATCCCCGCTCCCACCAGTTGGCGCTCTCCGTGCTTCAATATCAACGCTCGCAGAGACACCACGTCTCCGTCTGGACGACAGGTAGTCTCCCTCACGCAGATCATCGACGAGTTCGCGAAGGTTGCCGTACACCTTCGCGCGTTCTCGTAGTCGACCTCCTGCCGTACCCTGCTTCTTCGGCTCCGAGTGATGTGATGGTACGACCGTCGCGAAGCGTTCCAAGTAGGTCTCGCTCCGCGACCGCCCGCCGGACATTTCTTAAGTAGCCCCGACGCCCACGTCGGGTATGGACGCGTCGGACCGCGCGCTGCTCGGCGTCGCCGGAATCGTCGGCGCGCTCGTGCTGGCGGTCGGGTTCGCCGGCGGCGCGCTCTTCGGCTTCGACGAATCGGTCGCGCGGCCGCTCCGGCTCCTCGCGGTCGAACCGCTCACGTGGATCGTGATCGCCGCGCTCGTCGTCGCCGTCGTCGGAAACGCCTACATCGAATAGCGACCGGAGCGGCCGCGCCCCCGCGGGGGAGCCCGACTCACCGCACGACCGTCACCGGCACCGGCGAGCGCTGGAACACCGTCTTGGCCACGTTGCCGACGAGGAGCCGGTCCGCGAGCGAGCCGCTGTGGGTGCCTAACACGACGACGTCGAACTCCTCGGCGTGGTCGATAATCTGGCGGGCGGGCTGCCCCGCCTCCACGATCGTCTCGATCGCCGCGTCGTGCTCGGCGGCGATCTCGCGGGCCCGCTCGAACACCGGCTCGGCGGCCTCGCGGATCCCGCCCTCCCCGTCGTCCGACAGGGCGATCCCCGCGGCCTGCCCCATCATCGGCGACGCGCCGCCGACGACGTTCAACACGGTGATCTCGGCGTCGGGGTGCCCGTCGAGCGCGTACCGGAGCGCGCGCTCGGAGAGGTCTGAGCCGTCCATCGCCACGAGTACGCGCTCGATCATACCGGCAGTACGCGCCGTCACCTGATAAACGCACGTGGTGGTGTGGGCCGGGCGCCTCGGCCGACCCCGCGTTCACCCGTCCGCGTCCTCGACGCTCTCACTGTCGACGTCCTCGATCGTCCGGACGAGCGCGTCGAGCGCGCGCTCGGCCGCGCCCCGCTTCACCGCGTCGCGGTCGCCGTCGAGGACGGCTCGCTCGGTCCTGACGAACGACTCCTCGGTGCCCCACGGCGCGGCGTGCGCGACGCCGAAGTACACCAGTCCGACCGGCTTCTCGTCGGTGCCGCCGGTCGGCCCCGCGATCCCGGTCGTCGCGACCGCCCAGTCCGCGTCCGCCCGGTCGCGGGCCCCCGCCGCCATCTCGCGGACGACGGGCCCGCTCACGGCGCCGTGGGCGTCGAGCGACTCGCGGGAGACGCCGAGCAGCTCCCGCTTGGCGGCGTACGTGTACGTCACGAACCCGCGGTCGAAGTAAGCGCTCGCGCCCGGCACGTCCGTCACCCGCGACCCGACGAGGCCGCCCGTGAGCGACTCCGCCGTCGCGAGCGTCTCGTCGCCGTCGCCGAGGAGCGCGTTCAGCCGCTCCGCCGGGTCCGTCGCGTCTTCCATACCCCCACTCCGAGCGGTTCGCCCCTGAGGTTTACGCCCCGGCGCGTCGAAGGGCGACCGTGACCGACACCGACTGGGACGAGCGGTTCGCGTCGGGCGAGTACCCGCGCGCGCCGGAGCCGTCCCCCGTGTTACGCGCCTACGAGCCGTCGCTGCCGGGCGGCCGCGCGCTCGACGTCGCGGCCGGCACCGGCCGCAACGCGGTCTTCCTCGCGGACCGCGACTACGACGTCGACGCGCTCGACGCGTCGGCGGAGGGGCTCCGGATCGTCCGCGAGCGCGCCGCGGAACGCGGGATCGGCGACCGGATCGAGACGATTCGGGGCGACGTCTCGACGTACGGGTTCCCGACCGAGACGTACGACCTCGTGGCGATGAGCTACTTCCACACCCTCGACCGGTTCGCGGACCTCGTCGAGTCGCTCAGGCCCGGCGGGTACCTCTTCGTGGAGGGCCATCTCCGGTCCGCGGAGCCGTCCCCGTCGGGGCCGAGCGACGACCGCTACCGGTTCGCGGCGAACGAGCTGCTCCGCGCCGGGCTCGGGCTGAGCGTGCGCTACTACGACGAGACGACGGCGGAGCGCCCCGGCGACCGGCGACGCGCCACCGCGCGGCTGCTCGCGCAGAAGTCGACCGGGGGCCGGCAGTCGTACCCGGAACGCCCGGAGGCACCGGACCGGTGGCCGGGGGACGAGGGCGACTCAAAAGCCGCGAACGAGCGAAACGCGTGAGCGACGACGACGCGTCGCCCGCGGCGGTCCTCCGGTCGCTCGTGGCGCGTGCGGTCGACGCGGACCCGGCGAGCCTCGACGGGCGGATCGAACGCATCGAGCGCGGAGACGAGTCGGATGCTGAAGACGCGGCCGGCACCGACGCCTTGACTCCCGCGGGACGGCTCGCGGAACTCGTCGGCGAGGCCGACAGCGTCGTCGCCGTCGTCCCGCGGTTCGACGCCGACCTCGCCGGGCGACTGAACGAGGCGCTGGCGGCCGCGGGGAGCGACGCTGCGGCCGGAGGCGACGCTGCGGCCGGAGACGACGAGGATGACGGGGAGAGCGACGCTGTATCCGGGTCGAACGCCCCGCGAGCGGTCCGCGTCGTGTTCACCGGGTCCGCGAGCGACCGCCTCGCCGGAGCGACGGGGGCGGTCGTCCGGCGCGCGCTCGCCGACCGCGGCGTCGACGCGTACCGCCACGGGGGCGCGTCGCCCGTCGCGGTGGCCCTCGCGGACGACCGCGCGGTCGTCGGGCGGATCGGCGGGGACGGGGTCGCCGCGCTGCTGTGGACGGACGATCCGGCGGTCCGCGAGTGGGCGGCCGCGACCTGTCGGCGCTACCTCGACGACGCCGAGCAAGTGACCGGCGGGTGAGCGGCCCGGCCCCCGGCCGTGGGGGCCCGCCCCGGTCCGCTTTTGAGGGTCGCCGTCGAAGGGGTCGTATGAAAGCGCTACTGCTGTTAGTGGCCGGAATCGGGGGACTGCTCGAAGCCGTCGCGCCGCGGCGCGCCGTCGCGCTCTGGACGCGCGCGCTCTACCGGAACGCCGGCGAGGCGGAGCCGCGCGAGTGGACGTACGCGGCCGCGAAGGCCGAGGGGGCGCTGGTCGCGGCCGCCGCGCTCGTGGGGCTGTTCCGCCTCGCGACCGCGGACGACGACGCCGCGGCGGGCGACGAGGCGACCGCCGACGGGCGCGACCGCGACGCGACGGCCGACGCAGACGGAGCGTGAGCCGACACCCCGGCGCAGACGCGGCGTGAGCCGATACCCTGCCCGCGGCGTCGACCCGACTCACCCGAACGTATATCCGACGGGTCCCGGTACGGATTGGCATGTCGGGCCCTCACGTGGACCCCGGGGCGACGGACGCGTCGACGGTTCGCGTCCTCCACGTCGACGACGACTCGGCCTACCTCGATCTGACCGCGACCTACCTCGAACGGATCGACGAGGCGTTTGAGGTCAGGTCCGAAACCGACGTCGACGACGCGATCGAGACGCTGGCCACGGCGCCGATCGACTGCGTCGTCTCCGACTACGACATGCCCGGGACGGACGGACTGACGCTCCTCCAGCGGGTCCGTGACAGGGGGATCGAGATTCCGTTCGTGCTGTTCACGGGGAAGGGGAGCGAGGAGATCGCGAGCGAGGCCATCTCGGCCGGCGCGACGGACTACATTCAGAAGCGCGGCGGCGACGACCAGTACGAGGTTTTGGCCAACCGGGTGCGAAACGCGGTCGACCAGCACCGGTCCCGGGTCGCGCTGGCCGAGAGCGAGGAGCGGCTCTCGCGGTTCATCGACCAGTCGCCGCTCGGGACGATCGAGTACGACGACGCGTTCCGCATCGTCCGAGTGAACCCCGCCGCGGAGGAGATCCTCGGCTACGACGAGTCGGAACTGCTCGGCGGGACGTGGGCCCCGTTCGTCCCCGAGTCGGAGCAGCGACACGTGGCGGCGCTCGAACGCGACCTGCTCTCCGATAAGGGCGGCTACCAGAGCGTCAACGAGAACGTCCGCAGCGACGGCGAGCGGATCCGCTGCGCGTGGCACAACCAGGTGGTGACCGACGCCGACGGGGCGGTGATCGGCGTGTTCTCGCAGTTCGAGGACGTCACCGAGGCGGAGGCGCGCAAACGCGAGATCGAACGGTCGAACGCCGTGCTGTCGACCGCGCTCGACGCGCTCCCGGTGGGAATGCTCGTCGAGGACGCCGACCGACGGGTGATCCGGGTGAACGAGTGGCTGTACGACCAGTTCGACGTGGACGGCGACCCGGAGACCGCCGCCGGCCGCGACTGCCGAGAACTCGCCGTCGAACTGAGCGAGAAGTTCGCCGACCCCGAGGCGTTCGTCGAGCGGATCGAGCGGATCGTCGAGAACCGGCGCCCGATCGACGGCGAGCGGCTCGCGCTCGCGGACGGGGACACGCTGATTTTGACCTATCGGCCGATCGACCTGCCCGACGGCGACGGCCACCTGTGGGCCTACCGGCGGGCGCGACCGTCCGAGCGAACCGACTGACTCAGTCGTTCGCGGAGTCGGCCTCGGCGCTCTCGAACGGTCGCTCCTCGTCGGGGCGGTCGCCGGTCAACAGGACGTGACAGTCGCGACACCGGGCCTCGTAGGACTCCTCGGCGCCGACGAGGATCGTCGGGTCGTCGGCGTGGGCGGGCTCGCCCTCGATGAGCCGCTGGTTCCGGGAGGCGGGCTCGCCGCAGACCGAGCAGATGGCCTGGAGCTTGTCGACGTACTCGGCCGTCGCCATGAGCTGCGGAAGCGGATCGAACGGTTCGCCGCGGAACGTCTGGTCCGTCCCCGAGACGATCACGCGGCTGCCGCGGTCCGCGAGGGCGTTACAGACCTCGATGAGCGCGTCCGAGAAGAAGTTCGCCTCGTCGAACGCGACGACCTCGGCCGGGTCGTCGTCGAGGACGTCGAGCGGGCCGTCGCCCTCGTTGTCGACGACGGTGGCCTCCCACTGGCGGCCCGTGTGGCTCCCGATCGTCGCCTCGCCGTAGCGGTCGTCGACCGCGGGCGTGTAGACGGCGACCGACTGCCCGGCGATCTCGGACCGCCGGAGCCGACGGAGCAGCTCCTCCGTCTTGCCCGAGAACATCGACCCGGAGATGACCTCGATCCACCCGGATCGAGTGATGGCGTGCATACCCGATCGGGCCGGAGCCAGCGACTAAACCGTTTCTCTCCGGGGCGGGGTCGTCGAAACGTCGGCGTCGACTGCGATCGGTCCGGTCGCGACCGCGACGGCGGCGGCTCAGTCGTCGCGCGGGACGACGGGGTCACCGCCGATCACGACGCGCGAGACGTCGGCGT
This sequence comes from Halorubrum trapanicum, assembly GCF_002355655.1. NCBI lineage: Archaea > Methanobacteriati > Methanobacteriota > Halobacteria > Halobacteriales > Haloferacaceae > Halorubrum > Halorubrum trapanicum. Next base: position 2,753,112 of record NZ_AP017569.1, on the reverse strand, counting down.
GGCCGGCGCGCCTGACGACCGCGCGGACGAGGTCGCGCGCGCCGGCGAGGTTGTCGGAGTCGCCGTCGAGGACGAGCAGGTCCGCGTCCGCGCCGGGCTCGATCGCGCCGCGGTTCAGCCCGGCGATCTCGGCGCCGTTGACCGTCGCCATCCGAAGTATCTCCCGAGCGGGGAGATCGGAGAGCTTCGCCGCGAACTCCATCTCTCGGAACATCGACGGCGAATCGGTCATCACGTTGTCGGTGCCGAGCGCGACCGTCGTTCGTTCGGCCAGCTCGCGGATCGGCGGCACCCCGACGTTCGTCACGAGGTTCGAACGGGGGCAGACGACGACCGGCGTCTCCCGGTCGGCGAGCCGTTCGAGGTGGATCTCCTCGGCGTGGACCATGTGGACGAGGAAGTCGGGGTCCAAGTCCATCGCCGGGTTGATGTCGTCGGCGTCGCGCTCGCCCGCGTGGATCCCGAACAGCTTGCCGGCCTCGCGCGTCTCCGTCCTGACCGCGTCGAAATCGGCGTCGCGGGCGCCGGAGGCGCCGTACCCGTCCGCGACCGAGAGCACGTCGGGATCGTCGCGGCCGAAGACGACCGACTCGATCGCGCGCTCGCCGAACTCGACCCCCTCGCCCGCGAGCGCGTCGCGGAGCGCGGCGACGCCGTCGACGCCGCCCTCCCGGAACTCGAGGAACGTGCCCGTGCCGGTCGACTCCATGTACCGCAGGGTGCGCGCCATCGCGGCCACCTTCTCCTCGTGGTCCGCCGCCCGGAGGAGGCGGTGTTTCAGCCCGTCCGGCGGCGCGACGAGCTCGTCGAGCGAGAGCCCCTCGCCCGCCTCCTTGGCGATCGAGTCGCCGATGTGCGTGTGGGCGTTGACGAACGCCGGGAGGATCACGTCGTCGCTCTCGACGGATTCCCGCTCGATCCGGACGATCTCGCCGTCCGCGACGACGACCCGGCCCTCGACCGGATCGAAGTCGGGACCGACCAAGACGGTCCCCTCCAGATGCATACCGGAGGCTCGCCGGCCGAGCTTAAAACCTCACGGGAACGGCCCCGCCGGGCGCGGCGCCGCCGGCTACTCGAACTCGTCGAGCGTCGTCGGCATCGCCCCGCGCACCTCGGTCACGAGCCCGTCGGGGTCGAGGCCGAGCACGTCCGCGGCCGCGCGGCCGACGCGGTCGGTCGCCGGTTCGGGGGCGTACACGCCGAGGCGCCACTGGTTGCGCTGGGCCGTTCGGAGCGCGGAGACGAGCGGCGACTGGCGTTCGAGCCGCCGGATCTCGCCGTTGACGGTGACGCGCGCGGTCGACTCGCGCATCGTCGGCTCGGGCGGCACGTCGAGGATCACGTGGTCGCGGGCGACACCGGCCGCCGCGGCGATCTCGCGTTCGAGGGCGGTCTCGGCCGCGTGGTCCGCCTCGTGGACGCGGTCGGGGACGTCGTCGTACTCGGCCCACACCGCCAGCTTGTAGAGGTCGCGCTCGTCGTAGCGACGGGAGAGCTCGGCGGTCGCCCGGCAGTCGCGGATCGCGGCGAGGAAGTCGTGGTCGTCCATCCGGCGCAGCTCGGCCGCCGTCGTCGCGGTCGCGTCGAGGAGTTCGCTCGCGGCCCGGCGCAGCATCGCCTTCGAGATGCGCGCGACGTGGTGGGTGTACACGACGGGGTTCATCAGCGCGCGGGCGAGCAGGAGGCTCTCCGCGGTCTGGACGTTCCCCTCGTCCAAGACGAGCTCCGGACCGTCGCGATCGGGTCCGCTCCAGCCGTCCGGTCCGTCGGCGTCCGCGCCCGCACCGCGCTCGACGAACGTCAGCTCGCGGACGAACCGCTCGGTGTCGATGGTGCCGTACGGGACGCCGGTGTGGTAGGCGTCGCGCACGAGGTAGTCCATGCGGTCGACGTCGAGCTCGCCCGAGACGAGGCCGGCGTACGGGCCCTCGCCGGCGACGATCTCGGCGATCCGGTCCGGGTCGAGGTCGTGGTCGCGCAACACCTCGCCGACCGCGCCGGTCGCGAGCAGCTCGTCGACGTCGTCGTGGTACTTCCCTGTCCGGCGGTGTGTGAGCGACTCGAGGTTGTGGCTGAACGGGCCGTGGCCGACGTCGTGGAGCATCGCCGCGGCCTCGATGCGGTCGGCGCGTTTCCCCTCGATCCCGAGGTGGTCGAGCGCGCGGTTCGCGAGGTGGTAGACGCCGAGGCTGTGTTCGAACCGGGTGTGGTTCGCGGATGGGTAGACGAGCTGGACCGTGCCGAGCTGTTTGACGTGGCGCAGCCGCTGGAGGGCGGGCGTGTCGACGAGGTCCGCGGCGACACCGTCGATCTCGATGTGGTCGTGGACGGTGTCCTTGACCGTGAGCATGCGTCCGCCTTCGGCGGCACGGGATAAAAGGCTGGGAGTGTCGACCGCGGCGGGTCGACTCCGCCGCGACCCGGTTCCGCCGACCGCGAATTCGCGGGGTGATTTATGTTCCGGCTCGCCGAAGCGCCGGGTATGTACGACGTGTTACTCGGTATCGGGCTCGACGACGAGAAGCGGGCGGTCGCACAGGCCGAGGTCGTCGCCGACCTCCCGGACGCGCCGAACGAGGTGACGGCGCACCTCTGTCACGTCTTCCAGGACAATCCGGAGGGGGCGTCGGTCCACCAGCTCGGGACCGTCCGACGCGCCCGCGAGATTCTGGAGGAGGCCGGCGTGAACTGCGTTCACTACGAGGCCAGCGGCGATCCGGGCGAGGAGCTGATCGCGGCCGCGGACGAGGTCGACGCCGACCTCATCTGCGTCTCGGGTCGCAAGCGGAGCCCGGCGGGGAAGGCCGTCTTCGGCAGCACCACGCAGACGGTCGTGTTGAACGCGGACCGCCCGGTGTTGGCGGTTCCGGGGCCGGACGGAGAGTAAGGCGGCGACGCGCGACGGTCGGTGAAAAGCCGACCGCAACGTGCGACGGTTGGTGAAAAACCGACCGCGGCGCTCAGGCAGAGGGTCGCCCCGTCGCGCGCAGCCCCAAGACCTCCCGCGCGGCGGCCGCGACCTCCTCGACGCGTTCGGCGGGACAGTAGACGCCGAGCGTCCAGCGGCGGCGCTCCGCGGCCCGGAGCCCCGTCACGAGCTCCGAGGCGTCCTCCAGCCGCTGCGGGACGCCGTCGACCACGACGGCGGAGCCGGACTCCTTGAGCGCCGGACGCGAGGGGATGTCCACGAGGACCGCGTCGCGGTCGATCCCCACCGCGTCCGCGATCTCGCGTTCGGCGGCCCGCTCCTCCGGGCGTCCCGCGTCGACCGTCCCCGCGGGCACCTCGTCGATCCCGGCCCAGACGGCGCGCTTGTAGAGGTCCCGCCGCTCGATGCGCTCGCCGAGCGCCGGGACGCGCTCGCGGAGTTCGACGAGGAGGTCGTGGTCGGCCATCCGGCGGAACGCCTCGACGTCGGTCTCCGTGCGGTCGAGGTACCGCTCGCAGGCGCGCTCTAACATCGCGCCCGCGACGCGGGAGACGTGGTGTCGGTAGACGACGGCGTTCATCAGCGACCGCGCGACGAGCAGGCTCTCGGCGGTGGCGACGTTCCCCTCGTCTAAGGCGAGGTCGGCGGCGCTCCCCGTCTCGTCGCCGCCGATCAGCCGGAGTTCGGTGACGAGCCGGCCGGTGTCGACGGTGCCGTACGGAACGCCCGTGTGGTGGGCGTCGCGCACGAGGTAGTCCATGCGGTCGACGTCGAGCTCGCCCGAGACGAGCGGCCCCAAGGCCCCCTCGCCGTCGATCAGGGCGGCGACGCGCTCGGGGTCGAGCCCGTTGCGTTCGAGGGCCTGACAGACCTCCCGGTCCGCGTCGGTGAGCAGCCAGCGCACGTCGTCGTGGTCGCGCCCGGTCGCGCGCCGGATGATCCCCTCGGTCTGGTGGCCGTACGGGCCGTGGCCGACGTCGTGGAGCATCGCCGCGGCGCGGACGTGCGCCGCGGTGTCGGCGTCGACGCCGAGGCCCTCGACCGCGCGGCCGGCGAGGTGGTAGACGCCGAGGCTGTGTTCGAATCGGGTGTGGTTCGCGGAGGGGTAGACGAGCCGGACCGTGGACAGCTGTTTGATGTGTCGCAGCCGCTGGAACGCCGGCGTGTCGACCAGCTCGGCGGCGACGTCCCCGAGCCGGACGTGGCCGTGGACGCTGTCCTTGATCGCCTTCATTGGCGGACGGTCGCCGCGCGCCGGATTGGTCGTTTCGGCTCGGCGCGGGTCGCTTTCGGCTCGGCGCGGGTCACTCGTCGACGATACCGATCCCGAACCGCTCTTCGAGCGCACGCACGACGGACCCTCCCACGTTCGCGGTCGCGGCCCGCCCGTCCTCGACCGCGAGCAGATCGTCCTCGTCGACCTCAAGCTCGGCGGCGACCTCCTCGACGGTCAGCCCGGCGTCCTGCCGGGCCTCGGTGACGGCGTCGCCGTAGCCGGAGACGAGGTACGGGAGGCGGTCCGCCTCGTAGCTCGTCCCCTCCTCCTCCCAGCGCTTCGAGTCGCCGGTCGCGGAGTCGTACATCTTCGCCTGCTTCCGCGCGAGCTCCTTCTTCCGGCTCTCCGTCGCCTCCGAGCCGGATCCGGCGCCGCCGGAACTGCCGCCGGAACTGCCGCCGCGCGACCCGTCGCCGGCGCTCGGCGCGTTGCCGGCGTCGTCGTGGGGCCGGCAGTTCGAGCACACGAGCAGCTTCGCGCCGGCGACCGTCGCCTTCCGGAGGTCCGTGGTCTCGCGACCGCAGAGCTCGCACGCGTCGCCGTCGTCGCCGCCGCCGCCGCCGCCCGTCGAATACTTCGGCATACCCCGTGTAGTGGTCCGGACCGTTAAAAAGTCGTGGAGGGCGAGGTCCGGCGCCGCCGGGACGGGAACCGGTGTCGGCGAGGACGGCCCCGTTCGAGGCTCACGGGCCGAGGTACCCCCACGCCTGGAGGCGGTCGCCGTCGCCGTCGACCCAGCGCTCGCCGATGTCGTCGCGGTAGTACATGTTCGGCATCACCACGTCGTCGATGCGGCCGTACGCCTGCTCGCGCGCGGCACCCATCGTCTCCCCTTTTCCGGTGACGACGATGGGCATCCCGCTCTCGCCGGCGGCGCGCCACTGGCCGTCGACCTGTTTCGTGTCCTCCAGGTGGATCCCCGTTCGGTCCTCGGTCTCGAAGACGACCGCGGCGTTCCGCGAGTTCTCGTCGTACGTCTGCTCGTCGTCGAACGGGAACGGCGGCAGGACGACCCTGACGGCGATCTGGTAGCCGCCGTGGACCTCGGGCTCGGGCTTGTTCCCGTGCGCGAGGTCGTAGAAGAACTCGGCCGTCGACGACTCGATCGACTCCTCCTGAAGGGCGATGGTCGGGTAGCCGAACCGCGGCGTGAACTCCAGCGGGTAGATACCCGTCTCGTTGACGATACAGTTGATGTCGATGCTGCCGACGTACCCCTCGTCGGCGAGCCATCCCTCTATCTTGCCGAACGTCTCTTGGAACAGCCTGTTTTTCCCCGCCCAGAACATCGACGTCCCCATCTCGCCGGTCGACGGGCCGATGTTTCCCGGGAACAGCTTCTTGTGCTCGAAGTTGAAGTTCACCCGGTCGACGAACTCGTTCCCGTCGAAGAAGCCGCAGACCGCGACCTCGACGCCCTCGACCTTCCGCTGGAGCTGGAACCCCTTCATCCGGTGGCCCCACGCCTTCTCGTACGCCCGAAGCACGTCGACCACGTCGCTGCCGTCGTCCTCGTTGCCGACGTACAGCAGGCGCTTGACGTTTTGAACCTCCCCGAGCGGCTTGATCACGTACGGCGCGGGGTTCTCCTGAACGTGTTTGATGCCCGCGTCGAACTCGTGGAACACGTGGTGTTCGACCGTGTTGACGCCGTGGTCCTCTAAGACCTCCATCGCGTAGCCGCGGTCCTCTTCGAGCCGGTCGGTGTCGGGCGTCCCGCCGATGACGGCCTTCCCCCGCTCGCGGAGTTCCTGCGCGAGCGCGCCGGTCCCGACGTCGGAGCCGACTCGCGGGGTGTCACCCCGCTCGTTCGTTCCGGGACCCTCCCGCTGGTCGGGTCCCGAGACCCAGATGTCGTCGAAGATCACCACGTCGGCCCAGTCGACCTCGGCGCGCCAGTCGTCCGTCTTCGGCACGAACCCGTCGCCGATTTCTTGGTCGCTTTCGGCCTCGATGTAGTACTTCACGTCGTGGCCCTCGCGCCGGACCTGCCACGCCAGGTCCGTGATCAGCGCCGCGTCGGCGGAGACGAAGAGGAAGTTCGCGGTGTCCATACGACGCCGTCGCCCGGAAGGGACTTGAGTGTGCGTGCCGGCGCGGGCTCCCCGCCGCGGAGTCGCCGACCGGTCGGGTCAGTCGCCCGTTCGCGCGCCGACCACGTCGGCGTCCGTGGGGTTCGCCCCGCCGTACTCGACGACGAGTTCGTCCAGCCGATCGGGCTCGTCGGCGTGTGCGAGCGGTTCGGCCGCGGTCTCGCAGGCGGCGTCGACCCCCAGCCGGTCGCAGACGCGGTCGACGGTCGTCTCGGCCATCTGGCGGTAGGTAGTCAGCTTCCCGCCCACGACGCTGTAGAGGCCGGCGGCGCCGTCGCGCTCGTGGTCGAGCAGCGTGAACCCGCGGGAGATGCCCCGGCGGTCCTGCCCCGCCTCGTCGGGCTCGTAGAGGGGCCGGACGCCCCACCACGTCCGGACCGTCGGCGCGTCGGCGACCGCGGGGAGCATCGCGGCGCACTCCTCGACGGAGCGCTCGACCTCCCAGTCGGCCGTCTCGTAGTCGTCGGGGTCGGAGACCGGGACGCTCGTCGTCCCCAGCACGACCTCGCCGTCGTGGGGCACGACGATGTCGCCGTCGTCGGGGTCGCGGCACCGGTTCAGCGCCGGGCCGAGCCCGTCGTACTCGACGGACACCATCACGCCGCGGCTCGGCGCCATCCCGACTTCGACGCCCGCCATCTCCGCGATCGAGTCCGCCCACGCGCCGGTGGCGTTCACGACGACTTCGGGCGAGAGCGTCTCGTCGACGTCGCCGCCGACTCGGACCGACGCGACCTCGCCGTCGCGGACCGTCACGTCCTCCACGGGCGCGTGCGGGCGGACGGACGCGCCGTGACGCTCGGCGTCCGCGGCGTTGGCGGCGACCAGCCGCGACGGGTAGACGACGCCGTCCGGGACCCGGAACGCCTCCTCGACCTCGTCCGTGAGCCCCGGCGCGGCCTCGCGAGCTGCGTCGCCGTCGAGGCGCTCGGTCGGGATTCCGATGCCCTCGCAGGCCGCGAGCTTCTCCTCGAAGTAGTCGGGGTCGTCGCCGGCGAGCCGGACGAAGAGCCCCCCGGTCTCGCGGACGCAGCCCCCGGCGATCTCCCGGAGCGTCCGGTTCTCCTCGATACACTCGCGCGCACCCTCGGCGTCGGCCTCGGCGTATCGAGCGCCGCTGTGGAGGAGTCCGTGCGAGCGCCCGGAGGTTCCGCTCCCGAGCCCGCCGCGGTCGACCAGCGTCGCGTCGACCCCGCGGAGTGCGAGGTCCCGAGCGATCCCCGCCCCGGTCGCGCCGCCGCCGATCACGAGGGCGGTCGGGTCGTCGCTCACGCGACGCTCACCCCGGGCGAGCCGTCACCGCAGTCCGTTCTGATACCCCGTCGATCCGGGTCGCTGTCGAACATGCGATCGGTACGCACTCGGAGCACTTGAGGGCACGGTCGGAGCGAAGAGAAATAGACTTCTGACGCGTCTTATCCCGGCAATTCGCCGGTTGCGGAGAGCGGTTCAGCGCGGCCCGCCGGCGTCCGCGGGACAGGTGTCGACGCCGAGCAGGGCGTACAGGCCGCAGGTGCCGGTCGCGGCGGTCGCGAGCATGGCGATCGCGACGACGCCCAAGACCGGCGCCGCGAGGGCCGGGAGCGGCGCGGCGTTCGCGAGGGTCGCTATCGAGGCGAGGCCGGCGACGGCGCCGACCGCGGTCCTGACGCGCTTGTCCGTCGCACCGACGTTCTGGTTCATAACACACAATACGGCACACGAACGTATGAAGCTTTCCACGCGGAGGCGATGCCCCGACGCAGCGGGATCCGCGGCCGGCGAGTCACCCGAACTCGTCGAGGTCGGTTTGGGGCGACTCGTCGGCGTCGCTCGCGCTCGAACCCGGCGGTTCGCCGTGCTCGGCCGCGATCGACCGCGCGGCGCCGAGGCCGCCGGACAGCGACGCCCGCCGAGCGACCTCCTCGTCGCCGAGCTTGTCGGCCGCGGCGGGGGACGCCGCCCCGTAGCGCTCGCGGAACTCGCTCCGGGCCGCCTCGTAGTCGACGACGGGATACGGGTAGTCCGCACCGATCTCGACGCCTACCTCGCGCTGGACCGCGAGCGGCGCCTTCTCTGGGGCGTCGAGGTGCGCGGCGGGCAGCGGATCGAGTTCGGGGACCCACCGCGTAATGAACTCCCCGTCAGGGTCGTGGTCGCGTACCTGCTTGCGGGGATCGTACAATCGGAGTCCGGGGCGGCCGACCAGTCCGCACTGCGACTGCCACTGGGTGTAGTTGATCGCGGCGTCGCCGTCGATCAGGTGGTGGTAGAAGTGGTCGGCGCCGATCCGCCACGGCTGCTGGAGGACGTGGAAGTAGAGGCTCGCGCACAGCGCCCGCATCCGGAAGTTGAGCCACCCCGTTTCGCGCAGACAGCGCATGCTCGCGTCGACCATCGGGAACCCCGTCTCGCCGCGCTTCCACGCCGCGACGAGGTCCGGGTCGTGGCGGTCGCGGTTGAACCCCTCGTAGACGGGGTTGACGGCGCGGTCGAGCCACCTCGGCCAGTCGAGCAGCTTCTGCGCGTAGTGGCGGTTCCAGAACAGCCGGGAGACGAACATCGACTTCCCGCGGCCGTCCGGCGCGCGCTCGTCGGCGTGGCGGTGGACCTCGCGGACCGAGAGGCAGCCGAACCGCAGGTAGGGGGAAAGGCCGCTCGTCCCGTCGCGGGCGTCGACCGGCGAGGAGATCGACCCCGGGTAGTCGGCGATTCGCTCCGTGAACGCGCGGAGTTGCTCGCGGGCCGGGCCGCGTCCGCCCGTTGGCACGCGCGTCTTCGACGACTCGACTTCGTACGCGTCGGCGACCGTCTCGGGGTCGATTTCGGTCTCGACGCGCTCGACCGCGACCGATCGGGGGTCCCAGTCGAACGGGTCATCCGCGAGCCACGACTCGACGCGCTCGCTCCAGTTCTCGCGCGGGCGGTCCGCGTCGCGGACGAGTCCGTCGCCCGCGACGAACCGGACGCCGAGCCGCTCGTGGGCGCGCTCGTCCCGCCGCCGGCCGTACCGACCGGTCGGGGTCGCGGTCGCGACGACCTCCCAGCCGGCGTCGACGAACCGTCCCAGCACGTCGAGGGGGTCGCCGTGGGCGTACGTCAGCCCCGCGCCGTCGACATCGCGGTACTGGCGGTCGAGGTCGCGCAGGCAGTCGTGGAGGAACTCGATCCGCGCGTCGCAGGCCGCGCCGCGCTCGTCGTAGAAGCTCGGGTCGAAGACGAACAGCGGGAGGACTCGCTCGGACTCCGCCGCGGCCGCCGCGAGCGCCGGGTTGTCCGCGATCCGGAGGTCGTTCCGGTGCCAGACGACTGTTCCGGGCTCGTCGGGGCGACCGTCCGCCGCCGAGAGCGACCGGACCGCGTCGGCGTCGGGGGTCGACGGGAGCGCGTCGTCGTCGCCCGCGGTCATGTGAACCCGTGGTACGGCCCCGCGGCGCAAGGACCTGTCGGCCGTCGCGGGTTACTCCGCCGACGCCGCCCGGAGCTCCGGGAAGTACCGACCGTGGAAGTCGAAGGGGAGCGCGTGCGGCAGCGTCGCCCGCGCGCGCTCCCCGAGCGTCTCGCCGTCGAGGACGAGCAGCCGCGACCGGTCGGCGTCCACGTCGAGCGCGACGGTCACGACGACGCCGTCGTCCTCGGCCTCGCCGTCGGGAGCCGGGACGAACAGAGGCTCGCCGAAGTAGTCGCCGCCGTCGTCGAAGGTCCGGACCGCCTCCGTCTCGGCGTCGACCTTCACGACGCGTCGCGCCCACTCCGTGACCGGGGTGTCCATCCCCATCGCGTAGACGTAGCGATGAGGGTGACACCACCGTGCGGGCGACGCGGTCGGCAGCGCGCTGCCGCCGTCGAACAGGGATTCGCGGGCCACCGTCGCGTCGCCGCCGCCGTCTCTGTCCGCACCGGTCGCGGATCCGAGGTCGACGGTGAACCGCTCGATCCGACCCGCCATGGTGCCCATCTCGCCGGCGCGGACGTTCTCCAGGTACAGCGAGTCGATCGCGGTCGCGTCCGGGATCGTTTCGAGATCGAAGACCACCTCGGTCCCGCCGTCCCGCTCGAAGGCGTTGACGTGGTGAAACCCGAAGAACGGGTCGGTCGTCGGCTCGGCGACCACGTCGCCCGTCGTCCGGTCTAGCACGACGATCCGCGTGCCGCGATCGGGCTCCCACTCGAACTGTTCGATGAACGGGGGTTGCCGGCCCGGCTTCAGGAACCGACGCGGGTCGAGTCGGAGGGGGAACTCCGTTAGGACGACGTACCGGGGCGTGAGCGCGAAGCTGTGCATGTACGCCGGCTCGTCGGTGTCGACGCTGCCGACGTGGCGACGCTCCCCGTCTCGGGTCCACGCCGTAACGTGGTATCGGCTCGTCCGTCCGAACTCGGTGTCGACCGTGACGAGCGCGCCCGTCGCCGGGTCGCGCTTGAAGTGAGCGCAGGAGAGCTGGCCGCTCGGCGCGTCGCCTTCCCGGTCGACGTGGCCGACCGTCGCGAGCGTGTTCGGGTCGACCTCGACGCCCCGCGGCGACTCGGTCAGCGCCACGTACTCGTCGCCGATCCGCTCGGTGACGATGTTCGCGTTGTCGTACGGCTCCGCGAGGAACGTCGCCAGCCGCGAGCGCAGGGTCGTCTCGCCGGTAGCGAACCCGCCCTCGAACTCGCCGCTCGTCGCCGCGTCATACGCGTCGCTCCGGAGGAAGCGGTTGCGGTAGTGGACCGCGTCGCCGTCGCCACCCGAAACCGAGTCTGCGCGGTCCCCCGGATCGAAGGTGAAGCGGTACAGCATCGCCAGGCCGTCGAACCAGTGGTCCACGTCGCTTCCGTCCGGGAACGAGAACGCGCCGGGACCGTTCCGGATCAGACTGCCCCGGAGCCACGCGGGCAGATCGCCCCGGACCGGAATCGACGCGGTCGTCTCCTCGTGAAGCGAGTGGAACCCGGCGTGCGAGACCATGGCAGGCTACGGGGGCGCGGCGGGCTAAGGTCTGACGGCGATCGCTGCCTCTCCTACATCGCCGCTGCGTTCCGTCGAGAGGATCCAGATGAGAATCCCCGACCTCTCAGTAGCTCTTTCACGACCGCCAGGAAAGCGGATGGGTTGGGGCGGATTCGAACCGCGAGGACTTCGCTTCGCTCGTTCTCTGGGCCCGAATCCGCCTACCCACTTCGATTCCACGGACTCCTCGCTATCGCTCGTCGTTGCGAGGAATCAGAAGTGGGTTGGGGCGGATTCGAACCGCCGACCTGCTCCGTGTGAAGGAGCCGTCATAACCTGGCTAGACCACCAACCCGCTCGTGTCGAGGTATCCGACCTCCGGACTTAAGAGTTACCTTCCGACGAATAGTTCATGCCGCACCCGCCCGGATCGCCCCCGTGACCCACGAACTCCGCTTCCTCGAACGCCTCCGTCAGGAGGTCGCGAGCCTCCTCCACGCGCCGCTGTCGCTCGTCGGCCTCTACGCCGAGCGCGAGACGCCCCGCGAGCAGTACGCGTTCACGCTTCACGAACCGTACCCGATCGTCGAGGCGCAGCTCCACCGGCTCGGATTCGTCCGCAACCTCGTCTCCTCGCTCAAGTACCGCGACTACGAGACGCCGCCGGAGACGACCGTCGCGAGCTGGGTCCGGTACCCCGAGGGCGCGCTCGCGAGCGACTACCAGCTCCACCTCGCGCTGTACTCCGGAACGGACCGCTCGACGACCGACGTGTACGCGCACTGGGAGCCGTCGTGGATCCGCCACCCGATCCGGCACTACCGCGCGACCGACGTCGACGCGCAGAAGGGCATCGAACGGGCGCGGTCGCTGTTCGAGGAAGCCGGCATCGAGTACGCGGTACTCCCCGCCGAGAAGCGAATCGGCGGCGACGAAGCCGCCGCACCGGGACCGCCGGTCCGATAAGGCGTTCGCGGCGTGACTACTCCGCAGCGGTGTCCTTGCCGCGGTACTCGGCGACGCGCTCCCGGGCGGACGCGACCGCCTCGCGCGCCTCGCCCTCTGCGCGCTCCTCCAGTTCCTTCAGGTCAGCCTGGAGCCTGTCCAGCCGCGAGGGCTCGGGCTCCTCGTCTTCGCGCCCGACGAGCTCCTTCACGCGGGCCTCGACGGGTTCTAGCTCCTCTTTTACGCCCGCCTTGGCGTGTTCCGCCGCTCGACCGAGGTAGTACCGCGCGTCTTCGAAGTGTTTGCTCATATCTGTCCTTTGGACGAGGGCAGATATAATCTTTGTGGCGGCTCGTCGGGGACAGTATTCGACCCCCCGACCTCACTCCCGCGCGCCCGGCGGCAGCGGGTCGGCGTGGTCCGCGATCGCCTCGGCGACGCGGTGCGGGTGTTCGTGAACGACCCAGTGGGTCGCGTCGTCGATCGCGAGCAGCCGACCGTCGACGCAGCGGTCGACGCTCTCGTTGGCCAGCCGGCGCGCGAGGAACCGGTCTTTGCCGCCCCAGATCACGAGCGTCGGGACCGAGACCTCCGTCGTCGGCGGTTCGGGACGGTCGCGGACGATCGCGCGGTACCAGTTCACCATCGCCTCGAACGCGCCGTCGCGGTCCCACGCCCGGCGGTACCGTCGCAGGTCCTCGTCGGTGAAGGTTCCGGGCGCGCTCGTGTCCCGCAGCGCGTTCGTCGCGAGCCGCCAGTTCCCGGCGCTCGCGACCGCTTCGGGGAGCTTGGGAAGCTGGAACGCGAGCATGTACCAGCTCTTGAGCCGCTGGTCCCACGAGGTGCGCAGCGCGCGCTCGAAGACGGTCGGGTGCGGGACGTTGACCGCGACCAGTTCCGAGACGCGGTCCTCGTGGGCGAGCGCGAGCCACCACGCCACCGCGGCGCCCCAGTCGTGGCCGGCGACGGCGGCCGTTTCGCGGTCGTAGGCGTCGATCAGCCCGACCACGTCGAGCGCGAGCTCGTCGATCCGGTAGTCGCGCACCGCCGACGGCTTCGCGGAGAGATTGTAGCCCCGCTGGTCGGGGACGACGACGCGGTAGCCCGCGTTCGCGAGCGGCGCGATCGCCTCGTGCCAGCCGTACCAGAACTCCGGGAAGCCGTGGAGCAGGACCAGGAGCTTCCCGTCCTCGGGGCCGGCCTCGACGACGTGGAGCGGCACCCCGTTCGTCGCTATCACGCGGGACCGCCCCGGAACCGACTCCGGGATCTCGTCGTCGGGGACCGGCCCCGGCAGCGTCGCCTCGTCGACCTGCCGGCCGGTGGGTGCGTTCTCCATACGGATCCCGTGCGTCGGCACCGACAAATAGGTACTCGCCCGGGATGTGGGGGATCGAAATCCTCAAGCGGCTAGCACCCCCCGATTCTGGTATATCCGCGTATCCCGGCGTTCGCCCGCAGTGACCGCGTTCTCCGGGGGTTCGCACCGTACCCCATGACATCCGACTTGTCGACATCTTCAGCCGCGGACGCGGACGCGTCGAACGACGACGCGACCGTCTCGAACGTCGTTCTCGTCACGGTGGACTCGCTGCGCGCGGACGCCGTCTCCCCGTACGACGACGAGCGGCGCTCGCCCGTCATCGACGGCCTCGCCAACGGCGGGACCGTGTTCGACCGCGCGTTCGCGACGGGCAACTGGACGCCCTTTTCGTTCCCGTCGATCCTCGCGTCGGAGCCCGTGTTCGCTCGGTCGGGCGACATCGGCGTCGACGAGTCGGTGACGCTCGCGGAGGTGCTCTCCGACGCCGGGATCGCGACCGGCGGGTTCAACGCCGCCAACGGCTTCCTCACCGACCACTGGGGGTACCCCGACGGGTTCGACGAGTTCGAGCCGTTCGTCACGAGCGTCGGCTCCAGCCGCTACAGCCGGTACCTCGCCGCCCACCCGACGGTCGAGGCGTGGATCCAGCTCGCGTCCTCCCCGATCCGCCGGCTCGGGTCGAGGCTCCGCGGCGAGAGCGACGACCGCCCGTTCCTCGACGCCTCGCGCATGTTCGACGTCGAGGACGCCGCGACCGGGTTCGTCGACGACACGGACGAGCCGTTCTTCCTGTGGGTCCACTACATGGACACCCACACCCCGTACGTCCCCGCGCCCCGGTACATCCGCGAGGTGTCGGACGGCATCGTCGGCACCCACCAGATGCTCCACGCGCACGCCCGGACGAGCCTCGGACTCGAAGTGGGCGAGCGGACCCTCCGCGAGCTCCGGACCCTGTATCAGGCGACGGTACGGCAGGTCGACGCCAGCATCGGCCGCCTGCTCGACAGTCTGGAGGGCGCGGGCGTCGCCGACGACACCGCGGTGCTGCTCGCTGGCGACCACGGCGAGGAGTTCCAAGAGCACGGCCACCTCGCCCACTACCCGAAGCTGTACGACGAGCTGATCCACGTCCCGCTCGTGGCCGACGTCCCCGGGCTCGACGGCGGCCGCGTCGACGGCCACGTCGGGCTCGACGCCATTCCGCCCACGGTCGCCGACCTCCTCGGCGTCGACCCCGCCCCCGAGTGGCACGGCGAGTCGCTCGTGCCGGCGCTGGGCGGCGACGGCGCTCCGTCCGCGACTAGCGACGGTGGCGACGTCCGATCGGAAACCAGCGACGAGGCCGATGCCGACGGTCCGGACGTCCCCGACGATCCCGTCGTCTCGGTGACCGTCCGCGGCGAGGAGGTGACCCAGCAGCCGATCCCCCGGTCACTGTCCGACGGCGACCTGTTCGTCAGCGCGCGGGACGACGACTGGACGTTCATCGAGAACGTCGACGCCGGCGAGCGGGAGCTGTACCACCGCCCCGCGGACCCGACCCAACGGGAGAACCTCGCGGTCGACCCCGACGAGGAGGCGCAGGCGGTGATCGACCGGCTCGCGCCGGTCGTCGACGCCCACGCGGAGCTGCTCCGCGAGCGCGGCGCCGCGGCCGAAGCGGCCGCGGCCGAGCGCGGCGAGGAGGAGGTCGACGAAGACCTCGAAGCTCGCCTCGAAGCGCTCGGGTATACGTAATGGTCCGCGCCCTGTTGCGCAACCTCGTGAGCGGACCGCTCGCGGTTCAAATGCGTCGGTTCGTGATCGTTGGCGCGTTCACCGCGGGGATACAGATGGGCTTGTTGTGGCTGTTCGACAACGTCGCCGGACTGAACTACCTCCTCGCCGCGACCATCGCAATCGAGATCACGATCGTCCTCTCGTACGTGCTCAACAACGCGTGGACGTTTCGGGCGAGTCAGAACACTGGCCTGTCCGAGTACCTCGGCGGACTGCTCAAGACGAACCTGGTTCGCGGGACCGCGTGGCCGATCCAGATCGGCGTGCTCTACGCGCTCGTCGAGTGGGGCGGGATGGGTGCGCTCGTCGCGAACGTGCCCGCGATCCTCGTCAGCGGGCTGTACCGTTTCGTCCTCGACTCGCAGTGGACGTGGAGCTGATCCGTTGCGCTCGTTTCGAGTCGCTCAGAACGGCAGCCGCGGCTCGACGCGCTCGACGAGGTCGCGGACCGCCTCCTGCTTGTAGTAGCCGACCGCGGACGCGGCCACGACGAGCGCGACGAGCGCCATCGCGGAGAGGAACCGCCCGCTCGCCAGTTCGCCGCCCGCGTACACCGTCAGCACGTACGCCGGGAGGCGGCCGACGGCGATGACGCCCATGAATGTGGGCAGCGACCACTTGGTGAGCCCGCTCAGGAAGCAGATGGCGTCGTCGGGGAGGCCGGGAATGATGACGAACGCGAACAGTCCGGGGACGCCGACGGTGTCCACGAACCCGTCGAACCGCTCGATCACGTCCTCGTGGATGACGTTCTCGACGAAGGAGCGACCGTACCGCTTCGACAGCGAGAAGGCCACCGCGCTGCCGATGAGCACGCCGGTGAGGCTGTACACCGTCCCCCATAGCGGGCCGAAGAGGAAGCCCGCGACGAGGGCGACGACCTGTCCCGGTATCGGGGCGACGACGACCTGGAGGGCCTGGATCCCGATGAACACGATGGGGGCGAAGATACCGAACTGGTCGAGCCACGTCCGGAGGGCCTCGGCGTCGGTGACAAAGCCCGCGTAGCGGCTCACGAGGACGTAGAACCCGACCGCGAGGACCGCGACGCCGACCGCGGCCGCGATCCCCCGCCGGCGGTCCGCCCGCGAGGAGAAGAGTTTCATTCGTGTCGTAGCGGGTGACAGAGGGCCTTGAACCTTACCAACGTCGGCATCGGATCGCGCTCGCTGCCCCGGGGGACGTCGGCGGGCTCCGATCCCGGCCGCGCCTCACGCCAGCGGCTCCGCGCTCCAGTACGCCATCCGCATCGGGATCCCCTCGCTGTCGCGGTAGTTGGCATCCACCGGCAGGACTCGGAGTTCGTCTGCCGGGCGGGATGCGACGACTGCCAGCCCGAGCGCGTCGACCGCGTCGTCGACGGTCGGGTCCGCGGCGTCCGCGACGTCGGCCGGCGCCTCCGCGAGTTCTCGGCAGACCCGGCCTAACGCCTCCTCCGGGTCGTCGAAGTGGCCGTCAAGCGCGTCTAGCCGCTCGCCGACGCCCGGTGCCGTCGTCTTCGAGTGTTCTAGGGGTCGCCCGGTGAGACCGCGGAAGCACACCTCTGGGTGCGCCTCCAGCACCCGGTCGCGCGCCGCCTCGTCCTCGCGGAGGAACGCGTCAACCTCGCCGACCGCCGGCGCGATGTGGTACGACTGCCGGCTGAGCCCCTTGTCGAGATCTGCTCTGTTCCGCTCGTTGACCGTCTCGTAGTCCGCGCCTGCTACCGCCGCCCGGCACGCGGCCCGCGACGGGACGGGAAAGACGCTGCTCGGACGCTCGACGGCCGATCGCGCGGCCGAGTCGACCGCCTCGCGCTTCGCCAGCGTCTCCGGGTCGTCGGGGAGGCCGATCGGCACGTCGACCAGCATCCGGTCGACGCCGTCGTTCCACAGCGTTTCGAGGTCGGGTTCGAGGCGGGGCTCCGGTTCGTCGTCGAACACGACCGCGAGCCACGCGCCGCCCGCCCAGTCGACGCCCGCGACTGTTTCCGACTCCATTTCGTCTCAGTTCGCAGCGTAACGTAATAAATGGCCTCAGTTCGGGGTCGAAACGACAGGCGGACGATCTTACGAGACGGCCTCCCCGAGCCCAGGGTTCGAACGGCCTCGGCCGATCGCTCGATCGGGGTGGTTTTGGTCGATCGCTCGAATGGATTCCTTCGGCCGATCGCCGGCTCTCACCCACGCTTATATTTCTCGCCCTGAACGGGAGGCACATGCGCGATGACGCACCGCTCTCGGAGTGGGCGGAGACGGCCGTGAGCGATCAGGACGCGGTCGTCGAACACGTTCCGGAGGTGGTGGCGCTTCTCGACGACGACGACGCAACGGTTCGAAACGACGCGGTGACGGTCCTGAGCCGGGTGGCAAAGACGCGAGCGGACGCGGTTCTGGACGCCCTTCCGGCACTGATCGAACGGCTCGAAACCGACGATCAGAGCGTGATCAGACACAACAGCGCGCTTGCGCTCAGCCGGCTCGTAGAAGACCGCTCGGAGGAGTGTCGAGACGCGATCGAACCCCTCGTCAGCGGACTCACCGACGGCGACAGCGACGTCCGCGAGAAGTGCGGGACCGCCCTCGACAACTTCGGCCCCGACGCCGCAGACGACATTGGAGACGCAGCCGTGAGAGCGGTCGAAGACGCCGCCGCCGGGATTGACGCAGAGAATTCGACCGAGCGGAACGAAGCGACGCTGGCGCTCACCCGCCTCGCACTGAGGTACCCCGAGGAAGTCGCGACCCGCGGCGAATCGCTTTGTTCCCGGCTGGACGACGAGGACAACGTGGTTAGGTACCACGCCGCGCTGTGTCTGAACCGGATCGCCAACCAGCAACCGGACTTGGTGGTCGAGGCCGTCGAGCCGCTTGCGGACCGGCTCGACGATCCGGACCCGGACGTGCGCGAACTCGCGAGCGAAGCGCTGGCGTCCGTGTCCGAAGCCACTCCAGGGGCCGTGGCCGAAACGAGCGGAGTGCTCGCTGATGCGCTCGCCGACAGTAACGACGAGGTCCGTGCCCACGCAGTCGGCGCGTGTCGTGCGCTCGTGGCCGAGTACCCCGACGTGGTGCTGCCGGCGCAGTTCGAACTCGTCGACCTGCTCGCCGACGCTCGCGAGGAGACGCGGGCGGACGCAAAGAAGGCGCTCCACGGCTTGGCCGACGCGTACCCCGACGAGATCGGCGACGTGCTCGCGAGTACCTTCGACGAGGACGTCGACACGAGCAGCGTGGGCGCCGTCCACGGAGCGATAGAGGCGGTCGCCGAGGACGCCGAAGGAGCCAGCGCGACGGACTCGGAGCCGTCGGCAGGCGACGAGGTGGCCGACGAAGCGGGCGAGAAGCTCCGGGAGCTGGCGGCGGTGATGGAGACGGCCGGGGCGGAGACGCTGGCCACGTTCGACGACGACATGCTTCGGGAGTTCCTCACGTTGACGGACTCGATCGATCCCGACGCCGTCTCGGGCGTCGACGGCGACGACCTCGCGGAGATGCGCGAGACCGTTCAGACCGCGCTCGATATCGACGGGGGAGACGGCCGCGAGGCTTCCGGCCCGGCGACGGACGGCGAGGTCGGTGCGATCGAGACGGGCTGGGACGAAGACGCGCGTGTCGACCCCGCCGCTCGCCCGGACGACCGCTGTTCGTACGGACGCGACCTCGGAGAACACGCGCGGGAGCAGGACGACGACGTCTGGACCTGTCACCGGAGCCCGCGGGAAGGCGGCGAGTACTGTCTGTTCCACGCGCCGGTCGAAGATACCGACGACGAGGCCGTTCGGGACGAGTTCCTCGAAGCGATTCAACGGTCGGGGCGGGAATCCAACGAGTTCGTCGGCGCTCGATTCGGCGATCTGAACCTCTCGTTCGACATCGTAGACGGGCCAGACAACTACCCGATCGATCTCAGGTACGCCACCGTCGAGGGGTCGATCAACTGCCGGCGGGCGGAGTTCGGGCAACCGCTCTGGTTCGACGGGGGGAGGGTCGCCGGCGGGATGAACTGTAACGTGGTGACGTTCAAGACGTGGGCGTCGTTCGAAGGGACGACCATGGAACACGCGTGGTTCGGGAAGTCGGAGTTCCTCGACGGCGTCTCCTTCGACGACGCGACCATCCGCGAAGAGGCACTGTTCACCGGGGCGACGTTCACAGATCGCGGGGACTTCGAGGGAGCGCGGTTCGGCGCCCACGCGGAGTTCTCTCGGACGGTCTTCGACTCGGCGTCGTTCGAGCACGCACATGCCGCGGGGACACTTGACCTCGGACACGTGGTCTGTGATCGCTCCCTCAAGATGGGAGCGATCGAGGCCGAAGACGACGTCAAAATACGGGGCGGTCGGGTCAGGAATCTCAGACTGTCGGACGCCGATGTCGACGGCGACGTCGCCGCGTCGAAGCTGACCGTCGAGAAGACGATCCACGCATCGGACGCACGGGTCGGTGGAACGCTGTCGGTTTCGAGCGCCGAGGTCCGGCAGGACGTACTCTGTCAGGACCTGACCGCGGGGGGCGTCGACTTCGACGCGGCCTCGGTCGCGAAGCGGTTCTCGTTCCAGCGGACGCGCGTCACCGGAGACTGTGCGTTCAGTGGGGTCTCTTTCGGGGATGTGACGACGTTCCAGGGGGCCGAAATCGACGGCGATCTGGAGCTCTCGCTCGGCACGTTCGAGGAGTTGCTGACGCTGCGGGAGGCCGAGGTCGGCGGCGCGCTCGAGGCCAGTTCCGCGTCCGTGGGCGAACAGGCCGACTTCGTCCACCTCGACGTGGGTGACGACTGCGACCTCTCCTCCGTCACGTTCGGCGGGACGGTCATGTTCTTCGAGGGAACGATCGAGGGCGGGTTGGACATCTCGTCGAGCCGCTTTGAGGGGCAGCTGTCACTCTCGATGACCGTCGAGGGCGAGTTCGACGGCGACGTCGCCCGCTTCGAGGACGACGTTAACGTCGTCGACACGTCGGTCGGGGGTCCGACGACGTTCAGCAACGCGACGTTCGGGCGAGACGCGCTCTTCCAGATGTGCGAACTGCGGGACGCGTGTGCGTTCGACGACGCGGAGTTCGCCGAAGACGCGTCGTTCGCGCAGACGGTCGTCGAGGGGCCGGCCTCCTTCGAGATGATCACGGTCGGCGGCGTGGCGAACTTCGACGGCGTGTACTTCGAGTCGGGGGCCGCGTTCTTCGGGTCGACGTTCGCCGATCTCACATGTCTGGGAACGCGGACCGGCGACGAGTCGGTCGTCGACATGCGGAACTGCGCGATCGCCGACGGGGCGATCGCGCTCCCGGACGACGGCGACATCGCCTACGACCTCGCGAACGCGGAGCTCGGCGCGGTCGAACTCTCCGATGGCCTCGGAGAGGCGAGCGACGTGGACCTCTTCGAGCACTTCCGGTTCGCGAACACCAGCTTCGACGGGTTCGACTTCGGGAACTACAAACAGGAACTCGCGGAGGCCAACTGGCAACTACACACCACGGTTGACGACGCGGAGTTCGTGAACCCCGGAAGACAGGACCTCATCGACGCGCTCGCCGTCGAAGACGAACTGGACGAGGCCGACGACGAGCTGGACGGGGAACTCTTCGACGAGGTCGATCACGTCGAGATGCTCCGAGAACAGACCGGACTGGACAGGGCAGTCATCGAAGAGATCGCCGACGCCGAAAATGCCTCGGAGATGCCGAGCAGCGAGACGCTGTACGAGATGACCGGCGACGAGGAGTTCCGCGAGACGACGACGGCCGCCGACCTCGAAAACACCTACCTGAAGGCCAAAAACGGCGCGGATCAGGTCGGCGACCGACACGTGGCCGCGCAGTTCTTCGTTCAGGAGATGAAGTACAGGCGGGCGAAAAACTACCAGTTCGTTCGAGACCCGGATCAGGACCTCGGTGTGCGGTTCGTCTCGGCGGGTAAGTGGCTCGGGAACTATCTGCTGCACCAGTCCTGCGGCTACGGAGAACGACTGTGGCGAGTCATCTACGCTTCGGTGGTCGTGGTCGTCGGATGGAGCTTCATGTACGCGACGCTCACGGAGGGGACGTCGGGAGACGCGGCGGGGCTGACCACCGAGGGACTCGACAGCCTCTCGCAGCTCGCGACGCCCGAGGGCATGGACATCATGGTGAAAAACCTCTACTTCAGCATCGTCACGTTCACCACTCTCGGGTACGGCGACATCCAGCCCGTCGGAACGCTGTCTCGGTTCCTCGCGGGCTTGGAGTCGTTCCTCGGCGCCCTTCTGGTCGCGCTCGTGGTGTTCGTCCTCGGTCGCCGCGTGTCGTGGTGACGCTCGAAGACACGGCACAAGGCCACGGATACCTATCAGTAAAGGGTGGAAAAAGTATATGCGGGAAGTGGGCCGGCACGAATTTGAATCGTGGTTACGGCCACCCGAAGGCCGAAGGATACCAAGCTACCCCACCGGCCCGCACTCGACAGAAGGCCGCTCGTTCTTTTAATCCTTCCGAAAGGGGGGCGATCAAGACGTACCGGACGGGCGAGGTGTCGATAGAATATCCAGTTCATCGACGCCAGACGCGGGTACCACGAAGCCCCAGTCGCGAGGACTCGATGCGCTCGTTGCGGTCCTCAGTCGCTCGTTTCACTCGCTCCCTGCGGTCCGTACGTCGCGCGTCTTCGTCCTCGCGACCGCCCCTTCGAGTCCCGCCCCGCACCGCAACCGCACCTCACGCCTCCCCAGCCTCGTCAGTCGCCGTCGCTTCGCTCCGGCGACTGACTCCCTCGCACGGTGCCGTTCGCGGCCGCCGATGGCGGCCGCTCACGGGCACGCGCCACCGCTGGCGCGTCATCACTTATAAATCGCCGTCGCCATCTCCGTCGACTGTCCCCTCCATCTCGAAGTACCGTTCGCGGTGCTTCCGGCAGCCGGGGTTGAACGCGGCGCCGCACGCGGGGCAGGCGTCGTCGGCCTCGAGGTAGGCGCGGCCGGTGAGCGTCGTGCGGCAGGCGCCGCACAGCACCGCCGGCTCGTCGAAGCGGTCTCGGGGCCACGGGACCGCCTCGTGGTCGGTCGCCGCGTCGTGGCAGGCGTCGCAGGGGTAGAACGCCTCACAGCAGCCGAACCGGAGCGCGACCACGTCGACCGGGTCGTCCCAGTGGGCGCAGCGCGTCTCGGGATCGACGTCGATTCCGCGCAGGGGGACCTCGAATCGGGGGTCCGTGTCGGGTGCGGTCGTCGTCTCGCGGTCGGAGGGGTCGGTCGGCATCGCCGGAGGGTCAGTACTCGGCGTAGCCATCCGTGTCGAGCCAGTTGTGGACGACGGTGACGGTGTGGTCCGCGTGGAGCAGTTCGGGACCGACGCGCAGTCGTCGCTCGGCCCGGTCGGCGATCGCATCGGCCTCCGATTCGGCGAAGTCGTGGTGATCCGAGAGCACGAACACTGGGTTCTCGGGCGGCTCCGCGTCGACGAGCGGGTCGCCCTCCTCGTGGAGCTGGACGAGCGTCCCGTCGGGGCCGCGACCGTCCTCGCTGACGAGTCGGTCGAGCGTCGCGTCGAGGCCCATCCGACGGAGCTCGACCCCGGGCGAAACGTCCGCGGGCATGTGGCCGATCGCGTCGGCTTTCGCGTCGAGTGCGTCGCGGACCCGCGCGGCGACGTTGCGCTCGTCGGGGTGAAGGTGCCGGAGCGTGTCGGAGTCGAAGGTGACCGTGAACTCGTCGGCGACGACGAGGTGGACCCGGACCGACTCGCGGATGCCGTGCGAGAGGAAGACGCCCGCGCTCACGCACCGGCAAAGCAGGTCGAGCCGCCCGGCCCCGGGGACGTCCGACAGCGAGATCGCGTCGGGGTCGGTGGGCACGTCGCGGCCGACGACGACGAACTGGCGCATATCCGGGGCTCGCCCCCGATCCTCATAAGGCGTGCGACCCTACCGCCGGCGTGAGCCTCACCGGACTCTGTCAGGTCTGCGAGGCGGCGATCGCGACCCGCACCTGCGACCGCTGCGGGCGCGCCGTCTGCGACGACCACTGGAACGAGGCGGCCCGCGCCTGTAGCGGCTGTGCCGCCGGCCGCGGGTAAGCGCGGGCGCCGAGGGGTGTGTGGGCCTACCGGTGCCGATTCAGCCGCTTTTTAAGCCGCTTCGCCGCGTCGCCCGCGGCGCCGAAGTACGTCGCCTCGTCGCCGGGCCGGCTCGACTCCTCGCCGGCGAAGATGATCCCCCGCGAGGAGTTCACGAGGCCGACGTCGACCGGGAGGTCGGGGCGACCGGCGAGCCCGTGTTCGACCGCGGCCTCGGCGTCGCCGCCCTGCGCGCCGACGCCGGGCACGAGGAAGGGGATCTCGGGGACGATCTCGCGGACCGCCTCCAGCTCCTCGGGCGTCGTGGCGCCGACGACGAGCCCGACGTTGTCGTTCGCGTTCCACACGTCCGCGAGCGCCGCGACGCGCTCGTAGAGCGGTTCGCCCGAGGCGAGTTCGAGGTCCTGGAGGTCGGCGCCGCCCGGGTTCGAGGTGCGACAGAGCGCGAACACGCCCTTGTCGGCGCGGTCGAGGAACGGCTGGAGCGCGTCGCGCCCGAGGTACGGGTTCACCGTGATCGCGTCGACCCAGTCGAGGACCTCGGCGTACCGCCGCGCCGTGTTTCCGATGTCGCCGCGCTTCGCGTCGAGCAGGACGGGGACGCCCTTCCCCTCGGCGTAGGCGGCGGTCTCGCGGAGCGCGCGCCAGCCGTCGGGGTCCTCGTAGAAGGCAGCGTTCGGCTTGTAGCAGGCGGCGTGCTCGTGGGTCGCGTCGATGATCCGTCGGTTGAACGCCCACCGGGGCAGGTCGGCGTCGCCCACGTGCTCGGGGAGTCGGCTGGGGTCGGGGTCGAGCCCGACCGAGACGACGCTGTCGGCCGCGTCGATCCGGTCCGCGAGCGTCTCGAAGAAGCCCATACGCGCCCTGCGGCGGCGGGCGCACTAACCGTTGTGTTCCGCGGTCGCCCGCGACCGCTCGACCGCCCCGCGAAGCGACCGGTCGAGCGAGAGATACCGGCCAAATTCGCCGGTGTATGCGCCGAGTGGGGTCGTCCGTAATAACAGGATACACCAGTCGGCCTCCCGTCTCTCGCCACACGCATGGCCGGTAGCACGGGCGGTGGCCTTCGGGAGTCGCTCTCCGGACCGATCCTGAAGTACTACGCCTACAAGGCGACGAAGGCGGTCGAGTTCTACCGGCCGATCATGTACCTCTTCTTTCTGGCGCAGGATCTCTCCTTCACGCAGATCGCCGTTCTGGAGGCGCTGTACAACCTGACGACGCTGTTCGGCGAGATCCCGACCGGCTACGTGGGCGACCGCGTCGGGCGTCGAAACAGCCTCCTCATCGGGACCGCGCTCATTTCCCTGACGCTCCTCGGTATCGGTCTGTCGAGTTCGTTCCTCCAGCTGGCCGTCCTCTACGTCTGCTGGTCGCTGGGGTACAACTTCCGCTCCGGAAGCGAGGACGCGTGGCTCTACGACACGCTCACCGACGACCTCTCCGAGGACGAGTTCGCCGGCGTTCGGGGTCGCGGCGAGTCGGCGGCGCTGGCCGTCGGCGCCGTCGCGGCGATCCTCGGCGGATACCTCGGTAGTATCGACCTCTCGTACCCGTGGTTCGTCGCGGCGGGCGTGACAGGCCTCGGCGTCGCGGTGCTGCTCACGCTCGACGAGCCCGAGGCGTACAAGCGCACCGACTCGGAGGACCTGAGCCTCCGCCGGACGGTCAGCATCGTGAGAGAGGTCCTCTCGCGCCGTCGGCTCCGGTCGCTGCTGTTGTACTACTACGTCCTGTACGCCGCGGTCACGTACCTCGTGTTCGTCTTTCTCCAGCCGATCTTCGAGACCGTCGTTCTCGACCTCGGCGTCTCGCAGTTGCGGGTCGAATCCCTGCTGGGCTGGTTCTACGCGGCGTACAGTCTCGTCGGCGCGGTGCTCACCTACTACACGGGAGCGATTCGGGAGCGCATCGGGCTGCGAGCGTGGTTCCTCGTCCTTCCGTTCGCCGTCGGCGGCGCGCTGATCGGGATGTACTTCGTCCCGGTGCTCGCGCTCCCGACGTTCCTCCTGATTCGGGGGGTGTCGGACGTCACGCGGTCGTTCGCCGGACAGTACGTCAACGACCGGGTGGAGAGCCTCGGTCGCGCGACCGTCCTGAGCGCGATGGCGATGGTCAGCGGGCTCGCCGTCGTGCCGTTCCAACTCGGCAGCGGCCTCCTCTCCGACGCCGTCTCCCCGACGTTCGCGCTGGGCGTCGGCGGCGCCGTCCTCGTCGTCGGGGCGGCGGCCATCCTCCTCTGGGAGGTCCCCGTCGGCGACGACGCGGTCGACGGTCCGAACGACGACCGGGCGTGATCGACGGCCGCGTCCGGAACGACGCCGACCTAGCAGGAGCAGTAGTACTCGCGGTCGACGAACTCGGTCTCGAACAGCTTCGCGGCCGGGCTCGGGTCTGAGGGACGGTAGACGCCGGTCGTCAGGTCGCCCTCGCGCTCGAAGGCGCCTGAGACGAGCCGGCGCCAGTCGGCGGCCGACAGCTGGTCCCAGAACGCGTCGTCGCCCGCGAGCAGCGAGAGGTAGTCGCGGAGGTACACCCACCGCGTCGGCTCGACGCCGTCGGACTCGTAGCTCGCGTCGGTGACCGCGGCGTAGGCGGCCATCGGGAGGTTCGCGCCCGCGGCGACCGGCATCGAGATCCACTTCCACGGCCGGGTGTTGACGTCGAGCAGCAGGAACTCGTCGCGCGCCTCGTCGTAGACGAACTCCGACTCGCTGATCCCGTGGTAGCCCGCGTCGTCGAGGACGGCGAGCGCGCGCTCCTCGATCGCGGGTTCGTCCGCGGTCTCGACGAGACAGGAGGTGCCGAAGTTGCGCGGGTACCGCACCGCGGCGTTGCCGACGACTGCGAGCGCGTCGTCGCGTCCGGACGGGGGGACGTAGGAGGCCAGCGAGTGGTCCCTTCCGGTCGCGATGTCGACGCGCTTCTGGGCCATCACCGCGATCCCCTCCTCGCTCGCGGCCGCGACGACGTCCGCGAACTCCTCGCGGTCCGCGACCTCGATCACGTTGGTACCGAACGCCTCCTCGAAGTCCCGCTTCAGCTCCGGTTTCACCACCAGCGGGAAGCCGAGCGCGTCGGCGGCCTCGTCGACCGTCGCGTCCGGCTCGCGCGTCGCCGCGGCCGCGGTCTCCGCCAACCGGTACGTCTCCGGGTAGGGGACGCCGAGCGCCTCGCAGGTCGCGTACAGCGCCGACTTGTTCAACACCGCGTCGAGCGTCTCGCTCCCGGCGAACGGGAGCCGGACGCCGTCGGGGTCGGCCTCGGCGTACGACAGCGCCCACTCGTCCATACAGCCGAACGCGACCGCCTCGGTTCCCGCGGCGTCGACGACCGCCTCCACGTCCTCGCGGAACCCGTCGAGGTCGTCGAGCGGGTACGTCACCGCCCCCGCGAAGTCGACCGCGTCCGAGGGCGGCGCGAGCCCGTCGTGGGTGACCGTTCCGGCGTCGGCGCCCGCGTCGCCTCCCGCTCGGTCGAGCGCGATCACGGGCACGCCGTGGGCGTCGAGCGCGCGAGCGACGCCGAGGCCGGTGATGTGCGCGTTGCTGACGAGCGCCGGCGGCCGGTCGAACTCGGCGTCCGCGAGCGCGTCGATCAGTCCCTCGGTGGACCGAAAGGTGTCTGCCATACCCTGCCTCGTCGGTCGACGCACAAAAGGGCCCGACGTACCGGCCCGGAGTGCCAGTATCGGTGACGGGGTCGGCGGAGTTCGCGGCGACGCCGGGACGGGACTCGCCCGGGCGACGCGAGCGGCTTTTCAGGGCGCGTCGCCTCCGATCGGTATGAGCGAAACAGAGGACGACGACGCCGAGCCCGTCGACGACGCCGAGCCCGTCGACGGCGCGGGAAACGGGTCCGCCCCGGCCGACGACCTCCCCGACCGGATCCGGCGGGCGTTCGCTGACCACGGCTCCTTCGAGCGCGACGGCGACGGCTGGGTCTCGACGACGACCGCCTTCGACGGGCGCGTCCGCGCCGAGCGGGCGGATGAGGGGCGAATCAGATTCACGGTCACCGTCCGCGTGCCGACGCTTTCGGCGGTCACCGCCGACGAGGTCGCCGACGTGGTCGAGGACGGCTGGGCCGACACGTTCGAGCGCCGCGCGGTCGACGTGGGCGGCGTCACGCGGAAGGACAGGGAGTTCGACCCCGCCGTCGAGCGCGGGGGCGACGAGATAGCGGTGACCTACGAGTTCGCGGACATCAACGAGCGGCGCGGCGTCGACGACGCGGGCGCGCTGATCGACTTCGTCGAGGGGACGTACGTTCAGGGCGTCATCCCCGGCTACGAGTACACGCCCCCCGTCTCGGACCTGCTCTCGGCCGCGCGCCAGCAGGGCGGCGGCGGGCCGGTCTGAGGGACGGCCGGCCCGCCCGAGCGGCGGTCGGGTCCGGGAGAAGTCGGTCCGGGCTGCGGCCGATAGGGGGAAGTGTCGGCGGTCCGTACGGCGACCATGCTCGCGCTGTTCGGGTTCGGCAGCCTCCTCGCGCTGGTCGCGTTCCACACGTTCCTCGCCGGGGTCGCGACCCGGTTCTTCCGGATCCAGCTCTCGACGTCGTGGGGGTCGGTCGTGTACACGCTCGTGTTGACGCCCCTGCTGTTGCTCGTCTCGACGATCGTCTTCACGGGCGCGCTCGGCGTCGGGACCGGGATCGACGTCGGGAGCTCGACGATCCTGCTGGCGCTGCTCGTCGCGCTCCCGCTGGCGCTCGGCGTCGCAATTGATTACCTCTACGTCCCGTCGCCGGACGAGTACGAGCTGCCGGACACGCGCTGAGAGCTCTCGGACACGCGCTGAGAGCTCTCGGACACGCGCTGAGAGCTCTCGGACACGCGCTGAGAACTCCGGATACCCCCTGAAACCCTCGAACGAGACGGCGTCAGCGGTCGACCAAATCGGCGACTATCTCCTCGACCCGCGCGACCACGTCCTCGGGCGCGCGCGTCGCGTCGACGCGGTGGAACCGGCCGGGGTCGGCGTCTATCAGGCGCTCGTAGTTGTCGCGCACGGCCGCGAGGTAGCCGTCGCGCTCGAACTTGTCCGTGCGCCCGGCGCGTTCGGCCGCGGTCTTCGGGTCCAGATCGAGGTAGATCGTCGCGTCCGGCGGGCGCGAGAAGGCGGCGTGGATCCCGCGGACGTACTCCAGCGGGCGCTCGATCCCGGCGTCGGCGCGCGCGAGCGTCGCCCCCTGGTAGGCGAACCGCGAGTCCGAGTAGCGGTCGGAGATAACCAGGTCGCCGTGGGCGAGCGCCGGCCGCACCGTCTCCGAGAGGTGGTTCGCGTGGTCGGCGGTGTATAAGAACAGCTCCGCGAGCGGGTCGGCGTCCGGGTCACCCATCGAGCGCCCCACCGCCTCTCCGTACCAGCTGTCGGTGGGCTCGCGGGTGAACGTCGCGTCGGGGTACACGTCTTGGAGCGCCTCCCAGACCGTCGTCTTGCCGCTGCCGTCGAGCCCCTCCAGCGTGATCAGCATGGTCGCGTTCCGCCGCGGCGACGAATAAACGACCCGGGTCCGGTCCGGGCGGCCGGCCCCCGTGATCCGAGCGCGGCTCCGCCCGACGGCCCTTTTTAGTGACCCCTCCTCGAACGGCCGGTATGGTCGTCGACTCGTCAGCACCACGCGCGCCCGGAGGAGACGGATGGTAGCGGTCGCCGTCTCGCTCTCGCGGGTAGCGGCCGCCCTCGCGTTGGTCGCCCTGAACGGCTTCTTCGTCGCCTCCGAGTTCGCGTTCGTCAGGATCCGGGCCACCTCGGTCGAGCAGCTGGTCGAGGAGGGGAAGGCGGGCGCGGAGACGCTTCAGGAGGTGATGACCAACCTCGACGACTACCTCGCGGCGACGCAGCTCGGGATCACGCTCGCGTCGCTCGGGCTCGGGTGGATCGGCGAGCCCGCGGTCGCGGCGCTCATCGAGCCCGCCCTCGGTCCGGTCCTGCCGGACGGGCTGGTCCACCTCGTCGCGTTCGCGATCGGGTTCTCCGTCATCACCTTCCTCCACGTCGTCTTCGGCGAGCTGGCGCCGAAGACGATCGCCATCGCGCAGGCGGAGCGCATCTCGCTGCTCCTGGCGCCGCCGATGAAGCTCTCCTATCTGATCTTCTCGCCCGGTATCGCGGTGTTCAACGGCACCGCGAACGCGTTCACGAGCCTGATCGGCGTGCCGCCCGCCTCGGAGAGCGACGAGACGCTCGAAGAGCGGGAGATCCGGCGCGTGCTGGCGCGGGCAGGCGAGGCCGGCCACGTCGACGAGTCCGAGGTCGCGATGATCGAGGGCGTCTTCGAGCTCGACGACACCGCGGCCCGCGAGCTGATGGTCCCTCGCCCGGACGTGGTCTCGCTGCCCGCGGACGCGTCCCTTTCGGCGGTCCGCGAGACGGTCCTCGACGCGGGTCACACCCGGTACCCGGTCGTCGAGAACGACGACGCCGACCGCGTCGTCGGCTTCGTGGACGTGAAGGACGTGCTGCGCGCGACCGAGGCGGGCGACGACGGCGCGACCGCGAGCGACCTGGCGCGGGAGATCCTCGTCGTCCCGGAGACGACGAGCGCCGGCGACCTCCTCGTCCAGTTCCGCGACGAGCGCCGGCAGATGGCGGCGGTGATCGACGAGTGGGGCGCCTTCGAGGGGATCGCGACCGTCGAGGACGTCGCCGAGGCGCTCGTCGGCGACCTCCGCGACGAGTTCGACGTCGCCGACGGCCGCCACACCATCCGTCGGACCGGCGACCGGACCCACGAGGCCGACGGGTCGGTCGCGCTCGTCGACGTCAACGACGCGCTCGGCACCGACCTCAGCGGCGACGGCTACGAGACGCTCGGCGGGTTCGTCCTCGACCGCATCGGGCGCTCGCCGGAGGTCGGCGACGTCGCACAGACCGAGGCGTACGCCTTCGAGGTCACCGCGGTCGACGGCGCGCGCATCTCCACGGTGCGCGTCACGCGGCGCGACGGCCCGGACGAGTCGGGCGACGCCGGTGACGGATCGGACGCCGACGCGGAGTCGCCCGGCGACGCGGCGTAGCGGGACGAGCGCCTCCCTCCCGCCACCGGGACCGGACGGTCCCGCAGCGCGGCAACCACACGAGCGTTTTTCACCCGCGGGCGCGACCGGGGGCGTATGTACGACCGGATCTGCGTCCCCACCGACGGCAGCGACGCGGCCGCGGCGGCCTTCGAGCACACCCTGGCGATCGCCGCCGACCACGGCGCGACGGTCCACCTCCTCCACGTCGCGGACACGACCCGCGACAGCGTGACCCGAATCGGCGGCGACGTAGTCGACGTGCTGGAACAGGAGGGCGAGTCGATCGTCGATGAGGCGGCCGCCCGCGCCGCGGACCGCGGCGTGGAGGCGGAGACGGCCGTCCGGCAGGGGGGCGTCCCCGAGACGGTCGCCGCGTACGCCGAAGAGGTCGGCGCCGACCTCGTCTCGATGTCGACGCGGGGGCGGCAGGGGGTCGAACACCTCGTCGGCAGCACGACCGAGCGCGTCGTCCGGCAGTCGCTGGTGCCGGTGTTGGCGCTCCGTCCGGGCGACGAGGCCGTCCCGTACCCGTACGAGGACGTGTTGGTGCCGACCGACGGGAGCCCGGCCGCGACCGCCGCGCTCGACCGCGCGATCCCGATCGCCGAACGGGCGGGGGCGACGGTCCACGTCCTCTCGGTCGTCGACACCGGCGGGATCGGTATCGGCGACCACGTCGAGGTGGACGTGCTCTCGGAGTACGCCGACGACGCGGTCGCCGAGGGCGTCGAGCGCGTTGAGGACGCCGGGTTAGAGGCGGTCGGCGCCGTCGAGGTCGCCTCCTCGGCCGCGCGCGGGATCCGGGCGTACGCCGACGACCCCGGCGTCGACCTCGTCGCGATGGGGACCCACGGCCGGACCGGCGTGGGGCGGTACCTGCTGGGGAGCGTCGCCGAGCGCACCCTCCGGACGGTCCCCGTGCCGGTGTTAACGGTCCCGGTTCCCGAAGAGGAGTGATCCCGAGCGGCCGGGGGCGACGCCGGTCAACGGTACGATGTCTGACGCCGCGGTAGGTTTACGGGCCTTCCACGCGAGATACCACGCATGAAAGTGTTGGTAGCCGGCGGGACCGGATTCATCGGGTCGTACCTCTGTCGCGCGCTCGCCGACGACGGGCACGCGGTGACCGCGCTCTCCCGCTCGCCCGAGGAGACGCCGGACGGCGTGACGGGCGTCACCGGCGACGTGACCGACTACGACTCCATCGAGTCGGCCGTCGAGGGGCACGACGCGGTCGTGAACCTGGTCGCGCTCTCGCCGCTGTTCGAACCGGACGGCGGCAACCGGATGCACGACCGGATCCACCGCGGCGGGACCGAGAACCTCGTCCGCGCGGCCGAGGCGGGCGGCGTCGACGGCTTCGTCCAGCTGAGCGCGCTCGGCGCGGACCCTGACGGCGACACCGCCTACATCCGCGCGAAGGGCGAGGCGGAGGAGATCGTCCGCGACAGCGGCCTCGACTGGACGATCTTCCGTCCCTCCGTCGTCTTCGGCGAGGGCGGCGAGTTCGTCTCGTTCACCAAGCGGCTGAAGGGGATGTTCGCGCCGGGCGTCCCGCTGTACCCGCTCCCCGGCGGCGGGAAGACGCGGTTCCAGCCGATCCACGTCGAGGACCTCGTGCCGATGATCGCCGCCGCAGTGACCGACGACGAGCACGCCGGCGAGACCTACGAGATAGGGGGGCCGGAGGTGCTCACGCTCCGGCAGGTGACGGACCTCGTCTACGAGGCGGAGGAGAAGGGCGTCACCATCGTCCCGCTGCCGATGCCGCTGGCGAAGATCGGCCTCTCCGTCCTCGGCGCGGTGCCCGGGTTCCCGATGGGCGCGGACCAGTACCGGTCGCTGAAGTTCGACAACACGACCGCCGACAACGACGTCGGGGCGTTCGGCGTCGACCCGACCGAACTGACCACACTCGGCGAACACCTCGGGATCCGATGACTGAGGCTCGGATCGCCGGCGACGCGAACGTGTCAACAGTCCTAATCTCAACGCTGGTAACCGCAACCGAAGGCTTTTATAGGAGATCGCGTTCTGTTCAGTTCAAACGCGGAGGGAGCACACGATGAAACTCGCAATGATCGGATTCGGACAGGCGGGGGGCAAAGTCGTCGACAAGTTCTTGGAGTACGACAAGCGGACGGGCTCCGAGATCGTTCGGGCCGCGGCGGCCGTCAACACGGCGAAGGCGGACCTCATGGGGCTCGAACACATCGCCGAGGACCAGCGCGTCCTCATCGGCCAGTCGCGCGTGAAGGGTCACGGCGTCGGCGCGGACAACGAGCTGGGCGCGGAGATCGCCGAGGAGGACATCGACGAGGTCCAGGGCGCCATCGACTCGATCCCGGTCCACGAGGTCGACGCCTTCCTCGTCGTCGCCGGCCTCGGCGGCGGGACGGGCTCCGGCGGCGCGCCGGTGCTCGCGAAACACCTCAAGCGGATCTACACCGAGCCCGTCTACGGGCTGGGGATCCTGCCGGGCAGCGACGAGGGCGGCATCTACACCCTCAACGCGGCCCGCTCGTTCCAGACGTTCGTCCGCGAGGTGGACAACCTGATGGTGTTCGACAACGACGCCTGGCGGAAGACGGGCGAGTCCGTTCAGGGCGGCTACGAGGAGATCAACGAGGAGATCGTCCGGCGGTTCGGAATTTTATTCGGCGCCGGCGAGATCCAGCAGGGCCAGGAGGTCGCCGAGAGCGTCGTCGACTCCTCGGAGATCATCAACACGCTCTCCGGCGGCGGCGTCTCCACCGTCGGTTACGCGGAGGAGGAGGTCGAGGAGCGCTCCTCGGGCGGCCTGCTCTCGCGGCTGCGCGACGACGGGAACGACGAGGAGCTCGACAGCGCGCACACCACGAACCGGATCACCAGCCTCGTGCGCAAGGCGGCGCTGGGCCGGCTCACGCTCCCCTGCGAGATCGAGGGCGCGGAGCGCGCCCTCCTCGTGCTCGCCGGGCCGCCGGAGTACCTCAACCGGAAGGGGATCGAGCGCGGCCGCAAGTGGCTCGAAGAGCAGACCGGCTCGATGGAGGTCCGGGGCGGGGACTACCCGTACCGCGGCGCCGGCTTCGTCGCGACCGTCATCCTGCTCGCGGGCGTCACGAACGTCCCGCGGATCAAGGAGCTCCAGCAGGTCGCCATCGAGGCGCAGGACAACCTCGACGAGATCCGCGAGGAGAGCGACGAGAACCTCGACGAGCTCGTCAGCGACGACAGCGACGAGCTGGAATCCCTGTTCTAAGGGACCGCCGCTCCTTGCGATGGAGGTCATCGTCCCCTTTTCGACCGACCGCCCGAAGTCGCGACTCTCGGACGTCCTCTCCCCCGACGAGCGAAGCGAGTTCGCGCGGGCGATGCTCGACGACGTGCTGGACGCCGTCGCGGCGGCTGGCGGCGAGCCGCTGGTCCTCGCCACCGACGCGGTCGATGTCGACCGCCCGGTCACCGTCGACGAGCGCCCGCTGACGGACGCCGTGAACGCGGCGCTGGACGCGCGGCTGGGAGCGGAGGGGAGAAGCGACGACACTCCCGAGCCGGTCGCCGTCGCCATGTCGGACCTCGCGCTCGCGACCCCGGTCGCGCTCGGGCGGCTGTTCGAGGCCGGCCGGGACGCCGACGTCGCGATGGCGCCGGGCCGCGGCGGCGGCACGAACGCGTTCGTCGCCTCGCACCCGGAGTTCCGGGTCGACTACCACGGCGCGTCCTACCTCGACCACCGCGAAATCGCGAGCGACGTCGGCGCGGCGTTCGTCGCGGTCGACTCCCACCGGCTCGGCGCCGACGTCGACGAGCCCGCCGACCTCGCGGAGGTGCTGATCCACGGCGAGGGTCGCTCGGCGGCGTGGCTCCGCGAGGCCGGGTTCGTCCTCGACGCGTCCGACGGTCGCGTGGCGGTCGTCCGGGAGTGAGGGAGTCGAAAACCGATCGGGGCCCTCGCCGCGACTCGACGTAACCGGATCCGGCCTCGCACGGGGATCCGCAACCGCGATTCTTTTTAAACGCCGACCGCGAGTGACGGCCGTGTTCGCCGGAGCCGACGAGTACGGCGTCGACGTCGCTATGGACGAGCGGGACGTCGAGCGGCTGCTCTCGGTCCGCCCGGACGATGTCGAGGCCGCCGACCGGCTCACCTTCGCGCGCAACGTCTTCATCCCGCTCACGACAGCGTGCCGGTACACCTGTACGTACTGCACCTACTACGACGTTCCCGGGGAGGCGTCGCTCCTGTCGCCCGAGGAGGTGCGCGAGCAGTGCCGCGTCGGCGCCGACGCGGGCTGTACGGAGGCGCTTTTCACCTTCGGCGACGACCCCGACGACCGGTACACCGAGGTCCACGAGACGCTCGCCGAGTGGGGGTTCGACTCGATCCACGAGTACCTCTCTCGGGCCTGCGAGATAGCTCTGGAGGAGGGGCTGCTCCCCCACTCGAACCCGGGCGACCTGACGGAGTCGCAGTTCGCCGCCCTCCGCGAGGTGAACGCCTCGATGGGCGTCATGCTCGAGACGACCGCCGACGTCGACGCGCACAGCGGGGGGCGGCGGAAGACGCCCGGCCAGCGGCTCAACACGATCCGCGCGGCCGGCCGGCAGGGCGTCCCGTTCACGACCGGCATCTTAGTCGGCATCGGCGAGGACTGGCGCGACCGCGCCGAGAGCCTGCTCGCGATCCGGGCGCTCCACGAGCGACACGGCCACGTCCAGGAGGTGATCGTCCAGAACGTCGTCCCCAACGAGCGGTCGGACTTCCCGAAGCCCGACCTCGCGACGATGCGCCGGGTCGTCGCGATGGCGCGCGCGGCGCTCCCGCCCGAGGTGTCGGTTCAGGTGCCGCCGAACCTCTCGCCGGCGGCCGATCTGGTCGACTGCGGCATCGACGACCTCGGCGGCGTCTCGCCGGTGACGGACGACTACATCAACCCCGCGTACGAGTGGCCGGACCTCCGCGAGCTCGAAGCCGTGGCCGACGTCGGCGGCGTCCCGCTGCGCGAGCGACTGCCGACGTACGCGCGGTACCTCCCGGACGACATCCGGCCCGCGGGCGTCGAGCCAGCCCCCGAGCCCGACGGTCGCGAGGCGTGGATCCCCCCCGCGGTCCGAGAGCGGATCGCCGCGGACGACGTCCACGGCCGTCGGCTCCGCGGGGTCGCCCGTGGCGACGGCCCGCTCGCGGTGCGGAGCGACTGACCGATCCGCCCCGCGAGCGGGAGCCTCTCGACCCGCCGCGTCCCGCACCGAACGTAAACAACCGCGCTGCCAGTAGCTTCTTTATATAGACTCGTGAATGGGTGGACGATGTACCCCTTACAGCTCGACGCGATCGCGAACGCCGTCGACGTGGCGGCGATCGCGACCACGGCGCTCCGATTCCTCGCCGGCTTCCTCGCGGTGTTGCTGCTCGGAAAGCTCGTCTTGGTCCCCGGGCTCCGGCGGATCGTCAGATCGCGCGGGTTCGACGAGGCGGTTCTGAGCCTCGGCACGAACGTCCTCAACGCCGTCGTCTGGGTGGCGGCGATCGCGATCGGCTTCGCCGTGGCCGGCTACGGGAGTTTCCTCTCGGCGTTCGCGGTGTTCGGCGGTGCCATCGCCCTCGCGGTCGGCTTCGCCGCGCAGGACCTCCTCGGAAACTTCGTCGCCGGCGTGTTCATCCTGAAGGACAAGCCGTTCGAGGTCGGCGACTGGATCGAGTGGAACGGCAACTCCGGTCGCGTCGAGGAGATCGACCTGCGCGTCTCGCGCGTCCGGAC
Organism: Halorubrum trapanicum; assembly: GCF_002355655.1. Lineage (NCBI taxonomy): Archaea > Methanobacteriati > Methanobacteriota > Halobacteria > Halobacteriales > Haloferacaceae > Halorubrum > Halorubrum trapanicum. Next base: position 2,717,044 of record NZ_AP017569.1, on the reverse strand, counting down.
GTTCGACAACGAGCTGGTGACGGTACCGAACGGGGACCTCGCGAACAGCGCGGTGACGAACCCCGTCGCCTACGACACGCTCCGGCAGAAGTTCGTCTTCGGGATCGGGTACGACGACGACATCGAGGAGGCGACGGACATCATCGTCGAGGAGGCCGAGGCCCACGAGGAGATCCTCGACGATCCGGGCGTCTCGGTCCGGCTCGTCGAGCTCGGCGACTCGGCGGTCGGCCTCCAGTCCCGCTGGTGGATCGCCGACCCCGACCGCGGCGACTTCGTCCGCGTGCGCTCCGAGTACGTCACCGCGGTGAAGGAGGCGTTCGACGACGCCGGCATCGACATGCCGTACGTCCACCGGCAGCTCACCGGCAGCGTGGAAGTGATCGAAGAGGTCGCCGCCGACGAGTAACTCTCACCCGACCCCTTCTTCCGCGTCGCCCGCGTCGGGCCGGTACTGCCGGCTGACCGCCTGCCACCGGTTCGAGCGGAACCGGTAGCCGTTCAGTCCGGCGGGCACGAGCTTCTCCGCCACCAGCGCCGCGTAGAGGCCGCCGACGCCGAGCGGTGTAACGAGGCCGGCGAGCGCGACCGGGAGCGCGAACGCGTACAGCCCGATCATCGACGCGACGAAGGGCCACCGCGTGTCGCCCGCGCCGCGCAGCGACCCCGTGACCGAGCCGTCGATCCCGAGCGGTACCGCCGAGACCGCGGCGGTGACGACGAACGCCGCCGTCGCGCTCACCGCCGCCGGCTCGTCGACGAACACGCCCGCGATCGGCGTCGCGGCGGCGATCACCGCGGCCGACGCGGCCACGTAGACGACCGCCGACAAGGCGATCACGTCGCGGCCGTACGCGGTCGCGAGCGTCTCCTCGCCCGCGCCGAGCCGCTGGCCGACGAGCGTGCTCGCGGCGATGGAGAAGCCCCAGCTGAAGCTGCCGAGCAGGGCCCTGACGCGGCGGCCGACCTCTAAGGCGGCGACGGTCGCCTGGCCGAACGACGACGCGATCCACAGGAGCGGGAAGACGACGATCCCCTCCGCGACTCGACGGGCGATGAGGGGCGCGGACACCCGCAGCAGCTGGCGCGTCAGCCCGGCGTCGAACCACGGGCCGGAGCGCCCGACCGGGACGGGCGAGGCGCCGCGGCCGAAGTAGGACCGGCCGGTCATCCCCCACGCGAGGACCAGCCCGACGGCGGCGATGGAGACCGCGGTGCCGAGCCCGGCTCCGAACACGCCGAGGCCGGCGCCGAGGACGAACCAGACCGTGAGCACGACGTTCAACAGCGCGCCGCCGGCGCGCGCGACCATCGGGGTGCGGGTGTCGCCGACGCCGGCGTACGTCCGGCTGGCGATCATGTTGAAGTACTCGAAGGCGAGCGCGGGCGCCGTGACGGCGAGGTAGGTCGTCCCCGCGGCCAGCGCCGCCCCGTCGCCGCCGACGAGGGCGATCAGCCGCTCCGCGCCGAGGACGTAGCCGGCGACGATGGGGGCGGCGAGCAGCGCGGCCACGATCAGCGACTGCTTCACGACGAGCCCGGCCCGCCCGCGCTCGTCGCCGCCGTAGTTCTGCGAGACGAGCGAGACGGTGCCGCCGGCGAGCCCGATGGAGACGAACTTCGCCAGCTGCCAGTACGCGAAGGCGTACCCCATGCCCGCGACCGCCGAGACGCCCACCGCGTAGCCGATCACCGCGAGGTCCACGGTGTTCTTCGACATGATCGCGAACCCCGTCACGATCCGAGGCCACGCCAGCCCCATCGTCTCGTCGAGCCGCGACCGGTCGATGACGCCGGCCCGGTCGAGCGCGCCCGCGACCGCCTCGCCGACGCGCGCGGCGCCGTACCGGAGCCGGGATAGCATTGGACCGCGATACGGACCGGGCGGGCTTGTGTCTGTCCGTCCGCATCACGGTCGCCGCGTCCGTCGGCGTTGCCTCAACGCCGATCGAGCAGCGACCGAGCCCGCTTGACGTAGCTGTTCGCGTCCCAGCTCCGAGCGTCGCCGATCGCGTCGAGGACCGCCGTCGCGTCGTCGACGGAGAGCGCGTCGGCCCGAACAAGAGCCGAGAGGAGCGTCGGCGTGGTGACGAGCCGCGTGTCGGCGAGCGACGCGTGGATCAGCCCGAGCCGGTTGAACTCGTCACAGAGCAGCAGCGCGGCATCGAGGTCGTTCGCGAGGGCGACGGCGGCGTTCTCCCCGTCGTCGAGCGGGAAGTCCGCGTCGAGGACGACCGACCGGGTCGAGATCGATTCGGTCCGGTCGAGGACGGCGGCCGCGGCGCGGCCGTGCGCGTCGTCGTACGAGGCGGTCTCTCGAAGCTCCTCGACGACCCGTGCGGGAACGACGACCTCGTACCGATTCACGCAGATCGAGAGGGGGTCGGGGTCGTCGCTGGCGGCGATCCCGAGGCTCACGAGACCGGACGTGTCAGCGACGAGCCGGGACATCTACGCGTCGGCGACCTCGTCGACGAACCCCTCGTCCAACTGTCGCTTCAGCACCCGGAGGTTCGCGGCCTCCTCGGCGCCCACGAGCGACTTGAGCTGCTCGAAGGAGATCTCGTCGTCGTAGTAGGCCGCCGCGATCTCCTGGGTGAGCGCGTCGTCGTGGGCCGCCTCTTGGAGGTATTCCCGTAGCGCCGTCACGAGAATGTCCGTCCGGTCTTCCCCGAGTACGTCCGCGAGCGCGTCGGTCCGGTCGATGAGTCGGTGCGGCGCCCGGAACTGGACCCGTTTCTTGTCGCTGCTCATTGTGTGTACAACGTGAGCCAACCCACTTAGCGCTTTTCGCGTGTGCGTTGCGAGCCGCTCGGCAGGCTCGACGGGTCGGTCCCGGCGGATCGGTCCCGGCGGATCGGTCCCGGAACACAACCGTTTTCACCGAACCACCGACGCGTACCACACATGAATATCAACGAGTGGCGGACGTACCTCGTCACGGCGGCCGGCCGCTCGGCGGGGCGGACGACGCCGGAGATCGTCGCGGCCGCGTTGGAGGGCGGCGTCGACGTCGTCCAGCTCCGCGACAAGGCGACGAGCGCGCGGGAGCGCTACGAGACGGGGCTCCGCGTCCGCGAGCAGACCGACGAGGCCGGGGTGCCACTGATCGTCAACGATCGAATCGACCTCGCGAGCGCGGTCGACGCCGACGGCGTCCACCTCGGCCAGTCCGACCTCCCGGTCGCGGTCGCCCGGGAACAGCTGGGCGAGTCGGCGGTCGTCGGCGTCTCGGCCTCGACGGTCGAGGGGGCCGAGGCGGCCGAGGCCGCGGGCGCCGACTACCTGGGCGTCGGCGCCGTCTACGGCACCGACTCGAAGGACGTCTCCGGGGACCGCGACGGGATCGGCGTCGAGCGGATCGCCGCGGTCGTCGACGCGGTCGAGATCCCCGTGGTCGGAATCGGGGGGATCGACGCCGACAACGCGGCGCCGGTGGTCGAGGCGGGCGCGGCCGGTGTGGCGGTCCTGTCGGCGATCACGGCCGCCGAGGATCCGGAGGCGGCGACCGCGACGATCCGGGAGGCGGTGACGGACTGAGGCGGACGCGGCCGGACCGACGCGCCCGGTCCGGTCACCACTCGCGTTCGAACTCGGGGTCGAACAGCCGCGCCGACATCGGCGCCGGGTCGCCCTCGGTGAGGTTGTACTCGGAGAAGTCCGTCACGCCCGCCTCGCGGAGCAACTCCTCGTCGTAGAAGCTCTCGCCCGTACACTCCGCCGGGTCGCGCGCGAGGATTTCGAGGACCGCGTCGGAGACGATTTCGGGGGTCCGCCAGTCGTCCTCGGTCCCGAGCCCGAAGTAGCGGGTCGCCCGGGTGTCGATAGTCGTCACCGGCCAGAAGGTGTTACAGCCCACGTCGTCGCCCGCCAGCTCCTCGGCGAGCGAGAGCGTGACGAACGACATGCCGAGCTTCGACCACGCGTACGGCGCCTTCCCCGGCGAGCGGTCGGTCGTGACCGGCGGCGCGTTCGTCAGCAGCCATGCCCCGTCGAGCCCCGCGAGGTGGTCGGCGAACGCGTGCGCGACGAGGTGGGTCCCGCGGACGTTCACGTCGGTGAGGAGGTCGAAGCGGTCGGCGGGCAGGTCCGCGACGTTCGCCAGCTGGATCGCGCTCGCGTTGTTGATCACGATGTCGACCTCGCCGAAGCGGTCGATCGACTCCTCGACGACCGCCTCGACGCGATCCTCGTCGCGGAGATTGAGTTCGAGCGCGAGCGCCTCGGGCCCGCGCTCGCGCACCTCTCGGGCCGTCTGTTCGATCGATCCCGCCAGCTCGGAGTCGTCGTCGTCCGTCGTTTTGCCCGTCGAGACGACGTTACAGCCGCGGTCGGCGAGCGCGAGCGCGATCCGCTTGCCGATGCCGCGAGTCGTTCCGGTGACAAAGGCCGTCGAGCCCGAGAGGTCGGGGTCCGCGAGTGGCATATCCTTCCTTCGACCGACCGCGGGATAATTCTCGGTGGTCGAGCGCGGAATCGACGAGATGGTATTTAAATACCGACAAGCGACGGCGACGATCATTTATAAACAACAACTGCGGTGGCGCGTGCCTGCGAGCGGCCGCCCTCGGCGGCCGCGAGGCAGCACGCGCGAGGTCGCCGGCGCTACGCGCCGGCTGCCAGAGAATCTTCGATTCTCGCTGGAGTCGGCCGACCGGAGCGAAGCGGAGGGGGGCCGACGAGGCTGGGGAGGCGTGAGGTGCGGTTGCGGTGCTGTGCGGGGTGGGACTCACAGGGGCAGCCGGGAGGACGCCGTAGGCGACGTAAGCACCGCAGCGAAGGAGCGTCAGCGACTGAGCGAGGAGCGCAGCGAGCGTACGGCGTCCTCCCGGCTGGGGCTTTGGAGGTGTTCGTCACCGATCTGCGAACAGATATTTATAAACAAGCGACTGGGGCTTTGGAGGTGTTCGTCACCGATCTGCGAACAGATATTTATAAACAAGCGACTGGGGCTTTGGAGGTGTTCGCCACCGATCTGCGAACAGATGTTTATAAACGAGCGACTGGGGCTTTGGAGGTGTTCGCCGCCGACCCGCCAGCAGCTATTTATAAACGAGCGGCTGCGCCCCTCGCGACCGTCGCCGCTAACCCGGCTACAATCCACTCTTATCGCGTCGCGGACTTCCACTCCCGGAGTCCCAACCGTTCGCCGTTCAGGTCCTCGGCGGGCGCCTCGGTGGCGGCCCAGACGAACAGCGGCGCGACGCTCTCGGGGTCGCGGGCGCGCTCCTTCCCGGTGAGGTCGGTGGCGACGAGCCCGGGGTCGACGACCCCGACCGTCGCGTCGAGATCGGCGGCGAAGCCGCGCGCGACCGCCTCGGCCGCGGCCTTCGAGACGGCGTACGCGCCCATGCCGGGCTTCGACTCGGCCGCGACCGCGCCCGACGGGACGATCACCCGGGCGTCGTCAGCCAAGTGAGGCACGGCCTCGGTGATCGTCGCGAACACGCCGCGCGCGTTCGTGCGCATCGTGTCGTCGTAGTCGGCGTACGAGAGCTCGGTCGTCGGGCTCTCGCCCGGCGCGCCGTGGAACACGCCGGCGTTCGCGAAGGCGACGTCGACCGGGCCGGCCTCGCGGGCGACCCGCTCGAAGAAGCGTTCGAGGTCGAACTCGTCGCGCACGTCGACGCGGTCGCCCCAGGCGGTGCCGCGCTCGGCGTCCGCGTCGCCCGCTGGGTCGCCGTCTTCGGGAGTCTCAGCGTCTCCTCCGGAGTCCCCCTCGCCGTTCAGCGCCGCGACGGTGCGATCGACGGCGTCGCCGTCGCGTCCGGAGACGGCGACGAACGCCCCCTCGTCGACGAACGCCTCGGCGACGGCTCGCCCGATCCCGCTCGTTGCGCCGGTGATCGCGACCGTCAGGTCCATGTGGAAACCGGTACGCGCGTCGGCGACTTAGTGGTATCCACTCGCCGCGAGGAGCGCGGTCGATCCCGGCGGCGCGACGCGGCACCCTTCCGCCCGGCGCGACGCGGCACCCTTCCGCCCGGCGCGACGCGGCACCCTTCCGCCCGGCCGCGTCCGGCCGGATTTATACCGCCGCCGCTCCTACGATCGAGTATGGACGTGGTCCCGGACATCGACGGCGTCGCCGGCGAGTCCGTCGTCGTGATCGGCGGCGGATTCGGCGGCCTCTCGACGGCCTGTTACCTCGCGGACGCCGGTGCGGACGTCACGCTGCTGGAGAAGAACGAGCAGCTCGGCGGCCGCGCCAGCCGGCTCGAAGTCGACGGCTTCAGCTTCGACATGGGGCCGTCGTGGTACCTGATGCCGGACGTGTTCGAGCGGTTCTTCGGTCACTTCGGCCGCGAGCCGTCGGAGTTCTACGAGCTGGAACGGCTCGACCCGCACTACCGCGTGTTCTGGAAGGACGGCGACAAGGTCGACGTGCTGCCGGACCGCGAGGCGAACAAGGAGATCTTCGAGTCGTACGAGCCGGGCGCGGGCGAGGCGTTCGACGCCTACCTCGAAGAATCCCAGCGCACCTACGAGATCGGGATGGAGCACTTCGTGTACGAGGACCGCCCGCGGCTGCGCGACTACGTGGACAAAGACGTCCTCCGCTACTCGTGGGGCCTCTCCCTGCTCGGGAAGATGCAGGGCCACGTCGAGGACTACTTCGACCACCCGAAGCTCCAGCAGCTGATGCAGTACACGCTCGTGTTCCTCGGCGGCTCGCCGACGAACACGCCGGCGCTGTACAACCTGATGAGCCACGTCGACTACAACATGGGCGTCTACTACCCCGACGGCGGGATCGGCGCCGTCGTCGACGGGGTCGTCGAGCTCGCCGAGGAGCTCGGCGTGGAGTTCGTCACCGACGCCGAAGTGACGGGCATCGAGGGCCGGTACGGCGCCTTCGCGGTCGACACCGAGAACGGCGAGCGCTATCTCGCCGACCGCGTCGTCTCCGACGCCGACTACGCGCACACCGAGCAGGAGCTGCTGCCCGAACACAAGCGGCAGTACACCGAGGAGTACTGGGAGTCGCGGACGTACGCCCCCTCCGCGTTCCTGCTGTACCTCGGCGTCGAGGGCGACGTGCCGAACCTCGAACACCACACGCTCGTCCTCCCGACCGACTGGGACGAACATTTCGCGCAGATATTCGACGACCCCGAGTGGCCCGACGACCCCGCCTACTACCTCTGCGTCCCCTCCGAGACGGACGACAGCGTGGCGCCGGAGGGGCACAGCAACCTCTTCGCCTTGGTGCCGATCGCGCCCGGCCTCGCTGACACCCCGGAGATCCGCAACCGCTACCGCGACCTCGTGATCGACGACATCGCGGAGAACACCGGTACCGACCTCCGCGGCCGGGTCGTCGTCGAGGAGACGTTCTCGGTGGACGACTTCGCGGACCGGTACAACAGCTACGCGGGCAGCGCGCTGGGGCTGGCGCACACGCTCACCCAGACGTCGCTGCTCCGCCCGCCGCACGTCTCCGATGCGGTCGACGGGCTCTACTTCACGGGCTCGACGACGACGCCCGGCATCGGCGTCCCGATGTGCCTGATCAGCGGCCAGCTGACCGCGGAAGCGATGACCGACGACGACGTGTGATCTCCGCCGTGAGCGACCAGAACCGATCCGCGACCGACGGCGACCGAGCCGCCCCGGAGGAACGGGACCGTTCCGCCGGGAGCGGGAGCGAGGGACTCCGCTACCTGCTGGTGCTGTCGCGGCCGCGCTTCTGGCTCTACCTCGCCGGCCCGGTCGCCGTCGGTGTCACCTACGGTATCGACGCCGTGAGCGGGCTGTTCACGCCCGTCACGGTCGCGCTCGCGCTCTACTTCCTCGTCCCGGCGAACGTGTTCCTCTACGGCGTCAACGACGTGTTCGACGCCGACATCGACGAGCTGAACCCGAAGAAGGACGGCCGCGAGGCGCGCTGGCGCGGGAGCAGGCCGGTGGTCGCCGCGGTCGTCGCCAGCGGCGCGCTCGGGCTCGCGACGCTCGCGATCACGCCCCGCGTCGCGTGGCCGTACCTGTTCGGCTTCCTCGTCCTCTCGGTCGGGTACAGCGCGCCGCCCGCCCGCTTCAAGACGACGCCGTTCCTCGACTCGCTGTCGAACGGGCTGTACGCGCTGCCCGGCGCGGCGGCGTACGCGACCGTCGCGGGCGCACACCCGCCGCTCGCGGCGCTCGCGGGGGCGTGGCTCTGGACGATGGGGATGCACACGTTCTCGGCGATCCCCGACATCGAACCGGACCGGGCCGCGGGGATCGACACGACCGCGACGCTGCTCGGCGAGGGGCGCACGTACGCGTACTGCTTCGCCGCGTGGACCGCCGCGGCCGCCGGGTTCTGGCTCGTCGACGCCCGACTCGGCGCTCTGCTCGGCGTGTACCCCGTCTTCGTCGCGTGGGTCGCGCGCTCGTCCGTGTCGGTCGACCGCGCCTACTGGTGGTTCCCGGCGCTGAACACCGTCGTCGGCACGCTGCTGTCGATGGGCGGCCTCTGGCGGGTGTACCCGATCTGGGAGGCGCTGCCGTGACCGACGCGGACGGCGGGGGGTCGGCCGAGAGCGCGTCTGCCACGTCAACCGGTTCCGGACTCGACGCGCTCCGCGAGCGCGCGCCGGACACGCGCCGCGAGGCCGAGGCGCTGCTCGACCGAATCGTCCGCGAGAACCGCTTCACCATCGCGGTCGTCTTCCCGCTCGTGGGGGCGATCGCGCTCGTCGGCAGCGCCGAGGGGTGGATCCCCGAGCCGTTCGCGTTCCACCCGTGGTTCGTGCTGTTCGGCGTGGTCGTGATGCGCTCGCCGCTGGTCGTCGGCGTGCTGCCGACGGTCGACCGACGCGCGCTCGGTTGGATCGGCGTGTTGACCGCGTACACGTACCTCATCGAGGGGGTCGGCGTCGCGACCGGGTGGCCGTACGGCGAGTTCGCGTACACGGTCGACCTCGGGCCGATGCTCGGCGGCGTGCCAGTCGCGCTCCCGGTGTTCTTCATCCCCTTGGTGACCAACGCCTACCTGCTGTGCCTGCTCCTGCTCGGCCCGCGCGCCGACAGCGTGTGGGTCCGGCTGGCGACGGTGATCCCGGTCGTCGTCGCGATGGACGTCGTCTTGGACCCCGGCGCAGTCTCGCTCGGCTTCTGGGACTTCGGCGGCGGCGCGTTCTACGACGTCCCGCTCTCGAACTACGCCGGCTGGGTGCTGTCCGCGATCGTCGCGGTCGTCACGCTCGACCGCGCCTTCGCGGCGGCCGGCATCCGCGAGCGCCTCCGGGACTGCGAGTTCATGCTCGACGACATGGTGAGCTTCGTGATCCTCTGGGGCGGAATCAACGTCTGGTTCGGAAATCTCCTGCCCGCGGCGGTCGCGGCCGCGTTCGGCGTCGGCCTCGTCCGCGCCGACCGGTTCGACACGCGGCCGTTCACCGAGTGGCGGCGGTCGTAGCCTCCCGCCCGACTCGGCTGCCCTTATATACCGGTGTCGCGTTTGCTCGATCGTGACTGACGGCGGCAACCGCGGCGGACGGACGAACCGGGAGGAGGGACGACGAAGCGGGGAGAGCGGACCGCGATGAGCGACCTCGCCATCGACTACGGCGACCACGAGCGGGTGCGCGAGGTCGTCGACCGGCTGACCTACTGCGCCGAGCACGTCAGCGTCTCCTTCGACGGGTGGGAGGAGCCGCACGTGAAGGGACCGGGGCTGTACTTCGCCGTCATCGGCGACAGCGACTACGGCGCGTACGCGGACCGGATGGGCGACAACCGCTGGCCCCGCGACACCGCTCCCTCCGTCTTCGACGGGGACGCCTTCATTGGCGCCGCCGAGACGGTGAGTGTCGAGCAGGACGGCGGGATCGTCGTCGCGGTCGACGGCGAGGTCGAGAGCCAGATGGTCCGGTTCCGCGACCTCGGCACCCGCGACGAGGAGGCCGAGCTCGTGGACGACGTGAGCTACGAGCCGTGGATGGGGTCGCGGCACATGAGCGCGATCGAGACCTCCGTCCGGCCGGAGGTCGTCGCGACGGTGACGCTGAGCGAGGAGACCGGCCGCGTCAGCGTCTTCCGCGACGGCGAGGCGAACAGCATGCGGCGCGAGGAGATCGGCGGCCGCTGGCGCGGCGAGTAGCGCCCCCCGCCTCCGGCGCCGACTCCGCGCGCGGCGGGAAGCGCTCCCGGACGCCGACACCGAGGCCCCACCGTTAAGCCCCGGCCGGGCGAACGTCGAGGCATGTACGACGAGATCCTGGTGCCGACCGACGGGAGCGAGGCCGTCGACCGTGCGCTCGACCACGCGATCCGGCTCGCGACGGACCACGACGCGACGCTCCACGCGCTGTACGTCGTCGACCAGCGGGTGACGACCGCGAACTCCGGCGACCTCCACGAGGAGGTCGTCGAGGACCTCGAATCGCAGGGGGAAAGCGCGGTCGACGCGGTCGCCGACGCGGCGAGCGACGCCGGCCTCGACGTCGAGACCCACATCGCGCACGGGACGCCGGACGCCGAGATCGTCGAGTACGCCGACGAGTTCGGCATCGACGTGATCGTGATGAGCCCGGAGGGGAAGTCGCCGCGCGAGCGGATCCGGTCGCTCGGGAGCGTCTCCGACCGCGTCGCCGACGACGCGTCGGTGCCGGTGTTCCTCATCAAATGACGGCCGTCCGGGACTGAAGCCGCGGGATTCAGGTGGATCCGGACGCGACCCGTCCGCATGGAACTCACCGTGCTCGGGTCCGGTAGCGCGATGCCGGTCCCCGACCGCGCGCAGGCCGGCTACCTCCTCGACGACGGCGACCGCTCGCTGCTGGTCGACTGCGGCAGCGGCGTCCTCCAGCGGCTCGCCGGCACCGACACCGGCTACGAGGGCGTCTCGACGGTCCTCCTTACCCACCACCACCTCGACCACGTCGCGGCGCTGCTCCCGCTCCTGAAGGCGCGCTGGCTCGCCGGCGAGGAACACCTCGAAGTGGTCGGCCCCGCGGGCACGAAGTCGCTCGTCGACGGCCTGCTCGACGTCCACGACTACCTCGACGGGCGGATCGACCTCGCCGTCCGCGAGGTGTCTGCGGGGCGTCCGTTCACCGCCGGCGGGTTCGACGTGACCGCGCGTGAGACGCGGCACTCGATGGAGGGGTTCGCCTACCGTTTCTCGCCGCCCAGTTCGGACGCGGCGCCCGCGGACGGGCCGCTCGCGCTCTCGGGCGACACCGAGGCGTTCGCGGGCATGGCGCGGTTCGCGGACGGCGCGGATCTCCTCGTCCACGACTGCTCGTTCCCGGACGACGTGGACGTGTCGAACCACCCGACGCCGACGAGCCTCGGCGAGTCGCTCGCGGGCGCCGAGATCGGGACGCTCCTCCTGTCGCACCTCTACCCGCACACCGGCGGCCGCGAGCGCGAGATGGAGGAGGCCGTCCGCGAGGCGGGGTTCGACGGCGAGGTGCGCGTCGCGACGGACGGGCTCCGCGTGTCGCTGTGAGGGCGGATATGTAACCGCAATGAAACCCTGCCGCGGCCGCGACGTAACCGCTGAGTGTTACGTACTCACACGAACGACCCGGTTATTTAAGCGCGCGTAGTGGCTTCTCTCCCTCATGGCCGGCCCACTCGCGGACGACTTCGGACGGGAGGTGACGGGCGTTCGGATCTCGCTCACCGACCGGTGTAACTTCGACTGCGTCTACTGTCACAACGAGGGGTTAGGCGACACGCGCGGGCCGATGGAGCCGAGCGACGAGGAGATGAGCGCGGACGACGTGGTCCGCTTCCTGGAGGTCGTCGAGGGGTACGGCGTCGACGCCGTGAAGTTCACGGGCGGCGAGCCGATGCTCCGGCAGGACTTAGAGGAGATCATCGAGCGCACGCCCGACTCGATGGAGGTCTCGATGACGACGAACGGCACCTTCCTCCCCGGGCGCGCCGAGGACCTGAAGGCCGCAGGGCTCGACCGCGTCAACGTCTCGCAGGACGCGCTCGACCCGGACGACTTCGCGGAGGTGACCAAGTCGGGCGCCTACGAGAAGGTCTTGGAGGGAGTCAAGGCCGCCGTCGACGCCGGGCTCGACCCAGTGAAGCTCAACATGGTCGTGTTCACGCACACCGCGGGCTACGTCGAGGAGATGGTCGAGCACGTCGCCGACAACGAGGGGCTCCAGCTCCAGCTCATCCAGTACATGCCGGAGCTGACGGGCAAGCCCGAGTGGAACGTCGACATCGGGCGCGTCCACGACTGGCTCGCGGAGGAGGCCGACCGCGTCGAACAGCGCGAGATGCACGACCGGAAGCGGTACTTCGTCGGCGAGGAGAGCGACGACGAGACGGGCGGCATGGTCGAGATCGTCGACCCCGTCGAGAACGAGGACTTTTGCGCCAACTGCGGCCGCGTCCGCGTCACCCACGAGGGGTACCTGAAGGGCTGTCTCAACCGCAACGACGACCTCCGCTCGATGGGCGAGATGACCCGCGAGGAGATCGCGGAGACGTTCGAGGAAGTGGTGGCGAACCGCGTGCCCTACTACGGCGAGTACCTCGTCGAGGGCGAGGACGGCGAGTACGAACTGAACGAGAAGTATCTCGGGACGCCGAGCGCGGCGGACTGAAAGGTAACTCGGACGTGTTCTCTTGTATACATCAAATATACAATTAATTATCTTTTAAGAATCTTGATTTTGATAAATTAGATGTATTGCTGCCTTACGCTGATATTTAATGTGGCTCAAGTGATTCTGGATGACACTGATTGACTTTTCTTGTCTATCTTCTGGTATTTCAGATAAATAATCAATATCACTCATCACATGTCTTGCGCCTGCATGAAATGCAATCAAAGCCGATAATTCATCCTCGTTTAAACGGCCAAGTTCTCCAGAGATTGATTCATAAACCTGATTATGAAGCCAATCTCCGTGTGGTACACCTTTCTTATCCGGATTGTGTGGCCAATCCTCTAATGCATTCATAGTTTCTAGCTCAGATAACAGCGCTTGTCGAACCCATTCTGTTCTTCTTTCTTTGTTAGATTTTTGTAATCTATACTGTGCGTAATAAGTCCCCACCGAGCCAATTGTGCCACCAAGAAGTGCTGAAAGTAAGGTCGCAGTCGAGGTAGAAAGTTCTGGAAATCCTACCATGTATCTGTTAAGAAGTTGTGTTATAATAATATCATTCCTCACTTAACGCTTCGCTCCTCACTGTACGGGCACAGTGGGATTCGAACCCACGACCGTCGGATTAGAAGTCCGACGCTCTATCCGGGCTGAGCTATGTGCCCTCATTCGCAACAGATCCCCCCAGTCTAAAAAACGCCCGCGGTTCGCGCCGCCCGCGGGCCAACAGCAGACCTAAGTCCGCGAGCGGAGTATCCGCCGGTAATGAACGTTATCGGAACCGTCGGCCTCCCCGGCAGCGGGAAGGGGGAGGCGGCGAACGTGGCCGAGGCCGCCGGCATCCCCGTCGTCGTCATGGGCGACGTGATCCGCGCCGAGTGCCGCCGCCGCGGGCTCGACCCGGCGCAACACCACGGGCGGATGGCGGGCACGCTCCGCGAGGAGGAGGGCGACGACGCCATCGCCGCGCGGACGCTCCCGCGGATTCGGGAGGCCGCGGCCGAGAGCGACCGCGACGAGACCGTCCTCGTCGACGGCCTCCGCTCGACCGTCGAACTCGAACGCTTCCGCGAGGCGTTCGGCGACGACTTCACCCTCGTCGCGATCCGCGCGCCGTTCGAGCTGCGCGCCGAGCGACTCGGCGAGCGCGGCCGCGACGACTCCGACTCCGACCTGTCGGCGCTCCGCGAGCGCGACGAACGCGAGATCGACCTCGGACTCGGCGAGACCCTCGAACGGGCCGACGTCGAGATCGACAACACCGACAGCCTCGCGGCGTTCCGCGAGCGCGTCCGCGAGGTGCTGGGCGTCGACGACGAGGGGGTGGAGCCGGACCGCTCCGACGACGAGGCCGCCGAGACGTCTGCCGCCGACGCCGAGGCGCCCGAGGCCGGAGGTGACGGCGCGTGATCTACAGCGTCGACGTCCGGATCGAGACCCCGGTCAACGACACGGAGGTGACCGACCGGGTCGCGGACGCGGTCGAGAACGTCTTCCCCGACGCGGAGCCGGTCCACGAGGACGGGCGGCTCGTCTCCGAGACGCACAGCCTCGACGCCTTCTCCGACGTGCTCCACGAACAGGAGATCCTCGACACCGCGCGGCGCGTCTTCCGGCAGAACCGCACGGACGAGGGGTTCACGTTCTCGTTAAAAAAGCAGGCGGCGTTCGAAGGCGTCGTCAACTTCGCGGTCGGCGAGTCGGACGAGCTCGGCGAGATCGACGTCGAGGTGCGCGTCCGCGAGCCGGACGTCGAGTCGTTCATCGACTACGTCGCGCCCGAGACCGACGAGGGCCAGCCGGTCGACCCCGTCCGCGAGTACGGCGACCGGTTCGACCCCGAGGACGAGGCGTACTGAGAGCGGGAGACGACCGGCGCGAGAAGGTTCTCCGATTCAGCTACTCAGCAGCGACGAGCCCGCGCCGCCGATCGCGCCGAAGACGGCGGGGTAGACGGCGCCGGCGAGGAGGACGGCGGTGACGACGTCGGGGGCCACGCTCCCGTCGCCGACCGCGTACCGGAACAGGAACGCGCCGACGACCGCGAGCGGGAGGTAGCCGGCCGCGACGAGCGCTCCCGAGCGGGCGCCGTCGAGCGGGGAGTCCGCGCCGGCGACCCGACCGGCGACGAGGCCCGAAACGAGCAGCAGGACCGGCGGGACTAAGAGTAGGAACCCCGTGCCCTCGGCATCCATGAGGAGGTTCCGCGACTGCGTGCCCCCGAACAGCGCGGGGAACACGGTCTCGACGAAGTGGGCGTTGTAGAACATCCAGCCCGACACCTGCCACGCCGAGATGGGGTCGCCCCCGAACAGCTCGGCGAGGAAGTTCAGGCCCGACAGCCCCTCCTCGATCCGGCCGCTCTGCGTGACGTAGACGGACAGGTAGCCGAGGAGGTACGCGGCGGCGCCGGCGACCGCGCCGCCGACCGCCTCTCGGGCGATGCTCGGATCCGAACCGGTCGTCGCAGTCGTTCCGCCGGGTGGTGACGAGGACATGCGCTCTGTGTCGTTTCGGACGCCGTAAGTGTTTGTTGGGTCGAGACCCCTACCGTAATTCAACCGAAATGGGCTCTGAAACCACCGTTCGCGTCAGGTTCGGTCGCTCGGACCGAGCCGCCGCCTCTCGGCGCTCCGACTACGAGGTCGTGTACCAGACCCCGTCGTGGACGCTCCCGTCGGCGAACGGCCCGCGGCTACGCGTCGAGCGCGTCGGCGAGGTCGGCGCCGACGCTCGCGATCGCGTCGCGGGCCCGGTCGACATCCTGCATCGTCATGAATCCGTGAACCATCGACGGGTAGTTCTCGTAGCGGGTCGCGACGCCGTCCGCGACGAGCTTCTCCGCGTACGCCTTCCCGCCGTCGCGTAGCGGGTCGAAGCCGGCGGTGACGACCGTTGCGGCCGCGACGCCGGAAAGGTCGCCGGCGTTGATCGGGTCGGCGTACGGGTTCCGGCGGTGGATCTCGTTCCGGTAGTAGGCCTCCGAGAACCACTCGATGTCCTCGCGCGAGAGGACGACCCCGGCGTGTTCGCGGACGGACTCCTGTTCGGTGTCGACGCCGATCCCGGGATACAGCAGCGCCTGACGTGCGATCTCGGGCCCGTCCCGCTCGGCGGCCATGAGGGCGGTGACGGCCGCGAGGTTGCCGCCCGCCGAGTCGCCCGCGACCGCGACGTCGCCGGTACCGCGGAGCCGCTCCGTCGAGTCCGCGGCCCACTCGACGGCGGCGTACGCGTCCTCGACGGCGGCCGGAAACGGGTGTTCGGGAGCGAGGCGGTACTCGACGGAGAGCACCGCACAGCCGCTCTCCCGCGTCAGGTGGCGACAGAGCCGGTCGTGGGTCTCGATACTCCCGAGGACGAACCCGCCGCCGTGGAAGAAGACGACCGTCGGATGGGGCGGGTCGCCCGCGGGCCGGTAGAGGCGCGCGTCGAGATCGCCTGCGGGCCGCGGGACCGTCACCGACTCGGTCCCGCCGACGCTCGGCGGATTCCGGTTCTGAAGCCGCGTCAGGGGGCGAGTCAGGAGCCGGAGCAGTTTCAGCTTGTAGCGTCCGTGCGGGAGGGGGATCCGAGACTGGCGGGCGGCGGCGCGCTTCGCCTGGGGGTCGATCTGGTCGGCGCTCACGCCGCGGGAGTCGTCGGGCCGTCGACAAGACGGTTGCGGCGGGGTCGCCGGAGGTCGTCGACCTCGCCGAGCGCGGCCGGACGGATCACCGCACCAGCCCGGCCGCCCGCAGCTCCTCGCGGATCGCGTCGCGTTTCACTATGGCGAAGCCGACGCAGATGATCAGGAAGCCGGCGACGGCCGTGGCGGTGATCCCCTCGTCGAGGACGAGCCACCCGACGACGGCGGCGAACACCGGCGCGACGTAGGAGACGAGGTTGATCTCGATCGGCCCGAGCCGGTCGAGTAAGTCGAAGTAGACCAGGAAGCCGAGCCCGCTGGCGACCACCGAGAGGTAGCCGAGGGCGAGCAGCGACTCCCTCGTCCAGACCGCGTCGGCGACCGACTCGCCGAGCGCGAGCGAGATCAAGTGGGTGAGTCCGGCGCCGAGCAGCATCGCCCACGCCTCCATCGTCTCGATCTCGATGTCGGCCTCGGAGGCGCGGGAGAGGACGGAGCCGAGCGCGAACGACGCCGCCGCCAGCAGCACGAGCAGCTTCGCCCCCGTGCCGCCGCCGGTCAGGTTCGCGGGGTCGGGGTTGGCGAGGACGACCGCGCCGACGAGCCCGATCGCCAGCCCGAGCGCGCCGACGGCGGTCAGCCGCTCCGCGGGCAGGACGGCGCGCGCGAACACCGTGGTCAACAGCGGCGAGAGGCTGACGATGACCGCCGCGACGGCGCTGGTCACCGCCGGGTCGGTCTCGCCGACGAACAGGAAGGAGTGGTAGGCGGCGATGATGAACACGGCGCCGGAGAGGACCTCCAGCCACGCGTCGCGGCCGCGGGGGATCGGGTCGTCGACCGCGTACGCGGCGTACGCCAGCATGACGACCCCCGCCACGTCGTACCGGAGCGCCGCGAACAGCACCGGCGGGAAGTACGCCAGCCCAGCCTTGATGGCGACGAACGCGGACCCCCAGACAGCGGCGAGGAGCAGGAACAGCGAGAGGTTTCTGAGACGGCTCACGTCCGCCCTCTCCCCGCGGCGCGCCAAAAGGTTCCGGAAACGGTCGCGTTCGCTGGATTCGGTCGGGAAGGACCCCCGCTACCGGACCCGGTACCCGTCGGCGTCGCGGGCGACGACGCCGACGTCGGAGAGCCGACGGAGCGCGCCCTCGACCGTCGACTCCCGCGCGCCGACCTCGTCGGCGACCGCCGCGGGCGTGCCGTCGGTCTCGACCACCGCGGCGATGACAGACGCGAAGAAGCGGCTGTCGGCCTGCCCGCCGAGCCGCTCGTCGATCTCGGCGAGGGCGTCCTCGACGCGGCCCTGGACCCACCGCTGGGCGAGCGAGAGCTCCCGGTCGAGGTCCTGGAGGCGCACGAACTCCTCGGCGAGCTCCGCGAGGTCGCCGGTCGAGCTCGACCCGTCGGGCGCCTCGATGGAGAGGTGGGGACAGCGCCCCGACATGTCGAGGCTGTTCTTCGCCGGGTACGCGCTCTTCGCGCCGAAGCCGTACGGCGAGACGCTCACCTCCAGCCGGAGGCTGCGCGCGATCCGGAAGTACTTCCGCCGCTGGTCGTCCGTCGTCGACTCGACGAGACCGGCCTCCTCCAGCTTCCGCAGGTGGTCGATCACCGCCTTCGGGCTCACGTCCAGGTACTCCGAGATCTCCGTGACGTAGCAGGGCTTGGTGGCGAGAAGCCGGAGGATGCGCCGCCGGTTCTCGTTGCCGAGGAGATCGAGCAGTACCGCGGAGTCCATTAACGTGTGGTTAGCGTTCAGCGGATAAAAGGTTGGCTTCCGGCGACGGCGGCCCAAATACTGATTACCGTGACGGCTCCACCCTTACGGAGGGAATGCCCGAGAAACAGCCGCGTCCCGAATGGAACCTCTCCGAGCGGGACACGATCATCCTCCAGGAACTCGCTCGCGACCCGCAGCTCACGTCACGCAGGCTCCGGGACCTCCTCGACGAGGAGTACGACATCGACGTCTCTCACGTCACCGTCAACGAGTCGATCCGGCGAATGCGCGAGGACGGCGTGTTCCGGGAGGCGCTGGTCCCCAACGAGGAGCAGCTCTTCTTCTCGCTTTTCGAGTTCCAGTTCAACCCCGAGGGGTTCGAGGAGAACTGGCGGGACGCGCTCGAACACATCCGGTCGAGCCGCCACACGTTCATGTACTTCCTCTCCGACGGCGACTACCAGTGGAAGACCATCATGATGTTCAAAGACCGCGAACAGGAGTCGAAGTGGATCCACGAGTTCTACAAGGAGTACGGGGAACTCATCACCAACCTCCGTAACTCCGTCGTGACGAACGTCCTCAAGTTCGGGACCGACCCCGAGCTGTTCGAGGTGTTTCAGGAGGAGGGCGACGACGAGTGACCGGCGCCGTCGGTCGCCGGATCAGTCGAATTCGCCGAACCGCGTGACGGCCTCCAGCTCCTCGGTCGGCGGGTCCTCGAACGCGTCCCGCGCGATCGTCCGCCGGTGGACCTCGTCGGCGCCGTCGACGATGCGGAACTGCCGGACGTTCTCGTGGAAGCGCGCGATCGGCAGGTCGTACGCGATCCCGTTGCCGCCGCAGAACTGGAGGGCGTCGTCGATCGCCTCCTGCGTCACGTTCGCCGCGAACGTCTTCGCCATCGCCACCTCGATCCGCGCCTCGTGGCCGTCGGCGATCCGGCCGGCCGCGTGCCGGACCATCGTGCGGGCGGCGTGGAGTTCGGTCCGGCGGTCGGCGATCCGGAACCGCGGCCCCTGCTTCTCCGAGAGCGGCTCGCCGAACCCCTCGCGCTCGGAGAGGTAGGCGGTCGCGATGTCGAGCGCGCGGTCGGCCATCCCGGCGTACCGCATACAGTGGGTGAGCCGGGCCGGCCCGAGCCGCTGCTGGACGAGCGTGAACCCCTCGTTTGCCTCGCCCAGCGTGTTCTCGACCGGGACCCGGACGTTATCGAACCGGATCTCGGCGTGCGTCGTCCCCACCAGCCCCTCGCCGAGGTGCGGGATGTTCCGGACGATCTCGACGCCGTCGGCGTCGGCGGGCACGAGGATCACCGAACAGCCCGCGTACGGGTGCGCCTCCTGATCGGTCCGCGCGAACGTCAGGAACACGTCGGCGTCGAGTCCACCCGTCGTCCACCATTTGTGGCCGTCGATGACCCACTCGTCGCCGTCCCTCTCGGCGGTCGTCTTCAGCATCTTCGGGTCCGAGCCGCCGCCCTGCATCGGCTCGGTCATCGCGAACCCGGAGTCGATCTCCCCGGCCGCGAGCGGGCGGAGCCAGCGCTCCTTCTGCTCCTCGGTGGCCGCGATCTCGAGGGTGTGCATGTTCCCCTCGTCCGGCGCCGCACACCGAAGCGCGGTCGGGCCGAGCAGGCTGCGCCCCGCCTCTTCGAACACGGGGAGCATCTCGCGGAAGCCGAGTCCGAGTCCGCCGTACTCCTCGTCGACCTGCGGGGCGTAGATCCCCTCGTCGCGCGCGGCGTCGCGCAGCGCCTCGATCTCCGTCGGTGGGATCGGTCCCCGACCGAGCCACTCCCGCTCGACCGGGAGCACCGTCTCATCGACGAACTCCCTGACGGCCTCGGCGACCTCCGGTCCGCGTCCGATGTCGTCGTACTCCATACCGATTCTTATTTAGCAATGTAAATAGTGGTTCCGGCTATTCTCCCAAAATTCTATATTACGGGAAACTGATCCCCAATGTACCGAAAAATAGATTTACAATGTTAGTTGAATATGCGATAACCGATAAAAGACGTTCGGGTACAGATCGGTCAGCCGCCGTTGCCTCCGGCCCGCGTCGAACGGAGGACGACCGGCCGTGACCGACGCCGATTACCTCGACAGGCTGGTCGACGACGACGCGCTCGGGACGTACCTCACGGCGGAGTTCGGGCCGGTAGACACGTTCGCCGTCGAGCGACACGCGGAGGGGCACTCGAACGAGACGCTGTTCGTCACGTGGGGCGACCGCGAGCTGGTGATCCGGCGGCCGCCCCCCGGCGAGACGGCCGACACGGCCCACGACGTGCTGCGCGAGTACCGCGTCGTCGACGCGCTCTCCGACACCGGCGTCCCGGTTCCGTCGACGCTGCGCGCCTGCGACGACGCCGCGGTGCTCGGGAGCGACTTCTACGTCATGGAGCGCGCCGACGGCGACGTGCTGCGCGACGCCGAGCCGACGCGGTTCGCCGATCCGGCCGCGCGCGAACGCGTCGGGGGCGCGCTCGTCGACACGCTGGCGGCGATCCACGCGGCCGACTACGAGGCCGTCGGGCTCGGCGAGTTCGGTCGCCCGGAGGGGTACACGGCCCGGCAGGTCGAGCGCTGGACCGGCCAGCTCGACTGGGCCTTCGAGACGACCGAGGCCGTCAGGGAGGTTCCCGACCTGGTCGCCGTCGGCGAGTGGCTCGCGGACAACGTCCCCGACGACCACCCGGAGACCCTCGTCCACGGCGACTTCAAGCTCGACAACGTGATGTACGGCCCCGGGACCCCGCCTGAGGTCGTCGCCGTCTTCGACTGGGAGCTGTCCACGCTCGGCGACCCCCTCGCCGACCTCGGCTGGCTGCTGTTGTTCTGGTACGACGAGGGCGACCCGGACCCGGCGATGCCCGATCTGATGTCGACGTTCACCGCCCGCGAGGGGTACCCAACCCGCGCGGGGCTGGTGGACCGGTACGAGTCGGCGACGGGCCGCGAGTTCGCCCACGAGCGGTTCTACCGCGCGCTCGCGGCGTACAAGATGGCCGCGCTCGGCGAGATGTTCCTCGCGCGGCACCTGAACGACGACAGCGACGACCCGCTGTACCCGAAGATGGAGACGCAGGTCCCCGAGCTCGCGGCGCGGACGCTCGCGTACGTCGAAGGCGAGACCGAGCGGCTGTAGGCTCCGCCGACGGCGGTCACTCGGGAGTCCACCGCCGGCGACTTACCGGGCCGTCCAGCCGCCGTCCGCGGCGAGCGTCTCGCCGGTGACGAAGCTCGCCGCGTCGCTCGCGAGGAAGACGACCGGGCCGGCTATCTCCGTCGGCTCGGCGAAGCGGTCGAGCGGCGTCCGGTCGAGGATCGACTGCCGGAGCCGTTCGTTCTCCTGAAGGGTCTCCGTCAGGTCGGTCGCGACGTACCCGGGGGCGACGGCGTTCACCCGCACGGCCGGCGCCCAGTCCATCGCCGCGCTCTTCGTCAGCCCGACGAGCCCGTGCTTCGACGCGACGTACGGGTGCTGTTTCGGGAGGCCGACCTCGCCGGCCACGCTGGCGACGTTGACGACGCTCCCCTCCGCCTCGCGCAGGTGCGGGCCGGCGGCCCGGAGGGTCCGGAACGCGCCCCGCAGGTTCACGTCGAGCACGCCGTCGACCGCGTCGGATTCGATCTCGGTCGGGTCGCCGAGCGCGTCGTCGGGGTTGAACCCGGCGTTGTTGACGAGGACGTCGAGCGAGCCGAACGCCTCGACGGTCTCCTCGACGAGCGCCGCCACGTCGTCGTCGTCGGTCACGTCGGCCGTGACGCCGCGCGCCTCGACGCCCAACTCGCGGGCCTCGTCGGCGACGGCCTCGACCTCCGCGGCCGTGCGCGCCGAGGGGACGACCGTCGCCCCCGCGGCGGCCAGCCCGAGGGTCACGGCGCGGCCGATCCCGCGCCCGCCGCCGGTGACGACGGCGACCTTCCCCGAGAGGTCGGGGAGGGCGTCGCTCATTCGCCACCTCCGTCGCCCGGCGCGTACGGCAGCGCCGGGTCTTCGACGGTCTCGCGGAGCGTCTTCTTGTCGAACTTCCCGGTCGCGGTCTTCGGGATCTCCTCGCGGAACCGCACGTCGTCCGGGAG
Source organism: Halorubrum trapanicum (assembly GCF_002355655.1). NCBI lineage: Archaea > Methanobacteriati > Methanobacteriota > Halobacteria > Halobacteriales > Haloferacaceae > Halorubrum > Halorubrum trapanicum. The sequence continues at coordinate 2,695,033 of NZ_AP017569.1, read as the reverse complement.
CCACCAGCGCGGGAACTCCGCTTCGAGGAACGACCGGATCGCCGCCACGTCGAGCTCGCGGCCCGCCTTCGGCACGACGAACGCCAGCGGCCGCTCCTGCCAGCGCTCGTGCGGCGCCGCGATCACGACCGCCTCGGCGACGTCGTCGTGCGCCATCAGGGCGTTCTCCAGCTCGATGCTGGAGATCCACTCGCCGCCGGACTTGATCACGTCCTTGGCGCGGTCGACGACGTCGACGTACCCGTCCTCGTCGACGGTGACGATGTCGCCGGTGCGGAGCCAGCGCGCGCCCCCGTCCTCGGCCGCGACGAAGTCCGTCTCGTTGGCCTCCGGGCGGTCGTAGTACTCGCCGACGACCGTCGGCCCGCGGACGAGCAGCTCGCCGAACGCCTCGCCGTCCCACGGGATCGGCTCGCCGTCGTCCCCGACGACCCGCATCTCCAGCCCGGGCGAGAGCAGCCCCTGCTTCGCCCGCTTGTCGAGTTCCGCCTCGCGGTCGCCGTCCGCGGTCCCCGAGTTCGGCCGCGAGACGGAGCCGATGCTCATCGTCTCGGTCATCCCCCACGCGTGTTCGATCGTCACGTCGTGTTCGTCCTCGTACCGGCGCATAACTTCCCGGGGCGCGGCGCTGCCGCCGACGACGATGCGTTCGAGCGAGGAGAGGTCGCCGCCGTGTTCGTCCAGGTGGTCGAGCACGTCGATCCACACCGTCGGGACCCCGGCGGTGAGCGTGACGCCCTCCTCTTCGATCAGCTCGACGAGGTCGGCGGGGTCCGGGGACGGCCCCGGATACACCTGCTTCGCGCCCGCCATCGTCACGGCGTACGGGAACTCCCACGAGTTCACGTGGAACATGGGGACGACCGGCATCACCACGTCCTCCTCGGCGATGTCGAGCGCGGCGGGCGTCATCACCATCATCGCGTGGGCGTAGATCATCTTGTGGGTGTACTCGACCCCCTTCGGCTTCCCCGTCGTCCCGGAGGTGTAACACATCCCGGCCGGGTCGTCCTCGGAGAGCGAGGGCCACGATTCCATCGGGTCGACGTCCGCGATCAGCTCCTCGAACGACGACAGCGGCAGGTCCGCCTCCGTCTCCGGGATCGAGTCGTCCATGACGACGACCTCGCGGACGCCGTCGATCCGGTCCCACAGGCGGTCGAGGACCGCCACCGCGTCGCGGTCGACGATCAGCACGTCGTCCGCGGCGTCGTTAATGATGTACTCGACGTTGTCGTCCTGTAGCAGGAGGTTCACGGTGTGGAGCTGCGCGCCGGAGAGCGGGACCGCGTAGTACGCCTCCAGGTGACGGTGCGTGTTCCAGCCGAGCGTCCCGACGCGGTCGCCGGCCTCGACGCCGAGGTCCGCGAGCGCGGCCGCGAGCCGCCGGACGCGGTCGCCGAAGTCGGCGTAGGTGTAGCGGTCGACCCCGTCGTGAGTGCGCGAGACGACCTCGGTCTCCGGGAACAGCCGCGTCGCCCGCCAGAAGAACGGGCGGAGGGTGAGCTCCTCAGGCATCGGCGGTCCCCACGGAGAGGTACGTCTCGAGGAGGTCCTCTCGGTCCCGGATCTCCTCGACGGTGCCGTCGAAGACGATCTCGCCGGTGTCCATGATGTACCCCCGCTCGGCGAGCTCGAAGGCGAAGTCGACGTTCTGTTCGGTCAACAGCACGGTGACGTTCTGGTCGACGACCGTCTGGACGATCTCCTTGAGGTCGTCGACGATCACCGGCGCGAGCCCCTCGGTCGGCTCGTCTAAGAGCAGCACGTCGGGCGCTTGAACGAGCGCGCGGGCGACCGACACCATCTGCTGTTCGCCGCCGCTGAGGTTCCGCCCGTCGCTGCCGCGGAGGTCGTCGAGCGCCGGAAACAGGTCATACATCTCCTCTACCGGCCGCGGGTCGTTCGCCAGGTTGTGCGCCAACCGGAGGTTCTCCTGGACGGTCAGGGTGGGGAACACCCGGCGGTCCTCCGGGACGAGCGAGATCCCGCGCCCGTTGATCTCGTCCGACGACAGCCCCGTGATCTCCTCGCCGCGGTACGTGATCGACCCCGAGCGCGGCGGGGACGCGCCGACGATCGAGCGCATCGTCGTCGTCTTCCCCGCGCCGTTGCGTCCGAGCAGCGCCACCACCTCGCCCTCGTCGATATCCAGCGAGACCCCGTGGAGCACGTGGCTGTTCCCGTAGTACGTGTCGATGTCGTCGACCGTGAGTATCGTCATACGCTATCACTCCCCAGATATGCCTCGGTCACCCGCTCGTCCGTCAGCACCTCCGCCGGCGTCCCGTCCGCGAGGATCGACCCCTCGGCGAGCACGACGATCCGGTCGGAGATGTCCGTGACGACGTCCATGTTGTGTTCGGTCACGACGAACGTGGCGTCGAGGTCCGCGTCGAGCTCGCGGATCAGCGAGACGATCTCCGTCACCTCCGTCGGGTTCATCCCCGCGGTGGGCTCGTCCATCAGGAACACGTCCGGCTCGATGGCGAGCGCTAAGGCGATCTCGACGGTCCGTTTCTCCCCGTGGCTCAGCGTGTCGCAGGAGGTGTCCGCGATGTCGGTGAGCCCGGTGAGCTCCAACAGCTCCGCGACGTCGGCCTCGATCGACTCGTCGCCGGTCGCCCGCGAGCGGAAGTCGAGCCGCGCCCCCTCGTGGCTGATCCGGGCGACCCGCACGTTCTCGCGCACGGTGAGCCCCTCGAAGATATTCGTGATCTGGTACGACCGCGAGAGCCCCGCCTGCGCCACCTCGTGCGGCTCCGCGTCGGTGACGTCGGCGAGCTCGTCTCCCTCCCCGCTCCGGAGCCATATCGACCCCGACGTGGGTTCGAGCACGCCCGTCAGGAGGTTGTAGAACGTCGTTTTCCCGGCCCCGTTCGGGCCGATAATGCTGGTGATCTTGTCGTCGTCGATCTCGATGGAGACGTCGTCGACGGCGGTCAGTTCGCCGAACTGCTTCCGGAGGTCTTCGGTCTTGAGGACGGTCGTCACGAGTCGTCACCTCTGTCGGTCCGCGCGTCGCTGTCGCCGCCCGATTCGGCTCCGTCGTCCGTCGCGGTCGTCGCCTGCCCGCCCTCGTCGAGGGCGCCGCCACCGCCACTACCTGCGTCGCCAGCGTCGCCGTCTCCCAACACTCGGTCACGGAGCAGCAGGAGGCCCCCGACGGCGCCCTGCTTGAAGAACAGCACGACGGCGATGAGCAGCGCGCCGAAGAACAGCTCCCAGTACGCTTCGAGCGCCGGGAAGCGGCTGATCGCCCACCGGATGTACAGGAAGATGAACGCGCCGACTATCGGGCCGTAGAAATACGTCGCGCCGCCGATCACGGTCGCGATGACGGCGATCGCGCTCGTCGACCAGTGCGTGAGCCCCGGGGACGCGACGCTCGCGAGCCCCGCGCGCAACACGCCGGCGATCCCGACGACCGCCGCCGAGACGATGAACGTCATCCACCGGTGATGGCCGACGTCGATCCCGAGCGCGGCCGCGCGGTCGGGGCTCTCGCGGATCGCCTTACAGACGGCCCCGAACGGGGAGTTGACCACGCGCCACACCCCGTACGCCGCCGCGACCACGGTGACGGCCGAGATGAGGTAGTAGATCCGTCGGCCGCCGATCCGGAGGCTTACGCCGCCGAGATCGACGGTACCGAGCAGGACGATCACCCCGTCGGTCCCGTTCGTCAGCCCCGCCGGGTCCTGGATGATGAGCGAGTAGCCCAACATCCCGAACGCGAGCGTGATCAGCGCGAAGTAGATCTCCTCCAACCGGACGCTGAGCCACCCGACGGGCACCGCGACGGCGACGACGAGCGCGAGGCCGACGACGCCGCCGAGAACGAACGTGACGAGCGGCGAAATCCCTGTGCCGACGACGTCGGCGATCACCGGGCCGAGGTCCCGCAACACGATCGCGATCCCGTACGCGCCGCCCGCGTAGAACAGGCCGTGACCGAACGAGAGCAGGCCCGTGTAGCCGTACAGCAGGTTGAAGCCGAGCGCGAACAGCGCGACGACGAGGAAGTCGGTGAACAGATAGACTTGGAACGGCGGCGCGAGGGCGACAAGCACCAGCGCGACGGCGCCGAGGAGGCCGAACCGCTCGCGGGTCCATCCCTCGGCGACCGCCGAGCCGAACCGGCTGACCCGGCCGCCCGTGTCGGTCGCGCTCATTCGCCGATCCCCCCGAACAGGCCCTCGGGACGGAGCAGCAGCACGACCACCATCGCGAGGAAGGGGATCGCGATGCTGCCGGCGCTGATGAACTGCGGGCCGAGGCTCTGCATCATGCCGATGAGCATGGCGCCGACGAAGGCGCCGCCCATGGAGCCGAGTCCGCCGATGACGACGACGATGAACGCGTCGATGATCACCTGGTCGCCGAGCGCCGGGCTGGTCGCCTGGATCGGCGCCGAGAGCGCGCCGCCGAGGCCGGCCAGCACGCTCCCGAGGAAGAAGACCCCGGTGTAGAGCCGGGGCACGTCGACGCCGAGCATGGCCGCCATCTCGCGGTCCGAGGAGGTCCCCCGGACCAGCGAGCCGAAGTACGTCCGCGTGATGAACAGCCACAGCGCGACGAGCACACCGACGGCCAGGCCGATGACGACCAGCCGGTACGCGTTGAACGTGCTCCCGCCGAGCGTCACGGAGAAGTTGAACACGTCCGGCGGGTCGATCGAGTACGACCCCGACCCCCAGATGAACCGGACCGCCTCGTGGATCACGAGGACGAACCCGAACGTGACGATGAGCTGGTCGAGGTCTGAGTCGACTCGGTCGTACAGCCGGCGGATCGCCGAGAACTCGATCGCGGCGCCGACGACGCCGACGGCGAGCGCGCCGACCACGACGGCGATCCAGAAGTTGTCGACGACGTTCGAGATGACGGCGAGGGTGACGTACGCGCCGAGCATGTAGAACCCGCCGTGCGCGAAGTTGAGCACGCCCAGCACGCCGAAGATGAGACTCAGGCCGACGGCGATCAGAAAGAGCCGACTGCCGAGGCTCAGTCCGATGACGACGTCGGAGATACCGATCAGTGGAACGAGTGGTGTGAAACTCATGAAAAGGGGACGGGCTTAGATACCCGTCGGGAGGTCGGAGTCGCCGAGCGCCTCAGACAGCACGTCGGGACCCGCCTCGTATCGGTTCACGGGGTCGAGCACGTTGCTCTCCCACTCGTCGTCGTAGGTGACGGTGCCCCAGATTGACGCGACCGTCGCCTGGTTCGTCTCGCTGAACCGGTAGTCGCCGACGGGGCCCGAGTGCTCCATGCCGGTGAACTCGTCGACGAGCGCGCTGGCGTCCGTCCCTCCGGCCGACTCGATCGCCTCCTTGTACAGGTGGACCGCCCGATACGCGCCCTCTGCGTTGTACGTCGGGAGCGACTCGTACTCCTCGTAGTACGCATCGCGGAACGAGTTGTTCGTCTCGGTGTCGGGGACGAATGGGTCGTACCGAGTGGAGGCGTACTCACCCTCCGGGAGCGGACTGCCGTCGCTCGGGAGGTCCGTCCCCATCCCGACGCTGAACAGCGTGTGGTCGATCTGGTCGAACCAGCCCGCGCTCTCGGCCTGTCCGATGAACGTCGTGAGGTCGGCCCCCCACAGCGGGGTGAGTACCGCGTCGGGGTCGGCGTCGAGGATGGAGCTGATGAATGGCCTGTAGTCGCTCGTCGCCAGCGCCGGGAACTGCTCGGCCGTGAACTCGGCCTCGACGCCGAGCCCGTCGCAGTACGCCTGGAAGTAGTCCCAGGTCTCGTACCCGAACGCGTAGTCCGGGCCGATGGTGGCCCACTCGGTGGCGTCGAGCTCCTGGGCGACGCGCGCGGCCCCGTAGATGTCCTGCGCGAGGCTGTTGGAGTCGCGGAACACGTACTCGTTCCCGACGGAGTCCTCGTGCTCGCCCTGCGGCGAGGTGACGAACGGGGTCGCCGCGTGCGTGATCATGAACGGTATCTGGAGCTGCGAGATCTGCGGCGCGACGGCCTGGGCGACGCCGCTGGAGTCGAGCCCGAACAGCCCGTCGACGTTGTCCTCCTGAACGAGGCTGCGGATCTGCTGGATCGCCGTGTCGGCGCTCGCCTCGGTGTCGCGGACGATCACCTCGACGTCTCGGCCGTCGATGCCGCCGTTGTCGTTGATCTCCGACACCGCGAAGTCGATCCCGCGTTCGGCCTCCTCGCCGTACAGCGACGCGAACCCGGAGAGGATGTACGCGGCCCCGAGCGTCACGGGCCCGCCGTCTCCGCCGCCCCCGCCGGAACAGCCGGCGAGCCCGACGGCCGCGCCCGCGCCGGCGGCCTGAAGGAACCGCCGCCGTCCGACCGGCGACCGGCTCCCCGAACCCGTCTCGGCGGCGTCGCTCCGTTTATACTTGTTTTCGGTATCGCTGTCTTCGGTTACCATTGTTAACAATTGTCCGTGAGTGTCGCTCCCTACATAAATATGCGGGTCTGTAACATACGATAACCTTCCCCGTCGTACTTCCCCGTCCCAAACCCCAGTCCGGACCCGAATCGGTCGGTCGAACGCGGGGAGGGATCGGCCGCCGTCCGGCGTGACCAATAGTAAAGTGCCTGTACAACGTTGTCATACTTCACATGAACGCGGTAAACCCAGCGACCGGGGCGCAGATCGAAACGTACAACGAACACGACGTGGACGACGTCGAGGCGGCGCTGGAGCGGTCGACCGCGGCGTTCGACGACTGGCGGACGCGTCCGCTCCGGGACCGCGAGCGGCTCCTCGCGAACGCGGCCGACGTACTCAGAGAGAACAAGCGGGAGTACGCCGAGACGATGACCCGGGAGATGGGGAAGCCGATCTCGCAGGCGGTCGGCGAGATCGAGAAGTGCGCGTGGGTCTGCGACCACTACGCGGAACACGCGGGCGCGTACCTCGAGGCGGACCACCACCCGAGCCCGCCGGGCTCGACGGTCAGGACGGAGCACGAACCGCTCGGCCCCGTCCTCGCGGTGATGCCGTGGAACTTCCCGTTCTGGCAGGTGTTCCGCTTCGCCGCGCCGTACCTCACGGCCGGGAACGTCGGCCTCCTCAAGCACGCGTCGAACGTGCCCGGCTGCGCGCTCGCGATCGAGGAGGTGTTCCGCGAGGCCGGCTACCCCGAGGACGTCTTCCAGACGCTTCTGATCCCGTCGGACCTCGTCGACGACCTCCTGACGGACGACCGCGTTCGGGCCGCGACGCTGACCGGGAGCGGGCCGGCCGGGCGCGCGGTCGCCGCGAGCGCCGGCGACCAGCTCAAGAAGACCGTCCTCGAACTCGGCGGGAGCGACCCGTTCGTCGTCCTCGACGACGCCGACGTCGCGGCCGCGGCCGAGACGGGAGCCTGGGCGCGGAACCTGAACGGGGGGCAGTCGTGCATCGCCGCGAAGCGCTTCGTCGTCCACACGGACGTGTACGACGCGTTCCTCGACGCGCTCGTCGACGAGATCGACGCGCTCACCGTCGGCGACCCGACCGTGGAGGCGACCGACGTCGGGCCGCAGGCGCGGGCGGACCTCATGGAGTCGCTCCACGAGCAGGTCACCGCGAGCGTCGACGCGGGCGCGACGCTCGTGACCGGCGGCGAGCCCCTCGACCGAGAGGGGGCGTTCTACCCGCCGACCGTCCTGACCGACGTCCCCGAGGGATGCCCCGTCGACACCGAGGAGACGTTCGGGCCGGTGGCCACGGTGTACGAGGTCGACGGCGAGGAAGCGGCGGTCGAGACGGCCAACGACACCGAGTTCGGGCTCGGAGCGAGCGTCTGGACCGAGGACCGCGACCGGGGGGAGCGCGTGGCGAGCCGCATCGACGCGGGCTGCGTGTACGTGAACCAGCTCGTCAAGTCCGACCCGCGGGTCCCCTTCGGCGGGATCAAGGACTCGGGCTACGGCCGGGAGCTCTCCGAGGCCGGGATCAAGGAGTTCGTCAACCGAAAGACCGTCTGGGTCGAGTGACGGGAGTGACCCCATCGAAGGGTAGTTACCCCCCGGGCGGCACGCTGGGGTATGGAGACGGCACTCGTCATCCTCGACGGCTGGGGGCTCGGCGACCACGACCGCCGCGACGCCGTGAAGGCGGCCGACACGCCGACGTTCGACGCGGCGACGGAGCGCGGGGCCGACGGCCGCCTCGTCGTCCACGGGCGGCGCGTGGGGCTCCCCGAGGGACAGATGGGCAACTCCGAGGTCGGCCACCTCAACATCGGCGCGGGCCGAGTGGTGAAGCAGGCGTACACCCGAATCACGGACGCGCTCGCGGAGGGATCGCTCTCGGACAACGACGCGATCGCCGACGCGCTCGACCACGCGGCCTCGACCGGCGGGAGAGTCCACTTCATGGGGCTCGTGTCCGACGGCGGCGTCCACTCGGACGTGGAACACCTGCTCGCGCTGATCGACGCCGCCGCCGACGCGGGGGTCCCGGCGACGAGCCACGCGTTCACCGACGGGCGCGACACGGCCCCCGAGATCGCCGACGAGTTCCTCGCCGACGTGACCGCGAAGGCCGACGAGCGCGGGACGGGCCACGTCGCGACCGTCACCGGGCGATACCACGCAATGGACCGCGACGAGAACTGGGAGCGCACGCGGAAGGCGTACGACGCGATCGTCGCCCGCGAGGCCCCGAACGAGGCCGACAGCGCGGTCGCGGCCGCCCGCGAGGCCCACGCCCGCGGCGAGACGGACGAGTTCGTCGAGCCGACGCTCGTCGCGGACGAGCCCGCGCTGGCCGACGGCGACGCGGTGGTCTTCTTCAACTTCCGCGCGGATCGCGCCCGCCAGCTGGTCCGGATGCTGACCGGCGTCCGGCCGGAGTGGGGGTTCGACCTCGACCAGCCCGAGATCCGCATGACGACGATGACCGAGTACGACGAGACGTTCGAGTTCCCGGTCGCGTTCCCGCCGGAGATCCCCGCGAACACGATCGGCGAGGTCGTCGCGGACGCCGGCGGCACCCAGCTCCGGATCGCGGAGTCGGAGAAGTACCCCCACGTCACCTACTTCCTCAACGGCGGCCGCGAGGTGGCGTTCCCCGGCGAGATCCGCACCATCGTCGAGAGCCCGGACGTCCCCACCTACGACCAGCAGCCCGAGATGTCCGCGCCCGAGGTGACCGACGAGGCCGTCGAGACGATCGCCGCCGACGACCCCGACCTGCTCGTGTTGAACTACGCGAATCCCGACATGGTGGGCCACACCGGCGACTTCGACGCGGCCGTCGAGGCCGTCGAGGCCGTCGACGAACAGCTCGACCGGCTGCTCTCCGCGGTCGCCGACGCCGGCGCGCACGCGGTCGTCACCGCCGACCACGGCAACGCCGACGACATGGGCACCGCCGAAAACCCCCACACCGCCCACACGTTCAACCCCGTGCCGTTCGTCTACCTGACGCCCGACGGCGGCGACGGCGGGGAGCGCGTCCGAGAAGACGGGTCGCTGTGCGACATCGCCCCGACGCTGCTCGACCTGATGGACCGCGACCGACCCGCCGAGATGACCGGCGAGTCGCTGCTCGAGAATAAACGATAAACTTCGGATCGATTCTCGCTCGTTCCACGGCGTTTTAATACGCCGACTGTCGTGTAATTGTTCATGACAGACGAGACCACGCCGGTGATCGCGGCCGCTTACCGAACGCCGCAGGGGAAAGAGGGCGGCGTCTACGAAGACGTCCGCAGCGAGGACCTCTCGACGACGCTCATCGACCACGCGCTCGACGAGACGGGGCTGACCAGCGACCACGTCGACGACCTGATGTGGGGCGTCGCGCAGCAGCGCACCGAGCAGGACAACAACGTCGCGCGCGTCATCGCGCTCCTCTCCGACTTGGGCGAGTCGGTGCCCGCCACCTCGATCAACCGGTGGTGCGCCTCCTCGATGCAGGCGGTCATCTCGGCGTCGGACGCGATCGCCGCGGGGAACCGCGACTGTATCATCGCGGGCGGCGTCGAGAACATGAGCCGCGTCCCGATGGACGGCGACTCCTACGAGCACCTCCACCCCGAGCTCTCGGAGGAGTACAACATCTTCCAGCTGCAGATGGGAATGACCGCCGAGAAGGTCGCCGAGAAGTACGACGTGAGCCGCGAGGCGCAAGACGAGTACGCGGCCCGCAGCCACCAGCGCGCCGCGGAAGCGACCGAGTCCGGCCGCTTCGACGACGAGATCGTCCCCGTCGAGACCGACGACGGCCTCGTCGAGGAGGACGAGGGGATCCGTCCGGACACGACCGCCGAGAAGCTCGCCGACCTCCCGCCCGCGTTCACCGGCGACGGCAGCGTCACCGCGGGGAACTCCTCGCAGATCTCGGACGGCGCGTCGCTGACGGTCGTGACGAGCGAGGCGTTCGCCGAGGAGCACGGCCTCGACGTGCTCGCCGAGGTCGGCACGAACAACGTCGCCGGCGTCGACCCCACGGTCATGGGGATCGGCCCGGTGCCCGCCACCCGCGGGCTCCTCGAACGCGCCGGCACGGAGATCGACGACTACGACCTGGTCGAGCTGAACGAGGCGTTCGCCTCCCAGTGCGAGTACTCGCGGCGCGAGCTCGGCGTCGACGAGGAGATCTACAACGTCAACGGCGGCGCCATCGCGCTCGGCCACCCGCTCGGCGCCTCCGGGGCCCGGCTCCCCGTCACGCTGCTCCACGAGATGCAAAAACGGGACGCCGAGCGCGGCCTCGCGACGCTCTGCGTCGGCTTCGGGCAGGGCGCCGCGATCGAGTTCCTGCGGTAGAGAGCCGCGAGAAACAGTTGATTTCTGCGGTGGCGCGTGCCGGCGAGCGCCCGAAGGGCGCGAGTCGCACGCGCGAGGGAGTCGCGAGCGCTTTTAAGCGCGAGCGACGAGGCTGGGGAGGTGTGAGGCGCGGTTGCGGTGCTGTACGGGGTGGGACTCGAAGGGGCGGTCGCGAACCCGGCGCAGGCGACGCAAGCACCGCAACGAGGGAGCGATAGCGACCGAGTGAGGAGCGCAGCGAGCGTGCGCCGGGTTCGCGACCGGGGCTTCGGCGGTGGTCGTGTGGATCAGTTATTTATAAATTCGACTCTCGTACGGCCGAGCGACCGGGGCTTCGGGGGTGGTCGTCGTCAAACTGTAGTTGATCATTTATAAGCGAACCACTGAGACCTCGGTGACCTATCCGTCCCCGTGCGTGAACCCGCGGTCGGGCAGGGGGTCGCCGTCGGCGAGGACGCGCGGGCCCCCCACATCCGACTCCTCGACCACCCGCCCGATCCGCGTGAGCCCGGCCGGACACGCCTCTTCGACCTCATCAACCTCGTCTTCCGGCACCGCACAGACCAACTCGAAGTCCTCCCCGAAGTGCGCCGCGAGCTCGAACCGCTCCGCCGACCCCTCCGCGACCTCCTCGACCGCGGGGTGAACCGGGACCGCGTCGCGCTCCACCTCGATCCCGACCTCGCTCGCCTCCGCGAGCTGGTGGCACGACCGCGCCAGCCCGTCCGAGGAGTCCATCATCGCGGTCGCGCTGGGGGCCAGCGCCAGCCCCTCCGCCACCCGCGGCGTGAACCGGAACAGCTCGTTGGCGCGCTCGACCGCCTCGCCTGTCTCCCTTTTAAATAGCCGCAGCGCCGCAGCGGACCGCCCCCACTCGCCGGTGACGCAGAGCGCGTCGCCGGGGCGCGCCCCGTCGCGGGTGACGGGGCCGGACTCGGTCACGTCTCCGATCGCGGTGGTCGCCGTCGTGAACTCGACGTGCTCGTCGAGGTCGCCGCCGACGTACTCCGCGTCGACCGCCTCGGAGACGTCGACCGCGCCCGCGACGAACCGATTCAGCGCCTCGCGGTCGAACGCCTCGTCGGCGTAGACGGCGACCGCGGCGCTCGCCGCGGCACCCATCGCGGCCACGTCCGAGAGCGACGCGCCCACCGCGCGCCAGCCGGCGGTGTACCGCGTCGTCCCGGTCGGGAAGTCGGTCCGTTCATGGAGCATGTCCGTCGTGATGACCGTCCCGTCGACGACGGCGGCGTCGTCGCCCGCGTGCGGGAGGTCGGCCGCGAGGGCCCGGAGGGCGTCGCGCTCGTTCACTACCTCACGCTCCGCGCGGCGAGGCCAATAAGCGATCGGTCCGGGTAGCGGGCGCCGTCGACGATCTCGTCTTCACCGCGCTCGACCGTGTCATGTCCCGTGTTGGCATGGAACATTTAAACGGGTAAAATACATTAACGAATATTATCATTATCAATCATTATATTTATTATCCTCCTCCGATTTTCTCCGTTCGCAATGGCAGTACCCGTACACGGACACGCAGCGACCCGACGCACGGACTCGATCACCAGACGACCGCCGCAACCGCCCACACGACCCGATGACGACACCTAACGACACGCCCGACGACACGACCCGACGCACCGACAGCACGACCGACACGGACTCGACGACCCGCTCCGACCGACCGACCGGTTCGAGCTCGACGACTACTTCTCCGCGGCCGATCCCCGGCCGTACCCCCCTCACCGAGGAGGCGGGCGCACCGCTGGTCCCGACGATCACGACCCGGCGAGCGACGGGGACGCGAACGGCCGGCTCGCCGCCGACCGACACCCGGCAGCCGACCGACACCCCGCAGCCGACGGCGACCGACACCCGCCGGCCGACCCGCCCGCCGACGGACGGCGAGCGCGACGCGCCGCTCGTCCCCGACCTGCGTCCCGCCTCGCGGACGCGGACGGACGGGGGATCGCGATGACGGCGAACGCGACGCGCCGCCCCGTCCCCATGGCGGGGACTGGCGACGGCCCGCGACCGGATTCCACGACGTTCGCGTCCGCCGCGCGCACGGACGGCGGACGCCGCGCCGACAGCCGTCCCGCCGACGAGCGCCGCGCCGACCGACGCTCCACCGACGAGCGCCGCGCCGACGGCCGCCGCGCCGCGTCGAACCGCACCGCAGCCGACGACTCCACGCAGTAATCCGATGAATCCCAACGAACTCGACGACGACGTCTTCGACAGAGATATCGACAACCCGGCCGGCCGGAAGCTCCGCGAGCTGTTCGAGGAGCAGGAGTACACGTTCGCGCCCGGGATCTACCACGCGCTCGACGCCCGCCTCGCGGAGATGGCCGGGCTCGACGCGGCCTACATGAGCGGCTACTCGACCGTCCTCGGCCAGTTCGGCTTCCCCGACTTAGAGATGGTCACGATGTCGGAGATGGTCGAGAACGCCAAGCGCATGGTCGAGGCGACGAACCTCCCGGTCATCGCCGACTGCGACACCGGATACGGCGGGGTCCACAACGTCCGGCGCGCGGTCCGCGAGTACGAGAAGGCCGGCGTCGCCGCGATCCACATCGAGGACCAGACCTCGCCGAAGCGCTGCGGCCACATCGCCGGCAAGCAGATCGTCTCCCGGGAGCAGGCCCGCTCGCGCTTCGAGGCCGCCGTCGACGCCAAGCAGAGCGAGGACACCGTCATCATCGCCCGCACCGACGCGTACGGCTCCGCGAACGGCGACTGGGAGGAGCACCTCGAACGCGGCCGGATCTACGCCGACGCCGGCGTCGACCTCGTCTGGCCGGAGATGCCCGACCCCTCGCGCGAGGACGCGGTCGAGTACGCCGAGACGATCCACGAGACGCACCCCGACCTCGACTTAGCCTTCAACTACTCCTCCTCGTTCGAGTGGGGGGCCGAGGAGGACCCGCTCACCTTCGAGGAGCTGGGCGATCTGGGCTACCAGTACATCTTCATCACGCTGTACGGGCTCCACTCGGGCGCCCACGCCGCCTACGAGGACTTCGAGAACATCGCCGAGAACGACGAGGAGGCGCAGTTCGACCTCGAAGAGCGGTACATCGGCCACGAGACCGAGAGCCACCACGAGCTCTCCTTCGTCCCGCGGTACCAGGAGGTCGAGGCCGAGTTCGACCCCGAGGCGCGCAAGCGGCAGGAGGAGTCGGCCGGCTTCACCGAAGACGAGAACGACCCGATCACGGCCTCCGAGGGAGGTGACGACTGATGGGCGGGCCGGAGGACGTCACCCTCCGCCGGAGCCAGCTGGCGACGCCGGGCTCCGACCCGGAGATGATCGAGCGGGCGCCCGACTCCGGTGCCGACGAGGCGTTCCTCGACCTGGAGGACTCCGTCGCGCCCTCGGCGAAGGTCGACGCCCGCGAAAACGTCATCGAGGGGTTGATCGAGTACGACTGGTCCGACACCCGGCCCTGCTACCGGATGAACGGCGTCGACACCAGGTGGTTCTACGACGACGTGATCGAGGTCGTCGGGCGCGCCGGCGAGTACCTCGACACGATCATGGTGCCGATGGCGAACAATCCGGAGACGGTCGCGACCGTCGACAACCTCCTGACGCAGGTCGAGGAGAACAACGACCTGCCGGTCGGCGAGATCGGCCTCCAGGCGCAGATCGAGTCGCCGGAGGCGATGACGAAGGTCGCCGACATCGCCCGCGCCAGCGACCGCCTGGAGTCGCTCGTGTTCGGTCCCGGCGACTACACCGCCAACGTCGGCGCCGCCGGCCTCACCATCGGCTCCGGCGGCGGCTACCCCGGCCACTACTGGCACTACCAGCTCGCGCGCATCGCCCACGCGGCGAAGGCGCAGGGCCTCCAGGTGATCGACGGCCCCTACGCCGAGATCGAGGACGCGGAGGGGTTCCGCGACTCCTGTCGGTGGGCGAGCCAGCTGGGTTGTGACGGCAAGTGGGCGATCCACCCGAGCCAGATCGAGCCCGCCAACGAGACGTTCGCGCCCTCGCCCGAGGAGGCCGAGAAGGCCCGCCGGATCGTCGACGCCTACGCGGAGGCGAAAGAGCAGGGCAAGGGTGCCGTCTCGGTCGACGGCGAGATGGTCGACGAGGCGACCGACAAGATGGCCCGCGGCATCGTCGCGCGCGCCGAGCAGGCCGGGATCCTGTAAGGCCGCCTCGCGCCGCCGCGCGCTCGATTCCCTGTGGGTATCTCCTTTTATTTCGTGCCCGGTTCTACTCCGAGATCGCGCCGCGTTCACGGAGTTCGTCGATGTCGCCGTCGCCGTAGCCGTACTCGCGGAGGACCGACTCCGTGTGTTCGCCGAGCGCGGGCGGGTGACGGCGGACCGTCGTCGGCGTCCGCGAGAAGTGCATCGGCGAGCCGGGGAACCGTACCGTGCCCGCGGTCGGGTGCTCGGCCGCTTCGAGCATCCCGCGCGCCTCGATCTGGGGGTCGGCGAACACCTCGCTCACGTCGCGGACGCGGCTCGCGGGCACGTCGTGGTCGTCCAGCCGCTCGACCGCCTCGTCGGTCGTCATCGCCGCGAACGTCTCCTCCAGCTCGCGGTCGAGCTCCTCGCGGTTCCGGACGCGTCCCTCGTTCTCCTCGAACCGCTCGTCGGCGAGCAGGTCGGGGCGGTCGATCGCCTCGCACAGCGGCGGCCAGAACCGGTCGGACGAGCAGGCGACGACGATGTAATCGTCCGCCGTCTCGTACGCCCGATAGGGGACGATGTTCGGGTGTTTGCTCCCCATCCGGCCCGGCGGCTCGCCGCTGGCGAAGTAGTTCGTCGCCATGTAGCTGGTCCAGGCCGCCTGGCCGTCGAGCAGGCTCACGTCGATCTTCTGGCCGCGTCCGTCGCCGAGTTCGCGCTCCAAGAGCGCCGCGAGGATCGCCTGCGTCGCGTACATGCCGGCGCCGACGTCGGCGAGCGCGACCCCGATCCGGACCGGCGGGCCGCCCTCGACGCCGGTGAACGACATGAACCCGCCCCTAGCCTGCATCATGATGTCGTACGCGGGCTTGTCGCGGTCCGGGCCCCACTCGCCGTAGCCGGAGATGGCGCAGTAGACGAGCTCCGGGTTCTCCTCGACGAGGTCGCCGTAGCCGAGCCCCCACTCCTCCGTCTTGCCGACCCGGAAGTTCTCGACGAGCACGTCGGCCTCGCGGGCGAGGTCGCGGACGACCGCGCGGCCCGCCTCGGTCGTCAGGTCCAGCTGGATCGAGCGCTTGTTGCGGTTGACGCTCACGTAGTAGGCGCTCTCCGCGCCGTCGTCGCTCTCACCACCCTCGCCGTCGCTCTCACCACCCTCGCCGTCGCTCTCACCACCCTCGCCGTCGCTCTCACCACCCTCGTCGTCGCTCTCACTACTCTCGCCGTCGTCGCCCCTGCTGAACGCCGGCGGGACCCACGTCCGCGTCTGGTCGCCCGGGCCGGGCCGTTCGACCTTGATCACCTCCGCGCCGAGGTCGCCGAGCTGCATCGTGCAGAACGGGCCGACGAGGACGCGTGAGAGGTCCAACACGGTGAGTCCGTCGAGCGGGCCCGCGTCGCCCTCGGGGTCTCGCGCCTCACCGACCACGCGGTCTCGCCTCCGCGGACCGTCGCCGTATCCGGTTCATGCGATCCGGCACAGCCGCCGGGGTAGTGAGTGTTGCGGCGCCGTGGCCGCCGAGAGAGAAGGAGCGTCGGCTCAGGCCGAGAGGGTGTCGATACCGTTGATTTCGACGTAGCCGTAGCCGCAGTCGGGGCACCGCCACTTCGTCTTCTCGCCGAGGTGGAGCGTCATCGCCGCGGTCCGGTAGAACGAACGGGTCTCGTCGCAGGCGGGGCAGTCCACGTCCTTTTCGAGCGCCATGCGCGCCGATCGGTCCGGGGCGGTGTTGAACCTACTGATCCGGGCGTCGGGAACTCACCATACCGGCGCGAGCAGCACCGCGACCGTCGCAGAGATGAAGACCAGCTTCAGGCCGGTGTTGACGGCGATCACCTTCGTGCCGAACGAGGCGCCCCAGATCCCGTACTGGAAGGGGATCGAGCGCCGGAACGTCGAGACGGCGAACGAGAGGATGCTCCCGATGAGCAGCGACGCGACCGCGGTGCGGGTGGTGAAGGTCCCGACCTCGGTCCCGGCCAGCGTCGCCGCGCCCGCGGTCGTATCGAGCGTGAACACCGCGATGACTGGCACCGCCTCGCCCGGCAGCCCGAGCACGCCCGTGATCGGTTCGGCGACGCTCGTCAGCGCGGCCACGTCGTACGTCGTGACGAGCCAGATGACGAGCGTGTACACGACCGCGAGCCGCGGAACGATCCGTCGGAGGGTACCCCACGACTTCTCGGCGGCGTCGCGGACGCGCTCGCGGTCGGTGCGGTCGTCGGCCTCGGGTCCGGTCGCGTCGACGTCGGCGAGCGCGGAGCGGTCGACGTTCGACTCGGAGAGGAGGAGTCCGCCCGCGATCACGCCGGTGACGGTGATGAGAAGGGCGATACCGGCGCGCGCGCCGACGTAGACGGCGCCCGTCGTGACCCCGAGGATCGGGATCAACACCGGGACGTAGTAGGTGAACACGTGCTGGACGAAGCCGAAGAACGTGTTCATCACCACGGCGACGAGCGTCGCCCGGTCGTCGAGCAGGCCCGCCTCGCGGTACTCCGCCAAGGTGGCGTAGCCCGCGGTCGTCGACGCCGCGGTCGTGAGGATCGCCGTGCCGACCTCGTCCGGGAGGTTCGCCGGGCGCGTGAGCCACCCCGCGATCCCCGCGACGTACCGGACTAACCCGAACGCGACGGCGACGTTGGCGGCGAAGACCCCGCCCGCGATGAACGCCGTGATCCGGGCGAGTCGGGGGACCACGTCCGCGAGCAGCGTCGCGAGGTCGGCGGCGACCGATTGCACGGATCGATGTAGGCGAGGCGCGGTCAAATGGCCGTCGGAACGCGCGGGCGTTCCCGGGGCGTCGGAACGCGCGACGGTGCCCGCCGCGTCCGAACGCGCGACGGTGCCCGTGCCCGGGACAGGAGCGCCAGCGCGCGGGGCTTATGTCCCGCCGTGGAGAACGGCCTCCCGATGGCTCCCGCCGAGGACGACATCTCGATCGACGAAAAGCGCGTGTACGCGGGCAGCGCCGGCCGCACCGACGCCTACGTCGCGACGGGGACCGGAGTGGTCCGCGTCTCGCTGTCGGCCGACAAGATCGGCGCGTTCGACATGGTCGCCCGCGGCCCCATCCACGACGTCGCCGTCCTCGCGCGCGACGGGGGAACGGCCGACCTCGTTGCCGCGGCCACGCCCGAGGGCCTCGCGGTCGCCGCGGTCGGCGACGACCCGGAGTTCGCGCTCGTCGACGACGAGCCGGCGGTCGCGGTCGGGGCGGAAGGGGGACGTGACGGCGGGCTTCTGGTCGCGCGCGAGGACGGCGCGGTCGAGCGCGTCGCGTTCGAGGAGGGCGAGGGGGGCGGCCCGTCGGAGGCGGCCTCGACGACGCGGCTCGGATCCGTCGCGGACCCGCGCGCGGTCGACGGCGCGCTCGTCGCGGCCGCGGACGGGATGTTCCGGGTCGGCGAGAGCGGACTCACGGACGTCGGGCTGGACGACGCCCGCGACGTGGCCGGGAACGGGATGCCGCTCGCGGCCACGGGGAGCGGACTCTACTGGCTCGGCAACGGCTGGATGACGGCGCGGGAGGGCGCCGCGGACGCGGTCGCGGCCGACGGCGACGGCCACGCGATGGCGGTCGTCGACGGCGAGCTGTTGGTTCACTCGGGTGCGAGCGAGTGGGACGACGAGACGTGGTGGGTTGCTGACTTGCCGGTGGACGAAACGGTCGTGGCACTCGGCTACGGCCCCGGCGTGTCGGTCGCAGTCACGGACGCCGGTACGCTCTGCGTCGACGCCGGCGACGGCTGGCGACACCAGGTGGTCGGCGTCCGAGACGTGGAAGGGGTCGCGCTTGCGGTCGTCGAGTAGGTACTGACGAACCGGCGACGAACGCATCCGATGCCGGCAGCCCTCGGGACACGCAGGGAGAAAATATGTTATAAGTGGTATTTACAATATGCTTATACTAGTACGGAGCGATACGGTACTGTGAGTGTGAACAGATGACCAAAAACCAGCTCTCGCGACGAACCGTGCTCCGGAACGGCGCCGTCCTCTCGACGACGTTCGGATTGGCCCTGGCGGTGACCCCAGGGCAGGTAGCGGCGATGAACAAGGCGGAGCTGATCGAGCAGATGGCGAGCGAAGCCGGTCTGTCGAAGGACGAGGCGACGGCGGCGGTCAACGGGTTCATCCACGCGACGACGAAGGGGCTGGAGAACGGCGACAGCGTCGCGCTGAGCGGGTTCGGGGCGTTCCGCCCTCTGAAGCGTTCGAAGCGGGGGCGCGACAACGGGTCGGCGGACAGCTCATCCGTCGGCTTCGACGCGTGTCCGGAGTTCGCCGCGGGACTCGACCTGATCCCCGGCGAGGGTGACGAGCGGGGCGCCCGCGCCGGGTCCCGGTGTCGCAACGCGGACGTCTTGATCGACGCCGAGCGCCTCGCCGGCGAGACGCGAGACGGGCGGGAGCGCGGACTGTCTACGGCCGACGCGGAACGGGCGATAGAGGGTTTCACCGTCGCGGCGATGAAGGCGCTGAAGAGGGGCGACAGGCTGTCGCTCGTCGGCTTCGGCTCGTTCAGTATCTCGAAGCGCTCCGCGCGCACGGGCCGCAACCCTCAGACCGGCAAGGAGATACAGATCGCCGCCAAAAACGTCGTGAAGTTCAAGGCTGGCGCCGAGCTCTCCAAGGCAGTCAACTAGCGGAGCCCCGGTCGGCGCGCGTTCGAGACGACCGGAGAGTGACCCGGTACGAGAGAGCGACAGCGACATAACCGCGACCCGCGAACTGGGCTGTACGAGGTATTCCCGTGCGACCGCCTGATCGATTTCGGAACCGAACGGAGAACGTGACACCGCCTCTACTCGGCCGAACCGGCAACTGACTGACAACCGACGCACCGCTGTCGAACTATGTCCGATAACTGTGACCTCTGCGGTCGAGAGATCCAGTCCGCCACGTTCGAGGCCGCCGGCGAGCGGTCGTTCTGTTCGAGCGGCTGTCACGACGTGTACGCGACGCTCGGAGCCGCCGACTCCTCCGACGGCGCCCGGACCGCAACCGCAAGCGAAGTCGACCCGGGAGACGACCCCGCCTCTTCTGACGGGGACCGTTCCCGGACGTTCCTTCGGATCGACGGGATGTACTCCGCGACGTGCGAGGCGTATCTCGAATCGGTCGCCGAGGAGCAGGCGGGAGTGACCGGTGCCGAGGCGAGTTACGTCACGGAGACGATCCGAGTCGTGCACGACCCGGACACCGCTTCGAAGGAGTCGTTGCGTGACGCGTTGAGCACGTTGGGGTACACGGCGTACCTCCGTGAAGACGCCTCCTCAGACGCGAGCGAGGCCGGCGGCGCGACGCGTCGGGCACGGGAGATGGGCGGGATTCGAAAGCGTCGAGACGACCAGCTCCTGGGTATGCGATACTCGGTCGGGTTCCTCTTCGGCGCGTTCCTGCTGGTCCCGTACGTTGCGATCCTCTATCCGGCGCACCTCGCGTCGATTTTCGACTTACAAGCGCTCGCGATATTCGAGGGCGCGTTTCAGTTGACCAGCCAGGGGGCGTTCGTGTTCCTCCGTCTGTATTTCGTGATGACCGGGATCATCCTCGTCTTCACCGGCCTCCCGGTGTTGCGCGGCGCGTATATCAGTCTCAAGATGTGGCGCCCGAACACCGACCTGCTGGTCGCGATCACCGCGGTCAGCGCGTACGCTTACAGCACGGCCGCCGTCGTCCTCGGACGAAACGACATTTTCTACGACCTCGCGATCGTCGTCACGGCCGCGGTCACGGCGGTGGCGTTCTACGAGTCGAGGATCAAGCAGCGCGCGCTCGATCGACTCACCGAACTCACGATATCGCAGGTCGAGCGCGCGCGAACGTACAGTGCCGGTGAGACTGCGGAGGTTCGCGTGGAGGACCTCAACCCGGGAGACGTGGTGCTCGTTCGACGGGGCGAACGGGTCCCCGTCGACGGCGAACTGGTCGAAGACGGCTGTACGATCGACGAAGCGATCGTGACCGGCGAGTCGCTTCCGGTGCCGAAACGCGCCGGCGACGAGGTTATCGGGGGGTCGATCGTCACGGACGGCGCCGCCCTCGTCCGCGTCGGTCCCGACGTGACGAGCAGCATCGATCGGATAACGACCGCCGTCTGGGACCTCCAGAGCGCGACGCACGGCGTCCAGCGTCACGCCGACCGACTCGCGACGTACGCTGTTCTTCTCGTCGTCGGGGTCGCCATCGCGGTCGGCGGTACCGGTGTCGTCGCGTTCGGCATGGCCGTCTCGAACGGGGCCCTCCTCGCACTGTTGATCCTTCTCGCCGGTTCGCCGTGGGGTCTCGGGCTCGCGACGCCGCTCTCGGTCGCGAAGAGCCTGTCCAGCGCGCTCGACCGAGGGATGATCATCTTCGACGAGACGGTGTTCGAACGGCTCCGAGACGTCGACACAGTCGTCTTCGACAAGACGGGGACCCTCACGACGGGGGAGATGGAAGTGATCGAAGCCGATGCTCCCGCGGAACTCCTCGACGCCGTCGCGGCGCTTGAGCAGCGAGCGTCACACCCGGCCGCGAACGCGATCACGGCGGCGTTCGCAGACGAGAGCATGACCGATGGAGGCGTCGACGACCGATCGAACGCAGCCGGAGACGACGACGAGGCGAACGGTACCGGTCGGGTACGCGAGTTCACGAACCATCGGTCCGGTATCGAGGGAACGATCGACGGGAGTCGGTATCTCGTCGGAAATCACGACCTCTTCACGGAACGGGGTTGGACCGTGAACGACGACATCAGGTCACAGGTCACCGAGGCTCGGTGCTTCGGTCAACTCCCGGTGATCGTCGGCCGCGACGGGGCGGCAGAGGGGCTGATCGTCGTGGGAGACGAGTCGCGGAACGGCTGGGACGACACGGTCTCTCGCCTCGGTGCGCGAGACATGGACGTCGTCGTCCTAACCGGAGACGACGAGGAAGCGACGGACCTCTTTAAGCAACACGAGGACGTGACCTACGTTTTCGCCTCGGTTCCGCCAGAGGGAAAGACGGCGACGATCCGGCGGCTCAAATCGGACGGGCAGGTCGCGATGGTCGGGGACGGAACCAACGACGCCCCGGCCCTCGCGGCCGCCGACCTGGGTATCTCGCTGGGCGGCGGGACGGCATTAGCCGCCGACGCGGCCGACGTCGCGATCGTCGACGACGACATCCGCTCCGTCGAAACCGCTTTCGACCTCGCGGGTGCGGCTCGCCGGCGCGTGAAACAGAACAATCTCCTTGCGTTCGCTTACAACGGAATCGCTCTCGCGGCGTTAGCCGCCGGGTTCTTCACCCCGGTTTCGGCGGCGGTGGCGGTTATTGCCGGCGGCGGGCTGGTCGCCGCGAACGCTCGACGGGCGTTGCTCGGGTAACGGGTCACGCCACGAGTCCACCACCGGCCGTCGATATCGACGGAATCCGCGGTCCCCGTTGGTCCGAGCGCCCTACGCGCTCGGGAGGTCGACCGGTTCGCCGTCCGCGTGGACGGTCGGGTTCCGGATGATGCCGTCGAGATGGAGCGGGGCGTCGGTCTCGCCGCCGATCCCGGCGTTATCGCCGATCGCGATGTGAACGGTCCCGCCCGCCTTCTCGTCTAAGAGGACCGAGCCGACCAGTTCCTCGACGCCGCCGTTGGTCCCGATGCCGAGCTCCGCGAGGTTGTAGGCGGCGTCGCCGACCTCCTCGGCGGCCGCCTCCACGTCGGCCTGGATCTCGTCGTCGCCGATCTCGGTCACGACCCCGTCCTCGACCTCGAACGAGAGGGTCTGCCCCTCGTCGAGCAGGCCGTGAGGCATCATCGTCCCGTCGACGACGAAGGTCCCGGTCGCGGTCTCGGGGGCGACGAACACCTCGCCCGCGGGCAGGTTCGAGAAGTCGCCCGGCTCGCGGACCATCCCGGTGTCGGCGAGCCACTCGCGGTCGCCGATCCCGAAGGCGATGTCGGTGCCGGCGGGGGCGGTGACCCGGACCTCGTCGGCGCTGTCGACCTGCGCGAGCACGTCGTCACAGGCGGCGTCGATGGCGGCGTAGTCTGCGTCGAGCCCGGTCGTGAACACGTCCTCCGTGATCCCCGGGAGCGTCGCGCCGCGCGCGCCGGCCTCGCAGGCCGCGCCGCGTGCGCGGGTGTGACTCAGGCTCTTCGTCGTCGGCGCGAGGAAGACGTCCGCCTCCCGCATCGCGGCCGCGACCGGCGCCGGCGGCTCCGTCCCGTGCTGTTCGGCCGGCGGGTACCGCAGGACCGTCGCGTCGTCGGTGACGGCGCTCGCGGCCGCGTAGAGCGCCTCGCCGATCGGCTCGCGCTCGTCGTCGGTGACCACGACGACCGACTCGTCGGGGGCGACGTTCAGACACTGTTCGACCGCGGTCGCCGCGGCGTCGGAGAGGTCGGCTGCCATGCCCGCGTCTCCGTTCGGCCGGGCGTTAGGCCTTGCCATCGACGATTTTACTCTGTTCCGTAATTGAATTATTTACGTCCGGTGGCGATCGGCGTCGAATTAACCGATCGATTACTCGTGGGGTAGTTAATTTCAATTTGCTGTTCTCGAAAAGATTATGTCGGTGCCCGAGCGACGGGCGCACATGATACGCGTGGGCGTCAACGGGTACGGCACGATCGGGAAGCGGGTCGCGGACGCCGTCGCGGCCCAGTCCGACATGGAGCTCGTCGGCGTGACCAAGGCCTCGCCGGACTACGGCGTCGAGGCGGCGGCCCGCCGCGGCTACGACCTGTACGCGGCCGTCGAGGACCGCGCCGACGAGTTCGCGGCCGCCGGCGTCGACCTCGCCGGGACCCTCGGCGACCTGCTCGACGCCGTCGACGTCGTCGTCGACTGCGCGCCCTCAGGGATCGGCGAGCGCAACGCGCCCGTCTACGAGGCGCACGACACGAAGGCGATCTTCCAGGGCGGCGAGGACGCAGCGGTCGCCGAGGCCTCGTTCAACGCCCGCGGCCGGTTCGAGAGCGCCCGCGGTGCCGATACCGCCCGCGTGGTCTCCTGCAACACGACCGCTCTCTCGCGGCTGCTCGCGCCGCTCGACGAGACCTACGGCGTCGAGAAGGCGCGCGTCACGCTCGTGCGCCGCGGCGGCGATCCGAACGAGACCGACCGGGGCCCGATAAACGACGTCGTCCCGGACCCGGCGACGGTCCCCTCCCACCACGGCCCGGACGTGAACGAGATCCTCCCCGACGTGACCGTCGACACCGCGGCGCTGAAGGCGCCGGTAACCGGGATGCATACCCACAGCGTCAACGTCACCTTGGCGACCGACCCCGACCCGGCGGCCGTCCGCGACCTGCTCGCCGACGAGAGCCGGATCTTCCTCGTCCCCGAGGGCGCCGGCATCGACGGGGCCGGCGCGCTGAAGGAGTACGCCGCCGACGCGGGGCGCCCGCGCGGCGACCTCTGGGAGAACTGCGTCTGGGAGGAGTCGATAAGCGTGACCGGCCGGGACCTGTACCTCTTCCAGAACGTCCACCAGGAGGCCGACGTGGTCCCCGAGAACGTGGACGCGATCCGCGCGATGGCGAGCGACGTCGACGCGGCCGAGTCGGTCGCGCGCACGAACGAGACGCTCGGCGTCGGCCTCGACAGCCGGCTCGGGGACGGCGAACTGGCCCGCGCGGAGCTGCCGGCCGACGACTGACGGGCGCGGCCGCTCCTCCGTTCGCCTCCTCTCCTTTCCTCCGCGCCTCGCTACCGCCCCGAGGCGACGGTCACTCGTTCGGTCGCGTGACGAGGAACGTCCGCCCGCCCCGGCGTTCGAGGTGAACCTCGCTGCCGTCGACGCGGTTCGCACGGATCCGGTCCGGGAGCCGATCGGTTCGACAGTCGGTGACGTCCACGCGCGTCGGCGTCGCGTACCGGGGTCGGTCGGCGGTGACTGCGCTCATACCTCACCGTCGGACCGCAACGCCCCTATAAGCGAGCCATCCGCGGAGTGAAAGTGAAAGTGGACGCCTTCGAATCGCTGGCGGGCGATCCGAACGCGGACGGCCGGAGGCCTTGTTCAGACCTCGCCCTACCGGCGGAGCCCCGTCGCCTCGTCGTCCTCGACGAACCGCACCGTGAAGTAGTCGTAACCGCCGTAGGCGGCGTCGAGCGCGCCCATCCACCAGTTCCACCGCTCGACGAGCGAGGAGCCGTCCGGCGCGTCCTCCAAGTGTCCGATCACCCCCGTCACGGTCAGCCCGTGGCCGCGGTCCTCGGAGGGCCGTCCGGAGTCGACGAGGTCGCGGGCCGACCGCGAGACGGCGCGCCGCTCGGCCTCGGTCCCGCCGAACTCGTCTTCGAGCGCGCGTTCCAGACGCTGTCTGTCCATGCTCACGCTACGTGCCGCGAGTATATCAGTCGCGTGGTAGGGGGTGGCACGTCCGGTGGCGCCGATGGGGTTCGACCGGACGTTCCGCCGCCCGCCGGCGGGCGCGCAGCCGACTCACAGTCGCGCCGCCAGCGCGAGGAACAGCAGCGAGAACGGCGCCGTGAGCAGCGCCAGCGCCAGTCCGCCGGCCCCCTCGCCGGCCGCGACGGCCATCAGCACGCCGACGACGAGCGAGAACGACCCCAGCGCCGCGAGGGTGAGACGCTCGGGGACGCTCGCGCGGTCCGGCCCGTCGCTCTCCGCCAGCGCCGCGTCGAGCGCCGACTCGACCTCGTCGGCGCGCTCGACCGGAACGAACAGCCACGGCGTCGACCGGAACCACGCGTTCCCGCGGTACGCGAGCAGGAACAGCGTCGTCCACCGGAGGTCGATCCGCCGCGTCCGGACCACGGCCCCGAGGTCGTCGCTCCGGGTCCGGTCGTGGCTCGGGTACGTCCGCTCGATCGTCGACTCGGCCGGGTCGAGCCGAACGACCACGCCCGACGACTGGACGACGGCCGGCACGAACCAGACGAGCCAGAACAGCGGCCAGAGGGCGGGGAGGAAGTCGGACGGCAGCGCCAGCGCCGCGGCGACGACGGCACCGAGGCCGGCGAGCGTCCACCCCGGGCTGAGGGCGTCCGCGGCCTCCCGCAGGCGAGAGCCGGTCAGCTCGCCGACCGAGGTCTCGCGGTACCAGACGTACAGCGAGGGGAGGGTGGCGACCGCGAGCGCGAACAGGAACCCGACGCCGACCGCGGCCTCGGTGAGGCCGACGCTCGGGAGCGCGAGTTCGCCGGCGGCGGCGCCCGCGAGCGCGGCGACCGCGACGGCGCCGATCGAGACGAGGACCGCGCCGACGACCCCGGCCGTAGCGCCGGCCGCGAGCGAACGGAGGCGGTCGTGGCGGACCGGCCCCCACTCGATCGGGTCGCGTTCGGCGGGTGCCTCGGAGTCGCGGGGGAGTTCGGACACCTCGGCCGCGCCGCGACCGTCGTCGACCGTCGAGACGCCCTCGGCGGCGTCGACGGCGTCGGCGGCGGAGGGCTCTCGGCTCTCGGAGGGCATACGCGCCGAATCGTTCCGGGATGGCAAAAGAGTGCGGCCGAGCGCGGCGCGACACGACGCGTCCCGGGTTCCGACTGTCGCTCGCGGCGCGCGCCACCCGCTCTCCCGTTCGCTTCGGGGACGATGATACTTATTCGCTACCCGCGTAGAGGGGGTATGGACGCGGACTCCCTGACGGAGACGCTCGAGAACGCCGGCCTGTCACCGTACCAAGCGGCAGTGTACGTCGCGCTCCTCGATCTACGGACCGCGACGGCGACCGAGATCGCCAACGAGAGCGACATCCCGACGCCGCGCGTGTACGACGTGATCGACGCCTTGGCCGAGCGCGGATACGTCGAGAAATACGAGCAGGGGACGATCAAAGTGCGGGCACACAGCCCCGCGAAGGTACTCGAGGACCTCGAAAGCAGGATCGATCAGTTGGAATCGGCGACCGCCGAAATAGAGGATCGGTGGGAACAGCCGCCGCTCGAAAAGTCCACCGCCAGCATCGTGAAGCAGTTCCAGACGGTTCTCGACCGCGCGCGGCTGTTCATCGAACAGGCGGAAACCCGCGTGTACGTCTCCGTGACGGCCGAGCAACTCGAGAAGCTTCGCGACCCCCTCGAGCGGGCTCACGAGCGCGGCGTCGCCGTGTACATTCTCGTCAACACGGATTCGACCCAAGACCGGCCGACGGTCGACTCGATAGCCGGGATCTGTCGAGAGGCGCGATACCGCGGCCTCCCGGCGCCGTTCGTCGCGTCCGTCGACCGCCAGAGCGCCTGCTTCTCACACCATCCGGACGCGGTCAACCAGACCGGGGTCCTCGTCAACGACGAGGAGTACACCTTCGTCTTCCACTGGTTCTTCATGACGTGTCTCTGGGAACACGGGACGCCGATATACTCGGAGGGGCAGGAAACGCTCCCCATCGAGTACGTCGACATCCGTCAGTTGGTGCGCGAAGCGCGGCCCCTCTTCGAGTCGGAGGCGACCGTGACCGTCCGCGTCGAGGGGACCGACGTCTCCACCGGCGAACCGCGGACGATCGCGGGGACAGTCGAAGAGGTCCAGTCGCACGTGGGCGACAGGGAGTCGGACACGCAGGTCGCCGGACAGGTACTGATGGTCGTCGACACCGGCACCGACCGGGTCAGCGTCGGCGGCTGGAACGCCGTGGTCGAGGACGTCGAGGCGACGCGGATCGTCATCACCGACGTCGCGGACGTCGACGAGTACCCGTCGCTGCGGGCGGGGACGGAACCGGCCAAGTGACCGCGGACGGAAGCGAGCCGGGACACCGCCCGGGTCGGATCACTCCCCGTCGCGCAGCTCCGCGACGGCCTCCCGGTCGGGAAGCGCGGCCATCGCACCGCGGCGCTTCGTCGACGCGGCGGCGACGGCGTTGGCGAACCCGAGGATACCGTCCGGGTCGTCGCCGTCGACGAGCCCCGCGATCGCCCCGGCGGAGAATGCGTCACCGGCGCCGGTCGTGTCGACGACGTCCTCGATCTCGTATCCGGGGTGGTGCCACTCGCCGGCGCCCCACCGCGAGCCCTCGTCGGTGACCAGCCGCGCGCCGGCGCTGCCCTCGGTCAGGAAAACCGCGTCCGGTCCGGCGGCGAGAACCTCCGCGGTCGTCGTCGGGAGCCCGGCTCCCTCGAGGTCCTCGCGGGTGACTTTGAGGACGTCCGTCTCGGAGAGCATCCGCTCGACCGTGGGCCCCGGATCCGTCTCCCACAGCTCGGGGCGGACGTTCGGGTCGAAGAAGACGCGGCAGTCTCGGTCGCGGGCCCGCTCGACGAGGTCGAACGTCGCCGATCGCGCCGGCTCGACGGTCAGCGTGACGCCCCCCACGACGACGACCTCGACCGATTCGAGGACATCGTCGCCGACGACGCTCGTGTCGAGGCGCCTGTCCGCCGTCTCCGAGCGGTAGAAGGTGAACTCGCGGTCGGCGTCCTCGCCGTGCGAGACGAACGCCAGCGCCGTCCCGCTGTCCGGAACCTCCGTAACGAAGTCGTCCGGAACGCCCTCGCGGTCGAGCACCTGCGCGAGATGCGAACCGAACGGGTCGTCGGCGAGCGCGGTACAGAACCACGGCGTCCGGTCGAGCCGCGCCAGCCCGACCGCCACGTTGGCCGGCGCGCCGCCCGCTCGCTTGGAGAACGACTCCACGTCCGCGAGCGGTCCGGGGCGGTCAGGAATGAAATCGATCAGGGTCTCGCCGGCGACAAGGACTTCACGCGTCATGCGCCACCATACTCGGAATCAGGAGTATGAAAACAATAAAAATTCGGGCACGGTCGCGATCGGGACGGTCCGGGGGTGCTCCCCCGGGACCAGTACGTTTTTACAAATATACTCAGATATGAGTTGTATGATTTCCCCCCGACGTCGCACCGTCGACCACACGCCGGTTTCGCGCGAGGAGCGATCCACACCGAGTCATCGCGACGCGTCTCCCCGCCAATGACCTCCGGAGGGGACGCCGCGGACCCGGATCGGTCCTGGTGGAAGGAGAGCGTCGTCTACCAGATCTACCCGCGGAGCTTCAACGATTCCGACGGCGACGGGATCGGCGACCTCCGTGGGATCACGCAGAAGGCCGACTACCTCGACGAGCTGGGAATCGACGTCGTCTGGCTCTGTCCGGTGTACGACTCGCCGCAGGAGGACAACGGCTACGACATTCGGGACTACCGCGCGATCGACCCCGAGTTCGGCACGATGGCCGACTGGGAAGCGCTTCGAGACGCGCTTCACGACCGCGACATCCGCCTCGTGATGGACCTCGTCGTCAACCACACTTCCGCGGAACACGAGTGGTTCCGGCGGTCGCGACGCGAGGAAGCGGGGTACGAGGACTACTACCACTGGCGCGAGGGGCCGCCCGACGAGCCGCCGAACAACTGGGAGTCGTTCTTCGGCGGCTCGGCGTGGAGCTACGACGACGAGCGCGGCGCGTGGTACCTTCACCTCTTCCACGAGAACCAGCCGGACCTGAACTGGCGGAACCCTCGGGTCCGCGAGTCCGTCACGGAGCTGATCCGGTGGTGGCTGGACAAGGACGTCGACGGCTTCCGGATGGACGCCCTGAACCTCCTCTCGAAGCCGGCGGGGTATCCCGACGGCGACCCCGAGGCCGACGTCGTCGGGGAGGAACAGTTCTTCAACGGGCCGCGTCTGGAGGAGTATCTCAGCGAGATCGTCGAGACGACGTCCGGCCGCGACGCGATGACCGTCGCCGAGATGTCGCACACAGACGTCGACACCGCGGCGAGCTACCTCGGCGACGACGGGGTCGGACTGGGGATGCTCTTCCAGTCGGCGCACATGGAGGTCGACGCGGGCCCGGACGGAATCTGGGACCCGAGCGGCCCGCGGGAGTTCGACCTGCCGACGTTCAAGCGCGTGATGGACCGCTGGCAGGAGGGGCTGCGGGGTCGCGGATGGAACGCCGTCTTCCTCGGGAACCACGACCAGCCGCGGATCGTCTCCCGGTTCGGCGACGACGGCGAGTACCGGCGGGAGAGCGCGACGCTCCTGGCGACGTTCCTGCTGACGCTGAGCGGCACGCCGTACGTGTATCAGGGCGACGAGATCGGGATGACGAACGCCGAGTTCGAGGGCCTCGACGAGATCGACGACGTCGAGACGATCGGGGCGGTCGAGGCGCTCACCCGCCGCGACGGCGTCGACTCCTTCGCGGACGTCGCGCACCTCGTGAACTACTGGAGCCGGGACCACGCCCGGACGCCGATGCAGTGGTCCGACGAGGCGCACGCCGGCTTCACGGACGGCGACCCGTGGTTCCCGGTGAACGACAACTACGGCGAGATCAACGTCGAGAAAGAGCGGAGCCGCGAGGACTCCGTCTGGCACTACTACCGCCGACTGATCGAGCTCAGACACGAGGCGGACGCCCTCGTGTACGGCGAGTACGACCTCCTCCTGCCGGACCACCCCAGCATCTACGCGTACACGCGGACGCTCGGCGACGAGCGCCTGTTGGTCGTGCTCAACTGGTCTGACGCCGCCGCGACCTTCGAACCGGAAGCGATCGAACGGGAGGCGATCGAACCGGCCGACGTCGAGACCCTCGGGGGGAACTACGACGAGTCGCCGACCGACCCGATCGGAAGTACGTTCCGGCCGTACGAGGCCGCCGTGTACCGGCTCTGAAAATTGGTGGTGACGGGCGATCGGCTCAGTCGGCCTGGACCCCGTCGTCGCCGGCTTCGACGTCCGCACCGGAGACGACGCCGTGCGAGATCGCGTCGCCGGTCTGGTCGTCGAACAGGTGGATCCGGGCCCGGTCGAAGACGATGTCGACGCTCTCCTCCTCGCCGATGTCGGTCGCGGGGTCCACGCTCATCAGCAGCCCCTGGCGCTCCTCGAAGTCGGCGTCCTCCTCGTCGAACGATTCGAGGATCGGCTTCAGGTAGACGAATATCTCGTCGCCCATCGGTTCGAGCACGTCGGTCTCGACCGAGAACGTCCGGGTCGGGTCCTCGGCCTCGGCGCTGTTGCCCTCGAGGTAGATGTCCTCCGGGCGGATCCCGACCTCCACCGGGTCGTCGGCCCCCAAGCCGTCGACCGCCGCGGTGTCGAAGGAGACGGAGTAGCCGTTCGCTTCGAGCGAGCCGTCGCCGGCGGTCGCGTCGAAGAAGTTCATCGAGGGCGAGCCGATGAAGCCGGCGACGAACCGGTTCGCGGGCTGGTTGTAGCAGGTCAGCGGCGCGGCGATCTGCTGGAGCTCCCCCTTGTTGAGCACCGCGATCCGGTCGGACATCGTCATCGCCTCCGCCTGGTTGTGCGTGACGTAGATGATCGTCGTGTCCAGCTGCTTGTGGAGCCGCTGGAGCTCGGTCCGCATGTTGACGCGCAGCTTGGCGTCCAAGTTCGCCAGCGGCTCGTCCATCAGGAACACGTCCGGGTCGCGGACGATGGCCCGCGCGATCGCGACGCGCTGGCGCTGCCCGCCGGACATCTCGCTCGGCATCCGGTCTAACATCCCCTGGAGCCGAACGACCCGAGCGGCCTCGTCGACCCGCTCGTCCATCTCCTCTTTGGGGAAGTCCCGCAGCCGGAGCCCGAAGGAGATGTTGTCGTACACGTCCATGTGCGGGAACAGCGCGATGTTCTGGAACACCATCGCGATGCCGCGATCCTTCGGCGGGAGGTTCGTCACCTCGCGGTCGCCGATCAGGATCTCGCCCGACGTCGGCTTGGTGAGGCCCGCGACCGTTTCGAGCGTCGTGGACTTCCCGCAGCCCGACGGACCGACGAGACAGATGAACTCGCCGTCCTTCAGGTCGAGGTTCATGTTGTCGACCGCCGTTACGTCGTCGTACTGTTTCGTGACGTCTGTGAGTTTAACTCGTGCCATATGGTATCACTCCTTGAGGGCTCCCTGCGTGAGGCCGCTGATGATCTTGTCCTGTGCGACGACGACGAGGATCGCGACCGGGACGATCGCGATCAGGCTCGCCGCCGCCTGGAGGTCGTACCGGACGGTGTACTGCGTCTGGAACGCGAGGACGCCGTCGACCACCGGCGCCCACTCCGCGGCGCTGTTGCCGGTCATCAGGTACGAGAAGAAGAACTCGGTGTACACGGTGATGAAGGTGAGAATCCCGGCGGTCGCGACGCCCGGCGCCGACAGCGGCATGATCACCCGGAACAGCGCACCGATCCGCGTCGTCCCCTCGACTCTGGCGGCCTCTTCGAGCCCGTCCGGAATCTGCCCGTAGAACGTGGTCAGGATGAAGATCGCCAGCGGCATCGTGAACGCGCTGAGCGGCGTGACGACCGCGCCCGGCGTCCCGTACAGCTCCACCGGGAGGGTGAACAGCCCCAGCATCGGGACCTGCTGGTTGAACGCCCGAAACAGCGGGATGAAAAGCGTCGCCGGCGGGAAGAAGCTGAGCACAAGCAGCGAGAACAAAAGCGGCGTCTTCCCCCGGAACTCCAGGCGGCCGAACGCGTACCCGGCGAGGCTCCCGACGAGGAGCACGAACAGCGTCACCGTGAACGCGTAAAAGAGGCTGTTGAACATGAACCGCGCGAACGGGATCTGCTGGAACACCTGCACGAACGCCGTGAGGTCGATCGTCGTCGGGAACAGCGGGATGTCGGTCTGTCCGGGCGGCGCCATCGCGACGTTGAACAGCCAGTACAGCGGGAACAGCGACGTGGTCAACAGCACCCCGCCGAGGAACACTAACATTACGGCGTACGCCTTCTCCGGGTGCTTGATCCAGTCGTCTGCCCACCGCGCGACGCGGGACTTGTTCTCCTCGTCGTCGGCGTCGTCGCCCGATTCGTCGAACACTTCCGCGTCCTCGTGGTCGCGTGCGTCGATGCTCATGTCAGGCTAACCCCAGGCTCTGGTTGCTCTGTTTGATGAACAGGAGGTACACCATGATGAACAGGCCCACCACGATGGCGATCAGGACGCTCACGGCGGCCGCGGAACCGTACAGCGTCGACGACCCGAACATCATCTGCGTGACGAGGCAGGTCATCGACGGGACGGTCGAACAGCCGACGGTGGTCGACTCGATGATGCCGTACACCCGGAGCGCGCCCATCGTCC
Organism: Halorubrum trapanicum; assembly: GCF_002355655.1. NCBI lineage: Archaea > Methanobacteriati > Methanobacteriota > Halobacteria > Halobacteriales > Haloferacaceae > Halorubrum > Halorubrum trapanicum. Next base: position 2,662,130 of record NZ_AP017569.1, on the reverse strand, counting down.
GGAACAGCATGGCGACCATCAACACCGGGAACACCAGCGGGAACGTGATGTAACGGAACCGCTGCCACCGGGAGGCGCCCATCACGTCGGCCACCTCGTAGAGGTCCTGGTTGACGCTCTCTAACCCCGCCAAGATTAGCAGGGCCATGAACGCCGACGTCTTCCAGATGTCCGCCACCGTCACGATGACGAAGCTGTCGAAGGTCGTGTTGAGGGGGAGACTGGAGAAGATCCCGAGCTGCTGGAGCGGCTCTGTCAACAGCCCGTAGCCGGGGCGGAACAGCAGGAAGAAGATCATCCCCTGAATGACGATCGGGATCGCCCACGGCAGGATGATGAGCAGCCGAACGAGCCGCCGCCCCTTGTACTCGGCCTTCATCAGCATGGCGTAGAGGAACCCGAGCAGCGTCTCGCCCGTGACGCTCAACACGGCGAACAGGATCGTCATGAACAGCGCCTGTTCCAGGATCGGCGTCTCGAACGAGGGGTCGACGAACGCCGCCGGCGCCAGCGCGTTGGTGTTCGTGAGCAGCGCGACGTAGTTCTGAACCCCGACGAACTCCCCCAACCTCCCGCCGGTGATCACGTCGGCGAAGAACGACATCCTGACCGCCGACGCCAGCGGCCAGAACGCGAACAACAGCAGGACCACGAAGGCCGGGGTCAAGAGCAGGTACGCGTACGCCTGCTCGCTCAGGTTCTCCGTCCACGTCCCGAGTCGCGTCAGGACCCCGCCGGATCCGCCCGACACCTCCGGTCTCCCCTGTTCAACTGCCATCCCGACTAACACCTCCCTGTGCCGTTGCCCGCTGTTGTGGTACGAGCATCGCCCGCGTGTTTCTCGTGCGAATAGTTATCATTATTGTCTACGTTCTATGTGTGCTCGGTCTCTGAGTCCCCTCGAACCGGGGGCGATCCCTGTCCAGTTATCCGGCCTGCTCCTCAATGGCTGAGATCTGCTCTTGCATCGCCGTCGCCGCCTCTTGCGGGCTCTTCTCCTGACGGAGCGCCGCGTTGACCTCGGTTGCGATGATGCTACGCTGACTCGGCCACACCGACGTCGTCGGGCGCGGGATCAGGTTCTCCGCCGAGTACTGGAGCGCCTCGAAGTACGGGCCGTACGTGTCGCTCTGCTCGACGTAGCTGTACAGCTCCGGCTTCGGCGGCATGAAGTTCGCCGTGTCGAACTGGTACTCGAGGACGGAGTCCTCCCACCACGCCTTGATCACTTCCTTCGCCGACGCCATGTTGTCGGTGTAGGGGTTCATCGACATGATCCAGCCGCCCTGCGCGTGCCAGGACCCGTTCGGTCCCTGCGGGAGCGGCATCACGCCGAGCTCCATGTCCGTCCCCTCGAAGTCGGTCAGGGCGCCGCCGATGGAGTAGGTCCAGTTGCGCTGGGTGACCGCGCTGCCGTCCTCGAAGAGGCTCTTCGTGTCCGGCTCGGACCAGCCGGCCACCTCCTGCGGCGAGATGCTCTGGATGTCCATCGGGGCGCTGCCCGTGCCGTGGATGGTGTCGACCGCGGCCTCGATCCCGTCGACGGACTCCTCCGTGTCGAGGGTGACCGGACGGTCGCCGATCGGCCCGAAGAGGTTGTCCTGCCCGCCGAAGAAGGCACCGCCCATGCTCGTGAGGTACTCGTTGAACGTACAGCACGCCAGCCCGGCGTAGTTGTTCCCCTGCCAGAGGTGGCCGTACTCGACGTCGGCACCGTCCATGGCCTCCGAGACGATCTGGGAGAACTCCCCCCACGTCGGCGGGTCTCCGCGCCACGTGTCGAAGTCCGAGTCGCCGTAGCCCGCGTCCCGAAGCAGGTCCTTCCGGTACGTGATGGTCGGGAAGTCGGGGAACACCGGAACCGAGTACAGGTCGCCCGTCTCGGGATGGGTCCCCGTGTTGATCATCGACTGGACGCCCTCCTCTCTGACCCGGGAGATGAACTCGTCGTCCATCTCCTCTTCGAGGTTGACCAGGTCGCCGCGGACGATGAACGGGAGCGTCCACCCGTTGTCCGTCAACACCAGGTCGGGGTCGGACTCCTCCGCGTTGATCGCGGTCCGGAGCTGCTGTTGCTTGCTGCCCGTGTCCTGTGGCGGCCGGGTCATCTCGATCGTGATCGAGTCCGGCACTCCCGCCTCGTGGAGGACTTCCGGGAAGCCGGCGTCCACGAACTGGGGCCCCGAGAAGACCGTGACCGTGCCGCCGATCTCGCCGTCACCCGACGAGCCAGTCGTGGTTCCGTCCCCACCGTCTCCGCCGCCCGAACAGCCCGCGAGGCCGGCCGCTCCCACCGCGCCCGTCGCCGCGAGGTACTGTCGCCGCGAGACGCCCTTCGGTGTGGTATCGTCTGACATCACATGGCCATAAGGAATAATCATTAATATAGTTACTGTGGATTACAACGGGTGTTGTGAAAATCAGATCGCAGAGGGCGGTGCCGACGCTCGGGCGTCTCGGCCCGCGGCACGCCCCCTCGACGGGCGTGTCGCCGTTCCCGCGGCGGACCCGGCGGATGTCGGCGTAGTCGGTCTGAGTCGGCCGAGCGACAAACGTTACGCCGGCGAGCGACATCCCCGTCTGGAGCCCTCACGCGGCCGACCGGTGGCTCCGACCGTCGGTGGAGGACCGGCGGCGGAACGTTGATGCCCCGGTAGCGAGTACCCCGTCGGGATGGGTTCGTCGTTCGTCTCCGAGTTCCGGCGGTCGGACCACACCGGCGAAAACCGCTGTTGGCCGTGTACGGTCGTCAACGTCGGCCTCGTCGGTGCCGCCGGCGCGGCGCTGGGAGCCGCCGTCACCCCGACGGTCGGCGCCGCCGCCGCGGTTGGCGGCTTGGCGCTGGTCTGGCTTCGAGGGTACTTGATTCCGGGGACCCCCCGGTTCGCCCCGCCGTTGGTCGCCGCCGTCCCGGGCGGGGCGGCCCTCTTCGACGAGCCGCCGGAGGGTGCCGACGACCCCCCGAACGGCGGCGGATCGCTGGGGGCCGAAAGCGGCCCCGCCGATCCGGCGGAGTTGCTCGACCGGCTCGTCGAGAGCGGCGTCCTCGAAGCCGGCGACGACACCGTCGCTCCCACCGCGGCGTTCGACGAGCGGTGGCACGCGGAGATGGACCGACTCCGCGAGGATACCACGGAAGAGCTGGCTCGCGCCGCGCTCGCGATCTCTCCGGCGACCGAGGCGCGGGCGATAGACGACGAGTGGGTCGCGCTCGGTCCCGAGGGCGGGGGCGTGACGGACGAGACCTGGCTCAGCCGCCCGGTGGCGATCGCCGAGATCGCCGGCTACCGGGCGACCGAACCGCACCTCGACGACGACGAGGCTCGGCTGGCGGCGGCGCAGACGAACCGGCTGTTCCTCGACGAGTGTCCGGACTGCGGGGCCGCCTTGGAACGGGGCACGGACATGTCGTGTTGCGGCGGCCACACCGGCGCCGGCGACGAGCCGTCCGAGACGCTCGTCTGTCCGGACTGCGAGGCCCGGCTCTACACGTTCGAGTGACTCCGGGGCTGCGTCGCGGCCGCACGCGGCGAGATGGGAGCGACGCGCGGCCCGCACGGTTCGGACCGGGAACAATAAGTGAATTTACTACCGACGGGAGTGTAACTGAACATGAGCGAGAGAACCCCCGACAGCCGACGGAGCACTGAGGGCTGGCTCCCGCCGCGGTGGACGAGATCGCAGGCCGGCCGGATCGAACGCACGCCCGACACCGTCGCACCGGTCATCGAGCCGCCGCCTGAGGACCCCGCCGACGACCTCCACATCTGGGACACGTGGTTGCTCCGCGATCGACACGGAGAGATCGCCGAAATCGACGGCTGGCGGGTGCTCTTCTCACTGACCGCCTCCGAGGAACTACTCCCCGGAAAGCGCCACGACGTCGCGGAGATCCGGTTTTTCTACTCTCGGAACGGCACCGAGTGGCACGGCGGCGAGCCCGTGTTCGAGGCCGACGCGCTCGGCCAGCGCCAGTGGGCCGGCTCCGCGCTGTACGACGACGGCGAGCTGTACCTGTACTACACCGCCGCAGGCGACGAGTCGGCAGACGACCTGAACTACACGCAGCGCATCGCGGTCGGCCACGGCGGCCGGTTCGAGGCCGACGAGGAGGGGGTGTGGAGCGAGGGGGCCTGGAGCCACGAGACCATCCTCGAACCGGACGGGGAGTGGTACGAGAACGAGGGCCAGTCTCGGGGGATGATCTACACGTTCCGCGACCCCTGGTTCTTCGAGGATCCCGAGACGGGCGAGACGAACCTCCTGTTCGAGGCGAACACGCCGGTCCCCGTCGACAGCGACCGGTGCGACGGCGACGAGGCCCAAACGGAGTTCAACGGCTGCGTCGGCGTCGCCACGTCCCCGAGCGGCGACCCGCTCGACTGGGAGCTCGAACCGCCGCTCCTGGACGGCGTCTGCGTCAACCAGGAGCTCGAACGCCCCCACGTCGTCCCCCGAGACGGCCGATACTACCTCTTCTTTTCGAGCCACATGCACACCTTTTCGCCCGGCCTCCACGGTTTCGACGGCCTCTACGGGTTCGCCGCGGACTCGCTCCGAGGGGAGTACGAGCCGCTGAACGGATCCGGGTTGGTCGTGACCAACCCGGCGAGCGTCCCCTTCCAAGCGTACTCCTGGATGGCGTTTCCGTACCGGGACGAGATACTCGTTCAGAGCTTCTACAACTACCGCGAGTTCGACGGCGACTCGCTCGACGGCATCGCGGACCTCTCGGAGGCCGAGCAGCGGCGCCGGTTCGGCGGGACGCTGAGTCCGACGCTTCGGCTCGACGTCACCGACGATCGGACGCGAATCCACGGCACGCTCGCGCACTGGCACATCCCCACGTCGGAAGAGGGCCTCCCGGACACCGACGAGTATCAGCCGCCCGAGGAGGTCGGCTCAGACGACGGCTACGTCGACCTGTTGGACGCCCGAATGGACCGCCACCGGACCGTCGGGTACCCGGGGAGCAACTACTGAGGCTCCGCGTCGGGCGCCGCGGAGGGCGATCCCGTCACGGGCGTGATCGCGGATTCGAGTTCCCAGACGTCGAACTCGGCGACCGTCGCTCGCCCGTCTTCGGCCGTCACCGACAGTCCGGTGCTCTCCTCGGCGGGATACACCCGGCTGGTCAGGCAGTGTCGGTCGTTGGCGAACAGTTCGATCACCGATCCGTCGAGGAACGCCCGGAGCGACAGGGGTCCGTCGTACGGCGGTACGGGCATCCGTTGGACGTCGGACCCCCCGACTCCTTCGCGGCTCGACTCCGACCGGTCGACGGTCAGTTCGCCCTCGCGCGTGTAGCGGATCGCCGTCCGCTCGTCTCGGTCGGCCGATTCGAACACCGACAGCTCGAACGCCGAGGCGTCCGCCAGCGACACCTCCAGGTCGATCTCCAGCGTCCGGCCGCTCGCGGCGAGCGCGTGGCGGCGCTCGTCGAGGACGTCCGGGACCGCGGTTGACAGTCGGTCCCGTCGGAGCTGATCCACCTCGGCGGCGGGTCGCTGCCGGAGGCGTCCGTCGTCGCCGAGCGACAGCACCCGGGGGAGCGACAGCGCCCCGGACCACCCTGCGTCCCACTGGGCGCTCGTCTCCCGCGTCTCCGGAAGCCACCCCCACGTCAGGTAGCGGTCACCGTCCCGGAGCGACTGCGGCGCGTAGAAGTCGCCGGCGTCCAGCACGCCTCGGTGAGCGGCGTCGAACTCGCCGTCGTCGAGGTCCCCGATGAAGTACACCACGTCCTCGTAGTTGGAGACGTGGAGGAGCGACCGCTCGCCGAGCTCCAACAGCTCCGGGCACTCCCAGACGGCGCCGTGTCCGTCGTCTCCCGTCAGCAGCGGCCCCTCGTACTCCCACTCGCGGAGGTCCGAAGACGCGTACAGGAGGGCCGTCCCGCCTCGGCCGGAGATGCCGCTACCGATGAGCTGGTACCACGTCTCGCCGTCCCGCCAGACCGCGTGGTCGCGGAACTCGATCTCCCAGTCCTCCGTGGACAGGAGGTCGAGATCGGACGGCGGCTCCTCGATGACGGGATTTCCCGCGTCCTTGTCCCACTCGCGGAGGGCCGGATCCCCGCTCGTGGCGAGACACGGGAGCTGCCAGCGGCCGTCGCCGCCCGTGTAGAGGATCGTCGGCGTTCCCTCGTCGTCGACCGCACATCCCGACCAGCAGCCGTCGCGGTCGGGACCGTCCGGGGACGGCGAGAGCGCGATCGGCTCGTCGGTCCAGTGGAGGAGGTCGTCGCTGACGGCGTGGCCCCAGTGGATCGCGTTGTGAAACGGCCCCGCGGGGTTGTACTGGTAAAACAGGTGGTACCGCCCGTCCCACCGGATCAGGCCGTTCGGGTCGTTCAGCCAGTTCGCCGGCGGGGTGAAGTGATAGCGCGGCCGCGTCGGGTCGTCGGCGAACGCCGCTCGCATCGCCGTCAACTCGTCGGCCGTCTTCGGACGACCGGGCTGGTCGCCGCCGCCGTCGACCGCCGACAGACAGCCGGAGATTAGCTCCGAGCGCGCGTCGGCGATCGGCTCGGCCGCGGGTTCGTCGAACGCCACCGGCGCACCGACGCCGATGACGCCGCCGCCGCGGTCCCACGAGACCACGGTCATCTCGTTCGGGACGTCCCGGTCGCCGCGGACGGTCGACGCGAGCACTTCGCCGTGCGAAGGCACTACGCTCTCGTAGTGGGCCGTCGGAACCGCCCCTCGATCGCAGGTCGGGATACGAATCGAATCGAACGCCGTTACCGCCGGGTGGTCGTCGTAGAGCGTCCGCCAGAGCACGCCGGTCGGTTCGGCGACGCTCTCGGTCCCGACCACGTCCGGCGCCACCGGATCGACCCCGATGTCGTCGACGACGGCCATCGCTCGGAGCGTGAGCAACAGCCCGCCGCCGTCTGCGAGAAAGGCGTCGAAGGCGTCCCCGGTACCCTCCGAGAGGACGCCGCCTTCGATCGGCGCGTCGCGGTGCCACCACAGCACGTCGCACTCGTCCGTGACGTCGCCGACCTCGGCGGGAGAGACCCGCACGGCCTCAACCGACCGTGTCTCCAGCCACGATAGCGCCGCCCGCTGTTCGTCCGACGGCGCGCCGTCACAGACGAACCCGACTCGTGTCTCGCGGCCAATCATAGCAAAGAGAACTGGCTCCCGAGTAAAAGTCGTATCGTCTCCGGTCAACGCGGACCCGTCGGCGCCGATCGCCCGTTGCGAGCCGGGTCGTCGCCCGGCCCTACGCCGTCTCCGCGTTCGATTCGGCGGCCTCCGCGTTCGATTCGGCGGCCTCCGCGTTCGACTCTGCGGCCTCCGCGTTCGACTCTGCGGCCGCTGCGTCCGCGGTCGGCGGCTCGGCGGGCTCGACGTTGCCGAGCCGAAGCGCGTTGCCGGTGACGCCGAGGCTCATCCCCATGTCGCCGACGACCACGGCCATCGCGACGCTCACGTAGCCGAGCGGGGCGCCCGCGGCGAGCAGCGCCTTCACGCCGAGCGAGGCGCCGATGTTCGTCCGGATGGTCGAGCTCGCGCGCGAGGAGAGGTCGACCACGTACGGGAGCCGCGTCAGGTCGTCGGCCATCAGCGCTACGTCCGCGGTCTCGATGGCGGTGTCGGTGCCGGCGGCGCCCATCGCGATCCCGACGTCGGCGGCGGCGAGCGCCGGCGCGTCGTTGATCCCGTCGCCGACCATCGCGACGCCGCCCTCGGTCTCGGCGCCCAGCTCGCGCACCGCGTCGACCTTCTCCTCGGGGAGCAGCGCCGCGCGCACCTCGTCGACGCCGACGCGCTCGCCGATCGCCCGAGCGGTCCGCTCGTTGTCGCCGGTGAGCATCGCGACGCGGTCGATCCCGAGCTCGTGGAGCCGGTCCACGACCCACGCCGCCTCCGGACGGACGGTGTCCGCGACCGCGACGACGCCCTCCAGCTCCGTCTCGGTCCCCACGAGGACGACCGTCTTCCCCTCGGCCTGGAGCCGCGGGATCGTCTCGCTCGCCAGGTCGAGGTACCGACCGTGGTCGCAGGGCTCGGGCTCGGTGACGCTCGCGCCCGTATCGTCGGTGCCGTCGCCGTCCGCGTCGCGCTCTCGGACGACCCCGCCGTCCGAGCGGACGTGGGCGTGGCTCAGGTCGAAGCCGAGGTCCTCGAACAGCGAGGGCTTGCCGGCGTAGTGCGTCTCGCCGTCGAGTTCGGCGCGCACGCCCTCGCCGGTCAGCGCCTCGAAGCCGGTGACCTCGACGTCGTCGGTCACGTCGTCGTCCGTCGCGCCCTCGCCGTCGGTCACGCCCCCGTCGCCGGGATCGGCACCGGTCTCCTCGCCGCGCGCGACGATCGCCGCCGCGACGGGATGTTCGCTCCGCCGCTCGATGGCGGTCGCGCACGCGAGTACGTCGTCGACGTCGCGGTCGCCGAGGGGGACGACGTCCGTCACCGACAGCTCGCCGCGCGTGAGCGTCCCGGTCTTGTCGAGCGCGACGGCGTCGACGTCGCCGGCGGCCTCCAGGTGCTCGCCGCCCTTGATGAGGACGCCGTTGCGCGCGGCCGCCGTGACGCCGGAGACGACGCTGACGGGCGTCGAGATGACGAACGCGCAGGGACACGCGACGACGAGCAGGGTGAGCCCGCGGACGAACCACGTCTCCGCGCCGCCGCCGACGAGGAGCGGGCCGAGCGCCGCGGTGGCGACCGCCCCGACCACGACGATCGGGGTGTAGACGCCCGCGAAGCGGTCGACGAACCGCTCGGCGCGCGTCTCCTCGCCGTTCGCGGCCTCGACCAGCTCGACGACCCTCGCGATGGTCGACTCCTCGGCGGGCGCGGTGGCCTCCACTTCGAGGTAGCCCGCCTCGTTGATCGAGCCGGCGTACACCTCGTCGCCGGGCTCCTTCTCCGCGGGGACGGACTCGCCGGTGATCGGCGACTCGTCGACCGCGCCGGAGCCCTTCCTCACGACCCCGTCGAGGGGGACGCGCTCGCCGGGGCGCACCGCGAGTCGCTCGCCCGTCGCGACGCTCTCGGCGGGCACCGTCTCCTCGTCGCCGTCGCGGATCACGACCGCCTCGTCGGGGGAGAGTTCCATCAGCTCGCGGAGGGAGGTGCGCGCCCGGTCGATGGAGTAGCGTTCGAGCAGCTCGGCGACCGAGAACAGCACCGCCAGCGTCGCCGCCTCGAACGGGAGGTCGACGAGCAGCGCGGCGACGACGCCGACGCTCATCAGCAGGTCGATGTCGAGGCTCAGGCCGCGCAGCGAGTAGAGTCCGTTCCGCAGGATCGGCGGGCCGGCGGCGGCGACCGCGAGCAGGAACGCGATCGACGCCCCGGTGACGGCCCACGGGCCGAGGAAGCCGACGCCGCCGATTGTGGCGAACGTCGGGTCGAGTCCCGGGAGCAGCCACTCCAAGACGAGCCCGGCCGCGAGGAAGACGCCGCCGACCGCGGTCGCGACCGCCCGAGGGCTCGTGAACAGGTCGTCGGCGACGCCGTCGGACTCGGCGTCCGCGACCGCGTAGCCGGCGCTCTCGACCGCGGCCGTCAGCGCCTCGACGTCCGTCACGTCGGGGTCGTACGTGAGGACGACGACGCCCGTCGTCGGGCGGGTGTCGACCGAGCGGACGCCCTCGCGGTCGAGCGCGCCCTCGACCTTCCCCGCGCACGACGAGCAGTCCATGTCCGGCACCGCGAGCCGGAGCTGCGCGCCGCCGAGGTCGTCGGTCGTCTCGCCGCCGGGCGGATCCGTCGCCCCGTTGTCGGGACCGTTCGATTCGCGTGAGTCGCTCATTGTCCGACCGTATCCGCCGCATCATTATTAATCCAACTGCCATTCTCACGGGCTATTTTATAAGAGATTATTAAAATAGGATTTTGAGATAGTAAACCATCCGCGAGTATTTATCCGTCCGTGGGCTACTCGCGGGCATGACAGACTGGCGCGCCGTCGGCTACGGCTTCGTCGTGATGCTGATCGCCGGCGTGTTGGCGACCGCTGTCCCGGTCGTCGGGCACGCGGCCGCCGGGCTCGTCGGCGGGTTCGTCGCGGGCTACCTCGCCGGCGGCGGCCTGCTCTCCGGCTTCTGGCACGGGCTGCTCGCGGGGTCGGTGAGCGGGATCGTCGTCACCCTCGCGCTCGCCGCGTTCGGGGGCCTCGTCGGCCTCGTGGGCGGCCCGATCGGGAGCCTGCTCGGCGGCGCCGGCGTGTTCGTGGTCGGCTTGTTCCTCACGTTCCTGTTCGCGGTCGACTCGGCGCTCGCGGGCGCCATCGGCGGCGTCGTCGGAGAATAGCCGCTGTTTTCGCGAGAGTACCATTTTTAAGCGAGTCAGAAGAGGCAGCCTTCCACACTGGCGCGAGGAGCACGTGCGAGGGAGTCGCGGCCGCTTTTAAGCGGCCGCGACGAGGCTGGGGAGGTGTGAGGCTGCGGTGCGGAGCGGTGCGGCGCGGGACTCAAAGGGGCAGCCGCGAGAGCGACGGCGCGCGACGTAAGCACTGGAAGGAGCGAGCATCGCGAGCGACTGAAGCGCGCAGCGAGCGCACCGAGCCCTCGCGGCTGGGGCTTTGGAGGCAGTTACCGCCGATCCAGCAGCAGCTATTTATAAGCAAACGGCTGAGGATTTAGACGGGTCCGTCACTACTGGCGCCACAGTAGCTTATAAATAAATGACCGGGACAGCACTGGAACCGACTACTCCGCGGTCAACTGAATTTTACGCGCTCTCGACGGCGTCGAGGACGGCCTCGTAGTCGGGCTCGTTCGTCGGGTCGTCGGCGACCCAGTCGTAGACGACTTCGCCGTCGTCGTCGATCACGAACACCGCCCGGTTGGCGATGCCGTGGAGGCCGAGGTCGGCGATGTCGATCTCCAGCCCGTACGCCCGGATCGCGTCGCCGGCCATGTCGCTCACGAGGTCGAACTCGATGCCGTGCTCCTCGCGGAACGCGCCCTGCGAGAACGGCGAGTCGGCGCTGACCCCGAACAGGGTGGCGCCGGCCTCGTCGAACGCGTCGGCGCGCTCCTGGAACGCGATCATTTCGTTCGTGCACGGCGGGGTGAACGCGCCGGGGAAGAAGGCGAGCACGACCGGCCCGTCGCCGATCTCGTCGTCGAGGTCGAACGGCTCATGGTCGCTCGTGCCGACCGTCGCGGTGAACGTGGGTGCGGCGTCGCCTGTGGATACCATCGTCGTTCGATACGGCCGAACGAGGCAAAAGACTTGTCGCGACCCTGTTCGGTGCCGGTATCGCTCAGCCCGTCTCGGATCCGGACCGCGTTACGGCTACCCCCGGTCGAGGTACTCCTGCTGGATCGCGACGACCTCGGCCGAGTCCTCGCAGTCGGCGTACCGCCGGAGCGGCTCGTCGTTGAGTTCGAGGAACGTCTCGCCCCACGTGAACTTCGAGAGGATCCGCTCCGCGTGGTCGCGCTCGCCGAGGATTATCAGCGCCGCGGCGAATGCCTCGACGGTCGTCAGTCGCATCGGCCGCCCGAAGTTCACTGGGTTGGCCGCGACGAGGTACGGGAGCGCGCGGTGCTCGCCCGGGAGGGTGAACTGCTTCTCGCCGGCCGACTCCCACGAGCAGTCGAGCGCGACGAGCGCGTTCTCGCGAGCCATCTCGGCGTCCGCGGGCGAGAGCGCCCGCTCGGCGTGGGGGTTGAGGACGACCCCGTACGGGGTGGCCCGATCGGAACGGTGGAGCTCTGCGAGGTCGAAGCGCGCGAGCTTCCGGGCCGTACACTTGTCGGGGTCGTCGTCGCCCTCGTACCGGACGTGAAGGTCCACAAGTACTGGATTGGTAGGTTTGTTTAAAAGGCGTGCGGAGCGGACGGGAGCTACGACGTCAGCGCCTTAGTCTCCTCTTTATAACCAGCCGGCGGCAGATCGGCGGCGAACACTTCCAAAGCCCCAGCCGCTCAGTCATAAATCTCTGACTGTGGATCGACGAAGAACTCCTCCAAAGCCCCAGCCGCTCAGTCATAAATCTCTGACTGTGGATCGACGAAGAACTCCTCCAAAGCCCCAGCCGCTCGGTCATAAATCTCTGACAGTGGATCGACGAAGAACTCCTCCAAAGCCCCAGCCGCGAGACGGGCGCACGCTCGCTGCGCTCCTCACTCGGTCGCTACCGCTCCCTCGTTGCGGTGCTTACGTCGCCTGCGCCCGTCTCGCGGCTGCCCCTTTGAGCCCCACCCCGCCCCGCACGGCCCCGCACCTCACACCTCCCCAGCCTCGTCAGTCGCCTCCGCTTCGCTCCGGCGACTGACTCCCTCGCACGGGCTCCTCGCGCCCTGTCGGGCGCTCGGAGGCGCGCGCCACCGCAGTTCGGTTTATAAGTGTTCGTCGCCCGCTCGGACTCGAACTCTCCGTTTCACCACTGTATCCCGATACCGTCAAACCGGCCCGGTACCGGCGGGGTTTTTCCTCGTCGCCGCGCAGGTGTTCGTATGGAGCTGTTCGCGGTTCCGGACCTCCCGGAGATCCGGGAGGGAGACGACCTCGCGGCCATGATCGACGAGCGCGTCGACCTCCGCGCCGAGGACGTGGTCGTCGTCGCCAGCACGGTCGTCTCGAAGGCGGAGGGCCGCGTCTTCGACCTCGACGACTTCCCGGCGAGCCCGCGAGCGGAGGCGGTCGCCGACCGGCTCGCGGAGATTTCGGGAGAGGAGAAGGACCCGCGCTTCGCGCAGGCCGTCATCGAGGAGTCGACGGAGCTCCTCATGGAGGCCCCCTTCCTCCTCACCGCGACGCGCTTCGGCCACATCGGCGTCAACGCCGGGATCGACCGCTCGAACGTCCCCGACGGCGACCTGCTGCTGCTCCCGGAACGCCCCTCGGAGAGCGCGGAGCGCATCCGCGAGGGGCTCGCGGCCGACCGCGTCGTCGTCAGCGACACCTGCGGGCGCCCGTTCCGCCACGGCCAGCGCGGCGTCGCGATCGGCTGGGCCGGCCTGCCCGCCAGCCGCGACTGGCGCGGAGAGACGGACCGCGACGGCCGCGAGATGGGCGTCACCGTCCAGAACGTGATCGACGAGCTCGCCGCGGCCGCCAACCTCGTCGCGGGCGAGGGCGACGGGGGCACCCCGGTCGTCGTCGTCCGCGACTGGGAGTTCGGCGACCACGACGGCTCGGACAACCACTTCCGCGAGGTCGAGGGCGACTTCGTCCGGCAGGCCCTGCGGGAGTGGACCTTCGACGAATGACCATGCTCGGTATCGAACTCACCCCCGAACACGAGATGTCCCGCCTCGTCGACCTCGGCGTCCGCGCCGAGGACGCCGGCTACGACGCCGTCTACTCGACGTGTCACTACAACAACCGCGACCCGTGGGCGTTCCTCTCGCGGCTCGCGGCCGCCACGGACTCCGTCCGGCTCGGTCCGGGCGTCGCGAACCCCTACGAGACCCACCCCGCGACGCTCGCCTCGAAGGTCGCCACCCTCGACGAGGCGTCCGAGGGGCGCGCCGTCTTCGGCCTCGGTCCGGGCGACCCCTCGACGCTGGCGAACCTCGGGCTCGAAGACGAGCGCGGGCTCCGCCCCGTGTTGGAAGCGTTCAAGACCGCCCAGAAGCTCTGGGCCGGCGAGCGCGTCGACCACGAGGGGACCTTCGACGCGACGGACGCGGGGCTCAACTACGAGCCGCCGCAGGGCGCCGACATTCCGGTCCACGTCGGCGGCGAGGGGCCGCACATGTGCCGAATGGCCGCGAAACACGCCGACGGGCTGCTGTTCAACGGCTCGCATCCCAAGGATCTTGCGTGGGCCCGCGAGCAGGTCGACGACGGCCTCGCCGACAGACCCGACCGTCGGGGCGAGTTCGACCTGATGGCGTACGCCGCCGTCTCGGTCGCCGAGGACGAAGACGCCGCCCGCGAGGCCGCCCGCCCGCCGGTCGCCTTTATTACCGCGGGCGCCGCGCCGCCCGTCCTGAAGCGCCACGGGATCGACTCGGACGCGGCGACGGAGATCGGCGACCGCGTCTCGGCCGGCGAGTTCTCCGCCGCCTTCGAGCGCGTGACGCCGGCGATGGTCGACGCGTTCTGTATGGCCGGCACCCCCGAGACCGTCCGCGAGCGCGCCGCGGCCGTCGCCGACCACGCCGACGGGCTCGTGGTCGGGTCGCCGCTCGGCCCGGACTTGGAGAGCGCCGTCGACCTCGCGGCCGAGGCGGTCGACGGGCTCTTTTGAACGGCCGCGACGGGCCCTTCCGATCGGCCGTGACGACTTCGTCGACCCCTCCCGCGCCGCCGGCGGATTCTCACCCCGTGACAATCGAGAATCGCTCCTGATAACCCCGGCGGGAGGTTCATATGGCGTTCTCATCGAGGTCCGAACATGTCCACGACACGACAGCGCCGCCCGGGGATACGCGGGCGGTACGAGGCCCTCCTGTGGCGGACGATGGACGCGCTCGGCGTCACGGAGTCGATAGAGCGCAAGGTCGTCACGGCGGTCGGCATCCAGTTCCTCGTCACCGTCGGTATCTTCCTCACCCAGTTCGTCCTCGTCGGCACCGCCGCGTACGTCGTCTCCGGGGCCCTGTTCGTCGGCGCGGTCGTCGCCATCTACAACACGCTGCTCATCGTCCGCCGCGACTTCGTCGCCCCGATCCGGGCGCTGGAGCGCGAGGCGGAGGCGATCGCCGCGGGGGAGATCGGAGGGACGAGCGGGGTCGACGGAGCGAACGGCGGCGACGGGGCCGATCCGTCGAGCGACGACGCCGCGGCCGCCCTCGATCCGTCCCAACCCGACGAGGTGGGCAGCCTCGTCGGCGCGTTCGGCGAGGTCCACGGCTACCTCACCACCGTCTCGGCGCAGGCGGAGGCGCTCGCGGCCCAGGAGTTCGACGACCCGGCGCTCGACGAGGATGTTCCCGGCTCCTTCGGCGAGTCGCTCGACGAGATGGCCGAGAACCTCGCCGCCTACACGGCCGAGCTGGAGGCGCTCGTCGACGCCTTCGGCGACGCCGCGGAGCGCGCGCAGGACGGCGACCTGACGGCGACCATCGACGCGGACGCGCTGGCGACCGACGAGGACCGGTACGCCGAGCTCGTCGACAACTACAACCGGCTCGTGGCGACCCTCGGCGAGACGCTCGGCGACGTCGGCGCGTTCACCGCCGACGTGGCCGGCACCGCGGACGACGTGCGCGCGAGCATGGACGAGGTCGACGACGCGAGCGGCGAGGTCGCCCGCTCGGTCCAGGAGATCTCGGACGGCGCCGCCGAGCAGACCGACGAGCTGGAGGCGATCGCCGGCGAGATGAACACGCTGTCGGCGACGGTCGAGGAGATCGCGGCGAGCGCGGACGACGCGGCCGAGACCGCCCGCGACGCGGCCGAGCGCGGTCGCTCCGGGCGCGAGGAAGCGGCCGAGGCGATCGCGGAGCTGGAGGCGCTCGAATCCCGGATCGGCGAGACGGCGGCCGCGGTCACCGACCTCGCGGAGCGGGTCGGCGAGATCGACGAGATCGCGGCCGTGATCGACGAGATCGCGGAGGAGACCAACCTGCTCGCCCTGAACGCCTCCATCGAGGCGGCGCGCGCCGACGGCTCCGGCGACGGGTTCGCGGTCGTCGCGGACGAGGTGAAGTCGCTCGCCGAGGAGACCCGCGAGTCCGCGGCGGAGATCTCCGGCCGGATCGAGGAGGTACAGACCGCCTCCGCGGAGACCGCGGCCGACGCGGAGGAGATGGAGACGCAGGTCGCGGAGGGCGTCGAGACGATCGAGTCGACGCTGCGGGAGTTCGAGGGAGTCGTCGAGGACGTGACGACGGTCGACGAGACGGTTCAGGAGATCAGCGACGCGACCGACGACCAGGCGCGCACGACCCAAGAGGTGGTCGACATGGTCGACGGCGTCGCGTCCGTGAGCAGACAGACCGCGACCGAGGCGGAGACCGTCGCGGCCGCGGCCGAGGAGCAGACCGCGACCGTCTCCGAGGTGACGGGGCAGGTCCACACCCTCTCGGACCAGTCCGACGAGCTGCTCGCGCGGCTGAACGAGTTCGAGGTGCCGGACGGCTCGGGCGGGGCCGCGACCGCGGTCGGGGGGCCGGCGAACGGTTCCGGCACGCGGTCGGCGACGGGCGCCGACGACGACTGAGGGGAGGGACCGATCGAACCGCCCGTTTTTTGTTTCTACTCGGAGCGGCCGCGACCGCCGAGCGAGGGGAGGTTCACGCCGATTTCGCCGAGCAGCGCGCCGACCGCTGCGTACCCGAGCGCTCCGACGGAAGCGACGATCAGCACCTGGCCGACGACGACGAGCAGCGCCGACAGCGGGTCGCCCGCGCCGAGGATCAGGTCGTTCAGGAAGATGTCGACGAACCGGCCGACGTCGCCGACCAGCCGCGAGACGAAGTCGATGAGCGCGATCATGTGCGGCGTTTGGACCGGGGGGTACTTGGGTGTTGAGTTCGCGGCGGCGATCCGCCGATCGAGTCGCGAACGGGGCGACGGCTACGCCTCCGAAGCCGTCGTCTCCGTCGTTTCCGAAGCCGTCGCCGCCTCGTCGGCGCGCGCGTACCACAGCGCCCAAGCGATCAGAACCGCCTGAAACGGCAGCCGAATCAGCGCCGCGAGCCGCGCCGGCCCGACGAGCCGGTCCGGGACGAGGTCGTTCAGCGTGTCGCTCCGGGAGAGGTGGACGTTCGCCGGGAACACCGCGACGAGGAGGGCGACGATCCCCCACGCGGACGGGCGTCGCGTCCGCGGGATCGCGACCCCGATCCCGAGGAGTATCTCGGCGATTCCGGAGAGGTACACCAGGCTGACCGGTCGCGGGAACGACGGCGGTATCGCCTCGGCGAAGCGCTCGGGGATCAGGAAGTGCGCGATCCCGGCGGCGACGTACGTCGCGCCCATCAGCGGCGCGAGCGAGCGTTCGGACTCCGTTCCGTCTGCGTCGGTCATACGTCGCCACACGAGCGGGAGGCGTATCAGTCCTCGCCGGCGGGCGCCGAGAGCGAGCCGACTCGCGCGGCGCGTGGGCGCACCGGAGGTTCCGAGAACCGAACGTCTTAGGGACGGCCGAGCCTTAGCCGTCCGTAATGAACACGTTGTTCTGGGTGCTTACGGGGGTCCTCGCGTACTCCGCGGTCGCGATGTGGCTGCGGAACAATGGGATCCTCCCGGACGCGTTCAGGGTCTCGGGACCGGTGTTGACCCTCCGGACGCTCCGCGGGCGGGCCTTCCTCGGCCGACTGGCGGCGCCGAAGCGGTTCTGGCGCGCGGTCGCCAACCTCGGGCTCGGGGGGCCCTGGTGGCGATGGTGGCGTCGTTCGCGCTCATCCTCTCGTCGGCGATGTCAGCGTTCTCGAACGCGCAGCCCTCCGCGATCCAGCAGCCGCAGAACTTCCTCATCATCCCCGGCGTCAACGACTTCCTCCCGCTATCGGTCGCGCCCGAGATCGTCGCCGGCCTCGCCGGCGCGATGGTGGTCCACGAGGGCGCGCACGGCCTGCTCTGCCGGGTCGAGGACATCGACATCGACTCGATGGGGCTCGTCTTCTTCGCGCTCCTCCCGGTCGGCGCGTTCGTCGAGCCGGACGAGGAGGCGACCCAGGAGGCGTCCCGCGGCGCCCGCGCCCGGATGTTCGCGGCCGGCGTCACCGCGAACACGGTGCTGACGATCGTCGTCTTCGCGCTCCTCTTCGGCCCCGTCGTCGGCGCGATCTCGCCCGCCGCCGGCTACGCGGTCGGCGAGGTGAACCCCGGCTCCCCGGCGGCCGCGGCCGACCTCTCGCAGGGCGACCGGATCGTCGAGGTGGCGGGGACGCCGATCGAGACGAGCGGCGAGTTCGAATCCGCGATCGCCGACGCGGGCGAGTCGGTCGCGCTCACCGTCGACGACGGCGAGACGCGGGAGACGGTGACCGTCGACCGCGAGCTACAGGTGGTCGGATCAGCCGGCGGTAACCCCCTCGGCGTGACGATCGAGGAGCAGCCGGTGACGATCGCGGCCGTGAACGGCGAGCCGGTCGCCACCGAGTCCGACTTCTTCGACGCGGTCGGCGGCGACGAGCGCGCGACGCTGACGGTGACGGGGAACGCGACCGTCCTCGACCAGGTCCGGGACGCGCCCGGCGCCGAGAACGCCTCGGGCGTCGAGACGGCCGACGGCGAGGGCGCCGTCACCGTTCCCGACGCCCCGATCGGCGCGTACGTCCTCGGCGTTCAGGAGGGGGGCCCGATCCACGACGAGGGCGCCCCCCTCGGCGAGCCGCTGACGATCGTCTCGGTCGACGGCGAGCGCGTCGTCAACAACGAGGCGCTCTCGGCCGTTCTCGTCGACCGCGATCCGGGCGAGACCGTCCCCGTCACGGTGTACGACGCCGACGGCGAGCGCACCACGTACGACGTGGAACTCGCCGCGCACCCGAACCGCGGCGGCGGGTTCATCGGCGTGAGCGTCTTCCCCGGGACGAGCGGGCTCGCGCTCGACGACGTAGGCGTCACCGAGTACCCCGCCGGCGCGTACCTCGAACTGCTCGGCGGCGACGGCGGTCAGGAGGCCGCGGACGGGCTCCCGCTCGGCGGGGT
This sequence comes from Halorubrum trapanicum, assembly GCF_002355655.1. NCBI lineage: Archaea > Methanobacteriati > Methanobacteriota > Halobacteria > Halobacteriales > Haloferacaceae > Halorubrum > Halorubrum trapanicum. Next base: position 2,643,609 of record NZ_AP017569.1, on the reverse strand, counting down.
CACCGAGTCGCCGCTCGGCTTAGTGTTCGTCGCGCTCATCCTCCCGCTCGGTAGCCTCTTCGGGCTCCCGTTCAACTTCGCGGGGTTCACCGGCGAGCTGACCAACTTCTTCGTCGTCGAGGGGCCGCTGGCGGCGCTCGGCGGCGGGACCTTCCTGCTCGCGAACCTCCTCTTCTGGTCGGGGTGGATCAACATCCAGCTGGCGCTGTTCAACTGTCTCCCCGCGTTCCCGCTCGACGGCGGTCGCATCCTCCGGATGGTCGCCGAGGCGGTGATCAGCCGGGTCCCGATCAGCGACCGACACGCCGCGGTGCGGACAATCACGGTCTCGTCCGGGCTCGTCATGCTGGCCGGGCTGGTCGCGATGATCTTCGGCAACCAGATCCTCACCGCGCTCGGGGTTATCTGAGGCGGTGGCGTGTGCCTCCGAGCGCCCCTCGGGCGCGAGGAGCACGCGCGAGGGAGTCGCTGGCTCCCGGAGCGAAGCGGAGGGTGCCAGCGACGAGGCTGGGGAGGCGTGAGGTGCTGTGCGGCGCGGGGTGGGACTCAAAGGGGCAGCCGCGAGGACGGCGCAGGCGACGTAAGCACTGGAAGGAGCGAGCAACGCGAGCGACTGAAGCGCGTGGCTCGAGAGGGCTTCGCTCTCTCGTCATCACGAGACGCCTTTGGCGTCTCGAACGACAACGAGCGTGCGCCGTCCTCGCGGCTGGGGCTTTGGGGGTTGTCTCCGTCGATCCGCGATCAGGCATTTATAAACGATCGACTGGAGCTTTGGAGGTTGTCTCCGTCGATCCGCGGTTAGGTATTTATAAACGAGCGGCTGACCCTTTCGAGATCGTCACCGCGTCGTCGATCACGTATTGATAGCCGACAGCGACACACAACCCGATTTATAAGTGATCGATCAATCACACCGGTTCATACACCCTCGCTACCGTTCGCCGCCGTTTCCGTACCGCGCGAGATACGTCGGAATCCTCTCTGTTGAAGAGTCGTAACAGACCGAGGGAAACCGGTTTCCCCCGCCGACGCGACGAACCCGTATGACCCACTCGCGGACCGTCGAACTCGAAGGTCACATCATCGACAGCGGCACGATGCAGCGCTGCTTCGGCGCGGTGATGGACCTCGGCGGCTCGTTCGACGTCGAGCAGTTCGACGTCGGGAAACACGAGACCGAGGAGTCGTACTGCCGGCTGACCGTCTCGGCGGACGACCCCGAGACGCTGCGGGACATCCTCCACGAGCTCCACCAGAACGGGGCGGTACTGGAGGACCCGTCCGAAGTGGACCTCGTCGCGGCGCCCGCCGACAAGGTGGTCCCGCCGAACTTCTACTCGACGACGAACCACCCGACCGAAGTGTTGTACGACGGCGAGTGGATCGACGTCGAGCGGATCGAGATGGACTGCGCGCTGGTGATAGAGCCGGACGGCGGCCCCGACGGCTCCCCGCGCGCCCACACTAAGACGCTCAACGCGGTCGAGGCGGGCGACCTCGTCGCGACCGATCAGTCCGGGATCCGGGTGAACCCGCCGGAGCGCCCGCGGAGCGGGGGCGGCGCGTTCGGGTTCATGCAGGGCGGCGTCTCCGCGGAGCGCCCCTCGGAGTCGACGATCCGCGAGGTCGCCGAGGAGCTGCGCGCGGTGAAAGACGAGGGCGGCAACGTGATGGTCGTCGCCGGGCCGGCCGTGATCCACTCGGGGGCCGGCGACGCGCTCGCGGACTTGGTCGCCGCGGGCTACGTCGACGCGCTCTCGGCGGGCAACGGGTTCGCGACCCACGACCTGGAGCGCTCGATCTACGGCACCTCGCTCGGCATGAACGTCGAGACGCTCGAACACCCGCGGAAGGGCCACAAACACCACATCTGGACCATCTCGGAGATCATCCGGGCGGGCGGGATCGAGGCCGCCGTCGAGGACGGGATCGTCACGGAGGGGGTGATGTACGAGTGCGTCGAGAACGGCGTCGACACCGTCCTCGCGGGGTCGGTCCGCGACGACGGCCCGCTCCCGGACACGATCACCGACGCGGTGGAGGCGCAGGACGCCATCCGCGAGCAGGCCCACGAGGCCGACCTCGTGATCATGCTCGCGACGCTGCTCCACTCCGTCGCGGTCGGGAACTGCCTCCCGTCGACGACGAAGACCGTCTGCGTCGACATCAACCCCGCCACCGTCACCCAGCTGCTCGACCGCGGCTCGGCGCAGGCGATCGGGATGGTCACCGACATCGGCACCTTCGTCCCGACGCTGGCGGAGTTCGTGCTGGAGGGGGACGACGCGTGACCCCCGAAATCCGCCCCTACGACCGCGAGCGCGACGCGGACGACCTCTACGAGCTGAAGCGCGCCTTCGAGCGCGGCCTCGGCGCGAACACCGGCGGCGACGGGAAGGCGGCCGCCTACGAGGGGAAGCTCACCGACGCGTACCGCGACCGCTGGCTCGACTGGGTCGACCGCTGCGTCGCCGACGACGAGCGGTGCGTGACCGTCGCGGTCGAGGAGACCGAGGGATCCGGGAGCGAGGTCGTCGGCTACGTCTTCGTCCTCCCCGAGCGCACCGCGATGATCTGGGACGCGGCGGTGGTGAACGAGATATTCGTCGCCCCCGAGCACCGCGGCGCCGGCGTCGCCGACGACCTGATGGACGCCGCGCTCGCGCTCGCGGCCGACCAGGACCTCCCGCTCGACCGTATGGTCCTCGACGTCGACCCGGCGAACGAGCGCGCGAAGGGGTTCTACGACCGCCACGGCTTCGAGCCGTGGGGGGAGATGGTCGCGCGCCCGGTCGACGAGTCCTGAGGGGCGACCCAGTCCGCGCCCGGTCCCGCAACGGTTCCGACTCCCGAAGCTACAAGCGCGCGCGACCGCTCTCGACGGCCGTGATACAGATCGGGATCGTCGGCTGCGGCGTCATCGGGAACCGCCTCGCGGCCGCGATAGACGACCACGACCGGTACGAGCTGGCGGCCGCCTGCGACCTCGACGCGGACCGTGCGGCGTCGCTCGCGGCCGACCACGGCACCGACCGCACCGCGACGACGACCGACCACGCCTCGCTCGTCGAGCGCGACGACCTCGACGCCGTCTACGTCGGCGTGCCGCCGCTGGCCCACCGCGAGGTCGTCGCCGACGCGCTCGCGGCCGACAAGCACGTGATCTGCGAGAAGCCTATCGCGGCCGACGCGGCGACGGGGGGCGAACTCGTCGCGCTCGCCGAAGAGAGCGACCGCGTCACGGCCGTGAACCTCCCGTTCCGCTACACGCCGGGGTTCGTCCGCCTGCGGGAACTCGTCGCCGACGGCGCGATCGGCGACCCCCGAAGGGTCGAACTCCGGTTCCGGTTCCCGCGGTGGCCCCGCGAGTGGCAGGACGTGGCGTGGCTGGAGTCGCGCGAGCAGGGTGGCCCCCTGCGCGAGGTCGGGACGCACTTCCTGTTCGGCGTCCAGGAGCTGTTCGGCCCGATCGAGAGCGTCTCGGCCGATGTCGGCTACTCGGGGCCGGACACTTACGAGGACGACGTGGTCGGGACCTTCCGGGCCGACGGCGTCCGCGGGACGCTCGACCTGCTGTGCGACCACGAGGGCGAGGAGGAGAACGCGATCACCGTCGTCGGCGACGAGGCGGCGCTGTCGCTGACGGCGTGGCACCGGCTCGTGCGGAACCGCGGGCGCGACGACGAGGAACCGCTCGTCGACGAGCGCGGCGACACCGTGAGCGCGCTCCTGACCGAGTTCGCGGCCGCCGTCGACGACGACGGCGGCGACCTCGTCTCCTTCGCAGAGGCGATGCGCGTTCAGGAAGTGCTCGACGCGATCCACGCCTCGGAAGGGGACCGGATTCACCTCGGTGCGGACGGCGAGAGATAACCCGACCGCGGAGTCGCGGCCCGGGAACGCCCGGCAGGAGTTATGTGTCTCACGGACCGATCTCCGCGTATGAGCTACCTCGTTGCGACCGACGGGTCGACGGAGAGCGACGAAGCCGTCCGGTACGCGGCGCGTCAGGCGGTCGCGTTCTACGAGACGCTCGAGATCGCCCACGTGTTGACCCCGGACTCGGAGCTCGTCGACGGGACGATCGTCCTCCCGGGAGAGGAGGCCGCCGTCGAGGCCGGACAGGGGGTCTTAGAGAGCGCCCGGAACATCGCAGAGGAGGCGGTCGGCGACGAGTCGGTCGACGTCGAGACCCAACTCCTCACGGGACGTCCGGCCGACGCGATCACCGAGTACGCGAAGGAGGAGCCGGTCGACGCCATCTACGTCGGCCACCGGGGACTCTCGGAGGAGCGCGAGCAGGTCGTCGGCAGCGTCGCGAAGAGCGTCGTCGACAAGGCCGACGTGCCCGTGACGGTAATTCGGTAGATGTCAGCCGAAACAAACGAGTGAACGCCCGCGAGGCGGGCGAATCCGGTCCGTTTCGCCCGGCTGCCGGTCGTCACAGGCGCCGGAAAGAACCGCCATTATCGGACGTTCAAAACGATCACAGGCCCTACTGCGGGTGATGCCAGAAGACGTACTCGTCACGGCGGACTGGGTCGAATCGAACCTCGACGCGTTCCAGGACGACGACTCGGACCTCCGGCTCGTCGAGATCAACAACCCGACCGTCACCGACGAGTCGGAGTACACGCCCTACGAGGAGGGCCACATCCCCGGCGCGCTCAACTTCGAGTGGGACGCGGTGTTCACCGACGAGACCGAGCGCGACATCGTCTCGAAGGAGGACTTCGCGGCCCGGAACGGCGAGGGCGGCATCGACGCCGACACGACGGTCGTCGTCTACGGCGGCGGCCGAGTTCCGAACTGGTTCGCGCTGTTCGGCTACTGGATCTACAAGTACTACGGCCACGACGACATCCGCGTGATCGACGGCGGGAAGGGGTACTGGGTCGAGAACGACTACCCGCTCTCGACCGAGGAGCCCGACTTCACGCCGCGCGAGTACGAGGCCCGCGGCCCCTTCGAGAGCGTCCGCGCGTACAAGGACGACATCGACAAGGCGATCGAGGAGGGGATCCCGATGGTCGACGTCCGCTCGCCAGAGGAGTTCTCCGGCGAGGTCATCGCGCCCGAGGGGCTCAACGAGACGGCCCAGCGCGGCGGCCACATCCCCGGCGCGAGCAACGTTCCGATCGGCACCACGCTGAACGAGGACGGGACGTTCAAGAGCGCGGACGAACTCCGAGAGCTGTACAGCGAGGCCGGCGTCGACGGGAACGAGTCGACGATCACCTACTGCCGCGTCGGCGAGCGCTCGTCGATCGAGTGGTTCCTCCTGCACGAGCTGCTCGGCTACGACGACGTCCGCAACTACGACGGCTCGTGGACCGAGTGGGGGAACCTCGTCGGCGCGCCGATCGAGACCGGGAAGTAAGCGACGGTCGCGGAGCCGGTTTTTTTTTTACAGCCGCGAGTAGTCGAGTCGGCCGCTCCTGTTGTTCGTCGGTACTCACTGTCCCGTCGTTCGTAAACGGTCGCCGACGGCACGGTCAATCCCCGACGACGCCGTTCGATCACTGACGACGGGTCACTGAACCGTCACCTGTTCCCGCTATCGCCGCTCCCACAGCGTCTCGATGCGGTTCTCGATCCTATCGAAGACGAGATCGAGTACGCCTCGGTGGTCCGGCGGCCACCGAGCGTCCTCCGCGTCGGTGCGGCTGGCGGCCGGTGGCGGGTGGAAGTGGTCCCGCGAGTTGTGCGCGTTCGGGTGCCGATCCCACCGGCACTTCCACGCGGTATCCCGTCGGTCTTCCTGATAGTGGACGGTGAAATCGTCGTTGCGGTACCAGCGGATCTCGAGGCGCGCGGCCGCCGATCCCGGGTAGTACTCCTCGGCCAACTCGACACGCAGGTGGCGGTTTCCCGTCTCGACGACCGTCGCGGACTCAACCGTTCGACTCCCCGAAAGTCGGGACCGTAACCGTCGCAACACCGACCGGTCTATCGGCGCGGGGCTCGCCCCGTCGTCCGTCGGCGCCATCGTCAGCCGTGCGACGGGGCCGCGGAGCCGGCGGCCTTCCGCCGAGCGCGTTCGTGAAGGCGGCGCTCCTCGACGGCGGTGGCCCAGTCGCCGAGATCCGCGTACACGTCGTCGATCCGCGCCGCGTCGAACGCGAGGGCGTCGACGTCGGCGGGCGAATCGGCGTCGTACTCGTCGCGGTACCCCTCTATCCGGTCGGTCAGTTCCGACACGCGGACCTGTAACTCGTCGACGGTGTGCTCGCGAGCGAGTTCGCTCACTCGCCGCCACTCGAAGTAGTCGTCGTTGCGCTCGTACCGGACCGGCCGCCCCTCGTGGCGAACGACGATCCCGAGGTCGGCGTAGAAGGACAGGTGCGTCCGCGCCGACTCGGCCGAGCAGTTCGCCCGCTCGGCGATTTCGGCGGCCGTCATCGGCTCCCGGGCGTGGAGTACCGCGCCGTACACGCGTTGCTTCGTGTCCTCACCCGCGAACGGCCGCTCGAACGGGGGCGGACCGTCTCGGTGCGTCCCGTCTCCCATACACCGTGTGCGGTGCTTACGCTATATATTTCTTTTTACAGCAGAATATGTTGGTCACGTTCGACTGCTGCGAACGAGGCTCACCGGTCCGGTGGGAGAGGTTTGCGCCCGCTAGTCGTCCAGCGACGCGACCGCGGTCCGCTCCGCGCCGATCCGGCGGTCGAGGAAGTCGTCGAGCAGCTCCAGCGACCGGATCTTCTGGTCGATGTCGCCGGAGCCGTGGCCCTCCTCGCCGAGCTCCTCGTACTCGTAGTCGTCGCCCTCCGCGAAGCCGGCGTCTTCAAGCGCGTCGCGGAGGATGCGGGCCTGCGAGACGGGAACCCGCGGGTCGTTGACGCCGTGGACGATGAGGAGGGGCGCGTCGACGTTCTCGACGTAATTGACGGGGCTGCGCTCGCGGTAGATCTCCTCGTTCTCGTCCGGCTCGCCGAGGTTCTTCACCATGAGCTCCGTCCGGAAGTGCGGCATGGTGTTCTCGTACATGTCGAACAGGTCGCTGACGCCGACCCACGTGACCCCCGCGGCGTACAGCTCCGGGTACTGGACCAGCTGCCAGTTGGCGGAGTAGCCGCCGTAGGAGCCGCCGTACACGGCGACGCGGTCCTCGTCGAGCCAGTCGTACTCGTCGAGGACGTGCTCGGCGCCGGTCGCCACGTCGCCCTGCTCGGCGCCGCCCCAGTCGTCGTACAGCTCTTGTACGAACTCGCGGCCGCGCCCCGTGGAGCCGCGGTAGTTCACCTGAAGCACGGAGTAGCCGCGCGACAGCAGGAACTGGACTCGGTAGCTGAACCGCCGCATGTCGTGGTGTCGCGGTCCGCCGTGGGGGTTGACGATCAGCGGCGAGGGGCGTCGGCCGGAGTCGAACAGCAGCCCTTCGATCTCGAACTCCTCGTAGGGGTCGTGGTCCACCGCCCGCGCCGGCGTCTCGGGGACGCCGTCGGAGGCGAACGAGACCGTCTCGGGCTCGACGAAGTCGTCCGGGTCGAACGGGCCGTACTCGGCGTCGAACAGGGTCTCCGTGGCGTCCGCGTCGAGGTCGTACGCGACGAGTTCGGGCCGTTTGCTCGACGTCGTCCGGTACGCGAGCAGGCGGTCGTCCGCCAAGCGGCCCTCCGTCACGTTCGCGACGCCGGCCGGGAAGTCGAGCTCGCGGCCCGCGCCGCCCTCGGCGTCGTAGACGACCGGAACCGTCACGGCGCCGCGCGTCCGGCTCGCGACGAAGCGGTCGCCGCCCTCGAGGAAGTGGCTCGCCGACTCCTCGAACTCGCCGGCGCCGAACCAGGTCACGTCCCCGGCGTCGCCGTCCCCGGCGTCGCCGTTCGCGTCGTCGCTGAGGTCGACGATTCCGGCGCGACCGAGGTCGGCGCTGTTGTCGGTGATCAGGAGGCGCTCGCCCTCGGGGCCCCAGTCCGTCGGAACGACCTCCGCGCCGAGGTCGCCGACCCCGATCTTCCGCGCGTTCGACCCGTCCGCGTCCGCGACGTAGACGTCGAGGTTCTCGTAGGTGTCCGTCTCGTTGGTCGCGTACGCGATCCGGTCGCCGTCGGGCGACAGCTCCCCGGCGTTGACCGCGCGCTCGTAGCCGGTGACCTTCGTCGTCTCGCCGCTCGGCACGTCGTGGCGGTAGAGGTTCATCTGGCCGTCGCGGCTGGAGCCGAGCAGGAGGGTCTCGCCGTCCTCGCCCACGTCGTGGAGACGGATCTGGCCGTCCATCTCGACGACGGGCTCGCTCTCGCCGTCGAGCGACATCGCCCACACGTCGTGCTGCTCGTCGCCGTCCTCGTCGCGGTGGTAGAACAGTCGGTCGCCGCTCGGGTCCCACTCGAAGCCGGCGCGGACCGACCGGGGGACGTCGCCGTCGCTGAGCTGCTCTAGGGAGCCGTCCTCCGGGTTACAGAGGTGAAGCTCGTTGCGGCCGGTCACGTCGTAGTAGAGGGCGACGGTCTCTCCGTCCGGGGACACGCGCGGGCTCGCGATCGTCGGGAGGGAGGCGAGCTCGCGCAGTACGTCGGTCTCGTCTGAGTCTGACATCCGTGTCAACACGGTGACGGCATCCTATTCAACGTTTCCGCCGCATAAATCCGCGGCGGGAGGGGATCGATTCGGGCGCGGTGCCCGCCGGTTCCATCCCCGCTGGAACTCCCCGCAGTCGGACCGGACGACCTCGTCGGCCCCACCTCGACGGGACCGCCTTCCGTCTCGAACGTCGCGACCCCCGCAACGACGTAGAGGGCCTCCTCTCGCACCTCGCGGCTGGGGCTTTGGCGGCGTTCACCGCGCAGTTGTCGATCGCGTGTCGCCGAGCGGCCGGAGCTTTGACGATGATCGACGCCGGTTCGGAGTCGACGATTTATAAATGGGCCCATCGCCCGACTCCGTCCTATCGCTCGCTCCGCACGCTGACCGTCTCCTGTTCGAACGCCTCCTCCTCGTCGCGCCAGCGCCACGACCCGACGAACGGGTAGCCGTCGAGCGCGCAGATGACGTACGAGTGGCCCGGCCACGTCGCCCGCGCGGCGTCCGTCTCGCTCGGGTGCGGCGGCCCGGTCGGGTGCGAGTGGTAGAAGCCGACCACGTCGAGACCGGCGTCCTCGACGGTCTCGATCAGCTCCAACTGCTCCTCGGGGTCGATCAGGTACCGGATCTCCGGCGTCTCCGCGACGTTCTCCGCCGCGTACGTCTCCGTGACGACGCTCGGCTCGCCGTCGTCGCCGTGTTCGCCGGCGAGCACGCCGCAGATCTCCGCCTCGCCGCCCTCGTACGCCCGGTACACGACCTCGTCGTACGCCGCCCGCGTGAGCTCGATCATACCCGGAGATGGCCCGACACCCGGATAAGTCCGTTCGGACCAGCAATGACTACGACTGGTCGGGGATACCGGCAGTCGCTGGCGAGGTGAGAACGTCGATCAAAACGTGAGTGCGGTTCGGCGGACCGGGCCGCTCAGAACGTGATGATCTCGTAGTCGTCGTCGACGAGCGAGCGGATGCTCGGGTGGCCGTCGTACTCGTCGAGCGTGACGAGCCCGGAGTCGGCGACGGCGTCCTCGACGCCGAACGCGCCGGAACAGAAGTCACAGACCGCGGCGTCGTCGCGGACCGCCTGGTAGAGCTCGTGGTAGTCGCTCTCCTCGTCTTCGAGCTCCGGGATCCACTGCGTCCCGGCGCCGTCGAAAATCAGTTCCAGCTCGTCGTCGTCGTTCTCCGCGAACTCCTTCGCCGCTTCGAGCGCGTTCGCGAGGCGACCGTAGTCGGCGTGCGACTCGTTACCGGCGAGGATCACGATTGCTGCTTTTGCCATCGTGCTCCGGCGTAGTTCGGGGACGGAGAAAACCCGTCCGCGGCTGTGTGTTGGGATCGTCGAACCGGCCACGACCGCGAGCGGACGGGCATCGCGCGGGGCCGGGCGGACCGCCTTCACCAGTCCCGCGAGACCGGCGTCTCGCTGGCGTTCGCGCGATCTAGCAGCCACGCCGCGGCCCGGTCGAGCGCGTCGTCGTCGGTCGCGGTCACCTTCAGCCGGTTGTGGTCCGCCTCGCGGTCGGGGTAGCAGCCGACAGCCACGTCGAACCTGTCCGTCGCCTCCGCTAAGGCGTCGATGATGTTCGACTCCGGCTCGACGGTGTAGAGGAACCGCGAGCGCCGGTCGCCCCCGAACTCGCCGGCGACCGCCCCGAACGTCGCCTTCAGCTCGTCGGGGATCCCGGGCATGACGTACACGTTCTCGACGACGCAGCCCGGCGCGAGTCCCGCCTCGGTCACCAGCGGGCGGCTCCTCTCGGGGACCGCCGCCTCGGCCGCGACGTCGACGTCGAACTCGCGGTCGGGGACGCGCTCGCGGATCGCGGCCAGCCGCCGCTCAACCGACTCGCGCGTGAGGTCGGTCGGGGCCAGCTCGCGGTCGAACGCGTCCGCGACTGCCTCCATCGTCACGTCGTCCGGAGTGCTGCCGATCCCGCCCGTGACGATCACGGCGTCGGAGTCGACCGCGTACTCCCGGACCCGGTCGGCGATCTCGGCGCGGTCATCCGGGATCGAGAGGATCCGCGACACGGCGACGCCGCGCTCGCTCAGCTCCGCGGCGAGCCAGTTCGCGTTCGTGTTCACCGTGTCGCCCGAGAGCAGTTCGTCCCCGACCGTGATCAGCGCGACCTCCATCGATCCGTCGTAGGGCCGGCGGAGGGATGTACGTTTCCCGCCGGGTTCGACCCGAATAATAATGAGGGACCGCGGCCTCGGTCCGGAGGTGACGCGCGACACCACGCGCCGCGCGGTCCTCGCGAGCGTCCTCGCGGCCGGCAGCGCCGGGCTGGCGGCGAGCGACGCGGCCGACCTCCTCGACTCGTTCGCCCCGCTGTCGGGCGAGGCGTGGGACGCCGCGGACCGGTCGCTCCCCGAGACCGTCGAGAGCCCGCACGGTCCCGCAGCCGTCGCCCGAGACGAGTTCGGCGTCCCGCAGGTCGAGGCGGACGCGGAGCCGGCAGCGTACTTCGCGGTCGGCTACTGCCAGGCGTTCGACCGGCTGTTCGCGATGGACCTCCAGCGCCGCGCCATGCGCGGCCGGCTCTCCGAGGTCGTCGGGGAGGCGACCCTCGACAGCGACGAGTTCAACGTCGCGATGGGGTTTTCGGACGCCGCCGAGGCCACCTGGGACGTCGTCGCCGAGACGCGCGCCGGTCCGCTCGTGGAGGCGTTCAGCGACGGGGTCAACAGGGCGATGGAGGACCTCCCGCTCCCGCTGGAGTTCGAGCTGATCGGCTACGAGCCCGAGCCGTGGAGCCCCGTCGACTCGATGCTGATGGAGAAGCAGATCTCGTGGACGCTCACCGGGGGCTTCGGCGAACTGCGGCGCGCGCTCGTCGCCGAGCGCCTCGGCGCGGAGCGCGCAGAAACGCTGTTCCCGAAGCGGTACGACCACGAGGAGACGATCCTCGACGGGACGGAGACGCGGCTGGACGGGGCGACGGGAGACGCGGCCGACGCGGGCGGCCGCCGATGGGACCGGTCAGCGACGGGGTCGGCGGAGCCCGTCGACCCCGCCCTGACCGACTGGCTCTCCGGCTTCGAGTCGCCGACCGGCGTCGGCTCGAACAGCTGGGTCGTCTCCGGCGAGCACACCGAGAGCGGGACCCCGATCCTCGCGTACGACCCGCACCTCTCCTTACAGGCGCCGCCGCTGTGGTACGAGCAGTCGGTGGAGACGCCCGAGCGGTCGGTGCGGGGCGCGACGTTCTCCGGCGTCCCGTTCGTCATCGCGGGCGCGAACGACCGCGGCGCGTGGTCGTTCACCAACCTCGGCGCCGACGTACTCGACTGCTACCGGTACGAGATCGACGACGCGGGCGACCGCTACCGGTACGACGGCGAGTGGCGCGACTTCGAGACCGACGAGCGCGAGACGATCCCGGTCGCCGGCGGCGAGGACCGCGAGCTCCGGGTCCGACGGACCGTCCACGGCCCGCTGATCGAACGGGAGGGGCGGACGGTCGGCGTCGCGTGGACCGGTCACACCGCGACGCGTACCACGGCCGCCATCGAGGCGTACGGGCGAAGCGAGGGGGTCGACGACCTGCTGGAGGCGACCCGCGACTTCGATCTTCCGACGCAGAACCTCGTGTACGCGGACGCCGACGGCCGGACGCTCTACTACGCGACCGGCCGGCTGCCGATCCGGCGGATCGACGGCGAGGTCGTCGACGGCGACCGGATCTTCGACGGCTCCGCGGGCGAGGGGGAGTGGACGGGGTTCGAGCCGTTCGGCGAGTCCTCGTGGGAGGGGTTCGTCCCGTTCGCGGAGAAGCCGCACGCGATCGACCCCGACGTCCTCTCGACGGCCAACCAGCGCCCGATCGACGACCCGGCCCACTACGTCGGCGTCGACTACGCGGCGCCGTACCGCGGCGCGCGGATCGCGGAGCGGCTGGCCGAGCGAGTCGATGAGGGTGAGCCGACCGATCCCGACTTCCACCGCGCGCTCCAGAGCGACGTGCGCGACGGCCGCGCGGCCGAGCTCGTCCCCGAGCTGGTCGAGGCGGTCCGCGACCGGCACGGCTTCGACTCGGACGTGATCCGCGCCGCCAACGACCTCGACGAGTGGGACTACCGGATGCGACGCGACTCCGGCGCCGCGCTGATCTTCGCCCGGTATCTCCCGAAGTTCCGCGAGCGCGTCTTCGGCCCCGCGTTCTCCGACGCCGACCTCGGCGAGTCCTACTACCCGAGCGACTGGACGCTCGCGCGGCTCCCCGCCGACGACCCGCTGTTCGACGGACGCCCCCGGGGTGCCCTCGCGGTCGCCGCCCTCCTCGACGCGCTCGACGAGATCGACGAGGCGGGGTGGGACCGATACGGCGACTACAACACCACCCGCGCGATGACGCACCCGCTCGGCGGCGAGGCGCCGTTCCTGAACTACGCGGAGCTGCCGGCCGACGGCTCGCCCGCGACGGTGAAGAACTACCGCGTCGAGTCGTCGGTCGGGTCGAGCTGGCGGATGGCCGTGCGACCGGGGACCGACGCGACCGCGGTCCTGCCGGGCGGGAACTCCGGCGACTACTTCTCGGAGCACTACGACGACCAGCTCCGGCGCTGGCTCGACAACGACCAGCGCCCGATGCCACTCGGGGCCGGCGGCGAGCCGGCGGTGCGGTTCGAGCCGTCGACGGAGGGGTCTCAATGATCGATCTGACCTCGCTCGGCGACCGCGTCAGGACCGAGCCGCGTCCGCACGCGGTCGCGGTGGTCGCCGCGCTCGTCGCCGGCGTCGGGCTCGCGTCGGTCCACTGGCTCGGGCTGATCGCCGCGGGCGCGCTCGCGTCGCTCGCGGCGCCGACGGTGCGTCGGGGGGCGGGGTACGCGCTCGGCGCGGGGGTAGTCTGTCTCGCCGCGTTCGCGGTCTCGCTCGGCCCGGCGGCCGGCGCGGCGTCGGACATGTTCCCGGTCGTCTACGTCACGGTCGGCGCCGGACTCGGGCTGCCGCTGTTCGGGTCGCTGGCGCGCGCCGCGGCGGCGTGAGTGTCAGTCGAGGCGTTCCAAGTCGGTCACGGTCTCGTCGGTCTCGACGTCGCCCGTGTTGCGCGTCTCGCTCGGCTCGAAGAGGAGTATCTCTGCCTCGGGCTCGGCGACGGGCCGGTGTTCGGTCCCGCGCGGGACGATCGCGAACTCGCCTTCCTCCAGCACCGCGTCCGCCTCCTCGCGGAACTCGATCCGGAGCCGTCCCGCGTTGACGAGGAACAGCTCGTCGGCGTCTTCGTGCTGATGCCAGACGAACTCGCCGTCCGCCTTCGCGAGCTTCACCGCCTGCCCGTTGAGCTCGCCGGCGAGCCGCGGCGACCACGTCTCGTCGAACGAGTCGAACGCGTCGGCGAGGGACACCTTCTCCATACCGTCGGTCCGGGGCGGAGCACCAAAGTCGCTGCCCTCGGCGGAGGTCTATGTACGTCTCCGGAGCCGCACCGACCCCTCCGTGTCGGCCGATAGGGCTCATATAAGCGTTTAGGGGCGAAGTCGCCGTGCCGAGAGGTATGGCAGCGACTCACGCGGACGAGGAGGGCGATCCGATCCGGGCGGCACGGGCCGAGCTCCGCGTCGAGCGGCGCCGAGTCGTCGACGAGCGCGAGGCGTTCCGGGCGTTCCGCGGCCGCGTGTCGTCGATTCCGGACGAGAGCGGGACTCCCGGCCCGTCCGACCCCGCCGCAACTGACGGGTTCGCCGGCGTGGGCGGCGCGGTGAGCGACGCGGTCGGCAGCGGAACGGGAGGTCGCGGCGACGTGACGGCCGCTCCCGGCTCGCGGCTCGTCGCGGTGCGGGACGCGTACCGCGCCACCGTGATGTCGGTCCCGCACTACGCCGAGGAGTACGACGACACCTACGAGCGGAGCGTCGCCGAGGAGTTCGGCCCGGAGCTCGCGTACGCGCTCACCAGGACGGACTACTTCCACGAGGAGTACAAGCGCTCCCTGCTGAGCGCCGTCGAGACCGCGGTTCAGGAGCGCGAGGCGTTCCTCGACGCCGTGGAGTCGGAGACCGAGTCGGTCGAGCGCGCCGGATCCCGCCTCGAACCGATCCGGCGGGAGATCGAGGCGATCGACGACGAACTCGGTGGAGAGGGAGGCGACGCAGCGGGCGCCGGGTTCGGCGCGCTCGACGCCTGCCGGACTCGGACCGCGGCGCTCCGCGAGGACTGCGACCGGATCGCGGCCCGCCGCCAGCGCGTGCTCGCGGACCACGAGCGCCGGCTCGCGCTCGGCGACGCGATCGATCTCCCGGGGTACTGCTACCAGGACCTCGACGTCACGTACCCGGTGTTGGCGGCGGTCGGCTCGGTCGGCGATCAGCTGGAGGCGCTCAGGGGGCGCATCGAGCGGGCCATGGCGCGAGCTCGCTGATTGGTCGGTTCGGGTGAACACCAGCGAGCGTGCGTATTCCGCTTCAGTTGCGGTCGATACGGATGCGCGACGATAGTTATAAACGAAGGCGGTCCAGCGGTGAATCCTCCGAATTCACAGCCGCTCATTTATAAATGGTTGCCGGGAGATCGACGGCGAACATCTCCAAAGCCCCAGTCGCGAGGACTCGCGCGGCTCGCTGCGGTCCTCGGTCGGTCGCTAACGCTCCCCTCCCTGCGGTCCTTGCGTCGTCACCAGAACGCGAAGCGTTCTGGTTGGCTCACGAGAGCTCTGCTCTCGTGAACGCCGTGCTTCGTCCTCGCGACTGCCCCTTTGAGCCCCACCCCGCACCACCGGAAGACGTTCCTGCTCGCTCCCTTCGGTCGCTGCGCGGGCTGCGACTTCCGTGCTCCCGCTCGCTTCGCTCGCGGGAACGCACCGCACAACACCTCTCGCCTCCCCAGCCTCGTCGGTCGCCGTCGCTTCGCTCGGCGACCGACTCCCTCGCGCGTGCCGTCTCGCGGCCGCCGAGGGCGGCCGCTCGCAGGCACGCGCCACCGCCTGAGCCTATAAATAATGGCGCCGCCGCTCGCAGTCACTTATAAATCGAGGCCTTCCATCGACGGTCTCCGCCGACGATTCCGACCCGGTAACACCCGTGTCCGCGCCGATTCAAGTCCCTCCGGGGCGTATCCGAAAGTATGACAGACGAATCCGACTCCGCAGGCGCCGGAACCGAGGACGGACCGACCCCCACCCCCGGGATCCACCACGTGACCTGCGTCGCGGGCGACCCGCAGCGCAACCTCGACTTCTGGGTCGAGACGCTCGGCCTCCGCCTCGTGAAGCGCTCGATCAACCAGGACGACCCCGGAACGTACCACTTCTTCTACGGCGACGCGGAGGGCACGCCCGGCACCAGCATGACATTCTTCCCGTGGACGGACCTGCCGGACGGCGATGTCGGCGCCGGCCAGGTCTCCCGGACCGCGTTCCGCGTGCCCGAGGGGAGCCTCGACTACTGGGAGGCGCGGTTCGACGAGCGCGGCGTCGACCACGACGACCGCGAGGAGCGCTTCGGCGAGACGGTCCTTCCCTTCCGCGACCCCGACGGGCTCCCCGTCGAGCTGATCGAAGTCGAGGTCCCCGACGACGACCCGACGACGGCGTGGACCGCGTTCGTCCCCGAGTCGGCCGCGATCCGCGGGTTCCACTCCGTGACGCTGTGGCTCGACGACGCCGAGCGCACCGAGCGACTCCTCCGCACGATGGGGCTGGAGGCCGAGGCGACCGAGCGGGACGCCGCGACCGGGACCGACCGAACGCGCTTCGCCGCGACCGGCCCCGTCGGGAAGTACGTCGACGTGGTCGAGACGGACCGGAAGGGAAGTTCGGGCCGCGGCACGGTCCACCACGTCGCGTTCCAGACGCCGACCGACGCCGACCAGTCGGCGATGCGCGACGCGGTCGCGTCGATGGGCCTCCGCCCGACCGAACAGATCGACCGTCACTGGTTCCGCTCGGTCTACTTCCGGGAGTTCGCGGGCGTCCTCTTCGAGCTCGCCACGTCGGACCCGGGGTACGCGAGCGACGAACCGCTCGACGAACTCGGGGAGCGGCTGGTGTTGCCCGGACGGTTCGAGGACCGCCGCGACGAGATCGAGTCCGGCCTCGCCGACGTGACGGTGCCGCGGTCTGACGCGGCGTTCGCGGCGAACCGCGCGGACTGAGGGGGTTCGCGGCGAACCGCGCGGACTGAGAGGGTCCCCGCCGAAGCACTGCCCGCCCGAGACCGATCCTTCTAATCGCGCGGCGCCGAACGCCCTTCCATGACCGAGGACCTCGGCACGCCGGTGCTGGACAATCACCTCCACCTCGACCCTCGGCACGGCCGCGGGATCGAGGCCGTCGAGGAGTTCGCGCGGCTCGGCGGCACCCACCTGCTCGTGGTGAACAAGCCCTCGTGGCTGCTCGGCGTCGAGCCGGACGAGCCGGCCGACTTCCGGGCCGTCTTCGAGGAGACGCTGGAGACGGTCGCGTCGGCGACCGAGGCGCTACCGGGGCGCGCCTGGCCCGTCCTCGGCGTCCACCCCGGGCTGATCAGCCGGCTCGTCGACGAGCGCGGCTTCTCGCCGGAGGGCGCCCGCGACCTCATGCGCGGCGGGCTGGCGGTCGCGAGCGAGTACGTCGCCGACGGCGAGGCGCTCGCGCTGAAGTCGGGGCGCCCGCACTACGACGTGAGCGACGCGGTCTGGGAGGCGTCGAACGCGGTCACGCGGCGCGCGTTCGAGCTGGGCGCCGAGGTCGACTGCGCCGTCCAGCTCCACACCGAGGCCACGGAGGACCTGACCGACCTCGCCGCCGTCGCCGAGGCGGTCGGCCTCGACCCCGCGAAGGTCGTCAAACACTACGCGGCCGGCGAACTCGCGGGCGTCACCCCGAGCGTGATGAGCGACAAGGAGCGGCTGGAGCGGGCCGCCGAGTCGGGCGAGCCGTTCCTGATGGAGACGGACTTCGTCGACGACCCGGACCGCCCGGGGATGGTGCTGGGCCCGAAGACCGTCCCCCGGCGGGTGCGCTGGCTGCTGGATGAGGGGCACGACGAGGCGGTCCGGCGGGCGCACGTCGAGACCCCCCGCGCCGTGTACGGAATCGACACCGAGGCGACGCTGGAGAGAGAGCCCTGATTCCGGGATTCACGCGGGTGAGACACGGTCTCGGGCGGCGATCGATAGGAAAGGCATTTGAGTAGTCCGGGCGACGTACGGGACATGACCGACGACGACGCCGTTGAAACGTTCTATACCGACGAACGCTGGCAGAACTGGCTCGACAGGCTGGCCGAAGAGGATATCGACCCCGAGAACGAGGACTCCGCGCGGCTCCTCTTAAACCTCCAGGACGACGCCGCGATCGCCGTGGTGAAGGTGCTGGCCGCGTTCGACGACGGCCGCATCGACGAGGACCGCGCCGTCGAGGAGGTCCGCGACATCCGCGAGATCGTCCTCGACGACGTCGAGTTCGACGACGAGGACAAGGTGATGCTGATCGACGGCGTCCAGACCTCGCTCGTCCCCGTCTTCTACGCGGCCGAGGAGTACGTCGTCGGCGGCGTCGTCGAGGGCGACGTGAGCGAGTTCGTGCGCGCGGCCGCCGAGGCCGAGGAGGACGACGACCTCGACGCCGCGCTCGGCTACGTCGTTCAGGCCGGCACGCGCGTCATCGACGGCGAGGCGCTCGACATCGAGCTCGTCGAGGACCTCGAATACGGGCTCGTCTCCGAGTGGGTCAACGGGCTCGACTCCCTCCAATCGGCCATCGAGGACCCGGAAGTCGTCGAAGAAGAGGACTAAGCGGGGTCGACGGACCCGCCCCTGTCGGGCCGCTCGAGGTGAAATGTTTTCAGCGCACGTAGCGTCCGGTCCGTATGGTCTCTCTCGCGGCCGGACTGGCGATCGCGCTGCTCGTCGTCTGGACGGCCAGCTCGTTCGTCCCGCTGGTGCCGGGCGGCGTCCTCGCGGCGCTGACCGTCGTCGGCTACGCGTCCACCACCGGGTTCGCGGAACCGAGCCTCGCCGTGGTGGTCGCGCTCGTCGTCGTCTCGCTGCTGGCCTCCGCCGCGGACGTCGCGTCGGGGATGGTCTCCGGGAGGCTCGGCGGCGCGTCGACCCGAACCGTCGTCCTCGGGACGCTGGTGGGGATCGCCCTCCTGATCCCGCTCGGGCCGATCGGGATCGTCGTCGGACTGGGCGGCACCGTCTTCCTCGCCGCCCTCGACGAGCACGACGGCGACACGCGCGAGGCCGCTCGGCAGGCGGCCTACGCGATGGTCGGCGCCCTCGCCAGCGCGTTCGTCCAGGCCGTCCTGCTTGCCGGCGTCACGGTCGCGTTCGCGCTGGCGGTCCTGTGAGGCGACCGGGAGCGCGCCGCTCCAGCCTCCCCTCACGCCGCCACGGAGAACAGCAGCAGGTTGTGCGCCGCCGGGCCGAGCCCCATCGCGGCGACGAACCCGAGGAGGAGGTACCCCTCCGTCGGTTCCTCGCGGACGTAGGCCGCGAACAGCCACACGACTGCGCTCGCGACGGCGAGCTTCACGAGGAGGAACAGCCACCCCTCGCCGATCACCGGGAGCGACGGGAGTCCGCCGATTTCGAGCAGGATCCGCGAGACGGGGGTGCGCTCGCCGAAGCCGAGCTGCGTCGTCCCGACCGCGGTCGAGACGCCGTCGAGCGCGTGGCCGAACACCGCGAGGGCGCCGACGGACCCGGTTGCCGCGGCCTCGGGTCGGAAACGTGTCAGTCCGACCCAGGCGGCGCCCGCGATCGGGAGGGTGAGCGCGAACGCGACCGCCGACCAGCGCGCACCGGCCGGCGAGAGCCCGGCCCCGAGGGCGACGGCGACGACGGGGAGGAGACAGAGGGCGCCAGCGGCGGCGAGCGTCGCCGCGACGCGGTCCGGGCGCGCGGCGTCGGCGGCGAGCCACGCCGCGCCCGCGAGCACCCCGACCGTGAGGTAGACGGTCGGCGAGCCGGCGAACGGCGCGAGCGAGGACGGAAGCGCGTCGACGACGTAGAGGACGTGAGCCGCGGAGCCGAGCGCCATCCACGGGGCGAGCGCGAGCACGCGCCGCGCGGTGACCCGCGGTCGCCGGCGCCGGAGCGCGGCGGCGACCCCGCCGGTCGCGAGCAGGACGACGAGGAGGTGGGGGAGGGGGGGAAGCGTCGTGCCAGCCGGGAGGAGGCCGCCGACCATCAGACGGACAGGACGGGCTGGCTCGCGTACAGGAGGACGTACTCCGCGGCCTTCCCCAGCACCTCGCCGGGGTCGCCGGAGACCGGCTCGCGCGGGACGACGATGAAGTCGGATTCCAGCTCCTCGGCCGTGTCGAGGACGACGCTCCCCGGGTGGACCGTCTTCACCGACGTGGAGAAGCCGTACGCGATGGAGTTGCTGTGGGGGACTCCGGCGGCCTCCGCGCGGCGCGCGACGGAGTCGGTGAACGCCTCGGAGTCGTCGGCCACCTCGCTCTCGTCGACCACGCCGTGGTCGATGGCGCGGACGACCTCCTCGTCGAGGACGTACAGCGCGTGGACGCTCGCGCCGTACTCGCTCGCGAGCGCGATGGCGTAATCGACCGCCTCGTGCGACTCCTCGCTGCCGTCGACGGGCACGAGGACGAGGTCGATGTCGAGATCGGTCATACCCGACCCGTCGGCGGGGGAGGTCAAAAAGCCCGCCCCAACGGCGTGGTCGGGTGACCGCGCGGCTCCGGGGTCGACGCGGTACCTCGATCCGCGCGATTCCGTCCTGTCGATCCGGTTGAATCCGTTTTTCAGACGAATTCTCGCCTGAAACGGCCGGTCGCTGGAGGGTGTTTTTTGATCGGTTGCGGGAGTGAGTGTTGTACGTCGTGAGTGAGGCCGTTTATAAGGGGAGTTGGAGTGTTGTTGTCGGCTATTTATAAGTGACTGACGCTGCTGCGGTGAGTACCTCCAAAGCCCCAGTCGCGGGGCGGACGCACGCTCGCTGTGCTCCTCGCTCAGTCGCTGGCGCTCCTTCGCTGCGGTGCTTACGTCGTCATCAGAACGCTCCGCGTTCTGATTGGCTCACGAGAGCTCTGCTCTCGTGAACGCCTGCGTCCGCCTCGCGACTGCCCCTTTGAGTCCCGCCCCAGACAGCCCCGCACGGCACCTCACACCTCCCCAGCCTCGCCGCTCACGCCCTGCGGGCGTTCGCGGCGTCCCTCGCGGGCTGGCTCGCGGCCGCCAATGGCGGCCGCTCGCAGGCGCGCCGACCGCAGCCTGATTTATAAGCGGTTGTCGCCGTCGCTCTCGGTCATTTAAATACTACCTCGCGGCCGCCGATCTGCGATACCCACTCCCGCTATCGCTCGTCGCTACCCCTATACTGAGCGATCGAGCGCGAGAGATATCGAATCCTGAGCATTTCAACGAATCCGCGGGCTCAGAAGTCGGGGAGTTCCCGCTGGCCCGCCGTTCGGCGCTCGGCCGGCGGGACGTTCGTCGCGACGATCTCGTCGACCGCGTCGCGGTTGTCGGCGTCGCTGTTGATCGCGCGGGTCGCGTCCTCGCGGTCGACGCGGAACCCCGCGTCGGCGTACGCGTCGTACATCACGCCGCTGTTCGAGAGGACGACCCACACCCCAGAGTCGTCGAGCTCGCCGGCGACATCGAGCAGGCGGCGCTGGTCCTCGCGGTCGAACCCCGACGCGCTGTACTCGTTGAAGTTCGCGGTCGCGCTCATCGGCTCGTAGGGCGGGTCGAAGTAGACGAGGTCGCCGGGCTCGGCGGCGTCAAGGACGTACGCGAAGTCGCCGTTGCGGATCTCGGTGTCGGCGAGCAGGTCGCTCGCGCGACGGACCCGGTCGCGCTGGACCCAGTCGGGGTCGGTGTACCGGCCGATCGGGACGTTGAATCCGCCGTCCGCGTTCTCGCGGTAGAGCCCGTTGTAGCAGGTGCGGTTGAGGTACAGGAGGAGGGCGGCCTCCTCCAGCGGGTCGAACTCCCCCTCGTACGGCCGGCGGTTGAACCGCGCGCGCTGCTGGTAGTAGTAGGCGTCCACGTCGCGGCCGCGCGCCGTCTCCTCGGCGTACGGGCGGGCCGGGTCGGGGTCGCTCTCGGGGTCGTCGAACTCGGCGAGCCGCGAGAGCAGCTCATCGGGGCGGTCGCGGACCTGCTCGTAGAAGTTCACGAGCCGCGGGTTCGCGTCGTTGACCGTCGCGCGGGCGGGTTCGAGGTCGAAGAAGACGGCGCCGCCGCCGACGAACGGCTCGTGGTAGCGGCCGAAGTCGGCAGGGAACCGGGCGTACAGCTCGTCGAGCAGCTGCCGCTTCCCGCCGGCCCACTTCAGGATCGGCTCGGCCATGCTGTCGGGTGTCGCCCGCGGCCGGGGATAAACGTCTCGGGCCGCGTCCGCGGCGGGCGGCTCTGCGGCCGTCGCGTGCCGACCGTCGGTCTCGGCCGAGCGCTCGGGCCGGTCAGTCGTCGGAGGGCTCCGGCTCCGGCATCGGGAGGTCGTCGACGTGCGCCGCGGCCTCCTCGAAGTTGGGACCGGGCTCGATCGTCCCGGCCTCGCGGTCCCACTCGATGTAGCCGGCCTCTTCCAAGGCCGGAAGGTGCGTCTCGCGGAGTTCGGCGGCGATCTCGTCGGCCCGCCCGCGAACGCGCAGATCCGCGACCGTCTCGACGGCGTCGTCGGCGAGGCCGGCGACCACGCGCCTGCGCTCCGACGCCGCGACGGCGACCGCTGGATCGGTGGTGGGAGTATCGAGTGTCATCGTGTGTCTTTGTCCGTATCTACGAGAGCAGTCGAAACGAAATAAAAGCACCGCCGAGTCGCGTTTCGGGGAGCCTCTCCGTCGGTCCCCCGATAGGCGGATTCGGCTCCCGGGCCGTGAGCGCGGTTCGCGGCGGCCGACTCCGCGCGACCGGGGTTTCGCCGCCGTCCCCGAGACCACTTCACAGATTTTTGAGAGGTATACTAATAGATACCATGGTACAGCTTACACCGCATGAACAACCTTTTCAGATGTTTTACGTGCTTGTCCCGTGATACCATTTCTCAAAACCCATATGTAAAGTGAAAGGTTTTAGTCGGCGGAGCGTGTACGGAGAGATATGTACCAAGGTTCTATCACCTCGGCGGAGGCGAACCGGCCGATCGGCTCCGAGTCGCCGCCGGGAAGTCGCTCGCCGCTGGGGACGCTCGCGTTTCTCGCGCTCGTCCTCGCACCGTTCGTCGCGTTCGCGTACCCCGTCGCGACAGTCGCGCTGCTGACCGGCACCGTCGCGCTCGCCGTCCTGTCGCGGTCCGTCCTGCGGACCCTGCGCCGGCGCAGCGGGCGCGTCCAGACGCTCACGCTCCCCGGGCTGGGGACCGTCGAGTACCGGATCACGACGAACTGACGCGACCGCACGACCGAAACGCCGGCGAACCCCTTTTCGAAAAATCCGTCTCCTCGCAGCGACGCCGCGACCGATCGGGCGCCGTCCTGATCCTCTCGCCTTCGATTCTCCCTAAATCCCGTACGCGACGCGCTCGCCGACGTCGAGCCCGTTCGCGATGGCGGCGTGGAGCCGCCCCTCGCCCGCGACCCAGTCGCCGAGCAGGTACAGCCCCGCGTCCCGCGCCGAGTCGACGGGCCCGCGGTCGACACCGCCCTCTGGCTGCGCGTAGCGCCACCCCTGGTAGTCGGTCCAGTCGGGGTCCGCGAGCCGGTCGTCGCCGACGATTTCGGCGGCGTGGTCGGCGAGCGCGGCGACGTTCTCGGCCGGGTCGTCGTCGTAGCGGGCGTCAGACCACGCGTCGTTCGCCTGAACGACGAGCAGGGTCTCGCCGTCGGGGACGTGGCCGGCCTTGCACTCCTCGCGGGAGATCCAGCCGACCGCGTGCTCCTTGTCGGTGTTGACGAGCGCGTAGTAGGGGACGTCGAGCGCGAACGGGTAGCGGAGGACCGCGGTCCAGACGCTCCGGTACTCGACCCCGTCGACCGCCTCGACGAGCGTCTCGCGGAGCGGGTCGTCCCACTCGGCGGTCCGGAGCAGCTCGGCCGTCTGCGGCGCCGGCGGGTTTAAAAGTAGCACGTCGAACGGACCGTGGGTCTCGCCGTCGGCGTCGTCGAGCTCCCAGCGAGGGTCGTCGCCCGCTCCACCCGCGGCCTCGACCCGCCGAATCGTCTCGACCCGGGTCCGTCGGTGGACGGTCGCGTCGGTGCGGCCGAACAGCCGCTTCGCGATCTGGGTGAGCCCCCGCCGGTAGCTCCACTTGTGCTCGTCGGCGTCGCGCCCGGGCGACACCTCCCCGTCCGCCTCGAAGGTGTACACCGGGTCCGTCACGTCGACGAGCCCCTCGTCGTCGAGCGTCTCGGTGATCAGTTCGACGACGCGGTCGTCGTCGCTTTTCAGGTAGTTCGCCCCGTAGTCGTACGTGAGATCGCCGTGGCGTCGGGTCGCCGCGCGCCCGCAGAGGCCCCCGGACTTCTCCAGCACGGTCACGTCCGCGTCGGGTACGGTGCCGTCGACCACGAACGCCGCCGCGGCCGCCCCGGCGCCCGCGCCGACGATGCCTACGTCAGTCACACCGTTCGTTGGAGTCCGACCCACTTAACCGGTCGTCTCGCGGCCGCTGGCGACGCGCGCGGCGGCGACCGAAAGGCGGTCAGTCGTCGGCGCCGACGACCAGCACGGGCGTGGACGCGCGCCGCTGGACCCGGGTGGGAACCGTCTCGGGGTGGACGAGCCGGTCGAGGCCCGTGCGGCGGGCCGAGCCGACCACGATCAGGTCCACGTCGTGGACGTCGGCGAAGTCGAGCACCTCCTCGTGGGGCGTGCCGTACCGGAACCGCTCCGCCACGTCGACGCCGACCGCCTCGCCGCGGGCCGCGGCGTCCTCGACGAGCGCCTCGCCGGCGCGCTCGCGGCGCTCGACGACCACGTCCCAGCCCTCGGCCGTGTCGACGACGTACAGCGCGTCGACCGTCGCGCCGTGGGCGGCGGCGACGTCCAGTCCCGCGTCGACCGCGGCGCGCCCGGCCTCGTCGTCGCCGGTGACGACGAGCACGCGATCGAAGACGGACCCGACGCTGTCGTCGTCCGAGGCGGCGACTCCGCCGGTCTCGACGGTCTCCGCGGTCGCGGTCGAGTCGGCGGTCTCCGCAGTCGCGGTCGAGTCGGCGGTCTCCGCGGTCGCGGTCGAGTCGGCGGACTCTGCGGTCGTGGACGGGTCTGCGGTGCCGGGAGCGTCGGTGGTGTCGGTGTCGGCGGACATGTGTGGGAGGCCTCGCCCCGTCGCGGGGTTCGGTCGTGTTCGGTTCGACGTACGTGCGGCCAACAGTTAACGATTTTCGACAGTATAGACGATTATCATTATCTATCTGCGCTATGATCGGAGTACGCACCGTTTCTCTACAAATAAACACGAGATTTCTCTATAAACGGCTATTCTGACTGCGCGCAGACTTCGAGAGTCACCGTACGCTTCGCCCGAAACCGGTCGAAGAACCGTTCATCGACGCGGCGAACTCTCCGGACGTTCGTTTTGGAATCTATCGATCGACACGACGAATAATAGGTATTAGCACATTCATTACACGGACCATGTCGAAGTACCTGTATAATGGGCATGCTTTTATAATTTTGACTGAACCCGATCGTGTCGTCAACATATGACGGAAGAAAATTCGAATGTCGCCACCGATGTGGGAAGAAACGTGACATACAGGATCAATCGCGCTCGTTCGGTGTTCGGTGGACTGCGGGACGGGGGAACGCCTCGGGGGGTACGCCGTGCTGCCAGTTAACCCGATTTACGCCGGTCTGGCGGCGCTTCCGCTGCTGTTGCTGCTTTTCACTCTCGTGGTGTTGCGGTGGCGGGCCCACGAGGCCGCGTCGGTCGGGATGTTCTCCGCGGCCGCGGTCGCGCTGACCGCCTACGGGATGCCCGCCGAGGCGCTCTCCGTGGCGAGCGCGAAGGGGGTGTGGGACGCGGTGTTCGTCCTCTACGTCATCCTCCCGGCGCTCGTCTTCTATCATGTGATCGAACGGGCGGACGGGTTCGAGGCGCTGCGCACGCGGATCACGGCGTTCACCGACAACGAGCTGTTCCTCGTGCTGGCGTTCGGCTGGGTGTTCGTCTCGTTCATGCAGTCTATCTCCGGGTTCGGGACGCCCATCGTCGTGGTGGCGCCGCTGCTGCTCGCGCTCGGCGTGAAGCCGGTGTACTCGGTCGCCATCCCGCTCATCGGCCACGCCTGGGCGAACACCTTCGGCACGCTCGGCGTGGCGTGGCTGGCGCTGGTCCAGGTCACCGAGATGCAAAGCGTCGCCGTCACGGCGCTCGCGCTCGCCGTCCTGCTGTGGATCCCGAACCTGATCGCCGGGTTCTCGATCGCCTGGATATACGGTCGGATGGAGGCGGTCCGGTACGCCGCCCCGATGATCCTGATCGTCTCGCTGATCCACGGCGGCGGCCAGCTGGCGGCGGTGACCGTCATCCCGCCGGAGTTCGCGAACTTCTTCGCGGCGACGGTCGGCCTGCTCGCGCTCGGCCCGCTCGCGATGTGGGACCGGTACGCGAGCGCGACCGACGCGATCGGGAAGCGGCTCGTGATGACTGAGTCCCCCACCCCCGCCGCGGAAGGTGACGGGACGGGCGCGGTCGCCGACGGCGGCGTGGCGACGCCCGCCGAGGCGGCCGAGCCCGACGAGGGGCTGATGAGCCTCTCGCTCGCGGCGCTGCCGTTCGCGGCCCTCGCCGCGATCGCGTTCGTCACCGCGGTCGTGACCCCGCTCGGCGACGCGCTCGGAAGCCTCCAAGTCGGCCTGCGCTTCCCCGAGATATCGACCGGGCTCGGCGTCGTCACCGAGGCGGCCGCGCCGTACTCGCCGTTCGCGCCGCTGTCGCACCCCGGGACGTTCCTGCTCGTCAGCGCGCTCGTCGCGTTCGTCGCGTACCGGCGCGGCGGGCACTACGAGGACGCCGCCGCGCGGGCCGAGGCCGATCGGTCGGGCTTCACTCGGGCGGTGCTGGCGACCGCGATCCCGGCGTCGATCGCGGTGATCTCCTTCCTCGTCATGGCGAAGCTGATGGACCACAGCGGGCAGGTGCTCGTCCTCGCGGAGGGGACCGCGAGCGTCGCGACGCCGAATTCCTACGGGTTCCTCTCCCCGCTCATCGGCTCGCTCGGAGCGTTCATGACGTCAAGTAACACGGCGTCGAACATCCTGTTCGGCGGGCTCCAACAGCAGACTGCCGCGCAGCTCGGCGGCATCTCCGAGGCGCTGATCCTCGGCGGGCAGAGCGCCGGCGGCGCGATCGGCAACGCGATCTCGCCGGGCAACGTCATCCTCGGGACGACCGCGGCCGGGATCGTCGGCCGCGAGGGCGACGTCCTCCGAGTGACGATCCCGTGGGTCGCCGCCGTCGGCGCGCTCGTCGGCCTCGCGATCGTCCTGTTGAACGCCGCCGGGCTCCTGGGGGTGGCCTGAGATGGGCGTCCTGGGTCGGTACACGCTGGCGTTCGCCCTGATGGCGCTTTCCTTGCCCCTGATCAGCTACGGTTCGACGGCCGAGGTCGCGGCGCTCTGGGCGGTCGGTCTCGCGATGCTGACCGTCGGAGGGCTGATCCCCCCGGCGGTCCGGTTCACGGCGGCGGACCCGGACGCGCTCTGAGGACCCGCCGCTCGGGGTCGGCTCGCCCGCGGATCGACGAGGCAAGTACGACCCCAACGACGCGTTTTAATCGATCAGTCCGAACAGTACCGGTACGAACGCGAGCGGCGCGACGGACCGGCCCCGCACTGCGATCGAGGCACACGACATGACACCGAACACTACCACGCGGTCGACGAACGACGATGGGTAACGACGAATCGGACGCCTCGGCCGCCGAGACCGACGGGACGAGCGGCGACGGACCGACGGGCGAGACCGACGGCGGGTCGGCCGGCGGGGTCGACTACGCCGCGCGCGCCGCCGACACGCTCGGCTTCTCGCGGTGGTGGCAGATCGCCGCCGCGGCCGGGATGATGGCCGCGGTGAGCCCGTACCAGTACGTCTGGTCGTCCATCTCGCCGGCGCTTTCAGAGGGCCTCGACATCGCGCTGCCGGCGCTCGGCGCGGTGTTCTCGTTTTACGTGGTGTTCCAGTCGCTCTCGCAGTTCCCCGCGGGCAAGTGGCGCGACAGCCGCGGCCCGGGCGCGCTCACGTTCCTCGCGGCGCTGCTCGCGGGCGGCGGGTACATCGGCCTCGCGTACGCGACGAGCCTCTGGCAGCTGTACCTGTTGTACTCGCTGGGCGCGGTCGGCGTCGGCATCGTCTACACCGTCGCGGTCAACACCGCGGTCAAGTGGTTCCCCGACCGCACCGGGCTGACGACCGGCGTCGGGACGATGGCGTTCGCCGCCGGCAGCGCCTTGGTCGTCCCGTACGTCCGGGCGAACGCGACCGTCTCGGCGTACAGCGACGTGCTCCGCAACATCGGGATCGGCATCCTAGTGATCACGCTCGTCGGCTCGTTCCTCCTCCGTGACCCCCCGAAGGACTGGCTGGACCGGAAAAACGGCGACGGCGACGACGGCGACGGCGACGAAGGGGACGGCGGTGACGGCCTCGCGGCGTCGATCCGCGGCCGCAACTACTCGACGCGCGAGATGCTCTCGACGTGGCAGTTCTGGCTGCTGTACGCGATGTTCGTCGCGATGGCGAGCGCCGACCTCATCGTCATCGCGAACGTGGTCCGGTTCGCGGAGAACTTCGGTCTCGCGGAGCTGATCGCGACGCTCTCGGCGACGCTCCTCCCCGTCGCTGCCGGCGTCTCGCGGTTGATCCTCGGCGAGGCGACCGACCGGTTCGACCGCAAGCGCGTGATGGCCGGGTCGTTCCTCCTCGCCGGGCTGTTCCGTATCGGCCTCGTCGGCGCCGGGGAGGCCGGTAACGGCGCCGTCTTCGTCGCGTTCGTCCTCGGGGCGATGTTCTTCTCCTCGCCGCTGTACGTCTTCTTCCCCTCGCTGCTGGCCGACTACTACGGCGCGGCCAACTCCTCGGGCAACTACGCCGTCCTGTACACCGCGAAGGTCGGCGGCGGAGTCTTCTCCGGCGTCGTCGCCGGCTACCTGGTCGCGACGATGGGCTGGAACCCCACCTTCATCCTCGGCGGGGTGCTCGCGGTCGCGGCGGGGCTAGCGGTGTTCGTCCTCCGCCCGCCGAGCGGTTCGGGGCTGAAATCGACGGAACCGCAGCCGGCGGACTGATCGGGACGGACTGCCTCACCGCCGCACCGCCGCACCGCCGCCCTCCCAGTTCACCGCAGCAGCCGACTTCGCTCGCCGCCACCGGGCGCCTTTTTGCCCGCGCGCGCCTACTCGGGGTAATGGAACAACCCACCGCAGCCGCCGACCGCGACCTGTTTCCCGCGCCCCGCTCCGAGGTCTTTCAGGACCAGGGGAAGTTCCGCACGCGGTTCAACTTCCCGGGGCGAAACCTCCCGGACCGCGACGACCACGGGTACGGGCCGCTCTCGACGGTCGTCGAGTCGTTCATGGACCCGGGCACGCTGATCCGGATGCACCAGCACCGCGACGAGGAGATCGTCTCGTGGGTGCCCGCGGGCGTGATGCGCCACGACGACCGCGAGGGCAACGAGCTCGTCACCGACTCGGAACACCTCCTCGTGATGAACGCCGGGTCGGGGTTCTGGCACGCCGAGGAGACGCTGGCGGACGACCCGCCGCTGCGGATGCTCCAGATATTCGTCCGCCCCCAAGAGATCGGGTTGGAGCCCGGGATCCAGCACGGCCCGCTTCCCGACCCCGAGCCGAACGAGTGGCGCCGCGTGTTCGCGCCCGCGGGCGCCGACCACCCGTTCACCGTGCGCAACGCGGTCGACTGCTACGACGTTCGCCTCGACGCGGACGCGGCCGCGACGCTCCCCGAGATCGAGGGCCGCGACGCCTACGTGTACGTCTTCGAGGGCGCCGCCGAGGTCGGCGGCGCCAACCTCGACGAGACGGAGAGCGCCCTGTGGACCGGCGACGGCGCCCCGCCGACCGTGACCGCGGGCGAGGAGGGTGCGACCGTCGTCGCCTTCCTCATTGACCCCGACGCGCCGGTGACGCGGCAGGGGACGATCGGGCGGTAGGGGACAGCGGAGGTACGTGCGCCACCGCCGGACGCGATACAGTATTTAAATAACCAGGAGCGACGACGACGGTTGCTTATAAACCGCTGTGCGGTGGCGCGTGCCTGCGAGGCCGCCACGCGGCCGAGCAGCACGCGCGAGGGAGTCGCTGGCGCCAGACGGCGCCAGCGACGAGGCTGGGGAGGCGTGAGGTGCGGTGCGGTCGCGGTCGGGCGGGACTCAAAGGGGCAGCCGGGAGGACAGCACAGGCGAAGTAAGCACCGCAGGAACGAGCGCAGCGAGTGACGAGGAGCACAGCGAGCGTGTGCTGTCCTCCCGGCTGGGGCTTTGGAGGTGGTGTCCGTCGATCGGTAGACACCGACGGACAGCCGAGTGGCTGGGGCTTTGGAGGCGTTCACCCCCGACCCACGGTCAGTCATTTATAAGCGACCGGCTGAGGCTTCGGAAGTGATTCTCTCGAAGACGTACTGAATACGGCGCGCGCATCGGTCACTACTAAGTTAACTAGAATCCCGGCGGAGCTGCCAGCCGGAAAGGAGGATCACCACCACCGAGCAGATGATGACAAGTGCCGCGAGAGTTCCTCCATCACCGGTAATCACGAGATAGGCCGGTCTCGACCCCGCGAGACACGCCGCGACGATGGTGAGCCACTGTCTGGTTTCATCGTCCATTCTTGGGTGTAATAGCTCCCGGCAGGGGAATAAATGCGATCGCGATCGAACGGTGAACTCACCGCGGAAGCGCCGTTACTTATAAACGACCAGCGGAAACCGACGATTCAACTTATAAATCCGCGTCGAGCCCGAACGCTCAACTCCCGGCCCGACGAACCCCGAGCCATGCGCACCCCGCTCGCTGCCGTCGCGCTCGTGGCGCTCGGCGTCCTCCTGATGGCGAACCCCCTGTTCCTCCCCGTCTCGGTCGGCGAGCCCGACCCCGCCTACACGCACACGGTTCAGCCCGTGGGCGAGGGGTCGGTGGCCGGTATCGAGTCGCCGGTTCCCGACACCGCGAACGACTCGAACGCCTCGGACGCGGTCGTCGCGTACGCCGACCTCGCGCCCGACGCCCGCGCGGCGTTCGATCGGGCTCGCGACGCGCCCGAGGGCGGGTTCGGCGTCGAGGACCCGGCCGAGCGCGTCGACTCGCTGTCGTACCCGACGGACCCGACGCCCGGCGACGGGCTGCTGATCGTCGAGCGCGAGGGCGAGCGGTACGAGTTCTGGACCCGAACCGTCGAGCGCGAGCCGGGCGCCGTCGTCGCGCAGCGCGTCTTCCTCCAGCCGGTCGCGTTCCTCGTCGGGTTCCTCGCGGTCGTCGCCGGTGCCGCGGTCGCGCTCCGAGGGCGGCTCGGTGAGGAGTGACGGGAAGGCCGGCCCGGATCCCGCCTCACTGCCGCGGCGTCGACGCCGGCTGGCCGACGGGCTTCGGCGCGTCGCCGGCCTCGATCGCCCGGCGGGTCGACTCGCCGATCTCGACGAGGTGACAGAGGGGGTTCCCGGGGTAGACCACCGGGTTCTCCAGGAGGCCGATCAGGAGGCCGGTGAAGGGGGCCTCGATGCCGACCGCGTCCTCCTTGAACGGGTTGGTGATCGTCGCGATGCGCTCGCCCTCGCGGACGAGCGAGCCGCTCTCGAAGTGGGTGTCGACGATGCCGCCGGAGTCGGCGCGCAGCCACGTCTTCTCGCCCGCGCCGGCGACGATGGTGCGCCAGCCGGGCCAGCGCACCGTGTCGGTCCCCAAGAGCTCGTACTCCGCGAAGACCGAGCGGACGCCCGCGAGCGCGTCGTCGATCAGCGGGCGCTGGAACCGGTGGGCCTCGCCCATCTCGATCGTGATCGTGGGGATGCCGTCGTCGGTCGCCTCGCCGCGGAGGGTGCCGCTCGGCCCGTCGCTGTCGATGATCACCTTCGAGCCGAACGCCATCGCGAGCCGGTGGACCGCCTCGTCGGTCATGTCCGCGCGGACGTGGAGCATGTTCGTCCGGCCGCGGGTGGAGGTGTGGAAGTCGAGCCCGAAGTCACAGGGCGCGATGAAGTTCTCGTAGATCCGGTGGGCCATCCGCTTCGAGCTGGTCGAGCCTTGCTTCCCCGGGAACGACCGGTTCAGGTCGCGGTCGTAGACGGGGAGGTACCGCTGTTGGGCGAGGAAGCCGGGGACGTTGAGGACGGGGAGACAGACCAGCGTGCCCGCCAGCTCCGAGAGGTCCCACTCGTGGGCGACCTCGCGGACGACCTCGATCCCGTTGAGCTCGTCGCCGTGGGCCGCGGCGGTGAGGAAGGCGGTGGGGCCGTCGCGCTCGCCGTTGACGATTGTGACCGGGATCCGCACCGGGTCGCCGAGGTACGTCTCGCTGATCCCGTAGCGGATGTTCTGGGTGTCGCCGGGCGGTACCGCCCCGCCGTTGTACGTGAACGCCCGGTCGTCGCTCATGTCAGGGGGGAGCGCTGCGGGGGGTTTATATATGACGACCCGACCGTCGGGCCGCGGCCCCGCGTCAGCGGTCCCACCGGTCGGTCCATTCCGCTCGGGACTCGTGTTCGGCGGCCCGCGCCGCGACCGCCGCCCGGTCGAGCCGCCCGTCCTCCGTTAGCACTCCGGCCAGCAGGTCGCCGGGGACCCGCTCGAAGATCGGGTTCTCGACCGCGATGGCGCGATCGCCGTCGTACACCGCCGAGGGGTCGCCCGACTCGCGGACGACTTCGTCCGCCGTCGCGACCTTGTCCGCGGCCGCGACCGCGTACGCTGGGACGCCCGCATCGGCCGCCGCCAGCGCGATCGGATACGAGCCGACCTTGTTTGCGACGCCGCCGCTCGGCAGTATCCGGTCGGCACCGAGCAGGACGCAGCCGACGTCGCCCTCGCGGACGAGCCCGGGGAGAGCGGCGTCGGTCGCGAGCGTCGCGTCGACGCCGGCGGCGGCGAACCGCTCCGCCGCGTCCACCCCCTCGCGGCCCGGGCGCGACTCTCCGACGACAACCGGCCGGTCGACGCGGCGCAGCGTCGCCGCGACGGTTCCGGACCGCGACAGCGTCGCCGCCGGACCGGCCGTCTCCGCGACCGCGGCCGCCGCCCGCTCCGCCGCCAGCCGGTCCGCGTCGAGCGCGGCGTCGAGCCCCGCGAGGGCGCGGTCGTGGACCGCCTCCGGCGTGCGGTCCGCCCCACTCATTACCCGGTCGATCCGGTGTCGGACGACGATCATGCTCGGGCGTGCGCCGCGGAGCTCCCGAGCGGTCTCCGCGACCCGGTCGACGCCGCCGTCGAGCGCGCCGAACGCGACCGCGCCGGCGCGGTCGCGCAGCGCTCCCAGCGCCCTGACGGAGAGCCACGCCGCGCCGTGGGTCCGGTCGGTCCGGAGCAGGTCGGTGTCGGGCCCGACACGGCGGTAGCTCTCCCACAGCCCGGGTGCCGTCGTGTGCCGGAGGAACGCCGTCGGCGGCAGCCACTCGCCCGCGGCGGTCGGGGGATCGCCCGGGGTGTCGTCGGCCATGCCGCCGGCCGCGACCTCGAACAGGAAGGGAGAGAGGGTCCGGTCGGTTCCCCCGACTGAGACGGACAGTGATTCCCCGCGGCGGACGAGTTGGGACTCCCCTCGGGGTGTCGCGTCGCGGACCACACGGCGCGCGCTCTCGGCGGGGTCGCTCTCCCCTGCGAGTACGTCCCCCACGAGGACTTCGAGCGGTTCGCTCCCATCCTCGGTCGCGCCGCGGGAGGCGGGACAGAACACCCTCCCGCGGCGTCTGAGGAAGACCCTGACTGCGTCGGTCACGGGACGGGGTTCGGCGGACGCGGAGTTAACCGTGATCCTCCGTGGTTCCGCTCGACCGCCTCCCGGGTCGGAACCCGTCGCTCGCGGCCTCGACGGCCCTCGCTCGCTCGCCGTGTCGAACCGATCGGCGCGCCTTTTAGCTCGGCCCACGCAGGGACGCGTATGAGTACGGACTCGGTTCGGGTGGGAGTGCTGTCGCTGCACAACAGCAAGGAGACGAAGGCGATCTGCAACGCGGTCGAGGACCTCGGCCACGAGCCCGTGTGGCTCCGGGAGGAGAACGCCGCGGTCAGCGTCGAGGACGGCGACGTCTCCGTCGAGCCGCCGGTCGACGTGATCGCGAACCGCCTCCTGTTGTCGAACACCGACCAGCCCGCGGAGCTTTTGGGACTGGCGACGACGTTCGAGCGGATCCGGCCGATGCTGAACGAGCCGGACGCGGTGCTCGCGTCGATCCACAAGTTCGCGACGGCCGCGACGCTCGCGGACTGGAACATCCGCGTGCCCGACGCGCTGCTGGCGCTGTCGAACGACCGTCTCAACGAGGGCCGCGAGCGGTTCGGCGACGTGGGCGTGTACAAGACCGCGATCGGCACCCACGGCGGCGGGACGTGGAAGGTCGACCTCACCGAGCGCGTGAACCCGAAGGTCGGGAACCGGCAGGCGTTCCTCCAGCGGCTGATCGACCGCGACGACGAGAAGCACCGCGACCTGCGGGTGTACGTCGTCGGCGACGAGATCGTCGGCTCGATGTACCGCTACGCGCCGGAGGGCGACTGGCGCACCAACGTCGCGCTCGGCGGCGCGGTCGAGGACGCGACCGACGACATGCCGCAGGAGGCCGCCGATACCGCCCTCTACGCGGCCGAGGTGATGGGGCTCGACTACGCCGGCGTCGACCTCGTCGAGGGGTACGACGGCTGGTACGTGCTGGAGGTGAACCCGACCGCCGGCTTCAAGGGCCTCTTCGAGGCGACCGGCACGAGCCCCGCCCCGCACATCGCGCGGCTCGCGATCGAGACGGTCGGCGGCGAGGTGGACGACGAGGCGGTCGAGCGCGTCGCCGCGACCCTCGACGACTCGCGGCCCTCCTGCGCGCCGGCGCCGAAGCCGAGCTCGACCGAGCAGCCCGACATCGGCTACATCGAGGAGGTCGTCGTCACCGGCACCTCCGGCTCGACGCAGGCGCTCGCGAAGTCGGACACGGGCGCGACCCGGACGAGCATCGACACCCAGCTCGCCGCCGAGATCGGCGCCGGCCCGATCAAGAGCATGACGCGCGTGAAGTCGGGCAGCGTGAAGGGCGGGAAGGCCCGCCCCGTCGTCGACCTCGTGATCGGCATCGGCGGCAACCAGCACACCGTCACCGCGAGCGTCGAGGACCGCGGACACATGGAGTACCCCCTCCTCCTCGGCCGCGACATCCTCACCGACTACCGGGTCGACGTGCGCCGGCGCGCCGACGAAGACGAGGCGGAGCGCGACGAGGCGGGCGAGATTCTCGAAGAAGAGGAGTAAGGGGAGACGAAGCCAGCGGTTCCAGAACACTTGCGGTGGCGCGTGCCTCCGAGCGCCCGGAGGGCGCGAGGAGCACGCGCGAGGGAGTCGGCCGACCGAAGGAAGGCCGACGAGGCTGGGGAGGCGTGAGGTGCGGTGCCGTGCGGGGCGGGGTAGGGTGGGAATCGAAGGGGCAGCCGCGAGGACGAAGCACGGCGACGTAAGCACCGCAGGAACGAGCGAAGCGAGTGACGAGGAGCGTAGCGAGCCGCGCGAGTCCTCGCGGCTGGGGCTTCGGTGGTGTTCGTGTCGCTCAGTTATTTATAAGAACCACTGTCCTATCGCCGAGCGGCTGGGGCTTCGGCGGTGTTCGCCGTTGATCAGTTGGCTTTGGTCAACAACCCCACCCTACTTCGCTCACCCTGACGGGTTCGCTCGTTGAGGGAGGGGCTTGTCCGTGAACTCAGCCTCAAACCCGTCCGGGTGGGCGGTGAATCCGCCACTTGGCGTCACTGTTCCAGACTTGAGGGCGAGTTGACTGTCGCCCGTCCGCCGAGACGACTGTTGGCCTCGACGGACATACCGCATCCCGATGTTCTTCGCCGCATTGTAGTCCGCGTTCGCTTCCGATTCGCACTTCACGCACCGGAACTCCGTGCGAGTTCGGCGATTCTCGTCTGCCGTGAATCCACACTCGGCGCACCGTTGCGACGTGTACGCCGAACCCACTTGCTTCACAGAGATGCCGACTGCTTCGGCTTTGTACGCCACTTGCTCGTACAGCGTTCGGAACGCCCACTTGTGCCCCCACGACGCACCCGTTCGGTCGCGGATGTCAGTCAAGTCCTCGAACGCGATCACGTCGCACTCGTATCGGAGTGCTTCGTCTACGATGGCGTTCGATGCTTGGTGAACAACGTCACGAACGTTTCGCCGTTCGCGTCCACTTGATTGTTCGAGCGTTCTGTGGGCGCTTCGCGTGCCTGTCTGTTGGAGTCCCGCACGGACTTTCTCGAACTCGCGGAGGTTGTGTGAGAGTTCGCGCCCACTGATGAATCGTGCTGTGCTGGTGACGGCGAGGTTTTCAATACCGAGGTCGACCCCGAGAACCGTTCCGTCCTCGGCGGTGTCTCGCTCGGTGTCGGTTTTGGGTCGGCGGAAGCCGATGTGTAAAAAGTAATCGCCGTCACGAGCGGTGAGTGTGCTTTCCGTGACGCTCCAGTGGTCGGAGTCGAGGTACTGCCGTTGGTAGCCATCCTCGGCTTCAGGGAGCGCAAGTTCACATCGGACGCGACTCTCCGTCGTGGAGAGTGACACTGTATCGTCATCGAACAGCGTCATCGTTCGAGTGTCGTATGTCACCGTGGGTGCGGTGAACGTGGGTTTACTGGCCTGCTTGCCGTTCGAGCGGCGTTCGAGACAGCCGGTGATGGCTTGTGCGGCTTGGTGGGTGGCGAGGATCGCGTGCTGACTCCCGAGGTCGGTTTCTTCGCGCACGTCGTCGTAAGCGAGGGGTTGTACGTCGCTCTTGGCGTTACACTTCCCCCACGCCATGTCCGTGGCGAGTTGGCACCCACGCTTCCACTCGGAGATGGTTTCCTCAAGCAACTCGCGTTGCTCATCGTCTACCGAGAGACGAGTGATTGCCGTCCGACGCACGTAGTCGTCTGCCACAGTTTCAATGTGTGTGAGCGGCTATTTATAAGATGGTGTTTGTTACAGATACGAACGCGCTCCTCCCCTCCCTACTCGCTCCCTTCGGTCGCTCCTTGAGGAAGGGGACTCCGCGCTACCGCTTCAGTTAAAATCCTCGGAAACGGAGATATTGAATTGGGTTCTGGGCAGTACAGACGATACACTGACGGAGCGTTTTGTTCAAATGCCGAGGCTATCTTTGATTGCCGAGTCGATTGTTACCATGTCTGATGACGGGACAGATCCAATGTTCTTTTTCACACGTTCGTCGATGGCGATGACCCGAATTTGACTGAGATCTGCTACTGAATCGTGATCGAGGGCAGTATCCGAAGCCAGTACTTCCACCTCGAACGGGTACGTGTCTCCAGATGTGTACCGCGTTGTGAATGGAGCGATGATGGTTGTCGGTGAGTACTGATTCCCAACATCGTTCTGGATGACAACACAGGGCCGGCTCTTTCCTTGCTGCTCACTCCCTTTCGTGGGATTCAGTTCGACGATGACAATGTCGCCGCGGCGTACCTGCACACTTGGCTCCAAAATTCACTCGCTCCAGCCGGGTGCATCACCGAGATGCCCGGTTGCTTCTGCGGATGCTTCTTCCATTTCTTCGGTCAACTCACGAGACCGTCCGGCTCTCTTTCGATATCCTTCAGCAAGCCGTTCCTCATCTGGCGGCGGTTTGAGTATGATCTCGTCATTCACTTCGACGAATTCAACTTCGTCACCGCCTTCGATGCCACGACGGTCCCGCAGTTCCTTCGGAATCGTCACTTGCCCCCGATCTCCAACTTTCCGTTTGTGTTCTGGCATACTCATTCATACTTTTTTCATACTGATATAGATGTCGGTGGCATACCCATTCAATTCGCACCCTTCATTGACCAGCCGTTTCATCTGAGTATCTGTCTGAAGAATAGGATTTCAACAGAGCCGATCAGTTGTTTATAAATATCACCGTCGTCCGGCTGAACGACTGGCACTTGGACAACGTTCACGGGCGATCCACACCCAACCGATCAGGACTCGTACTCTGCCCAGATGTACCGCGTGCCGTAGCTCCGGTAGGGGCGCCACGTCTCGCCGATCTCGCGCATCTCGACGCGCGACAGCTCCGCGCCGTCGTTGTAGGCCTGCTCGATCCCCTTCCGCACCGCGAGGTCGCCGAGGGGAAGCACGTCCTCGCGGCCGAGCGCGAAGATGAGGTACATCCGCGCGGTCCACTCGCCCACCCCACGAATCTCGGTGAGCCGGTCGACGACCGCCTCGTCGCTCACGCCCGCCAGCCCTTCCCGGGTGAAGTCGCGCTCGTCGTCGCGGAACGCGGCCGCGACGTTGCGCAGGTACTCGACCTTCGTACCGCTGAGGCCGGCCTCGCGCAACGCGTCCTCGTCGGCCGCGAGGACGCGGTCGGGCGTCGGGTCGCCGCCGAGCACGTCCACGAACCGCTCGCGGATCGCGTTCGCGGAGGCGGTCGAGAGCTGCTGGTTGACGATCGAGGTACAGAGCCGGCCGAACTCGTCGGCCGCGGGCGCGACGTCGAGCGGGCCGTGCCGGTCGATCAGCGCCGCCATCGTCGGGTCCTCGCGGAGCGCTGCCGCGACGTGGTCGTCCATATCGAGGGGTGGGGCCGCACGCGGGAGTACGGTTCGGTTCGCGGGCTCCGCGGTTCGGTTCGCGGGCTCCCCGCCGTCCGAATAAACTTACGGTGCGTTTCGCGTTTGGAAGATGAAAACGTTCAACCATGACGGTTCCGACCCTCAGGTATGCAGCTCGAAGACGTCCAGCGCGTGACGGTGCTCGGCGCCGGAAACATGGGGCACGGCATCGCGGAGGTGGCGGCGCTCGCCGGCTACGACGTGTCGCTCCGCGACATCAACGACGAGCTCGTCCAGGAGGGGTACGACCAGATCGAGTGGTCGCTCGGCAAGCTCGCCGAGAAGGACCGGATCGGCGACGACGAGGCCGACGCCGCGCTCAACCGCGTCGAGGCGTTCGTCGACCTCGAAGCGGCGCTCGACGGCGCCGACGTCGTCGTCGAGGTCGTCCCCGAGAAGATGGCGATCAAGAAGGACGTGTACGACGAGGTCGTCGAGCACGCGCCCGAGGAGGCCGTCTTCGTCACCAACACCTCCAGCCTCTCCATCACCGAGCTCTCCGAGGTCACCGACCGCCCCGAGCGCTTCTGCGGCATGCACTTCTTCAACCCGCCGGTGCGGATGGACCTCGTCGAGGTCATCTCCGGGAAACACACGAGCGAGGACACCCTCGAACTGATCGAGGGGCTCGCGGAGTCGATGGGGAAGACCCCCGTCCGCGTCCGGAAGGACAGCCCGGGCTTCATCGTCAACCGCATCCTCGTCCCGCTGATGAACGAGGCGGCGTGGATCGTCGAGTCCGGCGACGCGACGATGGAGGCGGTCGACTCCACGACGAAGTTCGACATGGGCCTCCCGATGGGCTCGTTCGAGCTCGCCGACCAGGTCGGCATCGACGTGGGGTACCACGTGTTGGAGTACATGCACGAGGTCCTCGGCGACGCCTACCGCCCCTGCCCGCTGCTCGGCGAGAAGGTCGAGGCGGAGGAGCTCGGCAAGAAGACCGGGAAGGGGTTCTACGACTACGAGGACGGCGAGGGCGCCCAGATCCCGACCGACGCGGTCGACGAGGACGTCCGCCGCCGCCTGCTCGCGGTGATGGCCAACGAGACGGCCGGCCTCATCGGCAACGACGTGGCCGACGCCGAGGACATCGACGAGGCGGTCAAGCTCGGCGCGGGCTTCCCCGACGGCCCGGCAAAGCTCGCGGACGAGGAGGGGCTCGACGCGCTCGTCGAGACGCTCGACGCCCTCGCCGAGGAGACCGGCGAGGCGCGCTACGAGGCGACCGACTACCTGCGCGAGGCCGCCGAAGCCGGCGGATTCCGCGGCGGCGCGGGTGGCGGGAGCGGCGACGCGGGTGACGCCGAGGGCGGCGCCGACTACGAGGTGCTGAACGTCGCGGTCGAAGACCGGGTCGGGCACGTCGAGATCGACCGCCCGCACCGGATGAACACGATCAGCGGCGAGGTGCTCGACGAGCTCGCCGAGGCGATCGACCGGCTCGACGCCGACGACGAGGTCCGGGCGATCCTGCTGTCCGGCGCCGGCGACCGCGCGTTCTCCGCGGGCGCGGACGTCCAGAGCATGGCCGCGGGCGGCGCCGACCCGATCCACGCCGTCGAGCTCTCCCGGCAGGGCCAGCAGACGTTCGGCAAGCTCGAGGCGTCGGACAAGCCCGTGGTCGCCGCCATCGACGGCTACTGCCTCGGCGGCGGGATGGAGCTGGCGACCGCGGCCGACATGCGGATCGCCTCCGAGCGCTCCGAGCTGGGCCAGCCCGAGCTCGACCTCGGCCTGCTGCCGGGGTGGGGCGGCACCCAGCGGCTCGCCCGGATCGTCGGCGAGGGCCGCGCGAAGGAGATCATCCTCACCGCCGACCGCTACGACGCCGAGACGATGGCCGACTACGACTTCGTCAACGAGGTCGTCCCGGACGACGAGCTCGACGAGCGGGCGCGCGAGCTGGCCGAGCAGCTGGCCGGCGGCCCGCCGATCGCCCAGAAGTACACGAAGCGCGCGATCCACTCCGGCCGGACGGACAACGAGGCCGGATTAGAGGTGGAGGCGATGGGCTTCGGCCACGTGATGAACACCGACGACCTCATGGAGGGGGTCACGGCGTTCATGGGCGACGGCGAGCCCGAGTTCGAAGGGAAGTAAGAGGCGAGTGGGTCGGCTGTGGTGGCGAGGGCGACCACCTCGACGACCGTTTATTTATAAGTGATTGATCGCGGAGTTTGAGGAAACACTGTCGAAGCCCCAGCCGATCGCTTATAAATTGTTGCCGGTGAACGGTGTCTAACGTCATCAACTCCCCAGCCGCTCCGATGGACGACGGTTAGCTTTTAAATCACTGATCGACACGACCGCCGCCGAAGCCCCAGGCGGGAGGCGGGCGCACACTCGCTGTGGTCCTCACTCGGTCGCTTCACTCCCTCGTTGCGGTCCTTGCGTCGTCTGCGCCCGCCTCCCGCCTGCCCCTTCGAGTCCCGCCCCGCACCGCCCCGCCCCGCACCGCCCCGCACAGCACCTCACGCCTCCCCAGCCTCGTCGCGGCCGCTTTTAAGCGGCCGCGACTCCCTCACGCGGGCTAGCTCGCGGCCGCCGAGGGCGGCCGCTCGCAGGCGCGCGCCAACCGCAAAGCGGTGGGATTCGGGCCCCGACCCGCGGTTCGGTCACCGTCTAATATTTAAAAAGGTGCGGTCGTCGCCGTCGGGCGCCGGCAGTCGATCGGGTCGAGCCTCAGACGTACCCTTCCTCGACGAGCAGCTCGCCGTTGAGCAGGGAGGCGCCGGCCGCGCCGCGGATCGTGTTGTGCGCGAGGCAGTTGTACTTCGCGCCGGCGTCCGTCGACTGGACGCCGCCGGCGACGATCCCCATCCCGTCCGCGTACGTGCGGTCGAGGCGGGGCTGCGGGCGCTCGGGCTCGTCGTCGCCGAACACCTTGATCAGCTGGTCCGGCGAGCTCGGGAGGTCGCCGGCGCCCTCGAACGAGCGCATCGCCTCGCGGAGCTCCTCGGGCGAGGGGTCCGCGGCGAACTCGGCGAACACGTTCTCCAGGTGGCCGTCGAG
Organism: Halorubrum trapanicum; assembly: GCF_002355655.1. NCBI lineage: Archaea > Methanobacteriati > Methanobacteriota > Halobacteria > Halobacteriales > Haloferacaceae > Halorubrum > Halorubrum trapanicum. The sequence continues at coordinate 2,602,417 of NZ_AP017569.1, read as the reverse complement.
CGTGGGGATCCGGTTACAGGAGGCGGCCACGTCGGCGCCGTGGAGCGCGACCTCGGCGCCGTCGAACTCGCCGAGCAGCTTGCGCGACTCCGTCTCCATCTTCTCCTCCTCGCCGCCGATGTGCGGGATGGCGTTGTCGATGATCTCCATCGAGGTGACGCCGGAGTAGCCGGCGCCGGAGACGGCCTGGAGCGTCGAGACGCGGACGCTTTCGAGGCCGAACTCGTCGATGGCGGCGAGCGTCGGCACCATCGTGATCGTCGAGCAGTTGGGGTTCTTCACGAGGGCGCCGTCCCAGCCCCGCTCGTCGCGCTGGACCTCGATCAAATCGAGGTGGTCCGGGTTGATCTCCGGGATCGTGAGCGGCACGTCCGCCGCCATGCGGTCGTTCGAGGAGTTCGAGGAGACGACGTAGCCCTCCTCCAGGAACGCCGGCTCGACCTCGGCCGCGACGCCCGAGGGCAGCGAGGAGAACAGGAGGTCGACGTCGTCGTCCGCGATGCCCGCTGGCGTCGTCTCCGCGACCTCCATCTCGGCGACGTCGTCCGGGATGGGCGTGTCGACGCGCCACTTCGCCGCCTCGCGGTACGTCTCGCCCGCGCTCTCCGAGCTCGCCGTGACCGCGGCGAGGTCGAACGTCGGGTGGTCGTCGAGCAACTGGATGAATCGCTGGCCCACGGCGCCCGTCGCGCCGAGGATGCCGACTCGGACTGACATTGCGCGTGGGTCGGTGACAGGGACGTAAGTGCGTTCGGATAGGCGTCGATACCGCCGGTCGCTCCGCGTCGCCGGCGAACCGGAGCCGGTCGCGGGGCCTTGCCACCGGGAACAGGACCGTTAAACGCCTCGGGACGGTACGTTCCGGTGCGCGCCATTAGTCCCCGCCCGAGTACTCCCCGATGGGAGCGATGACAGCGCGGAGAACCCAGGCGCGTGACACCGGTCGCAGACGCGACCCGCCCGTCGCCGCGCAGGCGACCGCCCGCCACGAGGGTTTCCCGGTCGACGCGGCACGCCGCCGGAGATGAGACCGGTCGTTAGTGTCGCGGGCGACATTCCGACGACTCCGAGAGCGACCGCGATCGACTACTCCGAGTCGCGCAACACCAGCGGCCCGATCGCGAGCGTCCGCTTCGCGAGGGTGAGCACGCGAAGCAGGTAGGAGACGAACAGCGAGAACGGGAGGAGCGTGACCGCGAACGCGCCCCCGACGACGAGCGTCACGTGGTCGACGCCGAGGGTGCTTCCCGGAACCGTGCCGGCGTCGACGGCGGTGAGGGCGAGGCCCGCGACGACCAGCGCGGGCACCGCGGCGTATAAGATTAGGCGCGAGAGGTCGATCAGCGCCCACTGGAAGTACAGCGTCTTGACGTGCTCGCGGGCGGGCCCGAACAGCGACAGCGCCTCTTTCAGCTCCCCGAGGGTACTCCGCTCGTCGTCGGTGAGTTCATCGTCGTGATCGGCCGCGAGCCGCTCGATCCGGCCGATTTTCGGACCGTAGTCGAAGTTGAGTGCGGCGAACACGACGTCGAAGGAGCCGAACTCGGCGCCGTCGAGCTGCCCGCGCACGGCGTCGGCGTTCCCCGTGACCTCGGCGGCGAGGTCGTCGACCTCCTCCCGGAGTGCGGCCCGGTCCGATCCGTCGCCGTCGCCCTCCTGATCGGACACCGAGTCGCGGAGACCCCGGGCGCGCTCCGCCGCGGCGCCGAGGACCGCGTCGAGGAATGCGGCCGGGTCCGTGGGGGCCGGCGTACCGGTCAGGTCCGCGACCGACTCCCGGACCGCGAGCGTGTCGTTCATGCGCTCCTGCTGGTCGCCGAGCGGGCCGTTCTCCTGCGTGAGCACGAGCTGTCCGATCGTGACGACGAGGGTCGCTCCGGTGACGATCGCCGTGATCATCGACGCGAACAGCGTCTCGATCGGATCGCTCGACCCGACCTTCTCCGCGAGGGACGGCGAGAGGCCGACCGCGACGGCGACGAACGCGACGAAGACGGCGGCCGTCAGGACCCCCGCGACGACGAGCCGGTCCGCGCGCAACAGCAGCCAGAGCTTCACGCGGCTCTCGCCGGCGCGCTCGCGCATCGTGTCGGCGGTGTCCGTGTCGCTCTCCGCGTCGGGGCCGTCGGGGGCGTCGGAAGCGCTCGACGCCGGCTCCGAGTCCCCGCTCATCGCGCCTCGACGCGGACCGAGAGGTCGTCGACGTAGTGCGTCGCGTCCGCCTCCCAGACCACGGCCGTGCCGACGGCGCCAGTCCCGGCGCTCTTCGGGAGCGATCCGGATCGAGTCGTCGTCTCGCAGCTCTCCATTACTCGCGACACGACTCGCGAGCACCATATAAGTATCCGGATGCGACGAGGCCGTCCGGGGCGCGGCAGTCGCGCTCGCGGACCTCTGCCTGACGGTCGCCGCTGTCGCGCCTCGCCGCTGGAAGGCGGCGCAAGTCACAACCCGTTGCTCGCCGAACCGAGGGTATGTCGACAGCCGCCGGCACCGGCGTCACCCTCGTTCGCAACGCCACGGTCCTCGCGACCGTGGACGAGACGGCCTTCCTCGTCGATCCCCTGTTCGCGCCGCAGGGCTCGATGCCCGCGATCGACGACACCCCCAACGACCGGAACAACCCGCTCGTCCCGATGCCCGACGTCGATCTCGCGCACGACGCGGTGATCGTCACCCACCGCCACCCCGACCACTTCGACGACGCGGCGAAAGCGGAGCTCGACGCGGACGTGCCCCTGTTCTGCCAGCCCGCAGAGGCGGACGCGTTCGTCGAAGACGGGTTCACCGACGTGCGACCGGTCGAGGATTCGGCGTCGTTCGACGGTGTCACGCTCCACCGGACGCCCGGCCGTCACGGACACGGCGAACTGGCCGAGCGGATGGGACCCGTCTCCGGATTCGCCTTCGAGGGCGAGGAGACGCTGTACCTCGCGGGCGACACGGTCTGGTACGAGCCCGTCGCGGAGACGCTGGACCGTTTCGACCCCGACGCGGTCGTCCTCAACGGCGGCGCGGCGCGGTTCAACGAGGGCGAACCGATCACGATGGGGGTCGACGACGTGACCGCCGTACGCGAGGCCACGGACGCCGCCGTCGCCGTGGTCCACATGGAGGCGATCAACCACTGCCTGCTCTCGCGCGAGGAGCTCCGATCGGAGACGGAGAACGTGCTGGTCCCGGAGGACGGCGAGCGGATCCTATGAGAGCATTCAGTAGCCGCAGTCGGTTCCGCGTCCGGACCGGTGATCGACGGTGACGCAGCCGCAGCCGGGAGAGCAGCTGGTCGGGGCGTACCTCCGCGTCATCGAGGAGTGCGACCTCGTGACGTACAACCAGCGTTCCATGGAGCGTGGCGACCAGACGGAGCTCGACGTGCTGGGCGTCAAGTCGACGCCCGGGGGACGGCGGATCTTCGCCTGCGAGGTCGTCACGCACCTCGACGGCCAGCTGTACTCCGGGACGCCCTCGACGGACGAGTGGGCCGCGTACGGCAACGCGAGCTACCAGTACAGCTTAGAGCGGATCTCCGAGAAGTTCGACCGCGTCGTCGGCTACCTCGACGTCGTGTTCGACGACCTCTCGCTCGCCGAGATCCAGCTGTGGTCGCCGTACGTCAGCGAGGGGTATCAGACCGAGGGGCTCGCCGAGGTCGTCGAACGCACCGAGCGCGACCACGAGCCCGCCGTCAGACTCGTGATTAACGACGACTACACCGACCGGATCGAGGAACTCCGCGACGCCGCGGACGCGTCGTCGAAGGACTACAGCGAGACGGGGTTCCGGTACCTACAGATCCTCGAAGGGCTGCGGTAGCGCCCGCAGCCGGCGCGGCCCTAGGCTCGCGGTGTCGCTCACCGCGAGAAGGTCCGGGTGCGGGAATCGAACCCGCGTCTCGGCCTCTACAAGGCCTTGCCGACCCCCACTACCGGGTTTATGCGCCAAAGCCGGTCCTCGAAAAAGCCGAATTCTGGCCGCTCACGGGGGGACTGGCCACCCCCCGCTTCGTGAACCCGGCCCGCGTCTTGAGAGACCGTATCTAAATACGGGACCCAACGCAATGCCATCCTGTCTACTGACCTCGCTGACGGGCTCTTTTCGCCTGATTGTTACGTTCCAAGACCACTTGAGAGCGCGATGGAGGCAGCCGCACCGAGGAACAGAGTCGGACAGACGACTGCGAACGGAAGCGCGGGTCCGGCGGTTCCATCGATCGATATTGAACCCTCCAATAGAAGAGTTCCTGAAACCGGGGTTAGCTGGATATAGGCGCTAAGCCCCCACCCTCGAAGGGTGTCAAGGTTAGAGCGCAGCATTGTGGAGAGCGGCGAAAGCTGTGAGCCATTATCTGGTGGAGCTGGCGGTGCTGTGGAAGGGAAATCGGTGGTAGAAACGTCTGGTTCGGTATTTGAAGATCCCGAACCACGCTTCGATGAGTGACCGATTTCCCCACGTTTCACGCTCGTATTCGCAGTCTAAGAGTTCAAGCGGCCAGTCGTACCACGGGCCGCGGTCGGCCCGCACCAGCGGGCGACCGCGGCATCGTTCGAGAACGTCCCTCAAAAACAGGAGCGCATCGAGACTCGATCGGCCGGGAGAGACCTCGACGGCAAGCACTTCGAGCGTGTCACAATCGACTGCCGCCCACACGTAGTGCTCGTCGCCGTCGATCTCGATTTTCGTCTCATCGACGGCGACTTCTTGGCGAGCCCGGCAGTCGGGCTCGAAGAGATGCTTGAGCCGATGAAACCACTGTCTGATCGCCTCATACGAGCGATCAACGAACGGTTCGATTCGCCGGTAGGAGAGGCCAGCATGGTACAAAAACGCCGCGAGGACACGCCGCTCCGTCGGCGTGTCCTCACGGGAAAATACTTCCTGCTGGCGAGCCTTCTCAACCATGCGGTCGAGCATTGCTCAACACCCAACTTACCCTTGCTCGGCCGCTTCCTTCACGCTAAGGTTGACACCCTCGGAAGCAGGAAGCCCTATCCTCAAGGAGCGAACGGCGTCAGCCGTGAGCGAGTAGGGTAGGGTAGTTCACACAACCTTCTATGCTCGATGGACGATTGCGACGTCACAGTCAACCTCTTGAATGCGTTTGAATGTCGGCATGGACACGACTCGTGATAGAACGCTTCGATCAGTGCTCGCCCCGACAACTGCTAGATCGTACGAGGATGCGTTCCGGTCGAGGAACGCTTCGGCAGACGCGACGCTGATGCGAGTCTCGATACCCGTCGAAAATTGTTCGACGAGATTCTCAAGCATAATCTCCGCTGTCCGACGCTCCTGTTGGTGTGAAATACAAGTGCACGCACTTATGGTCCCGTCAGGGGGGAGGAGTCGAACCGCGAAGTCAAGCATCGCGTTGGCGGGTTCTCCTGACGTGCGGGCCATTACAAGAATGCGCCGCCACTCCGTTCGTCCGTTCGACGAGCGCAACACGATCGAGTCCGTGTTACCTTTCAAGATCGTTCTGACGAACGAACTGGGGCCTCCGTCTTCGGTTTCGTACGGACAGACGATCAGATCACAGTTCTCCTCTTCAGCCGTCGTGAGAACGGTTTCTCCAGCTGAGTTTCCCTCCGCGGCGATCACGAACTCACACGATACATCGACGGTTGATTCGACCAGATTTTTGAGTCCTTCGAGCCGCTGTAGTTGCTGTTCAGTCACCAACTCTTCAGCTGCGCGGGTTACGCCTTCATCCGGCGGTTCTTCAGGAGCCTCGGGAACAGTCCCCTGTTGAGTAGCCGCCACTATCGTTTCGGTTTCCTCGATGACCTCCTCACTGACTGTTCTCAGGAGAACGACCTTGCTGGCGTCGTGGGCGGCCGCGAGACGTGCGGCAAAGAGGGCGAGTGACTCGGACGTCTCGCCACGGACAGGTACCAGAATCTGATCGTCACCGTGGGTGGACGTGTACAGATAGCGGGCACGTTCGTGATAGAAGTGCTGCCGCCAGAGTACGAAGGCGCCGGCGATGAGTAGACTCGCTCCGATGATTCCAGTGACGTACGCCAGCCGGTCGGAGCCGGTGACGAGGACGAGAAGCGCCGTCGAAAACGCCGTCGGTTCTTCGAGTGAGAGGGCCCACGTGACGATACCGGTGAGAAAAATACCGAACGCAGCCACGCCAGCCTGTACCTGAAACTGTTCAGGCGGAGTCTGGTACCAGAACCGCGTTCCGATTTCGAGCGCGAACCATCCGCTGAGCGCCCCGGCGGTCATCCCACCGACGAACGTCGTTGGCGAGGAGTACGGTCCATCAGGGTCAGCAAACAGCGTATATGTGCCCGACGCCAGCGGCGGGTAAACGAGGAAGGACACGATCGGTGAGACGTTCGCTATCCACGTGATGGCTCCGATGAGAAGCGGTACGATAACCACGACAGAGAAGTGAAGCAGATTTTCCGTGTCCTCGAGCCACCGACGGATCTCGTGAACCTCACGTCGTTCAATTCGCAGGAGTCGATTGCGAATCGAGTGATAATGACGTCGGAGCTGATCGCGCATACGTGAGTCTTGACACGCTGGCTGATTTGAGTGTCGGCTTAACACCCGAACGAGCCAGCCAAGTATCCAAGCCCGAGTACGGCCGGGAACGCGGATAGATTCTCTGTTGTCGGCTTCATCTCACCCGTAAACGGAGGAATTCGCCTCGCTACCGTTGTAATCGAAAGCTGCGATTACTCCAGCCGATGAGGTGTTCTCGGTGGTCAGTCAACTGATATTGTGACAGCTTCGGACGGGTTGGGAACCACCCGGAGACCCGCCTTTTTGACTTGAAACAGATGGTTCTCGTTGTGTTGAGAACCGGTGAAAACGCAACACGGCTCCGCCGTGTAGGTCCGGGTGCGAGAATCGAACCCGCGTCTCAGCCTCCACAAGGCTGAAGGATAGTCCACTACCCTAACCCGGACACGCGTCGCAAAGTACCCCGCTTCGATAAATAACGGTTACGACTCCCGGACGGGCGTGCGACCGAGTGGCGCCCGACGCGGAGCGCCCGGGAGAGACGCCGCTCGCTTCTCCGATCACCGCGTCGCTTTTGAGGGCCGCGGGCGTATCGGAGCGTAACTGTGGCCTTTACCGACAAGATCTACGTGAAGAACCACCGGCAGCTCTCCTCCCAGCTGGAGGCGAACATCCCGAAGGGGGCGTTCGCCGGCGCCACCCTCGACCTGCTGTTCACCGGCGACGGCCTCTCGAAGCTCGACGAGACGACCCGCGACCGCGTCCTCGACTTCGCCGAGGACTTCCTCGACTGCGACTGCGACTCGAACCCCTACTGCGGCCATCCCGAGGAGAAGTTCATGCGCTACGTCCTCGAGCTGCGCGCCGAGGGGCTCGGCCCGCAAGCCATCGTCGACGTGATGACCGACGACTACATGGTGTACGCGTACACGGGCGACGTGCTCTCCTTCCTCGACGACGCGGTGCGGAACCTCGAGGCCGTCGAGACGCTCGCGGACGTCGACGGCGACGAGGAGATGTCGGAGCGGGCGCGAAAGGCGAAGCGGGAACTGTCGGGATAGCGTCCGGAACGGAGTCGGCCCGCCGACGCCGCCCCCGCTCGCAGACGCCGCGGCCCGGCGTCAGTCGTTGTCCGGCGAGGCGACGCCGGAGCCGATTTCCTCGGCGGGTGCGTCCTCCTCGGTCAGGTTCCCCTCGCGCCAGGTGTCGCGTTTGAACCAGAGGTACGCGACGACCCCGCCGACGACGTTCGAGATCGGGAACGAGATCCACAGTCCCATCGTCCCGAGCGAGCCGGCGGCGACCCACGCGACCGGCAGGCGGACGAAGCCGAGCGTGATCAGGGAGATGACGGCCGCGATCATCGTGTGGCCCGCGCCGCGGAAGCCGCCGGTGTACGCGCGCATGGCGCCGATGAATCCGAACGAGAGGCCGCTCACGCGGAGGAACGTCGCCGCGTGGTCGACGACCGCCGGATCGGGGGAGAAGACGCCGGCTATCGGCCGCGCGGCGAGGACGATGACCCCGCCGCCGACCGTGAGCAGGCCGAGCATGGCGCGGGCGCCGAAGTGGTTCGTCTCGGCGGCGCGGTCCAGCTCCTCGGCGCCGATGTTCTGCCCCGTCATCGTCTCGATCCCCTGCGAGACGGCGAGCGCCGGCAGGAAGATCACCGAGAAGATCCGCGTCCCGATGCCGTACGCCCCGCTGACCGCGTTCGGGAAGTTCGCGACCACGACGAGGAGCGCGGTGATGGAGACCGACCGGGCCGCGCCCTCGGCGGAGGCCGGCAGGCCGATGCCGAGGACGGTCCTGCCGAACTCGGGATCGGGGAGCATCTCCGAAAGTCGGATTCGGACGCCCCGGTTCCCGCGGAACATGATCCGAAGCCCGACGAGGAGCGCGAGGGCCCGGGAGCCGACGGTCGCGATGGCGGCGCCGGCGATCCCCCAGCCGGTGAATCCCGTCGCGTCGAGCGCGGCCGCCTCCAGCCCGCCGAGTCCGAGCGCGCCGAAGAGGGGGTTCGCGTCGAAGCCGAAGATGAGTATCGGGTCGAGGAGGATGTTGAGGACCACCGACCCGGCCATGACGTACATCGGGGTCACCGTGTCGCCGTAGCCGCGCATCAGCGCCATGAACACCGCGAAGCCGAATACCGCGAACAGGCCGACCGCGTACACGCGCATGTACTCGACGACGAGCGGCGCCACGGTCTCGTTCACGCCGAGGAGCGCGGTGACGTCGTCGACGAGGGCGTACCCCAGCACGCCCAGCATGACGGAGATGACGGCCGCGTACGCCATCGTCTGCGATGCGGCGTAGGCGGCGCGCTCCTCGTCGCCGGCGCCGGTGTGTTGCGCGACGAGGACGCTCCCCGCGACGGAGACGCCGAGCGCCAGCGAGATCATCAGGAAGACGATCGGGAACGCGAACGTGATCGCCGACAGCGCCTCGGTGCTGTAGCGGCCGAGCCAGAAGGTGTCGGCCAGGTTGTACAGCACCTGAAAGAGGTTCTGGACGACGATCGGTAGGGAAAGGAAGAACAGCGGCCACCCGATGTCGCCCGAGGTGAGGTCCAATTCGTCGGCCCCCTTGAACAGCGAGTCGACCGAATCGCGGAGCCCCATCAGCGGATCGCCTCCCGGAGGCTCGCGGCGTCGCGGTCGTGGCGGCGACTGGACGCGACTTCGAAGTCGTGGCGGCGACTGGACGCGGCGTCGCCTTCGAGGATGGAGCTGTGCGAGACGTCGGGGATCGGTCGTTCCGTGTCGGCCATTCGGTACCTGTCAATACTGACTGACTGGTCAGTCAAAAACGTTCGGAAGCCGGAGGGGCCCGGTGCGCGCTTCCCGTGCGCGGGGAGCGGCCGAACGGTCTAAGTGCGCGCGCGCCCGAAATCGGCCAATGAGTCTTCGGCCCGCGTGGCTAACGTTCAGGCGATACGCGGCGGCGACGACGGGGATGACGCTCGTCCTCTTCTCGCTCGGCGTCTACACGGCGGCGACCGGCTCCGGACTGGCGTGTCAGGCCCAGTGGCCGCTGTGTTCCGACCAGCTGATCCCGGCGCTGACGATCAACCCGGACTTCATCGAGTGGTTCCACCGCGTGTGGGCGATGGTCACCGGCTTCCTCATCGTCGGCGTCGCCGGGTGGACGTGGCTCGGCTCGGGCTTCGAGCGCCGGACGAAGCTGGCGGCGACGCTGGCGGTCGCGGTCCTCCCGCTTCAGATCGCGGTCGGCGCGATCACCGTCACGCTCGGCGGGCTCGTCCCCGGCGGATACACGGTGTCGACCCACGCCGCGCACCTGATCGTGGCGCTGACAATCTTCACGCTGCTCGGACTGGCGACAATCTGGGGCGGCGGCCGAGGGAACGCGCGGCTGCTCCGCGCGGCCGCGGGAATCGCGGTCGCGGGGATCGTCGCCAGCGCGGTCTTCTCGCGGGCGGTGCCGTTCCTCACCTACGCGCCGCCCGCGCAGGGGGCCTTTTATATCACCGGACTCGCCGGGCACCTCGGACTCGTCGCGACGGTCGCGTACGCGACGGAGGCGGTCCGAGGGGGATACGACGGCCTCGACGCCGGCACAGCCGCCACCGTCCGCGCGCTCGCCGCCGGGTCCATGACCGCGCTCGTCGGGACGCTGCTGCTCGGGCGCGACCTGGTCCTCTACACCGTCGTTTGGCAGCAGATCAACCTCGTCGCGCTGGGCGTCGCGGTCGCGCTCGCCGCGGGCGCGGCGTGGACCCTCCGCGGGACAGAGGGGATGCGTGACGGTTCCGTCCCCATCGGCGGCGACTGACCGGCGCCGCACGGCCGGGTTTTTGTGAGCCACCTTGGGAAAGGCGATGTCGGATCCCCAGAGACGGGTTGACCCTGCCCGAGGGAGGAAAGGTTGAAATCGCTCGCCGTACTCGCACGGGTATGACACGCCGCACCCAAGCCGACGTGAGCCGACGGACGTACCTGAAGCTGACCGGCGGAACGGCCGCCGTGGGAGCCACCGGCCTCGCCGGCTGTCTCGGCGAGAGCGGGGGCAGCATGACGATCACGCCCGGAACCGCACCCGGATTCCCGCCGTTCGAAATGCGGGAAGACGGCGAGCTGGTCGGGTTCGACATCGACCTGCTCGAAGCCGTCGTCGCCGAGACCGACTACGAGATCGGCGAGTGGGCCACCTTCGACTTCGACGGGCTCATTCCCGCGCTCACGCAGAACGAGGAGATCGACGTCATCGCGGCGGCGATGACGATCACCGAGGGCCGGCAGGAGACGATCGCCTTCTCCGACCCCTACTGGGAGTCCGATCAGGCGATCCTCGTGCGCGAGGGCGGCGACTTCCAGCCGTCGGGATGGGCGGACTTCGAGGGCACGCGCGTGGGGGCGCAGTCGGGGACGACCGGCGCGGACGAGGTGGAGGCGAACCTCATCGACGAGGGGATCATCCCGGAGGAGAACTTCTCGACGTACGACAGCTACGTCCTCGCGGTCGAGGACCTCTCGAACGAGAACATCGACGCAGTCGTCGTCGACAACCCCGTCGCGGAGACGTTCGCCGCGAACCGCGACGTGACGATCGCGTTCGTCGAGGAGACGGGCGAACAGTTCGGCTTCGGGCTCCGCCAGGGCGAGTCGGAGCTCCAGTCCGCGCTCAACGACGGGCTCGCGACCGTCCGCGACGACGGGACGTACCAAGAGATAACCAACACCTGGTTCGGGCAGGAGTAGGATGTCGGTGGCGGGGTCGCTCGCGCCCATCGCGTCCGGGAGTCTCGACAGTCTGGGGTCTGCCGCGGGACCGACGGCGAGGGGCGCCGTTCGGTCGGTCGGCGAGCCGTTCGACTGGTGGCTGGTCGGTGATCCCGCGGACTGGTGGTTCGTCATCCGGAACGTCGACTACCTGGCCGGCGGCGTCCTGTTGACCGTCGGGCTCACCGTCGCGTCGATCCTGCTCGGGTTCCTCGTCGGCTTCCCGGCCGGCGCGGTGGAGGTGTACGGCGGTGGACTCTCGAAGCGGCTCGTGGAGACGGTCGGCGTCGTCCTCCGCGGGACCCCGATCGTCGTCATCCTCCTCGTGATCTACTTCGTCGTCGGCCTCCCACAGGTGAACCTCGGCGTGGGGTCGATCTCTCCCGCGGTCTCGGCGGGCATACTGGGGCTCGGGTTGCGGAGCGCGGCGTACCAGTCGCAGATATTCCGAGCGTCACTGTCAAGCGTCGACGACGGTCAGCTGGAGGCCGGCCGATCCGTCGGACTCTCGCGGTTCGAGGCGATCCGCTACGTCGTCGTCCCGCAGGCGCTCCGGCGGTCGATCCCGGGGTTCCAAAACGAGTTCACCATCGTGTTGAAGGACACGAGCATCGTCTTCGCGATCGGGCTCGCGGAGCTCCTGACCCGTGGGTACGACCTGTTCACGCAACAGACGACCGCGGTCCTCGAAGTCATCCTGTTCATCAGTGGCATCTACTTCGTCCTCACGTTCACGACGAACCGCGCGCTCGACTACCTCGGCACCCGCTACGCGATCCCGGAGGGGGAGTCGGCGTGACTGACGGCGACTTCCTCCGGGTGAGCGACGTCTCGAAGTGGTACGGCGACGAGCAGGTGCTCGACGAGGTCTCCTTCGAGATGGACAGCGGCGACGTGACCGTCCTGATCGGGCCGTCCGGCTCCGGCAAGTCGACGATGCTGCGCTGCGTCAACCGGCTCGCGGAGGCCCAGGAGGGGTCGATCACCCTCGACGGCGTGGGGGTGCTCTCGCCCGACACCGACGTCGACGAGCTCCGCCGCGAGGTCGGGATGGTGTTCCAGAGCTTCAACCTGTTCGCGCACCTGACCGCGGTCGGGAACGTCGCGCTCGGGCCACGGCGCGTGCTGGGCCTCTCCGAGGACGAGGCCCGCGAGCGCGCGGCGGACCAGCTGGAGCGCGTCGGGCTCGCCGACCAGCTCGACTCGTACCCGGCCGAGCTGTCCGGCGGCCAACAGCAGCGCGTGGGGATCGCCCGCGCGCTGGCGATGGAGCCGAAGCTCATGCTGTTCGACGAGCCGACGAGCGCGCTCGACCCCGAGCTCATCGGCGAGGTGTTGGAGGTGATGCGGTCCCTGGTCGACGAGGGGATGACGATGCTCGTCGTCACCCACGAGATGAGCTTCGCGCGGGCGGTCGCCGACGAGGTCGTGTTCTTAGACGACGGTCGGGTCGTCGAACGCGGCCCGCCGGAGCAGCTGTTCGAACGGCCCGAGAAAGAGCGGACCGGCCGCTTCCTCGAACGCATCGCGAGCCACGACTGATGTCGGGGGCGACGCGACCGCGGACGGTGGGCGAGCGCGTGGCCGACGCGGACCCGTCCGCGGGGAGGGTCCTTCTCGTCGCCGCCGGCGCGCTGTTCTGGGGCTGGCTCGTCGTCAGCTGGGTCAACCGATGGCTCGGCGGCGTCGTCGCCCCGGTCGGCGAGCCGTTCGTCGCACCGGACGCCGTCGAGAGCGCGTTCGCCGCGGTGCCGGGGCTCGCCGCGGTGGCGGCCGACGCCGCGTTCGTGGTGGAACTCACGCCCGTCCTCGCGGAGGGGACGTGGCTCACCGTGGTCATCACCGGCGTGAGCCTCGTCTGCGGCTTCTTCATCGCCGTGCCGCTGGCCGTCGCGCGGGTGTACGGGCGGTTCTCGGCGTGGCTCTCGCTGGGCTACACCGAGCTGTTACGCGGCACGCCCCTCCTCGCGCAGCTGTTCGTGCTCTACTACGGGCTGAACCTCGCGGCGTCGGTGCCCGCGGCGCTGTCCGGCGTGTTCCCGCGCGACGTGGTGTGGGTCGCGATCCTCGGGTTCACGCTCAACGGGGCCGCCTACCAGGCCGAGTACATCCGCGGCGCGGTCGAGAGCGTCGACGAGGGACAGATCACGGCCGGACGGGCGATCGGGCTCTCGAAGCTGGAGTCGATCTACTACGTGGTGCTCCCGCAGGCGCTCCGGTACGCGATCCCCTCGTGGACGAACGAGTTCGTCTACCTGATCAAGTACTCGTCGCTCGCGGGCTTCATCACGGTCCCGGAGCTGTACTACCGGGCCAACCAGGTCGCGACCGACACCTTCCGGTACACGGCCGTCTTCCTCATACTCGGGGCGATGTACCTCGCGCTGGTGCTAACGGCCTCGAAGTTCATGGAGCGCGTCGACGACCGCGTCGCGATCCCGGGACTCGGCGCCGACCGGGAGCGGTGAGTCGGGATCGTCGATCGGCGGTTCTGGTCCAGGCGTGCGGCGAAGCCGTCTGTACACCGTTTTCGATGGGTACGCCAACCGGAAAACCGATCAGTCTGTGCCGTGCCACCGCTGCCGTCACGCCGTACTGAAATCAAGCTCCCTCGACCCGATAGCGGACCTCGGATGTGACTCAGAGATCCTCTGGATCTAACTCTCCCGCCGCGTCGGTTCTGTTTCGTTCAACGTTATCGGTATGCGTCATCCCTTCCCGCTCAACGTAGATGTTCAGATCCTGCGCCAGCGATTCGAGTTCGTTGCGGAGATCTGCCTCGTGCTGATCCAGTTCGGTCTCGAGCGCACCGTGTAACTGCTCGCGGAGTATATCCGCGTATCTCTCTCGGAGGTCGAAGTCCGCATCCAAGAGCGGCTGTTGAATCCGCTGGACCTCGCGTTTGATTTCCGCGGGATCCCGCTTCGTCCAGCCCTTTAGCATATAAATAAACCCACCCGGGGCCTCAACTTCGTTCGATGGGTTGTTCACGCACCGGTTACGCCACTCCGCTACCTGCGAGAGAAGCTCCAGACGCATCGGCCAGTCGTGCCGATCCATTTCACTCGTTCCAACCGCGACGAAGGCGTCTCCGGAGAATATGACGCTCATGTTGGCGAACATGTCCGTTCTGGATGCGTCCTCGCTATCGACGGTCCGCTCGCTGACCTCGCCGGTGATCAGGACCCGAATCACGTCCTCTCTCATTACGGGATACGTTCCCGTCTCGGTCTGCCAGTACGCGTAGGCGCCGCCGCCCAGCATCAACATTCCAAGAACCGCTATCTCGGTTCCACCAGCGAGGCCAAGAAGAAAGAGCAATCCACCAACGACAATCCCGAGAGCACCGTGAGGTCCGTACGGGCGGTACTCGATCTCTGATTCACCGATCTTCGCCCAGTCAGATTCGGCCTGAAGCCGCCCCTCTACCGTTCCTGTTTTGCTTCCGACTTCCTCGCTCTGAATATCGAGATCGGCGTCCTGTGACCCGTGAGTCGTATATTTGAAGTCGGATTCCTCTTGGATTTCCTCAATACTCCGTTTTAGCTTCCTGTAAAACTGCCTCGGGTTAATTCCGGAGTAATCTCCTTCGACGAACTTCGTCGACTTCCGCAGATCCTGTCTGGTGAATTTCAGAGAGTCTTTCGCCTTTCCCATACACACGTCGGCAATCATGAAAGTATATATAACTGAGGGTAGAGCTATCACCTCTGGTAGTCATCGAACTTTAGTTGAGCGTGTTGTCTCTCTACGGTACTGAACAGAGAGGCAGTGAAATCAGTATTTTACCGGTTAATATGGCGTGTTTCACCATCTCTCTGTTTCTGTGGATGCCCAAAATTTTAATATCCCCTGATAGACACGTTCTGTGTGTCCATTAAGCAACACATATTAGATGACGAAGATGTCGTGGCTCATTGCTCCACACGGTCGTGGGTATGGGTCTGTACGGATCAACGAATACTGAAATATCGTGAGTCAGACCGTGGTACGGAGTCGCTTCACGACCTGTCCTTCAGAGAGATTAGTGCGATCAGTTTGACGAACAAGCCACGTAAATCGATCTATCTGGTTGTATCCATTTTCTGTCTGATCGGGTTATTTGGCTGGTGGTATATGCTCTCGAACGTAGATAGTTATGATCCCGCCGTAGCAGTCGTGTTTTCGGGACTCTTCGTGGGGGCAGGGGTTCTATTTCTGTATATCTGGTACAATTCTTCGAAGTCCTATTTCGAGTTCCGGGGCGGGGGCGTGATCCAACAGGAACCAGAAATGTGGCGAATAAATTGGATGGGTGCTGATGATAAAGACCAGGTACAGGATTTCGTGAAAACGGTGCGTGAACAGTTATCCGATCAGAATAACCTTCGTCACGAGCGCCAGAGACCTTCTCAGGTGTGAATACACCCGTTTCTGAACTCGGAGGGCATTTTTAAAGTCGGATATTCTCTGTATCCCATTACTGGAGAAGTCCGAAAACGGCAGTTAAATAGTCAGAGTCTACCGGTCGACTGCTGCGGACCGATTTCCTAAGAACGCGTCACGTGACACGTGTTCGGATAGAGCGACAGATCACCCCTCGAAATCGGTGACGACCTCCACGCCCGTCGCCTCGTACTCGTCCATGGCCGCGAGCCGGTCGGAGACCTCCGAGAGCGACAGCTCGCGGGCGACGAGGGCGCCGGGGTCGATCCCCGTCGCCTCGATCAGCGCGAACAGGTCCGGGTAGCTCGTCGGCGGCATCCCGCGCGAGCCGAGGAAGGAGATCTCCCACCGCGTCATCCAGTCCGTCGGCAGCGACACCTCGCCGCGCTCGGCGTCCGTCGTGAGCCCCACCTGAACGTGCGTTCCCCGCGGCCGCAGCGACCGGACGGAGTTGCGGCAGGTCTCCGCGATCCCCAGCGCGTCCATCGAGACGTCGGCGCCGCCGTCGGTGAGGGCGCGGATCCGCTCGGGGACGGATCGCTCCTCCGGCAGCGACGCCGGGTTCACGGTCGCGTCGGCCCCGAACTCGCGAGCGAGTTCGAGGGCGTCGCCGTCGACGTCGACCGCGATCACGCGCGCGCCGAGCGCCGCGGCGATCTGGACCGCGGAGAGCCCGACGCCGCCGCAGCCGTGGACGGCGACCGCGTCGCCGCCGCCGACGGTCGTCCGCTCGGCGAGGGCGTGGTAGGCGGTCATGTACCGACAGCCGAGCGCCGCGGCGGCGGTCGCGCCGAGCCACTCGGGGCGCTTGACGAGGTTATAGTCGGCCGCCGGGACAGCCACTCGCTCCGCGAACGCGCCCGGCGCGGCGGCCTCGAACCCGAGCGCGCGGCCGTCCTCGCAGACGTTGCCGGCCCCGCGGCGGCAGTGCGGGCAGGTGCCGTCGCCGAGCGAGAAGGGGACGACCACGCGGTCGCCCGGGCGGAACCGGTCGACCTCGTCGCCGACGGCAACCACCTCGCCGGCCGGCTCGTGGCCGAGGACCTGCCCGCGCGGGACGCGGTCGTCCGCCCACTCGCCGTGGCCGGCCCACGCGTGCCAGTCGCTGCGGCAGACGCCGCAGGCGTTCACGCGGACGACGACGCCGTCGGCTTCGGGGTCGGGGTCTGGGAGTTTGCGAACCGCGAGCGGCTCGCCGTGCTCCCGGAGGATCGCTGCGCGCATACGGCGATCGATCGGCGGACGGGACAAAGGTCTCCCGGCGGTCCGGTCCCGCGTTTGATTATTTCGCGTGTTTTCCGACTTGATCTCAGCGTCTGACAAGTGATAGACGAGTAAGGTTTATGCCAACAGGGTAACCTCCTTGACACGTGTCGCGACCGATGGAACGGCGACCCGGGATCGCCTACCGCCGCCCCGAGGGGGACCCCTCTCGGTTCGTGATCGAGGCGTCGGGAGAGACGCGGCTCAACGCGCCGGAGCGGCCGGACGGCGGCTGGCTCGACTGCGTGGCCGGCGAGGACCGCGACCGGCTCCGCGAGGCGCTGGAGACCGGCCCGGTCGATGTCGTGTACCGGGTCGACGCCGGCGGGGAGCCGCAGTGGGTCCACGAGCGCGGGCGGACGACCGAGGACGGCGACGTGGTCGGATACCTCTTCCTCGCGGACGACCGCGTGGAGCGACGGCGGCGGCTGGAGCGACAGCGGGAACGGCTCGAGGAGTTCGCGAGCGTCGTGAGCCACGACCTCCGGAACCCGCTCTCCGTCGCGGTCGGGAACGTCGAGCTGGCCGACGAGCTCGACGGCGAGGCGTCGAGCGAGCGGTTAGACCGCGCCCTCGACGCGCTCGACCGCATGGACGACCTCATCGGCGACCTCCTGACGCTGGCCCGGGAGGGGCAGACGGTCCAGTCGACGGAGCCGACCGACCTACAGTCGGTCGTCGAGAGCGCGTGGGGGACGGTCGGCGAGCCGGCCGACGCCGCACTCGTCGTCGACGGGGCGCTCCCGACGGTCCCGTGCGACGCCGACAGGCTCCGACAGGCCCTCGAGAACCTCTTTCGGAACGCGATCGAACACGGCGCGTCCGAGGGAGACTGCTCCGGCGCCGCGGGTACCGGTGGCGAGTCGGGATCGGGAGACCGGGTCGCATCCGGAACGTCGGCACCGCGTGCCGGTTCGGACGCCGACGCTGCCCCGACGGATCCCGACGACGACGCCGTCTGCGTCCGAGTCGGACGGACCGAGGACGGGTTCTACGTCGCGGACGACGGCCCGGGGATCGATCCCGACCAGCGGGAGGCCGTCTTCGAGCCGGGCCACACGACGGCGCCGGACGGCACCGGCTTCGGACTGGCGATCGTCGAGCGGATCGCGGAGGCGCACGACTGGACGGTGTCGGTAACGGAGGGCCGCGAGGGCGGCGCGCGGTTCGAGTTCGTCGTCGGCGAGTCGATCGGAGCCGCGGAGGCGAGCGAACGCGACTCCGACCCGAACTCGACTCCGGTCCGCGGCGGCGGGAAGCCCTGACCGACCCCCGGACCCGGATCACATGAAGTCGGTTAGGCCCGCCTGATCGTCGTCGTCCTCGGTCGAGGAATCGTCCTCGTTCGGTGAATCGCCCTCCGCGGCCGAGTCCTCCGCCGAATCGCTTCGATCGCTCCCGCCCGCGGTCGCTCCAGAGCCTTCCGGGTCGTGGTCCGCATCGGTCGCGGCCGCGTCGTCTTCCTCGCCTTCCCGAGCCGCGCCGTCGAACGCGAAGGCGCCGTCCGCGTGCTCCTCGATCAGCTCGTCGCGCCGTGCCTGCGCGTCCTCGACGATGGAGGCGACCTTGTTCGTCGACTCGCCGGAGCCGGTGACGAAGGCGACCCCTTCCTCGTCGAGGTCGTACGCCGCCGCCATCGCGACGGTCAGCTCGCGGGGCTTGCAGTGGTGGGTGACCGCTTGGAGGAACGGCAACACCTCGCGGCGAGCGGTCGCGACGCTACAGCCGCTCGCGGCCGCGATCTTGCCGACGACCTCGTCCGCGGTCGCGTCCGACGACGACCAGAACTGCGGGCGGCCGTACCGCGTCCACCCGCCCTTCTCGCCGTCGCGGGCGGCCGCGACGCCCGCGGCCGCGTTGTCGGTCGCGTAGCGCCAGTAGGAGTAGTTCTGCGTGGCGCGCACGCGGCCGAGCCACACGTCCGCGTTCGCGAGGAAGTCGTACGCGCGGACCGCCTCGGCGGGCTCGTACACGTCGAGGAGGTTGTTCTCGATCCACCGCGTCAGGTCGTCCGGCGTCTCGTCGACGGCGTACGCGGACTGGAGCGCCTCCTCGGCGGACTCCTCTTTGAGGACCGCGTCGAGGAACGGGAACAGCCCCAGCGCCTTGTCGCGGTCGCCGGTGACCACGTCCTCGACCGCGATCGAGTCGCGGCCCTGCGTGGCGGCCTGGAGGTCGTTGATCGCGCCGCGGAGGTCGCCGCGGTTCCCCTCCGCGATCCGCTGGAGGGCGTCCGACTCGAACTCGATCCCCTCCTTGCGGCAGACGTCCCGGAGGACGGGGACGATGGAGCGCGCGGAGACGTCGCGGAACTCGATCTCCTGCGTGGCGTTCCGGAGCCCGCGCGACATGTCGTAGTAGTCGTTGGCGATGAGCACGATGGGCTGGCCGGACTCCTTGACCAGCTCCGTGATCGCCGAGGCGCCGCCGCGGTCGTAGTTGCCGTGGATGTTGTCCGCCTCGTCTAAGATGACGAGCTGGCGCGAGGCGGTGTCGCCGCCGGCCGCGCCGCCGCCCGCCGCGCTCCCGCCGAGGGTGGCGTTGCGCGCGGCCCGTCCCGCGGACCGTTCGATGACGTCGGCGGTGCGCTGGTCGGAGGCGTTGAGCTCGACGGTCTCCCAGCCCATGTCGTTCGCGAGCGCGTGCGCCGCGCTCGTCTTCCCGACGCCCGGGCTCCCGTGGAGGACGACCGCCTCGCGGTGGTCGTCCCACGAGCGGGCCCACTCCGCGAACGCGTCGCGGGCCTTGTCGTTGCCGCGCACCTCCGAGAGCGTGCTCGGGCGGTACTTCTCCGTCCAATCGGCCATTATCGAAGGGTGGTACGAGGCGCGTATAGTGGTTGCGGACGGTGTCCGGATCGGCGCTCACCCGACGAGCATCAGAGGTCGCCGACGTACGCCATCTTTCGACGAACAGGGCAAATCTCGTCGCTCAATTTTCGTCGCTGATATTCATGCCATTAAGTACATAAGCCCGGTCCGCTTCTCTACATATAGCCAGCAACCGATCGGAACGGACCTGAGAGCCACTTCGACCATGGCACACGAGGCTCTCACTCCCGTTTCTCGGTGAACCGCTGGGTTCAAACAATGAAACCACAGAACCAATCCAACTCGGACGACCGTGCGGTGAGCCCCGTTATCGGGGTCATCCTGATGGTCGCGATCACAGTCATCCTGGCGGCCGTCATCGGGACGTTCGTCCTCGGGCTGGGCGATCAGTTAGGCGACACCGCGCCGCAGGCGTCGTTCACCATTGACGGCAACAACACGACACACGTCAACGTGACAAAAACCGGCGGCCAGACGATCGACTCGGCCGATCTGACGCTCTCTATCGATGGTGAGAGGGCCGGAACTAGCATCAACGACGGCGAATGGCAGAGCGGAGAACAAAAATCACTGGACTACCTTTTCGCCAGCCCGAGCGGCGAGGCCACCGTTCGGATCATCCACGACCCGAGCGGGAACGTGATCTTCGAGGAGACGTACGACTTCAACTGATCGGCTGATTCCGCGTCTTTCTGCGCAGTTTTTGATTACTTTTGTTCGACTCTGTCATCAGGCCGGTGACGACGAGTTCAAGACGCGACGGTCTCGTGGACGTTGTCCGATCGGTTATCCTCACGTCTGCCAGAGGGCCACCTAGGGACTACGGGCGGCAATGGTCTCGGTAGAAATCGAAGTGGGACCGCTGAGAGTCGAACTCAGGTCATACGGACCCCATCCGCATAGGATACCACTACCCCACGGTCCCTGACTACACGCTGAAAAACGACGGTCCGGTAATTAAGGACTTCGCTTCACTCCTCCTCGGCGTCCCGCGGGACCACGAGGTCGCCGTCGTCCCGCACCGCGAGGCTGCCGATCGGGTCGCCCTCGTAGACGGCCAGCCCCTCGCACCGACCGAGGACGTAGCCGTCGCTGTCGGCGCGGACCGTCGCGCGCTCCTCGCCCGTGGCGTCGACCACGCTCGCGAGCACGTCACCCTCGGCGAACGCGTCGCCGGCCGCGACGCGGTGCCGGACGAGGCCGGAGTCGTCGGTCGTCGGCCCGCGGAAGCGCCGCACGGGGAACTCGACGGGCGCGGGGTCGACGCCGACGCCGGGCGCGCCGACCGACTCGGGCACGTCGCCGGCGGCCAGTAGCCCGAGTTCGACCGCGACGCCGAAGACGCCCGCGACGCCCGCGTCGAGGAGGGCGTCGTCGACGACGCTGTGCGCGCCTAACTCCGCGGTGAACGCCGGGATTCCGGCCTCGTTGAGCACGGCGCCAGCGGTCGACCGCTGGAGGTTCTCCTCGACGTACTCGGCCGCGGGATACTCCCGGACGACCGGGAGGCCGAACGCGTCGACCAGCCGGCCGAGCTCCTCGGAGAGCGCGGTCGCCTCGGACTCGCTGCGGCGGTCGCCGTACAGGACTCGGTCGCGGATGGCGAAGGGCTCGCTGCCGACGCCGGCGGTGTGGCAGTCGATCAGCGCGTCCGCGGCCGCGTTCGTCCCGACCGTCTCGACGGCGAACTCTCTCGAATCGTCCGCGGACTCGCTCGACCCGTCCGCGGACTTGCCCGCGTCGGCCGGCACCTCGCCCGTGATCGCGGCGTACAGGCGGGCGTCGATCCGCTCCTGAAGCCTCGGCGGGCGCGCCGACTCCGCGTCGGCGTCCGGGAAGTGGCGGTTCGGGTCCTCGTCGGCGTAGTACGTCTCCCGCGCGTTCCGGCGGAGTCCGGCGGGGGAGACCGCGGGCACCGCGACGACCGCGCCCGCGAGGTCGGCGAGGCACTCGCCGAGGGCCGCGACCGCGTCCTGAACGACCGCGACGCCGGTCGCCTCGTCGCCGTGAACGCCGCCCGTGAGCCACAGCGTGGGCCCGTCCTCGGCGCCGTTCGCGACGACGACCGGAAGCCGCTCCGCACCGCCCGTCGGGAGCTCCGCGACCGAGAGGCGGCCGCGGTCGAGCGTGCCCGACGCGGCGCTCGCGCTTCCGATCGCTATCCGTCCGTCCCCGCCCGCGGCTTCGCCTTCGTCCGGCTCGTCCATACCCGAACCCGGGCTGGTGGTGTTATAAAAGAACGCGCTCCAAGTCGACGACGGTCCCGCCGTCGGCGTCCGGATCGCCGACGACCCGCCCGAGACAGACCGCGGTGCCGTCCGGCGTGAAACACGCGACGAGGGGAGGGTCGCCGTCGGTGTCATTATCGGCCGCTTCGGCATCGTCGTCGACGTCGATCACGCCGGGCGCGTACACCGGCGCGCCGGTCGCGACGCTGCGCGCTGCCGACCGCGCGATCGTCACCGACGGGAGGTGCGTCAGGGCGTCCTCCGCCGGGCGGACCACCTCGCGGAGGAGCGCGTCGTCGCCGTCCTCGGCCCACGCGAGCGCGTCCACGAGGTCCTGAAGCGTGTGGAGGTCGCGGTCGTCGAACGGGTCGGTGGCGGTGCGCCGGAGGTGACCCATGTGCGCGCCGACGCCCGTCGCGAGCCCGACGTCGTGACAGAGCTTCCGCACGTACGTCCCCGACTCGCAGCGGATCCGGAGGAGAGCCTGTCGGCCGTCGACCTCCAGCACGTCGAGGTCGCGGATCGTCCGCGTGCGGAGCCGCCGGCTCACCGCGCTCTTCCGCGGCGGCTTCTGGTAGATCTCGTCCTCGAACTCGCTGACTACGTCCTCGAAGTCAGACGGGGGCGGCCCGTGGAGCTCTAGGACCGCGACGTACTCCTTCGTCCCCTCCAAGAACACCTGCGCCATGCGCGTCGCGTCGCCGGTCAGCGTCGGGAGACAGCCGGTGACCTTCGGGTCGAGCGTGCCCGCGTGGGCGACGCCGCCGGTCGGTGGCCCCTCGGGATCGAGCGCCGCGAGCGTCTCGTCTATCGCGTCCCGCACCCACGCCGACACCTGGTGCGAGGAGGGGCCGGCCGGCTTGTCGAGGTTGACGACGCCGAACCGGAGCAGCTCCGGCACCGACCGCTCGCCGGGAGGCGCTCTGAGGGGGCCCTCGCCGTCGGCGGGAGCGTCGGCGTCGGCGTCTGAGGCGTCAGTCATGAGGTGGGCGGCGGGCGCGGCTCAGAAGTCGTACACGACGCCCTCGACGGGCGCTTTCCCCTCGTCGTCGTCGGGGTCGTACGCCTCGACGGTGGCGACGAGGACGTCGAGGAACCGTTCGGGGCCCCAGCGGGCGGTGTTGTACGCGGCGTCGTAGATCGACAGGTCCTCGATGTCGATGTTGTAGTACTCCTCGTACCGCTTGCGCTCGGAGGCCTCGCGGCGCTCCGTCTCCGTTCGCGCGCGGTCGACGTCCTTCGATTCGCGCTCCGCGATCCGCTCCGCGCGGACTGAAAGCGGCGCGTCGAACCAGAACCGGAAGTCGGCGTGGTCGGCCGCGAGCCAGCCGGCGAGCCGCGATTCGAGGACGACGTCGTCGCGCTCGACCGCGATCTCGCGGAGCCGGCGGTCGAGGTCGCGGTCGATCTGGGGGTCCTCCTCGGCGAACTCGTTGAACTCGACGGGGGTCATGTCGCGTTCGGCCGCCATCTCGCGGAAGATGTCGCCGCCGGAGACGTGCCCGAGACCGAGCGCGTCCGCCAGCTGGACAGCGTTGGTGCTCTTCCCGCTGCCGGGCGGGCCGGAGACGGTGATCAACATATCACCACTGCGCGGGTGTCGTTCAAAACGGTTGTCGTTCGCCGGCGCGAGGGCGCGATCTGACGGGGTCGACCCCGGCCGCGAGGGAGCCCGCCGTCGCCTCGCGGACCGCTCACTCCTCGCGGTCGGCGGTCGCGGCCGTCATCGACCAGACCGCCACGAGGCCGAGGAGGAGCGCGGGGACGAGCGGGAGCGCGAGGTACGTGGCGAAGAAGGGGAGGCCGAACCAGCCCGCGGCGTACGGGTAGACGTAGATGATCCCCGGGATGACGAGGGCGCAGACGAAGATCGCCGCCGTCAGCGCCCACCCCTCGCGACCGAAGCCGTCGGCGGCGGGCTCGTCGGCGTCGACCGTCGGGTCCCGCGAGCCGCCGCCGTCGCCGCCGGCCGCGTCGGCGCCGTCGCCGGTCTCGGGGACGTGGACGTAGCCGCCGTCGGTGGTGCCGTCGGCGGTGGCGTCCGCGTCGCGGACGGACGCATCGTCGGCGGTGGCGTCCGCGCCGGCGGCCGCGTCGGTCTCAGAACTCACTGTCGGGTTTAACAACCACTTTGCCAAAGCCCTCACGGTTCTCGATCATCTCGTGTGCGCGCGCCGCCTCGCTCATCGGGAGGACCTCGCGGACGCGGGGCTCGAAGGTGCCGTCCCACACGAGTTCCAGCACGTCGTCGACCTCGCCCGGCGTCGCCATCGTCGAGCCGATGACGGAGAGCTGGTTCCAGAAGATGCGGTTGAGCCCGGCGCCCGGGTTCGGACCGGTCGTGGCGCCGCAGGTGACGAGCCGGCCGCCCTTCGCCATCGACTTCAGCGAGTTCGGGTAGGTCGCCTCGCCGACGTGGTCGACGACGACGTCGACGCCGCGCTTGCCGGTGAGCGCGTCGATCTCCTCGGCGAAGTCGTTCGCCTCGTAGTCGATGACGTGGTCGGCGCCGCAGTCCTCGGCGTGCGAGAGCTTCGCCTCGGTGGAGGCGGTCGCGAACACCTCACAGCCCGCGTGGTCGGCGATCTGGACCGCCGCGTGGCCGACGCCGCCGGAGGCGCCGAGGACGAGGACCTTCTCGCCCGCCTCGATGTCCGCGCGCGTCTGGAGCATGCGCCACGCGGTCTGGAAGACGAGCGACGCGGAGCCGGCGACCTCCCAGTCGACGCCGTCGGGGACCGGGACGAGGTTCTCCTCGGGGACCGCGGCCTTCTCGGCGTGGACGCCGCGGACGTGTTCGCCGATGATGTGGAAGGAGACGCACAGCGACTCCTCGCCGTTCCGGCAGAACTCGCAGTTCCCGCAGGAGACGCCCGCGCTCACGGCGACGCGATCGCCCGGCTCGAACCGTGTCACGCCCTCGCCGACGGCCTCGACGACCCCCGCCGCGTCGCTGCCCGGAATGTGCGGCATCTCCAGGTCGATGCCGGGCATCCCGCGTCGGGTCCAGATGTCGAGGTGGTTGAGCGCGCCGGCCTTGACGTCGACGAGCACCTCGCCGCGGTCGGGCTCGGGGTCGGGGAACTCGCCGTACTCGATCACGTCGCGGTCGCCGTGGTCGGCGAACTGAACGGCCTTCATGGTCGGACTCTCCCGCGGGATCCACTAAACAGTACGCCTCACGGAAACGGGCGGTGCGCCTCGATGGCTCTGGTGAAACCCTCTGAGAGAGACACGTTCTACCCGGTCTCGGTCAACACAGACGTAGCGACGAGCGATTTCGGGAGTGAGTGTAGTACGTCTTGAGAGCGGTCGTTTATAATTCAGATTGCGGTGTTGCTGTCGGCTGTTTATAAGTGATTGACGCTACTGCGGTGAGTACCTCCAAAGCCCCAGTCGCGAGGCGGACGCACGCTCGCTGTGCTCCTCGCTCAGTCGCTGGCGCTCCTTCGCTGCGGTGCTTACGTCGCCTGCGGCCGCCTCGCGACTGCCCCTTTGAGTCCCGCCCCGCACGGCACCTCACGCCTCCCCAACCTCGTCAGTCGCCTCCGCTTCGCTCCGGCGACTGACTCCCTCGCGGGCTGGCTCGCGGCCGCCGAGGGCGGCCGCTCGCAGGCGCGCCACCGCCTGCCATTTATAAGCGCTCGTCGCCGTCGCTCATCGCCTTTTAAATACGCTCCCGCCACCGCCGATCTGCGATACTCACTCCCGCGATCGATCAAGAAGCACAACTCACCGATCGGCCGTTTCAGACGGGAAAACATCTGAAAAACAGGGCTCCAACAGCGCCGTCTCGACGGATTCTACGCGTCCTTCGCGACCTCGTCGCCCCTCGATACTCCCGACGCGACGACCGTGCGAGACCCCCACAGCGACCCGGCCGTTTCGTGATGTTTAAGTACCGAAAGCGGGAGCATACGAACGCACGAACTGCAGGGGCGTCGGGCCCCGAGTCCGAGAGGGCGATGATACAACGCGGGTTGCGGTAGCCAAGCCTGGCCCAAGGCGCAGGGTTGCTAACTCTGTGGCGTCACTGCCTCCGGGGTTCGAATCCCCGCCGCAACGCTCGAACGGACGAGTACCGCCGGATTCGCGCCGGTAGGGCTCACCACAACCAACACATGAGCACGGAAGAATCACAGGACGACTCGCCGGAGGAGGAGGAAGACCTCCAGTACTTCGTTCGGATCGGGGGCGCGGACCTCGACGGGACGAAGACGGTCGAGCGAAGCCTGTCCGAACTCGACGGCATCGGCACGCGCACGGCGCGGCTGGTCGCCGAGAAGGCCGACGTGGACAGAAACGCCACGTTCGGGCTCCTCGACGAGGATGACATCGACGCGGTGGTCGACATCGCCGAGAACCTCGAAGACCACGTCCCGTCGTGGATGACGAACCGACAGAACGACTTCTTCAGCGGAGAGACGACGCACCTCGTCGGCACCGACGTCGAGGAGAAGCGCCGTCACGACATCAACCGCATGAAGATCATCGAATCGTACAAGGGCGTGCGCCACAAGCGCGGGCAGAAGGTCCGCGGTCAGCGCACCAAGTCCACGGGTCGCTCGGAGGGGACCATCGGGGTCAACGTCGAGGAGATCCGCGAGGAGATGGCGGACGAAGAAGCGGGTGACGAGGAATGAGCACCGGCAAGAACACCAAGGGCTACGAGACGCCGAACCACCCGTACCAGGGCGAGCGCATCGCCGAGGAGTCCGACCTCCTCTCGCGGTACGGCCTGAAGAACAAAGAGGAGTTCTGGCGCGCCCAGTCCGAGCTGCGCAACATGCGTCGGGAGGCCCGACGCCTGCTCGGCGAGGCGCAGGGCGACGTCGAGGCCGCTCAGGACGCCGGCGCGGAGTTCGTTACGCGGCTCCGCCGCATCGGCATCCTCGGCGACAACGACGACATCTCGACGGTCCTGTCGCTCGACGTGACCGACCTGCTGGAGCGTCGCCTCCAGACGGTCGTCTACCGACAGGGCTTCGCCTCCTCGACCCAGCAGGCCCGCCAGTTCATCGTCCACGGCCACATCACCGTCGACGGCGCCCGCGTCACGCGCCCGTCGGTGAAGGTGGACGTCGACGACGAGGGCGCCATCGCCTTCGACGAGACGAGCCCGCTCGCGGACGATCTCCACCCCGAGCGCGCGGAGTCACAGGAGTAAGCATACATGAGTGAATCCGAGGACGGAGGAAAGTGGGGCATCGCCCACGTGTACGCGTCGTTCAACAACACGCTCATCACGGTCACCGACGAGACGGGCGCCGAGACGATCGCCAAGTCGTCCGGCGGCACCGTGGTGAAGCAGAACCGCGACGAGGCGTCGCCGTACGCCGCCATGCAGATGGCGGAGGTCGTCGCCGAGCGCGTCAAGGACGCCGGTCTGGAGGGCGTGCACGTTCGCGTGCGCGGCCCCGGCGGCAACCTCAACAAGTCCACCGGTCCCGGTGCGCAGGCGACGATCCGCGCGCTCTCGCGTGCGGGCGTCGAGATCGGCCGCATCGAGGACGTCACGCCCATCCCGCACGACGGGACGAAGGCGCCGAAGAACAAGCGAGTCTGACATGACCGAAGACGAATTCGACGTCCAGTACGTCGAACGGGACGATCGCAGCGCGCGGGTGCTGATCCGCGGGCTCACGCCGGCGTTCGCCAACGGCATCCGCCGCGCGATGATCGCCGACGTCCCGACGTTCTCGATCGACACCGTCCGGTTCGTCGAGAACTCCTCGGTCATGTTCGACGAGATGATCGGTCTGCGTCTGGGGCTCGTTCCCCTGACGACGCCGCTCGACGACTTCGAACTCGGCGACGAGGTCACCCTCGCGCTCGACGTCGAAGGCCCGGCGACGGCGTACTCCGGCGACATCGAGAGCGCTGACCCGCTCGTCGAGGTCGCCGACGAGAACGTCCCGATCATCGAGCTGAAGGAGGGGCAGCGGTTGGAGTTCGAGGCCGACGCGGTCCTCGACACCGGTAAGGAGCACGCCAAACACCAGGGCGGCGTCTCCGTCGGCTACCGCCACCTCCAGCGCGTCTCGGTCGAGGGCGACCGCGGCGAGTTCGACGACGACGAGCCGAACATCCTCCGCGGCGTCGTCGAGACGCCGGAGGGCGACATCGAACTCACCGACGAGTTCGACAACGACCTCTCGGAACGGTTCCCCGGGAAGGAGGTCGCGGTCGAGGACGTCCCCGGAGCCTTCGTCTTCCACATCGAGACGGACGGCTCGTTCGACGTCGAGGAACTGCTGCTCCGCGCGATCGACTCCATCGAGGAGCGCGCGGACGAACTACAGACGAAAGTCGCAGTATAAGGAAATGACGGCCCTTCGAACCATGCCCCTGACCGTCGCCCCCGCAGACAGCCGCGGCGCCGCTCCGACCGCCGGAGCGCCCGCGACCGACCGCGGGGACGCCGGGACCGAAAGTGGTTTGAAGGGAGCCGGAATACGGTGGAGTGCACGCAGGGATAGCCAAGTCAGGCCAACGGCGCAGCGTTCAGGGCGCTGTCCTGTAGAGGTCCGCAGGTTCAAATCCTGCTCCCTGCACTCCGTTTTCCACGAACTCTCCACTCAGGAGGGACAGCTATGAGTAGCAAGACGAATCCGAAACTACAGAACCTCATCGCCGATCTGAAGTCGGTCTCGCGCGACTCCGGTGCCAACGTGTGGCAGGACGTCGCCGACCGACTGGAGAAGCCACGGCGCACGCACGCTGAGGTCAACCTGGGCCGTATCGAACGATACGCGCAGGAAGACGAGACGGTCGTCGTCCCCGGCAAGGTGCTGGGCAGCGGTGTGCTCGAAACGAACGTCACCGTCGCCGCCGTCGACTTCTCCGGGACCGCCCGGACGAAGATCGACCAGGCCGGCGAAGCGGTGACGCTGGAACAGTACGTCGAACAGAACCCCGAAGGAAGCAACGTGCGGGTGATCCGATGAGCCTCGCGAAGATCGACGCGGACGTCGTCGTCGACGCCCGCGACTGTATCCTCGGTCGCGTCTCCTCTGAGGTCGCGCAGCGCGTCCTCGCCGGGGAGACCGTCGCCGTCGTCAACGCCGAGCGCGCCGTCATCACCGGCAACGAGGAGGCGACGATGGAGACGTACCACAAGCGCGCGGAGCTCGGCTCGGACAGCGGGCCCTACTACCCCAAGCGTCCGGACCGGATCTTCAAGCGCGCCATCCGCGGCATGCTGCCGTACAAGTCGGAGGACGGCCGCGAGGCGTTCTCGAACGTGCGCGTGTACGTCGGGAACCCCTACGAGCGCGACGAGGACGTCGACAGCGTCGTCCTCGACGGCACCTCGCTCGACCGCCTCTCGAACATCAAATTCACCACGCTCGGAGAGATCTCCGAGTCTCTGGGAGCTAACGTCACATGGTAACGAACACCTCAGGCAAGAAGAAGACGGCCGTCGCCCGCGCCACCGTGCGCGAGGGCGAGGGCCGCGTGCGCATCAACTCCCAGCCAGTCGAGCTGGTCGAACCGGAACAGGCGCGGCTCAAGATGCTGGAGCCGTTCCGCATCGCGGGCGAGGAGCTCCGCGACGGCGTCGACATCGACATCGACGTCGAGGGCGGCGGTTTCAGCGGGCAGGCGGACGCGACGCGGACCGCCATCGCCCGCGGCCTCGTCCAGCACCTCGGCGACGCCGAGCTGCGCGACGCGTACATGAACTTCGACCGCACCCTGCTGGTCAACGACGTGCGCCAGTCCGAACCCAAGAAGTGGGGCGGGCCCGGCGCGCGCGCTCGCTACCAGAAGTCCTACCGCTGAGGTGATCCAGTCATGATGATCCCCGTCCGGTGTTTCACGTGCGGCAACGTCGTGGGTGAGCACTGGGAAGAGTTCAAAGAGCGGGCTCGCGAGGGCGACGAGGACCCCGGCGAGGTGCTCGACGACCTCGGGGTCGACCGGCACTGCTGCCGGCGCATGCTGGTGAGCCACCGCGACCTCGTCGACGTCGTCTCGCCGTACCAGTAACCATGTCAGAACAGCGATACAATCGATACGAGAAGGCACGAATCCTCGGCGCGCGAGCGCTGCAGGTGTCCTACGGGGCGCCCGTGCTGATCGACACGGACCAGACGGAGCCGATCCTCGTCGCCGCGGAGGAGTACGACGCGGGTGCGCTCCCCTTTACGGTCCGGAGGGAGAGCTGATGACGCGGATCACGAGCGTCTCGCTGCGTCGCGTGCTCGACTCCCGCGGGAACCCGACGGTCGAGGCCGACGTGCTCACCGAGTCCGGCGGCTTCGGCCGCGGCGCGGCCCCCAGCGGGGCCTCGACGGGCGAGTACGAGGCGATCGAACTGCCCGCGAGCGAGTCGATCGCGAAGGCCCGCGAACACGCGGTGCCGCGTCTCGAAGGCGTCTACGCGGGCGACCAGCGCGCGGTCGACAACGCACTGCGCGCCGCCGACGGCACGGACGACTTCTCCGCCATCGGCGCCAACAGCGCGGTCGCCATCTCAATGGCGGCGGCGAAGGCGGCCGCCGACGTGCTCGGCGCGCCGCTGTACCAGCACCTCGGGGGCGCGTTCCGCGGCGAGAACTTCCCGATTCCGCTCGGCAACGTCGTCGGCGGCGGGGAGCACGCCAAGGAGGCGACCCACATCCAGGAGTTCCTCGCGGCGCCCGTCGGCGCGCCCAGCGTCTCGGAGGCCGTCTTCGCGAACGCCGCGGTCCACGCGGCGGTCGCTGACGTGCTCGACGAGCGCGGCGTGCCCGCGGCGAAGGGCGACGAGGGCGCGTGGGCGCCCCCGATCTCGGACGCCGACGCGTTCGAGGTCGTCGACGAGGCGGTCGAACGCGTCGAGAGCGAGGTCGGCTTCGAGATCCGCTTCGGGCTCGACATGGCCGCCGCCGAGCTGTACGACGACGACCGAGAGGCGTACGTCTACGGCGACGAGACGAAGTCGGCCGACGAGCAGATCGAGTACGTCGCCGGCCTCGTCGACGAGTACGACCTCGCGTACGTCGAGGACCCGCTCGACGAGAACGACTACGAGGCGTTCGCGGAGCTGACCGACCGGGTCGGCGACCGGACGCTGATCTGCGGCGACGACCTGTTCGTCACCAACGTCGAGCGCCTCCAGGACGGGATCGACGCGGGCGCGGCCAACAGCATCCTGATCAAGCCGAACCAGATCGGGACGCTGTCGGACGCGTTCGACGCCGTCGAGCTCGCCGCCCGCAACGGGTACGAGACGGTTATCTCCCACCGCTCGGGCGAGACCGAGGACGCGACCATCGCACACCTCGCCGTGGCGACCGACGCCGGCTACATCAAGACCGGCACGGTCGGCGGCGAGCGCACCGCCAAGCTGAACGAACTGGTCCGCATCGCGGACGACGCGGTATGACGGGCCCACACCACGCATGAGCGAAGACAACGACGCGGTCGAACTCGACGACGACGCGGAGACCGAGGCGGTCGACGCGGCGGTCGAGGAGGAGGCCGACACGACCGAGGAACCGACCGCCGCCGCGGCCGACGAGGCCGCCGCCGGCGAGACCGACGAGGCGACCGCAGAGGGCGACGACGCCGACGAGGAGGAGGCCTCCCCGTTCGACGACGACGTCATGCCCGACGACGACGTCGACCTGCTGATCCCCGTCGAGGACTACCTCTCCGCCGGTGTCCACATCGGGACCCAGCAGAAGACGAAGGACATGGAGCGGTTCATCCACCGCGTCCGCGACGACGGGCTGTACGTCCTCGACGTGAGCCTCACCGACGAGCGGATCCGCACGGCCGCGGACTTCCTCGAGAACTACGACCCCGAGCAGATCCTCGTCACGTCCTCGCGGCAGTACGGCCGGTTCCCGGCCGAGAAGTTCGCGGACGCCATCGGCGCCCGCGCCCGCACCGGGCGCTTCATCCCGGGCACGCTGACGAACCCCGACTACGCCGGCTACATCGAGCCGGACGTCGTCGTGGTTACCGACCCGATCGGCGACGCGCAGGCCGTCAAGGAGGCCATCACCGTCGGCATCCCGGTGATCGCGATGTGCGACTCCAACAACCAGCTGTCGAACGTCGACCTCGTCATCCCGACGAACAACAAGGGTCGCCGCGCGCTGTCGGTCGTCTACTGGCTCCTCGCCAACGAGACGCTCGACCGCCGCGGCGCCGACACGGTGTTCGCCCTCGAAGACTTCGAGGACGAACTGTAAGTCGGTTTTCGACGTCGAGTTCTACTTTTCAGTACTCACTCTCGTCCAGCCGCGGCGTTCGACGCAATGCCAGAGGGTCGCTATTCGCCCGTAGCCGCGTCGTCGGCCGCCGAAGCGTCAGCCTCCTCGGGCACGTCGTGGGTCCAGCGCGGCTCTATCTCGCGGTTCGCCATCACGATCCGGTCGCCGTTGTCCGCGTCGATCCGCGTCTTCCGGAGCTCGATGGCGGCGACGGTGCCGGTGACGCCCTTGGCCTCGACGCGGTCGCCGACGTTGAAGTCCGGGTCGCGGAGGAGGTAGACGCCCGCCACCGTGTCCTCGATCATCTCGGAGAGCGCGTACGAGACGCCGAGCGCGATGAATCCGACCGCGGTGCCGAGGCTCGCCGCGATGTCGCCCATCCCGACGACCTTCAGGAAGGTGAGCGCGACGCCGAACCACAGGAAGATCGAGACGAGCGTGACGATGAGGTCGCCCACCAGTTCGCGGTCGCCGACGTAGAGCCGATCGATCGACCGCCGGACGACCGGGAGGACGATCCGGACCGTGACGTAGGCTAACGCGAGGAACACCAGCCCCGAGAGCAGTCGAGGGATCGCGACGGCCAACCCCTCGACGAAGTTCGACAGCGACCGCGTCAGAAGCGACGGGATCTGCGTCATACCGGGACGAACGCGGGTCCGCGGTGAAAAGGTGGGGGACGGGCGAGTCCGTCGTCGACACTCGGCAGTCCAGTCGGCCGCGTCCCCGTCGCCGCGTCAATTCTCAGTCGACGGGACTTCCCGCACCTCCGCGACCGTCTCGTCGACGAGTCCCCAGGCGACGGGCGGCTCGACGGCCGATAGCTCCGCGTCGAGCGCGTCGAGTCGGTCGCCGAACTCGCCGCCGGGGGTCATGCCGTCCGCGAGCGCCTCGGCGACCGTCGTCACCTCGCCCGCGAGGTCGTCGATCCGGGTCTCGACGCCGTCGGGGAAGTCGGCGCCGTCGCGCTCGGCCCACGCGCGGAGGTCCTCGGCCTCGGCGCGGAGGTCGGCGACGACGAGGTCGAGGACGCGCACCTGGACGCCCGCGTCGAACCGCCGTTCCGGGTCGGGTTCGTCGGCGGCCCGCAGCGCCTCGACGGCCTCAGCGATCGAGTCGACGGACTCCTCGGCGGCCTCGACCTCGTCCACGAGCGCGTCGTGGCGGCGGTTGGCCGAATTGAGCCACGCCTCGAACGCCTCGAGTTCGGTCTCGAGGTCGTGAGCGACCCGAACGACATCCTGTGCGCCGGTCGTGACCTCGTGGAGGTCGGTCGCGGCGCGGTACACTGCCATCGGGGAGTCCGGGTCCGCCCTCGCTGCCCGGAGGTCGTCTCCGAGCGCCTCCACGTCCTCCCGAAGGTCGTCGAGGCGCGCCCCGAACGCCCGCCTGCGGACGTCGACGACGTCGAGGTCGGGTGCCTCGGCGGCGGCGTCAGTCGCGTCCTCGTGGGCGCGCGTCGCGAGGTCGACTCGCGTCTCGGCGGTCGCGAGGATCTGAGACACGTCGGTGACGGTCGATTCGAACGCCGCGGCCGTCACGGTCCCGTCGTCGACGAAGGGGTCGAGCCGACGGCGGATCGACTCCGGCCCCTCGTCCGCTCGGTCGGTGACCTCGTCGATTAGTACGTCGACTGAAACGTCGTCCACCACGGGTCCGGCCATGCGTCCCGGTACTCGACACGCCGGTGTTATACCTTCGGTCAGAATCGTAATTTGGTGGATAGAGCCTATGAGAGCGCTATATGGGACTATATATGATATTTATTTAGCTATGATCGATACGAGCGTTACCGGGCGCACACCCCGGCCATAGATACAGATATATCAAAAATATAAACCCGTTTAATAGATCGCGCTGTCCCTCCACTCGATGTCAGACCGCAACTGGGTCGACGGCGGCGTGTCGCGGCGGAAAGTTCTCATCACGTCCGGAGCGCTCGGGGCCGCGGGACTGGCGGGCTGTAGCGGTCAAAGCGACGGCGGCGACGGCGGCGACGGGGGATCGGGCGGTTCGGGCGGCGACGGCGGTGACGGGAGTTCCGGCGGCGACGGGGACTCCGACGGCGGCTCCGGTCCGAACACGGCGCTGCTCAACGCCGAGGGCTCCTCGACGGTGTACCCGATCTCGAACACGGGGAGCTCGTACTGGAACTCCAACGCGCCGCCGAGCGACGGTGAGTACTGGGGCGCGAACGACGAGAGCTCGGTTCCCGGCTGGGACGAGCTCGCGTCCGACGGCGCGGACGACATGCTCCTCGCCGACTACTTCGCCTCGAAGTTCGGCTTCGAGCCGACCGACCAGCGCTCCTCCCCGCCGTTCCCGACGACGGTCGGCCTGAGCCACTCCGGGACCGGCTGCGAGGCGGTCACCGAGGGGCTCGTCGACATCGGCAACTCCTCCGGTCCGATCACGGCCGAACTGGACTGGAGCGAGGAGAAGGCGCAGAACACGGTGGTCGACAACGTCGTCGGCCGCGACGGCCAGCCGGTCGTCGTCAGCTCCGACGTCGCGGACGCGGGCGTTGCTCAGCTGACCGGCGAGGAGATCCGCGGGATCTACCAGGACGAGATCACCAACTGGAACCAGATCGACGGCGTCGACTACGACCAGGAGATCTACGTCATCGGCCGCGCCGAGGGGTCCGGGACAGACACCTCGTTCCGGCTGAACATGCTCGGCAGCGCCGACGCTCCGATGCCCGGCGTCGCCACGCGCTTCGGACAGAACCAACAGGTCGCACAGGCGGTCGCTCAGAACGAGGGCGCCATCGCGTACATGGCGCTGGCGTTCACGGGGCCGGAAGTCACTCCCATCGCCATCAATTTCGACGGCACGCTGTACGAGACCAGCCGCGACGCGGAGAACACCATCTTCGACAGCGAGTACCCGCTCAACCGCGACCTCCACATGTACACGCTCATCGAGGAGGACAACCCGAACGGCGGCGGCTACGACCGGCGCGAGGCGGCGTTCGTCAACATGTTCCTCAACGAGTACGGTCAGACCGTCTTCGTCGAGGGGAACAACTACATCCCGCTCCCGACCAGCGACCTCCAGTCGATGAAAGACCAGGTCTCGGCGGTCGCGACGGAAGAGCTCCTCTCGCCGTAGCCCGACGACCGAGGTCCGCCGCCCGAGGGGAGCGTGTCGCGCCGACCGGCCCCCGCCACCGCCCGTTTCCTCGCGGCCGTCGGCGTTCACACACGACACCAATATCGCTTCTACGACACACAAAACGCGAATGCTTTCGATACCAGACACATGCCATCGGTACTAACTGCCCCGGGTAGACGGGCGATCGACGCGCTGGGCGCGCAGCTCAGGCGGCTCAGGGAGTTCGCCGACGAGACCGAACCGCCCGCGTTGGCGATCATCTCCGTGATGACGCTGTCGCTGCTCGGTACGCTCGTCGGGTTCCTGGCCGTCTCGAACCTGACTATCGTCCCCTTCGTGGTCTTCCTCACCGCCGCGGGGGTCGGCTGGTTCCGGTACCAGGAGGAGACGGCGTACGTCATCGCGCTGATGATGACGGTGTCGACCATCCTCATCCTCGGGCTGATCATCGTGTTCATCTTCCGGGAGTCGATCCCGGTGATCCGGTACGAGAGCGCGACGGTGTTCGGGATCACGGTCCCCGGGCTCAGAATGTTCATCCAGCCGAACTGGGACGCGGTCTCGCCGCCGATCCGCTACTCGATGGTCCCGATGATCCACGGCACGGTGATGGTGACGCTCATCGCGTCGGCCGTCGCCGCGCCGCTCGGCGTCTCCGCGGCGCTTTTCCTCTCGGAGATCGCTCCGGCCACCGTCCGCGAGGTCGTCAAGCCCGGCGTCGAGATCCTCGCCGGCATCCCCTCGATCGTCTACGGGTTCATCGGCTTCACCGTGCTCGGCCCGTGGGCCTCAGACCAGTTCCAAACGACCGGACAGGGGTCGTACCTGTTCGTCGGCATCGTCGTCGGAGTGATGGCGCTTCCGACCGTCGTCTCCGTGGCGGAGGACGCGCTGAGCAGCGTCCCCGAGTCGATGAAGAGCGGGTCGTTGGCGATGGGCACCACCGACTGGCAGACGATGACCTCGATCACGCTGCCGGCCGCGTTCTCCGGCGTGTCGGCCGCGGTCCTGCTCGGCGTCGGCCGCGCCATCGGCGAGACGATGGCCGCGACGGTGATGCTCCGCGGCGTGCCGCGGCTCACGGACCCGCTCGTCAACGTCTTCTACGGGCAGGAGACGCTGACCTCGATCATCGCGCGGAACTACGGCGAGGCGGACGGGCTCCAGATGGACGCCCTGTTCGTCGCGGGCGTCATCCTGTTCGTTACCGTCCTCGTCATCTCGATCGGCGCGCAGTACATCGAATGGCGGATGCACGAGCGGCTCGGGGGTGAGGTCTGATGGCCGGTGCCAGCGAGACCGACGCGAAGCTGGTCGAGTCGGAGACCACGGAGACGGACGCCGTCGCGGGCGTGGCCGTCGGACTCTCGGCGGTCCTGTTCGCCCTCGCGGTCGCGGCGCTGTTCGAGCGCGTCAGCCTCACCGGCTCGCTGTTCGGCGTCCGGACCGTGACGCTGCTCGGCGGTCTCCTGACCGCCCTCGGCGTCGCGGTGGTCGCCTTCGGGGCCGGGTCGCGCCTCGGCTACGTCGAGACGGACCCGGACCCGAGTACCGGGCTCATCGCGGGCTTCGGCGCCGCCGTCCCGTGGGTCGTCGTCGGCGGGGGCGTCGCGAGCCAGACGCTCGGGCTCGGCACGGCCGCGGGCGTCGTCGCCGGCATCGCCGCCGGCGGCGTCGCGTTCGCGCTCACCGTCCTGCCGCGGGAGGACCTCGGGTCGACGCTCCCGCTGGGGACTCTCCTCGCGCTGACGGGGCTCGTGTTCCTGACCGGCGTCGTCGGCCCGGAGTGGGCGTGGGAGCTGGACTGGGAACAGCAGGCCGCGATCACCGCGGAGTTCCTCATCCCCGCGTCGACGCTGTTCAGCGCGCTGTACGGCGGCTGGGCGTCGGCGAAGGCGTACGGCGGCTTCGGGGCTCGCGGGCGACACATGGGCGCGTACGTGCTCGTCTACCTCAACGCGCTCTCGATCGTCGCCTTCCTGTTCATCCTCGTCGCCTTCGTGGTCGTTCAAGGGGTCCCGGGCCTTCTGAACGGCGCCGAGCTCGGGTTCGGGAGCGGGCCGACGACGTCGATCCTCGGCGTGTCGGTCGCGCTCCCGGTCTCGGTCCCGTTCGTGATGAACGGCGTCGCCCTCTTCAACGACTTCCAGGGCGTGCTGCCCGCGATCGTCGGCACGATTTGGCTCGTGGCGGGCGCGGTCACGCTCGCGGTTCCGCTCGGCGTCGGGGCGGCCGTCTTCCTCACCGAGTACGCGGACCGCGGCCGGTTCACGCAGGTCGTCGAGGTCGCGACCAACGGGCTGTGGAGCACCCCGAGCATCGTCTTCGGGCTGTTCGGGTTCGCCTTCCTCGTCCCGCGGTTCGGAAACGGGAAGTCGCTGCTCTCGGGCATGATCACGCTCGGGTTCATGCTCCTCCCGCTCGTGGTGATCACCTCCCGCGAGGCGATGCTCTCGGTGCCGGACGAGTACCGCGACGCGAGCGCCGCGCTCGGCGTCTCGAAGTGGCAGACGATCCGCAGCGTCGTCCTGCCGGCTGCGCTCCCGGGCGTCGTCACCGGCGTCATCCTCGGCGTCGGTCGGATCGCCGGCGAGACGGCGCCCATCCTGTTGACGATGGCCGGCGGGACGTTCGTCACCGGCTCGCAGACGGCGAACGTCATCGGCGGCTTCCGGTTCACGTCGACGCCGCCGTTCGTCGCGAACCCGGAGCTCCTCCAGGCGACCTCAGCGCTCCCGTACCAGCTGTACGCCCTCATCTCGGCCGGCGTCGGCGCGAGCAGCAACGTCGGCAACGCGGACGAGTTCCGCTGGGCGACGGCGCTGGTCCTCCTGTTAGTCGTCCTCTCCTTCTACGCGATCGGCATCGCGACGCGCTACTACTTCCGGCGGCGCCTCAAGCACACCTGAACCCAATGAGCGAGAACACTACCCCACGGACGCAGACGGAGACCGCGACGACAGACACCGCACCGACGGACGACCGCTCGCCGACCACGACGACGGGCGAGACCGCCGAGCGGACCCGCGACGAGTGGACCGACTACGAGTTCCGGGGCGAGGCAAAGATGGCCGTCGAGGACCTCGACGTCCACTACGGCGACGACCACGCGCTGAAGGGCGTCTCGATGGAGATACCGGAGCAGAGCGTCACCGCGCTGATCGGGCCCTCCGGCTGCGGGAAGTCGACGTACCTCCGGTGTCTCAACCGAATGAACGACCGCATCAGCTCTGCGCGGGTCGACGGGTCGGTGAAGCTTGACGGCCGGGAGATCTACCAGGACGGCGTCAACCTCGTCGAGCTCCGGAAGCGGGTCGGGATGGTGTTCCAGTCGCCGAACCCGTTCCCCAAGTCGATCCGCGAGAACGTCGCCTACGGCCCGAAGAAGCACGGCGACCTCGACACGGGGCTCCTCGCCCGGCTGCTGAACCGGAGCGACGCCGAGGAGCGCGACGAGCTCGTCGAGCGGTGCCTGCGCGACGCGGCGCTGTGGGACGAGGTGAGCGACCGCCTCGACGACAACGCGCTCGGGCTCTCGGGCGGGCAACAGCAGCGCCTCTGTATCGCCCGCGCCCTCTCGGTCGACCCGGAGATCATCCTGATGGACGAGCCGGCCTCGGCGCTCGACCCCATCGCCACCGCGAAGATCGAGGACCTGATCGACGACCTCTCGGAGACGTACACGGTCGTCATCGTCACGCACAACATGCAGCAGGCGGCCCGGATATCCGACCAGACCGCCGTCTTCCTCACGGGCGGCGAGCTGGTCGAGTACGGCGACACCGACCAGGTGTTCGAGGACCCCCACAGCGAGCGCGTCGAAGACTACATCACCGGCAAGTTCGGGTGATCCCATGCCCCGAGAACAGTACCGGGACTCGCTCGACGAGCTCCGCTCGGACGTGCTGGCCATGGGCGATCAGGTGACCGGGCAGGTCGAACGGAGCCTCGACGCCGTCGAACGCCGCGACGAGTCGCTCGCGGAGTCGGTCGTCGAGGCCGACGCCGAAATCAACGAGACGTACCTGCGCCTGGAGGACCGCTGCGTCGACCTCTTCGCGCTCCAGCAGCCGGTCGCCGGAGACCTCCGGTTCGTCACCGCCTCGTTCAAGATCGTCACCGACCTCGAACGGATCGGCGACCTCGCGGTCAACCTCGCCAACTACCTCCGCACCGCGACGGAGACGCTCTCGCCGGAGGTACAGCTCGACGCGATCGGCGAGGCGGCGCGCGCACTCCTCGAACGGAGCCTCGCCGCGTACGAGACCGAGGACGCGGCCGCGTGCCGGGCGGTCGCGGCCGACGACGACGAGGTCGACGCGCTCTGTCAGCGCGCGAGCGAGAGCGTCACCCGCGACCTTATCGCGGGAAGCGACGGGGACGGGTGGGAGGTCGAGCGGGTGTTGGACGACGTATCGCGGGTGCTGTTGACGGTCCGGGACCTCGAACGGGTCGCGGACCACGCCGTCAACATCGCGGCGCGCACCCTCTACATGATCGAAAACGACCCGGAGCTGCTCTACTGAGATGGAGTCACGAAAGGTACAGACCGTGGGAAACGGAACGTACACGGTCTCGCTCCCGAAGGAGTGGGCGGAGTCGCAGGGCGTCACGTCCGGCGACAGCGTGACGCTCCACGACCACATCGACGGCGTGCTGGCGGTCCAGACCGGGGACGGCGAGGACTGTGAGCCGCCCGTCGCCCGGATCGAGTCGGCCGACCCGGAGGTGATAGCGCGGGCGCTGCGAGCGGCCTACGCCGCCGGCGCGCGCGAGGTCACGCTCGAACGAGACGAGCCGATCACCTCGGACCAACGGCGCGTCGTCGAGCGGGTCGCCCGCGACCGGATCGGGATGTCCGTGGCCGCGGAGTCGGAGACCGCGACGACGGTCCGGATCATGCTGGACTCGCGGGAGGTCTCCGTGAGCCAGTCACTCCGACAGCTGGCGTTCACGGTGCGCTCGATACACCGCGAGGCGGTCGAGGCGCTGGCGACGCCTCCCGACTCGTCGCCGATCGGCTCTCGCGACGGGCAGGTCGACCGCCTCGCCTCGATGATCGACCGCTCCGTCTCCCGCGGCATGGCGGACCTGGGCGAGGTCGACGCGCTCGGGACGACCCGGCCGGAGCTGTTCGAGTCGTGGACGGCGATGCGGGAGCTGTGCCGCTTCCGCGACGCGGCGGCGGACATCGGCGACGCCGCGGCGTCGCTCGACGCCCCGCCGTCGGAGCCCCGGCTGGAGACGTGTCGCGACGTCGGCGCCGCGGTCCGGGAGGTCGTGTCCGACGGCGTGAGCGTCGCCCTCGGCGACGAGGGCGCCGACGTCGCTCGGAGCGCGATCGGCGACCTCTCCCGGGCTCGCGACCGGATCGACGCGCTGGACCGGGGGCTGGACGACGCGGGCGAGGGGGCGGCGGAGCTCCGTCGCGTCTCGCGCTCGCTGCGGCGGACCGCGGAGTGCGGCGGGGACGTGGCGGAGATCGGACTGCGCCGTGCGATCCGGTGCCGGGAGACGATCCGCGACCGCGATCCGGGTCGAACGGAGGAGTGACCCCTCGCCGCGGGCCGGAACTCGGCAAGCGCAACGACTGTAAGCCCGCGGAGCGACGGTCGCCGTATGACCGTTTGCGAAGCGCCGGGGAAGGTGTACCTCTTCGGCGAACACGCCGTCGTCTACGGCGAGCCGGCGGTGCCGGCGGCCATCGAGCGACGCGCGACGGTGCGCGCCGAGCCCCGCGAGGACGACCACGTGCGCGTCGAGGCCGAGGACCTCTCTCTGGACGGGTTCACGGTGGAGTACGCCGGCGGCACGGGCGACCGCCCCGACGTCGACGTGCCGACCCCGCTCGTCGAGGCCGCGATGGGGTACGTCGACGCGGCCGTCGAGCAGGCGCGGGACGCCGCCGACGCGCCCGACGCGGGCTTCGACATCACCGTCGAGAGCGACATCCCGCTGGGCGCGGGACTGGGCTCGTCCGCGGCCGTGGTCGTCGCGGGCATCGACGCCGCGACCCGCGCGCTCGGGGAGCCGCTCGACCGACGCGAACTGGCGGAGCGGGCGTATCAGGCCGAGTTCGAAGTACAGGACGGACAGGCCTCCCGCGCCGACACCTTCTGCTCGACGATGGGCGGCGCGGTGCGGGTCGAGGGCGACGACTGCGAGCCGATCGACGCCCCGAACCTCCCGTTCGTCGTCGGCTTCGACGGCGGCGCGGGCGACACCGGCGAACTGGTCGCCGGCGTCCGCGCCCTGCGCGAGGAACACGAGTTCGCCGCGGACACGGTCGAGTCCGTCGGGGACCTCGTCCGGACGGGCGAGGGGCTGCTCGCCGACGCCGACCCGGAGAGCGCCCCGGAGCCGGAGCTGCTCGCGGGGCTGGGCGAGCTGATGGACTTCAACCACGGGTTACTCGCCGCGCTCGGCGTCTCCGCGCGGTCGCTCGACGCGATGGTATGGGCCGCGCGTGACGCGGGCGCGCACGGCGCGAAGCTCACCGGCGCCGGCGGGGGCGGCTGCATCGTCGCGCTCGACGAGAGCGACGCGACGGAGACCGCCCTCTCGTTCACGCAGGGCTGTGAGGAGGCGTTCCGCGCCGAGCTGGCGACCGAGGGCGTCCGGGTGGTGGAGCCGTGACGGGCGGCGAGGCCGATCTCGACGCCGACGCCGCTGACGACGCCGCACCCCCCGTCGTCCTCAAGCTCGGCGGGAGCCTGATCACCGAGAAGGACCGCCCGGAGACGCTGGACGAGGCGGCGCTCGACGCCGCCTGCGACGCCGTCGCCGACGCGCTCGCGGCCGGCGACGTCGGCCGGCTCGTCGTCGTTCACGGGGGCGGGAGCTTCGGGCACCACCACGCCAGCGAGCGCGGAGTGTCGACGGGCGACGGGACGCGCGACGCCGACGCGGTGGCCGCGGTCCACGGCGCGATGAAGCGGCTGAACGCGCGTGTGTTAGAACGGCTCCGGGAGCGCGGCGTGCCGGCGGTGCCCGTCCACCCGCTGTCGCTCGCGGCGCGACCGGAGGGAGCTGACGGCGGGCTCGACCTCCCGCTCGGGTCGACAGCGACGCTGCTCGGCGAGGGGTTCGTCCCCGTCCTCCACGGCGACGGCGTGGCGACGGCGGGCGACGGGGTGACGGTCGTCTCGGGCGACGAGCTGGTCGTCGAGCTCGCCGCGGGGCTCGGCGCGCGTCGCGTGGGGGTCTGCTCGACGGTCCCCGGCGTCCTCGACGGCGACGGGGACGTAATCGCCGAGATCGACGACTTCGACGCGGTCGCGGACGCGCTCGGCGCGAGCGACGCCACCGACGTCTCCGGCGGCATGGCCGCGAAGGTGCGAGAACTGCTCGCGCTCGGCGCGCCGGCGTACGTGTTCGGCGCCGACGGGCTGGCGCCGTTCCTGCGCGGCGAGGGCGCCGGAACCCGGATCGACTGACTCGGGCGCGCCGCTCAGTCCGCGCCGTCCGGATCGGTTGCGCTCGACCCCGGGGCGTCCGCCGAGGCCTCCTCGATCGGCTCCGCTCGCCGGATGATACACACGTGGCCGCCGTCGGTCGTGTGCGTGAGCGCGAGGCGTTCGCGGACTAGACCGCCGTCCGGCCCGCAGACGACGGCCTCGCCGTTCCAGTGCCCCTCGGCCGTCACGCGCGGGAGGATCTCGTCGGTGAACCGTTCGACCTCTTCGTCGGGGTAGAACGCCTCCCAGTGTTTGCCGACGATCTCGGCGGGAGTACGGCCGTACACCGACGCGTACGCCTCGTTGACGAACAGGTAGGTGCCGTCGGCGCCGAGGATACCTATCGGCTCGCTGGCGGCGTTGAGCGCCTCGACGGTGCGGTCGACCTGCCGCACCAACCGGTACCGGTCGACCGCGTTACGGATCCGGTTGACCAGGACCTCGTACTGGTCGCTCCCGCCGCGTTTTTGAAGGTAGTCGGTCACGCCGGCCGAGATGGCCTCGCTCGCGACCTCCTCGCTACCCTTCCCGGTGAAGAGGACGAACGGCAGGTCCTCGTCGACGTCTCGGACGTGTTCGAGGAGGTCGATTCCGGTGCCGTCGGGGAGGTCGTAGTCGCAGACGATCGCGTCGAACGACTCGCTGCGGTACCGGCGACGCGCGGCCGCGACGGAGCCGACCGCCTCGTGGCGGATGTCGGCGGCGAGTCGCTCGAAGTGCGCCGCGGTGAGGTCGGCGAAGGCCTCGTCGTCTTCGACGTGGAGGACGCGGATCCGGTCGGTCGACGCGGTTCGGTCTGCCATCGTCGAAGCGTTCGACGACCAGCTATAAGCATGTTGCCAAGTTCGCAGCCGCCGCGGGCGACACCGTCGACCGCGGCCCGTACAGAACCCTTATTCGACCGAGTTCCCTCCGTCCGACTATGAACGAAGCGGACGTTCGAGAGCGGCTCGCCGACGTGCGGGACCCCGACCTCGGCGGCGACATCGTCTCGCTCGGGCTGGTGAACGACGTCGAGGTCGACGAGGGAGCGGGGACGGTCCGTGTGTCGCTCGCGCTCGGCGCCCCCT
Source organism: Halorubrum trapanicum (assembly GCF_002355655.1). NCBI lineage: Archaea > Methanobacteriati > Methanobacteriota > Halobacteria > Halobacteriales > Haloferacaceae > Halorubrum > Halorubrum trapanicum. The sequence continues at coordinate 2,558,593 of NZ_AP017569.1, read as the reverse complement.
TCTCGCCGAACGAGTCGGCCGTCGCGGACGACGTGCGCGAGGCGCTCGCGGATACGGGCCTCGACGTCGAGCTGTCGGCGTCGATTCCGGACGACCTCTCGGCGGACGAGCAGGTTCTCCCCGGCGTCCAGAATGTGATCGCGGTCGCCTCCGGGAAGGGCGGCGTTGGGAAGTCGACCGTCGCGGTGAACCTCGCCGCCGGGCTCTCCCAGCTCGGCGCCCGCGTGGGCCTGTTCGACGCCGACGTGTACGGGCCGAACGTGCCGCGGATGGTCTCGGCCGAGGAGCGCCCCGAGACCGACGGCGAGACGATCGTTCCCCCCGAGCGGTTCGGGGTGAAGCTGATGAGCATGGACTTCCTCACCGGCGAGGACGACCCCGTCATCTGGCGCGGCCCGATGGTCCACAAGATCATCACCCAGCTCGTCGAGGACGTCGAGTGGGGTGAGCTCGACTACCTCGTGATGGATCTGCCGCCGGGCACCGGCGACACCCAGCTCACCATCCTCCAGACGCTCCCCTTGACGGGGGCCGTGATCGTCACGACGCCGCAGGACGTGGCCCTCGACGACGCGGTGAAGGGGCTCCGCATGTTCGGCAAACACGACACGAACGTCCTCGGCATCGCGGAGAACATGGCCGGCTTCCGCTGTCCCGACTGCGGCGGCTTCCACGAGATATTCGGCTCCGGCGGCGGGAAGGCGCTCGCGCAGGAGCACGATCTCCCGTTCCTCGGCGGGATCCCGCTCGACCCCGAGGTGCGCACCGGCGGCGACGACGGCGAGCCGGTCGTCTTGGAAGACGGCGAGACCGCGGACGCGTTCAAGGTGCTCGTCGAGAACGTCGCGAACAACGCCGGCGTCGTCCGCCGCCGCGGGGTGAGCGAGGGGCGATGACCGACGCGGACGACGACGCCTCCGCCTCCGAGGGGGGCGCCGACGCCGACCACGAGGACCCGCTCGCGGCCGCGGGCGTCGACCCGGTCGTCCCGGAGGACGCGTCGGAGGCGGAGTTTCCCGCGGACGACGAGGTACGGGAGTTCCTCCGGGACGTGGCCGAGGACGTTCGGGGGGACAGCTCGGAGAGCAGGCAGCTCTCGGCGATTCTCTACCGCGTCTCGGACCTGTACGACGACGAGGAGGAGACGTCGCCCGAGGAGATCTACCTCAACGTCCGGCACATCATGCGGATCAAGGCCGAGGGCGGGCTGCGTCGCTGAGCCTCCGGAAAACCCTTGGATCCGGTTCTCTCGGTCAGTCGTCCGACTCGGCCGCCGCGGCGAGGTCGATCGGGCGGTCGTCGAGCGGCGTCGCGTCGTCGACGACGCCGGCGAGTCCCAGGCGGTCGAGCCCCGCCGGCGTCGGGAGGCCGCGGTCCCCCCAGCCGCGCGCCGCGTAGTAGCGGTCCAGCAGGCGGTCGAACGCGTCGACGTCGACGCCGGGCGTCCCGTCGGCCGCGGCCGTGCGGAGCGGCTCGGGGAGCGCGTCGTCGTCGCGGTCGAACCCCTCGCGGGCGTTGAACAGCCGGGTGAGCGTCCAGATCCGCTCGCCGGTCGTCGCGAGCGCGGCGACCGGGTCGCTCCGCGTGTCGGCGTCGGCCTCGCACTCGGCGTCCCCGCCGCGGTCGACATCGGCGACCGCGGGGTGGTCGACCGCCGCGAGCCACTCGGCGCCGAGGTCGGTCCAGACCGCCTCGCCGACGAAGTCGTCGACGACGAGGCTCCACAGCACCGAGCGCGCGTTCTGCTCGCCGACCACGTCGCGGACCCGGTCTGTCGGGGACCGGTCCGGGCGGGCCAGGGGCTCGGTGTCCTGCGGCCGCGCGCGGCGGTGGCACGCGCCGCGGTCGCTCGTCGCGTACGCGAGCGCGACGCCGACCGCCGCGCGGGGGTCGAAGCCGGGCAGCGCCATCGACTTCACCGTCGGCACGAGGTCCGCGCCGCCGAACCGGGCGACCGCGGCGTCGATGCCGTCGGCGAGCGCGTCCGGCAGGTCCGGGTGGACGTCGAGGTCCGGCGGCGCCTCGCGGGCCGCGATCGATTCCAAGAGGCGCTCGGCGCCCGCCGCGTCGCCGAACGAGACCGGACAGTCGACGACTCCCGCCTCCCCCGCACGGATCGCCCACGCGACCGCGTTGCCCGCGCCGATCACGTCGAGGCCGAGCCGGTCGCAGACCCCGCACAGGTCGACGACGCGGTCGAAGTCGTCGATGCCGAGGCCCGCCCCGAGCGTGATCGGCGCCGCGCCGCGCGGGACCACCTCGCCGTCGGGCGTGTCGATCCGGAAGCCGCCGGGGACGGCGGGGCCCTCGCCTTGGCCGGCGTCGGCAACTGCCTCGCGCCCCGTCGCGCGCTCCAGCGCGGCCTCGACGCCGATGTCGTCGGCGCCGTCGAAGCCGGTCCCCGTCCACCCCTCCGCGGCGAGGATCCCGACCTCGTTGGCGTAGTCGACCGTCTCGACCGTCTCGCCGGCCGCCTGCCACTCGCCGGTCGGATCGTCGCCGTATGCCGCCGCGTCGCGGTCGCGGAGCTTAGCGAGGTCGTCGGGGACCGTCGGCGGCGGGTCGCGGCCGACGACCGCCTTCAGCCGCTTCGAACCCATCACGGCGCCGGCGCCGCCGCGGCCCGCGTGGTGATCGCCGCCGTCGCTCGCGACCGTCGCGTAGGCCGCCTCGCGCTCGCCCGCGGGACCGACGCAGGCGACGCCGGCGTCCGGGAATCGCTCGTCCGTCTCGGCCGCGTCGGCGCCCCACGCGTCGCTCGCCTCGATCCGGGCGCGGCCGCTCTCAACCTCGATCCGGACCGGCCGGTCGGCGGCGCCCGTCACGAGCAGCCCGAGGCAGTCGTCGAGCGACCCCGCGAGCCGATCGGCGAACTCGCCGCCGGCGTACGAGTCGAGGAAGCCGCCGGTGAGCGGGGACTTGGTCACCGCGGCGTAGCGCGTCTCGCCGGGGAGGTAGCCCGCGAGCGGCCCGACGAAGAATCCGAGGCGGTTCGCCGGGGCCGTCGGGTCGGTCCCCGGGGACAGCTCCTCGTAGAGGTAGCGCGCCCCCAGTCCCTTCCCGCCCACGTAGTCGCGTCGCCAGTCGCGGGGGACGCGTTCACGGGCGGTCTCACCCGTCGAGAGGTCGACGCGGAGGACGTGGGTGCGGCGCCGACTCATTTGGATGCCCTGCGCGGCGAGGACGTATCAATCTGTTCGCCGCGGGGGTCGAGCGCCCGCGGGGGTCGAGTCCCTCGCGGTTCCCCCTCCGCCCGAGGGTCCGACCGTTAGAGTGAGGCCGCCGGCGGGCGAACGTCCGGGTATGGACTTCACGACCGCGCTCGACGCCCGCGACGCGACCGTCTGCGTCGTCGGCGCGGGCGGCAAGAAGTCGACGCTGTTCGCGCTCGCCGACCGGCTCGATCGGTCGGTCGTGACCGCGAGCGTGCGGATACCGATATTCGACGACCGGGTCGCCGCGGTCCGCGTGACCGAGGACCCGGTGGGCGCGCTCGACGAGGCGGGAGACGGCGACTGGCCGCTCGGGCTGGTCCCCGAACGCGAGCGCTCGGACCGGTACCTCGGGTACGACACCGAGGCCGTCGCCGAGATCGCCGACGCCGCGCCCGGCGCGACGCTCGTGAAGGCGGACGGGGCGCGGCTCCGGGAGTTCAAGGCGCCCGGCGACCACGAGCCGCAGATCCCGTCGAACGCGGACGTGGTCGTCCCGATCGCGAGCGCGCACGTCGTCGGAGAGCCGCTCACCGAGGAGCTCGTCCACCGGCCGGAGGAGGTCGCCGCGATCACGGGCCGCGAGATCGGCGACGAGATCCGCCCCGCCGACGTCGCGACGGTCCTCGCGAGCCCCGCGGGCGGGCTGAAGGGCGTCCCGGGCGACGCGACCGCGATCCCGGTCGTGAACAAGGTCGACGACGAGGCGGACGCGGACGCGGCCCGAGCGATCGCCGGTGAGATCCTCTTCCGCGCGAACGTGCCGCGCGTCCTCCTCACGCGCCTGATCGCGGACGACCCGGTCGTCGAGGTCGTCGAGTAGATCCCCTACGAGTCCTCCCCCGGAACCTCCTCGAACGAGCGCCACAGCGCCCGGTACAGCGTCCACGCGTCGACGCCGGTCCGGTCCATCACGGCCCGACAGGCCTCGTCGAACCGCCGGTAGTCGGCGACCGAGGGCGGGTCCGGATACGGGTCGTCGAGCTCGCCGGCGGCGGCCAGCACCTCCCAAGTCCGGCGGTCGACCGCGACGAACCGCGAGGGGGCGAGGAACTGGAGGAACCCGGACGCGACCGCGACGTCGACCCCGTCGAGCGCGGTGAGCGCGTCGAGCGCGGCGGCGACGTCCGGCTCCGTCGCGTCCGCGGGGCCGCCCTCGCTTCCCCCGACGCCCACCGCGTCGACGGCGGCGTCGAGGGCGTCGATCACGTCGTCGAACTCGTTGTCGCGGAACGCCTCCTCGCGCTCGCGCCGCTCGCGGTCCGGGTACTCGCCGAGGTACCGGCGGAAGTACCACCGGACGATCCACTGGGCGTCGCGGCGCCCGTACTCGTCGCCGGCGAACGTCTTCGGGACCGTCTCGACGTGCTGGCGCTCCACGTCGTACAGCGGTTCCGTCTCCGCGTACGCTCGGGCGCGGTCCCGGAGGGTCGACTCGCTCAGGTCCATCGCCTCGCGGTACGGCGGTGGGACGGATGAACGTTCGTCTCGATCGTCCCGATCGATCGTTTGATACAGGCGTGGACACTGGTAGCACACATGACAGACGACCGGATCCCGGTCACCGTCCTCAGCGGCTACCTCGGCGCCGGGAAGACGACCATGGTGAACCACCTGCTCGCAAACCCCGGCGACAGGCGGATCGCGGTCATCTTAAACGACATGGGAGAGGTGAACGTCGACGCCGAGCTCGTCGCCCGCGAGAACGACGAGGAGGGCGTCGTCGACCTCTCGAACGGCTGTATCTGCTGCCGGCTCCAGGACGACCTGCTCTCGGAGGCCGCGGCGCTCGCGGAGTCGCGCGAGTTCGACTACCTGCTCGTGGAGTCGTCGGGCATCTCCGAGCCGATCCCGGTCGCGCGGGCGTTCACAGAGGGGACCGAGGACAGCGAGGTCGACCCGACCGAGCGCTTCCGGCTGGACACGATGGTGACCGTCCTCGACACCTACGGGTTCTGGAAGGAGTTCGACGCGGGCGAGAGCCTCCCGGGCGACGGCGAGCCGGCGGCCGACCGCCCCCTCGCGGACGTGCTCGTCGAGGGGATCGAGTTCTGCGACGTGCTCGTGTTGAACAAGACTGACATGGTCCCCGACGACGTGCTCGACGAGATCGAGTCGGTCGCCGACCGGCTGGGGCCGCGTGCGAAGCGGATCCGGACGAGCTACTCCGAGGTCGACCCCGGCGACGTGCTCGACACCGGGCGGTTCGACTTCGAGACGGCCAAGCGGTCACCGGGGTGGAAACGCGAGATCGCCGCGAGCGAGGGCGACGCGGCGGACGAGGGCGACGCGGCGAGCGAGGGCGACGCGGCGGACGAGGGCGATGCGGCGGGCGAGGGCAGAGAAGGAGGAGGCGGCCACGCGCACGACCACGACCACGCCGAGGGGGCCGCCGCGGCCCACGGGGTCGACTCGTTCGTCTACCGCTCGGCCGACGCGCTCGACCCGGAGCCGTTCGCGGACTGGCTCGACGACTGGGACGGCGCGATCGTTCGGGCGAAGGGCGTCGCGAACGTCGCGGGCACCGACGAGGTGATCGGCGTGAGCCAGGCCGGCCCCTCGGTACAGGCGGGTCCCATCGGCGAGTGGGAGCCCGACGACGACAGGCGGACGCGGCTCGTGTTCATCGGCAGCGAGATGGACGAGGCGCGGATCCGCGGCGAGCTCGACGGCCTGACGACGGCCGACGCCGACGGGGAGACCGCGGCCGCCGAGGAGGCGGCTGCGGACGCGTTCCCGCTGTGAGGCCGACGAGTCAGATCCCGAGCTCGGCCTGTAGGTCGTCCCACTCCTCGTGGAACCCGTGGGTGGACTCGGTCTCGGCCCCGACCGCCGACTGGTAGACGTCGTCGTACTTCAGCAGCTGCCCCCACTCGTCGTGGAACGCCCAGTTACAGTACTTACACATACGAGTAGCCACGAGAGGGATCGACATACGGGTTTCGGCGGGAGCGACGGGACGGGCGAGGCGGGACGGACGGGACCGCCGCCGCGCGTCCCGAACGCCGACAGAGTGAACTCCGTTCGTGGCGTACGGTAACTATCGACGCGGACCGGCCGCGGCGGAAATCTCATCATGGTCACATACAGACGCGGCGGACACGTTCAGGGCGACGACGAGGCGGTCGAGCGGGGCTGCGACCACTGCGAGTGGCACTGCGTCGCCGACGGGTATCCGGAGCTGGTCTCGCGGTACCAGTCGCATCTTCGGGCGGAACACCCGAAGGCGTGGCTCCGGGCCTGACGCGTCGGGAGCGAAAAAAGTCGGAACGCCGGCGAGGGGTGGCTCGGGAGTAGCTCGGGAGTCAGGGCTCCAGCAGGACCTTCGTGACGCCCTCCTCGCGGGCGTCGAACGCCTCGTACATCTCGGGCGCCTCCTCCAGGTCGACCCGGTGCGAGACGACCCAGCTCGGGTCCGCCCGGCCCTCGATGATCATGTCGCGGAGGTACCGGTTGTACTCCTTCACGTTACACTGCCCGGTGCCGCACTTGAGCCCCTTCTCGAAGAACTTCCCGAAGTCGATGCCGAGTCGCCCCTGCGCGGCCATGTCGTCGGGCGCGCCGGGGTCCTCAGGGACGTAGAGCCCGGGAATTCCCAGCTCGCCGGTCGGCCGGACGACCCGGATGAGGTTGTTGATCACGACCGCCGGATTCTCCTTGGCCGGCTGGTAGGAGTAGTCCTCCGTCTCGGTGTCGACGTCGTCCGGGTCGGTCGCCTGGTAGCCGACCGCGTCGACGCCCTTGTCGACCATCCCGCCGTGCTCCTCGATGATCTGGTCGACCGGGTCGCCCTCGGAGAAGTCGATGGCGTGGGCGTCGCAGTGCTCCTCCGCGAGCTCAAGTCGGCTCGGCACCTGATCGACGACGTAGATCTCGGCCGCGCCCTTGATCTTCGCGCTGTAGGCGGCCATCAGCCCGACCGGTCCCGCGCCGAAGATGGCGACGGACTCGCCCGACTCGAGGTTCGCCAGCTCGGTGCCGTGCCACCCCGTCGGGAAGATGTCCGCGAGCAGCGAGAACGCGTCCTCGTGTTCGCGGCCCTCCGGCAGCTTCAGCGCGTTGTGGTCGGCGTACGGGACGCGCAGTTTTTCCGCCTGTCCGCCCGGATACGGGCCCATGGCGACGTAACCGTACGCGCCGCCCGCGAAGCCGGGGTTGACGTTGGTACAGAAGCCGGTGTACCCCTCCTCGCAGTTCTGACAGAAGCCGCAGGAGACGTTGAACGGCATCACGACGCGGTCGCCCTCCTCCAGCGTCGATACCGCTTCGCCGACCTCGCTGACGACGCCCATGTTCTCGTGGCCGAAGATGATCCCTTCCTCGGCCGCGGTTCGACCCTCGTACATGTGGAGGTCCGACCCACAGATACAGGACGTAGTGATATCGACGACGACGTCGTTCGGGTGTTCTATCTCCGGTTCGTCTACGTCTTCGACGGCCACGTCGTATGGGCCTTGATAGACAACAGCTCTCATGTTGGTTCCGATTGTATCATGTTAACAAACCATAGTAAATGTTTTTCCATTATATATTACCATTAATAACCCATCTGCTAGCGATGTTAATGCGCTTCGCCAATCTTCAGTTTCGCTAACCTTTTCGCCCGCCTTCCACCTCACCCACCTTCCGTTTCGCCCACCTTCCGCTTCGCGCACTCCCTCGCTGACGGGAACCACCGGTACACTGATGGACGGCGACGATAGATCATGTGGTATGAGCACACAGGGGGGCGGTGAGACGGATGTCCAGTGAGCCGGACGACGCGACGAAGACGATCTGCCCGTACTGCGGCGTCGGGTGCGGGATCCGCGTCCTCGAGGGCGACGAGCCGGGCGAGATGCGGTTCATGCCGTGGGGCGACGCACCGGTGAACGAGGGGAGCGTCTGCATCAAGGGCGGCGCGGCGACGCAGGTCGTCGACCACGAGGACCGGCTGACGGAGCCGCTGATCAAGGAGGACGGGGAGTTCCGCGAGGCGACCTGGTCGGAGGCGCTCGACCGCGTCGTCGACGAGATGGAGGGAATCCACGAGGAGCACGGCCCCGACGGGATGGGATTCTTCGGCTCCTCGAAGACGTTCAACGAGGAGAACTACCTGATCCAGAAGCTGGCGCGGCGGTACGGCACGAATCAGGTCGACAACTGCACGCGGATGTGTCACGCCTCGACCGTCTGGGCGCTGCGGACCAGCCTCGGGATGGGCGCGATGACGAACAGCATGGCCGACCTAGAGGACTCCGCGGACGTGCTGTGGATCCAAGGCGCGAACCCGGGCGAGCAGCACCCGATCGCTAACAGCCAGTACTTCCGGCAGGCCGTGTTGGAGGGCGCGACCGTCATCCAGGTCGACCCGCACGCGAACAAGACCACCCGGTCGTTCGAGATCGACGACACCGACCGGCACATACACCTCCAGCTGAAGCCGGGCACCGACATTCCGCTCCTGAACATCGTCCTCAAGACGATCCTGGAGCGCCACGAGGAAGAGCCGGACGCGGGCTGGATCGACGAGGAGTTCGTCGAAGCGCGCACGAAGGGGTTCGACCACCTGAAGGAGACGCTCGCGGACTTCGACAAGGAGGCGGCCGCCGAGGAGTGCGGGGTGCCGCTGGCGGACATCGAACTCGCCGCCGAGAAGTACGCGATGGCGAACGACGCGGCCATCTTCACCGGGATGGGGATGAGCCAGCACACCTGCGGCGTCGACAACGTTCAAAACGAGATCAACCTCGCGCTCGTCACGGGGAACCTCGGCCGCCCGGGGACGGGCGTCAACCCCCTGCGCGGGCAGAACAACGTCCAGGGCACCTGCGACGTGGGCGCGATGCCGAACGTCCTCCCGGGGTACCAGCTCGTCGACGACGACGAGGCGAGGGAGTCCGTCGAGGACGTGTGGGGCTTCGAGATTCCCTCGGAGCCCGGGCTGACGAACGTCGAGATCTCCCACGCGATCGGCGACACCGTCCACGGGCTCTACGTCATGGGCGAGAACCCGATCATGAGCGAGCCCGACGGCAACGAGACGGAGCGCCGGTTCCGCGAGGAGCTCGACTTCATGGTGGTCCAGGACATCTTCATGACCGAGACCGCCGAGCTCGCGGACGTCGTCCTCCCGGCGACGACGTGGGCCGAGCGCGACGGCACCGTCACCAACACCGACCGGCGCGTCCAGCGCATGCGCGGCGTCCACAAGGTCCACGAGAACACGCGTCACGACCTCGACATCCTCTGTGAGGTCGGCACGCGGCTGTTCGGGGGCGACGAGTTCGCGTTCGACGGCCCCGAGGACGTGTTCGAGGAGCTGCGCGAGGTGTGCCCGATCATGCACGGGATGACCTACGACGCGCTCGGCGAGACGGGGCTCCACTGGCCCTGCTACGAGGAGGGCGACGAGGGCGACCCGTTCCTCTACGAGGACGAGTTCGAGACCGAGGACGGCCTCGGCCGCATCGAGGGGGTCGTCCACCAGGAGCCGAAGGAGGTCCCCGACGAGGAGTACCCGCTCGTGTTGACCACGGCGCGGCTCGAAGAGCACTACAACACCGGGACGATGAGCCGCCGCTCGCCCACGCTCTCGAAGCAGCACCCGGAGAACTTCGTCGACGTCCACCCGAACGACGCCGAGCGGTACGGTATCGAGGACGGCGACGACGTGGTGTTGAAGTCGCGCCGCGGCGAGATCACCGTCCGCGCCGACGTCACCGAGGACATCAAGGAGGGGGTCGTCTGGACCACGCCGCACTTCGCGGCCGCCTCCGCGAACCGCCTCACCAACGACGTGCTCGACGAGCGCTCGAAGATCCCCGAGTACAAGGCCGCGTCGGCCGAGATCGAGGTCGACATCGAGGCCGCGGGCGACGACTCGCCGGCATCGGCGGACGACTGAGCGACGTCGGCCTTTATATCCGTTCCTCAAGCACCGTCTCGTCGCCGTGACGGACTTCGACGCGGTCAGGGACGGGGGCGTCGGCGAACGCGACGGCGACCGAGTACGGATGTGGTTCGGCGACGTCCGAACAGCGGTCGACGTCCGAGTCGGGGTCGTCCTCGGAGACGATCCGGAGACGGAGCGTGCCGTCGTCGAGCGCCGCCTCGAACAGCGTGACCCGATAGCAGCGCCGGGGACCGTCGAGGAGCGACCCGGCCACGACCAGCCGCGGCGGGTCCTCATCGAGGCGTCGACGCACCTCGGCGACGTCGTTCCCGCCGGACCCGGGGACGTCGAGGTCGCCGTCGTACTCGCGGCGGAACGTCAGTTCGGCGCCGTCGATTTCCGTGGGGTCGTCGGTCCACGGCGGGGTGGGGCAGCCGGCGAGCGAGGCGGTCGAGGCGGCGGCCGCGGACGCGAGGAGGGCTCTGCGGCGCATATTGGGGGCGACGCAGAGCGTCGTGAAGTGTCTTTTGCGGGCCCGGTAGGGTGGGCGGCGGTGCGGGGCGGGGCGAGCGGCTCGCGGAGCGCGGTCGGCCGGCACCGCCGCATCCGAAACCACTATCCCCGATCCGGCGAATTCCCCGGTATGGACTGGCCACACGACCCCGACGGCGAGCAGGGGAGCGAGGGCATGCGGCAGTACGGCCACGCCGTGCTCGCGAAGAAGATCGACGAGGAGGAGGACTTCCCGCTCACGGCGGCGGAGTACGTCGAGCAGTACGGCGACCACCCGATCCGGATCGACTTCGAGACGGTCGTCTCCGTCGAGGAGATCTTCGAGGGCGTCGAAAAGGAGGAGTTCGCGGACTTCGTCGAGTTCCACCAGGAACTCGGCCGCGCGATGCGCGAGAACGGCTACTGGTTCTACGAGGGCGCCGAGCAGTTCGTCGACGGCAGCGCTTAATACGCGCTTTTTAATCTCAGTGTCGGTCTTTCTGAGGAATCCCCAGCCGCTCGCTTATAAATAGCTGACAGCGGATCAGCGGCGAACGCCTCCTGAAGGGTCAGCCGCTCGTTTTTAAATGGCTGATCGCGGGTCAACGGCGGACTCCTCCAAAGCCCCAACCGCTCGCTTATAAATAACTAACTGTGGATCGGCAGGGAACTCCTCCAAAGCCCCAGCCGCGAGGGCGGCGCACGCTCGCTGTCGCCCGAAAATCAGAGATTTTCGGGATGACGAGAGAGCTTTGCTCTCTCGAACCACGCTCCTCAGTCGTTCGCTTCGCTCACTCCTTGCGGTGCTTACGTCGCCTGCGCCGCCCTCGCGGCTGCCCCTTTGAGTCCCGCCCCGCACAGCACCGCCCCGCACCTCACTCCTCCCCAGCCTCGTCAATCGGCCTCCGCTACGCTCCGGCCGACTGACTCCCTCGCGCGTGCTGCCTCGCGGCCGCCGGGGGCGGCCGCTCGCAGGCACGCGCCACCGCAGTTCGTTTATAAATGTCGCGTCGATGATCGGAGTCTCGTCGGACGGAATCGCCGCGATCGAGTCGGCCGCTCGTCGAGCGCTCGACTCCTTTAATAACTCCCGGGGCGAGCGACCCACCATGGACCACGAGCGGATCGCCGTCCTCGCCCACGAGAAGTTCCCCGACCGCGCGAAGACCGCGCTCGGCGTGCTGCGCTACGGCGACCAGGAGGTGTGCGGCGTCCTCGACCGCGACCGCGCCGGCGACCGCGTGCGCGACCACGTCGCGGGGGTTTCGGACGCGCCGATCGTCGAGTCGTTCGCCGACGCGCACGCGGCCGCCGACGGCGACCTCGACGCCCTCTACATCGGGATCGCGCCCATCGGCGGCGGCTTCGACGAGTCGTGGCGCGGTGACGTCGAGGCCGCGATCGAGGCCGGCTGCGACGTGGTGAGCGGGCTCCACTACTTTTTAAACGAGGACGCGGAGCTGGCCGCGCTGGCCGGCGAGCACGGCGTCGACCTCGTCGACGTGCGGAAGCCCGACGACGACCTCACGGTCGCTTCCGGGGCGTCGGGCGACGTCGACGCCGACGTGGTGCTCACGGTCGGCACCGACTGCTCGGTGGGGAAGATGACCGCGTCGCTGGAGATCGTCGCGGCCGCCCGCGAGCGCGGGATCGACGCCGCGTTCGTCCCCACCGGACAGACCGGGATCATGATCGCCGGGTGGGGGAACCCGATCGATCGCGTCGTCTCGGACTTCGCGGCGGGCGCCGTCGAGGAGATGCTCGTCGAGGCCGGCGACGACCACGACCTCCTCGTCGTCGAGGGGCAGGGGAGCATCGTCCACCCCGCCTACTCCGCGGTCACCTGCGGCATCCTTCACGGGTCGATGGCGGACGGCCTCGTCCTCTGTCACGCCGCGGGCCGCGAGGCCGTCCACGGCTACGAGTCGTTCGACCTCCCGCCGCTCGCCGACTACGTCGACCTCTACGAGGACCTGGCGGCGCCGGTCCACGAGACGAGCGTCGTTGCGGGCGCGCTCAACACGAAGGACGTGGCCGACGACGCGGCCGCCGCGGACGCCGTGACCGACTTCGGCGACGAGGTCGGGGCCCCCGCCGCCGACCCGGTCCGGGACGGCGCGGACCGCATCGTGGACGCGATCGTCGATGCGGGGCTCGGCGGCGAATGAGCCTCGAAACCGAGTTCGAACGGGTCTCGCTCCCCCTCGAAAATTCCTTCACCATCTCGCGGGGGACCCGGACCGAGGCGGAGAACGTGGTCGTCCGGATCACGGACGACGCGGGGATGACCGGGATCGGCGGCGCGGCGCCGTCGGCCCACTACGGCGAGACGGCCGACACCGTCGCGGCGGTCATGCCGGCCCTCCTCGACGCGGTCGAGCGCGTCGGCGACCCCCACGCGATCCGCGAGATCGAGGGCGAACTGCGGGCGGTCGTGAACGGCAACCCCGCCGCCCGCTGCGCCGTCTCGATCGCCGTCCACGACCTCGCGGCGAAGCGGCTCGGCGTCCCGCTGTACCGCCTGTGGGGGCTCGACCCGAGCGACGCCCCGAAGACCTCCTTCACGATCGGCCTCGACGAGACCGACCGCGTGCGCGAGAAGGCGTCCGACGCCGTCGCGGCGGGCTACTCCGTGCTGAAAATAAAGCTCGGCACCGACCGCGATCGGGAGCTGATCGACGCGGTCCGCGACGCCGCGCCCGACGCGCGGCTCCGCGTCGACGCCAACGAGGCGTGGACGCCGAAGGAGGCGGTCGCGAAGAGCGCGTGGCTCGCCGACCGCGACGTGGAGTTCGTCGAACAGCCGGTTCCGGCCGAGGACCCCGAGGGGCTGCGGTACGTCTACGAGCGCTCCGAGCTGCCGATCGCCGCCGACGAGTCCTGCGTGACGGCCGCGGACGTGCCCGCGATCGCCGATCGCTGTGACATCGCGAACCTGAAGCTGATGAAGGCCGGAAGCCTCTCCGAGGCGAGACGGTTGATCGCCGCCGCGCGGGCGCACGGGCTGGAGGTGATGTGCGGCTGTATGATCGAGTCGAACGCCTCCATCGCGGCGGCCGCGCAGCTCGCGCCGCTCCTCGATTACGCCGACGTCGACGGCTCGCTGCTGCTCGCCGACGACCCGTACGAGGGCGTCGACCTCGCGGACGGGGAGATCCGCCTCGCCGACCAGGACCGCGCGGGGACCGGGGCGCGCCCGGCGTCGGAGTGAGCTAATCGGAAGCGGGGACGGGAAAGACGGGGACCGGGGGGACCGAGCGGGAGGCGGAACGGACCTCAGCGTAATTCAAGGTGGAGCCCCCGACCTCAAGGAGCGACCGAAGGGAGCGAGTAGGTCGGCGAGGAAACCGACATGATACCGTCATTACCACGTTCTACACGTGGCTAACTCTCCTCCAAAAACAGTATTATTACAAAGACTTAGCGTAACGTCTGAATTACGGATGGAGGTACGTCGCACGGTCCCCGTCAAACTCGACGTGGCCGACAGCGACGCCGCCCTCCTCCACGAAACCATCTCCGAGTTCCTGTGGGCCGCCAACTACGTCGTTGACCACGCCTGGCAAGGTGAGTACAAGACGACGAGCAAAGCCCAACTCCAGCGTGAAACCTACAACGACGTGCGGGCCGAAACGAGGCTCCAAGCGAATCTCGTCCAGAACGCTCGCAACAAGGCCGCCGACGCCGTCCAGAGCGTTGTCGCACGCTGGAAACAGGGTGACTACGCGGGAAAGCCGTGCTTCTCCGCCCCGACGCTCGTCTACGACAAGCGATGTGCGACGTTCAACGACGACCACGCGACGCTTTCGACCGTCGAGGGACGTATCACCGCCAGATATGTTCTCCCCGACGAGGATCGCAAGACGCCTCATTCGGAGTATCTGTTCAACGACGACTACGACGTGACGGGCGCAGAACTACACTACCGCGACGGCGAATTCTACCTTCACGTCCGCACAAAGGCGGACGCGGAGTTCGAGACTGCCGACGACGGCAACGACGGGCACAACACAGTCCTCGGCGTTGACCTCGGCATCGAAAACGTCGCCGTCACCTCCACGGGCACGTTCTGGAACGGGGCAGAGCTGAACCACTGGCACCGCGAGTTCGAGAAGCGGCGCGGGTCGCTCCAACGACGTGGAACCCGGGCCGCCCACGAAACCATCCAGTCGGTTGGACGTACCGAGACGGGGCGCTATGACCAGTTCTTACACACCGTCTCGAAAGAACTCGTCGCAGAAGCCGTCGAACACGACTGTGACGTGATCGCGTTCGAGAACCTGACCGGAATTCGTGAGCGGATGCCGAACGCCAAGAAGTTCCACGCATGGGCGTTCCAACGTGTGTTCGAGTACGTCGAGTACAAAGCCGAAGTCGTCGGCATCTCCGTCGAGCAGGTGAGTCCCGCCTACACCTCCCAGCGGTGTTCCAAGTGCGGGACGACACTCCGAGAAAACCGCGAGACACAAGCGCGGTTCTGCTGCCAGAAGTGCGGTTACGAAGTGAACGCCGACTACAACGCGGCGAAGAATATCGGTCTGAAGCATCTCCGCTCGGCGCAAACGTCGTCGGGTGGAGGCGCACCCGTAAACGTGCGCTTGAATCGCGGGACGTTGAACGTGAACGGCGATTACGAGCCTGCCAGCGATGGCCAGAACGGGAGTCCACGCGAAAGCCCTACCCTCAACGAAGCGAACGGCAGCGCCGTGAGCGAGTAGGGTAGGGTAGTTTACTTCCGCTGTTCGTCCGCGTCGGACTCCGACTCCTCGAGCTCGACGTCGAGCTCCTCGTCGAGGTCGGCGTCCCCGGAACCGCCGTCACCATCGAGGTCGGCTTCGAGGTCGTCCGAGTCGATCTCCGACTCGATGTCCTCCAGTTCGGCGTCGACCTCCTCGTCGCTGACGGCGGCGTCGCCGTCGTCGGTCGACTCGCCTTTCCCGAGCTCGCCCTTCAGCGTCTCCAGCTCGGCGTCGACCTCGCTGTCCGTCGAGAGGCTCTCCAGTTCGCGGTCGATGTTGTCCTTGTCGGAGAGCGCGTCCTCGAAGGCGCCGGAGTCCTCCAGCTCGTCCATCGCCTCCGAGCGCGCCTCCATCTCCTCGGTCTGCTCCTCGGCGCGCTCGATCGAGCGGCTCACGTCCTCCATCTCGTCGCCGACGCCGGTCATCGCCTCCGAGACGCGAGTGGACGCCTCGGCCGCCTCGTAGCGGGCCTTCATCGTCTCCTTCTTCGTGCGGAACTCCTCGATGCGGTTTTGGAGCTTGTTCTTCTTCTCGACGAGCTGCTCCTGCGTGTTGTTCAGCTCGGCGATCTGCCCCTCCAGCTCCTCGATCTGGGTCATCTTCGACTTCTTCTTCTCTAAGGCCTTCCGCGCGAGGTCGTCGCGGTCCTGCTGGACCGCCTCGCGGGCCTGGCGGTTGTGCTTCTCGACGTTCTCTTCGAGCTTGCGCTTCTGGATCTCCAGGCGCTTCTTCTGGGTCGTCAGGTCGGCGATCCCCTGCTTGACGTCCTGGAGCTCGTCGCGCATCTGTTCGTACGAGTAGTCGAGCGACTCAGTCGGGTCCTCCGCTCGATTCAGGAGGGCGTTCACCTTCGAGCGGACGACGTAGGAGGCGCGCGAGAGGATTCCCATACCACGTCGTACGCGTTCCACCCGTTAAAACCTCATGCGGTTCGTGGCGCGGAGCGGCCCGGCTCGCGGCGGGAACGCGCGGCCGCGGACCAGCGCCTCGGATCCGCGGGCGATTCGACCGGCGTCGACGCCGACGCTTCCTGAAGGCTTATCCGGAGCGTCGCTGTAGCCCCGCGCATGGACATCGGCGTGCTAACTGTTCCCTTGGGCGACGAACCGCTCGACGACGCGGCCGCGTACCTCGACGGGATCGGCGTCGACGCCGTCGAACTCGGCGTCGGCGGCTGGCCCGGCGAGGACCACGTCGACCGCGAGACGCTCCTCGACGACGAGACGGCGCGAGAGGACCTCCGGGCGCTGCTCGACGGTCACGACCTCCGGATCTCCGCGCTGGCGACGCACAACAACCCGCTTCATCCCGACGAGGAGCGGGCCGCGGCGGCCGACCGAGAACTGCGCGATGCGATAGAGCTGGCCGACCACTTGGGCGTCGACACGGTGACCTGCTTCTCCGGGCTCCCCGCCGGGGCGCCCGGCGACTCGACGCCGAACTGGGTCACTGCGCCGTGGCCGACCGAGCACGCCGACGCGCTGGACTACCAGTGGGACGAGGTGGCGATCCCCTACTGGAGCGACCTGTCGAAGCACGCCGACCACCACGGCGTCGACGTCGCCATCGAGATGCACCCGAACATGCTGGTGTACGAGCCGACCGGGATGCTCGCGCTGCGGGAGGCGACGAGCGACCGGATCGGCGCCAACTTCGACCCTTCGCACCTCTACTGGCAGGGGATCGACGTGACGGAGGCGATCCGATTCCTCGGCGAGCGCGACGCGATCCACCACGTCCACGCGAAGGACACCAAGGTGTACGACGCGAAGGCCCGCGTGAAGGGCGTCCTCGACACGACGGGTTACGCCGAGGAGGCCGACCGCTCGTGGCTGTTCCGCTCGATCGGCTACGGCCACGGCGAGGACCACTGGAAGGACGTGGTCTCGACGCTCCGGATGGTCGGCTACGAGGGCGCGCTGTCGATCGAACACGAGGACTCGCTCACCTCCTCGCGGGAGGGGTTAGAGAAGGCCGTCGACGTGCTCGACCGCGCCGTCTTCGAGACGGAGCCGGGCGACGCCTACTGGGCGTAGTACTCTCGGTCACAGCGAGTCGCTCACGTCCTCGCCGCTCAACACCTCCGGAATGACCACCTCGTCGGCACCGGCCCGACGCGCGACCGAGGTGTAGTCGTCGTCGCCGACGCGGACGACGAGCCGCACGTCGGGGGCGATGCCGCTCGCCGTGATGGCGATCTGGATGTTGGCGTTCGAGTCGTCGATGGCGGCGACCACGGCGTCGGCGTCGCGGATCGCCGCCTCGTGGAGCACGGACTCGTCCCTCGCGTCGCCCTCGACGGCGAACACCGACTCCGTGTCGATGCGTCCGAAGGTGTCCCTGTCGCGCTCGATGGCGACGACCGGTCGCCCCTGTTCGCGAAGCCGTCTGGCGACGGTCCGACCGAACAGGCCGTAGCCGCAGATGATCACGTGGTCGTCGAGTTCGTCGATGGCTCGTTTGGTCTGCATGCGTTCTATTCCCTCTCGCATCCGGCCACCGAACGCTGCCGTCAGGACCGTCTCGCCGATCCACCCCCCCGCGAGGACCAGCGACACGAAGACGACGGTGGCGAACGCCTTCACCTGCCGACCGTCGCCGGCGCGGGCCTGATAGTGGACGCTGATACTCGCCGGGTCGATCAGCCAGAACGCCGCCTCGATCGGACCGATGCCAGCGAGCGAGACGAACCCCGCGATTCCGCTGGCGACGACCAACAGGAGGGCGGTGATCGGCCTGAATGCTCGCCACGCCAACGATTCCCTGACCGTGCGTCCGGTGACTGACACGGCTGTGCGTTCGCGCGATGACATATGAACATCACGCTGCGTGTGAACAATGATCACATTCGTTTCGGCGGTCGTGAGAACAGCTAAACCGGTGCCCGCAGAAACGGGACGCATGACGCTTAATATCGGCGTGCTGGGGTATCGATTCATGGGCAGGGCGCACGCGAACGCGATGGCGCGGCTCCCGATGTTCTTCCCGGACGCGCCCGAGATCGAGCGCCACACGCTCGTCGGGCGCGACGAGGCGGCCCTCGCGGACGCGGCCGAGCGGTTCGGCTTCTCGCACACCGCGACCGACTGGGAGGCGGCGCTCGACGAGGTGGACGTCTTCTACAACCTCGGGCCGAACCACGTCCACGCGGAGCCGTCGATCGCGGCCCTCGAAGCCGGGATCCCGGTCCTCTGTGAGAAGCCGCTCGCGCCCACGCTGGAGGAGGCGGCGGCGATGCGCGACGCCGCGGCCGCGGCGACCGTGCCCGCGGGCACCGCCTTCAACTACCGGTTCGTCCCCGCGATCCGCTACGCGAAGGGGCTGATCGAGGACGGGGGACTGGGGGATATCCGACAGGTCCGCGGGCGGTACCTCCAGGACTGGCTCGTCGACCCCGAGGCGCCGTGGGCGTGGCGGATGGACGCCGAGATGGCCGGATCGGGCGCGCTGGGCGACCTCGGCGCCCACACGGTCGACCTCGCGAACTTCCTCGTCGGCGACGCGGTCGGCGGGATCGACCGCGTCTCCGGGCAGTTGACGACGTTCGTCGACGAGCGGCCCGTCTACGACGACGAGGGGAAAATCGAGGAGTACCGCGACGTGACGGTCGACGACGCGTACAGCGCGCAGGTCGCCTACGGGTCGGGGGCGACCGGAAGCTTCGAGGCTAGCCGCGTCGCCGAGGGGCACAAGAACGACCACACGGTCGCGGTTCACGGGACGAAGGGGAGCCTGAAGTTCTCCTTGGAGCGGCTCAACGAACTGGAGGTCCTCCGGGAGGGGAACCGCGGCTACGAGACGGTGTTGGTGACCGAGGAGTCGGACCCGTACGTCGACCGGTGGTGGCCCCCCGGACACGTGATCGGGTGGGAACACACGTTCGTCCACGAGGACTACGAGTTCCTCTCGGCGGTCGCCGAGGGGCGTTCGTTCGAGCCGTCGTTCGAGGACGGGTACGAGGTTCAGAAGACGCTCGCGGCGATCGAGCGCGCCGACGAGCGCGGCGAGTGGGTCGCCGTCGAGTGAGGGCTCGCGGGGAGACCGCGGTCGGGTGAGCGGCCGTGTTCCTCGACCGCCGCCCGGACCGGCCTCAGACGCCGACGGCGCCGCCCGGGGTGCCGCCGCCGCTCTCCCCGCCCCACTCCCGGATCGCGGAATCCTCGCCGTCGTAGCTGCCGAGCGTCTCGCGGGTGTCGAACGCCACCGGCTCCCAGACGACCTCGAAGTTCTCGTTGCCGGTGGCGTTGGGCACGACGACCTGATCGCCCGGTCTGACGACGCCGTCGCCCGGCCACGCGCCGAACTGGACGTTCCCGTCCGGGTCCTCGCCGCGGACGTACAGCTCCTCGGCGGGAACCGGCTCGGGTCCGAGCGCCACGACGACGAGTTCGCCGTCTTCTATCTGCCCCTCGAACTCGGCGTCCGGGGGGGCGACGCCGTCGATGAGCCCGAACACCGCCGCGCCGACGAGCGCGAGCAGCAGCACGACGACCCCGACGAGCAGCCCCGTCCCCGCCAGCGGGGTGAACCCTCGCTCGTCGTCTCGGAACGCGACCATTCGAGCGACACTCAGCCGGGGTCGATATAAGGGTTTGCGCGCCGCGTATCAGCGATGATAAGTTTGAGGGGCTGGGGCCGAGCGACCGGACCGAATCTCGCGGGGCGAAGCGAACCGGAAACGGGTTATTCCGCGCGGTCGAACTCCGGTTGTGACGTCTCGGATGAGCGATTCGGCGGGCGGTCGACCGCGCGGGCTCCGCGGCATTGCGCGCACGTGGGTCGAGGTGCTCGTCCGGCCGCGGCGGGCGTTCGCGAACGGGATCGCGCCCGGCGACCAGGCGCCCGCGCTGACGTTCGCGGTCGCGGTCGCCGCGGCGTTCACGCTCGGCTGGATCGCCTCCGACCCCGCGGCGATGCCCGTCGTCGTCCCCTCCTCGCGAGTGTTGTCCGAGGTCGTAGTGTTCCTCGTCGTGGTCGCGCTGGCGGCGCCGGTCGGCCTCCACCTGACCGCCGCGGTCGCGACCGTCTCGGTCGTGGCCGCGAGCGTCGAGTTCGACGGCGGGCTGGCGCTCCGCGACCGCGGCGGCGTGAGCGAGACGGTTCAGGTCGTCGCGTACGCGAGCTCGCCGATGGCGCTCGGCGGACCGGCGATTCCAGAGCTCCGCGTCCTCTGTGGTGCGTACGCCGCGGTGCTGCTGTTCGTCGGGTTCCGCGCGGTCCACGGGCTGGGACCGTTCCGGACGGTCGCGGCCGCGCTCCCCCCCGCCGCGCTCGGCTACGGCGTGGGCTACCGCGTCGTGGCCGCGGCGCGGACGCTGTTGAGCGCGTGACGCGCCGAGCGTTCGCAGCGTGACGGCCGAGCGTTCGCAGCGTGACGGCCGAGCGTTCGCAGCGTGACGGCCGAGCGTTCGCAGCGTGACGGCCGAGCGTTCGCCGCGTTCTCGTCGAGTCGGCTAGCGGGCTTTCGACAACCGTTTTAGGCCCGAGACTCTCGGTGTACTCAAATGGGATCCTGTATCATCTGTGGCACCGACGTCGGGGGCGGTCGCGTCTGCGACTCGCACCAAGAAGACGTCGTGTTCGATTTCCGCGGCGACTCTCCCGACGATCTGGTTCCGAGCCGGTTCTACCGAGGCGTCGTCGACGGGTACGCAGAGTTCGGCGTGTTCGTCGACCTCGCGCCGGGCGTCACCGGACTGCTCCACCGCTCCGAACTGGACCGCCGCCTCGACAGCCTCGACTGGGAGCCGGGCGACGACGTGTTCGTCCAGGTGAAGGGCGTCCGCGACAACGGCAACGTCGACCTCGGCTGGTCGATCCGACAGGCCGACCGCGAGTTCCGCGGCGTCCTCGTCCAGGAGTCCTCCGGGGAACACCTCCCCAAAGAGGAGCCGGGCGACGACGGCGACGACGAGCCCGAGGAGACGACAGACGTGGAGACGACAGACGTGGGGACGACGGACGAGGGCAGCACCGAACCCGAAGAATCGACCGACGAAGCCTCCGCGGAAGACGAGAACGAGGAGCCGGCCGCCGACGCCGTCGAAGCCGAAGCGCCTGTCGGCGACGACGTCGTCGAGTCCGACGCCGACCCCGATCCGAGTGGTGAGACGATGTCCGGCGAGGTCAAACCGACCGGCGAAGCCGACGCCTCTGCGGACGCCGAGCCCGACGCCTCTGCGGACGCCGAGCCCGACGCGGAACCCGAGCGCGTGTCCGTCGAGACGCTCGAAGACGCGGTCGGCGAGTCGGTCCGGATCGAGGGCGAGGTCGTCGGCGTCCGTCAGACCGGCGGCCCGACGGTGTTCGAGGTCAGCGACGAGACGGGCGCCGTCGACGTGGCCGCGTTCGTCGATCCGGGCGTCCGGGCGCACCCGGGCGTCGAGGTCGGCGACGCGGTGCGGGTCGACGGCGAGGTCGAGAGCCACCGCGGCGACGTTCAGGTCGAGTCCGAGGCGCTCGTCCTCCTCGACGGCGAGGCGGCCGAGGCGGTCCGCCGCCGCATCGCCGAGGCGCTCACCGACGAGGCGCGCCCCGAGGGGCTCCAGCCGCTGGCCGGCGACGAGACGGTCGCCGAGCTCGCGGACGGCCTCCTCGACGCTGCCGAGGCGGTCCGGCGCGCGATTCTCGAATCGCGGCCGATCGTCGTCCGCCACCCGGCGACCGCCGACGGCTACGTCGCGGGCGCCGCGGTCGAGCGCGCCGTCCTCCCGCTGATCCGCGACGAACATTCGAAGAGCGACGCCGAGTACCACTACTTCACCCGCCGCCCGCTCGACGAGCCGGTGTACGGGATGGACGCGGCCACCAACGACGCGACCCGGATGCTCCAGGACCGCGACCGCCACGACGAGAAGCTCCCGCTGTTCCTGCTCGTCGGGACGGGCTCGACGACCGAGTCGGCGGACGGCATCGACCTGCTGTCGGTGTACGGGGTCGACGCGGTCGTCGTCGACGCCGCGGTCGCCGACCCCGAGACGCGGGACGCGGTCGACACGCTCGTCTCGCCGGAGCTGGCCGACGTCGGCGGCGACGAGACGCTCTCGACGGGCGCGCTCGTCGCCTCGCTGGCGTCCGCGATCAACGGCGAGGTCCGCGCGGACCTGCGGCACCTGCCGGCCGTGAGCTACTGGGCGGACGCCCCCGAGCGGTACGTCGATCTCGCGCGCGACGCGGGCTACGACGCCGAGCGCGTCGCGGAGCTCCGCGAGGCGGTCGCCCTTGAGGCGTACTACCAGTCGTATCAGGACAAGCGCGAGCTGATCGCGGATCTGTTGTTCTCGGACGGCGGCAACCTCGCGGCGCACGTCTCCGAGCAGTTCCGCGAGAAGTTAGAGACCGAGATCGAGACCGCGGACGCGAACGTCGTGACCGAGGCGGTCGACGGCGTCGAGTTCGCGCTGCTCGACACCGACGGCTACACCCACCGGTACGACTTCCCGCCGACGCCGCTCCTCCTCGACGACCTCCACCGGCGCCGCGCGGACGGCGAGCCGTTCGCGACGGTCGGCGTCGGCACCGACGAGCTGTACGTCCGGACGACCGCGGACGTCTCCGTCCGCGACGTGGCCGAGCGCGCGGCCGAGCTCGCGCCGAACGCGGACGTCGCCACCGCGGGCGTCCGCGAGGGGAAGATCGAGTTCCTCTCGGGCGAGCGCGACGCCGTCGAGGACGCCGTCGTCGCGGCCGTCGCCGAGGCGTTCTGATCGGCGGCCGTCGCCGATCGCGGTGCGAAGCCGTTCGAAGGATCTTTTCGCGGACGGTCGGTTTCGACCCGGTCAGCGGCGCTCGGCGCGATTCGCCGATCACCGCCGGGTAAACGGCCCGGGCGGGAGGATGAGGTCGTCGAGCTCCGGTCGCTGTTTCACGTTGAACACGACGGACAGCTCGTCGGTCAACGGGTAGCCGTTACAGGAGAGCCGGAAGCCGCGCTCGGCGAGGTCGTCGGGCATGATGTGGTCGGTCGGCTGCGAGAGCTCGCCCTCCGCGAGGTACACGGCGCAGTTCGCGCAGGCGCCGCCGCGACAGGAGAAGGGCCACGCGAAGCCGCTTCGCTCGGCCGCCTCCAGCAGGCTCTCGTCGGGGTGGACGAGCAGGCGGCCGTGGGCGTCGGGGCCGAGGTCGGCCTGACCGGCCTTTCGGAACAGCTCGTCGTCGTCGAGCGACCAGCCGTAGTCGACGACGGCCTCGTAGTCGAGGAACTCG
The DNA here is from genome assembly GCF_002355655.1 of Halorubrum trapanicum. NCBI lineage: Archaea > Methanobacteriati > Methanobacteriota > Halobacteria > Halobacteriales > Haloferacaceae > Halorubrum > Halorubrum trapanicum. Next base: position 2,535,071 of record NZ_AP017569.1, on the reverse strand, counting down.
ACGCGGGTCGACTTCGGCTCGCGCGCGTCGTCCCCCTCCGAGAGGTCGACGTCCGCGGGGTCGACTCCGTCGTCGCTCCCGTCGCCGTTCCCGTCGCGCTCGGACAGCTCCCGGTAGGCGCGGCGGACGAGCTGGAACTCCTCGATCGAACCGCCCTGGTCGGGGTGCGCGCGCTTGACGCGCTCGCGGTAGGCCCGTTCGACCGCCTCGTCGTCGGCGTCCTCGTCGACCTCCAACACCTCGAACGGAGAGACCATTCAGACGCGGATACGTACGCGCGTGACGCACATAAACGGCCCAGAAGTCGGCAGGGGGAGCGCGGCGGCCGACGGACCGACCGGCCGGCGCGGGCCGGTGACGGCGGACCCGTCAGCGTTTAAGAGCGGCGCGCCCCACCCACCGGTAATGGGAAACGCCGACCTGCGCGACCTCGCGTCGATCCGCGACGTCGCCTTCGCGGAGTTGGAGGGGAGCGTCGTCGCCGTCGACGCGCACAACTGGCTGTACCGCTACCTCACGACGACGGTCAAGTGGACGAGCGACGAGACGTACACCACCGCCGACGGCGTCGAGGTCGCGAACCTGATCGGGGTCGTCCAGGGGCTCCCGAAGTTCTTCGAGCACGACCTGATCCCGGTGATGGTGTTCGACGGCGCCGTCACCGACCTGAAGGCCGACGAGGTGGCCGAGCGCCGCGAGAAGCGCGAGGAGGCCGAGGAGCGACGGGCCGCCGCCGAGGAGCGCGGCGACGCCGTCGAGGCCGCGCGGCTGGAGGCGCGCACGCAGCGGCTCACCGACACGATCCAGGAGACGACCCGCGAGCTGCTGGAACTGCTCGACGTGCCGATCGTCGAAGCGCCCGCCGAGGGGGAGGCGCAGTGCGCGCACATGGCCGCGACCGGGATCGTCGACCACGCGGGCAGCGAGGACTACGACACCCTGCTGTTCGGCGCGCCGACGACGCTCCGCCAGCTGACGAGCAAGGGCGACCCGGAGCTGATGGACCTGGCCGCGACGCTCGACGACCTCGACCTCGACCGGCAGGGGCTCGTCGACGTGGCGATGCTCTGCGGCACCGACTTCAACGAGGGCGTCCGCGGGGTCGGGCCGAAGACCGCGGTGAAAGCGGTGAAAGCGCACGGCGACCTGTGGGGAGTCCTGGAGGCGCGCGACGCCGAGATCCCGAACGCCGAGGCGGTCCGCGAGCTGTTCATGGACCCGCCGGCAGCGGACGTCGCGGTCGACGCCGACGTGAACCCCGACGTCGAGGCCGCCCGCGCGTACGTCGTCGACGAGTGGGGCGTCGACGCCGACGAGGTCGAGCGCGGGTTCGAGCGCATCGCGGAGTCGCAGGTCCAGACCGGGCTGGATCGGTGGACCTGAGGGGAGGCGTCGAGCGGCGGTCCGGCGGGGCGAGCCGAGTCGGAGTCCGACGGTCGTCCGCCGCCGCGACCGCCGCGAACACACCTTTTATTTCCTCGTCGTCAGAAGGGTGATTCACACGTGTCGCGGGCCGGATCCCGAGCGGCCCGCGGCGACCCTGACCAATGAGCTTCGACGTTCCCGACGACAGACGGTACCTGGAATCGCACGAGTGGGCGACGACCGGCGGCGACACCGTTCGGATCGGCGTCTCCGACTTCGCGCAGGACGAACTGGGCGACGTGGTGTTCGTCGAGCTCCCCGAGGTCGGCGACGAGGTCGCGGCCGGCGAGTCGTTCGGCGTCGTCGAGTCGATCAAGGCCGTCTCAGACCTGTACGCGCCCGTCTCGGGCGAGGTCGTCGCGGTCAACGAGGAGCTGTTCGACCGCCCGGAGCTCGTCAACGAGGACCCGTACGGCGACGGCTGGATGCTCGAGGTCGAGCCCGTCGACGGCGGCGACGCCGAGGGGCTGCTCGACGCCGACGCGTACGACGACCAGATCGCGTGACAGCCGGACCGACGCCGAAAGCGGGCCGCGAGCCCCGGACGACACATCCACCCGACACACGACAATGACCACGCCACCTTCCGACGCCGCTTCACCCGCGAACCGACGAGCAGCGAACCGACGAGCCGCGAATCGACGAGCCGCGAACCGACGGGCCACAGACGAGCGGTCGACCGACCGCGGACGAGGCGAGGCGCAGCGATGAGCCGGGCGAACGGCACGCCGTACGCGCCCCACACCGACGACGAGACCGCGGCGATGCTGGCGGCGATCGGCGTCGACGACGAGGAGGCGCTGTTCGACATCCCCGAGGCGGTCGCCTTCGACGGCGAGTTCGGCATCGACGCGCGCACCGAGCGCGAGATCCGCGACGAGTGCGCGCGGGTCTTCGCGCGCAACGACGACCTGACGGAGTTCCTCGGCCGGGGCCACTACGGCCACTACGTGCCGAGCGTCGTCGACCACCTCGCGGACCGCGCGGAGTTCCTCACGAGTTACACCCAGTACCAGCCGGAAGTGTCGCAGGGGTTCCTCCAAGCGCTCTTCGAGTACCAGTCGATGCTGGTCGAGCTGACCGGCCTCGACGTCGCGAACTGCTCGATGTACGACGCCGCGACCGCCCTCGGCGAGGCCGCGACGCTCGCCGACCGCGTGCGGTCGACCGCGGGCGACACCGTCCTCGTCCCGGAACAGCTGCGCGAGGGGAAGCGGGCGGTGCTGGAGAACTACTGCGACGGCGCCGACCTGACCGTCGAGACGTACCCGATGACCGACGGGACCGCCGACGTCGACGCCCTCGCCGACCGCGCGGGCGACGACGTCGCTATGGTGTACGCCGAGAGCCCGACCGTCCGCGGCTGTATCGAGGAGCGGCTGGCCGCGATCGGCGACCTCGCCGACGAGACGGACGCGCTGTTCGTCCTCGGGTCGGACGTCGTCGCGCTGTCGGTCCTCGAATCGCCCGCCGCGGTCGGCGCCGACGTGGTCGTCGGCGAGGCCGGCTCGCTCGGCCTGCCGACCGCCTACGGGATGGGACTGGGGATATTCGCCTGTAGCGACGAGTTCCTGCGGCAGGTCCCCGGCCGGCTCGTCGGCGCGAGCGAGGAGCGCGCGCCGCCGGAGGGGGCGCGAGACGGAGGCGCCGGAGGCGCCGACGCCGGCGGCACCCGCGCGTACACGCTGACGCTCCAGACCCGCGAACAGCACATCCGCAAGGAGCGGGCCACCTCGAACATCTGTACGAACCAGGCGTGGGTCGCGCTCCGCGCGGCGATCCACGCGGCGACGCTCGGGCCCGACGGGCTCGTCGACCTCGCGAACGACTGCGTCCGCGAGGCCGAGGCGCTGGCGGCGCGGATCGACGAGCTGTCCGGCGCGGCCGCGCCCGTCCACGACCGCCACCACTTCCGGGAGTTCGCGGTGCGCGTCGACCAGCCGGCCGAGGCGATCGCGACCGACCTCGAAGGCGAGGGGTTCGCGGTCCACGCGATCGACGACCACCTGCTTCAGGTGTGCGTCACTGACCTGAACGCCGGACGGACGGACGGCCTCGTCGCGGCCTTCGAGGAGGTGCTGTGAGATGATTCACGACCAAGCGAACTACGAGCGAGAGGGAGAGGGCGTCCGGGAGCCGCTGCTCTCGGAGAAGGGCCAAGAGACCGTCGACGTGCGCGCGGACTCGCCGCTGCCCGACGACCTCACCCGCGAGGAGCTGACGCTGCCGAACCCCTCGGAGCCGGAGACGGCGCGCCACTACACCCGGCTCTCGCAGATGAACTGGGCGATCGACTCGGGGCCGTACCCGCTGGGGAGCTGCACGATGAAGTACAACCCCAAGTTCACCGAGGACGTGGCGGCGGACCCGAACGCGGCGATCCACCCCGACCGCTCCGCGCGCTCGGCGCAGGGGAACCTGGAGCTCCAGCACCGGCTCCAGGAGGCCCTCGCGGACATCGGCGGGATGGACGCCGTCACGCTCCAGCCGCCCGCGGGCGCCGCCGGCGAGCTCACGGGCATCCTCGTCGCGAAGGCGTACCACGCACACCGCGGCAACGACCGCTCGGAGGTGGTGATCCCGGCGTCGGCGCACGGGACGAACTTCGCGACCGCCGCGACCGCGGGCTACGACGTCGTCGAACTCCCCTCGGGCGAGGACGGGCGCGTCGACTTAGAGGCGCTGGAGGCGGCCGTCGGCGACGACACCGCCGCCCTCATGCTCACGAACCCGAACACCGTCGGGCTCTTCGAGCGCGACATTACGGAGATCGCCGACATCGTCCACGACGCGGGCGGACTCCTCTACTACGACGGCGCGAACCTCAACGCGCTGCTCGGCCGCGGCCGCCCGGGCGACATGGGGTTCGACGTGATGCACTACAACGTCCACAAGACGTTCGCGACCCCGCACGGCGGCGGCGGCCCGGGCGCCGGCCCGGTCGGCGTCGTCGACGAGCTGGCGCCGTTCCTCCCGACGCCCCGGGTCCGGGAGACCGAGAAGGGGTCGGGGTACGAGCGCTTCGAACCCGAGCACACGATCGGGAAGGTCCACGGGTTCGTCGGCAACTGGCTCGTGCTGATCAAGGCGTACGCGTACGTCGCCCGCCTCGGCGACGAGGGGCTGGCCGACGCCGCCGCGAAGGCCGTCCTCAACGCGAACTACCTCGCCGAGCGGATCGACCTCGACGTGCCGTTCGGTCCCTTCCACCACGAGTTCGCCGCGACCGCGGGCGACCGCGACGCGGCCGACGTCGCCAAGCGCATGCTCGACTTCGGCGTCCACCCGCCGACGACGAAGTGGCCGGAGATGGTGCCGGAGGCGATGCTGACGGAGCCGACGGAGATCGAAGGGAAGTCCTCCCTCGACGACCTCGCGGAGGCGTTCAACCTCGCGTACGCCGACACCGACGAGGCGCTCGACGCCGCGCCGAACCGGACCGCGGCCGCGCGGATCGACCAGGTCGGCGCCGCGCGGAACCCGCGGCTCTCGTGGCAGGCCCTCGACGGGGAGTAGCGGGGGCCTGAGAGCGGATCCCGGCCGCGTCAGGGCTCGGTGGCCGCGGACCGCGCCGGCTCCTCGCCCTCGGGATCGCTCGCCTCGAACTCCTCGGCGTCGCGCTCGGCGTCGTCGCGTTCCCCGCCGTCGAACTCCTCGTCGTCGAACGCCGCCGTCTCAGGGGGTCCGGTCTCGCCGCTCGCGGCGCCCTCGGCGTCCGACTCCGAGAACGGCCCCTCGCCGTCGACGAACCGGCGCATCACCCGTCCCTCGGCGCGGTGGAGCGTCTCGCTACACGTCGACTTCGCGATCCCGTTCGCCTCGGCCAGCTCCGTGAGCGTACACCGGCGCGGGGTGTCGTAGTACCCCGCTCGGACCGCGTCGAAGACGAGGTCACGCTGCGCCTCCGTGAGCGTGCGACCCGGGCCGTCACCCCCGGTGGCGGCGACGCCGACCGTTATCCCGTCGCCCGCGAGCCGCCGGCCGAACGCCTCGATCCGGTCGCGGTCCCCGAGGACGGTCACCGTCGCGCGGCCGTCGACGACCTCTACCGTCGACGCGAGCGGGAGGCCGACCGCGCGCGCCGCGGGGAGGTACGCGGGGGCGCGGCCGACCACCCGGAGCGTGCGGACGTCGCCGCGGCGCTCGACCGCCGTCGCGCGCGAGACGCGCTCGTGGTCTCGCAGCGCCGTCTCGACCCGGTCCCGGTCGGTGCCGCCGACGCGGACGGTCGCGGCCACCTCCGGATCCCCGTCGGTCGGCCGCTGGACGTCGCCGTCGGCGACACCCGAACCGTCGGCGCTCGCCGCCGAACCGTCGACCGCGATCGTCTCCGCGACCCGGAGCGTCGCCGCGGGGACGCGCCGGGAGACGTCCCCGAGCCACGATCCCGTCGGGAGGTCCAACCGCAGGTCGGTTCGGCTCATCGGTCCCACCTCGGTTCCCCCGGCGGATCGGACGCGGTCGCTGAAACGAGCATCCCGTGCGGTGATACGACGGCGGGCCCCCTCGGCGTACCCCTTCATACGTTTCGAACCTAAGTACCCGCCACGGTCGCGACGCCGAACGAATCGGCGCGGGGGGCGACCGCAGCACCGAATCGCTCGTCGCCCGCCGCGACCGCAGCACCGAAGTCCCCGGCGCGCGAGCGCGGTCGCATGGAGACGACAGACGCGTTCGTCGGCCTGACCTGCGTCGACTGCGGGGAGACGTTCGACGCGGCGGCGGCGACGCACCGCTGTCCCGACTGCGGTGGCATCCTCGACCCCGACTACGACTACGACCGGATCGACCTGACCCCGGAAACGCTCGACGCGCGCCCGGACGGCTCGATGTGGCGGTACGACGAACTGCTCCCGTTCCCGGCCGAGACCGCGGTGTCGCTCGGCGAGGGGGCCACGCCGCTCGTCGAGTGTCCGTCGCTGGCGGACGCGATGGGCGTCGGCCGCGTCCTGCTGAAAGACGAGGGGGCGAACCCCACGGGGACGTTCAAGGACCGCGGGCAGGCGGCCGCGATGACGGCCGCGCGCGAGCACGGCGCGAGCGAGGTGGCGCTGAACAGCGCCGGCAACGCGGGGCAGGCCGCCGCGGCGTACGCGGCCCGCGCGGACTTGGACGCGCACGTGTTCCTCCCCTCGCGGGCGGGGTTCACCCAGAAGGCGATGACGGAGGTCCACGGCGCGGACCTGACGGTCACCGACCCGGTCGACGGCAACTCGCAGATCGGCGACGCCGGGAAGGCGTACGCCGAGGCGATCGAGGAGCACCCGGAGTGGTACTCGACGAAGACGTTCGTCACGCCGTACCGCCACGAGGGGAAGAAGACGATGGCGCTGGAGCTACTGGCGCAGCTCGACTGGGAGGCGCCCGACGGCGTCGTCTACCCGACCGGCGGCGGCGTCGGCCTCGTCGGGATGCACAAGGCCGCCCGGGAGGCGAGGGAGCTGGGGTGGACCGACGAGCCGGTCCCGATGTACGCCGCACAGGCGGCGGGCTGCGCGCCGGTCGTCCGCGCCTACGAGTCGGGCGCGGACCGCCACGAGCCGCTCGCGGACGACGAGGTCGACACCGCGTGTAACGGGATCGCGATCCCGGACCCGGGCGCGAGCCACCTCATCCTGGAGGCGGTCCGCGAGTCCGACGGCGGCGCGGTGGCGACGACGGACCGCGAGATCCTCGACGCCGCGATCGAGGTCGCGCGGAGCGAGGGGCTGGAGGTGGGCGCCACCTGCGCGGCCGCGGTCTCGGGCGCGTTCGCGCTCGCGGAGTCCGGCGAGTTCGGCCCGGACGACACGGTCGTCCTGTTGAACACCGGCGCGGGCAACAAGGACGTGGACGCGCTCCGCGCGCACCTCGGCGAGCGGGAGGTCGAGGCAGCGGCAGGCGAGTAGGCGACGACGGCGCCGGGCGACCGCCGACGCGGCCGAGTTGGCGACCGAGTCGTCGAACCGGAACCACTACGGCGGGGGGTCGCCACCCCTCGCGCATGGAACTCGGCGTCATCGGACTCGGGCGGATGGGGCAGATCGTCGCGAACCGGTCGCTGGAAGCGGGCCACGACGTGGTCGCGTTCGACCTCTCGGCGGAGGCGACCGCGGAGGCGGCGGAGAACGGCGCGGAGCCGGCCGACTCGGTCGCGGACCTGTGCGACCGGCTGGAGGGTTCCGGAGAGGCCGACGGCAAGCGCATCTGGCTGATGGTGCCCGCGGGCGACGCGGTCGACGCCACGCTCGCGGACCTGGAGCCGCACCTCGACGGCGACGACGTCGTCGTCGACGGCGGCAACTCCCACTTCGAGGAGTCGGTCCGGCGGGCCGAGGCGACGGACGCCGCCTACCTCGACTGCGGGACCTCCGGCGGGCCAGCGAGCGCGGAGGCGGGCTTCTCGCTGATGGTCGGCGGCCCCGCGTGGGCCTACGAGGCGCTCGTGCCGGTGTTCGACGCGGTGGCGACCGGCCCGGACGGCCACGACCGCATGGGCGAGTCGGGCGCGGGCCACTACGTGAAGATGGTCCACAACGGCGTCGAGTACGCGCTGATGCAGGCGTACGGCGAGGGGTTCGAACTGCTCACCGACGGCCGCTACGACCTCGACATGGAGTCCGTGGCGCGGACGTGGAACAACGGCGCCGTGATCCGGTCGTGGCTGCTGGAGCTCTGCGAGGAGGCGTTCCGCGAGGAGGGCAACGATCTCGGCGACGTGGCGGACCACGTCGCGGGCGGGTCGACGGGCACGTGGACGGTCCAGGAGGCGCTCGAACAGGAGGTTCCCGTCCCCATCATCTATCAGGCGCTCGCGGAGCGGTTCGACTCGCGCAACGAGGGGCGCTTCTCGCGGCGGCTCGCGAACCGGCTCCGGTACGGGTTCGGGCGCCACGAGGTGGCGCGTCGGAGCGACGGCGACTGAGGTCAGATGGCGGGCGGACGGCGACGGCGACCACGCGGCATCGGTCCCACACGAGGGCGTCGGCGAACGGCTCTCGCGCCGAACCGAGATCAGCCCAATACGGGGAAAGCGACGACCGATCCGCGGTGCGGTGGCGCGTGCCTGCGAGCGCCCGAAGGACGCGAGACAGCACGCGCGAGGGACGCGGCGACCGTAGGGAGCCGCGAGGCTGGGGAGGCGTGAGGTGCGGTCCCGCGAGCGACCAGCGGGAGCGAGCGGGAGCACGGAAGTCGCAGCCCGCGCAGCGAAGTGAGCAGGACCGTCTTCCGGCGGTTGCGGTGCTGTGCGGGGCGGGATTCGAAGGGGCAGCCGCGAGGCGGGCGCAGGCGACGTAAGCACCACAACGAGGGAGCGTTAGCGACCGAGTGAGGAGCGTGGTTCGAAACGGCTCCGCCGTTTCGTCATCACGAGACGCCTTCGGCGTCTCGAACGACAGCGAGCGTGCGCCCGCCTCGCGGCTGGGGCTTCGGGCGTGTCCGTGTCGATCTGCGATTTATAAGCAGATTCGTTCCCCCGGCTGATTCGGATAAAATATTGAACGCGACGTCCAATGGATGTTCCATGGGGCCTACATCTCACCCCGATTATCAGGGTTAATCCCGTCCGAGAAACACTTATGTACAGTCGTGGTAGAGGATACCACGCATAGAATGTTCGAGCGATTCTCGAGCGGCTACTACCTGGGGGAACTGTACGTGGAACCCCGCGACGGCGAGCGCGCCGTCATCCAGCGGGCGGACCACGAACGCGTCAACGAGCAGCTGTACGCGGACGGCGAAGGGGTCGAGCGACTCGACGCCCCGCTCGTGATGAAGGTCGACAGCGGCCACATCCCGGTCGGCGGCGACGACGACGTACCCAGCGGCACGCTCGCGATTCCCCAGGAACTCGCCGACGAGACGCTCCCGGACCGCCGGAACGTGCTGTTGGCGGACGCGGATCGGGCGGAGAAGCTGTTGCGCTGGGAGGGATGGGAGCCAAACGTGAACGCGTAGTACTACGTGATTTCCCCTGTTTTCGGTGGTTTCGTCTCCGTGACCGATTATTTATAAATGGTTGTCGGTGAGTCAGCGGCGAACACCGCCGAAGCCCCAGCCGCTCACTTATAAATAGCCAACAGCAGAGCGGCCGTGAACACCTCCAAAGCCCCAGTCGCGAGGCGGGCGCACGCTCGCTGTGCTCCTCACTCAGTCGCTCGCGCTGCTCGCTCCTTCGTTGCGGTGCTTGCGTCGCCTGCGCCCGCCTCGCGACTGCCCCTTTGAGTCCCGCCCCGCACCGCTCCGCACAGCACCTCACACCTCCCCAGCCTCGTCGGTCGCCGTCGCTTCGCTCGGCGACCGACTCCCTCGCGCGTGTTCCTCACGGCCGCCTTCGGCGGCCGCTCGGAGGCGCGCGCCACCGCACAGCAACCATTTATAAACAGATTCGACCACGTCGCCGCCGCAGACGCACCTTTTAGGTCGCAGGGGGTCGCGGATTCGGTATGATCGACAGGCTGCTCGGGCGCGCCGAGCTGAAGGAACGCATCGAGGAGCTGGAAGAGGAGAAGCGCCACCTCGAACGCCGCGCCGAGGCCGAAGAGGAGCGGCGCTCCGACGCGGTCGCCGACCGACAGCGCGCCGAGGAGCGCGTCAACGAGCTCGAACACCGGATCGAATCCTTGGAGGAGCGGTTGGAGCGCGCCGAGGGCAGCGAGGCGTCCGTCGAGTTTCGGCGCGTGAGCGACCTCCGCGGTCCGGGGCTGACCGACGCGCTCGACCGCTTCCGCGCCGTCGAGAGCGACGACCCCGAGGGGCTGCTCACGGCGTACGTCCCCGACGCGGACTCGGTGCCAGCGACCGTCTCGGACTGGTTCGGCGACCGCACGGAGCTGGTCCGGCGCGCCGCGCCCGCGGTCGTCCTCGCCGACGACACCGGCGCGGTGAGCGCGGCGCTGACGCCGCCGGTCGAGCCCGAGCCGTTCGACCGGTGGAGCGACCGGTTCCGGCTCGATGACGCGTGGTTCCGCCCGACCGGTCGGTTCGCGTTCGCGCTGGTCCGTTCCGACGTCTTCGCCGTCGGCACCTACGAGGGCGCGGAGCGGGTCGCGTTCGAGGGGTTCACCAGCGACGTGAAGGAGGCGCACTCGAAGGGCGGCTTCTCGCAGGGCCGATTCGAGCGCCGCCGCGAGGGACAGATCGACGACCACCTCGACCGGGCGAACGAGGCGCTCGCCGCGGTCGCAGACGCGGAGGACCTCGACCGCGTGATCGCCGTCGGCGAGCGCAGCGTCCTCGGGCGGGTGCGCGACCGCGCCGACGTCACCGACGTCTCGGACGCCACCGGGAAGCCGGAGGGGGCGCTCGACGACGCGTTCCGCGACTTCTGGCGGGTCCGCGTCCGCGCGATCTGAGCCCGATTTAAAAGGAAGCCTCGTCTCAGAACGGCGATTCGGGGCCTTCGTCCGGGTCGGCGTCGGGTTTCTCCGATTCGGTCAGCTCGCCGACCTCCCGCTCCCACGCCTCGATGCCGCCGCGAAGGCTCTCGACGCGCGCGTCCTGCGTGCCCTCGTAGCTGCCGATCAGCTGGGCCGCCTGCTGGCTGGCGACGCCGTGCGGACAGACGGTAACGATCCGCTCTGCCCCCTCTAACTCCGCGATACGACTCGTCAGCTCCGGGAAGGGGATACACTCGCTGTCGGGGAGGTGGCCGCGGTCGAACGCGCGCCGGTCGCGGATGTCGACGACGCGGAGCGATTCGGATTCCTCGGCGAGGCCGTCGGCGCCGTCGACATCGTCCCCGGAGCCGTCGCGCTCATCGAGCAGCGCCGACAGCTCCGCGGGGTCGATTTCGCCGTCCATCAGGGGAGGGGTGCGATGCTGGCCGTGAGCACGGCCCGGTCGTCGGTGTCGTTGCGGGCGCCGTGGACCGCGCCGCGCTCGTTCGGCACCACCGCGGGCGCCGCGAGCGCCGCCTCCTCGCCGTCGCGGACCACGGTCGGCTCCCCCTCCAACACGTGGAACACGTTGGTGGCGTCGGCGTGTTCGTGGGGATCGACCGACGCGTCAGGGCCGAGGACGAACGCCTTCACGAGCACGTCGTCGGTGACCAGGATCTCCGCGGTCTCGACCTCGCCGGGTCCCGGGTCGAGACCGGAGACCGCCGCCGCGTAGCTGTCGAGCGTCATACTCTGCTCCACGCGCGGGACGGGGAAAAGTCGCGCGCTCGGGACTCGTGTCGACCCCGCGGTCGGAACGAAGCGGGCTCAGTACGAGGGCGACTCCTCGGGCTCGCCGTCGCGCGCGTTGACGACCCGACCGAGGGTGAAGAGGAGGTCGGAGAGGCGGTTGAGGTAGGTGACGACGGCCTCGTTTATCGGCTCCGAGCGCGCGAGGTCGACGACGCGCCGCTCCGCGCGTCGGGCCACGGCGCGCGCGTGGTGGAGCGCCGCCCCGGCATCGCCGCCGCCGGGCAGGACGAACGACGTGAGCGGCTCCAGCTCCTCGTCGAACGCGTCGATTTGCTCCTCCAGCTCCTCGGTGTGGCGGCTCTCCACCTGCGGGTCGTCCGGATCGGGGTCGGGGTTGGCGAGGTCGGCCTGGACGATGTGGAGGTGGTTCTGGACCGTCTCCAGCAGATCGTCGACGTCGTCGTGGCCCGTCGGACGGACCGTGCCGAGGAGGGCGTTCGCCTCGTCGACGGAGCCGTACGCCTCGATGCGGTGGCTCGACTTCGACACCCGGCTCATGTCCCGGAGGTCGGTCTCGCCCTCGTCGCCGCGGCCGGTGTAGATGCTCATTGGAGAGTCCTCTCGACGTACTCCACGATGTTCGCGCTCTCGGCCATCGTCACGCCGCGCTCCTCGTCGACGAGGACGGGGACGCCGCGCTGGCCGCTGACGCGCTTCACTTCGTTCCGCCGAGAGTGGAGAGCCTCCACCCACTCCGTCTCGTAGTCGACGCCCGCGTCGTTCAGGGCGTCGGCCGCCTTCTCGCACCACGGACACCCGTCGAGGGCGTAGAGTCGAACGCTCATACCGATCGATCCGTCCGCGCCGTCAAGAAGGTGTGCGTCCGGTGCGGCCCGACCGACCGGGTCCGGTCGTCCCCCTCGACGGCCTCACAGGTCGTGATACGACTCCATCTCGGCCCGGTGTTCCTCGGGCAGCGGCGCCGGTTCCCCGGTCTCCGGGTCGAGGGAGACGAGCGTCGCCTCGGCCTCCGCGGCGACCGCGTCGCCGACCCGGACCTCGTGCGTCATCGTCGCGCTCGACCGCCCGAGGTCGGCCACGTCGACGGTGACGGTGACCTCGCCGTCGGACAGCTCGATCGGCCGCCGGAAGTCGATCGAGATCGACGCCAGCACCGTCGAGACGCGCGCGAGGTCGGCGTCGAGGACGTCGCGGAAGTACCGCGTCCGCGCCTGCTCGACGTACGTCGCGTAGACGGCGTTGTTGACGTGGCCCATCGCGTCGATGTCGCGGAACCGCACGTCGATCGCCGCGGTGTACGTTCCCATATCCGACCCACTGGCGGGCGTCGTATGTAGGCGTCGGGATCGGGACGACCGCGGCCGAAAACGCGGACGCGGCGGCCTCGACAACGTATAAAAACGACACGCGCGTATCGACGAGGCATGGACAACGGCGCGATCGACGACGTCGACAGGGCGATCCTGTACGCGCTACAGGAAGACGCGCGGAACACGTCGTCCGGGGACATCGCGGAGCGGACCGGCACCTCGGACAGCACCGTCCGCAAGCGCATCCGGCGGCTGGAGTCCGACGGCGTGATCAAGGGGTACAGCGCCAGCGTCGACTACCAGCGGTCTGGGTATCCGCTCCGGATGCTGCTGTACTGCACCGCCTCGATACCGGAACGGGGCGAACTCATTCCGGACATCCTCGACATCGACGGCGTCGTGTCGGTCCAAGAGCTGGTGACCGGCGAGCAGAACCTCCTCGTGACCGTCGTCGGCGAGTCGGACGACGACATCACGCCGGTGGCCCAAGAACTCCTCGACATGGGCGTCACCGTCGCCGACGAGGTCCTCGTGCGGACCCACGAGACGACGCCCTTCGGCCGGTTCGACTCGGAGCGGAACGGCGACGGCGGATGACGACCGCTCCGGGCTGAGACGGGGCCCCCGCGCAGCCGACGCCGATCAGCCGAGTGTACGGCGACGCGGAGACCATCGGCCGACGGCACACGCGACGTGGAGGCCGGTCGCCGGTCGGACGATCGATCGAAGGAAGAGAAAACATAATGTTCTATAATACAGGTTATTCGAACAGTTTGTGAATACAGGCAGTTTTAATAGGCGTTGTGTTCTCGAAGACGGATAGATGCGACCGAAATCGGATCCGGACTCCCTCCGGACGCCGGAGGCGGTCGCGTGACGAGTCGAACGATGTCAGGACGCACCTCGAAACCGACGGGCGGAGCGCTCCGGGAGACGGCCGAGTCGTCGGTCGTCCCCGTCGCACTAACGCGGCTCGCGTGGACGCTGTTCGCCGCGAGCGTCGCCGCGCTCGTCGCCCGAGTCCGACTCGGCGGGCCGTGGGAGGTTCCCGGCGCGGTCGCCGTCGACGGGCTCACCGTCCTGCTGTGGGTCGTCGTGACGTTCTTCAGCGGGATCGTCCACAGCTACTCGCGCCGCTACATGGCGGGGAGCGCCCACGAGACCGACTTCTTCCTCGGGGTCTCCGCGTTCACGCTCGCCGTGATGGCGCTCGTCGCGGCCGACCACGTCGCGCTGTTCTGGTGCTTTTGGCTGGCGATGGGGCTCCTGATGGCGCGGCTCATCGGAACCGTCGACGGCTGGCCGCAGGCCCGGGCCGCCGCGGGCGTCGCCCGTAAATACTTCCTCGCCAGCAGCGCGCTGCTCGGCGTCGCCGTGACGGCGCTGTGGTGGGCGACCGGTGCGACGACGATTTCGGGGATCGCCGCGAGCGCCGACTCACTCGGCGGCCCCGCGTGGCTCGTCGCGGGCGCCGCGCTCGTCCTCGCAGCGATGATCCAGTCGGCGCTGGTCCCGTTCCACGGCTGGCTGCTCTCCTCGATGACGGCCCCTACGCCGGCCTCGGCGCTGATGCACGCCGGGTTCGTCAACGCGGGCGGGATACTGCTGACCCGCTTCGCGCCCGTCGTGACCGTCGAGACGTGGCTCATGCTCGGTATCGTGGTCGTCGGCGCCGCGAGCGCGCTGGCCGGGAAACTGCTCAAGACCGTCCGGTCGGACGTCAAGGGCGAACTCGGCTGCTCGACGGTCGGCCAGATGGGATTCATGATCGTCCAAGCCGGGCTCGGCTTCTTCGGCGCCGCCGTCACGCACCTCGTCTTACACGGCTTCTACAAGGCGTACCACTTCCTGAGCGCGGGCGACGAGGTCGAGCGCGTCGCCCCGACGGAGTCCGGCCCCGAGTCCGCCGGAACGGGCGTCGCCGGCGCGGTCGTCGTGCTGGTGACCGGGCTCGCGGGCGGCGCGACGTTCGCGCTCCTGACGGGAAAGGGGACGAGCGTCGACAGCGGGCTGCTGCTCGCGGGGTTCGTGACGCTCACGACGCTCCACGCGGCCCGGAGCGCCGTCCGGCGGACCGCCCTCTCGACGGCGGCCCGCTACGCGGCGGTCCCGCTGGTCGCGCTCCCCGCCATCGCCGTGTACGCGCTCGCGTACCGGGCCGTCTCGGGGCTGCTCGCCGGGCTGCCGCTGGTCTCCGCCCCGACCGAGCTGACCGCGCTCCACGCGCTCGTCGCCGTCGCCTTCCTCGCGGCGTACGTCGCGGTCGAGACCGGCGCCCACGAGCGGAGCGAGCGCCTCTACGTCGCGCTGCTGAACGCGGGCCAACCCGCACCGGACACCGTCCTGACCGCCACGGAGGAGTACGATGACAACTGAAATCGGTATCGACGACGACGCTGACGGCATCGAATCGGAGATCGACGCGGCAGCGACCGCGGTCGGCTCGGTCTGGCCGGTCCACTCGTTCGTGACCGCGAATCCCCTCGCCGGCTTCGAAGACCGGCCGTTCGACGAGGCCGTGAGCCGGGCGGCGGACCTCCTCGGCGGGCGCGGCTACCCGCGCGCGGAGACGTTCCGGGCGGCCCTCGACGAGGGACGTATCGACCCCGACCTGCTCGACGCGGAACTGACCGACCGGGGTTACGATGGCGACCCCGAAGCCCTGCTGGAGCGGCTGGAGAACGCCGAGGAGACGGCGGAATCGAGCGGTTCCGACGACGCGGAGGCGGCGGACTCCGACGCCGAGCGCGTCGACCGCGTGCTGACGAAGTGGCTGTCGGCGTTCCTCGACGAGGGGCAGGCGGAGTGGGCGATGCCGAACCGCGAGGCGGGGTTCTACGACGCGTTCCGGTCGGTCGCCGCCTACGACGACGAGGTCCCGGACGAGGGGCTCGTCGCCGACCTGCCGGCGTCGGCGACCGAAGCGATCGAGGCCGCGCTGGAGCCGTACCCCCGTGACCGGTGGAAGTCGGTCTTCGAGGCGCAGTTCGCCGCGCTCCCCGGGTGGACCGGGCTGCTCAAGCGGCGCGCCGAGGACGGCGGCGCGTGGCAGTCCGCGCACCCGATCACGCCGGAGGGGTACCTCGCGGCCCGGCTGGCGCTGGCGGACTCCCTCGGCGTCGACGTCTCGCCGCCGGAGGGGTCCGACGGTCCGGCGGTCGACGCGAGCGACGAGATCGCCGACGCGTTCCTGAGCGCGTGGGAGGCCACCTACCGCGACGGGCTCGTCGAGCGGGTCGCCGCCGAGAGCGAGGCGCGCGACGGGGAGGAGGTGCGCGACGGGGAGCCCGGGGCCCGCGCCGACGGCGGGGCGTCGGGGCGCCCGGCCGCCCAGCTGGTCTTCTGTATCGACACGCGCTCGGAGGTGATCCGCCGGCACGTCGAGGCGACCGGCGACTACGAGACGCACGGGTACGCCGGCTTCTTCGGCGTCCCGATGGAGTACACCGGGTACGACGCCGACGTGTCCGTCGACGCCTGTCCGCCGATCGTCGACCCGCAACACCGCGTCTCTGAGGTTCCGGCCGAAGACGACGCGCGGGCGAGCCGCGACCGCTTGGGGAACCTCCGCGAGGCCGCCGGCGAGGTGGTCGAGACGCTGCGGTCGAATCCCGCCACCGCGTTCAGCTTCGTCGAGGGCGCCGGGAGCGGGTACGGGCTCGCGCTCGCCGCGCGCACGCTCGTCCCCGGCCGGGTGCGCGACCTGCTCGACGGCGCCGACGACGCGGTGCCGGGGGACCACGAGTTCTGCGAGCCGGGCGTCCACGAGCACGACGACTCCGGCGGGGGGCTTCCGACTGGGCTCACCCGCGACGAGCGGGTCGAGTACGCCGCGACCGCGTTCGAGCTGATGGGCTGGGAGGCGTTCGGTCGCCTGGTCGTCTTCACGGGCCACGCGGCGGAGACGGCGAACAACCCCTACGACTCCAGCCTCGACTGCGGTGCCTGCGCCGGCAACCCGGGCGGCCCGAACGCGCGCGCCCTCGCCGCGATCTGTAACGACCCCGCGGTGAAGGCGGGGCTGCGCGAGCGCGGGATCGACGTGCCCGACGACACCGTCTTCCTCGCCGCCGAACACAACACCACGACCGACGAGATCGAGCTGTACGACGGCGACGTGCCGGAGTCGCACGCCGCGGACCTCGAACGGCTGCGTTCGGACCTCGACGCCGCCCGCGAGCGCGCCGCCGCCGAGCGCACCGGGGAGGAGGCCGGAGGGTCGGCCGTCCGCGAGGCGGAGCGCCGCGCCGGCGACTGGGCCGAGACGCGCCCCGAGTGGGGGTTGGCGGGCAACGCCGGCTTCGTCGTCGGTCCCCGCGAGCTGACGAGCGACCTCGACCTCGACGGGCGCGCCTTCCTCCACTCGTACGACTGGGAGACGGACCCGGACGGCGACGCGCTCGAAGCGATCCTGACCGGCCCGATGGTCGTCACGCAGTGGATCAACGCGCAGTACTACTTCTCGACCGTCGACAACGCGGCGTACGGCAGTGGGTCGAAGGTGACACAGAATCCGGTCGGCAACGTCGGCGTCTACCAGGGCAACGGCGGCGACCTGATGACCGGCCTCCCGCTCCAGTCGCTCATGGCCGACGCCGACACCCCGTACCACCAGCCGCTCCGCCTCTCCACGGTCGTCCACGCGCCGGTCGACCGCGTCACCGAGGTCTTGGCCGACAACGAGGCGGTGACCGGGCTCTTGGACAACGACTGGCTCTCGCTGACGGTGGTCGACCCGACGCGTGACCACCGCGCCTTCCACTACGAGGGGGAACTGGCGTGGGCGCCGACGCCCGAGGCGGCCGAAGCGCACGCGGAGCCGCGCACGGTCCCCGCCGTGGCGGACGACTGAGGTCACAGCCCGTTCAATGGGGGTGCGTCGCCGGTACCCCCCGCGCCGATTCCGACACTTTAGAGCCGTTTGGCCCTGTTGAAACCCTGTTCTTCAAATATAACTTGGAATGAAACACCCGGTCGCTGAATGGTGCTTCTTGGTCGGTTTCGGGAGTGAGTTCCGCAGATCGGTAGCAGCGATTCGATATTTAAATAGTCGCCAGCGGCGCCGACGCCGTTTATAAATAGCCGGCGGTGGCGTCGCCGCCGGCTGCGCCGCCGTCTGCCAGAGGCGCGTCGCGCCTCGCTGCGCCTGCGAGCGGCCGGAGCGAAGCGGAGGCCGCGAGCCAGCCCGCGAGGTCGCCGGCGCTACGCGCCGGCTACCAGAGGGACCTTCGGTCCCTCGCTGGACGCGGTGAGCGCTCGGAGAGCGCGAACCGCGAGGCTGGGGAGGCGTGAGGCTGCGGTCCCGTGAGCGACCGGAGGGAGCGAGCGGGAGTACGGAAGTCGCAGCCCGCGCAGCGAACGGAGTGAGCGAGCAGGACCGTCTTCCGGTGGTGCTGAGCGGTGCGGGGTGGGACTCAAAGGGGCAGCCGTCGAGGCGGGCGGAGGCGACGTAAGTAGCGTGGCGCTACGCGCCACGGAAAGCCGGCGGCGAAGCCGCCGGCGACACCGCAGGAACGAGCGACGCGAGTGACGAGGAGCACAGCGAGTGTCCGCCCGCCTCGACGGCTGGGGCTTTGGAGGCACTCGCCGCAGTAGCGTCGATCACTTATAAACAGCCGACAGCAACACCGCACTCTGGTTTATAAACGACCTCACTCACGATGTACTACACTTACTCCCGTAATCGCTCGTCGGTACGTCTGTACCGACCACGCCCGGTCAGGGTGTAGCACTTCCGAAGGGATTTCAGCAGAACCTGCCGTTTAAATCCCCGATACGGCCGGTTTCGTGGTTCGTAGCCGTAGGTCCACGTCCGGTCCGAAGACGTGCCCGAAGTTTTTATTAATTCGGACAGTTTAGTTATTACTGTACAATAGTGACCGGAGAACATCTCTCCCAAGCTGCGACGGATCGATCGACGGCCGGCCGGGAACGAGCCGTCGGAGCGGCCGGACCGACAGCACTGGTACTCCTGTCGGTGGCGGCGATAGCCGACGGGGTTAATTGGAAGCTCGTGGCGGTCTCTTGGACCGCGTTCGCGGCGATGGCGGTCGGCGCACCGCTCGGAGCGCGTGCGGTGCGGAGCAGCCACCCCTTGGAGCCGGTCTGGGGGTACGGGCTGGCCAGCGGCGCGATGGTGACCAGCGCCGCGCTCTTCCTGATCCCACAGGCGCTCGGCCAGCACGGTCGACTCGGCAGCCTCGGCATAGCGGTCGGCTTCCTGGGCGGGTACGCCGGTCACACGGTCGGCCACCGGTTCACCCATCTGGAGCTACCCGTCGATCGAACGACGGCCGAGCTGACGGTTCACGCGCTCTCGGCCGGTGCGATCATCGGCGCGATATACACGGCGATGCCCTCGCTCACCTCCGTCCTCGGGGTCGCGCTCGTCTCGCACAAAGCGCCCGCCGGGTACGCCGCGGCCCGTCGCCTCGCCGAGCGGGGGCAGTCCGTCGTCACCCTGTCGTTGCCCGCCGCGGCGGTCGGCATCGTGGCCCTCCCGGTCGGCATCGCCGGGCTTTCGCCGGAGAGCGGACCTCGCGGGCTCCTTTTCGGCATCGCCGCCGGCGTGTTCCTTCACGTCGCCGTCGATCTGCTGCCGGAGTGTACCACCGGGAGCGAGACGTGCCCGGTCGACGCCGCGGACCACGACGCCGACGGCCACCAACTCCGGGACCGGCTCCGCCGACACGCCGTCCTGAGCTCAACCCTCGGCGGCGTCGCGGTCGCCGTGGCGTGGTGGGTCGCGGCCTGATGCGCGCCGAGGCCCGAACGGCGGCCGCCGCCGCCGATTGGATCCGGCGGGTCGCGGGCCCGGCCGCGAGGTATCAGACGTGATTTTTGTGGGGGAACGACTTTTTGATCGCCGCCGATAGCGGGGCCATGAACCCCGGCCCTCCGATCGATCTGCTGTACGTCAACGACGACGACCAGCTTCGAGAGCTGGTTTCCACGCGGCTACGCGACGAGTGCGACCGGCTCCGGATCGAGACCGCGGACTCCGCCGCCGAGGGGGAGCGGCTGCTGGCGGAAGCGTCGATCGACTGCGTGCTCTGCGATCACCACATGCCCGAGGTGACGGGCGTCGAGTTTCTGAAGCGGGTCCGCGAGGAGCGGCCGGACCTTCCCTTCCTGCTGTTCACGAACACCGGGACCGAGACCGTCGCGAGCGAGAGCATCGAGGCCGGAGTCACCGACTACGTGATCCAAGACACCATCGAGAACCAGGCGCCGCTGCTCGCGCGCAAGATCGTCACCTACGTCGAACACCGGCGGGCACAGCGGGAGCGAGACCGGACGAACAGGCGGCTCCGCGAGATCGCGGCCGTGACCGACCAAGTGTGGTGGGTCTTCTCGCCGACGTGGGACGAGCTGCGCTTCATCAACGACGGCCACGAGGCGATATTCGGCCAGTCGCCGGCGGAGCTCCGCGAGGACCCGACGACGTTCCTCGACCGGGTCCACGAGGACGACGCCGACCGCGTCCGGCAGGCGATGGCGTCGTGTTCGAAGGGGACGTCGCAGGTCGTCGAGTACCGGGTCGAGAAGTCGGACGCGGTGCGGCTCTGGGTCGAGTCGCGGTGCAAGCCCATCACCGACGAGGACGGCGACGTCACCTCGCTCGTCGGGCTGACGCGCGATATCACGGACCGGAAGCTGTACGAGCGGGAGCTGACCGAGACGGTCGACCAGTTGGAGGAGTTTACCGCGACCGTCTCGCACGACCTTCGGAACCCGCTGAACGTTGCGGCCGGGAACCTCAGCATGGCGGCGTCGGAGGTCGAGAACGAGCGCGTCGACACGGCGCTCGACGCCGTCGCGCGGATGGACGCGCTCATCGACGAGCTACTGGCGCTCGCGAAGGAGGGACAGACGCTCGGCGATCGGCGGGAGGTCCCGTTCGGGGAGGTCGTCGAGAAGAGCTACGAGAACGTCCGGGCGCCGGAGAGCACGCTGCGGATCACCGGCACCGTCCCGCTGTCGTGCGACTCCGCGCGGCTCACGCAGGCGTTCGAGAACATCATCCGCAACGCCGTCGAGCACGGCGGCAGCGACGTCACGCTCACCGCCGGCGTGTTGCCCGACGGCCGCGGCGTGTTCATCGAGGACGACGGCCCCGGAATTCCGCCCGCGGAGCGCGAGCGCGCCTTCGAGAAAGGCCACACGACCCGGGAGGACGGCAGCGGCTTCGGGCTGGCGATCGTCGAGCGGATCGTCGACGCGCACGGCTGGGAGGTCCGCGTCGCCGACGAGGCGGCCGGCGGCGCTCGGTTCGAGATCGCGACCTGATCCGCGCGGATCGATGCGAACGGAGCGGAACCCGACGCTCAGACCCCGGGGACGCCGAACGCGCTGATGTCGAGCCCGAGGAGACCGTTCAGGACGGCGATGACGACCAGGGCGGCCGCCCACGCGACGAGCCCCATGATCGCCGCGTCCGTCCAGCCGCCGGGGTAGCGCCACTTTATGACCCACACCCACGCGACCAGCGCGATCACCGACCCGATCACCGGGATCAGCGATCCGATCGCCCAAGCGAGGGCGCCGAACAGCGCCGTGACCACCGCGTGCGAATAGTCGTCGACGCCCGCGACGACGCGCCCGCTGACGTAGATCCCCAGTCCACCGACCAACAGCGCGACGACGAACGAGACGATTGCTCCGAGAACCATGTGTACGTCGTCGGCGGTCAGGGGAATATAACACGGGGACAGCGTCTCGCTCGGTGACAGGTCCCGCGCGACCCGCAGGCGGGGTGAGCCATCCTCCCCGGTCGGTACAGACCCCGATCAGTACAGCAGCTCGTCGTCGTTCTCGATCATGTACAGCGACCGGGCCGCGATGTTGACCGCGTGGTCGCCGACGCGTTCGAGGTCGCGGATCGTGAGGAGGAGCCGCGAGACGTTCCGCATCGTCGCCTCCACGTCCTCCTCCTCGCGGAGCTCGTCGCGCTCGATGAGGTCGCGCACGACGAGCTCGCTCGCGGCCTCGCAGGCGGCGTCGAGGTCGTCGTCCGACTCGGCGACGGCGTAACAGCGCTCGGGGTCCGACTCCGCGTACGCGTCCATCGCCTCCTGGAGCATCGCGAGCGTGTCGTCGCCGATACGCTGGACGTCGACGTCGGGGAAGACCTCGCGGTCGGCCTGTTTGGCGTACTCTCCGAGGTTCGTCGCGAGGTCCCCGATCCGTTCGAGGTCGGTGATGATCTTGAACGACGCCGCGATGAACCGCAGGTCCCCGGCGACCGGCTGCTGGAGCGCGATGAGGTCCGTACACTGGCCCTCCAGTTCGAGGTACAGGTCGTTGATCTCGGCGTCGCCGGTGATCACTTCCTCGCCTAACTCCTCGTCCTGTCGTTCGAGAGCGTCGAGCCCCATGCGGAGCCGCTCGGCGACCACCTCGCTCATGTAGAGGACGTCGTCGCGGAGGTCCTCCAGTTTCGTCTGGTACTGTTCGCGTGGCATCTTGGCGTATCCGCCTCGCCCGACGCACAAAAACACGTCGGCGACGGCGAAGTAGCGGCGATTGTCTCCGGTTGTCCGGCGTAGGGTCGAACGCTGCCCGTGTGTGCGCTGATTTATATATCGGGGCGAAACGGCAGGCCATGTCAGGTGAACTCGACAGGTCGCGGCGGCGGGTGCTCCGCGGCGTCGCGGCGGGGGTGACGGCGGGGGCCATCGCCGGGTGCGCCGGCCGCGGCTCCGACGGAAACGGAACCGACGGGAGCGGAACCGGCGGAAGCGACGGCAGCGCGACCGACGACGGTGGCGGGGACGAAGACGAGCCCGTGAGCGGCGGCGAGCTGGTGTACTCGCAGCAGGTGTCGCCGATCGAGTTCGACCCGATCGTCGTCAACGACATCTACTCCCAGCAGGTGTGTTCGCAGGTGTTCGAGCCGCTGTACGCCTACGACGAGCGGACGAATCCGGTCCCGCACCTCGCCAGCGAGGAGCCGACCGTCGAGCGCGACGGGACGCGGTACGTCGTGGAGCTGCGCGACGGGCCGCGGTTCCAGAACGGCGACCCGGTCACAGCCGAGGACGTCAAGTACTCGCTGCTCGCGCCGGTCGAGGAGGAGACCGCCAACGCGCCGGACGTCGACATGATCGACACGATCGAGGTCGTCGACGACCGGACCGTCCAGATCGACCTCCAGTACGGGTACGGTCCCTTCTACACGCTCGCGCTGACGCGGAACGTGGTCCCCGAGTCGGTCCGCGAGGAGGACAAGGACGCGTTCAACCTCGAGGATCCGGTCGGGTCGGGACCGTTCGAGTTCGTCGATTGGAAGGAAGGCAACTACGTCGACCTGGAGAAGTGGGACGACTACTGGGGCGACCCGCTCCCGCACCTGGACCGGCTCCGGTTCGAACCGGTCGCGGAGAGCACGACTCGCGTCGTCTCGCTGGAGACCGGTCAGTCGGACGTCGCGGACGGGATCACGCCGCAGACCTGGCAGACGGTCCAGAGCGCGGAGAACATGTCGCTCCAGTCGGAGCCCGGTATCTCCTACTACTACATCGCGTTCAACTGTAACGAGGGGCCGACCGCGGACCCGCAGGTCCGCGAAGCGATCGACTACGCCGTCTCGATGGACCAGGCGGTCTCGAACTTCGTCGAACCGGCCGGCGAGCGCAACTACGGACCGGTGCCGCTCCCGGTCGCGGACTCGTGGGACTTCCCGGTGGACGACTGGGCGGACGTTCCCCACGACCGCGACCCCGACCGCGCCGCCGAGCTGCTCGCCGACGCGGGCGTCCCGGAGGACTACAACTTCCGGATCATCGTGCCGCCGGACGACCTCCGGGAGCAGATCGGGATCTCGGTCTCGAACGGTCTGAACGAGGCCGGCTACGACGCGGAGGTGCGCCGCTACGACTGGGGTACCTTCCTCGACGCGTACAGCACGGGGGACGAGGACGACTACAACATGTACGCGCTGGGGTGGCTCGGCGGTCCCGACCCGGACTCGTACGTGTACAACCTGTTCTACGACGGCCAGATCGGCGCCACCAACGGGACCTACTACGAGAACGACGAGCTGATGGACGAGATCATCGAGGCCCGGCGCGCCAGCGACATCGACGAGCGGCGCGAGCTGTACGAGTCGATCATCCCGACGCTGCTGGAAGACCGGGTCCACCTCCCCAGCTACAGCCTGCGCGTCTCCATCGGCGTCCGCGACTACGTCGAGGACTTCGTCGCGCACCCGCGCTCGCAGTACAATCCGCGGGTCGTGAGCGACTACAACAACGTGTGGATCGACCAGTGACGGAGCGGTTCGGGGAGTAGCGCGGCCTCGGTCGAAGCGTTCAAACCTCGCCGTGACGAGGGCTCGGACATGCAGAACATGGAAGACTTCGCCCTCGACGACAACGAGGAGGCGCTCGCGCCCGCGGTCGTGATCGCGACGGTCGCGCTCATCGCGGTGTTCGTCGTCGGATTCCTGGTCGCCGCGGTCGGACTCGTCGCCTGAGGCCGTCCCGTCGTTCGGGCTGCGACCGCGTTCGGTCCCCGCGCACGGCGTTTTTTGTGCCCGGAGACGGTCGAGACGGTATGCACCGCCGGATACTCGTCGACCTCCTCGACCGCAACGACGATCACGTCGCCGCGCTCCCGTCCGGCTCCTTCGACCGCCACCGCGACGGGCAGCGCCCCGGAGTGGTCTCCGTCTGCTGTTCCGACTCGCGCGTCTCCCAAGAGGGGATGTTCGCCGTCGACGAGCCGGGATTCCTCTTCACCTCCGGCGCCATCGGCAACAGCGTGAGCGCCCTCGTCGACGGCGAGCGCGTCCTCGACGGGAGCGTCGCGTACCCGCTCCGACACACCCGAACCGAGGTGATCGCCGTGGTCGGCCACACCGGGTGTGGCGCCGTCGACGCCGCGCTCACGGCGGCCCGAACCGGCGAGTTCCCGCCCGAGCCCGGCGTCCGCGCCGACGTCGAGGCGCTGTTACCGATCGTCGAGGCGGGGCTGAACGACCCGGCCGTCGTCGGTGAGGCGGTCGACGGCGCGAACGGTGAAGGCGCGAACGGCGACGGCACGGACGGCGGCGGCCCGGCCGACGGCGCGGACGACAGGGATCCGGACAGCCATGCCGATACCTCGGTCCGCGACCGCCTCGTCGAGTACAACGTCCACGAGCAGGTCGCGTTCGCCCGCGAGAGCGAGGAGGCGGCGAACGCGACCGTGTACGGGTTCGTCTACGACCTCCACGGGGTCTACGGCGACCGCGACGGGGCCGTCCACCTGGTGAACGCCGACGGCGAGCGCGACCCCGCGGCGCTGCGCGACCTCGTCGGCGAGGCGCACGCCGACCACGTGGCGACGCTGTTGAAGCCGTAGCAGTCGACCCCGAACGCGTCTCCCGACCGCCGCGGACCGGAGGGGCCGCGTCCGACGACCGTCGGGTCCGCATCCGACAACCGTTTCACGGCGACGCCCGAAGGGGGTTCAAATGGACCGACGCGTCCTGTTCGCGACGCTGATACTGCTGGCCGGCGGCGCGACCGGCGTCGGCGTGGCGCTGTTCGCGTTCGTCGGCGTCGACGACGCCACGACGGAGACAACGGTCGTGTGGGAGTCCGAGCCGGCGGCGGGCGACGACGGCAGCGGCGCCGTGATCGCGACCGTCGACGGCGACCCGCTTCTCCTCCGGCCCGCGGTCGAGAACGGGTCGCGGGTCGTCACCGCGACGGTCGCCGGGACGGACGAGACCCCGTGGACGGTTCCGATCTCCGGGCCGGACGCCGAGCGAGGCGGCGGGGGCGGCACCGGTGACGGCGGGGAGGACGCCGACGGGAACGACTCCGACGGGTCCGGCGAGAGTCCGGTCGCCGTCAGCGGCCTCACCGCGGGCACGCTCGGCGGCGACCCGGTGGTCGCGCTCACGACGGCGTCGGGCGAGCTCGTCGTCGTCGACGCGGCCGACGGGACGGAGCGGTTCGCGGTCGACCTCGGCGGCCCCTCCGGGCTCCGACCGGCCATCGGCGACCTCACCGGCGACGGGAGCCGGGAGGTCGCCGCGGTCACGACGGACGGGGGCGTTCGCGTCGTCGACGGCGAGGGAGATTCGGTCGCCGAGGCTTCGCTGTCGGGAGCGATCGACCGCCGGCCGCTCGTCGTCGAGCCGGACGCCGACGCCGACGTGCGGGGCGGACTGGCGGTGCTGACAGACGCGGGGAACCCCGCGACGGTCCACATGCTCGACGGGAGCGGCGACACGCGCTGGACGACCGAGCCGAACGTGAATCCCCTGAGCTGGAGCGCGGCGGACAGCCGCGACGGGCCGGTGCTGGCGCTCGGCGGCGCGAACGGGAACATCGAGGCCATCGAGGCGAGCGACGGGTCGGACCGGTACGAGGTCAAGCTACAGGACCGCCCGATCGCCGTGGGGGACGCCGACCCCGGCCGGGTGTACGTCGGGGGCCTCGGGAGCGTGTGGGCCGTCGATCTCACCGACGGCGAGGTGATCTGGAAACAGCAGTACGGCGCGTCGACCCGGATCAACGAGCCGCGCATGGCCGACGTCGACGGGAACGGCGAGCGCGCGCCGGTGGTAGTCAACCGGGCCGGCGGGGTGCTCGCGATGACCCAGAGCGGCGAGGTGATCGCCCGGGGCGACGCCGGCGACGTCGTCGCCTACGGCGGCCCCCTGTTCGCCGACGTCACGGGCGACGGCGGCGACGAGGTGATCGTGGTCGCGGACGACGGGACCGCGATCGCGATCGACACCTGAGAGGGCGGGGGCGTTCCTGATCGATTTATAAGTAGGTTCCACACGGAAACCGAGAGACAGCGGCGAGTTACCGCGCGGGATTCACCGGAAACGCGGTGTGTCGGCCGAGCGATGGCTCGGCGGGCGGCGGCAGCCAAAAGTGAGAAACTCCGAGAGCGGCCGCGTCAGTGGTCTTCGTCCTCGTACACCCACGCGGAGGTGTCGAGGTCGTAGTCGACGAGCTCCTCGTCGTCGAAGAACAGGTCGATCTCGCGCTCGTTCGCGCCCTCGTCCTCGTGGTCCGACGCGTGGATCACGTTGTGGCCGAGGTCGAGGCCGAAGTCGCCGCGGATCGTGCCTGGCGGCGACTCCGTCGGGTCGGTCTCGCCGACCATCGCGCGGACCTGTCGGGTCGCGTCCGCGCCCTCCCACACCATCGCGAAGACGGGGCCGGAGGTGATGAAGTCGACCAGGCCGTCGAAGAACGGTTTGTCCTCGTGTTCGCCGTAGTGCTCTTTCGCGAGCTCCTCGTCGAGCCGGACGAACTTCCCGGCGACGAGCTTGAGCCCGCGGTCCTCGAAGCGAGAGACGATCTCGCCGATGAGACCGCGCTGGACGCCGTCGGGCTTCACCATCACGAAGGTGCGCTCGTCGTGGTGGCTCACTGCTCGTCGCCTCCCGCTCGGTGACCCTCCTCGGTCCACTCGACGTCGCGCGCCTCGCGGCCGAGGAGGTAGTTCTTCTCCGCCTTCGAGTCGACGAAGTGGAGGACGGTGCCGTCCTTCTTGACGAACATCGTGCCCGTGCCGGGCTCGATCTCCTCACCGCTGTAGTCGCAGGTACGTGTCTCGACCATTGGTTATCGGCCTCCGATGGAGTCGGCGTCGCGCTGGGTCTCCCGCAGCTGGAGCACGTCGCCCAGGCGGACGGGACCCAGGACGTTCCGGGTGATGATCCGGCCCTGGTTCGATCCCTCCTGGATGCGGCACTTGACCTGCATGGCCTCGCCGTGCATCCCGGTCTTGCCGACGACCTCGATGACCTCCGCGGTCGTCGAGTCGCCGGTGCCCTCTTCTGCGCTCATGGGTGGTTATCGGAGCTCCGCGACCTTCTCGCCGATGTCCTCGACGTCGTCGGCGGCGTCGCCGGCGTCGACGACGGCGGCGGCGGCCGAGCCGACCTCGAGGCCGGCGGCCTGTCCGACCTCGTCCTGCGTGTCGACGAAGGCGACGGGGATCCCCTTCTCCTCGGCGAGCTCGGGGAGGTGCATCACGATCTCCTCGGGGGAGACGTCCTCGGCGACGATGACCAGATCGGCGTTGCCGCGCTCGACGGCCTTGGTGGTCTCGTTGGTTCCTTTCTTCACTGTGCCGGTGTCTCGGGCGACCTCGAGCGCTTCGAGGGATCGCTCCGCGAGGTCCGCCGGGGTGTCGTAGTCTACGTAAACGGGCATATGTTGTTCACCTGTCCTCCGTGCGGGCTCGCGTGCCCGTACCGTGGTCGGTCCCTAACGGCACGGCACATCATCAACCCCACAGAGGCTGTGAAGCGACGTAGTCCGGACATCCATAAAAGCGCTTTCAATGTCGTGCGGGTGTGCGAGCGGGGATCACGGGGTAACGACCGAGAGACCGCAGCGGCGGACCGACTCCGCGCTTTTTAAGCCCGGCTCGCCCCTCCCTTCGCTCAACGAATGGTCCGTCTCGTTCACTACTCCGACATCGAGAACGTCTTCGACGCCCCCGAGCGAGCGGCCCGCCTCGCCGGCCGGATCCGGGCGCTCTCGGGCCCCGACGCCGCGGTCGTCGGCACGGGCGACACGACCGCGCCGGGCGTCCTTTCGCTGGTCGCAACCGGGAGGCAGGTCCTCGACTTCTACGAGGCGACCGACACCGTCTTCGACACGTTCGGCAACCACGAGTTCGACTACGGGCCCGACGCACTCCGCGGCCTCGTCGGCGACTCCCCCGCGACGTTCGTCTCCGCGAACGTCCGCGACGAGGACGGCGAGCCGTTCGGCCGCGCCGAGGGCGTCGTCCCGTGGGCGACCCGCGAGGTCGACGGCGAGACGGTCGGGTTCGTCGGCGTCACCGACCCCGCGACGGACTCGCTGAACCCGATGGCAGCCGACCTCTCCTTCGACGACCCCATGTCGGCCGCCCGCGACGCGCTCGTCGAGATGCGGACCGCGGTCGCCGAGCGCGGGGAGGAAGACATGGGTACAGACCCCCTCGATCACGTCGTCGTCCTCTCGCACCTCGGGGCGGGCGACGACGACCTCGCGCGCGAGCTCGACGTCGACGCGGTCCTCGGCGGGCACGTCCACAGCCGCCGGAACGACCTCGTCGACGGCACCCGCCTCGTCCGGCCGGGGGTCAACGGGGAGACGGTGGCCGAGATCGACCTCGACGCCGACCCCCCGGCGGCGACGCTCCACGAGCCCGACGGGGCCGACCCCGCGCCCGACCTCGCGGACGCGCTCGCGGAGCGGATGGCCGCGGCCGACCTCGACGAGACCGTCGACGTCGTCGAGGAGCCGATCGAGCGGTCGGGCGACGTGGTCCACGGCGGGGAGTGCCGCGTCGGCAACTTCGTCGCGGACGCGTTCCGATGGGTCCACGACGCCGACGTCGGACTGTCGAACGCGGGCGGGCTCCGGCAGGGCGACCCGTGGGCGGGCGACGTGACGAAGGCCGACCTGATCTCGCTGATCCCGTTCGAGGAACCCGTCGCGCTCGCCTCGGTCACCGGCGCGGAGCTCCACGACGTGTTCCGCGAGATGGCCGCGCCCGACGTGGACTTCGGCGAGGACGACTGGTGGCACGGCCACGTCTCGAACGCGCGCGTCGTCTGGGACGACGACGCCGAGCTGATCCTGGAGGCGGCCGTCGGCGGCGAGCCCATCGACCCCGACGCGCGCTACACGGTCGCGGTCTCGGAGTACCTGCTCCACTCCGAACACGAGTACCCGACGCTCGCCCAGCGCCACCGGATCGACGAGGCCGACATCCAGTACGAGGTGCTGGCAGCGTACGCCCGCGAACACGGCATCGACCCCGAAATCGAGGACCGGATCGAGATCCGGAACCGCGCCGCCGCG
This sequence comes from Halorubrum trapanicum, assembly GCF_002355655.1. Classification (NCBI taxonomy): domain Archaea; kingdom Methanobacteriati; phylum Methanobacteriota; class Halobacteria; order Halobacteriales; family Haloferacaceae; genus Halorubrum; species Halorubrum trapanicum. The sequence goes on along the minus strand of NZ_AP017569.1, from coordinate 2,505,386 downwards.
GCCGACGACGACTGACGCGGTCCGACCACGGCCGCGACCGCGGCAACGACACGCGATCATTTATAAATAAGCGCGCGGTGCGGTGGCGTGCGCCGGTGAGCGCCGCGGAGCGGCGCGAACCGACCGCGCGAGGGAGTCAGTCGCCGGAGCGAAGCGGAGGCGACTGACGAGGTTGGGGAGGTGTGAGGCGCGGTCGCTGTGCGGTGCTGGGTGGGACTCAAAGGGGCAGCGGGCAGGGCGGCGCAGGGGACGTAAGTAGCGTGGCGCTACGCGCCACGGAAAGCCGGCGGCGAAGCCGCCGGCGACACCGCAGGAACGAACGAAGTGAGTGACGAGGAGCGCAACGAGCGTGCGCCGCCCTGCCCGCTGGGGCTTTGGCGGTGTCCGTCGCCGATCCGCTATCGGTTATTTATAAAGGACCATTCAACCATTTATAAAAGCAACCGAGAGAACCGGTCGAGTCCGCAGTCTCTCGGTCTCAGTCCAACTCAACATCAACGTCGCGCTGGAGGCCGGCCGCCTTCACCGTATTATAAAGGAGCATCGCGCGCGTCATCGGCCCGACCCCACCGGGCACGGGCGTAATCGCCCCGGCGACCTCGCTCGCCGACTCGTACTCCACGTCGCCCACCAGCTCGTACCCCTTCTCCGTGTCCGCGTCCACCCGATTTATCCCCACGTCGATCACGGTCGCGCCCGCCTTCAGCATCGAGCCGTCGACGAACTCCGGGATGCCGGCAGCCGCAACGACAATATCGGCGCCCGCCAGCTTCGCCTCCAGGTCCTCCGTCCGGGAGTGACAGACCGTCGTCGTCGCGTTCCCCGTCGGCGACTTCTGGATCAGGAGGTTCGCCATCGGCTTGCCGACGATGTCGGAGCGGCCGACAACGACGGCGTCCGCGCCCTCGGTCTCCACGTCGTAGGCGTCGAGGAGCTTCTGGACGCCGTGCGGCGTACAGGGTTTAAATCGGGCGTCGCCCGCGACGAGGCGGCCGACGTTCTCCGGGTGGAAGCCGTCCACGTCCTTCTCGGGGTCGATCCGCCGGAGGACCGTCCGCTTGTCGACGTGGTCCGGGAGGGGAAGCTGGACGAGGATTCCGTGGACGTCGTCGCGGTCGTTGAGGTCGTCGATGGTCTCGTACAGCTCGCTCGCGGGCGCGTCGGCGTCGATCTCGACGTGGAAGCTCTCGATGCCGACCTCCTCGCAGTCGCGCTGCTTCATCGAGACGTACGTCTCGCTGGCCGGGTCGTCGCTCATCAGCACCGTGGCGAGCCCCGGCTCGACGCCGGCGTCGGACAGCCGCGCCACCTCGTCGGCGACCGCGTCCCGCACGTCGGCCGCGACCGCCTCCCCGTCGATGATCTCTGTCATGTGCGACCGTCGTCGCCCCCGCGATAAAAATGACGCGGGATCGTGGTGATCGAGCGCAGTTTATTCCCAATCTGATCCAAGAATGCGGATCGTCTACTCCGGGAACAGCTCTTCTTCGCGCTCGACCGCGTCGATCGCGGCGACCTCCGCGTCGGTGAGTTCGAGGTCGGCCGCCGCGAGGTTGGCTCGGAGGTGTTCCTCGGTCGACGCCTTCGGGATCGTCACAACCGGTTCCTTCGCGGTCGCCCACGCGATCGCGACCGCCTCGGGCGTCGTCCCGTGCGCGTCTGCGACCTCGACGACCGGATCCACGTCGCGCACTCGCCCGCCGGCCAGCGGCGAGTAGGCGACGACCAGATAGCCGTGTTCGCGGGCGTGATCGAGCAGTTCCGATTTATAAAAGAGCGGATGAAGCTCCGTCTGGTGGGCCGCAGGCGGCCGCCCGAGGACGTCGACCGCGCGGTCGAGGTCCGCGAGCTCGAAGTTCGAGACGCCGACCCCGCCGACGAGCCCCTCGTCGACCAGCCGGTCGAGGGCGGGAAGCGTCGCCTCGGGGTCGTAGTCGCCCCGAGGCCGGTGGACGTACAGCAGGTCGAGCGCGTCGACCCCTAGTCGGTCCGCGCTCTCGCGGGCGGCGGGCGCGACCGCGTCGGCGGCGAGGTCGTCGGTCCACAGCTTCGTCGCGACGGTCACGTCCTCGCGGTCGAGCTCCTCCCCGGCCAGCGCGGCGGCGATCCCCTCGCCGACGACCGCCTCGTTGCCGTAGATCCGGGCGGTGTCGAGGTGGCGGTAGCCGACCGAGAGCGCGGTCGCGACCGGATCGGGGTCGTCGATCCCCATCGTTCCGAGGCCGACGGGCGGCAAGTCCATGATACCCCCTGACTCGCCGGCGGGCAAAAGCCCCCGGCTTCGCCGCCGCTCTCGGCCGCGCCCGGCGAGCGAATTTAAGTGATTCGCGGCGAAAACTCGTATATCCCTCCATGGCGCCGAAACGTTCCGCTCGGTATCCCTCCGCGTCGGACCGCCCGGAGTCGGCGAGACCCCGATGAGCCGCACCGGCGCGTGGTCGTTCGCGACGGTCGGCGGTCGGGTCCGGGTCGCCCCCGACGAGATCCGGGTCCGGCGCGGGGTCGCCGACGCCCTCCGCGGCGTTCCGCGGGCGCTCGCGGCCGGACGGATCCCGCCGACGCTCCGCGAGGTCGGCTGGTCGGGCGTCGGCGCCGCGCTCGCGCTCGGCGGGCTGGTCCCGAATCTGCTGTGGAACGACGTCGGCGCGCTCGGCGCCGGTGACATCCTCGTCGCCGGCGTCGGTCTCCTCGCCGCGGTCGGCGGGGTCGCGGTCGAGGTCGCCCGCAGGCAACGGGTCGCGATCCCGCTCGACGCCGTCGACCACGTCGCGTTCGAGGCCGAGGAACTGGTGGTCGTGTACGACGGCGACGGGGAGGCGGACGGGGACGGCGAAGCCGACGAAAACCGGGAGGCTCTCCGGCCTCGCGACGACGAGGAGCGGGCGGACGCGGCGGTCGCGCTGCGGCTCCGTGGGGTCGATCTCCGCGGCATCGACGACGACGAGCGCGTCTCCCGCACCGTCGTCGACGCGCCGGAGACGGAGTTCGTCCGGTGAGTCACACCGTCAGCGAGACCTCCCGCGCGACGGTCTCGTACCCCTGTGCCCCCATCACGTCGGCGTAGTAGCGCTCGGCGACCAGCGCCTGCGGGACGCTGCGGAGCCCGAACCGCCGCCGCGAGCGCAGTTCGACGTCGACGACCGTCCGGCCCGGCGACCCCTCGCCGGCCTCGCGGACCGCGACCGCGTACGCGCCCCACGGCCGACCGTCGAGCGCCCCCTCTATCAGGAAGCGCGCCGCCCGGTCGCCGTCGGCCGCGCTCGCGCCGGCCGGCGCGGAGGCGTCGATCGACGCGGACGAATCTGTCGGCGCGGAGGCGTCCACCGGTGCGTCGCTCTCGGTTTCGACGGCCAGCGAGTAGGTACGGAGTCCGAGGAGGGACGGGTGTTCGTACGCCGTCCCAGAGTCCCCGGAGGCCGGGCGTACCTCGTCGGCGACCCCCCACTGGAAGGCGAGGACCGGCGGCGTCGCCGACGCGAACGCCTCGATCACCGCCTCGGGGCTCGCGTCCGTCCGGAGCCGGGTCGCCCCGCTCCGGCGGAGAACCGGGGCGCGGAGCGCGACGGCGAGGACGAGGGCGACCGCCGCGCCGCGCCAGAGCGAGAACGCCGCGACCGCGGCGAGGAACGCGCCCACGGCGACCAGCGCGAGGGCCCAACTGGCGGCCCGTTCTGCGCGTCGATACCGCGAGACAGCGGCGTCGAGGGCGGTCTCGTCGACGTGTGGGCGGGCGTCGACGGGAGCGGAGGGCTCGGACATGGCCGTCGACTCGGCGGCACCGCAGTTCAGAATTTCGGTCGACGCGGTCGGCCGCGACGGCGGGCGCCCTCAGGCCGAGTCGTCCGACCCGGGGGCCCGCCCGCAGATGCTCACGAGGTCGTGGAGGTCGTCGATCTCGTAGGTCGGGTGACAGGAGAGCTCCGTCGACCGCCGGTGGGGACGGCGGATGAACGCCGAGTCGATGCCGGCGTTGTCGGCCGCGCGGACGTCCGACTCGTTGTCCCCGACGAACAGCGCCGTCTCGGCGCCGAGGTCTTCGAGGGCGCGCTCGATGTAGTACGGGGAGGGCTTCTTCCGCGAGAGGCTGGCCACCGAGGGCTCGCGGCCGTACGCGACCTCGAAGCGGCCCGCCAGCCCGAAGTGGTCGAGGAGCGCGTCGACGGTCGCCTGCTGGTTCGACGAGACGACGCCGAGCGAGGCGTCCAGCGCGCGCAACGCGTCGACGTCGTCGTACGGCGTCTTCTGGCCCTTCCGGGCGGCGTCGATCTGCGCCGCGGCCGCGGTCTCGTCCCTGACCCGCCAGAACTCCGTCGGATCGACGCCGTAGCGCTCGCAGATGTCCGTCAGGGTCGCGGGGTCGACGCCGACGGCGACGTCGTCGACGTGGGCGAGGTCCGGGTCCTCGACGCCGAGGCTCACGAACGCGTCCCAGGCGGCCTCGCGGAGCGTGTCGAACGGCGTCCGCCCGACCAACACCCCGTCGTTGTCGAGGACGACGGCGTCGTACACGCCTTCCTCTGTGACGGTAACGGGCAAAAAGGTTTCACACCCCGAACAGCCGGAGGAAGAGCCCGGCCAGCAGCGCGAGCGTGCCGGCGATCACGCCGACGAAGGGGATCGGAACGGGGAGCGGGATCACGATCAGCGCGACGCCGACGGCGATCAGCGCGGTCGAGAGCTTCACGCTCAGATTTCGTCGGCGACGCTCAAATACCTTCAGGCGGATTTCGGCGGTCGGACGAGACTCGCCGGCGGGCGCGACGACCCCCGCACTTTCAATACCCGGCCCGTCGAACGTTCGGACTGGACCATGAACATCTCTGATATCGCAGTGCCGGAGTACGTCGAGGTCGACGTCGACGAGCGGCTCGCCAAGGTCCGTTCTATCTTCGAGCGAGAGAACCCCAAAGGGATCGTCGTCGTCGAGGACGGCGAGTACGCCGGCGTCGTCGGCGAGAAGCAGCTCATGCGCTCGCGCATGGAGGACGACACGAAGGTGTCGGCGGTGATGAAGCCGGCGCCCTCCGTCGACCGCCACGAGGACGTCCGCGAGACCGCCCGGCTCCTCGTCGAGGGCGACGTGAAGATCGCCCCCGTCTACGAGGGCGAGAAGCTCTTCGGCATCGTCACGGTCGACCAGATCTTAGAGGCCGTCCTCGACAGCCTCGACGCGATCACCGTCGGCCAGATCGCCACCGAGGACGTGATCGGCATCGGCGAGACGGAGAGCGTCGGCCGCGCGATCAACCGCCTCCGGGAGAACGGCGTCTCCCGCCTCCCCGTGCTCGACGACGACGGCGACCTCGTCGGCGTCGTCACCACGAACGACATCGTGGAGTTCGTCGTCCGCGACCAGGAGCGGCAGGGCAGCGGCGACCGCGCCGGCGACATCGACCGCATGCTCGACATCCCCGTCTACGACATCATGTCGAGCCCCGTCGTCACGGCAGCGCACGACGAGACGGCCCAGACGGTCGTCGGGCGCATGTTCGACAACGAGGTGTCCGGTCTGGTCGTCACCCCCGAGGGTGCGGACACCGTCGCCGGGATGGTGACGAAGACCGACGTGCTGCGCGCGCTCACGTTCACCGAGGAGGACTCGATGGACGTCCAGATCACCAACGTCGACCTGCTGGACACGACCTCCCGCGAGCACATCGTCGAGTCCATCGAGCAGGTCGCGGACAAGTACGCGGACATGCACGTCATCCACGCGCACGTCCGGCTCCACGCCCACAAGGAGAAGCTCCGCGGCACGCCCCTGATCCAGTGTCAGATCCGCCTCCGCACCAACGAGGGCCAGGTCGGCGGCTCCGGCGAGGGGTACGGCGCCGAGCACGCCTTCCACGTCGCGCTCGACAAGTTAGAGCGGAACGTCCTCGAGATCAAGGGCGTCAACGCCGACGAGGAGTACCGCGGCCAGCTCCTCCGCAAGCTCGGCGAGCTGTGAGCCGGTAGGCGCCCGCCGGACCGGGCGCGACCGTCGCCTCGCACTCGACTGGTCTCGTTCGCTTCGCCGCAAGGATTTCGGTCCTCGTCTCCGCCCCCTTCACCGTCCGCTTCGCTCCGTTCCCCGGGACGTTCAGGCGTCGCTTCCCTCGGCGAGCCCGTCGCCGACGATCCGGAACGTCGCGGTGTCGCCCGCGGGCTTCGAGCGGTGTTTTTCCAGAGTCGCCCGACGGTTCCCGCCGCGGAACCGGTCGACGCGGACGATCGCGCCGGTCCAGTGGTTGAGGGTGTTGCCGCCGAGCGCGCGGTCGCGGTCGCCCTCGGGGTCCGTGAACACCTGGTTCGTGATCACGACGGCGACGTCGTGGCGCCGGGCGAGAGAGAGCAGGTGCGTCACCTGCTTGGCGACCTTGCGGAGCGACTCGCCGCCCTCGGTGTCGCCGGCGCGCTCCAGTCGGTAGAAGCCCGTCGCGGAGTCTAACACGATCAGCTCGACCTCCTCGGCGAGTTCCTCCGCGTCGCGGACCGCCTCGCGCTGGTCGTCGAAGTCGTACGCCTCCGAGATGACGAGCCGCGAGGCGAGCGCTTCGAGGGAGTCGTCGGCGTCGCCGCGGTCGAGCCGCCCCTCGGCCATCTGCTCGAACCGGTCGATCGAGAGCCCCTCCGTGTCGATGTAGAGCGCGCGGTCGCCGCCGCCCGCGACCTCGACCGCCGCGGCGAGCGCGAGGTTCGTCTTCCCCGCCGCCGGCGGCCCGTACACCTGCGTGACGACGCCGCGCTCGAAGCCGCCGCCCAACAGCTCGTCGACCGGGCGACAGCCGGTCGGAATCGGGTCGCTCACTGGAGAGGCTTCGCCCGCGCTCGTATTTAAAGGGTCGATCGCGTCGCTCGTCGGCGAACGGCGGTCGGCCGCGGGAGCACGGCCGCCGCTCGTCGGTGTGTGATAAGTGTGAAAGAAGCGGAGATAGGCGTCGATCGCGTCGAGCGACGGCCGAAATCCGGTAGTGCGTGCGGACGCGTCGTCCGCGATTCAGAGATTAGTTGCGGACGAGGTTCGTCGCGCGCGGTCCCTTGGGGGACGATTCGATGTCGAATTCCACTTCCTGACCCTCCTCGAGGTCCGGGCCGCCGACGTCTTCCATGTGGAAGAACACGTCTTCGTCGTCGTCGAGGTCGCCGTCGTCAGTCGAGATGAAACCGTAGCCGCCAGTGTCGTTGAAGAAATCAACCTTACCGTTTGCCATTGCGAATAAACGTACAGCCCGTTCGGGGATAACCCTTGCGAGGGTCACGGTACCACGGAGGTTCCGGACGTTCGTCTATCCGAGAAACCCCGAATACCGCCTCGTCTCTGGCCGCTACGGTCGATGTTCGAACGCTCCCGGTCGTGTTCACTGCGCGCCACCAGCCGCGGGGTTCATTTACGAGCGACCACGTAGGTCGGACAACGATATGGACCGCCGCCGCTTCCTCCGCACGCTCGCCGCCACCGGAGCCGCCGCCGGAACGACCGCCACGGCCGGCTGCGCCGGCGTCCTCGGCGAGTCCGGCGCCGAGGGAACGATCCTCGGCCCGCCGGAGATCGACCTGAGCGAGGCGTCTCACCCGAGCTACGGCGACGAGATGCCCGACTTCACCGTCCCCGACCCGATCGCGGGCGAGGAGATCACCGTCTCGGAGTTCGAGGGCGAACGCGCGGTGCTGTGGACCTCGTTTTACACCAACTGTCCGGACGGCGTCTGTCCGGCGCTCATCCTCCGGCTGCGGCGCGCGCAGGAGGTCGCCGCCGACCCGACGGAACGGAACCCGGGATATCCGTCCCTTCCGCTGCGGGTTCGCGAGTTCGTCGGGCCGGAGCCGTACGGCGACGAGGTCGCGTTCCTCCCCACCACGTTCGACCCCGAGCGCGACACCGAGGAGGCCCTCCGCGAGTACGCCGACCAGCAGAGCGTCGACCTCGACGCGGGCAACTGGCACTTCCTCCGCCCGGAGACCTACGAGCGGGCCCAGGAGATACACGACGAGAAGTTCGGGCTCGTGATCGAGAAGCAGCCGGCCGACGACATCGAGAACCTTGAGTACCGGTTCCCGCACTACGGGCTCATCATCCTCGCGAACAAACAGGGAATCGTCGAGCGCGCGTACCCGAGGGGGCCGGCCACCGACATCGAACGGCTCGTCGACGACGTTCAGCGGGTGGTCACGGCGTGAGGCGCCGACACCTGCTGGCCGGACTCGCGAGCGTCGGGGTCCTCGGCGGAGCGGGCGCTGTCGCGACAGGCGGGGTACCGGACGCGCTCGGCGACGCCCCCGAGCCGGTCGAACCGGTGACGCTCGACACGGTCGACGCCCCGGGCAGCCGCGACGGCGAGGTGACGATCCCGGCGCCCGATCGGCCGACGTTCGTCGACTTCTTCGCGACGTGGTGTGGTCCCTGTGCCGACCAGATGCCTGCCCTCGCCGAGGCACACGACCGGCTCGGCGACGAGGTGCTGTTCGTCTCGGTGACGACGCAGAATGTTGGAGATGTGGTCAGTGAAGAGACGATCGTCGACTGGTGGCAGAAACACGACGGCGACTGGCTCATCGCGGCTGATACCTCGCTCGAACTATTCACGCGGCTGGGTGTCGACGGGTTCCCCAGCGCGCGTGCTATAGACGCGACGGGGCGCATTCGCTGGGCAGATTCAGGGACACACACGGCCGATGAGATCGTCGCTGGAATCGATCAGGCGCTCGACTGATGACGGGGCGACTCGTCCGATGACCGATGTTTCCCTGATCACGAATATCCCGTTCGCGGTGACCGCAGGTGTGACGACGTTCTTCTCGCCGTGCGCGTACCCGCTCCTCCCGGGGTACGTCGGCTTCTACGTGAACTCCGTCGACGCCGACTCCGCGTCGGTACTCGGCGCGGGGGCCCGCGGCGTCGCGGCCGCGGTCGGCGTGCTGGCGACGTTCGCGCTGCTCGCGGGCGCGACCGTCCGAGTCGGCTACTCGACGCTGTCGAACATCACGGTGTTCGAGACGCTCGTCGGCGGGCTGTTAATCGCCTTCGGGCTGCTCGTGGTCTCGGGCCGGATGCCGTCGGTATCGGTTCCCCTGCCCGAGCGGCGGTCGAGCGTGCTCGGCTTCGGGGTCTTCGGCGCGGGGTACGCGCTCGCCGGGGCGGGCTGCGTCGCGCCGGTGTTCCTCGGCGTCGTCGCCCGCGCGATCGCGCTCCCGTCGGAGACGGCGGCGCTCGTCCTCGCCGTCTACGCCGGCACCGTCGCCGTCCTGATGGCCGCGACTACCGTCGCGACCGGCGTCGGACTCGTCAGCAACGCCAACCGGGTGATGGCCCACGCGGGACTGCTGAAGCGGATCGCGGGCGCCGTGATGATCGTCGCGGGGATCGGCCAGCTGTACCTCTCCGTAGTCGTGTACTGACCGACCACGGCGCGGCCGATCGGTGTCGGACGTTCCCGAGTCTCCCGTAGATTCTTAACCGATACCGTGGAAGTTCGAGACAACCGAACCGAACGGTTCGGTCCCCGCACCATGAACCTAGACGAGTTCACCGCCGCGAACGCACCGACCGACAGCGCGGAACCGTTCCAGCGCGAGAACAGCTACACCTTAGACGTCGAGGTCGCCGGCACCGTGATGGCGAAGGCCGGCTCGATGGTGGCGTACACGGGCGACGTGTCGTTCACCGGCAAGGCCTCCGCCGAGGGCGGTATCACCGGCTTCCTCAAGGAGGCCGCCACCGGCGAGGGGACGCCGATCATGGCCGTCGAGGGCGACGGCCACGTCTACTTCGCCGACGACGGCAAGAAGGTCCAGGTGATCGAGCTCGGCGCCGGCGAGTCGATCACGGTCAACGGCGAGGACGTGCTCGCGTTCGAGGAGTCGCTCTCCTACGAGATAAACACCATCGACAGCCTCGCCGGCGCGCTCGCGGGCGGCTTCAGCAACGTCTATCTCGAAGGGCCCGGCTACGTCGCGCTCACCACTCACGGCGACCCGATCGTCCTCGAACCGCCGGTGGCGACCGACCCGAGCGCGACCGTCGCGTGGGGCGGCACCTCGCCCGACGTGGAGGTCAACCGCAGCCTCTCGGACATGATCGGTCAGGAGTCGGGCGAGCGCTACCAGATGCGATTCGACGGCGCCGGCGGCTTCGTCGTGGTCCAACCGCGCGAGGAACACGTCTGAGACCGTCCCGCCCCGACGGACGATGACCGACCGCCTCGATCCCGGCGACCCGGACGGAGGTCCGACCGAAGACCCCGACAGCGACGCGGACGACGACGCCGAGTCGGGGCCGCTCGGTCGGGTCAGGTCGGCAGCCGCGGACGCCGTCGGCGTCGTCGCCGACGTCGTCATCGAGTTCCTTTGAGTCGCGTTTCCGCTCCGGCCGAGGCGTTGCCGCGGCCGGCTCCTACCGCGCCGCCAGCCAGCCTGCGAAGTCGACGGTGAGGAACTCGACGTAGTCGGCGACCCCGAGGAGTAACGAGACGAGAATGACGATAGCGACCGGGAGCCGAACGACCCAGATCCACGCGACATCGAGGCCGCCGACGTCCGCGATTCCTTTCCGGAGCTCCTCGCGGCCGATATCGGGGATGACCCAGCCGACGAACAGCGCGAGCAGCAGCGAGCCGAGGACGAGCAGGATACCGTACGCGAGCCCGTCGTACAGCCCGAGGAAGATCGTGTCAATTGTGACCGGCACCCCGAGCAGGAACACCGCGGCGCCCACTGCGGCCGCGGCCGGTACGCGAGCGACGCCGATCTCGTCCATGAGGTAGGAGACGAGCACTTCGAGGATGCTGATCGCCGAGGAGAGCGCGGCGATCCCGACCATGCCGAAGAAGACGGTTCCGAGGATTCGGCCGCCGGGGATCCCCGCAAACGCCGCGGTGAGACTGACGAATATCGCGCCGGGACCGCCGGTCCCCGGCTCGATGCCGACCGAGAAGAGGACGGGGAAGACGACGAAGCCGACGAGGACCGCGACGAGCGTGTCGAGCGTCGCGATGATCCCGGCGTCGGCCGCGAGGTTCCGGTCCTCGTCGAGGTAGGAGGCGTAGGTGATCATCACGCCCATCCCGAGCGAGAGAGTGAAGAACGCCTGCCCGGCCGCGGCCGGCAGGATCTCCGTCCAGTTCGCGGCGATCGTGCCGAAGTCGGGCGAGAGGTAGTAGCTGTATGCCGCGCTCGCCCCGTCGAGCGTGAAGCCGTACGCAGCGAGGCCGACGAGCAGGACCAGGATGGCGGGGATCATCACCTTCACGCTCAGTTCGATCCCGCGCCGGACGCCCGCGGCGATGATACCGACGACGAGCAGCATGAACAGGGCGTGGAAGACGAGCGTGTCGAGGCCGGTCGACACCGACTCGTACAGCGCGTCCGCGGCCGCCGGGTCGGCGACGGTGAACCCCTCCGTGATCCCGATGAGCGTGTAGCGGAGGAACCAGCCCGCGACGACGCTGTAGTACGAGAGGATGATGAACCCGGTGACGACGAACAGCCACCCGGCGGACGACCAGACGCCGCTGCCCAGCTCGCGCAGCGCGCCGACGGGGTTCCGGTCGGTCCGCCGGCCGATGACGAACTCGACGAGGATCGCCGGGAACCCGATCAGCGCGACGAACGCCAGATAGGTGATCAGAAACGACGATCCGCCGTACTGGCCGGTGATGAACGGGAACCGCCAGACGTTCCCGAGCCCGACCGCGCTGCCGACCGCGGCGAGGATGAACCCCATCCGCGTCGCCCATGTCTCGCGTGCCATTGGTGTCGGAGAGAGATCCTCAACCGTGTAAAAACGTGTCTCTCCGCCACTCTCTCCGGTAATCATCGAACGTGATCAATTGTCCACCAGTATTCCGAAGACGAGTTGGCGCCGAGGAGCCTCGGGGCGATTCCCGATGTCGGTCCGCATCGGGACCGTGAATTTAATAGCCGGACGGCAACCTCACGGGGTATGGAACGCGTAGACGTCGCGATCGTGGGCGGCGGGCCGGCCGGGTCGTCCGCGGCGCACGCGGCGGCGACCGGCGGGGCGGACGCGCTGGTCATCGAGAAGGGCGTCCCGCGGGCCGACCGCGACGGCCTCGGTCCGGACTCGACCGACGCGGCCGGAATACTGGACTACTGGGTGGACATCATGGGGATCCACCCCGACGAGTTCGACGACGGGGTCGTCCAGCGCGAGCTGAACCGCGCGGAGTTCCGCGGCCCCGACGAGGCCGCGACGCTCACCACCACCGGCATCGACTCCTCGTACGACAAGTTCGGGTACACCTTCCAGCGCGCGCGCTTCGACGACTGGCTCCGCGAGCGCGCAGAGGACGCCGGCGCCGAGTACCGCGTCGGGACGTCCGTCCGCGGGGTCGACACCGACCTCTCGGTGGCCCCGGGCGGCGACGACGAGCCGCGTCACACGCTCGAACTCGCCGACGGGGGGACCGTCGGCGCCGACTTCGTCGTCCTCGCCGACGGCCCGCAGCGCACCGTGACGAACCGGGTCCTCGACGAGTACCTCCCCGCGGACGCGCAGGCCTCCGAGCGGCTGGCCTCCCGCACCGCGAACCACATCGCCTACCAGGAGTACCGGCGCGTCCCCGAGGACGTGTTCGAGGCGGTCAACGACGCCATCGTCTTCTGGTGGGGCGTGATGCCGGGCGAGACCGCGTACCCGTGGATCTTCCCGAACGCGGACCGCGTCTGTCGGATCGGGCTGACGATGCCGATCGACCTCGACATCGACGAGGTCGACGCCTCGGAGTACGCGCTGCTCCGCGAGGACGACGAGTCGATCCCGCAGGGCGGCGAGTACATCCGCCGGCTGTTGGAGTGGCAGTACGGCGACGAGTACGACGTCGAGGAGGAGTTCCCGCTCGTCGAGGACGCCGGGAAGCGGAACGGGACGGAGACGTATCCGATCTCGTCGACCCGGCCGATCGATTCGCCGGTGGACGCCGGCATCGCCGTGGCGGGCGGCGCGATGGGCACCACCTCGGCGTTCCACGAGGGCGGCGACCACGTCGCCGTCCGCACCGGCGCGATCGCCGGCGGACTCGCCGCGGAGGGTGACCTGGCCGCGTACAACCGTCGCTGGAAGGAGGCGATCGGGGACGAGGTCGTCCGCAACGTGACGATGGCTGACATGGTCGCGGAGTACGAGCCCGACGACTGGAACCGGGTCATCGGCGCGGCCGACGCGATGCTCGCCGCCGAGACCGGCGACAGCCTCCTCTCGCAGCCGTACCGCTCCGGCTGGGAGTCGCTGAAGCTCATGCTCGGCTACAAGTGGAACAAGCGCCGGGTGAAGAAGGACTACGTCGGCATCGACGAGAGCGAGTACGTCTACTGACGCCGCGTTCGCGCGGCGCGGTGCGGCGTTCGGGCGGCGGCGGCGCGTCCTCCGCCGAGTCCGTCCCGTTACCGGATCACCGGCGCCGCCAGCTCGACGGGCTCGGCCTCGATCCCCGCGACGTCAACCGGTTCGACCTCGTGAGTCGGCCATCGGCCCGTCTTCGTGAGCCGTTCGGTCAGATCGGACGTGACGAGGTGGGTGTCTTCGCTTTTCGTGCCCTGAACCGTCGGATTCCACGCGTAGCCCATCGGCCGCCGGACCGCCTCGTCGCCGTCCGGGGTCGCGAACCACTCCCGGCCGGCGAATCCGGCGGCGCCGCCCTGGTGGTGGTTCTCCCACTCGTCCGCGAAGCCGACCGCGTCGTACGCCGCTTGGATGGCCTCGAAGACGTCGCCGGCGGTGTCGGGGGCGGCGTCCTCGGTACCGCCGTCCCGCGAGAGCGCTCCGGACGCGGCGGCCTCGGTGGCGCGGACCGCGGTCGCCTCGACGCGCGCCGCGGCGCGGTGGCGCTCCTCGAACCAGTCGGGGGCGTCGAACGCGACGGTGCGCGTCATCGAGGCGTACAGCCCCGCGCGCTCGGCGGTGACCGACACGAGCGCGTAGTCGCCGAGGGCGGCGTCAGTCGGCGTGTAATGGCGGAACGCCTGCGCCCGGTCCGCGCCGCCGACGAGCACGACCGGCGTGTCCACGTCGCGGGAGGCGAGCGAGATATCGATGCCCGCCGCGACCTCGTACTCGGGGTCCTCCGGTTCGAGGTTCCGGCAGACGGTCTCGACGGCGGCCGCGACCTCGCGGCCCAGCTCGCGGTAGCGCTCGACATCGTCGTCGGTAAGCGGCTGTCGGAGCCGGCTGCCGTCGACATCCTCGAATCCGGGGACGTCGAAGTCGGCGGCCGCGGGGGCGGGCGAGCGCTCGGCGACCGCCTCGGCGAGCGAGCCGGCGTACCACGGGACCGACTCGACCGCGAACGCGTCCGGGAGCTCCTCGTCGGCGAGTCGGTTCGCCTCGATGTTGTCGGTGATGACGCGGAGTTCGCCGTCGTAGCCGGCGGCCGCGACGCCGGTCGGCGCGTCGGCGTCGACGACGTTGTCGCCGCCGGTGAGCCACGCGAAGCCGTTGGGGCGAGCGAACCAGACCGCTTCGAGCCCGCGCTCGTCGAGGTACGCGTCGAGCCTGTCCGTGCGGGCGGCGAGGTCGACCATACGAACGGACTGTCGGCGAGCGGGTAAAAACGGTCGAAAGCCTCGCGCGCCGTCGGCTTCGGGGGCCCGCCGTCGCCCGATCGGCGGGTGGTGACTCACCCCGCTCGGATCCCCGAAACGAAAGGTTCAATTACGTCCCCCGGATACGACGAGACGCGTCAGTAAGCCCCTGCGGGTTGGTAGTCTAGTCCGGTTATGACACCTCCTTGACATGGAGGAGGCCGGCGGTTCAAATCCGCCCCAACCCATTTTTGTCGACACCGCAACCGCGAGCGACAGCGAGCGGTCCGTGTCGACAAAATGGTGCCGCGGATTTGAAGCAGGGAACGGAGCGAGCGCTAGCGAGCGGAGTGACTGAGGTTCAAATCCGCACCAACCCACTTTTGATTCCTCGCAATTTTGGTAGCATCGCCCGCAGGATATCCGTCTTTTAACAGCGCGTACTGCTGCGCTCTGAGCGTTTCCACTCGGTTATACCGAGTAGTCTGGGTCGAACTCAGCGTGGGCCTGTTTGTACTCTCGAAGGAGATCTCCCACTCCGGTAATCGCAGACTCCATCTCGATGATCGGGTTCTTCCGCATCTCGTGAAGCCCGACTTTCGCCTTTAGCTCGCTGGTGTTCGTCCGGTTCGAGCCCTCGGCGTCGCGGTACTCCCAGTCCTCGTGGTCCATGCTCGCGCACAGGACCTGTGTGACATCGATAGGCGGCGTCTCGTTCGGGGCGGGGGCGTCGTCCGTGGCGGACTTGCTCCGCGCGTTTATCCGATAGTGGATTCCGAGGAGCCACCCCTCGACATTGTGGTGTGCGTAGAACGTGTTCCCCTTCGACGCTTTGACTTCCAAGCCCGGACCGTTGTCGGAATCCTTGACTGCGTAATTGTCCGGCCATTCGTGATCGGTCCCATCGTAGAGCAAGTCCGGGTATCCGTCGTCGAGACGGTTGAGGACGAAGTCCGGAGACTCTTCCGCAAAACGAGTGGTTAGTCGGTGACTGACGAAGCCACCAATCGCGTTGTTCGCTCGGAACTGCTCGTGGAACCGTCCGTACCCTTGTTCGAGGTGCCACTCATTCACCTCGTGCCAGTACTCGTAGAAGCTCTCGATCGCGCTCACGACCTGCGAGACTTCGAGTCCGTAGGGGAGCTCCGCATCGCGGTTGACGAAGCGCTCTCGGACCTCTGGCCGCTTCATGTTTCGTCGAGCCCCATCTGTACGTCCGAGTCCGCGAGATGGTCGAGGACGCGGTTGTCCGGGTCGATGCTCGCAACGAACCGTAAGAGTCGCTGAACGCCGTCTGGATTCTCCTCGATGTTGGCGAAGAAGTGAACCATTCCGTGAAGCGCTCGGTTCTGCTTGTGGTAGTCCCAGAATCGAAGCTGTCGGCTGATGTCCTCGTCATCCAGGACCCGGACATCCGCTTCTTCGAGCGTTTCGCGGGCTTCCGGACTCACCTCTGTACAGATCGCGATGGCGATCGCTGTCGTGTTCTGTGCGACCTTCATCATCGTGCCGAGTTCGGCACTGACGTTCGATTCATCGATAACGCGGTCCTTGACCTCGACCGAGATCATGAGGTCGGGACCGTGGTACCCGTCAATGTCGCCGTACCGCTGCTGACGCGAGGAGCCGGTTCGGACCTTACTCGCGCGGAGAGACAAGTGCGGCCACTCCGCTTTGACGTACCCGTAACAGAGAGCCTGGTACGCCGATCCGCCCTGTTCATTTGGGGCCTTGCGTGTGTAGTCTCGGAGTACCTTCAGGAACGGCTCTTCGAACGGCGGGTCACGCCGTTCGTACTCGCTCGATTCCAACCGCTCTAGCCCGAGGTCGAAGAGTTCCTGTGCGGCGACGAAGCGACCGTCGCGGGAGAGCCGGAACGCGAGTTCGAGCATGTCGTCGTACCGCTCCCACTCGCCGGTGTGGTGTCCCGGCGAACTCGGGAAGTTGGTTCGGTTCAGGTCCTCCCGGAACAGTTCGATCAGCTCGTTGTGGAACGCTCGGATCCCTTCCCGAGTGTCACCGCGTTTCAGTGTCAGCGACGACTTCGCCGTGCTCTCGTAGCGGTCGAGGATGTCGTCGACAGTGATGTCAGGGTTGAAACCGGCCAGCCAGTCGTCGTACTTTGCCAGTTCTTCGGCGAGGACAACAAAGTCGATCGCGAGCCCTAGCGTCCCTTTCGAAGATGCGAACTGCGTCCCCGCCTCAGAAACGAGCGCATCAATCACATTGCGCTCAGCGTCTGAGATCCCATCGTCAAAGCCGTCGGATGCCGACAGATCCGATTGATTCCCGAAATAGGTGGCCGGGAAATGGCTCTGTAAAAACATCTCTATCGCTTCATCGTCGTGGTCGGCACGATCGTCGCTCCATCTACTCATCTGCGTATACTGTCCAGTTAACAGACACGCTTAGAAATGTTGGCATTGGAAAAGGAGAAACTACGCAGAGGAAAACTCACGCTAGACGTTCCCTACTGGGACTGATTCCGATGGCGCTTCCGAGGTTGTTTTTGGGATCTGCCAGAGAACTATTCAAATCCTGTCAGTCAGCGAAGTCAAGCGTGACCTGCTGCGCGTGGCCGCCGATATCTGACTTCTCCTCCTCGAACTCGGCGAGGTCCATCCCACCACAGCGGAGCTTGTAGATGCGCTCTCGCTCCTCGTCGGTCAGCGTCTGGCTGTAGACGCTCTGCTTGAGGTAGTAGCCGACGGACTCCGCGAGGTACGGCGGCACCGCGTTCCCGATCTGCTTCCGGACCGAGACGAGGCCGCCGTCGAAGCGGTACCAGTCGGGGAACGTCTGTAAGCGCGCCCCCTCGCGCGGCGTGAGCCCGCGATGCTGGAACGGGTGGATACACCGGGCGCTGGAGGGCTTCGACATGTTCGAGGTGATCGCGACGGCCGGCTCCCGCGAATCGAGTCGAGAGTAAGAGTTGTGGTAGCCCGAGGACGGCTGGAGCTCGTCCGGGATCTCGGTTCGGTTTCCACCGTCAGAGATGTGCGAAATCATCTCCACCATGTCCTCGGTGTGGTTCGCGGCTTGGTGGTGGGTGAGATCGGTGTTGTCGCCGCGGAGGTCATCCTGAATGACCGTCGTCGGCTCGACGTCGTACTCGGTCTTCTCCTCGCCGGGACTGACTTCGGGGAGGTCGCCGATTCCGGCGATCACGCCGGGGGTCTCGATCGGGTCTAACTCGAAGCCGTCGAAGGGGAACTCGGTCGTCGAGCGCTTCGTCGCGAGCACCAGCAGGCGGTGACGCTGCTGCGGGACGCCGAAGTCGGACGCCTTTACGACGCGGTAGCTGACATCGTAGCCCATCTCGCCGAACGACTCCTCGACGGCGTCGAGAAACTTCCCGTCGGCGGTGTTTTGCATCCCACGGACGTTCTCGAACAGCGCCGCCTTCGGGTCGAGCTCGTTCACCCACGAGATGAAGTTCACGAAGAGGTGGTTCCGGTCGTCGCTCCCGTCGGGACTGACCACCTCGGAGAATCCCTGACAGGGCGGACCGCCGGCGACGAGGTCGACGGTGTCGCGGCCGACGACCTCGGTGACATCTTGGTTGTCGACCTCGCGGATGTCCTGCGTCAGCTCCGCCGGCTCCAGACCCTCGCGATTGTTCGCGAACGAGGCGCGGGCGTCGTCGTCGACCTCGACGGCGTGGACGAGCTCGAAGCCGGCGCGTTCGAGGCCGACGGAGAGTCCGCCCGCTCCCGCGAACAGATCGACGTAGGTCAGGTCCTGCTGACTCATCTATCGGAGAGTGCCGCTCAACCGTATTTAATCGTTGGTACTGGGAGAACCGTTAGAGAGGCGACTCGTCCGGGAGACGCTCGTCACGATGCCGGATCTTCCTGAGCAAATTTCATATCGTGGGGCGGTGAAGTCGACGTATGAGCGGTGACCTCGTTGAATTCCCTGTCGAAGTGGAGGTCACGTCAGAACGGTATGGGACACTTCGATCGGTGAACGTCGTGTCTGGAGACGATATTCCGCCGGAGTTAGATACGCAAGAGTGGCGACTCGAAGAGCTCTCCGTCGAGTCGCACGTTCGAGATCAAATCGATATCGCTGTGATGGATGAAACGGCGAAGGTCGGTGTAGTGCGGGTTGACCCTGATACGCTGGAGTGGGAATTCACCGAGGAATAGATTCTACTCTACATAGTCTGGCACAGAACCAATTCGGCCCGTTCTCATGTTCCAGTCCCAATCAACGTCTGAGCCACATTTTTGACACTCTAGCCGCTCTTCACCAACATACCAGTACCTGCCACAGTTCCGACACTGAACATCATCAAATGTGCCCGGCGGAGGTTCTGGTCCTCCATAATCCGTTTTGAGAGCCAACTCGTGAGGGAGAAGGTACCGATAGTAGTCGTCGGGATCGGCGTCATCGAGAGAAACCAGACGATAGCTGCTCGACCGATCTTTCAGCCTGATCACTCTCTTTGTATCGATTAACCAATCCACAAATGGGAGCGACCCTGTAACGTCCGGTCTCGAATCGGCACCCGTGACACCGGATCGGGGGTGACGGAGAGAGTCGTTGTTCTCGAAAACCGTACCGGAGAAGAACTGCTCCCATGGAACGGAACGCCGGAGGTCAGTGGCCAATTCTTGATAATACTCGGGAGGAAGAATCACCGAAATTGCTACTTCCGGTTGCTCGTCGCTTGCGCTAGCGATCCATCTCTCCAAGCCGTACGAGCCGGGATCGTCGAACCGGAGGTCCCACGGTGCGGTGTCCCAAAGCTCGCGGATATAGCGGTCGTACCACTCGTCCGGGAGACGAACCAATATCGAAGGCGAATCAGGGAACTCAAAGTCCCAAACGTCCCGAGCCGTTTGGCGATGGCGAGTAATGCGATCTGGTTTCAAGTAGGAGCTGAATCCCGGAGAACTGTCCTCGCCAGAAGTGGTCCATGAGCGGAGCGGGAACATATCGAACTCGAATTCGTCTGTCGGCCCCCACTCAGAACGGTCTGGGACTGCGGTGGGCCACACGGGGACGACTTCGCCCTCGAAGAGATCGACATCATCGTCACTCGTGAACTGACCGTCCCAGAGCCAGACAGTGGTGAATCCCTCGTCGAGGTAGTTCTGGGTTGACTCGTCGCGGTTCTTGGAGATGTTCTTGTGTTGGTACTCGATTGCCAGTCCGTGACCGTACTTCGGATGCGGCTCCTCGAACCGGACAAAGGAGTCTGCCCGCTTGGACCCGATCTGCTCTTCAACTCCCCACTCAGCGCAGTTCCCCTCGAACTCAACAAGCGCTTTTGAGAGCGCGATTGTCTTTCGTTTCTCGTGGATGTCGCTCTCGCCGCTGAGGTTACAGTTGCTGTCGTCGACGCCGGGATTATGTCTGAAGTGGCGAGAGACGAGCGCTCCGTTGTTCCGTGTGTGTTCAACAACGACGTACATTGGCCCTTCGCACTCAACACAGTTGAGATTGGGATCTGGCTGATCAACCTCGAACGGTGAAATCGCTTTTTCGCCGTCAAGGAGGGCTATGAAACTCATATACCGGGATCTATGAAATCCGACGAAATAAGTTGATCACAAGTGTGGTGAAAGTGAAACGAGTGAGCAAGATGTTTTTCAATTTGATTTAGCGAGGTGCCTCCCCAGAGTAGATAGTTGTGAAGAATGTACTGACCTATTTCCGAATAGCTAGAGTTTTTCATCCGGGTCGTTTTATCCAACTATCATGAAGTCAGGAGTAATCGGCATTGTTGAGGGTGAGCCGCGGCAGGTGGAATCTTACCATCGAACGGTTGAGCAGGATGGTACACCACTAACCGAGTGTATCGAAGTAACGCAAACTCACAATAACGTGGGGAGTGGATTCACAGTCCAAACTGGCCGCGCAGCTGTTCAATCCATTGTTCAAGAGGAAACCGTACAAATTACTGATCAAGGGGAGATCACAGTTGTCGAAGAGGGTCAACGTCAGACGAAATATACGGAGTTCGTCTTTGTACCCGGAGAATTTGTAGTAGTCGACAGTGGCTCCGGCGTATTCCTCTTCGACATGCTGAGAGACATTGTCGGACTAGAGTCCGTTGAGAGGGCAGAGTTCGACTTGGCTGAGTTCCTGTCGGAACACAGTGAGAGTACACCTTGGCAGGTCGGGTTCTATGGAGTTGGTAGCGAAGCAGAAAAGGGCGTAGTATACGGTGAAAATGTACTTAGCGACGCTCACATTGGAAACACGCTAAAAACCTCGAATAAGAATCAAGTAGGGGTAAACCACCGGAGGGGAGAAGAGAAGGTGAAAGTGAGTCTGACTGAAAGTGGATATATCGACGTATACCAGCCGAGTAATTACGAATCAACTGATTTCGCGGAGTACGTTATTGACGAGATTCTACACCTGAACAAATAATAAGATGGATAAAATTTATACCATACAGACACATCAACTCGAATAATAATCCATGCCAGAGGAAAACGAATTTAGCTATAGCGGGTACCTGATATTCAATTCCGTTCTAGAGTTTGAAGACGACTCTAACATCTATTCAGACGACTCGGTGACTACTGTCGAATCCGAGATCCACGATGATCTACCTGAGTTTGAGCCCGGGTCATTCAGTCAACCTGGAGACGGATTTGAACTACTGAGCATTCGCGATTATATACGCGACGACGAGGATGTTGACGAAGAATTGGAAGCAATCGCCGACAACTTACTCGGAATCCGCTACCAGCACGAAGACTTCATCGAAAAAGAAGCTGAGGTTGATGGCGAACGTAGAATAGTTCATATACCGACTATCAACAATGTAGATGCGTACTGGGTACATCCGGAATTCATTGCGTTGCGGGGCCAAAAGGGCGAAATGGAGTCGGCAAAGGAACGGCTACAGCGAGTCCTCTCTACTGGAGTCCTACTTCGAGAAATTCAATTTGACGCGGACTTTCTGCTGTGGCTCTTTTATAAATATCGCACCGGTGACGATCTTGCTTCGGGGCTTGGAATCAGGAAGTTGACCGACTCGGAAGCGAAAGGCCGTGAGGACTACTTTGGTCGCAGCAACATCGTTAGCGATTCACAAAATTTGGGACAGTCAACCCCTCTTCTTATTGGAATCCTCCGGCAGAAGAGCGTCTCGATGCTTGAGGGCTTCTTTACGATGGACGGGGTACAGATAGCCGCTAAAATAGAAAAAACGAAGATACACGTGAAGGCGTCGAAGGGAGCGATCAGTGAGACCACGAACGATACGCTTCGCATAGCCCTCGCGATAAAATTCGTCAAGGAATTAGTTGAGCTGTATGAACACTGGGAGTCCCTCGATCCTGTGGACAAGTATCCTCCCTTCGAGTTTTTCGAAGGTATCTACGAAGAGTGTATCAACCAAGGAGTGAGGATCGATACGATCCCGGATACACTACTGCGTCGCTTTGCGAACTTGCGTGATGAACCGCCGTCTGAGTGGAACGTCGGAATATGATGGTGAGGTAAAAAGACCCATATATCCCTACTGTAATACGTAGATATGGTCAGTGTCCGTAAAGCTAGCTCGGATATCTCTCAGTGGGAGTCATCCCTACCGGGCTTGTCGAGCGGACAACTATCGATTACCTCGGTTGAGGTAATCGATGTTGAACCCTTAATCGAAGAATATCCATATAGTGATCAGCGAATTCTCGAAGCTCAATTCAAATACGAAACGACGAATCCCTTTGATAAGTCCGTGAAGAGGGTATACTCTGGAGAACTCTCCTATCGAAGCGGGTCTGGCATCATACTAGTGAGTACCGAGTCAGATACACCATCTAGTGGAGAGATCATACAAAAACTAGGGAAAATTCTACCGGAAAATGTCGAAATCTATCCCGGTTTGTTTCCCACTAGACAAGCTATATGGGATTTTATAAAAGAAGCAGATGAGATTCTGGAAGTTGAGATTCTGTATAAGGGGCAGTTACGTTCGCATAGCGAGATTGATGGCCTTGATCTCGCAGATATAGCTGGGAAGTATATCGTAGAGCGGGCAGATATTATATTTGAAAGAAACAAACAGAATATATTGGTCACATATGCCGATGACTCGCTTGACATACAGAATCAGGCAGAAGATGGGGAAATTAATGACGATACTGAGTATATTACCCAGATATTTGAGAGGGAGGTTATCAGTAAATAATGGGTCCTGTCAAATCCATTTCAGTAAGGACACCAGCGATTACCGACGGTGGCTGGGGAGAGGGCAATGACGGAGCCGGAAACGGGGGATTCGGAAACGGGATTAGTATAGGGATTGATCCCTTGATAAATGGGGAAGAAACGAATGAAGATGAATCTGATAGGGATCCAGTCCGTATATATTCTGAAGAGAGCGGACTTATAGGCCGTGCGAAGATCGTATTTGTCGTTCCAAATGCCTGTGGAAATTTACCAATCTATTTCGAATCAGTAGGACCTCTGTATCCAGGTGTTAGAGGTACTGAACATTCAGATTTTGACCCCAGTTCAAGAGTTCTAAACCTACGTACCAACGAATCTCTGTCAGATGATGGACTGTTAGAAATTAAGGCTGATACCGACTACCTGCCAGAAGATCGGTATTTACTCACAATATTTGATCTCAGGGCTGAGGAAGTGCTAGAACAAGTGGAATTGGTCAAGAATGCCGCTATAGAATGATATAGCAAAGTCGATCAATTGATAAAGAAACGCTATCCCATCCAATATTGGACCTATGATAATAGACAATACTGTAAATATAGCTGCCAAGCCGGCGATTATTTTTAACATCGCGCTGTTTTCTTCTTGCCAAGATTTTACATGAAATGAGGATTCCTTGTAATCTTGTCCAATATTTCCTTCTGTATCTTGGTATGTGAAAGTAATTGGAATTGTATAATCACCAGGCCTAGCATCGTCCTTGGTTTTTAATCTCACTAACAGTGGCGGGTTGTATCCATGATTCCTCTCACCGCCAATTCTTCCAAATTCCTCCGGTGAATCTGATGACTCATCATATTCAAAATGAGCGTCACTCAATCGAATAGAGTATCCAACATCTGAAGCACTTTCCCTGTTCACGTTGATGTTGTAGTTGTCTTCCACCGTTTCAACAAATTCACTTCCACCTTGTTTGAATACATCGTCAAGTGGGAACTGAATATGAAGTTTATTATGATCTATTTCCCCATTCCCGGAGAAATAGATACTAAGATACAAATCCTCCCCACGGTCTAACTGGGGATCCTCTATAATAGGGGTGACACTGAATTGAGCTAATTCTGTCATTGAGATACACAACCACAAACAAGTAAATTAATCTTAAGCTCGTCTATCGAATTCATTGTACTGTTTCAGGACACATCTCAGAACCCCGCCCACTCACTCGGCCGCGTAGCGTGCGGCGGCCGCGGACTCGGCACCGGGACGTCGAGACTCGGGTCGACATCCTCACCCAAGAACAGCTCACCCCACGTCGTAATCGACCAATAGACCTCATATCGCCCGTCGACGATCTCGCGCTCGTGCTGTTCGACGAGCTCGGCATCCGCCAGAACCTCGCACCGATCACTCACCCGGCTCTGACTGACACGCCCGCGAATATCGAACGCGATCTCCCATGCGTCGGCGTCACCGTCCTCAGCGAGCCGCTCTAAAATTCGCTCGTCGAGACTGCCCATCCACGGGGCGGAGTCGCGCATTCAGGTCGCCCCTCCGTTCGAGGCTTCGCCGTTCGACGAGTCCTGCGCCTCGACGGCCTCGCTGTCGTCGTCGATGTAGGTCCAATTCTCAGTATCAAGCCGACCGTCGAGGTACGCCTCACCGTCGTCGGTGATAATGTAGACTCCGTTTCCTAGATGTCGTACGAGGCCTTCTTCGGCCAGTCGCTTACACCGGCGATTGATCTGCTGTCGAGAATAACGGATCGGTCCTTCTCTCTTCATTTTGGCGGGCGAACCAGTTTCGTTCTCAGATAGATATTCCAAGATACGGTCGTCTGCCGCAGTCATCCATCCGCCAGCATATCTCATATGGTGAATTGCCACGCCTTTGTCCATATTACGCTCGGTAGGATTCTCTAAGAACCAAAAGAGCGCTGATAAGCGTTCGGTATATTAATGTACCAAGAAAATATAGTGTCGCTCACGGAGCCCGAGTGACGAACCCTCGGCTCGCGATGAAATGTAGGAATCCCGGCCGCGGTGGTGGCACACCCGACCGGGTTGGGTTCTGTGCCGTGACACAGAACCATGCCAACGATGACAACAGCGGGGCTTAAGCCCTGCGCGACGACCGGCGAATCGAGCGAACCCACCGACTGCGCGCGCTGTCCAGCGCCGGCAGACGGCTTCGACGCCGCACGCGGCGTGCCCGTCTGCTACTCCTGCGCGGAGGATGACGCATGAGCGCGGAGTGCGCGCCTGACCGCAATGCGCTCGCCGACCTCACCGCGTTCCAGCGCGACCTCCTCTGGGCGCTCTCCCACGAGAACGCCCGCAAGGGGACGGCCCTGAAGACAGACCTCG
Organism: Halorubrum trapanicum; assembly: GCF_002355655.1. Taxonomy (NCBI): domain Archaea; kingdom Methanobacteriati; phylum Methanobacteriota; class Halobacteria; order Halobacteriales; family Haloferacaceae; genus Halorubrum; species Halorubrum trapanicum. The sequence goes on along the minus strand of NZ_AP017569.1, from coordinate 2,480,367 downwards.
CCGACTACTACGGCGAGGCGATCAACCACAGCCGTCTCTACCAGAACCTCGACAGGCTCGTCGAGCGCGACCTCGTCGCCAAGCAGGCACGCGACAGGCGAACCAACGAGTACCGGCTCACCGAGACCGCGCGTCGCGCGCTCGAAGCACGCCGCGCGTGGCAAGCTGGGGGTGAAGCGTAAGAGTCGTCCGCAGCGACCTTCGGATGCGAACTTTCTTTTACCTCTCCCCGGAGGATACCGGTAGATGAGTGACCGAGGCGGCCGAGCGCCGGACCGAACCGAATCCCCCGAATCAAGCGGTGAAACGGCGGATTCGCTCGCTCCGACGCCGTCGGTCTCGGTCGACGGCGACGGCCCCTCAACCGGGCGGCTGGTCGTCGTCTGCGGGCTGCCCGGCGTCGGCAAGACGACCGTCGCCGAGCGGGTCGCGGCCCACGTCGACGGGCGGATCCGCCGGACCGACGTGATACGCAAGGAGCTGTTCGACGACCCCGAGTACACCGAGGCGGAGACCGAGGCCGTCTACGCCGAACTCCTCGACCGCGCCCGCGAGGACGTCAACGACGGCGACGCCGTCGTCCTCGACGCGACGTTCGCGGACGCCCGATTCCGGGCGGACGCCCGCGAGACCGCCGCCGCGGCCGCCGCCGAGTTCGACCTCGTCGAGGTCGCCTGCGACGAGGCCGTCGTCGAGCGCCGGATCGAGCGCCGCGACGGGATCAGCGACGCCGACTTCGAGATCCACCTCCGCTTCAAGGAGCTGTTCGACGAGGTGGCGACCGACCACGTCGTCGTCGACAACTCCGGCACGGAGGCGGAGACGTTCGCGCAGGTCGACGACGCGTTCGGCGGGGGCGAAGCCGCCGAGGACCAGCCTACCGACGGCGGCGACCGCTCGGCCCCGGTCACCGACGCGGAGTGAGCGTCGCCGTCCGCGGCACCAGTTTCGTGCGAACATATCGCGTGACGGGGGCACACACGCGTCTCCAATCACTTATACGGGCGAGCGCACTACTGGAGGTATGAGCGAAGAATCCGGGCGGAAGAATCTCCGCATGCCCAACGACGACGAAGTGTTCGCCGTGGTGACCGAGCACCTCGGCGGTAACCACGTTCAGCTGCGCTGCGCCGACGGCGTCGAGCGGCTCGGTCGAATCCCCGGCCGCATGAAGTACCGAACGTGGATCAGCGAGGGCGACGTGGTTCTCGCGGAGCCGTGGGACTGGCAGGACGAGAAGGCGAACGTCGAGTGGCGATACGAGGACGAGGACGCCGACCAGCTCCGCCGCGAAGGCCACATTCAGTAGTCGAAGTACCGCGCCGCACCGCGTCGCCGCCGACTGTCTCCTTGCGATCTCTCTCCGCTCCGACACCGTCAGGTCCGGGGTTCGCTCGCTCCGACGGAATTTTCGAACGGGGATAGCCACCGCACCGGCTCGTATCGCGGCGCAGCCGGATGGCCGGTGCGCGCCTTTCCACCATAGTATTGTGAATACTATCCAAAACCATTATTACCGCGCGGCGCGTACGTCCGGGTATGAGTTCGACAGAAGCCGCACCCGGAGAGCCGATCCAGCTGACCGACGCCGACGCGTTCGACGAACACGTCGCCGACGGCGTCGTCCTCGTCGACTTCTACGCCGACTGGTGCGGCCCGTGTCAGATGATGGAGCCCGCCGTCGAGGCGGTCGCGGAAGACACCGACGCGACGGTCCTGAAGGTCGACGTCGACGTCCACCAGGCGCTGGCGGGCGAGTACGGCGTTCAGGGCATCCCGACCCTGCTCGTGTTCTCGGACGGCGAGCTCGCAGAGCGCATGGTCGGGGCGCAGAGCGAGCGGGCGCTTGCCGACGCGATCGGCGAGCACACCGCCTGAGCGCACCTTCGGGCATCGCACACGGAATCACCCGGGACGCGGTCGCCGATCGGCCAGTCGCGGCCCGAGTCGCCGAAACCGACACCATGAGAACGATCCAACTCGACGACGACGGTATGACCCCGAGAGAGCTCCGCGCGGACGTCCCGGCCCTCGGCGACGCGGCGTACTTCAACTTCGGCGCGCACGGGCCGAGCCCCGAGTACGTCGTCGAGGCGGCCGGGTCGTTCGTCGCGGACCACGAGTACGGCTCCGCGACGACCGATCCGTACGAACACGCGTTCGACACGTACGACCGGGTGCGCGAGCGGATCGCGGCGTTCGTCGGCGCCGACCCGGAGGAGATCGCGCTCACCGAGAGCACGACCGACGGAATAAATCGGGTCGCCGGCGCGATCGACTGGGAACCGGGCGACGTCGTCGTCCGGACCGACCTCGAACACCCGGCCGGCGTCCTGCCGTGGCAGCGGCTCGAACGCGAGGGCGTCGAGGTGCGCGTTGTCGAGACCGAGGACGGCCGCGTCGACCGCGAGGAGTACGCCGAGGCCGTCGCGGACGCCCGCCTCGTCTGCTTCAGCGCGATCACGTGGACGCACGGCACCCGCCTCCCGGTCGCCGACCTCGTCGAGATCGCCGACGACGCCGGCGCGTTCACGCTCGTCGACGCGGTCCAGTCGCCCGGTCAGGTCCCGATGGACGTACACGAGTGGGGCGCCGACGCGGTCGCCGCGGCCGGCCACAAGTGGACGCTCGGCCCGTGGGGAGCCGGCTTCCTCTACGTCGACCGCGACGCCGCCGCCGACCTCGCGCCGCGCGCGGTCGGCTACCGCGGCGTCGAGGACCCGACCGGCGACGAGATCGAGTTCAAGTCGGCGGCGGGCCGCTTCGAGGTCGGGACGACGACGGCGGCGGCCCACGTCGGCCTCGTCGAGGCGCTCGACGCGATCGACGCCGTCGGCCTCGACGCGATCGAGTCGCGGATCGAGTCGCTCACCGACCGCCTGAAGGCCGGCGTCCCCGACGATCGACTGCTCAGCCCGCGAGACTACGAGTCCGGGCTCGTCACGATCGACGTCGACGACCCGGAGGCGACCGTCGAGCGACTGGCCGACGACGACATCGTCGTCCGGTCGCTACCGCACCCGAACGGGATCCGCGCGTCGGTACACGCGGTCTCGACGGAGGCCGAGATCGATCGTCTCCTCGACGCGCTGGAGTCCGAGTGGTGAGCCGCGGGCGGGGTCGCTCGATCCCGAGGCGGACGCGACCGCGCGCCGCTCGACCGGACGCGTTTTAGCGCTCGACGCACAAGACCGAACATGGGATTCCACACGTTCGACGCCGACGGCGCGGACCGCCTCGAGCGACCGGCGGTGCGGTATCGCTGGGTGTCCGCGGAGGAGGTCGTCGGTCCGTTCGCGGCCGGCGCGTTCGGCGTCCTCGCCGACCTCGGGAGCGGCACCGGTTTCTACACCGACGACGTCGCCGAGCACGCCGAGACGGTCTACGGCGTCGACGTCCAGTCCGAGATGCACGAGTACTACCGCGAGAAGGGCGCTCCAGACAACGTCGACCTCGTCGCGAGCGACGTCGCAGACCTCCCGTTCGCGGACGGCGAGCTCGACGGCGCGTTCTCGACGATGACGTACCACGAGTTCGCGAGCCCGGAAGCGATCGACGAGGTCGCCCGCGTTATCCGCTCGGACGGACGGCTCGTCGTGTTCGACTGGTCGGCCGACGGCGACGGCGACCACGGGCCCCCGGTCGACGAGCGCTTCCCCGTGAGCGACGCGCGCGACGCGCTCGCCGAGGCCGGGTTCGACGTGGAGCGCGCGGAGACGCGGACCGAGACGTTCGCGCTCGTCGCGCGAGCGCCGTAGGCGGCGACCCCCTGACGCGGCTATCGAGCGGCTCGAAGCGGCGCAGAAACGACCTACAGGGTCGGATTCGAACGTTCGTGAAGAAATACCGTTAGGTGCGTTCGGCTCGTACGTGGGGTATGTCCGTTCGTCTCCGATCGGTCGCCGTCGCAGCGTTCGCCCTGTTCGCGACGCTCGTCGCTCGGCCGGCCGCGGCCCACGTCGACTACGTCACCGAGGACTCGGGCGACCCGCTCGACGCGGTGGCGTTCATCGCGGAAGTGCTGTCGGACCCGTTCAACGCGGCGCTGTTCGCGGGCTCCGGGCTCCTCGCGACCGCCGGAATCGGCGCGTACCTCTGGGTGCGCCCGACCGTCGTCGACGTCGTCGTCCTCCGCGAGAAGCTCGCCGGCTACGGCGACCTCGTCCCGTGGATGCTGCGGCTCGCCGTCGGGCTCCCCCTCGTCGGCGCCGGCTTCCAAGGGTACCTGTTCGCGCCGACGCTCTCGTTCGAACCGGCGACCAGCCCGCTGCTCCGCGTCCTCTTCATCGGGCTCGGCTTCTTCACCCTCTTCGGGCTCGCGACGCGGATCACCGCCGCGACCGGCCTGCTGACGTACGCGTGGGTGCTCGTCGCCGTCGACCCGCTCGTCGTTCTCGCCGTGGAGTACGTCCCGGTGCTCCTCGCGCTGCTCGTCCTCGGCGGCGGTCGGCCGAGCGCCGACGACATGCTGCTCGAGGTCGCCAGCACGCCGGGGTCGTACTACGGCCGGATCGACCCGGTCCACCACCTGAAGTCGTTCCTCGACGAGGCGACCGCCCCGCTCAGGCGGTACGTCCCCACTGTGCTCCGGGTCGGCATGGGCGTCTCGTTCGTCTACCTCGGCCTGATCCAGAAGCTCGCCGATCCGGCGAGCGCGCTACAGGTCGTCGAGAAGTACGACCTCACGTCGGTCGTCCCCGTCGACCCGGGGCTGTGGGTCGTCGGCGCCGGCGTTACCGAGGTCGCCGTGGGCCTCGCGCTGATCGCGGGCTTCTTCACGCGCGGCGCGGCCGCGCTCTCGTTCGTCCTGTTCACGACGACGCTGTTCGGGCTCCCGGACGACCCGGTCCTCGCTCACGTCGCGCTGTTCGGCCTCGCGTCGGCCGTCTTCGCGCTCGGCGCCGGCCCGCTCTCCGTCGACCGGCTGATCGGTCGCCCGGCGCTCGACGACGGCGAGGAACCGGTCGCGGCGGCCGACTGACCTTCCGGTCGCCGCGTCCTCGCCGCGGGGGCGGCGCTCGGCCCGGTCGGCGGTTTTTAAGTCGCTCTCGCGCGGTGAGACACGTATGCGCGTGGACCTCGGCAACGCCCTGGAGACGACCCCCGGGCTCACGACGGAAACGCTGGACAGACTCGACGACCGCGTCGCGGCCGCACACGAGCGGATCGCGGGCGGGATGGCCGACGACGAGTTCGGCTACGCCGCCCTGACCCTCCCCGAGACCGCGGACCCGGACGCGATCTACGCCGCGGTCGACGGGTTCGACCGCCCCGAGGCGGTGCTGACGGTCGGCATCGGGGGCAGCGCGCTCGGCGCGGCGACGCTGTCGAACGCGCTCGAAAGCGACGTGGACGCGTACGTCCTCGACAACGTCGACCCCGACGACACGCGGGCGCTGCTCGCCGACCTCCCGCTCGACGACACCGTCGTCAACGTCGTCTCGAAGTCGGGGACGACCGCCGAGACGCTCGCGAACTTCCTCGTCGTCCGCGAGGCGATGGCCGACGCGGGCGTCGACTGGACCGAGCGCACGCTCGTCACCACCGGCGAGGAAGGGAACCTCCGCCAGCTGGCCGACCGCCACGACCTGCCCTCGCTGTCGGTCCCCGATGGCGTTCCGGGACGGTTCTCCGTCCTCTCGACGGTCGGGCTCGCGGTCGCCGCGCTTCAGGGCCGCGACGTGGAGGCCGTCCTCGCCGGGGGGCGCGACGGGATGGACGCGCTCGCGGGGTCGCTGTACGAGTCGCCCGCGTACGCCTACGGCGCGGCGACGTACGCGCTCGCGGAGCGCGGCGCGCGCACCAACGCCGTGATGCCGTACGCGGAGTCGCTGGAGACGTTCGCGGAGTGGTTCGCCCAGCTGTGGGCCGAGAGCCTCGGGAAGGACGGGCTCGGGCAGACGCCGGCGCGCGCGCTCGGCGCGACGGACCAGCACTCCCAGCTCCAGCTCTACCGCGCCGGGCCGCCGGACAAGCTGGTGACGCTCGTGCGCCCGACCGAGCGCGCCGACGTACCGATCCCCGAGACCGACCTCAACGGGCTCGCGTACCTCGGCGGCTCGTCGCTCGGCGGGCTCCTCGACGCCGAGTTCGAGGCGACGGAGGCGAGCCTCGCGGCCGCCGGCGTCCCCAACGTGCGCGTCGAGATCGACCGCGTCGACGAGCGGGCGCTCGGCGAGCTGCTGTACGGGATGGAGGCCGCCTGCGTGCTGTACGGCGAGCTCGCGAGCGTCTCGACGTTCACGCAGCCCGCGGTCGAGTGGGGGAAGAAGGCGGCGCGCGGGCTGCTCGGCGGCGGCGACTTCGCGGAAGCCGAGGCGGTCGAACAGAAGCGCGAACTCCGGATCGACTGACGCCGCGGCCGCCGCCGGCGGGCCATCGCCGGTCCCTCGACGGCGCCGATCCCCTTCCGGTGCGCCTAAAGCCTCCCGAACCGTGGTCCCGGCAATGAGCGATGACCTCTCGGCCTCGGCGGTCGGCGAGCGGCTGTCCCGCGTCGCGAGCGCGCTGTTCGCGATCGTGTTCGCGCTCCTCGTCGCGAGCGCGATCACCGCGCCGGGGGCGGACCTCGCGGCCTCCCTCGGGCTGGTGTCGGAGGGGACGACCGGCCACCAGCTGCTCCGGACGCTGCTCCAGTTCGGCGGGTTCGCGCTCGCGGCCGTCGGCTACCTCGCGATAACCGACGAGTGGGAGATCGCCCGCGTCGCCCGACCCGATCGCCGCGAGGCCGCGATCATCGTCGGCGGCGGGGCCGTCCTCTTCGCGTTCCAGTACGGCGCGCTGTTCGCGCTCGACCAGCTCGGCCTCTCCACCGGACAGAACCAGGCCGTCGTCCCCGCGGGCGACCCCGTGGTCTACTACCTCGCGATGATCGCGGTGTCGCTCGCGGTGGTCGGTCCGGTCGAGGAGCTGCTGTTCCGCGGCGTCGTCCAGGGCGGCGTCCGGCGCGCGTTCGACGCCGTGCCCGCGGTGCTCATCGCGAGCCTCGCGTTCGGCCTGATCCACCTCCCGTCGGTCTCCGGAACGCCCGTCGAGCAGTGGGCGTACGTCGGCGTCGTGGTCGTCCTCGGCTCGGTCCTCGGCGCGCTCTACGAGTGGACGGACAACGTGGTGGTGCCGGGGTTGGTTCACGGCATCTACAACGCGGTCACCTACGCGGTGCTGCTGGCGCAGGCGCTCTGAGTGTGGGCGCGACTGATTCTGAAACGCGAACACTCCAATTGAAACGCTGCGGTGGCGCGTGCCGGCGAGCGCCCGCAGGGCGCGAGTCGCCCGCGCGAGGTCGCCGGCGCTACGCGCCGGCTGCCAGAGGGACCTTCGGTCCCTCGCTGGAGTCGCTGGCTCCCGGAGCGAAGCGGAGGGTGCCAGCGACGAGGCTGGGGAGGCGTGAGGCTGCTGTGCGGAGCGGTGCGGGGTGGGACTCAAAGGGGCAGTCGCCGGCGGCGAAGCCGCCGGCTGCCAGAGACGCGTAGCGTCTCGCTGCCGCGAGGGCGAAGCACGGCGCAGCAAGTACCGCAGCGAGAGAGCGCTAGCGACCGAGCGAGGAACGTGGTTCGAGAGAGCGAAGCTCTCTCGTCATCACGAAAGGCGCGAAGCGCCTTTCGAACGACAGCAAGCCGCGCGATCCCTCGCGGCTGGGGCTTTGGAAGTGTTCGTCGTCGATCCGCAGTCGATCATTTATAAGTGAGTGCCTGGGGCTTTGGAGGAGCTCGCCGCCGATCGGGAATCGGCTATTTATAACCGATCGACGACAGGTTAGTACGTCTCTTTTCCCCACCGCAGGTCGTCGTAGGTGGCCTGCTGGTCGCTGCCGAGGCGCTCCTCGAACTTCCGGCGGAGCGCGGCCTTCTCGGTCGCCGAGATCCGCGCCAGCTCGTCCGCCTTCGCGACCGGCTCCGGCGGGCCGCGCGTCGCCGCCACCTCGGCGACGACCTGCCGGGTGAGCCGCTCGCGGGTCGCCGCGTCGCGGGTGAACGCGTACGGCGCCTCCAGCTTGTACGTCACGTCGGTCCGCGGGTCGTAGACGACCATGAACGTCGGCTCGTACAGCTCGGGGTCGAGCTCGCGCTCGACGCCGAGCGCGTCGCCGTCCGCGGCCATCGGCGCGTCCGCCCCGCCGCGGCTGCGGAACCAGGTGGTGAAGGTGAGGTCGTCGTCGAGGCGGGCGCCGCGGTCGGCGGCGGGGTCGTCACCGTCCGTTCCGACGGGTTCGGCGCCGTCACCCTGTTCCCGACGCTCCAGCAACCGGGTGAACAGCGCGGTGTCGTCGGGCCACGGCGACTCGACGCCGGCGCGCGAGAGCGCCCGGACCGCGGCCCCGCTCGCGGGATTTTTCACGAAGCCGGCGAGCGGCACGCCGCGCTCGGCGAACCGCTCGACGAGGCGCACGTACTTCTCGATCACCGCGCGGGGCTTCGCCTCGCGGGCGAGCGCGCCGAGCTCGGGGTCGCGGTCGGCCCACGTAAAGAGCTCCTTCGGGTAGATCGGGCCGTCGAGGACGAGCAGCTCGTCGACCTCGTCGGCGCGGTCGAGCGCGTGGGTCCCCTCCGCGAGGTACAAGGCGAGCGCGTGGACGACCCGCTCCGCGTAGCGGTTCACCCGCGGGACGTGGAGCACGCGCTGTTTGGTGTGGCCCTCGTCGCGGCGGGTCCACTCGCTGTCGAAGCCGGCGGTCGAGTCGCCGGCGTGGACGGTGGCGACGATGGTGCGGTCGCGGTGGAGGTCCAGGTCCGTCGGCGAGCTCGCCATCGCCGCGTGCGCGACGTCGACGACGAGACCGTTTTTAAAGGTCGTCGGGTTGATCGTCCCCGAGTCGAGGCCGTGGACGGTCTCGAACGGGCGCTCGGCGAGCGCGACGTCGTCGATGGCGGCCCGGCGGCGCTCGTGGTCGCCGAGCGCCTCGATCACGACGCGGCCGTCGCGGCGGAGCTCGGGGAGCCACTCGCGCCACACGCGCTCGGCGAGGTCGTCGTGGTCCGTCGCGTCCACGTCGCCGCCGATGCCGTACGCGAGCTGGGCGATGTTCTCGACGTGGATCGGATCGAGCGTCACGACCGTACGGCGGACCGGACGGTTATAAAAGTCGTCGGCCGCGCGGTCGGCGGCGTCGCCGCCCGTCCGGCCGGGCGAGTTCGGGGAGTCGGCCCTCCGATCGCCGAACTTGTTCGGCTTTTGTCGTGAAAGCAGCAAAATACGCGGGTACTGTGCGCTCCGCGGGTCGGACGCGATCAGTTTATTAGCACTGCTCAGCGCGCTAAACGACGGTATCAGCGATAATAGTTAGAGGCGATGTTCTTTAATAAGATACGACAATCGTCGGGCATGGCAGAGACTGCGACCGGAGTGGACGCGGGCGAATCGGGTGGGGTAGCGGGGAGCGTTCGGGAGGTGATCCGGTACATCCCGGACGGAACCTCGATGCCGGAGGAGATGTGGGCGCCGCGCCACCGGAACATCCTGATCGCGACCGTGATACAGGTGCCGCTGCTGATCGCGATGGGGCTGTACAGCGGGACCGAATCGATCACCGGCGCACGGATTCCGGCGACGCCGCTGTGGATGCTCGGCGGGTTCGTCGCCGTCATCCTCGGCACCGCGGGACTGGCGAACTGGTCGCGGCTCGGCCGCCGCCAGCGGACGGTGCTCACGGCGTTCAGCCTCATGACCGTCTCGATGGCGATGGTGAAGCTGTCGGGCGGGTACATCGAGGCGCACTTCAGCTTCTTCGTGTTCATCGGGGTGCTCGCGCTGTACGAGGACTGGCTCCCGTTCGCCGTCGGCGTCGCGTACGTTGCGATCGGCCACGCCGCGTTCAGCCTCATCGACTCGAGCCTCGTCTACAACCACACCGCGGCGATCGAGAACCCGATCGTCTGGGGCGGTATTCACGCGGTGTTCGTCCTCGCGCTCGCCGGCGCGCTGATGGTCAACTGGTACTCGATCGAGAAGTCGCGCGAGGCGGCGCGCGAGCAGCTGGAGCTGGCCGAGCGGAAGCAGTCGGAGATACAGGACGTCGAGGCGGCGAAGGCGGAGGTCGAACAGCGCCGCGAGGAGGTCGAGCGGCTGAACAGCCACCTCGAGACGAAGGCCGACGACTACAGCGCCGCGATGGACAGAGCGGCCGCCGGGGACCTGACCGTACGGCTCGACGCGGAAAGCGAGAGCGAGGCGATGGCGCAGATCGGCGAGGCGTTCAACGGCATGATGGACGACATCGACGAGGCGATGGGCGAGGTCCGGTCGTTCGCTCAGGAGGTGTCGACCGCGAGCGCGAACACGGTCGACGGCGTCGAGACCGCGGCCGACCGGAGCGAGGCCGTCAGCCAGTCGGTCACGGAGATCGCCGAGGGGGCCGACGAGCAGCGCGAGATGCTCCGGCAGGTGTCCGACGAGATGAACGACCTCTCGGCGACGATCGAGGAGGTCGCCTCCTCGACGGAGACCGTCGTCGAGGTCGCCGAGGGGACCGCCGACATCGCGGACGACGGCGAGGAGACCGCCGAGGCCGCGATCGACCGCGTCGAGGAGTCCCGCGAGGCGCTCGACGACGCCGCGGAGACCGTCCAGGAGCTCGACGAGCGGATGGAGGACATCGGCGAAATCGTCGACCTCATCGGCGACATCGCCGAGCAGACGAACCTGCTCGCGCTCAACGCGAACATCGAGGCGGCCCGCGCCGGCGGCGGTGGCGGCGGGAGCGACGGCTTCGCGGTCGTCGCCGACGAGGTGAAACAGCTCGCGGAGGAGACCCAGGACGCGGCCACGGAGATCGAGGAGCTCATCGGCGCTACGCAGTCGCAGACCGAGGGGACCGTCGACGCGGTCCGGAGCGCCGAGGAGAACATCGCCGCGGGCGCCGACGCCGTCGAGGACGCCGCGGACGCGTTCGCGCGGGTGTCGGACAACGCCGCGGAGGCGGGCGAGGGGATCCGCGAGATCAGCCGCGCCACCGACGACCAGGCGGCCAGCACGGAGGAGACCGTCTCGATGGCCGAGGAGGTCGCGGACATCAGCCAGTCGACCGCCGACGAGGCGGACGCGGTCGCCGAGGCCGCGGACGAGCAGTTGACCGCGATGAACGAGGCGACGGCGGAGGCCGGCTCGCTCGCGGAGCAGGCCGAGCGGCTCGGCGCGCTCGTCCGCGACTTCGACGTTACCGGCGCTGACGCCGACCCCGCGGCCGGTACCGGCCCGAACGTCGCCGTCGGCGACGGCGGGCAGCCCGAGTAGTCGACGACCGCGCGACGGGGCTCTTTTTTAGCGGATCGACGCCGGCCGCCGGCTACTCTTCGCCCGACGCGTTTCCGACCGCTTCGAGGACCGCGAGCGCCCGCTTCACGCCCGCGCCGTCCTCGACGAACACCAGCGTGCGCGGCGGGTGAACCGCCTTCGGACGCGCGCGGAGGTCGACCGCCCTCGCCGCTTCCGCGGCCGCGTCCGGGGCCGCTATCGCCTCGACCCGCACGCGGTCCGGCTGGACGTACACCTCGGCGACCGTTTCGGTCGCGTCCTCGTCCGTTCCGGACTCCTCGCGGGCGATCCGGTACGCCAGCGCGCCGTCGGCCGTCGGCTCGACCTCGCGGTCGGCGTCGACGACCGCCAGCCCGCGGAGGTCGCTCTCGTTGCCGGTCACCTCCGAGGCGAGCAGTTCGGCGATCCGGACGCCGTCGGCGAGGCGGTCCGTGACCATCTCAGGCCGCCTCCGAGTCGTCGGCGGCGCGCTGATCTGCCGTTCCGTCGCCCGCCGCGGCGGCGAGCTCCTCGCGCACGTCGGCGGCGAGGCGGTCGACCGCGGCCCCTTGCTCGCGGGCGTAGAGGACCGCGGCGGCCTCGATGGTAACCGCCAGCGCGCGCTGTCGCTCGTTGATCGCGGCGACCGCGCGCTGCTTCTCGACGCCCGCGGCCACGATGGCGTCGAGCGCGCTCTCGAAGGTGGACTGCTCGCGGAGCACCGATTCGTCCGGGGCGAACCCCTCCGGAACGGTCACCTCGGCCGGGTCGAACTGCGGGACCAGATCGCCGTCCTCCGAGGCCAGCAGCCCGCGACCGACGGCGACGTCGACGAGGCGCTTCGCCTGGTCGGGCGAGAACCACTCCCGCTCCAGCGACAGCGCGACGACGAACTCCCCCTCGCCGAGCCGGTCCTGGGCCCGGGTCTTGAACGGGGCGGCGACGGCGACCTCCAGACTCATGTGGAACGGACGGCGCGGCGGGCGCGTAAACGTGTCGAACGCGGGGGCGCGCTCCCCGGCGAGTCACCGCACTGCGCCCGACCCGCCGCCGTCGACTCGGCGCCCGACGGCGAGCGCGACCGCCGCGCCCGCGATGACGAGCGCGCCGGCGACGCCGAACGCGAGGCGGTAGCCGACCGCCGCGAGCCAGCCGCCGAGGACGCTGCCGATTCCGCCCGCCAGCGCTCCGAGCGCCGCGTACGCGCCGAGCGCCTCGCCCCGGATCGCCGGCGGCGCGAGGCGCGTGACGAGCACGCCGGCGGTGACCGCGATCACCGCCCACGTGAGCCCGACCGCCGCGAACGCGACGCCGACCGCGACGAACCCGAGCGCGCTCGCGCCGAGCGCCGCGCCGACGAGCGCGACCGTGGGGAGCATGACCGCGCGGGCGACCAGCCCGCCGACTTGGAGCCGCACGACGTTCCGCTCGGCCGCGAGGCGGCCGGCGGTCCCGAACGCGACCGCGGCCGCGACGCTGTTCACTAGGTACAGCGCGAACGTGCCGCCGGAGCCGAACCCGATCTCGGTGAGGAACGCCGGCAGCGGCGCGAAAAAGGCCGAGAATCCGGAGAGAAACAGGAGCGCGGCGAGGAAGTACGCCGCGAGCGCGGGCGTGAAGCGCGCGGCGAGGCGTCGCGGATCGAGCCCCCGAAAGTCGGTCCGGGCGAGCGCACCGGGGAGCGTCGCGCCGCGCACGGCGAACCGGTCGGCGCGGCGGATGGCGCGGCGCACGCGGCTCCCCGAGGGCAACGCGGCGGTGCCCTCGGTCAGGTCGCCTGGCGGGTCGGCCGGGAGCGTCCGGGCGGCGGCGACACAGGAGAGCCCGGCGGCGACCGCGAGCGGCGCGAACAGCGTTCGGGTGGCGGCCGCCGGCGACGCGACGGCGGCCCCGCCGACGGTCCACGCGGTCCCGAGGAGGAGCCCCAGCGCCCAGCCGATCCCCTGATACCGGTTGAGGTCGGCGATCCGCTCGCTCCAGGCGGCCTCGGGCGCGTCCGCGACCGCGAGCAGGGTCAGGACGGGCGTCGCGGCCGCGAAGGCGAACCAGACGACGGCGTTGGCCGCGATCACCGCAGCGATCCGGTCGGTGAGCGGGACGGCGGCGACCGCGAGGGTCGCGCCGGCGAGCGCGGCGAGGACGAGCCCTCGCCGCCTGCCGGTGCGGTCGGCGGCGCGACCGAACCAGAGGGCGCCGGGGACGCCGACGAGCGCCGCGACGGCCGCGAGGATGCCGAGGACAAACGGGCCGCCGCCGAGGTCGACGACGTACAGCGGGACGACGAGCGAGGCGCCGCCGAAGGCCACCGAGGCGAGCCCCCACGCGTACAGCCACCGCTCGGACATGGGCCGACTCGGTGTCCCGCGGGACAAAACGGATCCGGTTACGGCGCTCGGTATCGCGAACGGAACAGTCGATATCGCGAACGAGGCGCTCGGTTCCGCGAACGGACCGGTCGGCCCGAGCGGGACCGAGGCGGCCGTCCGGGGCTCAGTCGTCGCTTCCGGGAGTCGGCGCGGCGGTCTCGCCCGGATCGGCGTCGGCCGCGAGCGGTCCCACGTCGATCGTGTAGCCGGTCGCGGCCATGGCGAACAGCACGAGCGGCGAGAGGAACGCGAACAGGTAGTAGGGCGCGTACTCCAGCGTCGGCACGCCGGTGGCGCTCGCCATGAAGACGGCGCCGGCGTGCCACGGGAACAGCGCGCCGGTCGGCGTCCCGGCGGCCTCGACCGCGCGGGAGAGCTGGTCCGTGTCGAGCCCGAACTCGTCGTAGGTGTTCCGGAGCGTGACGCCCGGGAGGACGATGCTCATGTACTGCTGGGAGGTGAGCGCGTTGATGAAGATCGCCGAGACGCCGGTCCCCGCCACCAGCGCGCCCGGGCTCCGCACGGCCGACGTGAACGCGTGGGCGAGCACCGCGAGGACGCCCGTGCGCTCCAGTATTCCGCCGAGCGAGAGCGCGGCGACGACGACCGTGATCGTCCACGCAGAGCCGGTGAGTCCGCCGGTCGCGAGGAGGTCGTTCACCGTCTGGGAGCCCGACTCCGGCGCGGTCCCGTACATGAATATCTCCCACGCGGCGACGAAGCCGGTCCCCTGGAGGAGGATGGTCGTGAACGCGCCGGCGAACACGCCGGCGACGAGCGTCGGGAGCGCCGCGTAGCCGCGCAGCGCCAGCCCGAAGGTGACGACGAGCGGGACGAACGCGACGACCGTGATCGCGTACGTCTCCGTGAGTCCGCCCTGGATCTCGGCGATCCGGCCCGCCGGGATGGCCCCGCTCGTGCGGAGGCCGAGCGCGGCGAAGCCGAGGACCGCGAGCCCGAAGGCGATCGCGGTGCCGGTCCGCATGCGGCGGATGTGACCGTACAGGTCGGTGTTGGTGACGCCGGCCGCGAGGTTCGTGGTGTCGGAGAGCGGCGACTGCTTGTCGCCGGCGTACGCGCCCGAGAGGACCGCGCCGACCGTCATCGGCGCCGGGACGCCGAGCCCCGCGCCGATGCCGACGAAGGCGACGCCGAGCGTCCCGACCGTGGTCCACGAGGAGCCGATCGCGAACGCGACGACCGCGGCGAGGACCGCGGCCGCGGGGAGGAACGTCGTCGGCGAGAGCACCTCCAGCCCTAGTACATCAGGCTCGGGATGGTGCCGGCGCTGACCCACGTGGCGATCAGCCCGTAGATGGTGAAGATGATGAGGATCGCCTGGAGCCCCATCACGAGGCCGTTGGCGATGCCGTCGAACAGGTCGTCCCAGTCGTAGCCGAGCCACAGCCCGAACGCGCCGACGAAGGCGATGCTCCAGAGGAGCGGCGGGTGCGGGTCCAGGCCCAGGAGGGCCGAGCCGATGCCGAGGAACGCGACGACGGCGAGGACCGGAACCAGCGCCGCCGCCAGGCTCGGGCGACGGTCCGGGTCGAGGTCCTCGTACGCCGTCGGCGTGAACGAGCGTGCCATGCGCCGCGATATTCTCTTGAAGCATAAGAACGTCTCGAAATATGCGTGGGGAAGATAACGATCGTTCATCGCCCTCGCAGTCCGCGGCGACGGAACGGCTCCGTTCCCGAGGGTCGGCGCGTTCGACCGTGTGCCGCCGTGTCGCGGGGGTCCGCGAACGGACGGTCTTATACGCGTCGGCGGTCAAGTCGGGGCAACATGATATTTGAGGGCCTCCCGACGACTCCGCGCGCGGAGGAACTCGTCGACAAGGCGTTCTCGCGGGCGGCGCGGGCCGGGCGCGCGAAGCGCGGGCACGACGCCCAGGAGTCGATGCTCCGGACCGCCGGCAACGTGCTCTCGGACAACTTGGAGAACGTCGTCACCTCGTGGCCGGACTTCGGCTTCGACGTCGACCCGTTCTACTACGAGCTCGCCGACGCCATCGTCGACGTCGACCGCCTCCGACAGGCGCTCTCGCAGGTGATGTGGGCCAGCCGCCAGATCGAGGACCTCCGCGACGAGTACACGACGAAGATCCGGAACTCGGACGTCGACACCGCGCGGAAACACCGCAAGCAGGCGTTCGCGCGCATGGCGGACGTGATGGACCAGATCGAGGACGACCTCCGGTACATCGGCGACTCGCGGGACCAGCTGAAGGTGCTCCCGGAGATCGACCCCGACGAGCCGGCCATCGTCGTCGCCGGCTACCCGAACGTCGGGAAGTCCTCGTTCGTCAACCGCGTCACCCGCGCGTCGAACCAGATCGCGGAGTACCCGTTCACCACGAAGGGCGTCCAGATCGGCCACTTCGATCGGGACCGCGTCCGCTACCAGATCGTCGACACGCCCGGGCTGCTCGACCGGCCGGAAGACGAGCGCAACGACATCGAGCGGCAGGCGGTGAGCGCCCTCGAACACCTCGCGGACGCCGTCGTCTTCGTCATCGACCCCTCCGGCGACTGCGGCTACCCCCTCGACGTCCAGCTGGAGCTCCGCGAGGAGGTCCGCGAGCTGTTCGGCGCGGACGTGCCGCTGCTCACCGTGGCGAACAAACACGACCGCTTCGAGGCGGTGAAGGCGGAGTCCGTCGACGCGACGATGAGCGTCACGGAAGGGGAGAACGTCGAGGACGTCCTCGACATGGCGGTCGACGCGGTCGGCTACGAGCCCGACCTCCCGACGCGCGACGGGGAGTAGTCACGGGAGTACGTGTAGTACGTCGTGAGTGAGGCCGTTTATAAGTAGAATAGCGGTGTTGTTGTCGGCTGTTTATAAGTGACTGACACTACCGCGGTGAGTGCCTCCAAAGCCCCAGCCGTCGAGGCGGGCGGACGCTCGCTGTGCTCCTTGTGACTCGCGTCGCTCGTTCCTGCGGTGTCGCCGGCGGCTTCGCCGCCGGATTTCCGTGGCGCGTAGCGCCACGCTACTTACGTCGCCTCCGCCCGCCTCGACGGCTGCCCCTTTGAGTCCCGCCCCGCACAGCACCGCACAGCCTCACGCCTCCCCAGCCTCGTCGCTGGCGCCGTCCCGGCGCCAGCGACTCCCTCGCGGGCTGGCTCGCGGCCTCCGCTTCGCTTCGGCCGCTCGCAGGCGCGCCACCGCACCGCGGTGTTCTTTTATAAGCGATCGTCGCTATCGCTCATCGCCTTTTAAATATACTCCCGCCACCGCTGATCTGCGATACCTACTCCCGCACTCGATCAAGAAGCCGCCCCATCAATTGGATTTTTCAAGTGGTAAACTGTCTAAAAATAGGAGTATAACAGCCTTGAGATCGATACGCCTCCGTACCGCCGTCAGGCCGGCGTCGCCTCGTACACGACGTTCACCGTGACGCGCACGCTCACGTCGCCGGTCTGGACGCTCGTGGAGGCGCCGCCCGCGTCGCCGCCGGCGGCCGCGTTGAAGCTCTCGGCGATGAACGGCGTCGGGTCGGACTGCGCCGTGGAGACGTCGTACACGCCGACCACTTCGAGGTCGCTCGCGTTCGCGAGGACGGCCGCGTCGTCGTCGGCGTTCGCCATCGCCGCCGTGAGCGCCTCCTCGCGGAGTTCGCGCTCGCGCTCGTCGCTCAGCCCGAACTGGATACGCTGGACCTGGTCGGCGCCGGCATCGACCGCGACGTCGATCACCTCTCCGACGGCGTCGACGTCGTCGAGCTCGATCGCGTACTGGTGGACGCCCTCGTACCGCGTCCGGTTCGGGTCGTCCCGGGTCTCGTAGCTCTCGCGCACGTCGTACCGCTCGGTCCGGATCGCGTCCTCGTCGAGCCCCCAGTCGGTCAGCGCCGTCCGGATCTCCTCCTCGCCGGCGGCCAGTTCGTCGCGCACGGCCGCGGCGTCGTCGCCGGTGGCGGTCACCGCGACGCGGAGCGTGGCGCGGTCCGGGGCTGCGGTCGCCTCGCCCGCGGCCGTCACTTCGATGCTCCGTTCCAGTCCCGTCTCGTCGCCGCCGTCCGTCGGGGTGGCCGTCCCCGCGATCCCCGCGCAGCCGGCGAGCGCCACGAGCGCAGCGATGCCGATGAGTGCCGTCAGTCGTCTGTCCATATCCGCCCGATCGACGGCGGGTACCTATAAAACGCCGATAGCGCAAAGAGCCGTTTTCGCTATCGCGCGTCGTCGCCGCGGTCGGCGTCGTCGTCCGCCTCGTCTGCGGCCTCCTCGTCCGCCTCGTCGTGGTCCGCGATGAACGTTTCGTCGAGGTGCGGCTGCTCGTCCTCGGGACCGTCGTCCGCGCTCTCGGCCGTCTCGTCGGCGTCGGCGCCGTCCGCATCGTCCTCGGTCACCTCGTCGACCGCCGCGTCCGCGGCGGCGTCGGACCCGCCGTCGGGAGATCCGTCGTCCGGGTCGCGACCGGCGCCGTCGCGGTCGCCGTCGCGGGTCTCGGCGGACCGTACGTCGGTTCCCTCGGACCGCTCCGGATCGCGCTCGACGCCGCCCGACACGTCGGTCGCGCGGCGGCCGGAGCCGAACAGCCGCTCGCGCAGCGACCGGCTGCTCGGGCGCTCGGTGAGCAGCACCGAGGCGTCGACGTCGTGGATCACGTCGAGGTGCAGCGAGTCCGAGACGAGCCGCGAGAGCAGCCCCTTCTCGGTGGCGCCGATGATGACGAGGGTCTTGTCGGCGGCCGCGTCGCAGATTCCCGCCTCCACGTCGCCGCCGTCGTCGACCACGAGTTCTGCGTTTTCGAGGCCGTGTTCCTCGGCCCAGTTCGCGAGGAACAGCTCACCCTGTCCCCTGTTCTCTGGCCCGTCGACCACGTGGAGCAGCGTCACGTCGGCGTCGGCCGTGTCGGCGAGCACCTTCGCGACCTCCGCGCTCAGGTCCGAGTCCGGACCGCCGGAGGTCGGGATCAGGACCCGCGAGGTGTCGAGCTCGTGCTCGTTGAGGATGAGGAAGTCGCAGGGGAGCTGGTTGGTGAGCTCGTCGATGGGGCGCTCGGCGCGGGCGGCGCTCCACAGCTGGTCGTCGCCCCAGCCCATCAGCACCGCGTCCGGGCGGGTCCGACGGGCCATGTTGAACACCTCCTCGAACGAGCGGTGCGAGACCACCGTCGAGGTCGATACGTCGACGTCGTACTCGGCCGCGGTCGACCGGAGGTCGGCCATTCCCTGCGCGGAGACGTTCGCGATCCGCTGGCCCGCGTCACCGGAGGACAGGGACATGCGCTCCGGCGCCTGAACCACGTGGACGATATGGACGACCCCGTCCTCGTGGCTGCTCGCGAGCCGCGCCGCCAGCCTGACGATCGGGCCGTCCGTCCGGGGGTTCGTGATCGGCACCATGATCCGGTACCCCTCGCCCGCGAACAGCGTCGCCTCGGTGGCGTCCAAGATGGGGACGTACGAGCGACCGGCCGCGCGGCCGAACACCCACTCGGGGACCGTCAGGCGACGGCTGACGCCCTCGAAGCGCGCCTCTTCGAGGCGCTCCTCGCTGGTCTGGAAGTAGTTGACGAGCGTGACTAAGACGACACCGCCGATGGTGTTCCCAAGCAGGACCGGGACCACGAACCCGACCATCCCGGAGTAGAGGCTGATCTCGGCGCCGTACAGCGGAATGCTGTACTCGAAGAACAGGTAGAGGACCTCGGTGAAGGAGACGACCACGTGGAACAGGTCGCCGAGCGGGATCGCGAGGAACGCGAGGTAGACGACGAGCATCCGACTCACGGAGTCGGTGGAGGCGAAGCCGACCCAGACGACGCCGGCGACGACGAGCCCCGCCATCGCGGCCTTGAAGAACAGCGGCACGGTGCCGACGCCGAACCCTCCCTCGGAGATGTACCGCGCCGCGTCGACGGTGTCGCCCGTGAAGACGCCCCCGTACGACAGCACGAGCGCACCGATCCCGCCGCCGACGAAGTTCCCCGCGAGCACAATCGTCCAGTGGCGGAGGAGCGTCGGAAGGCTCGCGAGTCGTTCGAGGGTGAGCGCCACCGGCGGCAGCGTGTTCTCGGTGTACAGCTGGTAGCCGCCGATGATGATGTAGATGAACCCGAGCGGGTACAGCAGCACGCTCAAGACGGGATGGGAGTCGGTCGCCGCGGTCAGCGACGCGTACAGCATGAACGTGATCGTGATCGCCAACCCGGCGGCGAGCCCGCTGAAGAACAGCTCGCGGCTCCCCGAGGTCACCTCCTCGTCCGCGGCCGCGATGATCCGCTGGAACACCTCGTCCGAGGAGAACCGGTCCCGGACGGCCTCGCCGACCGCGGGCGCGCCGCTCCGGGACCGCTCGACGACCTCACGCATCGAGTCGTCGTCGGGTTGCTCTGAGTCCGTCACTGGCGGAGGCCACGGCGGCCCGGTAAAAGTCACTTGCTCTTCCGGTCACGCGGGGAAAACCGAGCGAACGGCTGGCGATCGGCGGAACCCGCCGGCGGGGCGCTCAGGCCCGTTCGACGGTCACCGTGCGGACCTCGACGGCGACCTCGCGGTCGACGGCCGCCTCGATCCGGCCGTCGAGCGCGGGCGCGATTCCCTCCACGGTGCTGCCGGGCGGTACCCCCACGGTGACCACCACCCGGTCCGTTTCGAGCGGCGGGACGGTCCCGGTGCGCTCGACGCTCAGTTCGAGGAGCTCGAACTCCGAGTCGATCGCCGTCAGCTCGTCGGTCGCGGCGGCGCGGATGTCGGCCTCGGTGGTCGAGGCGACGTACGACTCGTAGGTCACGCCGCCGAGGAACACCGAGAGCAGCGCGATGGCGACGGCCAGGACGGCGGCGCGCTTGAGGAACGCGGCGCGCGCCTCGTCCTCGCGGAACCACCGCTGGGGCCGGTACCCCTCGTACCACAGCACCACGAGCGCCGAGAGGTTGATCGAGAGGACGTTCACCGCGACGATGACGCCGGCGCCGATCACGAGCCGCGGAATCTGGAACGCGATCCCGATGCCGACCGCGGCCGCGGGCGGGATGAGCGCCACCGCGATCATCACGCCCACGAGCGTCGCCGAGACGCCGGTCATCAGCGAGACGATGCCCGCGACGCCGGCCCCGATCGCGACGACCAGAACGAGGACGTTCGGCGCGACCCGCTCCGACACCTCCGCGAGTTCGAGCGGGTCGAGCCCGGGCGGGACCAAGGCGAGCGAGCGCAGCGCGAACGCGAACAGCGTCGCCGCGAGGATCGCGACCGTCACGCCCAGTATCTGCATCCGCACGCCGCGCCGGAACAGCGCCTCGTCGTCGACGACGGTGCCGATCGCGGCCGACATCGCCGGCCCGATGAGCGGCGCGATCACCATCGAGCCGACCACGGTCGCGGGCGAGTCGAGCAGGAGCCCCGCGGTGGCGATCACCGCCGAGATGACCGTCATCAGCACGTACGTCCCGAGTCCGGAGGCGAGCCCCTCCGCCTTCGCCTGGAGCTCCTCGCGCGAGATGCGGTCGCCCCCGTGGTCGGCCTCCTCCTCGTACTGCGCTTCGAGCGCCTCGAACCGCCGCGAGATGACCGTCTCGGCCGCGACGATGACGGTGTAGGTGCTCTCGTCGATCCCCGCCTCCCGCAGTCGGTCGAGGACCGGCTCGACGGCGGCGGTCGGGAGCGGGAACGTCGCGACCGCGGTGTACTCCCGACCGCTCGTCTCGTCGGTGACGACGTAGTCGACCCCCTCGTCGTCGAGCGCGCGGACGACCGCCGCCCGCTTGCCCGCCGGAATCATGACCTGAACGAGTCGCACGGTCCCCGGTCGCGCCGACGCCCCTTATAAGATCGGCACGCGGCGGGCCGGCCGAGCCGCGAGAAACGGAACTTTAATGCGCGAATCGCTCACACCTCCAGCCAAGAATGCTCTCGCCGCTGGTCATCGACACGTTCCTGCTCGACTACCACCTCGGGCACATCGTCCTGTTCGGGCTCCTCGTGTCGCTTCTAGGGGCTGCGCCGCTGAAGTCACAGAAGGTCATCGCGTCGATCCTGGCCGTCTTCGGGGTCGTCTTCCTGATGGCGCCGTACACGACGATGCCGCCGACGTTCATCCTCCTCGGCATCCCGCTCGTCCTGGTCGGGACGCTGCTGTGGACGATGGCCCGCTGACGCGGCCGAACGGAACGCCCGACCGAACCGTCCTCGACGCCCCTCCTTCTCTCCCCTCTCCCTCCGCCGGCCGCGACCGCGTTCGTCGTTCTGTTCGATCCCGCTCCTTTTTGCCCCCCGGGAGACACTCCCCGCCATGGTAACGGTACGGGCCCCCGCGACGAGCGCGAACCTCGGGAGCGGCTTCGACGTGTTCGGGGCCGCGCTCTCGCGGCCGGCGGACGTCGTCACCGTCGAGAAGGCGGCCGAGACGACGATCGAGGTCACGGGCGTCGGCGCGCAGTACATCCCGGAGGACCCCGAGAAGAACACCGTCGGCGCCGTCGTCGAGGCGCTCGACGCGCCGGCACGGATCCACATCGACAAGGGCGTGCGCCCGGCCTCCGGGCTCGGCTCCTCGGCCGCGAGCGCCGCGGGCGCCGCGGTCGCGCTCAACCGGCTGTACGACCGCGGACACTCCCGGGAGGAGTTGGTCCCGATCGCCGCCGAGGGCGAGGCCGTCGTCTCCGGGGTCGCGCACGCCGACAACGTCGCTCCCTCGATCCTCGGCGGGTTCACCGTGACGACCGCGGAGGGAACCCGTTCGGTCGACGCCGCGATCCCGCTGGTCGTCTGCCTCCCCGACGTGGCGGTCTCGACCCGCGACGCGCGCCGGGTCGTCCCCGAGAGCGCCTCGATGGAGGAGCTGGTCGAGACGGTCGGAAACGCCGCGACGCTCGCGATCGGCATGTGTCGCTCGGACCCCGACCTCGTCGGCCTCGGCATGAGCGACCCCGTGGTCACGCCCGAGCGCGCCCGCCTGATCACCGGCTACGACGACGTGCGCGACCGCGCCTTCGACGCCGGCGCGACCGGCGTCACCGTCAGCGGCGCCGGCCCCGCGGTGATCGCGGCCTGCCGCGAGCGCGACCGCCGCGGCGTCGCCGCCGAGATGCTCGACGCCTTCGCCGGCGCCGGCATCGAAGCGCGCGCCTACCAGACTCGAATCGGCCGCGGTACGACGTTCCTCACGGAGTGAGCGACGGTCACTCGTTCTGGACGAACTGACCGGAGCAGTCGTACTCGATCAGCCCGAACCGACCGTCGGCCAGCACGGTCCCGTTGTACGGGTCGGTCCGCTCGTAGAAGTGGTAGACGGTGACGTTCTCGACGCCGATCGCGTGCGTCCGGTTCCACTCCCCGCAGAGGTAGTTCGCGAAGTACGAGCGGTGCTTCTCGTTGCTCGTCGACTCGACGTTCGTGAGGTACTTCCGCCAGCGCGCGGTGGGGTACGTCGCGTCGACGTCCGGCGGTCGGTCCAGCGAGACCGCGGCGTCCCGGAACACGTCCCGCTCGCTCCCGTTCTCGAGGACGCCGGGAGCGGCGAACCAGTGGGTCGTGCGGATCGGCTCGGGCGCGAACATCTGCCAGTGCTGATCCATCTCGACCGTCTCTAAGACCTCCTCGCCGGGGTCCGGAACCTCCCCGTAGCCGACCGACTGCGCGCTCGAGAGGACGATCAACACGACGAAGAAGACGGGAATGACCGTCGAGAAGAGCGGGCGGCCGCGCTCGACTCCCGCGCGGATGCCCGCCGCGAGGCCGGCGAGGCGGTCGTTTCGCGTCGGTCGCGGAACCGACGCGTCGAGCGAAGCGATCGCTCTCCCCGCGGATTCGAGGCGCTCACGCCAATGGTCGATGGCCGCGGCCGGGCCGTACCGGTCGACCGCGCGCGCCGCGGCGTCCCAGACCGGCGTCTGGTAGAAGGGGACGAAGCCGACGACGGAAATGAGGGGGAACAGGTCGATCCGCATCGTGACCGCCATTCCGAGGTGCATACCGACGAACAGCGAGGCGACCGCCGCGCGCGCGTATCCCGTGAGAAGGATCAAAAGCGGCGAGGCGAAAAGCAGCGCGACCCACGCGTACGTGGCCGCTCGCAACAGGGCCGGGAACGCGGCGACGTGGTCGCCGAGGAGGTAGGTGAAGTGGTCCGCCTGCATGACGTACGCGACCGCCTCGCCGCCCATCCAGAGCTCCCCCTCGAGCTTGTGGAGGCCGTTCGTCACGTACATCACCAGCATCTGGAGGAGCACGCCCAGCGAGGCGACCGTCGCCACGGCGGTCCCGTGCGGGCCCCCCGGCGAGGGGGCGGTTTCCGGCGCCGAGTCGTCCTCGTCGCCGTCTTCGGCGTCAGGTGTCGCGTCGCCGCCGGCGTCGTCAGGTGCCGCGTCGTCGCCGGGGCTCTCGGCCTCCGCTCGTCGGATCGCGTCGACCGACCAGCGCGCGTCGAGCGGGAGGAAGACGCCCCAGAAGAGCAGCATCGCCAGGAGGGCGTCGCCCGCGTTCAACACCATCGGGTTCCGGGCCTGGAGAGAGAGCAACAGCAGCCACGAGACGGCCGTCGCGAGCCGCGTCCGGTACCCGACGGCCAGCGCGAGGGCGACGACGCCCGCGACTGCGAACAGCGACGCGACGGCCCAGGGCTCGCCGGAGAGCGCGTGGAGCGAGTACGTCCCCGAGTAGTCGGCGAACAGCGCGCGTCGCGGGAGTACGCCGTCGTCGGTGTAAAACGCCGTCAGCGAGCGAGAGCGACGGAGCAGGTCGGCGATCAGCAGCGTTCCGAGCCCGATCCGGAAGGCGGCGAGCGCGCGCAGGTCCACCGAGCTTCGCGCGGCGACGATCGCTGAGAGACGACGAACGGCGGCCGAGAGCCGCGATCTGAGCGTTACGAGGGAGGGACTTCGATTCATAGTGCTGTACCCGTTTTGTTGGACCAACTCTGAAAACGGCATAAGCCTTCGGTACGGTGAAACGGTGGCTCACGTCTCGGTGGCCGTCCGACCGGAATCCTGAACTTCGCGGCCGCCCAAGCGTGACCGGTAATGGAGCGGGAGATTCCGGACGACGCGGCGATAATTCTCTTCGACGGCGTCTGTAACCTCTGTAGCGGGTTCGTCCAGTTCGTCGTCCCCCGCGACCCGGAGGGGAAGTACCGGTTCGCCTCGCTGCAGTCCGACGTCGGGCGGGAACTGCTGGCCGAACACGACCTCCCGACCGACGAGCTGGAGTCGATCGTCCTGATCGAGGACGGCGAGAGCTACGTGAAGTCGTCGGCGGTGATCCGGATCGCGACGGGGCTCGGCGGCCGCTACCGGCTGCTCTCGCCGTTCCGGTACGTCCCCGCCGCGCTCCGCGACCGCGTCTACGACTTCGTCGCCGACAACCGGTACCGCTGGTTCGGGAAGAAGGACCAGTGTCTGATGCCGTCCGGCGACATGGAGTCGCGGTTCATCGAGTGAGCGCGGTCGGGATCGGGGTGGTGGGCCGCTGCGCGCCACTCCCTCCGCGCCGCGGCATTCACTTCGCCCGCGCCCCTGCGCTCAGTCCTCGTCGCGCCGCTCGTAGGTGACGAACGCGAGGTCGCCGTCGGTCTCGCGCTCGCGCTCGGCCCACGCCTCGGGGTCCCAGTCGGGAAAGCGCGTGTCGCCCTCGGGGCGCTCGGGGATTTCGGTGAGGACCATCCGGTCGGCGCGGTCGAGGTACGCCTCGTACACCGTCGCGCCGCCGATGACGTAGACGGCGTCGACGCCGCGGTCGGCGGCGTCCGCGGTCGCGCGTTCGAGCGCGGTCTCGGGGTCGCCCGCGACGACCGCGCCCTCGGAGAGGTCGTCGTCGCCGATCGGGCGGGTCGTCAACACGACGCTCGTCCGGTCGGGGAGCGGGCCCCCGATCCGGTCGGCGATGCGCTCGTACGTCTTCCGGCCGACGATCACCGGGTGGCCGGTCGTCAGCCGCTTGAAGTGCGCCAGGTCCGCGGGGTAGTGCCACGGCATCCCGCCGCCGTCGCCGATCACGCCGTTCTCCGCGACCGCGGCGACGAGGACGAGGTCGGGATCGGCGGAGTCGGTCGCGTCGGAATCGGCGCCCGGCATCACTCCGCGACCGCGAACGAGATGCCGTCCGCTGAGTCGTAGTCCACGACTTCGACGTCCTCGTACGTCAGCTCGTCGAGCGGCCTGTCCGCGATCTCGATCCGCGGGCGGTCGCGGGGCGTCCGCGAGAGCTGTTCGAGGAGGCCGGGCACGTGGTCGTACCCCTCCTGGCCGTTCGGCTCGTCGGGGGCGGTGCGCTCGACCCAGCTCTTCACGTCGAGGTAGTCGCCCTTGCGCTCGACGTTCGCGAGCCGCTCCTGAACGTAGCGGAGGTTGTTGGCGTACCACTTCCCGCGGTCGCCGCGGCCGCAGTAGACGTGCGCGTCGACGACGGTGTGGCCGAACTCGCCGACCTCGAAGTCGGTCCGCTGGGCCAATGCGTTCGCGAGCAGCGCGTACGCCGCGATGTTGAACGGGACGCCGAGCGCGATGTCGCCGGAGCGCTGCGTGAGGTGGAGGTTGAGCCGACCGTCCTGGACGTTCACCACGAAGGTGTAGTGGCACGGCGGCAGCGTCGAGACGGCGGCGTTCGCCGGGTGCCACGCGTTCACGACCATCCGGCGGGAGTGCGGGTTCTCCTCGAGCGTGTCGAGGACGTACCCGATCTGGTCGAAGGTGCGCCGCGTCGTCCCGTCGGCGTCCTCCTCGACGGTGACCCAGCGGTCGGCGTCGTCGGGCCACGTCTCGCCGGGGAGTGCGGCGTCCTCGTCCGGCACCGGGTACCGGCGCCAGAAGCGGCCGTACGCGGTGTCGAGCTTCCCCTCCTCGTCGGCCCACGCGTCCCAGATCTTCGTCTCCTCGCGGAGGTTCCGGATGTGCTCCTCGCCGGAGAGGTACCACAGCACCTCGTGGATGAGCGAGTTCCACCGGTAGCCGTCCATCTTCTTCGTGGTCAGGAGCGGGAACCCCTCCGCGAGGTCGACGGTGTACTGCCCGCTGAACGTCGCGATGGTGTCGACGCCGGTTCGGTTCGGCTTGTACGTGCCCGTCGAGAGCGCGTCGTCGACGAGGTCGAGGTACTGTTGCATGGTGGGTTCGGCGCGCCGGGATCGGATCGGCCGCCGGCGCGGACTGTTGTCTGGTCAAACGAGGCGGGAAAAGTAAGCGCGTCGGTCCGATGGTCGGGTGGCGCTCGTCCGCCGCGGCCTCACCGGTACCGCTCGGGGAGGTACGGGTCGAACGCTGCGGGAAGCAACGGGATCACGGCCGCCGCGATCTCCGCGAGCCGGCGGCGGAGGACGGTGTAGACGACCGCGATCGCGAGCGTGCCGAACACGACCGCACGGATCGGGGGGTCGACCAGCACGAGCAGCGGGACCGACAGCCCGACGCAGAGCGCGAGGTCCTCGACGGCGCCGTCGTACCGGACGCCGCGCCGGGGCGGGATCCACGTCCCGCGGTGGTGGTCGTACACCGCGCGGTCGGAGTTCCCCTCCCACGGTCTGAGCTCCAAGCCGCCGCCGTACATGTCCGAGACGCTGTGGAGCGCCGCGCCGAGGAGAAAGAGCGCGACGCCGACGGTGAGCGCCGACGGCGCGGCCACGGCCGCGACGAGCGCCGGGACGGCGAGGACGGAGTAGTAGACCGGGTAGTGGAGCGTCCGCCGGTGGCCGGTGTACATGTCGAGGTCGGGGAGGAGTCCGCCCAGGAAGCCGGCGGCGAACCCG
Organism: Halorubrum trapanicum; assembly: GCF_002355655.1. Classification (NCBI taxonomy): domain Archaea; kingdom Methanobacteriati; phylum Methanobacteriota; class Halobacteria; order Halobacteriales; family Haloferacaceae; genus Halorubrum; species Halorubrum trapanicum. The sequence goes on along the minus strand of NZ_AP017569.1, from coordinate 2,453,078 downwards.
ACCGGCGCGAGTTCCGGCGCCGCCCGCGCCAGCGGGGCCGCGAGCAGCATCCCCGCCAGCACGTGGGTCGGAAGCATCATCGTACCGGAACGCAGGCGACAGAAATATATGAGGATGTCGGCCCGCCCGTCGCGGGCCGGGGCTCTCGACCGCCCCGTCCCGAGACCGTTGACCGGTCCGCCCGCGGACCGTTTATATATCGCCGGCCGAACCGAGGCGTATGCTCATGACGCCGGGACCGACGGCGGTCCCCGAGCCGGTGCGCGACGCGATGTCCCGCGAGCTGATCAACCCCGACGTGGACCCGCGGTTCCGGGAGATATACGACCGACTCACGGAGCGGCTGGCGACGGTCTACGGCGTCGATTCGGGCGGTTCCGGCGACGCGGGCGGTGCCGGCGACGCGGGCGGCGCCGGCGACGCGGCCCGCGACGTCGTCGCCCTCGGCGGCGAGGGAATCTTAGGGCTGGAGGCCGCGGTCGCCTCGCTCGTCGAACCGGGAACCGAGGTGTTGTGTCTCTCGAACGGGCCCTACGGCGAGGGGTTCGCCGACTTCGTCGAGTCGTACGGCGGCGAGGCGACCCTCGTCGCGGCGGGGCACGACGAGCCGCTCCCGCTCGACGCGCTCGACGACGCGCTGGCGGCCGACGGCGCCGACTTCGACCTCGCGACGATGGTCCACTGCGAGACGCCGACGGGGACGCTCAACGACGTCGGGAGCGCGCTCGACCGGATCGAGGCGGCGGACCCGGAGCTCCTGACGGTCGTCGACGCGGTCTCCTCGCTCGGCGGCGTCGAGGTCCCGACCGATCGGATCGACGTGTGTCTCGGCGCCTCCCAGAAGTGTTTCAGCGCGCCGCCGGGCCTCGCGACGGCCGCGGTGAGCGACCGCGCGTGGGCCGCGATGGAAGAGCGCGACCCGCACGAACTGTACGCGAACTTCCTCCCGTTCCGCGACGTGCGCGACGGGTTCCCGTACACGCACCTGACGACCGAGGTCGTCGCGCTCGACGCGGCCCTCGGGCTCCTGCTCGACGAGGGGCTCGACGCGGTCCGCGAGCGACACGCGACGGCCGCGGCGCGCTGTCGCGAGCGCGGCGCGGAGCTGGGGCTGGAACCGGTTCCCGACCCGGAGCGCAGTTCGCCGACGGTGACCGCCTTCGAGGTTCCCGGGCGGGCCGAGGCGCTCCAGGAGCGACTGCGCGAGGAGCACGATATTACTCTCGCGACGGGGCTCGGTGACGGCGCCGGGGACGTGCTTCGGGTCGGCCACATGGGCCACAACGCTCGCGTCGAGCGCGTCGAGGAGACGATGGACGCGCTCGCCGACGTTTTATAAATAGTCCTCGGCGAATCGACGGCAGACGATTTTAAATCCCCAGTCGCTTGTATTTAAATGATTGCTGGTAGATCTGCGGCGAACACCGCCAAAGCCCCAGCCGGGAGGGCGGCGCACGCTCGCTGCGCTCCTCACTCAGTCGCTCACTTCGTTCGCTCCTTCGCTGTGGTGCTTGCGTCGCCTGCGCCGCCCTCCCGGCTGCCCCTTTGAGTCCCGTCCCGCACAGCACCGCCCCGCTCCTCACTCCTCCCCAGCCTCGTCGGCCTCCCTCCGGTCGGCCGACTCCCTCGCGCGGTGCTGCCTCGCGGCCGCCGGTGGCGGCCGCTCGCAGGCACGCGCCACCGCAGCTTTATTTATAAGCGTTGGTCGGCCCAGTCACGCCGATCGCACGACGCCGTCTCCGGAACGCCCTTGCGTTCGCCCGGGTAACGTCCAGGCGACATGAACCATCGCGAACTCGGCGACGTCGGCGCGGTCAGCGAGGTCGGCTACGGCGCCTGGCAGATCGGCGGCGACTGGGGCGAGGTCACCGAAGACGAGGCGGTCGCGGCGGTCGAGGCCGCCCGCGACGCCGGGATCGACTTCTTCGACACGGCGGACGTGTACGGCGACGGCCGCTCCGAGCGGATCGTCGGCGAGGTTCTGGCCGAGGAGATCGCGAGCGACGACGTCACCGTCGCCACGAAGGCCGGCCGCCGGCTCGACCCGCACGAGGCCGGCGGCTACGCGGAGGCGAACCTCCGGCGGTTCGTCGACCGCTCGCGGGAGAATCTCGGCATGGAGACGCTCGATCTGGTCCAGCTCCACTGCCCGCCGACGGACGTGTACTACCGGCCGGAGACGTTCGACGCGCTCGAAACGCTCGCGGACGAGGGGCGAATCGCGAGCTACGGCGTCAGCGTCGAGCGCGTCGAGGAGGGGCTGAAGGCGATCGAGTACCCGGGCGTCGAGACCGTCCAGATCATCTTCAACCCCTTCCGGCAGCGGCCCGCCGAGCTGTTCTTGGAGGAGGCCGCGGCCCGCGACGTGGGCGTGATCTGCCGGGTGCCGCTCGCGTCCGGGCTCCTGACGGGCGCGCTCTCGCGCGACGCGGAGTTCCCCGAGGACGATCACCGCAACTACAACCGCGAGGGCGACGCCTTCGACGTCGGCGAGACGTTCGCGGGCGTCCCGTTCGAGGCCGGGCTCGACGCGGTCGACGCGCTCGACGAGCGCCTGCCGGACGACCGCCCGCTGCCCGAGTTCGCGCTGCGCTGGATCCTCGACCACGACGCCGTCACGACCGTGATCCCGGGGTCGACGACGCCCGAACACGTCCGAGCGAACGCGGCCGCGAGCGAGGCGCCCCCGCTCTCCGACGCCGAGCGCGACGCCGCGACCGAGGTGTACGACGAACACGTGCGCGAACACGTCCACCAGCGCTGGTGAGGCGGGCGGACGGGGCGAGGCGAGAGCGGGGCGCGGCGAGGCGAGAGCGGGGCGAGGCGAGAGCGAGGCGCCTCGCTCGCGGTCCCTCACTCGTCGAGCGCGGCCGCTAGCTTCTCGATCGGGTGCGGCGGCGTCTCGGCCCCCTCGCGGTCGCCGAGCTGCGACCGGCAGGAGGCGCCGGGCGCCGTCACCGCGTCGCCGTCGCTGTCGTCGACCTGCCCGAAGAGGATCCGCCCGATCGCCTGCGAGAGGTCGTAGTGTTCGCTCTCGTAGCCGAACGAGCCCGCCATGCCGCAACAGGAGGAGTCGAGCGGGTCGACGCCGTAGCCGGCTCGTCGGAGGACGCCGACCGCGTGGTGGTCCGTGTTCGTCGCCTTCTGGTTGCAGTGGCCGTGGTAGGTGAGCGTCTCCGCGGGCGCGTCGAACGACAGCCGCTCGTCGACCCGACGCGCGTCGAGGTACTCGCAGACGCCCGCCGCGGCCGCCGATACCGCCGCGGCGTCGTCGCCGTCGAGGAGGTCCAGGTACTCGTCCTGGAACATCACCGCGTCCGAGGGTTCGACGAAGAGAATCGACTGCCCGGCGCGGACGCGGGGCGCGAGCGCGGAGACGTTGTCGGCCGCGCGCTCCCGAGCCGTATCGAGGAACCCGGTCGAGAAGGCGGCGCGGCCGGAGGGCGCGAGGTCGTCGGGGACCTCGACGCGGACGTCGGCGGCCTCCAGCACGCGCACCGCCGCCTTCCCGGCCGCCGGGTAGCTGTAGTCGGTGTACGTGTCGGGGAACAGCGCGACCGTGTCGACCGCGTCGCTCTCGTCGACCGCGGGCCCGCCGCGGGCCGCGAACCACTCCTCGAAGCTCGTCGACCTGAACGTCGGCAGTTCGCGCTCGGGGGCGATTCCCGCGAGCGCGTCCATCGCGGTCCGGGCCCCGGGGACCTTCGCCGCCGCGTTCGACAGCGGCGCGAGCTTGCTCCCGAGCGCCGAGAGCCGGTCGATGTCCCGGAACAGTCGCTCGCGCAGCCCGGCGCCCTCCCGCTCGTGGTGGTCGTGTTTCACCTCCGCCTTCAGCTTCGCGAGGTCGACGCCCGTCGGACAGTCGCTCTGACACCCCTTACAGCCGACGCAGAGGTCGAGCACCTCCGCCTGGAACCGGTCGGAGTGGATCTCCTCGTCGTCGAGCTCGCCGCTTATCGCGGCCCGGAGCATGTTCGCCCGGCCGCGGGTCGTCTGGATCTCCTCGCCGGAGGCGCGGTAGGTCGGACACATCGTTCCGGAGTCGGTCTCGCGACAGGTGCCGCAGCCGTTACACAGCTCGACGAGCTCGGAGAAGCCGCCCTCGTCGGAGAAGTCCAACGTCGTCTGCGGCTCTATCGACCGGTACGTCGGCCCGTACCGGAGGTTCTCGCGCATGTCGGTGTCGGCGGCGGCCTCGGGATAGCCGCGCTCCGCGGCGGTTTCGCCGTCGACGTAGACGACCTTCCCCGGGTTCATGCGCCACTCGGGGTCGAACGCGGACTTCAGCTCCTGGAACGCCGCCCACAGCTCCTCGCCGTACATCTTCGGGTTGAACTCGGTGCGCGCGAGCCCGTCGCCGTGCTCGCCGGAGAAGGCGCCGTGGTGCTCCAAGACGAGGTCGGTGACGTCGTCGGCGATGGCGTGCATCGTCTCGACCCCCTCGGACTCCTTCAGCGAGAGGATCGGTCGGATGTGGAGCGTCCCGACCCCGGCGTGCGCGAAGTACGCGGCCGAGGTGCCGTGGTCGTCGAGCACCTCCTCGAAGGCGGCGACGTAGTCGGCGAGCTCGTCGGGCGGCACCGACGCGTCCTCGATGAACGGGTACGGCTTCGCGTCGCCTTCCAGGCCCATCAGGAGGGGGATCGCCGCCTTCCGGAGGCTCCAGAGGTCCTCTTGGGTCCCCTCGTCGTACGCCTCGATGACGTCGAACGCGTCGCGGTCGCCGCCGAGGAAGCGGTCGTTCGCGTCGGCGACCGCCGCCTCGAACCCGTCGACCAGCTCCGAGTCCCACTCCAGCATGAGCGCGGCCGCCGCCCGGTCGGGTATCGGCTCCGCGTACTCGGCGTACTCCGGCGAGCCCGCCGCCAGTTCGACGACCGCGTCGTCCATCAGCTCGACCGCGCTCACGGGGAGTTCGAGCGCCTCGGGGACCGCGCGCATGGCCGCGTCGAGCGAGTCGAAGGCGTACAGCGCCAGCGCGGTCTCCTCGGGGCGGGTGACGAGCGAGAGGGTGGCCTCGACGACGACGCCGAGCGTCCCCTCGGCGCCGACGAACAGCTTCGAGAGGTTGATCACCTCCTCGCCGTCGTCGTTCTCGTAGATCGCCTTGTGGAGGTTGTAGCCCGAGACCGACCGCTTGAGCGTCGGGTAGCGGTCCTCGATCTCGTCCGCGTTCTCCTCGACGAGCGCGCGGACCGTCTCGTACAGCGCGGCCTCGCGCTCGCCGCCCGCCTCCCCCGCGACGATCGCCTCGTACTCGGGGGAGTCGAGGACGACCTCTCGGGTGTGTATCAGCGAGCCGTCCGCCAGCACCACCCGGAGCTCTTCGGTGTAGGCGTCGGTGATCCCGTACCGCACGGAGTGGGCGCCGGTGGAGTTGTTGCCGATCCCGCCGCCCACGGTCGCGCGCGCCGAGGAGGCGGGGTCGGGCGCGAACTTCAGGCCGTCGTCCGCCAGCCGGTCGTCGAGGTCGTCCTGGACGACGCCCGGTTGGACCGTCGCGCGGCGCGCGTCGGGGTCGACCGACAGGATCGAGTCCATGTGGCGCGAGCAGTCGAGGACGACGCAGCCGGGCCCGACGGTCTGTCCCGCGAGCGACGACCCCGCGCCGCGCGGGAGGACCGGGACGCCGTGGTCGGCCGCGACCCGCATCGCCGACCGCACGTCGTCGACCCCGCGGGGGTAGACGACGCCCGCCGGCCGGGCCTGGTAGACGCTCCCGTCGGTCGCGTACAGCACCTGCGCGTACTCGTCGAACTCGACGCCGCCGGCGACCGCGTCGCGCAGGTCGGCCGCGAGCGACCGGTACGCCTCGACGTCCGGCCGGTCGTGGCCTAGCGCGGCGGCGGAGGCGGCCGACCGGTCCGGGTCCGTCTTCGCCTCCGATACCTCGCCAGCCGTTCCGCGCGCGCCCTCCGCGGCGACCCCGCCGTCCGACGCTACCCGCGGTGATCGGTCGCTCTCGGCGTCCCCGCTCAATTCCCCCGGGCCGCCGTCGCCGGCGAGTTCTCCTCCGTCCATGGGGAAGGTGGACGGGATGAGCGGCATAAATCCTTTGTGAACGATAATTATATTCATTTAGGGTGCCCGCGAAGCGGGCCGCTTTTTCGGCGGGGGCGCGACCGACCGACGGAGACTGTGGAACACGAACGCGACGAGGACGGCAGCGACTCGGACGCCGGGAGCCGCGAGCGCGACGAGCGCTCAGAAGACGAGCGCGACGCACGTCCCGGCGGAAAGGGCGACGCGATTCCGGACGACGAGCGCGAGGCGCTGGAGACGATCGCGCACGGCGCGGTACTCACCTCGGGCGGGGTCACCGGCCAGCGCGCGCTGATCGCAGCGACCGAGTTCGCGTTGACCCGCGGGCTCGGTCCGACCGCCTACGGCGTGTACGCGCTGGCGTGGCGGATCGCCCAGCTGTGCTCGCGGCTCGTGACGTTCGGCAGCGTCCCCGCGATCCAGCGCTACCTCCCGGAGTACGCGGCGGATCCGGACCGACAGGGCGCGGTCGCCGGCCTCGCGTACGCGACGACGCTCGGGTTCGGGGTCGCGATCGCGGCCGGCGTCTGGCTCGCGGCGCCGGCGATAAACGCCCGCACCGTCACGGAGCCGGCGTTCGCGGGAACGATGCGGGCGTTCGGCGGGCTCGTCGGCCTCCTCGGCGTCGTGATGGTCGCGTCCGCGCTCTTCCGCGCGGTCGGGTCGGCCCGCGGCGAGATCCTGTTCAACAAGCTGTTGCGCCCGGGCGTCAGGCTCGTCGGCGCGCTCGGCGCGCTCGCGCTCGGCTACTCCGTCGTCGGCGTCGCCGGCGCGATCGTCGCCGCGACCGGGGTCCTCGCCGCGGCCGCGGTCCCCCTCTCCGCGTCCGTCACGGGGGTTCGGCCGACGCTCCGGGGTGCCCGCACGGAGGCGCGCCGCTTCTACGACCACGCGGCGCCGGTGGCGATGAGCAGCCTCGGGAAGGTGTTCCAGAACCGCGTCGACGTGCTGCTCGTCGGTGCGCTGCTGACGGCGACCGCGGCGGGCGTGTACAACGTCGTCCTCGTGGTGATCGCGGTCGCGTGGATCCCCCTCTTATCCTTCAATCAACTCCTCCCGCCGGTCGCCTCGGAGCTGTACGCGAACGACCGGACGGCGACGCTCAACGCGGTGTACGGCTCCGTCACGCGACAGATCGTCACCGCGGTCGTCCCGATCCTCGCCGTGCTGGCGGTGTACGGCCGGGAGATCCTCGGGCTGTTCGGCGCGGCGTACGTCGACGGCTACCTCCCGCTCGTCGTCTACCTCGGCGGCGTCTTCGTCGGGAGCGCCGTGGGCGCGACCGGCTGGCTCCTGATGATGACCGACCACCAGTACGCGCGGATGGCGCTCGACTGGCTGCTCGCGGTCCTCAACGTCGGGCTGACCTACGCGTTCGTCGTCCGGTACGGGCTCGTCGGCGCCGCGCTCGGCACGTCGCTCGCGATCGCGGTCCAGAACGGGATCCAGGTCGTCCTCCTCCGTCACTTCGAGGGGCTGTGGCCGTTCGACCGGACCTTCCTCACCCCGCTCGCGGCGGGCGGCGTCGCCGCGGCCGTCATGTACGGCGTCCGCTCGCTCCTGACCGGACCCTCGGCGGTCCTCGCGGGGAGTGCGGTCGGAATCGCGGCGTACGCCGCCTCGCTCCGACTCGTGGGCGTGGACCCCCGCGATCGCTTCGTCGCGCGACGGCTGGCGCGGCGGTACCGGGCCGCGCTCGCGGAGCGGTTCGACCGCTGAGCCGCGCGCCCCCGAAGCGGCTCGGCCGCTGGCTCCCCGCGAGCGGATCGCGACGGTTTATTGGCGGACCGCGACGTACCGACGGTATGCAAACGATCGACCGCGAGTCGGCGGGGTCGGCTCGCGTCGCGATCGTCGGCGGGATCCACGGCGACGAGCCCGCCGGCGTGCGGATCGTAGAGCGGCTCGCGGCGGAACTCTCACCGCTCGACCCGACCGACGGCGGCGGGGTCGACGGAGGGAGGAACGGCGACGACGCGGAGCCCGAGGGGCTCGTCAGGCTCATCCTCGCCAACGAACCGGCGATCGAGGCCGAGACGCGCTACACGGACGCGGACCTGAACCGGGCGTTCCCGGGCGACGCCGACAGCGAGGAGTACGAGCGGGCGCTGGCGCCGCGGCTCGCCGCCGAGCTGGAGGGGTTCGACGCCGTGCTCGCGCTCCACACCTCCCACAGCGCGCCGCCGCCGTTCGCCATCTTCAGCGACCTGACCGAGTCGGTCCGCCGCACCGTCACCGGGCTCCCGGTCGACCACGTGGTCGACGCGAGCGGGCTCCGGTCGACGACGCTCGACTCCACGATCCCACATACCGTCTCGATCGAGGTGGGCCGACAGGGGAGCGAGGCGGCCGTCGAGTTCGGCCACGAGGCGTGTCACGCGTTCCTCCGCGTCCACGACGCGCTGGCGGACGAGCCGCCGACGTTCTCGGAGACGGTCGTGGTGAAGGGCAGCGAGGAGGTGCCGAAGGGCGGCGGGGAGCCGCGCGTCCACTTCGCGAACTTCGAGGCCATCCCGGAGGGCGCGGTGTTCGCCGAGGACGACGTGTACACGCACCGCGTCGAGGAGCCGGGCGTGGTCCCGATCCTCGCGAGCGAGCGCGGGTACGACGACATCTTCGGCATGTACGGCCGCGTCACCGGGGCCGTAAAGCCGCCAGGCGAGGGGGAGCTGCGGGTGTATCCGCGCGGCGACCGCGACGAGCGTCGCGACTCCGGAGCGGGCGGGGACGACGGCGAGAACGGGTCGGAACGGTCGGGGCGCTCGAACTGACTACGCTTCGGCCGGGACGGTCACTTCGCGGTCGGCGTGATATCGCCGACGGCGTCCATCACCTGGACAGCCGCGCTGGCGGCGAGGCCGCGGGCGACCTCGTCGGTGTCGGACTCGGCGATGCCGGCGTCCAGGTCCTCGGGGTCGGGGGTGAAGCCGGCCGAGACGGGGTGGCCGGCCGGCGGGTTGACCGCGACGGTCGCCTGCGGGCCCTCGGCGCCGACGGAGAGCTCGGAGCCGACGGCGTAGCTGTCGGGGAGATACGATTGCGTGCGCGATACGATTCCGGCGACCGCGCGCCGGAGCTGTCGTTCCTGGTCCGGAGAGAGGTCGACGGCCGCGGGCGAGCCCGCGTCCGTCACACCCGGTGCCCCGGCGTACGGGTTGTTGCCGTTCATTCGAAGCTACGTTCTATACGCGGAGCCGAGTCAAAAAGGCGTCGGCGGCGGCGACCGCGGCTCCGCCGCGTCGCCGGACCGGCTCCGTCCGCGCGAGCCCGCTACAGGATCGGCTCGGACTCCCCGTACGCGGCGATCACGACCGCGGTCGCGTACCGGTCCGGCTCAGCGGCGACCGTCTCGACGCGCGTCTCGCGCTCCGGGAGCTCCCAGTCGCGGAGGTCGGACCCCGCGTCGAGCCCCGCCTCGATCCGCTCGCGGACGCCCTCGGGGTCCTCCCCGGTCACCTCGTAGAAGAGCCCCGGGCCCGGGCCGGTCGCCCAGCCGAGCCCCGCGACCGCGTCGGGGTGTCGGCGCGGCGCGCGCTTCGACTCGGCGCCCTCGGCGCCCGAGCGCCCGCCCTCGCGGAAGTCGACCTCGTCGCCCGGTCCGATCGTCCTGCGCGCCTCGACGACGGTGAGTCGGTTGCCGGCGGGGCCCAAGTCAGGGACCGCCGACACCGCTTCGACGGTCGCCTCGGCGGGGACGACGGAGGAGACCGCCACGAGGTTGTAGTTGTGGAGGTTCGCGTCCGCGAGCGCGGCGTCGTAAGAGGCCATCGCCGTGTCGGCGACTCCGACGCCGCCGGCGACGTGAATGGTGTTCATTGACGGCGAATCGGCGGCGAGCGCGGTAAGGGGTTACGAACCCGACTGCCGCCGCGGACGACATCAACCGCATTTAAAAGGGCGGTGGCGCGTGCCTGCGAGCGGCCGCCCCCGGCGGCCGCGAGGCAGCACGCGCGAGGGAGTCAGTCGCCGGAGCGAAGCGGAGGCGACTGACGAGGCTGGGGAGGCGCGAGGTGCGGTTGCGGTGCCGTGCGGGGCGGGACTCAAAGGGGCAGTCGCGAGGCGGGCGCAGGCGACGCAAGCACTGGAGGGAGTGAGCGAAGCGAACGACCGAAGCGCGCAGCGAGCGTGCGCCCGCCTCGCGGCTGGGGCTTTGGAGGTGTTCGCCGCCGATCTGCGATCAGCCATTTATAAGCGAGCGGCTAGGGCTTTGGAGGTGACCTCTGACGATCCATAATCAACTGTTTATAAGCGAGCGGCTGGGGTTCTGAAGTTGGTTGCCGCCGATCCGCTGTCAACTATTTATAAACGAACCGCTAGAATTTCAGCCGAAGTAATGGGCGTTAAAGCACCTCGCCAAAACCGACCGTCGATCACGTAGTCGTCGCCTCAGTACTGGTAGTTGATGACCCGCTCGTCCTCTTTGTCCGCGTCCTGAAGCTTGTCGCGAGCCTGCTCGAAGTCCGCCTGCGAGACCTCGGTGCGGCCGTCGCGGATGGCGAACATCCCGGCCTCGGTGGCGAGCGAGGCGATGTCCGCGCCGCTGTACCCGTCGAGGTCGCGGGCGACGGAACCGAGGTCGACGCCGTCGGCGACGTTCATGTCTTGCGTGTGGATCTCCAGGATGCGCTCGCGGCCCTCGGGACCGGGCTCGGGCACCTCGATGAGGCGGTCGAACCGCCCCGGACGGAGGATCGCCTCGTCGAGCATGTCGAAGCGGTTGGTCGCGGCCATGATCCGGACCTCGCCGCGGTCGTCGAAGCCGTCCATCTCGGAGAGCAGCTGCATCATCGTCCGCTGGACCTCCGCGTCGCCCGAGGTCTTCGAGTCCGTGCGCTTGGCCGCGACGGCGTCGATCTCGTCGATGAAGATGACGGCGGGCTCGCGCTCGGCGGCGAGCTCGAACAGGTCGCGGACGAGCCGCGCGCCCTCGCCGATGAACTTCCGGACGAGCTCGGAGCCGGCCATCTTGATGAACGTCGCGTCCGACTCGTTGGCGACGGCCTTCGCGAGCATCGTCTTCCCGGTGCCCGGCGGGCCGTGGAGCAGGACGCCGCTCGGCGGCTCGACGCCCACCGTCTCGAACTGCTCGGGGTTTTCGAGGGGGTCCTCGACGGCCTCGCGGACCTCCCGGATCTGGTCGTCGATGCCGCCGATGTCGGCGTACTCGACGTCCGGCGACTCGGTGACCTCCATCGCCTGCGCCCGGGAGTCGGTCTCGTCGTCAAGCACCTGCTGGACCGCGAAGGAGTCGTTGATCGCGACGCGGTCGCCGGGCCGAAGGTCCTCGTCGAGCCGCGAGGCGGCCTGCGTGAGCACCTCCTGGTTGTTGCCGTGCTGTTTGATGACGACGCCGTCGTCGGTGATCTCCTCGACGGAGGCGATGTACAGCGAGGAGGTCTTCAGCACCTCGTTCTCGCGTTTCAGCTGCTCGACGTCGTCTTTCAGCTCGCCGCGGCGCCCCTCGGCGTCCGCGAGCCGGTCTTCCAGTTCCTCGTTCACCTGAACGATCCGCCGGTAGTGCTGGCGGATCGCCTCCAGCCGCTCCGCGTCGCTCATCTCGGGGTCGAGCTCCAACCGCGGGCGGTCGGGCAGTGAGGGGCTGTGAGACATTCGTTGTTCCCGAGTAAGATACGGGCGTAAATGTGCCTTTGGGTCACGGAGAGACCGTTGGATCGGCGGCGCGGACGCGCGGCCGCCGAGGCCGTGAACCCCGGCGGCGACCGCGCGGCTCCCGGAAGGTATCAGGATCGATAACCGGAGGTCAACGTTTTAACGCGGAGCGAACGAAGCCGCTCGTATGGACGCACGAACGGCGGGCGGACGCGCCGGTTCGGCGCTCGCAGACCGCGAGACCCGGACGGGGAGGCGCCGCCGATGACCGAAGCCCCGGACGCGACCGTCCTCGCGGTCGACGACGAGCCGGACCTCGCGGAACTGTACCGGGTGTACCTCGACCCGGTCTACGACGTGCGGATCGCCACCGGCGGCGAGGCGGCGCTCGATGCGATGGACGACGATGTCGACGTCGTCCTCTTAGACCGCCGGATGCCCGACATGTCGGGCCACGAGGTGTTGAACGCGATCCGCGGCGACGGGTACGACGCCCGCGTGGCGATGCTGACCGCGGTCGAGCCCGACGTCGACATCGTCGACATGCCGTTCGACGACTACAAGACGAAGCCGGTCACCAAGGAGGACCTGCTCACGCTCGTCGAGGTGCTCCTCCACCGGGCCGCGTTCGACGAGCGGAGCCAGGAGTTCTTCGCGCTCGCCTCGAAGAAGGCGGCGCTGGAGGCCGCGGGCACGACCGGCACCGAGGAGTACGAGGAGCTCGTCGAGCGGATGGAGTCCGTCCGGCTCGAAGTCGACGACACGCTCGATCGCCTCTCCGCGCGGGACGCGTTCGTCGAGGTTCCCGGCGAAGTGCCGTAGACGGACCCTTCCTCCCCCGACTACTCTATCTCCAACTCGCCGCCCGCGCCCTCCTCACCGCCGTCCTCGTCCCACTCCAGCTCGAACTCGACGCTCAGCTCGCCCGGCCCGCCCGCCGGTCCCTCGCGCTCCGCCTTCACCTCGAAGGTCGGCCTCGCGGGCGGCTCCAGCGTCGTCGACTCGTCGCCGCGTTTGAGCGTGATCGCGTTTCCGTCGTCCAGCGAGTCCGCGACCGTCCGCAGGTACGCGGCGATCTCCTCGCGGCTCCGACGGCTCTCCGACTCGAAGAGGACTTCTTCGGGCATGCGGGGTCGTACGCCGTCTCGTAACTTAAATACCGACGCGGCGCTGCGCCGTCGCTCCCCCGATCGTTTTGTGCCGTCCGACCGAACGCTCACCCCGTGTCAATCCCCGACTCGCTTCGCACGGTCGTCGCCGTCGCCGTCTACTGGACGGCGATCGCCCTCGGCGGGAGCGTCCTCCTCCCGGACCCGACGAGCCCGCTCGCCGCTGTCCCGATCCTCGGCGGCGGCGCGGTCGTCGCGCACGCCGCACGCGCCGACCGCCTCGTCGAACTCGGCTACGCGGTGGGGACGATGTGGCTCGCCGTGCTGGCGCTGTCGATCGGCACCGGCGTCGTCGACGTGTTCGTCCTGCCGGCGGGAGAGATCGCGCCGCTCGCCGGCTACCCGGGGATCGCGGCGATCGGGACGGTCGGGCTGTTCGGCGTCCTCCTCGTCGCGTACGGGGCGTTCGTCCGCCGGAGCGCGGAGCGCGACGCGGGCGAAGCCGAGTGAGACTGACCGCCGACCCGCCCCCGACCGCCTTAGAACCCGTCCTCGAAGACGAACGTCCCAGTTACACCTTTTTCCCGGCCTCGCTCCGCTCGGCCGGCAAAAATCTGTACCAAAAAACCGCACGTCCGAGGACGGCCGCCGACCCGCCCCCCGACCACCTTAGAACCCGTCCTCGAAGACGAACGTCCCGTTCCGCTGAACGACCTCGCCGTCGACCTCGATGACGGAGTCCTCGCTCATGTCGACGATCATGTCGACGTGTTCGGCCGACTCGTTGACCTCGTTGTCTCCCCCCACCGTCTCCGGGTACGCGGAGCCGACCGCCATGTGGACGGTGTCGCCCATCTTCTCGTCGAACAGCATGTTGTAGGTGAAGCGGTCGATCTGTCGGTTCATCCCGATACCCAGCTCGCCGAGGCGCCGCGAGCCCTCGTCGGTGTCGAGGATGCCGGAGAGGAGGTCCTCGTTGCGCTCGGCCGAGTGGGAGACGACCTCGCCGTCCTCGAACCGGAGCCGGACCCCGTCGATCTCGCGGCCGTAGCGGTACAGCGGCAGGTCGAAGTGGACCTCGCCGTCGACGCCGTCGCGGGTCGGCGCGGTGAACACCTCGCCGCCGGGGAGGTTCGCCTCGCCGTCGTCGTTGAGCGTGGAGTTGCCCGACACGTCGAGCGTGAGGTCGGTCTCCTCGCCCGATCGGATCCGGACCTCGTCGGCGTCGTCGAGGATCTCGACCATCTCCGCCTGGAACTCGCGCTGTTCGTCCCAGTCCAGCGAGACGGCGTCCCAGACGAAGTTCTCGTACGCCTCGGTGCTCATCCCGGCGAGCTGGGCGTGGCTGGCGGTCGGGTACTGCGTGAGGCACCACGTCTTCGACAGGCGCGTTCGCTTGACTTCTTCCATCGCGCGGTTGTACGCGGCGTTGGTCTCGGGGTCGACGTCGGCGTCCTCGGTGGCGTTCGCGCCGCCGCGCGCGATGACGAAGACGTCGGCCGCCTCGTAGAGCGCGCGCCGGTGGCTCGGCTCGGTGAACTCCTCGGAAGAGCGCTTGAACGCGCGCTGGGCGCGCTTCGAGTAGTTGAGGTAGACGGGGTTCGCCCCGCGGTCGCCGCAGACCTCGTGGAGCGCGACGGCGAGGTCCTCGGCCTCCTTGGGCATCTGGATGACCACGTCGTCGCCCGACTCGATGCCGGTAGAGTGGTCGGCGATGATCTCCGCGTGTTCGCGAACGCGTGCGTCCATACAGCCGATTTCGCGGCCGGGGAATTACCGCTTTTCCTTCCGGCGGGCCGGGTGGGGGAGCCCGAGGCGCGAGCGTCCGGCGCAGGAACGCCGCCGATCCACGGGTGAGACGACCGGCCAGTTCGCCGGCCGCAACGCGTTTGCCCCGCCGTCGCGTACGATCGGACGATGTCTCGGCTCGCGTTCCGCGCGGCCGCGGCGGTCGTCGGCGTCGCGCTGCTCGCCGCCTACCTGACCGCGGCGCTGTTCGTCGCCGACCTGCTGCGCGCGGTCTGGGCCGCCCGCCCCGACCTCCCGGTCCTCCTCGCGCTGCTGGCCGCCGGCGCGCTCGGGTCGGCGTACCTCAGCTACCGGCTCGGCACCGCGCAGGTCCTCGCGAACCTGGAGGGGGACCGGGTTCCCCGCGAGCGGGCGCCGGACCTCCACCGTCGGATCGACTCGCTCGCGGCGCGGATGGCGGTCGAGCGCCCAACGCTGTACGTCACCGACGCCCGCGCCCCGAACGCGTTCGCGGTCGAGGGCGGGAGCGACGGCGGCGCCTTGGTGATCGACCGGTCGCTGTTCCGGCTGCTCTCCCCGCGGGAAATCGAGGCGATCCTCGCGCACGAGCTTGCGCACTTAGAGGGGAACGACGGGTTCGCGATCGCGATGGCCGACGGGGTCGGCCGCGCCCTCGTCGGGGTCGCCACCGTGGTCGCGCTGCCGGCGCTGCTCGCGCTGTCGGGGCTCGCCGCCGCCTCGGCGTGGATTCGCGGTCGACCGGGCGACCGGTCGGGTCCCTTCGCGCGGCTCCACCGCGCTCTCGCCGGCGCGCTGTTCGGCGGGTTCGTCCTCGCGACGCTCGTCTCCCGGTCGCGGTCGCGCAAGCGCGAGTTCGCGGCCGACGATCGCGCCGCCGAGGTGACCGGCGATCCGATCGCGCTCGCGCGGGCGCTCCGTCGAATCGAGCGCGCGGCGGAGCCTGCGTGGCCGTTCGCGCCGTTCTCGACGCACAAGCGCACCGAGGACGCGGCCGAGCGCTGGCTGTCGACCCACCCCTCGACCGACGAGCGCGTCGAGCGCCTGCGCGAGAAGGCGGAGTCGCAGGGACCGACGCGGCGGATTCCGGCGGGGCCATCGGGGGCGAGCGGCGGACGCGGATCGTCGTGGCGGTAATAGGGGCCACGACGCGAGATCCGACCCGAACTGCGGTGGCGCGTGCCTGCGAGCGGCCCTTGGCCGCGAGCAGCACGCGCGAGCGACGCGGTGAGCGCTCGAAGAGCGCGAACCGCGAGGTTGGGGAGGTGTGAGGCGCGGTGCCGTGCGGTGCGGGGCGGGACTCAAAGGGGCAGCCGCGAGGGCGGCTCAGGCGACGTAAGTAGCGTGGCGCGACGCGCCACGGAAAGCCGGCGGCGGAGCCGCCGGCGACACCGCAAGGAGCGAGCGACGCGAGCGACTGAAGCGCGCAACGAGCGTGCTTCGTCCTCGCGGCTGGGGCTTTGGAGGTGTTCGTCGCCGATCCGGCAGTAGTCGTTTATAAGCGAGCGGCTGGGGCTTTGGAGGTGTTCGTCGTCGGTCCGCTGGCAGCAATAGATAGGTGATCGACCGGAATGACGGACGTCCAGCCTTACAGCCCGTATTGTTCGCGCGTCACGTCGTCGAGCCCGGATTCCTCCAGCACGTCCGCGGGCACGAGCATGTCGAGCTGGACGACGCCCGGGAGCCGGCCGATCTGGACGCCGCCGGTGAACGTACACCGGCCGCGGACCTCGCCCTCGCTCATGCCGAGCAGGGTCCCGGCGCGGTCGAACGCGTTCTGGGTGGCGTCGTTGACGGTCGCGCCGGAGCCGATCACCTGGAGCGGGGCGGCGTCGGTGTCGACGTCGACGCCGTGTTCGTCTCCGAGACCCTCACCCGCCGCGACCTCCTCGTCGCTGTACGGCTTGCTGATAAAGGGCAGGTCCTCCTCGTTCGGCAGCAGGACGGGCCCGTCGAGGTCGACGTCCTCGATCACCTCGACGTCCATCGTGACGGTGCCGCTCACGTCGGTGGTGTGTAAGGATAGCTCGCCGTCGCCCTGGTTCGCGTGGAGGTCGCCGACGTAGATCCCGCCGCCGTCGACGACGACCGGGCAGATCAGCGTCGCGCCCGCGCGGACCTCGGGCACGTCCATGTGGCCGTCGGTGCGCAGGTCGAGGTCTTCCTCGGTCTCGACGCCGTAGTCGTGGTCGGCGCCGATGAGGTTCTGCCCGAAGTCGCCCGCGTTGTGCGAGTCGGGCATCGTCACCGGCGGCGTGGTGCCGATGTTGCCGATGAACGGGCGGAGCCGGCCGAGCGTGCCGGGCATCCCGTCGGGCTCGTACAGCAGGATCGGGTGCTGGCGGGCGTTCTCGGGGATGTCCATCACCTCGTCGGCGTCGAGGGCGAGCTCGTGGGCGCCCTCCTCGTCGAGGGTGATCCCGACCGCGTTCTCGTGGTCGAACGCGACGGTGTAGCCGTACTCGAAGCCGAACGAGGAGGCGTTCGCGCCGCACTCGGCGCAGCGGATCGCGTCCTCGCCGGTGCCCTCCACGACGGAGTCCGGCCACGCCGTCCTGCACTCCGGACAGCGGTGGTCGACGAAGGGGTCGTCGCCGAACGCCTCGTCGCGCTCCGCCATCGACCCCGTGCTGGTGGCCATGCTCGTCACCTCCACGTCGCGGATGTGGATCGCGACGGCGTCGCCGACCTCGGCGCCCTCGACGCGGATCGGCCGCGTCACCTCGTGGCCGCCGCGGAACGAGGGCGTCACCATCGGCCCCCAACAGCCCGGCGGCGTGTACGTCTGCACCGTGCCGCCGTCCGCGACCGTGCCGGCCCACTCCTGATCCGGTCCGACCAGCCCGAGCGTGTACTGGTCGACGTACAGCTCCTCTTGAACGCCTTGCTGTGACATACCGTGTCAGCGTACGGCGCTGACCGAGATAATCCTACTGCTCGCGGAGGGGGACCGGGGATAGTTGCCGTCATTGCGGCCGCGAGACCGAGTCGATCCGACGCCCCGCGCGACCCGATGCCCCGCGTCGCTCACCACGCGACCCGACGGCCCAGCACGAAGACGACGAGCGCGACGAGGAGTGCGCCGAGGAACGCCTCGAGCCCGGCGAGCGCGCGCGCCGTCGACCCGACCGGCTGGACGTCCCCGTAGCCGAGCGTGGTGAACGTCACCATGCTGAAGTACATGTTCTTGCCGAGGACGACCGCTCCCTCCGGCGAGAAGAGGTTCGAGAGACCGCCGATCCCCTGCGTCGTGAGCTCGCTGCTGCCGGTCGTGCCCTGCGTCGTCGTGGTGTACAACACGCCCCAGATGAACACCGTCACCGCGGAGACGTACACGACCCGCCAGAGCCGCTCGCCGTACCCGCACGTCTGGTGGAGCACCTTGTTCCCGACCCACTTGCCGAGCGCCTTCGTGCGGTTGGCCGGCGACACCGCTTCCTCCCGGGTGAAGGCGGCGCGCCAGTTCTTCCGGCGCCGGTACACCATCTCCTTGATGAAGAACTCGGCCGCGGCCTTACGGTCGCCGAAGTCGCTCGCGCAGTTCTTCGCCTTCAGATACGTGTTCTCCAGCCTCGCGGGCGTGAACTCCGACTCGGTCTCCGATCGGTCGGCCGCCTCAGAGGCGGCGAAGGTGTGGATCTCCCAGTTGTTGCGCGCGAGGTACGTCTTGTGGGCGGTGAAGTCGAAGCCGTGGAAGTCGGTGTTACAGAACCGGAAGTGGTTGAACAGGCCGTGCGTACAGTGCTCGTCATCGAGCGTGACCTCCCGGACCTCCGCGTGCGTACAGTCGTAGAAGGCGTCGCCCTGCTCCGGCTGGCCGAGCGTCCCGCCGCGCACGACCGCGCCGCTCAGGTCGACGAGCGTCTCGGACTCGGCGGGCCGCGGGCGGAAGGCGACCGAGTGTTCGAACTCTGCCTCGGTGAACGCGGCGTCCCGGGCGAACGTCGTGTGCGCGAAGTTCGCGTAGAGGAACGACGCCTTGTCGAAGTCCGCCGTGCCGCGGAACGTCGCCGTCTCGAAGCTGGCGTCGTCGTTGTGCATGTTCGCGCTCCCCTCGAACTCCGCCGAGCGAAACGTCGCGTCGCCGCCGAACTCGGCGTCGGCGAACGTGCTGTCCTTCTCGAAGCGAAGCTCGTCGAAGTGCGCCTCGTCCTCGAAGCGGCAGCTGGAGAAGTCGGACTCCTCGAGGAACCGGGAGCGCGAGAAGACGGCCGACGCGCCGAACGCCGCGTTCCGGAAGGTGGCGTCGTCTTCGAAGACGGTGCGCTCGAACAGCGCCGTCCCCTCGAACTCCGCGCCGGAGAAGTCCGCGACGCGGAACTCGGCGAGCTTGAAGTCGGCGCTGTCCGCGAACGTCGCGGCCTCGAAGTTCGCGTCGGTGACCGTGTGGGCGCCCCCCTGAAACTCGACGCCGCGGAACGTCGCTCCCTCCTCGAACGACGACTCGGCGAAGCTCGCGTCGCTCTCGAACCGCGCCTCGTCGGCGGTGACGCCGGACTCGAACGCGATGCCGTCGAACGAGACCGGCTCGGTGAACCGGGTGTACGACAGGTCGACCGACTCCGCACAGACCGCGTCCTCGAAGCGCGCGCGACCGAACAGCGACTCGCGGAACGACACCGGCCCCCGGAAGCGCGCGTCGTCGAAGCCGGCCTGACCGAACTCGATCTCGCGGAAGTCGGCCTCGTCGGCGAAGACGGCGCCCGAGAACGCGGCGTCGTCGTCCTCGTGGTAGTCGCCGACGAACTCGACGCCGAGGAACGAGGCGGCGTCGCGGAACGCCGCGTCCTCGAACGTCGCGTCGTCGTCGAACCGCGCCTCGGCGAACGTCGTCTCGCCGCGGAACGCCGCGTCGCGGAAGTCGCCCTCGCCGGCGAAGTGGGTCGCCTCGAAGTTCGCGGGCCGCTCGAACGCCGCGGCCTCGAAGTTGGCGTACTCGAACTCCGCGCGGTAGAAGTCGGCCTCGTCGGCGAACGCGGCGTCGGCGAACGTCACGTCGTCGTCGCGGACGTTGTCGCCGCCGTCGAACTCCGCGCCGCGGAAGCTGGCCGCGCCGGCGAAGGTCGCCCGCTCGAAGGCGGCGTCGTCGTCGAACCGGCACTCGTCGAAGCTCGCTCGGTCGTCGAAGGCCGCGTCGGAGAACGCGAGGTCGTCGTCGAAGCGCGACTCGTCGAAGACGGCCGCCCCGCCGAACGCGGCGCCGGAGAAGTCGCTGTACCCGAACCGGGCGCTGAGGAAGTCGACGTCGCCGCCGAACACCGCGTCCGCGAACGAGAGGTCGTCGTCGTCGACGTTGTCACCGCCCTCGAACTCCGCGCCCCTGAACGTCGCGTCCCCGTCGACCGCGACGCCCTCGAAGCTCGCGTCGCTTTCGAACCGCGCCTCGTCACAGGAGAGCGACGACAGCGTCGCGTCCTCGAAGCTGACCTCCTCGGTGAAACGCGTCTCGTCGAATACCAGCTCCTCTGCGGCCGTCAGCCGCGACAAGTCGGCGAAGCCGACGACCGCGCGCCGGAACGTCGCTTCCCCCTCGAACGTCGCGTCCGCGAACGAGAGGTCGTCGTCTTCGAGGTTGTCCCGGCCGCGGAACTCCGCGCCCGCGAACGTCGCCGGCGCCTCGAACAGCGCCCCCGAGAACGCGGTGTCGCCGTCGAACCGGGCCTCCGCGAAGTCGGCGTAGTCGCCGAACGTCGCGTCCGCGAACTCGGCGTCGCCGCCGAAGGTCGCCCGGTCGAACGCCGCCGCGTCGCGGAACTCGCAGCCGACGAAATCCGCGTACCGGAAACCGGCCTTCGTGAACGAGGCGGGGGCGTCGAAGCGGGCGTCCTCGAAGCACGCGTCGTCGTCCAAGAGGTTCGCGTCGCCGCGGAACTCGGCGCCGTCAAACGCCGCCGCGCCGCGGAACCGCGCCTCGCGCAGCGAGGTGTCGCCGTTGAACCTGGCCTCCCGGGCGTCGACCGGCCCCTCGAACGTCGCGCCCGAGAGGTCCACGTCGCCCTCGAAGACGGCGCCGGTGAGGGTCGTCTCGCCGCGGACGACGGCGCCGGAGAGGTCGACCGGCGCGTCGAATTCCGACTCCGTCCAGTCGATCGCGCCGATCTCCGCGCCGGAGAGGTCGATCCGGCCCTCGAACTCCGACGCGGTCAGATCTAGGGTGCCGGTCACCGTCGCGCCCCGGAGGTCGAGGGGGTGCTTGTCGACGGCGTCGACGATCTCGTGGCGGATCGAGACGCCGTCGAGGCGGGCGCCGAGCAGGCGTTTCGCGGCCTTCCCCCGTTCGCCGGCCACGTCTCGGAGGCGCTCGGCGACGGCGTCTGCGTCGACGCCGAGGTCGTCGCGGGCGTCGCTCGACAGGTGGAACACGCAGCGGTCGGCCTCCGGGTGCGCGTCGTGCGGGCAGCGCCACTCCTCGTCTATCTCCGCGGCGACCTCCGCCGTCGCCGCGCCGGCCTCCTCGGGGTCGAGTCGAAACGTACACCGGCTCGTCATCGGTATGTTGACACGTCATCGTAACGACAGTGACTTTAATTTTGGTACTCGGCCGCACGTTTGCCGGCTGGTATCCGAAGGTGGCGTCCCAAAATATACCACATAGAGGGACTACGAGCCGACGGATGGGATTCACGGATTCTCTCCTGTGTGAGATTCTCGGGGCAAGGTGGGAATGCGACCGGTGTGGCGAGCGGTATCGAAATGAGCCGAACCGGTGTGACAACTGCGGGAACACGATTTATAACAGAATTAATAGCTGATCACGATGGCTGTATCCACACAGCGGGTTGGGACACAACGGGTCTTCTAGAGTGGGCTTTCACGAAGGTCGTAGTCAGATTCCCCTCTTGCCGAAACCCCCCGACCCACTGGAGAGCGGTGTGGTCGGTGTTCAGTTGAACGATGAGGGAACTGGTTCTTTTTATAAACGGCACCGTTACGTCCCGCGTATGCAGACCCACGTCGTGCCCGTCGGGTTCGACTACGACCGGATGATCGCCCCCCTCATCCGGGACCAGTTCGACGTCGACCGGGTGATCCTGTTGGAGGGCACCGTCGGCAGCGAGGCCAACGTCGAGTACTCGCGCAACATCGCGCGCAAGTTGGAGCAGGACTTCACGAACCTGCTCGGCGCCGAGACGGTCCGCGAGCGGCTGGACGACGTGTACGACTACGACGCCGCCTTCGAGCGCGCGTTCGACCTGATCAACGCCGAACTCGACCGGGACGAGGGGGTCGACGGGGCAGACGACGAACCGGGAGCGGGCGACGCCGTCGACGACCGCGAGGTGTGGGTGAACCTCTGTTCGATGCCCCGCCCCGTCTCCTTCGCGTTCGCGACCGCGGCCCACTCGATCATGGTCGAGCGGCAGGCGGACCGCGACCGGATTCACACCTACTACACGGCCCCCGAGAAGTACTTGGAGACCGAACTCGCGGAGGAGTTGCGCGCGACGCGGGACCTCCTGCGCGACCTCGACGAGGGGAGCGGCGGGAGCGAGAGCGACGAGGCGCTCGCCGAGGCGGGCGTCGACCCCGACCGCGTCGCCGACCGGCTGGCGAGCACCACGGACCTCCTCGCGGAGTTCGACGAGCGCGGCACCACCATCGGGGCGAAGAAAATCGGCGACCGCCACGTGATCGAGCTCCCGGTCGCCTCCTTCCAGAACGTCAAGCCGTTCGAGGAGCTGGTCCTGTTCACGCTGGGCGAACACGGCGAGTTCGAGTCCGTCTCCGAGCTGGCGGAGACGCTCGCGGCCGAGCTCAACGAGGAGTACACGGACTCGTTCCGCTCGAAGGTCATTTATAACGTTGATCGGTTGGGGCCCGGCGGCAAGGGGTACATCGAGCGCGAGGAACACGGGAAGTCCTACCGGACGAGCCTCTCGCGGATCGGCGAGCTGTGGGTCCGCGCACACGCCGACGAAGAGCGGGACTACCGGGATTTAGCGTGAACTGACGGGGGCGAATTAGTCGCTTCTTTATAAATTGGCACTGGCAGATCGACGGCGAACGCCGCCAAAGCCCCAGCCGCTCGCTTATAAATGGCTGATTGCGGATCGACGGCGAACGCCGCCAAAGCCCCAGCCGCGAGGGCTCGCGCGGCTCGCTGTCGCCCGAAAATCTCCGATTTTCGGGATGACGAGACGCCGGAGGCGTCTCGAACCACGCGCTTCAGTCGCTCGCGTTGCTCGCTCCTTCCAGTGCTTGCGTCGCCGTGCTTCGCCCTCGCGGCTGCCCCTTTGAGTCCCAGCCTGCCCAGCACAGCACCGCAGCCTCACGCCTCCCCAACCTCGTCGGCCGGCCTCCGCTTCGCTCCGGCCGGCCGACTCCCTCGCGCGGTGCTGTTCGCGCCCTCCGGGCGCTCACAGGCACGCGCCACCGCAGTTATTTATAAATAAACGTCGCGGCCCTCGGATCTATTTATAAATAGACGTTCGCGATCGGCGTCGTCTGTCCGACCCGATCGGTGTCGCGACCCGCCCGTTTATCAGGGTGGAACCGGGAGGGTTACGGGATGAGTTCGGGGGGTAGTTCCGGCGCGAGCGGAACGGACGAGGCCGGCGGCGGCGAGTCGGAGAGCGGCGCGAACGAGTTCGACTTCGCGGCGCCCGCGACCGACCAGTCGTTCGAGAACGCGCTCGCGAAGGCCCGCGACGGCGCCCGGCTGACGGTCGCCGACGCGACCGAGCTGCTCGCGACCGGCACGGCGTCGTCGGGGATCGACCCCGTCCGCAAGGAGGCGGTGTTAGAGGCCGCGGACCGGCGCCGGGCCGAGGAGGTCGGCGACGAGGTCACCTTCGTCGCCAACCTCAACAACAACGTCACCACGGCCTGCAACACCGGCTGCCTGTTCTGTAACTTCAAGGACTCCGCGCACGCGTTCGAGGCCGACAGCGACGTCGAGCACGCGGGCTTCACCAAGCCGCCGGCGGAGTCGCGCGCGGTCGTCGAGGACGCCCTCGACATGGGAATTTACGAGGTGTGCTCCGTCTCGGGGCTCCACCCGGCGTTCGCGCTGAACGAGGAGCACCACGAGGTCCTCGCCGCGCACGACGACCCCGCGAGCGAGGTGAACTACAAGCCGCCCGAGCGGTACGCGACCGACCCGGGGACGTACGTCGAGCAGATGGCGGCGATGTCGGTCGGCGGCGTCCACCTCCACTCGATGACCCCGGAGGAGGCGTACCACGCCAAGCGCGGCACGGACTGGGAGTACGAGTCAGTCTACCGCGAGCTGGCCGAGGCCGGGCTCGACTCCGCGCCGGGCACCGCCGCCGAGATCCTCGTCGACGAGGTCCGCGACGTGATCTGCCCGGGGAAGATCCGCACCGACGACTGGGTGGCCGCGATGGAGGGCGCGGCCGCCGCCGGCCTCGACGTGACCTCCACGATGATGTACGGCCACGTCGAGACGGTCGCCCACCGCGCGCAACACCTGAAGGTGATCCGCGACCTCCAGGACCGCACGGGCGCGATCACGGAGTTCGTCCCGCTCTCCTTCATCCATCAGAACACCCCGCTGTACCGCCGGGGAGTCGTCGACTCCGGGCCCTCGCGCGCCGAGGACGAGCTGGTGGTCGCGGTCGCGCGGCTCTTCTTGGACAACGTCGACCACGTCCAGGCCTCGTGGGTGAAGTCGGGCGACGCCCACGGGCTCAAGCTGCTCAACTGCGGCGCCGACGACTTCATGGGCACCATCCTCTCGGAGGAGATCACCAGCCGCGCGGGCGGCGAGTACGGCGAGTACCGCTCGTTCGACGACTACGTCGAGATGATCGCGGCGATCGGCCGGACCCCGGTCGAGCGCTCGACGGACTACCGGACTCGGCGCCGCATCGACCCCGACGACGGTCCGCACGGCCCGCGGCTCGGCCCGCGCGCCGACGGGACCCCGATGCTCCCGGACCGCCCGTCCGGCGGCGAGGGGGCCGGGAGCGACGCCGCCGGGACGCCGCCCGCCGACGCCGACGACTGAGTCGGGGAGGTCGACGGGACGCCCCCGGTCGGACCGGTCGGCGACCGAACAGGTTCGTCCGATCGGCGCCGGCTCCCAGCGAGTGGGAACCGCCGGTGTCTCCTTTATCGTGGTACACGTTCCCACGTGTGAGATGCCCGCACCAGACGCACAGCCGGCCGACCGCTCGGCGGAGAGTTCCGAGGCTGCCGACGAGAAGGCGCTCGACCCGGACCGCCCGTCCCTCACGCGCTCCGACGAGCGGCTGCTCTCGTACCTCGCCGACGTCGGCGCCGACTATCAGGCGTTCGTCGCCGGGAACACGGGCCTCTACGACGACCACGCCGAGTCGCGGCTGACCGCGCTGGCGGACGCCGGGCTCGTCGAGCGCGTCTCGGGGGAGGCGGTGTTCCGGATCACCGACGCGGGGCGGGCGGCGCTCCGCGACGACTGTCCCCGCTGGTCGGACTGAGAAGGGTCTGCGGGGTCGAACCCGACGTCCGTCTATCGACCGAGCTCCTCGTGCGCCGACGAGAGGTGTCGCGAGCCGAGCGCCGCGAGCAGGGAGAGCTCGCCCGCGAGCGCGCAGACCGCGATCGACTCCGCGAGCGCGTCGGCGTTGCTCCCGGCCGGGTCGCCGCCGCCGGCGACGCCGAGTATCTCCAGGCTCGCCCGCTGGGTCGGGAGCTTCGTCCCGCCGCCGACCGTCCCCACTTCGAGGCTCGCCAGCGAGACGGAGACGTAGAGGTCGCCGTCGGCGGTCGTCTCGGCGGTCGTGATCGCGTTCGCCCCCTCCACGACCTGCGCCTCGTCCTGCCCGGTCGCGAGGAACATCGCCGCGACCGCGTTGGCGACGTGGGCGTTGAACCCGAGCGCGCCCGCCTTCGCGGAGCCGACGAGGTTCTTCCGGGTGTTGATCTCGGCGATCGCCTCGGGGGTCGTGTGGAGGCGCTCCTCGACGACCTCGCGGGGGACCGTCGCGTCCGCGACGACCGAGCGCCCGCGCCCCTCGACCGCGTTGATGGCGGCCGGCTTCTTGTCCGAGCAGAGGTTCCCCGACAGCGCGACGAGCGAGGCGTCCGTCTCGTCCTCGACGGCGTCGCAGGCCTCGCGCGTCGCGATGGTGGCCATGTTCATCCCCATCGCGTCCTTCGTGTCGTAGCGGAAGCGCAGGAAGACGTTGTTGCCGACGACGTACGGCGTCACGTCCAGCAGCTCGCCGTGGCTCGTCGTCGACTCCGCGGCCTCGCGCAGCGCGGGGACGTTGTCGCGCACCCAGTCGACGAGCGCCTCGGCCTCGGCGACGCCCGCGACCCGGAAGACGGGCGCGCGGGTCATCCCGCTCTTCGTCACCCGTGCGGTCGCGCCGCCGGCGTCCTCGACGACGGAGCAGCCGCGGTTGATCGACGCGACCAGGGCGCCCTCGGTGGTCGCCAGCGGCAGGTAGCGCTCGCCCGAACTCGCGCCGCCGTCGATCGTCACCGGGCCGGCGACGCCGACCGGGACCTGAACGCCCCCGAGGGTGTTCTCGATGTTCGAGCCGTGGACCGCGTCGGCGTCGAACGCGTACTCGCCGAGCGGGTCGAGGTCGGCGTCCGTCGCCTCCGCGACGAGCAGCCGGCGCGCGGCGGCCGCGGCGTCGGCGTCCGCGTGGTCTTCCAGCTCGTGGAAGCGGAGGTCGCCGTCGCGGACCCGAGTCGCGAGGTCCGCGGGAGTCGGTTGCGACATGCCGCGTTCTCCTCGCGGCTGGCGCTAATTACTGTCGGTTCGGTGGCCTTCGAGGGCCGCGCGGAGCCGACCGGGCGGCGAGGAACGACCGCCTACCGGCCGACGAACCCGGAGAGCCGCTCGCGGAGCGACTCGCCGCCGAGCTTGAGGTAGTAGGCGTCGCCGCCGTCCTCGTAGTAGTCGTCGATGCGGCGTATCACCTCGAAGCCGAGGTGTTCGTAGAAGCCCAGTGCCTGCCGATTGGTCGTGCGGGCGTGGCAGGTGACCGAGCGATGGTTCTCCGCGATGTCGGCGACCAGCCGCTCCGCGTGGCCGCGGCCGCGGTGGTCGGGATGGACGGCGAGAAAGAGGATGTAGCCGTCGCGGCGCACTGAGGCGAACGCGACGAGCCGGTCGTTCTCGACGAGCAGGTGCGCGGTCGACCGGCGGTACGCGTCGACGAAGAAGCCGCGTCGCTGTCGGAGGACGCCCTCGGCGGACCGAATTTGCTCTTTGAGTTCCCACGCGGCGGTCGCGTAGTCGGACTCGCCGGGGGGGTCGGTCCGCTTCTCGACGTTGACGCTCACTGCGATGACCTAACACGCGGGCGGAATATAACTCCACCGCCAGCGGGGACCGTTGCGGCCGGCAACGCCGCCGGAGAGATCCGTTGCGGGCGGTTAACTCTCTCTCGACGGGTCGGCGCCCGCGCTCGCCGAACGAGACCGTCACGGGTCGAGCCCGACGGAAACGATTTTGTCGCGGTCGCGCGTGACACCGAGTAATGACCGACGAGTCGTCGGGAGTCGAGCTGCTCCGACGGGCCTTCCTGACCGGCATCGCCGTCATCGTTCCCGCCGTCATCACGCTGGCCGTCCTCGCGTTCGCGTTCAACGCGGTGTACGACTATCTCGACGCCTTCTCGTCGGCGATCGTCGCCGTGTCGCCGGGGGACGGGCTGCCGGTGGTCGGCGCCGTCTCTCGCGAGGTCGCGATCGAGATCGCGACGCCGGTCGTGTTCGTGGCCGCAATCCTCCTCATCGGCGCGGCCGTCGAATCCTCGCGGTACGGAGAGCAAGCCGTCGCCTACGTCGACTACGCCGTCGAGCGGGTTCCGGGCGTCGGCTCCGTCTACCAGGGGTTCCGGCAGATGAGCGACGCCATGCTGGAGTCGGACGGCGGGAACTTCCGCGAGGTCGTCCTCGTGGAGTTCCCGACGGCGGAGGCGTACACGCTCGCGTTCGTCACGAGCGAGACGCCGGCGGCCATCGCGGACCACGCGGACAGCGGGGGCGAGGGGATGCGGACGCTGTTCATGCCGATGGCGCCGAACCCGGTGATGGGCGGCCACGTCGTCTTCGTCCCGGAGCGCCGGATCGTCGACGTCGAGCTGACCGTCGACGAGGGGATCCGCGCGCTGGTGACGAGCGGCGTCGCACTGGAGGAGGTCGCCGCCGACATCGACGACGTCGACCCGGAGGACCTCCGAACCGAGGCGCCGGAGCGGACCATCGACGCCCGGTTCCAGACCGACGAGCGATCGGAGAGCGCCGAGGGGTCCCGTGACGGGACCCACGAAGGGAACGGCGAGCGATGAGCTACGAGCTCCGCGACCACACGGCCGACGTCGCCGTCGAGGCGACGGCCGACACCCTCTCGGGGCTGTTCGCGGCGGTCGCGGACGGGCTCGCGGCCGCGAGCGCGGAGTCGGTGCCGGAGACGGGAGGTGACCGGTTCGAGTTCGAAGTCGCCGCCGAGGGCCGCGAGGCCTTGCTGTTCGACTACCTCGACCGCCTGATCTACGAGCGCGACGTGCGGCTCGTCCTCCCGGCGGACCACCGCTGTTCGGTCGTCGAACCGGACTCCGCGGCTCCTCAGAACCGGACTGCGGACCCCGGTGAGTGGCGACTCACGGCCAGCGCGCGCGGCGTCCCCCTCGACGCGGTGGCCGCCCGGGAGGTCAAGGCGGTCACGTACTCGGAGATGGCGCTTGAACGGAGGAGAGACGAGTGGTACGCGTACGTCGTCTTCGACGTGTGAGGGCGCGACGACAGTCCGAACGGCGGTTGTGATAAACCGTTATGTTTGTCGAGTGCGTTGGTAGCGTATGTCACACTCAGACCGAAGCGACGGGAGCGAACCGGCGGTCGCGGGTCGTCGCTGGCGGGCAGGGGCGGGCTCCGGGCTCGCCGCCGGCGCGGCGATGGGCGCCGTGTTACACTTCGGGCTCGGGCTCATGCCGACGATCGGCGCGCTGATCGGGGTCGAGACGGTCCTCGCGGGCTGGGCCGTCCACCTGTTCAACAGCACGCTGTTCGGCGCGCTGTTCGTCGCGCTCTTCGACCGGCCCTTCTTCGCGGAGCTTCGCGGGGACGTCGGCGGGTGCCTCTCGCTCGGCATCATCCACTCCGCGCTGCTCGGCGTGCTCACCGGCGGGCTGCTGTTGCCGGCCGCGATCGCGATCGAGGGCGCCACCTCGCTGCCGGTACCGACGCTCCCGGTGCCGGGGCTCACCGCGGGCTTCGAGTTCGGCGTCGTCATCGCGGTCGCCCACCTCGTGTACGGCGTCGTATTGGGCCGAGTCTTCGCCGCGTTCACCCTCGCTGAGGGCGCAATCGACTGGCTCCCGATCGACGCGGTCGACCGGTAGGAATCGGCCGAGAGCGGTCCCGGAGACTCCTCCCGTCCCCCGCCCGCTGACGCAACGCCCTTGCCGCCTCGTGTCGAAGTGCGTCGCATGACCACGCGCGAGTTCGACGGGATCCGGTTAGAGAAGGTACGCGAACACGTCTGGGAGATCCCCCGCGAGGGCGAGATGAACGTCCCCGCGCGGGTCCTCGCCAGCGAGAACCTGCTGGAAGAGATCGGCGACGACGACTCGCTCCAGCAGCTGAAGAACGCGACCCACCTGCCCGGGATGGTCGAGCCCGCGCTCTGTATGCCCGACGGCCACCAGGGGTACGGGTTCCCCGTCGGCGGCGTCGGAGCGATCGACGCCCGAACCGGCTGTATTTCGCCCGGAGCGGTCGGATACGACATAAATTGTGGTGTAAGAATGGTGAAAACTAACCTCACCTACGACGACGTCCGCGGCCGCGAGGAGGAGCTCGTCGACGCGCTGTTCGAGGCCGTTCCCTCGGGGCTCGGCGGCGGCGGCGTGATCGACGGCACCGCCGACGCGATCGAAGGCGCCCTCGAACGCGGCGTCGAGTGGGCGGTCGAGGAGGGGTACGGGATCGAGAGCGACCTCGCGCGCTGCGAGGACGAGGGGCGACGCCCCGACGCGCGCCCGGAGTACGTGAGCCAGAAGGCGATGGACCGCGGGCGCAACCAGATGGGGTCGCTCGGCTCGGGCAACCACTTCCTCGAAGTTCAGCGCGTCACGGACGTGTTCCGCGAGGACGTCGCCGAGTCGTACGGGCTCGAAGAGGACGGGATCGTCGTCCTGATCCACTGCGGGAGCCGCGGGCTCGGCCACCAGACCTGCAACGACTACCTCCGGCGGATCGAGCAGGAACACGCCGACCTCCTCGACGAGCTGCCCGACAAGGAGCTGGCGGCCGCGCCCGCCGGCTCCGAGCTGGCCGAGGAGTACTACGGCGCGATGGGCGCGTGTATCAACTTCGCGTGGGTGAACCGTCAGCTGATCACCCACCAGGCCCGGAAGACGTTCGGCGAGGTGTTCGACGCCGACCCGATCGAGGACCTCGGGATGGAGCTGCTGTACGACGTGGCGCACAACATCGCGAAGAAGGAGACCCACGAGGTCGGCGTCGACGCCGAGGGGCGGCCCGCCGTCGGCGACGAGGCCGTCGACCGCGCGGAGCGCGAACTGTACGTCCACCGCAAGGGCGCGACGCGGGCGTTTCCCGCGGGCCACGAGGACGTGCCGGAGACCTACCGCGGGGTGGGCCAGCCCGTCATCATCCCCGGGAGCATGGGCTCGGGCTCGTACGTCCTCCGCGGCGGCGACGAGTCGATGTCGGTGTCGTTCGGCTCGACCGCCCACGGCGCCGGGCGGCTGATGAGCCGGACGCGGGCGAAACAGGAGTTCTGGGGCGGCGACGTCCAAGACGACCTCGCCGACGGTCAGCAGATATACGTGAAAGCGCAGTCCGGCGCCACGATCGCTGAGGAGGCGCCCGGCGTCTACAAGGACATCGACGAGGTGATCCGCGTCAGCGACGAGCTGGGGATCGGCGACAAGGTGGCGCGCACCTTCCCCGTCTGTAACATCAAGGGGTGACCACGCCCCTCGCTCCGCGCCGAGCCCGTCTCCGCCGAGCGCTTATATCGGATGCCGCGGCCACGTCGCACCGAGATGGCCGACCACTCGCGGAACGGTAGCTCGTCCGAAACGGTCTCCAGACGCTCGGTCCTCGGCGGGGCCGCCGCCGTCACGGGCGCCGGCCTCACCGGCCTCGGCGGCCTCGTCGCGTCGAGCCGGCCGGCGGCGGCGATCGACGGCGACCCGGCGGCGTTCGAGGCGGGCGACGCGCCGACGGTCACGAGCAACGACGGACGGATCGAGTCGGTGTACCTCTCGCCCGTCGTCGAGGTGTCGTGGAGCGACTTCTCCGACGGCGTCGAGCGCGTGACGCTCATCCTCGCCGTCGGGAGCGACGCCGGCGTCGACGAGGTGTATCGGGAGACCCTGACGGCCGCCGACCCCGACGCGACGCCCGGCGACGTCGCGTCGGTCGGGCGGCCCGAGAGCGACCGGTCCGACGCCGGGCCGGACGCGCCGCCCGACTTCGGCGCGGTCGACGGCGCCCTCACCGCGCGGTTCGAGCGCGCAGACGCGACGGAGCGCGGGGACGCCGTGACGAGCGAGTCGCTGAGCGCGCCCGAGATCGGCGGCGGCGAGACGGCGACGACGACGCTCGACGTCGTGTTCCGCGCGGACGTCGCCGGCGGCGGCGACGAGGCGACCGTCGTCCGCACGACGACCGTCGACGTCGCGGTCGAGAATCCCGACGGGGACGCGACCGCGGGCGGCAGCGTGGGAGTCGACGCCGCGTGACGCGAAGCGCCGCGGCGGGGCGGCGACCCGCTACCGCTCCCGTTTCGCTTCGCGGCCGAGGTGTTCCTCGACGGCCGCGACCTTCTCCGCGGCGGTCCCGTCGCTCGTCCGCTTGTCGTCGACCTTGAGGAACGTCGAGATGCGGTCGCCGTCGACCGCCTCGTGGGCGGCCGCCGCGGCCGCGAACAGCGTCTCCGCGTCGTCGGCCTCGATCACGGTGCCCATCGGGTTCGTCTCGTAGCTCACGTCGAGGTCGTCGAGCGCGGCGACCGCCTTCGCCACCTCCTCGGCCATGCTCCCCTCGATCACCGGCGCGACGCTCAACAGTGCGATGGCTGTCATACGCGCGAGTGCGCCGCGAGGCCACTTAAGCGGTCGCGGGGACGGCGGCCCCGCGGCCGCGGCCGGCGCCGCGAGGCGTCACTCAAGCGCGTCGCGCAGGAAGGAGAGCTGGTGGCCGACCGCGCCCTCGAAGTCGTCGCCGAGCACCGAGAAGTGGTCGGCGGGCATCGTGACGACGGTGCCGCGCGAGAGCCGCTCGCCGGCGGCCGCGACCGAGTCGGCGTCGACGATGGCGTCGTCGGTCCCCGCGAGCAGCAGCGTCGGGGCGTCGATCTCGTCGAGCCGCGTGACCGGGCGGTAGCCGACGAGTCCGAGCAGCGAGCGCGCGGGGGTCTCGTTGCGCCACGCCGACTCGCGGTCGACGAGGTCGATGTACTTCCGCTTCGTCCCCGGCTCGGTGATCGCCGCGCACTCCTCCGCGCCGCCGACGATGGGGACCGTGCGGCCGCGACCGATCCGGTGGCCGAGCAGGTCGCGGAACCCGGCGGCACCGGAACGGAGGAGGTACCGCCCGCCGCGACGGGCGGCGATGGCGCGGCCGTCGAGCATCGGGACGAGCCCCACGACCGCGTCGACGTCGCGGCGCTCCGCGGCGAGCGTCAGGACGTGCGCGGCCGACAGCGACGCCCCCCATAACACGAGGTCGTCGCCGGCGTCGTCGACGCGGGCCGCGCGGTCGATCGCTCCCTCGTACGCCGCGCGCTGACGGGCGAGGTCGACGACCTGCGAGTCGCCGTCGGAGTCGCCGAACTCCGGGTGATCGAAGAGGAGCGCGGCGTGGCCCGCGTCCGCGAACCGCTCCGCGACGGCGGGGTAGCCGAAGGTCCGCTCCGCGCCGAGCCCGGGCGCCATCACGACGACCGGGGAGTCGTCCGCGTCGCCGCCGGGCAGGTACAGCGTCCCGCGACAGGTCTCGCCGTCGACGTCGAACGCGACCGCGCGGGTGGCGAACCGCTCGCGGGCCGGGCGGGCGAGGCGGCGCTGCGCGCGGTTGACCGGGTCGCGGCGGGTCACCGGTCGGCCTCCGGGTCGGGTTCGGACCTGTCATCGCCCTCGTCGCCGTTCTCGGCCTCGTGGCTGACGGTCTCCAGCACGCGGGTCGAGAACTCGGTCTCGGAGATCTCGTAGCTCATGAGCGCCTCGAACCACTCGGCCTCGGCGCGCCAGGTGCCGAGGACATCGCCGGGGGCCCGGACGACCGTCCCCTCGACGCGCACGGGCTCCCACTCGTCGGCCTCGGCCTGGTCGATGAGCGCGTTGAGCGCGCGCCCGATCTCGCCGCGGTGGATCTCGCGGCCGGGGAACGCGGTCATGTACGTCAGCTCCAGCGGGTCGCCCTCGTCGATCGCCTCGACGCTGACGCCGTAGCTCCTGAGTTCCGGCTCCAGATCGGCCGTCCGCTCGTCGCCGGTCATACCCGATCCGTCGGCGGGGCGGGATAAATCGGTACCGGCACGCGACGGCACCGCGGCTGGCGGGAGAGAACGCGATCGAAAGCCGCGGACGGGGAGCGACCGCCGAGTGGCGGCCGCGGTTGGGTTGTCAGAGGCACACGATTGTCCCGCGCGGCCGGTCGATAGTAATCCGCGGAGTGATATAAACGCTCGGGCCCGGGTATCATTTATGCGGCTCCCGTTCCTGTGTCGAGTCACATGCTCACCGCGGCCGCGACGGCGCTGACGCGAACCGACGACACCGCGGGCGTCGTCCTCGTCGGCGGGTCCGTGACCCTGTTGGGGTGGACCCTCACGGCGCTGTGGCTCGGCGGTGTCCTCTTCGTCAGCCCCGCGGTCGCCGTCGCGGCCCCGGTCGCGCTCGCCCCGTCGCTCGTCGCGCGCGGCTACTACGTCCGGGTGACGCGGGCGGCGATCCAGACGAGGGACTCGGCCGGCACGCCGTCGCTCGTCGCCTGGGGCGAACTGGTCAGGGACGGCCTTAAGTCGGCGCTGCTGTCGGCGGCGCTGCTCGCCCCGCTCGCGGGCGGCCTCGCGGTCGCCGGCGGCGCCGTCGCCGCGCTCGTCGCCGGTCCCGTCGATCCGGAGTCGACCGCGACCGCCGTCGAATCTGCTCTCGGTCCGAACGGCCCGGCCGCCGTCGCGGTCGTCGCCGCCGGGGTCGTCGCCGCGCTCGTCGGCGCGTACCTCCTCGCGTTCGCGTACGTCCGTCCCGCCGCGCTCGCCGCGTTCGCCGCGTCCGGGCGGCTGAGGGATGGACTGAACCCGCGGACCGTGGCCCGCGTCGCCGCGACGGGCCCGTACGCCACCGGCTGGACGCTCGCCGTCGGAGCGCTCGCGGTCGGGTACGCCGTCGCGGCGCCGACGGCGCCGCTGGTCGTCGGCGTCGCGCTCGCCTTCCTCGTCCGGGTCGTCTCGCACGGCCTCTACGGACGCGGAGCGGCGGACGCGCTGCGAGAGGGTTCGACGCGGGACGCCGCGGCGCGGCCGTCGGTCCGGACGGACCGCGACGCCGCGCGCTCCGGGAGCCGAGCGGCTCGCCGCGCGGATGCGACTCGCCGCGAGGACGCGAATCGCGGCGCGGGCGCCGCTCGTGCCGTCGACGCGACCCGGGAGATCGGTCGCGCGAGAAACGACCCGCCGGCACCCGTCGTGTCGGGCGACGGCGGGCGGCCGATGCGGAGCGAGCCGCCGGCCGCGGTTCAGGTCGGCCGCGACGTTCCGGTCGCTGACCGGCGAGACCGGAGCGACGCTGCCGCCGCCACCATCGAGGACGGCAGCGATCCGGCCGGCGGCTTCGAGTGGGGGCCGTCGCTCGCCGACGCGGAAGGCAAGCGTTGATACGGCCGCGAGCGAACGCCCGGGCATGCGCATCTCCGAGCGGGGGTACGGCGAGGAGGGCCGGGAACGGCTCACGCTGGTCCCCGAGAACGTCGACGACCTCTGGCACCTCGCGCACGTCCTCGAACCGGGGGACCTGGTCGAGGGCGACACCACCCGACGGATCCAGCGGAACGACGACCAGATGCGAGACACCGGCGGACAGCGCGAGCACATCTTCGTCACGCTGGAGGTGGAGGACGTCGAGTTCGCGCGGTTCGCCAACCGGCTCCGGGTCTCCGGGATCATCGTCGGCTGCTCGCGGGAGGACCAGCTCAACGCCCACCACACGCTCAACGTCGAGGAACACGACGAGATCACCGTCGAGAAGCACTTCAAGCCGGACCAGACCGAGCGGCTCCAGGAGGCGACGGAGGCCGCGGAGAATCCCGACGTGGCCATCGCGACCGTCGAGGAGGGCGCGGCCTACGTCCACACGGTCCAGCAGTACGGCACCGAGGAGTACGCCTCGTTCACGAAGCCGACCGGGAAAGGCGAGTTCTCGCGGCCGCGCGAGGAGCTGTTCGCGGAGCTGGGCGAGGCGCTCGCGCACCTCGACGCCGACGCCGTGATCCTCGCCGGGCCGGGGTTCACCAAACAGGACGCGCGCGACTACATCGACGAGGAGTACCGTGACCTCGCCGACCGGGTCACCACGGTCGACACCTCCGCCGCGGGCGACCGCGGCGTCCACGAGGTCCTCAAGCGCGGCGCGGTCGACGAGGTCCAGAAGGAGACGCGCATCTCGAAGGAGGCGAGCCTCATCGACGAGCTGACCGAGAACATCGCCAAAGAGGAGAAGGCGACGTACGGCCCGGACGACACCGCCGAGGCCGCCGAGTTCGGCGCGGTCGAGACGCTGCTCGTCGTCGACGAGCGCCTCCGCACGGAGCGGCAGGGCGACGGCGACTGGGACATCGACGTCAACGAGGTGATCGAGTCGGTCGAGCGGCAGGGCGGCGACGTGGTCGTCTTCTCCTCGGAGTTCGCTCCCGGCGAGCAGCTCGCCAACCTCGGCGGCATCGCCGCAATCTTACGCTACCGACTCCAGTGAGCGGCTGACAGTCGACGTGCGGTGGCGCGTGCCTGCGAGCGGCCGCCATCGGCGGCCGCGAGTCAGCACCGCGCGAGGGAGTCGGTGGCGGTCGAGCGAAGCGAAGACCGCCACCGACGAGGCTGGGGAGGCGTGAGGTGCTGTGCGGAGCGGTGTGGGGCGGGACTCGAAGGGGCAGCCGCGTGGGCGGCGCAGGCGACGTAAGCACTGGAAGGAGCGAACGGAGTGAGCGACTGAAGCGCGCAGCGAGCGTGCGCCGCCCACGCGGCTGGGGCTTCGGCGGTCGTGTTCGTGTCGATCGCTGGTTTATAAGGAGCGTTGTCATACAGCCGAGCGGCTGGAGTTCCGGCGATCGTGTTCAAGTCGGTGATCGCGTATCGTCAGGAGTCTGGGGCTTCGGCGGGCTCGGCCCGCGGGCCGTCCGCAACGAAACCGGTCACGTATCGCGGCCGTGACCTTATCAGAGCGCGTCGCCAACTCCGGATCGATGGCGGACCGATCCGGCGGTGACGAGCGCGTCTCGACGACCGCCGACCGCGAACGCGCCAATGACGCCGACGACGATCCGATCTCGGACGCCGACCCCCTCCCCGACGACCTCGACGACGCGGGCGTCGACGAGGAAGTGAAGCGCCGCCTCCGCGAGGCGTATCTCAACGACGAGGAGAACGCGCTGATCGTCACCCGGGTGCGCTCCGTCGGCGACCGCGTCGCCGTCGAGATGCGACCGCCGCACGGCGACGCCACCCACACCGAGCGGTTCGACGCTCCTCGGGACGGATCCCTTCAGGAGTCCGAGGAATTCCTCGAATTCTTGGAGGCCGCGGGCGTCTCGCCGCTCGACGTCGACGAGCTGGTCGGGACCCGCGTGCCCGCGACGTACGACCCGGAAACGGGCTGGAAGGTCGACGCCGCGTACCGCGGCGAGTCCGAGGTGGAAAGCGAAAACCGGCTCGCGGCGGCCCGCGACTGGCTGTGGACCTACCGCGCGTGGCTGCTCGCCGCGCTGCTCGTCGGCGGGGAGCTGGCGTTCGTGGCCGTGATCATTCTGTTGTACGGGTGACCACGGGCGGCGCCGGAAGTTGAAGTGACGGGGAACTCTATCGAACCGCATGGTCCGACGCTCCGAGACCTGCCCGAACTGCGGACACAGCTTCAGCTACAACGCGGCGACCGGCACGGGCCCGACGGAGTTCTTAAACGAGGGGCAGTGTCCGAACTGCGGCCACCACGTCAGGACGCCGCCGGGGACGTGAGCCTGCGGCGGCGCCAGTGACGTGAGCGGGCGACGGCGGAATGCGGACCGGCTCAGTAGACCGGGTCGTAGTCGTCGCACACCTCGGCCATGAACGCCTGGTGGACGGTGTCGACGTGCTTGCTCGCGGTGCTCTCGTGGTCGCGAGTCCGCCAGATCCGCGCGACCGCCTCGGCGTGGGTCGTGAGCGACTCGTAGTCGACCGCGTGGGCGTTCAGGACGTGGTCGAGGACCGCGGCGAACTCGCTCTGTAGCTGCGGGTCGGGCTCGCCGTCTGCCTCGCTCTCCGCGAGGCGGATCGCGGCGTTCTCCAAGTGCTCGACGTCGGACTCGAACGCGGCGGTACGGTCCATGCCCGTCGAGTGCGGGGCCGAGGGTTACTTCCCCCAGAACGGGTCCCGCTTCCGGCGCGTCTCCAAGTAGCCCTGAAGCGCCTCGCGCTCGTCGGCGGTGATCTCCTCTTTTAACTCCTGTTCGAGGATCTTCGCGTGCTTCTCGGGCACCTCGGTCCAGAGCGTGTCGCCCTCCTCGATGTCCCGGCCGACGGTCGGCCCGTCGATGGCGATGCTGACGCGCTCGCCGGAGCGCGCCTCGTC
The DNA here is from genome assembly GCF_002355655.1 of Halorubrum trapanicum. Lineage (NCBI taxonomy): Archaea > Methanobacteriati > Methanobacteriota > Halobacteria > Halobacteriales > Haloferacaceae > Halorubrum > Halorubrum trapanicum. The sequence continues at coordinate 2,415,790 of NZ_AP017569.1, read as the reverse complement.
GACGTCCTCGCCCTGCTTTTGAATCCCGGAGAGGCCGCCGACGCGCTCGAACTCGTTGCCCTCGAAGTAGCCGACGTTGCGGTTGTTCTGGAGCGTGCCGGAGATGATCTCGACGCCGACGACCGCAGGGTCGTTCTGCCGGAACGTGTGGTCGGGGAGGATGCGGAAGCGGGCGGGGCGCACGACCTTGTCCAGCACCGTCTCCTGTTGCGCGCGCTGCTTCTCCTCGACGTAGCGCTCGTAGTCCTCGACCAGCTGGTAGATGACCTCGTTCTTGAACAGCTTCACGTCGGCGTTCTCCAGGTCCGACTCCGCGTTCTGCAGGAGGTCGACGTTGAAGCCCAAAATCGCCTTGTGTTCGTCCTGGTTCGCGGTCTCGGCGACCGCGATGTCGCGCGGCGCGATGTCGCCGACCTCGGCGCGGAGGATCGGGACCTCCGCCTCGCGGAGTGCGTTCGCCATCGCCTCCAGCGAGCCGAGGGTGTCCGCCTTGACGACGACGCCGTTGTCGGCGGTCTCGACCTCGATCTCCGCGAGCTCCGCCTTCACCTCCTCGACGACCTGGTCGACGGTGCGGTCGCGGACGACGCGCACCGGCGCGCCCGCCATCGCCTGATCGAGGTCGGGCGCGGCGATCTTCACGCCGGCCGCGGCGGCGACCTCGCCGACCTTCTCGAACTCCTTCTCCGTGCGGATCTCCGCGAGCGGCCGCGGGCGGAGCAGCGCGCGGATCTCGGTGACGATCGGCTCGTCCTGCCCGCCGACGACGACCGTGTCGCCGTTGCGGATCACGCCGTCGTAGACGACGGTGTCGACGGTGGCGCCGAAGCCCCGCTCGTCTTTCACTTCGAGGACCGTCCCCTCGCCCGGGCCGGTGACGTCGATCGCCATCTCCTCTTTCATGAACCGCTGGGAGAGGCCCATCAGGACGGTGAGCAGGTCCGGGACGCCCTCGCCGGTGAGCGCCGACAGCGGGACGACGCCGATGTTCTTCTGGAAGTCCTGGACGCGCCAGTAGAGGTCGGCGGAGAAGCCGGCGTCGGAGAGCTGGCCGATGATCTCGTAGAGGTTCTCGTCGAGCATCGACTTCGCGCGCTCGGACTGCGCCTCCATGCTCCGCTGGATCGGCTCGCCGTCCTGCGGGTTCCAGCCGGGCGTCGTGTCCACCTTGTTGGCGGCGACGACGAAGGGGGTCCCCGTCCGGCGGAGGATGTCGATCGCCTCCTCCGTCTGCGGCTGGAAGCCGTCGTTGACGTCGACGACGAGCACCGCGATGTCGGCGAGCGCGCCGCCGCGGGCGCGCAGCGTCGAGAAGGAGTGGTGCCCCGGCGTGTCGATGAACAGCAGGCCGGGGAGGTCGAAGTCCGACGGGTCGATCAGCTCGCCCGCCATCCCGGAGATGGTGTCGAGCGGGATGTCCGTCGCCCCGATGTGTTGGGTGATCGCGCCGGCCTCGCCCTCGCTGACGGCGGAGCCGCGGATCGTGTCGAGCAGGCTCGTCTTGCCGTGGTCGACGTGGCCCAGCACGGCGACGATGGGGGTTCGCAGGGTGTCCGCGTGTGTGTGGTCGGTCATATGTGATCGCCCCGAGAAGGTTATACCGACTGTTCCGCCCGGGCGTCAGTTAAGCCTTTCAAAATGCCGCGACGAACCCGAACGGCGAGCGCGCGATCCGCGGCGGCGAGCGCGATGTCCGCGTCCGTCGTCCGTCCGGTGACGAACGCGCAACCGCGTCCGTCACCCGTCCGACGCCCCGTGGCGTTTAATACCGTCGCCCGGGACCGTGGGGGTATGGTCGACATCCTCGCGGAGAACCTCTCCGGGAAGGCGGTGATGAGCTCCGACGGCACGGAGCTCGGGGACCTGTACAACATCACGATGAATCTCGAGTCCGGGGAGCTGAACCACCTCCTCGTCAGCCCGCACGAGCAGCTCAGGCCCGAGCGCGTCGACTTCGACGTCGACGAGATGGGCCGGCTCCGCGTCCCGGTCGCGAACGTCCAGGCGGTGAAAGACTACATCGTCGTCGCCCGCTGATGCAAGTCCTCGACTCGTCCGCGTTCATCCACGAGTACACGACGAACGACGACGTGGTCTCCATCCCGGCGGTCCACGACGAGCTCACCGGCGAGGTCGCGCTCCGGTTCGACGCGATGGAGGGCTCCGGGATGACCGTCCACGTGCCGGCGCCGGAGGCGGTCGACCGCGTCCGCCGCGCCGCGAAGGGGTCGGGCGACGCCGCGGAGCTGTCCGACACCGACGTCCGGCTGATCGCGACCGCGCTGGAGCTCCACGCGACGCTCGTCACCGACGACTACGCGATGCAGAACGTCGCCGAGCGGCTCGACCTCCCGGTCGAGGCCATCGCCCGCGACGGCATCTCCGAGGAGCGGGAGTGGCGCTTCCAGTGCGTCGGCTGTAACCGCACCTTCGACGAGGACAAGGAGCGGTGTCCGATCTGCGGCAGCGACCTGACGCGGAAGAATCCCGCCTGAACCCTTTCTCGACGCTTCCCGCGGAACGCGTCCCGAGTGAGAGCGGTTCACGCCCCACCGACCGATTGAACAGGCGCCCCGCGGATCCTCCGGCATGAACGCCTTCGAGGAGCTGTCGCCGGACGCGCTCCGGGCCGGACGGGCGGACGCGCTCGACGACGCCGTCGCGGCGGCGCTGGCCGCCCACCCGCTCGACGGGGTCGAGACCGAGTACCCGCACTACCGGGGGACCGTCGAGCGGCCGGAGGCACCGCCGCGCCCCGCGGAGGAGCACCCCGTCTTCTACGGGTGTTTCGACTGGCACTCGGCCGTCCACAGCCACTGGGCGCTCGTCCGCGCGCTGCGGCTCGTCCCGGACCACCCGGACGAGGCCGCGATCGCAACCGGCATCGACGAGCGGCTGACCCCCGAGAACGTCGCTAGCGAGGTCGCGTATCTGGATGAGAACCCCGGCTTCGAGGAGCCGTACGGCTGGTCGTGGCTGCTGCGGCTCGCCGCCGAGCTCGCCCTGTGGGACGACCCGCGCGCCGACGCGTGGCGCGAGACCCTCCGCCCGCTCGAAGACCGGGTCCGCCGCGGGACCCGCGAGTCGTTCCTCGAGGTCGACCGCCCGCACCGCGTCGGCGCCCACGGCAACACCGCGTTCGCGCTCGCCGGCGTCCTCGACTACGCGCGGGTCGTCGGCGACGCCGACCTCGAATCGGCGGCGGCGTCGACCGCGCGCCGCCTCTACGTCGACGACGACGCCGCGGTCGTCGGCGCGGAGCCGGTCGGCTGGGACTTCCTCTCGCCCGCGCTGACGGAGGCGGACCTCATGCGCCGCGTCCTCGACCCCGACCCGTTCGCGGCGTGGCTCGACGGCTTCCTCCCGGACCTCGCCGCGCCGCCGCACGACGCGCTGCGGTCGCCGGTCGACGTCGAACCGGAGGCGGGCGACGGCGCCGCGATGCATCTGATCGGCCTCAACGTCTCCCGCGCGTGGTGTCTCGCCGGGCTGGCCGACGCGCTGGCGGGGCGAAACGGCCCGGCGGCGACCCGGCTTCGCGAGCCGCTGGAGGCGGCGGCGCGCCGCCACGCCGAGGCGGGGGCCGCGGATGTGCTCACCGACGACTACGCGGGCTCGCACTGGCTCTCGTCGTTCGCCCTGTACCTGTTGACGCGGAACGAGGGCGGGATCGCGCCGGGTGCGGTCTAATCGGCTCCCGGCGAGTCCCGCGCGTCGCCGTCCACCAGGTCGGGCGCGTCGCGCTCGGCCGGGGCGGCCCCGTCGCCCTCCGCGATGCCGAGCGCGTCGTCGGAGAGGTCGCTCCCGTCGAGCCGCGGGACGCGCTCGCGGAGCCGGGCGGCCGCGGCGCGGGCCTCCGCGAACTCCACCTCGGCGAGCGCGCGCACTAAGGCGGCGGCCCGCTCCGCCCGGGCGCGCTGCCACGACTCCTCGCGCGACTCGTAGGTGCGGATCGCGCGCAGGAAGTCGGCCTCGGAGAACTCCGGCCAGTAGGGCGCACAGAAGTAGACGGCGGCCTCGTTGCCGTTCGCGTGCCACGGAAGGAAGTTCGAGGTCCGCTCGTCGCCGCCGGTGCGGACGATCAGGTCCACGTCCCGGATCGGGCGGTCGTACAGCCGGGACTCGACGGTCTCGACGTCGACGTCGTCGGGGTCCATCTCGCCGGCGTCGACGTCGCGGGCGATGGCGCGCGCGGCGTCGAGCAGCTCGGTCCGGCCGCCGTACGCCAGGGCGACGTTCAGCGTGAAGCGGTCGTTGCCGGCGGTGCGCCGCTCCGCGTACTCGACCGCGTCGCGGACGCGCGGCGGGAGGCGAGGCACGTCGCCGATCGCCCGGACGCGGACGCCCTGCTCGTGGACGCGGTCGGCGTCGGCGAACTCGCGCAGCTTGCGTTCCAGCAGATCGAAGAGCGGTTCCAGCTCCTCGTCCGGGCGTTCGAAGTTCTCGGTGGAGAAGGCGTAGAGGGTGAGCTCGGAGACCCCGAGGTCGGCGCACCAGTCGAGGACGCGCTCGGTGGTGTCCGCGCCGGCGCGGTGGCCCTCGGGCGCGTCGTCGCCCTGCTCGCGGGCGTACCGCCGGTTCCCGTCCTGGATGACGGCGACGTGGTCGGGCACGTCGTCGATCTCGCGGCGGAGGTGTCGCCGGTACGCGCGCCCGACGAGGCCGCGGAGTCGGTTCAGCATCTTCCCTGACTCAGACGGCCGAGCGGTATGTACTTTTATCCTCCGGCCGGTCCTCCGGCCCGCAGATGGAGGCCGCCTACGTCTTCCGCGTCGCCGTCCGGCTCGACCCGCCGGAGGCCGCGAGCGTCGACCCCGCTCGCTTCGAGACGACGATGGAACTCGCGGCGAGCGAGCCCGGAGCCGGCGGCTGGCTCTTCTTCCGCGACCGCCTGTGGCGCGGCGAGATCGGCGACGAACCGGCGTTCCGGCGACTGGCCGAAGAGCGGCTGGGCATCGAGGACGCCGCGAACGTCGAGGTCGCCGCCGCCGACTTCCGAGAACTCCGCACCGACGAGGCCTACCTCGACGCGCTGAAAGACGCGATCGCCGCGGATCTCGACCGGTTCAACGCCGACTCGGTCGACGAGGCCCTCCGCAAGTACCTCGGCTCGTCGGTCCACGTCCGGGACTGAGTGGGCGGCCTCGGAGCCGGACGATCGGCACGCTCCGAACCCGCAACGCACTTGCCCGCCGCCGGCGTACGGGGCGGTCCATGACCGTCGCCGACTACGATTTCCACCTGTTCGACCTCGACGGGACGCTGGTCGACGCCGAGTGGGAGTACACCCGTGCGGTGTTCGACCGCGTCGGCGACAGGTTGGACCGCGAGTTCTCGGACCGCGAGGCGCGCGTCCTCTGGCACGGGCTCGGCGGCTCTCGCGCCGAGAAGCTCCGTGAGATGGGCGTCGACCCCGACGCGTTCTGGCCGGCGTTCCACGCCGTGGAGGACCCCGCGGCCCGCGCGGAGGCGACGTACCTCCACGACGACGCCGCGCGCCTGCTCGACCGCGTGAGCGAGGTCGGCGGGCCGACCGGCCTCGTCACCCACTGCCAGGAGTTCCTCGCGGAGCCGGTCCTCGATCACGTCGACCTCGACGGCCGCTTCGACGCGGTCGTCTGCTGCACCGACGAGACGGGGTGGAAGCCGGAGCCCGACCCGATCGAGGCCGCGATGGGCGAGCTCGGCGTCGATCCGAACCGGGCCCGCGGCTACTACGTCGGCGACGGCGAGAGCGACGTGGCGGCCGCCTGGAACGCCGGCCTCGACGCGGTCCACGTCGAACGCGTCGGCCACGACGAGCGCGGGCGATGCGTCCTCGGCGACCGACGCGTGAGCCGGCTCGACGAACTGGTCGGCGCCGGCGGGCCGGCCGACGCGTCGTGAGCGATTTATCCGCCCGCGGGGCGAGGCGCAACCCATGACCAAGTGGTTCCACAGCGGCCGGCGCCGCGACCTCTGCGCGCTCCTGTACGAGCACGGCGAGCTGCGCGCGCAGTCGCTGAAGAGCCGGCTCGAATCGCACTACGACGAGCGGATCGACCCGGGTTCCTTCTACGGGACCCTCTCCGCGCTCGTCGAGGCCGGCCACCTCGACCGGCGGACCGAGGGCATCGCCGACGTGTACGCGCTCACCGACGCGGGCGAGACGGCGCTGCTCGATCACCACGCGTGGCTCGGCGAGCGGGTCGAGGGGGGCGGCGACCGCCCGGACCTCAAGGATTAACAACTCCGCCGGCGTGAGTTAATATATGACCGTCGTCAGCGTCTCCATGCCGGAGGAGTTACTCGAACGGATCGACAGCTTCGCGGACGAACACGGGTACACCGGCCGCAGCGAGGTCGTCCGCGAGGCCTCCCGGAACCTCCTCGGCGAGTTCGAGGACGCGAAGCTGGAGGACCGGGCGCTGATGGCCGTGGTGACCGTCCTCTTCAACTACGAGACGACGAGCGTCGAGGAGCGGATGATGCGGCTGCGACACGAACACGAGGGGATCGTCGCCTCGAACTTCCACAGCCACGTCGGCTCGCAGTACTGTATGGAGCTGTTCGTGTTGGAGGGCGGCCTCGAAGAGATCTCGGCGTTCGTGGGGAAGGTCCGCGCGACGAAGGACACGCTCACGGTCGATTACAGCGTCACGCCGGTCGACGAGTTCGGCGCCGGCGCGCTCGGCGACGCCCACGCGCACGCCGGGTACGGGAGCGGCGAGGCCGGCGAAGACGCGTCTGAGGAGGACGAGACGGAAGCGGGCGCGACCGCCGAGGACGACTGAGGCCGGACCGAACCGTCGTTCTGCCCCGCTCAGGCGGTCTCGGGGCGGACGGACTCGAGCGCGGCGTCGAAGTCCTCGTCGGTGACCCCGACCTCGTCGGCGTGGTCGTTGGCGGCCTCGCCGTGCTCGTCGGCGACGCGCTCGATGGCGCGCATCGCGGCCGCCCGGGTCAGCGAGGCGATCTCCGCGCCGGAGTACCCCTCCGTCTCGTCGGCGACCCGTTCCAGGTCGACGTCGTCGGTCAGCGGCTTCCCGCGGGTGTGGACATCGAGGATCTTGCGGCGCGCCTCGCGGTCCGGTTCGGGCACCTCGACGTGGGTCTCCAGGCGCCCGGGGCGGAGCAGCGCCGGGTCGAGCGCGTCCCGCCGGTTGGTCGCCGCGAGGACGACGAGGTTCGGGTTGTCGCTGGCGCGGTCGAGCTCGGTCAGCAGCTGGGAGACGACGCGCTCGCTCACGCCGGAGCCGTCGCCGCCGGCCGCGTCGCGGTCGGTCGCGACCGCGTCGATCTCGTCGAAGAAGACGATCGCGGGCGCCGCCTGCCGGGCGCGGTCGAACAGCTCGCGGACCGCCTTCTCCGACTCGCCGACGTACCGGTCGAGCAGCTCCGGCCCCGCGACCTGAATGTAGTTGACGCCGCTCTCGCCGGCGATGGCGCGCGCGAGCAGCGTCTTCCCGGTCCCCGGCGGACCGTACAGCAGGACGCCGGTCGGCGGGTCGGCGCCCGCGGCGTCGAAGAGGGGCCCGTACGACAGCGGCCACGTCACGGCGCGTTCGAGCTCCTCCTTCGCGTCGTCTAAGCCGCCCACGTCGGCGAAGTCGGTGGTCGGCTGCTCGGCGACGTACTCGCGCATCGCGCTCGGCTCGACGCTCGCGTGGGCGGCCTCGAAGTCCGCCTTGCCGACCGTCACCTCGTTCAGCGCACGCGAGTCCGACTCGCGGGCCCGGCGCAGCGCGGTCATCGCCGCCTCCTGCGCGAGCCCCTCGATGTCGGCGCCGACGAACCCGTGCGTCCGGCCCGCGATCCGGTCGAGGTCCACGTCGTCCGCGAGCGGCATCCGGCGCGTGTGGACGTCGAGGATCTGGCGGCGACCCGCCTCGCCGGGGACGCCGATCTCGATCTCGCGGTCGAACCGGCCGCCGCGCCGGAGCGCGGGGTCGATGGTGTCGACGCGGTTGGTCGCGCCGATGACGATCACGTCGCCGCGGGCGTCGAGCCCGTCCATCAGCGAGAGCAGCTGGCCGACGACGCGGTTCTCCACGTCGCCGCCGTCGTCCCTTTTTCCCGCGATCGAGTCGATCTCGTCGAAGAAGACGATCGCCGGGGCGTCCTCGCTCGCGCGCTCGAACACCTCGCGCAGCCGCTCCTCCGACTCCCCCTTGTACTTCGACATGATCTCCGGGCCGTCGACCGTGATGAACGTCGCGTCGACCTCGTTGGCGACGGCGCGGGCGATGAGCGTCTTCCCGGTCCCCGGCGGCCCGTGGAGGAGGACCCCCTTCGGCGGGTCGATCCCGAGCCGCGTGAACACCTCCGGCTCGGAGAGCGGGAGCTCGATCGTCTCCCGGACCAGCTCCAGCTCCTCGTCTAACCCGCCGATGTCCTCGTAGGTCGCGCCCGCGGTGTGCTCGGCGGGCGGAGTGCCGCCGGCCTTCGGGCGCGCGTCGTCGCCGGGCGGGTCGGTCCCCGAGTCGGCGCCGGTCGCAGGCCGGTCGGCGTCGGCTCGGTCGCTTCCCGCGTCCGTCGGCGCGTCAACGGAGTCGCTCGCGGCCCCCGCGTCGCCCTCGTACTCGACCGATACGTCGGTAGAGGCGGTGACCCGGACGGTCCCCGCGGGCGACGTCCGGGAGACCAAAAAGCGGAGGCCGCCGAGCCGCTCGACGTGGACGGCCTCGCCCTCGGTGACGGGGCGGTCGCGGAGCTCGCGGGAGAGCGCGCGCTCGACCACCTCGCGGCTCACGTCCACCTCGGCGAGGCGGCCGGGCGCGGTCAGCGTCACGCGGTCGGCGTCGGAGACGTCGACGGGGGCGATGGTGACGGTGTCGCCGACCTTCACGCCGGCGTTCGCGCGGGTGTCGGCGTCGATGAGGACGGAGCCGTCGGGGGCGTCGGGGCCGCCCGGCCACACCTTCGCGACGGCGGTGCGCTCGCCGCGCACCTCGACCGTGTCGCCGCTGAGGAGGGCGAGCCGCTTGCGGGCCGACTCGGGGAGCCTGGCGATGCCCCGGCCCGCGTCCCGCTTCTCGGCGGCACGCACCGTGAGCCGGAGCCCTGCGGTGTCGTTCATACCACGTCGTTCTCGCCGCCGGCTCTTTACGCTTGTCCGGCGCCGTGGTGAGCGGGTTCCCGACCGTGGGCGTGGAGCGAAAACGGTGTGCGGGGAAGCAGCGATTGCTTATAAATAGCGGTCGCGGTGGCGTGCGCCTGCGAGCGGCCGCCTTCGGCGGCCGCGAGCCAGCACGCGCGAGGGAGTCAGTCGCCGGAGCGAAGCGAAGGCGACTGACGAGGCTGGGGAGGCGTGAGGCGCGGTTGCGGTGCGGTCGGGTGGGACTCAAAGGGGCAGTCGCGAGGGCCGCGCAGACGACGTAAGTAGCGTGGCGCTACGCGCCACGGAAAGCCGGCGGCGAAGCCGCCGGCGACACCGCAGGGAGCGAACGGAGTGAGCGACCGAGGAGCGCAGCGAGTGTGCGCGGCCCTCGCGACTGGGGCTTTGGAGGTGTTCACTGTAGCGTCGCCGATATCTTATAAACAGTCGTTGAGCGCGTATCGACCGCAACCCCCTTCCCTCGGCCGGACGGCCTGACGCGTATGCAACCGACGGGACACCTGCGGGGCGACGCGGTCCGCGTGGGCGGGGACGCCCGCCAGCGCTTCTACGACGCCCGGGGGTACGGGCGGCCGCTCGACGGCAACGAGATCGCGCTCTCGCGGGTCGAGGCCGCGCACCTGCTGTTCCGCGGCGACCTCTCCGGGATCGAACTCGACGATGAGTCAGATCCCGTCGACTTCGAGCACTTCTTCGTCGCGAGCGCGGCCGCGGCCGACCGCTTCGCGGTGCGCTTCCTCGTCTACTCGGACCTCCGCGACCGCGGCTTCTACCTCTCGCCCGCCCGCGATCCGTGGCCCGGGGGGAGCGACGCGCCGAGCGACGCGGTCGACTTCGTCGCCTACGAGCGCGGCGAGACGCCCGACACGGGCAACGTGAAGTACCCGATCCAGGTCGTCGGCGAGCGCGAATCCGTCGCGACCGCGGGGCTCGCCGGGCGCACGCTCGCGGTCGTCGACGAGGAGTCCGACATCACCTACTTCGCGGCCGAAGCGGGCGGGATCGACGGCGCGACCGGCTACGAGCCGCCGAGCGACCTGACCGGCGTGCTCCTCGCCGACCGCGTCGTCGTCTGGGACGCCCCCGAGGACCTCTACGAGCGCGGCTTCTACGGGCGGCCGCTCACCGGCCGCGCGGCCGACGTGGAGGGCGCGCTCCAGCTCTCGCTCGTCGAGGCCGCGTCGCTCGCGGCAGACGGCCGGCTGTCGCTGTCGGCGTCGGTGGAAGGCGAGAGAACTGAGGACGCGGACGCGAACGCCGGTGACGCCGCCGCCAGAGTCGTCGCCCGCGGCCGCGACGTGGAGGGCGAGCGGTTCGACCGCCGGCTCGCGGTTTATAAGCGCCTCCGCGCGGCCGACGCGGTGCCGAAAACCGGCTTCAAGTTCGGCGCCGACTTCCGGACGTACCTCGACGTGGAGACGGTCGACGACCTCCCGCACTCCGAGCACCTCGTGCGCGTGGTGGGGCCGGACCACGAGTTCTCGCCGCGCGAGCTCTCGCTCGACGTGCGGCTCGCGGGCGGCGTCCGCAAGGAGATGGCGTTCGCGCTGACCGCGGTCGGCGGCGAGCGCTCCAGCGACGGCGCCGCCGGCGCGACCCTCGACGCCGACGTGGAGTGGCTCTCGGTCGACCGGCTGACGCCGTAGCCGACCGGAGCCGGTCCCGCGGACAGCTACGACACCGTGACGGCGTCGTCGAACAGCGCGGCGAACAGCTTGTTCTCGGCCGCCCGGAGGTGCTGTGTGAACGTCGTCTGTGAGATGTCCATCATCGACGCAACCTCCTCGCCCGTGTGCTCGCGGGGCCACTCGAAGAACCCGGCGTAGTGCGCGGTGCGCGCCGCCTCGCGCTGTCGGTCCGTCAGCGCCCCCGCTAACTGCTTCCGGAACCCGGCCTCGGTCTGGACGTCCCGCTCGCGCTCGCGCTGCGCGACGAGCGTCAGCCCGTCGTACGCCGTCTGAAGTGCGTCGACGACGGAGCGGATGTCGTTCGAGCTGGCGACGTGCGCGACCAGCGTCCCGCTCGTCCCGGCGACCGAGAGCGACTCGACGCCCGCGCCGTACTGCGCCAGCGTCGCGACGATCGACCGCTCGCCGAGCGAGAACCGGAACAGCGAGCGTCCCTCGTGGGTGTAGACGTGCTGTGCCGCGTCGACGCCGTCGGCGCCGGCGGCGTACTCGGAGACGGCATCCGGTTCGGCGTCCGCGACCGTGACGTACTGGACGCGGTCGTCTTCGCCGCCGCCGACGTGCTCGACGTCGACCGTACAGTCCAGCTCCGCCGCCATGGTCGCCAGCGGCTCGTCGATCCCGGTCAGCTGGAACTCCAGCTCGGTGACGCTGTCCGCGGCGAGCGTCCGCTTGCTCTCGACGGCGCTGATCGCGTCGGCGACGGTGCGGCCCAGTTCTGCGAAGATGTCGCGCTCGATCAGGTCGAACGCGTCGGCGTTGCGGGTCATCACGACGAGTACGCCGTATTCCGCGCCGCGGTACGCGAGCGGCACCACGACGCAGTGCGACTCACCGGGACATCCGGCGAGGTCGTCGTCGTCGACCTCGGTGAACACCGGACGGGAGGCGTCGAGCGCCGCCTCGATCGGCGTCGGGTCGGTGGCGCACAGCGTCTCGATGTGGCCGTCGAGCGCGTCGACGTCGGCCCCCGAACACGAGCGCGGACTGACGGTGCCGTCGACGAGCCCGCGTCCGCCGGTCCAGGCCACGTCGAAGAGCTCGGCGGAGGCGAACTGCTCGCAGACGGCGGCCTCGATCTCGGCTCTCGTCGACGCGGCGACGAGCTCCCGGTTGACGTCTCGCAGCACCTCGTTCGTGTTGTTCAGGAGGGCCAACCGCTCGTTCTGGTCCTCGATGCGCAGCTCGCGTTCCTTCCGTTCGGTGACGTCGCGTTCGATCGCGACGTAGCGGTCCACCTCGCCGTCCTCGGTGATCGGCGCGATCGTCGCGTCGATCCAGCAGAGCTCCCCCGACTTCCGGCGGTTCGTCAGCTCGCCCTCCCACACCGACCCCGACTCGATCTGCTCCCAGAGCCCCTCGTAAAACTCGTCGTCGTGTTTCCCCGACTGCCAGAGTCGGGGATTCTCGCCGACCACCTCGTCCGGTCCGTACCCCGTGACCGTTTCGACGGCCGGGTTCGCGTACTCGATGGTGCCCTCCGGGTCCGTGAGGAAGATCGCGTGCCCGGCGTGTTCGATGGCCTTCCGGAAGCCCCGAAGCCGCTCGTTCGCCCGCTCTAGCCGCGCTTTGACGGCGTCCTCCTCGTCGACGTACTCGGAGAGGTAGTACACCGTCAGGAGGGTGAGCCCGCTCACGACGAGCCCGGGGAGCTCCTCGACCCCCGTGGTCGCCGTCCGGACGGTGAGCAGCTGCCGGAGCGTCATGAAGGTCAAAAGCAGCGTCAGGAAGCCGAACCGCCGATCGCGGGTGCTCGCGAGCAGCAGGACCGAGTAGCCGACGCCGAGCAGCCGAAGCCCGATCGAGAGCGCGATGATCCAGTTCATCCGCTCCGTTCCCTCCCTCGGCGGACCGTCGTCTCTGCCCCGCCGGTCGTTCGTCCGCTTCGGTACGGTGCGTTCATGTCCGGGGGGTGTCCGTTCTCGGTGATAATATCGGCGGTCGCCGTCGCGGGGCGCGAAACGGTCGATCCGGCCGACCGATCCCCCCGATCCAAACAGTATTGGTACCCGGAATATGGGGTGTTCCCTCGGAGAGCGGCCGGGGCAAACTGTATTGGTATCACCCTTTCCACCGGGGTCTGCGTACGTTCACGCGTATGACCTCCAGGACTAACCGGCCGGCGCGGAACCGAGCGCCCGTCGGCGAGACGACCGGCGACGGGTGGTGGCGATGAGCACCGCTGACGACGGGGACACCCTCCCCGGCATCCCGAACGTCGGGAAAGCCGACCTCGACGCGATGGTGGAAGCGGAGCGGCCCGACCCGCGGGAGGAGCTCGCGGACGTCGAGGCGGACACCGACCTCGGCGTCGCGATGGCCGAGGACGCGCAGCGCGTCGCTCGCGGCGAGATCACCGGCGACGATTACTGGGAGAAGTACGACGAGGCCGCCGCCGCGGAGTTCGGCGAGGCGTACCGCGAGACGCCGAACCCGGCGGTCGACTCGGGCGACCAGACGGTCTCGACCGAGACGGCCGAGTCGCTCAGCTGTGCCGTCGGGTCAATGGACACGTTCTCGACGGAGACGGCGCAGGTCGAGGACGAGGCGGGAGACGAGTCGGACGGGGGGATCGGCGCGGGCGACGAGAAGTGGGGGATGGTGATCGACCTCCAGAAGTGCGTCGGCTGCGACTCGTGTACGGTCGCGTGCAAGTCCGAGAACCGAACCCCGCCCGGGGTCTCGTACAACGTCGTGATGGAGGAGGAACACGGCGAGTTCCCGAACGTCACGCGGACGAACGTGCCGCGCCCGTGCATGCAGTGCGACAACCCGCCGTGCGTTCAGGTGTGTCCCGTCTCGGCGACGTACAAGATGGACGACGGCGTGGTCAACATCGACTACGACCGCTGTATCGGCTGTCGGTACTGCAACATCGCCTGCCCGTACGGCGCGCGGTACTTCGACTTCGGCGAGAACTACGACGACGAGGTCGAGGGGGCGGGCGAGGTCACGAGCCCGGAGTACGGCGTTGACCGCGGCCCGCGCGAGGAGGGCGAGTCGCCGATCGGCAACATCCGCAAGTGTAGCTTCTGTACGCACCGCCTCGAACGCGGCGAGGAGCCGGCCTGCGTCGAGACGTGCGTCGGCGACGCCCGGAACATGGGCGACCTCGAGAACCCCGACAGCGAGGTCGCGAAGATGGCCGACTCGTCGCGCGCGTTCCAACTGAAAGAAGACGAAGGGACCGACCCCAACGTCTACTACCTCAAATAGACCCATGGCGACACAGAGTCCACACGTCGAGTTCGACCCGGGGTTCGAGGACGACCGGCTGCGCGTCGCCTGGTACGCGGTCATCGGCGTCCTCGTCGCCGTCGGCGCGTACGCGACGTACTTCCGGCTCACGGAGGGGATGGCGAGCACGAACCTCACGAGCATCGTCCCGTGGGGCGCGTGGGTCGCGTTCTACATCTACTTCGTCGGCCTCTCGGCCGGCGCCTTCCTCGTGAGCACGATGGCCAACGTCTTCGAGGTCGAGGGGATGCACCGGATCGACCGCGACGCGCTGTTCGCGGCCGTCATCAGCATGGCGGTGGCGCTGCTGTTCGTCTGGATCGACCTCGGGCGGATGGACCGGATGTACTTCCCGTTCCTCTGGCGCCAGCTGACCTCGGCGCTCTCGTGGGAGGTCCACGCCTACGTGGCCTACATCGGGATCTTGATCACGGAGCTGTACTTCTCGATGCGGATCGACCTCGCGCGGGTCGCCGAGCGCACGTCGGGGCTCAAAAGGCGGTTCTACGCCGCGCTCGCGCTCGGCCGGCTCGACACGAGCGAGGCGTCGCAGGCGTTCGACCGACGCTGGCTCAAGCGGGCCGGCGTCGTCGGGATCCCGCTGGCGATCTTCATGGTCCACGGCGGCACCGGCGTGCTGTTCGCCGTCTCGAAGGCCCGTCCGTACTGGAACAGCGGACTGTTCCCGGTGATATTCGTCGTCTCGGCGCTGCTCAGCGGGACCGCCTTGGTGATGCTGATCTACGTGCTTCGGACCCGGCTGTTCGACGGCGAGTCGGTCGACCCGGACCTGCTGGATCGACTCGCACAGCTCGTGATCGGCTTCATCGTCATCGACGCCGCGCTGACCGCCATCGAGACGTTCATCGCGATCGCCAGCCTCCACCCCCACGAGATCGAGACCTGGCAGGTGATCATGTACGGCCCGATGTCGTGGTCGTTCTGGTGGTTCATGGTCGGCTTCAGCTGGGTGTTCCCCATGGTGTTGCTGAGCAAGCGGTCATGGCGGCGCTCGCCCTCGGTGATGGTTCTGGCCGGGCTGAGCGTCGTCGTCGGAATCGTCGCGGTGCGGTTCAACATCGTCGTTCCGGCGCAGGTCATGCCCGTGATGGAGGGGCTCCCTCACGGGTCGTACTTCCCGACCCTCGTCGAGTGGGGAACGAGCGTCGGCATGATCGGCGTCGGGCTGCTGTTGTACACGCTGGGCGCGGAGACGCTTCCGTTGACCCCGCTTTCCGGAGGTGACCACGAATGAGTTCCGACGATTCGAGCGAGGGCGGCGCGGGGGTTTCGCGTCGCGACTTCGTCAAGGCGGCCGGGAGTATCGGAGTTATCGCGGCGGCGAGCAACGCCGCGGTCGACGTGGACGTCGACGACCTGTGGACGGACGACGAACACCACTACGTCGGCGACGAGTACGGCGAGTACGGCGCGAGCGACGTGATACACACAACCTGCGGCCAGTGTAACACGTTCTGTCCGATCAAGGTCAGGCTCGCGGACGGGAGCGGCACCGGCGAGTACAGCTCGCTCGTCCGGAAGCTCGCCGGGAACCCGTACTCGTTCCTCACCACGCAGCCGTTCTCGCAGGTCCCCTACGGCAGCGACCCGGAAGACGTGGCGATGGGCGACGTCAAGGGGAGCGGCGACGTTGACACCGACCGCTGGTCGCTCTCCGGCGGTCGGATCTGCCTAAAGGGACAGGCGGGCATTCAGACGGCCTTCGACAGCTACCGCGTCCGCCAGCCGATGAAGCGGGTCGGCCCGCGGGGCTCGGGCGAGTGGAAGACCGTCTCGTGGGACGAGGCGATCCGGGACATCGTCGAGGGCGACGACGAGCTCGGCCACCCCGGGCTCGAAGACATCTGGGGATACGCCCCGCAGGAGGCGGTGATGAGCGACTGGGAGGCCGTTCAGAGCGGCGAGCTGTCCAAGTCAGCGTTCGACGAGAAGTACGCGGACGACCTCATCGACACCGACCACCCCGACCTCGGCCCGAAGTCCAACCAGATCGTCGACGTCGGCGGGTTCCGGCGGAACTTCATCCGCAACCGGCTCTGGCATCAGGGGCTCGGGTCGATCAACAGCATCCACCACGCGGGGACCTGCGGCGTCTCGAGCGTGATGGGCAACGTTCGGTCGCACGCCGCCCAGAAGAAGCGGCAGTACCCGGACGTCGAGAACTGCGAGTACCTCATCGCGTGGGGGACCAACCCGATGGTCGCCAACAAGGGCCCGACGTGGCTCGCGCCGAAGCTGACGAACGCCATCGAGGACGGGATGCGGATGGACGTCGTCGACCCGCGCCTGTCGAAGACGGCCGAGAAGGCCGACACGTGGGTGCCCGTCGAACCCGGCGCGGACGGGGCGCTCGCGCTCGGGATGGCGCGGTGGATCATCGAGAACGACCGCCACGACCTGACGTACCTCCAGAACCCCTCGCGGTCGGCCGCGAGCGACGACGACGAGCCGACGTGGAGCGACGCGACACACCTCGTCCTCGTCGACGAGCCGGCGGGGCCGAAGGCGCACGCCGCCGACCTAGGACTCGTCGACGAGGACGACGAGGCCGCCGACGACTTCGTCGCCGTCGACGCGGCGACGGGCGAGCCGCGCCCCGCGAGCGAGGTCGACACGGCGGTCCTCGACGTCGACGTGACAATCGACGGGACGGCGGTCCGGAGCGTCTGGAGCCAGTACCGCGAGCGCGTCTTCGAACACACCGTCGAGGAGTACGCCGAGATGGCCGGCGTACCGGCCGAGCAGATCGCCGAGATCGCCGACGAGTTCACCAGCCACGGCAAGCGGGCGGCGATCATGGCCTACCGCGGGCCGGCGAAGCACACCAACGGCTTCTACAACACGCGGGCGATCGCCACCCTCCAGCACCTCATCGGGAACTACGACTGGAAGGGCGGCCAGATCACGCCGTACGCCGGCTACGACACCATGTCGGGCCGGTACGAGCTCGGTTCGGTCCCGGACGGCCACTCGCCGTGGGGGATCCCCCTGCTCCGCGGCGGCGTCAACTACGAGGACACCTCGCTTTTCGACCGCGACGACGGCTACCCGGCGAAGCGGCCGTGGTTCCCCGTCGCGCCGCCGCAGGCGACCCAGGAGCTCTACGGCAGCGCCGCCGACGAGTACCCGTACGGCGTCGAGGCGCTGTTCATCCGGCCGTACTCGAACAACCACGTGATGGCGGTCGCCGGCGGCGACGAGATCCCGGCGATACTGAAGGACACCGACACGATCCCGCTGATCGTCGCCTCGGACACGGTCATCGGCGAGACGAGCCAGTACGCCGACTACATCCTGCCGGAGCCGACCTACCTCGAACGGTGGGAGAACTTCGGGACGTACCCGAACAAGCGGCTGGCCGACGAGAAGATCAGCCAGCCGGCGGTGTCGGTCGTCCCGAACGCGCGTCCGTTCGAGGACGTCCTCGTCGAGCTGTGGTCGGAGATGGACCTGCCGGGCGTCGGCGAGAACGCTGTCCCCGACGCGGACGGAGAGCTGTGGCCCCTCGAACGGGCCGAGGACTTCTACCTGAAGCTCGCCGCCAACATCGCGTACAGCCGCGACCCGGTCGAAGACGCGAGCGAGGACGAGCGACGGGTGTTCCGCGAGAGCCACGAGAACGGCCTCGGCGAGGCGTTCGACCTCGACCGCTGGAAGGCCGCGGTCACCGACGAGGAGTGGCCGAAGGTCGTCACCGTGTTGAACCGGGGCGGCCGCTTCGAGGAGCCGACCGAGGGGTACGACGAGGCGTTCGCCGAGCACGGTCACGACTACGACTACGCCGAGCGCGCGGACGACTCGAACGCCTACGACGGCGACCACATGCGGTACAAGCTCGAGTCGCGCGTCGACTTCTACAGCGAGGTCGTCCCGAACGGGAAACACTCCTTCACCGGCGAACGCTTCGACCCGCTGCCGCGGGTCGACGACGTCGAACACTACGACGGCACCGTCCAGGCCGCGGTGAGCGGCGACGATGACCGGGAGCGCCCGCTCCGGCTGATCAACTGGAAGCCGCGGACGCAGGGCATGCACCGCACCCAGAACAGCCCGTGGCTCCGCGAGACGCGCCCCGAGAACCCGCTGTGGATCAACCCCCGAGACGCCGAGGAGCGGGGCATCGAGAACGGCGACGAGATCGCTATCGACGCCGGTCGCGAGACCGTCGACGGGGTCGCGATGGTCACGAGCGGCATCCGGCCGGGCGTCGTCGGGGCGATGTGGGGCTGGGGTCGGACCGGCGACGGGGCGACGGCCCAGACAGTTGACGGCGAGACGCGGCCGGCGGTCGAGGCCGACGGCCACAGCGACTACCAGTTCGACGAGCCGATGAGCGAGGAGGCCGGGTACGCGAAGGGCCGCGACGCCGGCTTCGCGATCAACCACGTCCAGCCGTTAGACGCGCGACTCGGCGACACCGGTCTCTCGGACCTGGTCGGCGGGAGCAACGCGCAGTACGACGCCTTCGTCGACGTGGAGCGGCGGTGATCAGCATGTCCGAAACCGCTCACGAGGACTTCGACGAGACGGCGACCGCAACGGCCCGCGCGCGGCTGTACGGGCTGCTGGCGGCGACCTTCGACGGCGAGGCCGAGACGACCGCGGCCGCGATCGACGAGGGAGCCTTCGCCGCCGTCGCCGAGGCGTTCCCGATCGACATCGAGACGGCGCCCCTGCGCGGCGACGAGTACGACGCGGACGCGCTGAAGATCGGGTACGACAACCTGTTCGTCGTGCCCGGGAGCCACTACGTCCCGCCGTTCGCGTCCGCCCACGCGGTCGACCCGAGCGAGGAGTTCGAGTCTGACTCGCGGTACCACACCGCCGGGGAGGCCGGCGAGCTGCTCGGAGACCCGGCCGCCGACATGGCTGAACTGTACGCCGTCGGCGGGTTCTCGCCCGAGCGGGGCGACGACATCCCCGATCACGTCGCCGCCTGCTTCGAGTTCATGCGCGCCCTCTGCGAGCGGGAGGCGGCGCTCCGCGACGGCGACGGAACCGAGTCGGACCTCGACGCGGTCCGCGAACTCCAGGCCCGGACGCTCTCGCGGCTGGGCTGGATCGACCGGTTCGAGGAGGCCGTCGCGAGCCGCGACACCGCGGAGGGCGTCTTCGCCGCGATCGCCCGGCTCGCGCGGACGTTCACCGCGTGGGACGCGCGAGAAGTCGTCGACGCCGACGCGCAGCCGTCCGAGAACATGACCGCGTAACCACGCCACCGTAACCACACCACCGATGACAACTACCACCATCTCAGACGCAGACTTCCGTGATCGCCTCCGCGCCGTCGACGACCCGGCGCTCGGGACGGACATCGTCAGCGCCGGCCTCGTCACCGACGTGACCGTCGACGACGGGACCGCCGCCGTCGAGCTCGCGCTCGGTGCGCCCCACGCGCCGGACGAGGCCGCCATCGCGGACCGCGTCCGCGAGGTCGCCGCCGACGCGGGGATCGACGTCGAGCTCTCGGCGAACGTGCCGCTGTTCGACGCCGCCGAGTCGTCGGTCCTGCCGGGCGTCAAGAACGTGATCGCCGTCGCCTCCGGGAAGGGCGGCGTCGGGAAGAGCACCGTCGCCGTCAACCTCGCCGCCGGCCTCGCGGACCGCGGGGCGAACGTCGGGCTGTTCGACGCCGACGTGTACGGCCCGAACGTCCCGCAGATGCTCGGCGCCGACGCCGAGCCGGACGTGGCGACCGTCGACGGCGAGGAGCGGATCGAGCCGCCGACCGCGCACGGGCTCGAACTGATGAGCGTCGGCCTGCTGATCGACGAGGACGACCCGGTCGTCTGGCGCGGCCCGGTCGCACAGAACACGCTCACCGACCTCTTCGACGACGTGTCGTGGGGGTCGCTCGACTACCTCGTCGTCGATCTGCCGCCGGGGACCGGCGACGTCCAACTGACGGTGCTTCAAAATCTCCCCGTCACTGGGACGGTCGTCGTCACGACCCCCCAGTCCGTCGCGGTGGGAGACACCCGCCGGGGCGTCCAGATGTTCGGGGAGTACCGGACCAACGTGTTGGGCGTCGTCGAGAACATGAGCGGGTTCGTCTGCCCCAGCTGCGGGGACACGCACGAGATCTTCGGCGAGGACGGCGGCCGGACGCTGGCCGACGCGGTCGACGTCCCGTACCTCGGATCGCTGCCGCTGGACCCGGCCGTCCGCGCGGGGGCCGACGACGGCGAGCCGATCGTGTTCGGTGACGACGGCGACACCGCGGCGGCGTTCCGGGAGTTGGCGGCGACGGTCGCGAACAAGGTCGGCGTCCTCCGGCGTCACCACCGACAGCGGGAGAGCGAGGGGCCGACCTGAAGCGGGAGGCGCCGCCGGCGCCGACGACGACGAAGCGTTCGCGTGGGCGGTATAGCGCGAAGCCGGCCCTGAGACGCCGCCGAGCGGAGATGAATCGGCCCGCCATCGGCCGGCTGACGCCGTCGTTCACGCCTCCGCTATCCGGAAGGAGACGACGTAGGTCCGACCGTCCGCCCCGAGCGAGAAGACGTACTCGCCCGGTCGGTCGAGCACCGCGTCGCGGCGGTCCGACGCGTCCGGCGCGGTCGGGTCGTAGCGGACCTCCCACGTCTCCGTCTCGCCCGGGGGCAGCTCCCGCACGGTCAGGTTGTGGGTGCCCGCCGGGGCGTTCGCGGCCGTCTCCCACTCGGGGGCGTCCGCTCCCCGCTCCGCGGCGTTCCGGAAGACGACCCATTGGTCCGGGTTGACCGGCACCGTTCCGTCCCCGACGTTCGTGGCGGTGACGCGGACGGTCTCGGCGTCTCGTTCGAGGGACAGCGAGAGCCCGCCCGCCCGTTCGTCCGGACACACCGGGTCGTCGACCCGCTCGCCGTCCGGTCCGATCGCGGGACAGGCGGGCGAGCCGGCGGACAGGCAGCTGGCGAGGACGACGAGGCAAGCGACCGCGACGAGTGCGAACCGAGACATACCCGGGACGACCGCTCGCCGTTCAAAAGGGGTGCCGGAGGCTACGACGATCGCTTGAGCCACCGCGTCCGGGCGCGAGCGCCGTCAGAGAGCGGGAGCTTTTTCCGGCGGTGACGCCCTTCGCAACCCATGGACGATCCCTCCATGTTCCCGTCCGAGTCGGACGAGTACGACATCTCGACCGTCGACCTCAGCGACGACCGCTACGAGGTCAAACAGTCGCTGGTCCGGAACAAGTACACCGTCCGCGACAGCGCCGGAAACGTGGTCCTCCGCGGGAAACAGAAGATGTTCAAGCTGAAAGAGGAGTTCCCGTTCGTCACCGGCGACGACGAGGACGCCTTCTCGGTGAAGGCGGGCGGCATTATCGACGTCGGCGGCAACTACGCCATCGTCGACGCGGGCACCGGCGAGGAGGTCGTCGTCTTGGACGAGGACTACTCGCTGTTCGTCGAGAACTGGACGATCCGCGACCCCGACACGGGCGAGGCGCTGGCGACGATCGAATCGAAGAACAAGCTGCTCTCGGGGCTCCGCCACCTCGTCGGGGCCGCGAACCTGATCCCGAACAAGTACGAGATATTCGACGCGGACGGCGGCCACGTCGGCGACATCGAGGGACAGTTCTCGATGCGCGACGCCTACACGGTCACCGTCGACGACGCGAGCGACGTGCCGAAGGAGGCGGTCGTCGCCGCGGCGTGCATCCTCGACGCTCTAGAGAACCAGTAGCGGCGGTCGGGGCAGCCGGTCGGTAGCGGCGACACGATTTTTACTGCGTACATACAACGTGTGTACATGAGCACGAAGCGCGTCAACTTCCGGCTCCCCGAGGAGCTGGTGGAGCAAGCGGACGTCGCCGCGGAGGTGACGCACAAGGACCGGACGGAGATACTCATCGAGGCCCTCCGGCGGTACTTAGCCGAGATAGAAGACGACGAGGAGTTCCGCGAGGCGGTCGTCGAACTGTACCTCGACGGCACCGTCGGATTCGATACGCTCGCCGAAATCGTCGGACGGCAGGATGCGGAGGCGGTCCGCGCCTCGAAGGAACTCCTCGACGACGGCGAGACGCTCGCCGACGACCTCGCGGACCTGTGAATGCTGGTCGCAGACACGAGCGCGTTCGTCTCGCTCGCGGTCGGCGACGTCCTTCGCGTCGTGGTCGCCGAGTTTGAGGTCGTCACCACGGAGACCGTTCTCGACGAGCTCCGAGAGACCGCCGAGTACGACGACAGACACGGTGACGCCGCCGGTCGGGCACTGGAACTGATCGAAGAGATCGACGTGCGCTCCGTCGTCGACGAGAGCGAGGGGATCATCACGAGCCGAATCGACGAGGGCGAGGCGAGCTGCGTCGCCATCGCCCGCGAGACGGGCGCAGAATTCCTGATCACCGACGACTACAGGGCGCTCCCGGAGCTGCGGGCGGCGGTCGACGCTCGGGTCGCGCTGTCGCCGATCGTGCTCCGCGCGTTGGTCAAACGCGACGCGCTCAGCGAAGACGAGGCACGGGCGGCGTTCGAGACGATCGCAGAGCAGCGGGACTGGCTTGAGGCACCGATCCACCGGTACACGCGCGAGCTGTTCGAATGAGACTCGCCGACCGCGCGTCGGATTCGGTGGACCGTCACCCCGGCCCGCGCTACGCGCGGAACTCGTCGGCGTAGTCCGCGACGAACTCGCGGACCGTTCTCGGCGGTCGCCCCAGCAGCGTCTCGATGTCGTCGGTCGTCCGTCCGGAGAATCCTAGTCGAACGACCGAATACTCCGCGACCATGAACACGACGAATCCCGGAGAGAACCCGCGTCGATACATCTGCCGCGCGAACGTCAGCCGGGACGGGTCGGCGTACTCGATCGGCCTGTCGAGCACGTCCGAGAACACCCCGGCGACCTCGTGAAAGTCGAGCGCGGCCGGGCCGGTAAGGTCGTACGCCCGGTTCCGGTGTCCGGGGTCGGTGAGGACGGTCGCGGCCACCGCGGCCACGTCCCGCGCGTCGGTGAAGCTCAACACGCCGTCGCCCGCCGGGACGAATATCTCGTCGCGCTCGACGATCTCCGCGCGGTGGATCTCGCTCAGATTCTGGGCGAACCACGAGGCCCGGAGGAAGGTGTGCGCGAGGTCCGTCGCCGCGAGGTGCGTCTCGATCCGGCGATGCGGGAGGACCGGGAGCTTCTCCGCGCCCAGGATCGACAGGAAGGCCACGCGGTCGACGCCCATCCGGTCGGCGGCGTCGGCGAACTCGCAGACGTCGCTCACGCCGCTTCCCGGCGGGTACAGGAGGAAGAGTCGGTCGACGTCCGCCAGCGCCGCTCCCCACGTTTCGGGGCGACCGAGATCGAACTCGACGCACTCCGGCCCCTCACCGAACCGTTCGCGTGCGTCGTCCGGGCTCCGAGTCGCGACGCGGACCGCCGCCTCCCCGTCGGAGAGTTCTCGGACGAGCGGCTCTCCGACGGTCCCCGTCGCGCCGGTAACGAGGACGCGGTCCGCGGTCGGTCGTCCTGAGTCCGCCTCGTCGATGGAGGCGCGTTCCATACGTCCCGTTCGCGGTTCGCGTATAAGAGATTCAGCCTCCGTCCGGGCACGAAGGCCTCAGGCGGCGTCGCCGCCGCACCGCCCGGCTACTCCCCGCCCAGCTTCGACTCGCCGACCGCGTCGTGGCCCTCGATGACCTCGGTGCCGCCCATGTACGGGCGCAGCGCCTCGGGGACGGTGACGGTGCCGTCGTCGTTCTGGTAGTACTCCAAGATAGCGACGACGACCCGCGGCACCGCGAGCCCGGAGCCGTTGAGGGTGTGGAGGTACTCCGCGGACTCGTGGTGCTCCTCGCGGTATCGGATTCCGGCGCGGCGCGCCTGGAAGTCCTCGAAGTTCGACACCGAGGAGACCTCCAGCCAGCGGCCGCCCTGCTCCGGTCCCTCGTCCATGTCGTCGGCGGGCGCCCACACCTCGACGTCGTACTTCTTCGCCTGCGTGAACCCGAGGTCGCCGGTACACATCTCCAGAATGCGGTAGGGGAGCTTCAGCCGTCGGAGGACCTCCTCGGCCTCGTCGACGAGCCCCTCGAAGCGCTCGTCGCTCTCCTCTGGCCGGACGAAGTTCACCATCTCCACCTTGTTGAACTGGTGGACGCGGACGATGCCGCGCGTCTCGGTGCCGTGTTCGCCCGCCTCCTGCCGGAAGTTCGGCGTGTACGCCTGGTACTTGAGCGGGAGGTCCTCGCCGAGCAGGATCTCGTCGCGGTGGAGGTTCGTGACGGGTACCTCCGCGGTCGGGAGCAGCCAGAGGTCGTCGTCGTCGTACGCCTCCTCGTTCGACCCCTCGACGCGGTAGGCGTCCTCGGTGAACTTCGGGAGCTGGCCGGTGCCCCGCATCGACGCGGAGTTGACCGGGATCGGCGGGAACACGTCCTCGTACCCCTGCTCGCGGTGGACGTCGAGCATGAACTGGATCAGCGCGTGCTCCAGCCGGGCGCCGTCGCCCTTCGCGACGTAGAACCCGCCGCCCGCGACCTTCGCGCCGCGCTCGAAGTCGAGAATTTCGAGGTCCTCGCCGAGGTCGTAGTGCGGCTCGATCTCGTCCGGGACGTCACGGAGGTCGTCGAACCCCTCGCGACGCACCTCGACGTTCTCCGACTCGTCTTCGCCCACGGGGACCGAGTCCTGCGGGATCTGGGGGAGTTCGAGTAAGGACTCCTCCAGTTCGGCCTCCAGTTCGTCGGCGCGCTCCTCGATCTCCTGAAGCTCCGACTTGAGCTCCTGCGAGCGCTCGATCGCCTCTTGGGCCGCCTCCTCCTCGCCGGCCCCCTTCAGCTCGCCGATCTTCGAGGAGACCTCGTTGCGCTCGTGGCGCAGGTCGTCGCCGCGCTGTTTCAGCTCCCGCCACTCCTCGTCGACGTCAAGTATCCGGTCGAGGTCCACGTCGACGCCCTTGTTCGCGAGCGCCTCGCGGACGACCTCGGGGTTCTCCCGGACGAACTGTCGAGACAGCATTTGTCGGGGGTTCCGCGGGGCGACCCAAAACCGTATCGGAGCGTCGGTAACGTCTCACAGCGTCTTCTTTTAGTTAGCACTCGGTGATCGGCAGTGAACACTGCCGAAGCCCCAGTCGCTCGCTTATAAATAGTTGACAGCTGATCGGCGGCGAACACCTCCAAAGCCCCAGTCGCTCGCTTATAAATAGTTGACAGCTGATCGGCGGCGAACACCTCCAAAGCCCCAGTCGCGAGGACGGCGCACGCTCGTTGCGCGCTTCAGTCGTTCACTCCGTTCGCTCCTTCCAGTGCTTACGTCGCCTGCGCCGTCCTCGCGACTGCCCCTTTGAGTCCCGCCCCGTCCCGCACCGCGACCGCACCTCTCACCTCCCCAGCCTCGTCGCCGGCGGCGAAGCCGCCGGCTGCCAGAGGCGCGTCGCGCCTCGCTGCCGCTCACTCCCTTCGGTCGTTCGCGGCGTCCCTCGCGCGTGCTCCTCGCGGCCGCCGATGGCGGCCACTCGGAGGCACGCGCCGACCGCCTCGTCTATTTATAAATCGACGACCGGTGACTGAATCGTCAGTACCCGCCCGGCAGCGCCATCCCGACGGCGAGCGCGACGAGCGGGACCGCGGCGACGAGCGCGTACCACAGGCCGGCGCCGACGAGGAGGAGCCACGTCGAGTAGCCGTACCCCGTCGGATCCCAGTCGACGCCGAGCCGCGGCAGGCCGATCACGGCGACCGCCGGCGCGACGAGGGCGACGAGGACCGCGCCGAACAGCGCCGTCGTGAGGAACCCCTCGCTCCAGGCGGGACCCGCCTCGCCGGCGTACGCGACGGTGAGCGCGACGCCGGCGACGTACGGGACCGAGAGCCCCACGGACACTCCGAGGTACGAGGGCAAGACGCGTCCCGCCGGCGGGAGCGCGTCGAACAGCGCCCGGATCCGGTCGGCGGCGAGGAACGGCGCGCACAGTCCGGCGGCGACGAGACCGGGGAAGAGGAGCAGCGCGACCGTCCACAGCCAGCCGACCGCGGTGTCGACGAGCGCAGGGACCATGCCCGGTCGATTCGCCGGTACCGGCAAACGTCTTGTGGTGGCGCGGGACGGGTCGCCGGTCGCGGTCGCCGCCCCGCAGCTCCGCCGCCTCCCAGCCGATCCCGCGGCCGGGAACCACCAGCGTTTATCCCGCGCGCCGCGACCGGCCGACAACGATGCTCATCACGGGCGCGACGCTGGCCGACGGCCGGGTTCGAGACGTGCGGATCGGCGACGACGGACGGATCGCCGCGGTCGCCGAGGGGCTCGGCGCCGACGCCGGCGAGCGCGTCGTCGAGGCCCGCGGCAGACACCTCCTGCCGGGCGCGGTCGACGTTCACGTCCACTTCCGCGAGCCGGGCGGGAGCCACAAGGAGACGTGGGCGTCGGGCTCGCGGAGCGCCGCCGCGGGCGGCGTCACCACTGTCGTCGACCAGCCGAACACCTCGCCGCCCACCGTCGACGGCGCGGCGTTCGACGAGAAGGCCGCGCTCGCCGCGGAGTCGCTCGTCGACTACGGGATCAACGGCGGCGTGACCCCCGACTGGGACCCGGAGAGCCTCTTCGAGCGCCCCCTGTTCGCGCTCGGCGAGGTGTTCCTCGCGGACTCGACCGGCGACATGGGGATCGACGCCGACCTCTTCGCCGACGCGCTCGACGCGGCCGCGGCGCGCGACGTGCCCGTCACCGTCCACGCCGAGGACGCGACGCTGTTCGACGAGTCGGCGCTCGACGGCGACCTCGGCGGCGTCGGCACGGCGGCGACCGTCGACGCGTGGTCCGCCTACCGGACGGCCGACGCGGAGATCGCCGCGGTCGAGCGCGCGCTCGCGGCGGCCGCCGACCGCGACGCGCGGGTCCACGTCGCGCACACCTCGACGCCGGAGGCGGTCGACGCCGTGAGCGAGGCCCGCGAGGGCGAGTCGGAGGAGAGCGACGGCGACGAGGCCCAGACCGACGACGCGCCCCGCGTCACCTGCGAGGTGACGCCCCACCACCTGTACCTGTCCCGCGAGCGGGCGCGGTCGCTCGGAACCTTCGGTCGCATGAACCCGCCGCTCCGCTCGGAAGGGCGCCGCGAGGCGCTGTTCGCCCGGCTCGCCGAGGGCGACGTCGACGTCGTCGCGACCGACCACGCGCCGCACACCGTCGGAGAGAAGCGCCGGGGGCTCGTCGACGCGCCGAGCGGCGTCCCGGGCGTCGAGACGCTGTACCCGCTGCTGCTCGAATCGGCCCGGAAGGGGGAGCTGTCGCTCGAACGCGTCCGCGACGTCGTCGCCGCGAACCCCGCGGAGATATTCGGCCTCGACCGGAAGGGACGGGTCGCGGAGGGGCGCGACGCCGACCTCGTCTTAGTCGACACCGCCGACCCGCGGGAGATAGAGGCCGCCGCGCTCCACAGCGCCCCCGCGTGGACTCCCTTCGAGGGGCTCCGCGGCGTCTTCCCCGAGCTCACGCTCGTCCGCGGCGAGGTCGTCTACGAGCGCGACCCGGCGACCGGGGCGGCGTCGTTCGGCGAGCCGGTCGGACGGAACGTCAGGGAACAGTAGCCGCGGACCGCGAGGAGCCCGTGGGGTCACCGCCGGAGCGGCGAAGCCCCGAAACGCCGAATTCGCCCGCGAGGGACGGACCGCCGGCGGCGGAACGCATATGACGCTTCCCGCCGTAACCGTGTCATATCCATGATCACGGGGAGCATTCGCACGGTCGTCTCCGGACGGGAACCCGGCCCGGACGAGGCCGACCGAACATGACGGCCCCCGGGGAGTCGGGACCGGTGGGGGCCGGTCCGGCGGAGTCGGCGGACGGCGAGGCGGAATCGACCGGCCGCGAGGGGGCGGGAACGGGAGCCGCGGCCGCCGCGGCGGTCGAGCCCGAGACCCCCGCCGACGTCGCCGCGCTCGCGGACCGGATCGTCGACGAGGTCGAGGACGTGATCGTCGGCAAGCGCGACGCCGTCGAACACGTCCTCGTCACCGTGCTGGCGCGCGGCCACCTCCTCGTGGAGGACGTGCCGGGCGTCGGGAAGACGACGCTCGCGAAGTCGGTCGCGCGCTCGATCGACGGCTCGTTCAAGCGCGTCCAGTTCACCCCGGACCTGTTACCCTCCGATGTCACCGGCGTCAACGTGTTCAATCGCCGCACCGACGAGTTCGACTTCCAGCCCGGCCCGGTGTTCGCGAACGTCGTCCTCGGCGACGAGATCAACCGCGCCCCGCCGAAGACGCAGTCGGCGCTGCTGGAGGCGATGGAGGAGAACCAGGTGACGACCGACGGGACGACCCGCGACCTGCCGGACCCGTTCTGCGTGATCGCGACCCAGAACGACGTGGAGCCCGGACAGACCTACGAGCTGCCGGTCGCCGAGGTCGACCGCTTCACGAAGAAGATCCGGCTCGGCTACCCGGACACGGAGGAGGAGGCCGCGATCCTCGGGCGGCTGGCCGGCGACCACCCGGTGGACGCGGTCGAGCCCGTGGCCACGATCGCGGACGTCCGGCGGGCCCGCCGGATCGTCGGCGAGATCGAGGCCTCGGAGGCGGTCCGGGAGTACGTGGCCCGGCTCGCGGTGTTCACCCGACGGAACGCGAAGCTCGGGGCGAGCCCGCGCGGGAGCCTCGCGCTGGTCCGCGCGTCGCAGGCCCGCGCCGCGCTCGACGGCCGCGGCTACGTGGTCCCCGACGACGTCCAGGCGGAGGCGCCGACCGTGCTCTCGCATCGCATCCGAACCGAGTCGGGCGGGACCGACGGCGCGGACGTCGTCGACGACGCGCTCGACCGGATCCGCGTGGAGTGACGAGATGACGCCGACGCCGCCCTCGTCCCGATGACGCCCGAACTCACCCGCCGCGGACGCGTCGCCGGCCTCGTCGGCCTCGTCGCGGCCGCCAGCGCGCTCGCCGCCGGCGGGCGCGCGCTCGACGCGATCGTGATCCCGGTCGCCATCGCGCTCGCGGCCGGCTACGTTCAGGTGTCGCGCGTCGACGTCCCCGCGGTCCGACACGTGACGCCCCCCGACGGGTTCGTCGGGGAGACGAGGGAGGTCCGCCTGGAGTTCGGCCCCGAGGCGGCGCGGGACGGCGACGCGGACGAC
The DNA here is from genome assembly GCF_002355655.1 of Halorubrum trapanicum. Lineage (NCBI taxonomy): Archaea > Methanobacteriati > Methanobacteriota > Halobacteria > Halobacteriales > Haloferacaceae > Halorubrum > Halorubrum trapanicum. The sequence continues at coordinate 2,386,692 of NZ_AP017569.1, read as the reverse complement.
CCCTCGTTCCTCGCCGACGTTCTAGTCCGAGTCGACGAGGGGCTCGACGGGCCGACGGCGCCGATCCGAGCGGCGGTCGGCACGGAGCCGGTGTCGTATCACGTCACGTACCGCGAGCGCGGCGAGCGGACGCTCGGCCCGGTCGATCTCACCGCCACCGACGTGTTCGGACTGTTCGAACGCGAGATTCGCGTCGACGAGACCGCCGCGGTGACCGTCTATCCGCCCCGAGACCCGGTCCCGACGCGGTTCCGCCGGGCGCTGTACGCGGCCGACGCGGTGGACGTGAGCCGCCAACGCGAGGAGTTCGACCGCCTCCGCGAGTACACCCGCGGCGACGCGGTCCGGGACGTCCACTGGGCGACGACCGCCAAGCGCGACGAGATCGTCGTCAAGGAGTTCGCGGCCGAGACCGCTCGGAACCGGGTGACGATCGCGGGCGGCACGGAGGTCAGCGGCGGCGAGGCGCGCGGTCGCGGCGGTCGCAGCGGCGGGGAGCGCTCGGGATTCGGCGCCGCCGGGCGCGGCGACGACGCGGACGAGCGCTCCGCGGGCGCGGCCGCGGCCGACGAGCTCGCGCGGGCGACGGCGAGCCTCGCGCTGGCCCTGCTCGACGACGGCGTCCCGGTCGACGTGCGGCTGCCCGGCGGGCGCGTCTCGGCGGCCCCGGGCGGCCGCGGCCGGCGCGAGGTGCTGGAACTCGCGGCACTGACCGGTCCGGGAGCGGCGACCGACGACGAGGTCGACGTGACGGTCGTCGCCGACGCCGACGGCGCTCGGTTCCACACGGGCGACCGGTCCGAATCCTTCGCCGACCTGCGCCGCGAGGCGGAGGGAGAGCGTACCGCGAACGACGACGCCGAGCGGGGACGGGCCGACGGGGCGGCGGACGGACGGGAGGTGGCGTCGCCGTGAGCCCGGACTCGTCCGTCCGCGCGCGCCTCTCGCAGAGCGGTTCCGGCGAGGGCGACCGACGGCCGACCGACCCGGCGGTCGTCGGCGTCGCGGTCGTCGCCGCGGCGTACCTCGCCGTGTTCTTCGAGGTGACGAACGTCGTCGGCGGGACGGGGCGGACCGCGGCGGTCGTCGCGCTCGCGGGGGTCGGCGGGGTCGCGCTGGCGCGGGCCGTCGGCGAGCGGACCGCGCTGTGGCTAGCGGGACTGCTGTTCGCCGCGGGGCTCGCGGGCTACTTCCTCGCGATCCCCGCGAGCCAGCGCGCGCTGTTCACGGTCCGGAGCGTCGCCTTGGACCTCCTCGCGCTGTCGACCGGACTCTCCGTGCTGCGGCTGGCGCTCGCGGACGTCTGGGTGCTCGCGGTGGCGCCGGTGCCGACGTTCCTCGTCGGCTACTTCGCGGGGCGCGGGCGCCACGTCGCGGCCGCGACGGTGGCGGGCGGGACGCTCGGCTTCCTCGTGCTCACCGGCGACGCCGGGACGGGCGCCGCGGTCGCCGGCGTCGTCGGCCTCGCGCTCGCGGTGGGGCTCTCCACGCTGTCGACGCCGAGCCGTCGCCGCGGCCACGCGGGCACCTTCGCGCTGGTGGTGGCGGCGATGGTCGTCGCGAGCGCGACCGTCACCGTGATCCCGGCGGGCGCGGCGGCGCCGCTGGGGCTCGACCGCGGCACGACGACGCTGGAGTCGAGCCTGAGCGGCGACGACGAGCTGGAGGTGGTCGGCTCGACGCGGCTCTCCCCGGAGGTGCGGTACACGATCGAGAGCCCCGTCGAGCGGAACTGGCACACCGGGGCGTACGACACCTACACCGGCGACGGCTGGGTCAGGAGCGGCGACCGGTCCGCGGTCAACGGCACGCTGTCCGGGCCGCCGGGGGAGGCGGAGGCGATCGACGTGACGATCACCGCGGAGACCGAGTCGAGCGCGCTCCCGGCGCCGTGGAAGCCGGTCGCGGCCTCCGGCGGTGGCGCGGTCGAGGTCGACGAGCGCGGCAGCCTCCGGCTCGCGGAACCGCTCGAAGCGGGCGAGACGGTGACCGTCGAGAGCCGCGTGCTCGACGCCGACCCCGCGGCGCTCCGGAACGCTAGCACCGACTACCCGGCGGCGATCGAGGAGCGGTACACCCAGCTGCCCGAGAGCACGCCGGACCGGGTCGGCGAGCGGACCGAGGAGATCGTGGCCGCGGCGGACGCGGTGTCGCCCTACGAGCAGGCGGCCGCGGTCGAGGCGTACCTGCGCTCGGAGTACGACTACTCGCTGACCGTCGAGCGGCCCGAGGGCGACGTCGCCGACGCGTTCCTCTTCGAGATGGACGCCGGCTACTGCGTCTACTTCGCGACGACGATGGCGGCGATGCTCCGGTCGCAGGGGATCCCGACCCGGATGGAGACCGGCTATACCTCCGGCGAGCGGGTTGGCGACGACGAGTACGTCGTCCGCGGGCAGAACGCCCACGCCTGGGTGTCGATATACGTGCCCGACCACGGCTGGGTGGCGTTCGACCCGACTCCCTCGGGCCCGCGCGACGAGGCGCGCGACACCCGGCTCGCGGAGGCGCGCGCCGACGGCGCCGAAGACGTCGACACCGAGGCGTCCGCGCCCGATCGGACGCCTGAGACTGACGCCGACTCGGACGAGACCGATCCGGAGGCGACCGACGACGGCGCGCAGACGACCGAGGGAGCGAACGACTCGACGGCGGGGAACGCGAGCGGCGGCGGGACGCTCGGTCCCGGCGGCATCGCGCGGCTCGACGGGACCCAGACGGGCACCGCGCCGTCGACGGCCACCGGTCCGGCGGCGGGGTCCGAAGCGAGCGGGAGCGACGGCGGTCCGCTCGGATCGCTGCCCGACCCGGAGACCGCGCTCTACTGGCTGCTCGTCGCGGGGCTCGGCGTCGCGGGCGCTCGGCGGACCGGACTCGCGGGCCGGGCGAGCCGGCGTATCGGGCCGGTGCTTCCGCGCCGGCGAGGGGACCCGAAGGCGGACGCCGAGCGGGCGTTCGCCGACCTCGAACGGCTGCTCGCCGGGCGCTACCGCGAGCGGCGACCGGGGGAGACCCCGCGGCGCTACGTCGACGCGGTCCGGACGCTCGGCGCCGACGAGCGCGTCGAGACCGTCGCGGCGGCGTACGAGCGCGCCGCGTACGCCGAGTCGGTGACCCGCGACGAGGCCGACGCGGCCCGCCGGACCGTCCGCCGGCTCGCGCTCGAACGACTACCGCTCATCGGGCGGTTCGTCCGCTGATGGGGGGCTTCCCGACACTATTTAATACGGGCGTCCTGTAGATTCGGGCTGTAATGTCGGAAGTCTGCTCGACGTGCGGACTGCCCCAGGAACTCTGCGTCTGCGAGGACGTCGCGAAGGAGTCCCAGCAGATCAGCATCCGCATCGACGAGCGCAGGTACGGTAAGGAGGTAACGGTCATCGAAGGATTCGACCCGAAGGACGTGGACCTGAGCTCCCTCTCGTCGGATCTCAAGTCGAAGTTCGCCTGCGGGGGCACCGTCGAGGACGGCGCCATCGAACTCCAGGGGAACCACTCGGGTCGCGTGGAGGACTTCCTCCGCGACAAGGGCTTCAACGTCGCGTGACCGTCACCTGACCGTCCGGCGTCGAGCGTCGCTTCGAGCCGAGACCGCTTTTTCAGACCGATTAGCCGACGAGCGGCCGCCGCGTCCGCCGAGCGCCATCGCCGCGGGATCGCCCGCTCACGCGACCACGGCGGCCCGCCCGAGGACGAACGCCGCCGCCGCGAGGAAGGTGCCGTATTTAAACCGTCGCTGCGCGGCGGCGGGGTCGGAGAAGCTCTCGTAGGTCGCGTACAGCATGACCGCGTCGGCGACCGCGACGACCGCGAGGTACGCCGCGCCGAGCGTCCCGGAGCGGTACGGAAGGGGACTGACGGCGACGGCGACGACGAGCGCGGCGGCGCCGATCCACAGCGCCGTGCGCTCGCCGACCGCGATGGGCAGCGTCGCGAGCCCCTCCTCGCGGTCGCCGGCCACGTCCTCGACGTCTTTGATCACCTCGCGGGTGAACGTCGAGAGGCCGGCGAGCGCGGCGAGGACGAGGACCGCGCGGGGGTTGCCCACGGCGGCCCCGCCGAACAGGAACGTCGAGCCGACGAGGTAGGCGACTAAGGCATTGCCGAGCCCGGGCGTTCCCTTAAAAAGGCTCGTGTAGGTGACCAAGGCGACGAGGTTCACCGCGGCGATGGCGATCGCGAGCGGCGGGAGGAAGACCGCGGCCGCGACGGCGACAGCGAACCAGACGGTCGCGGTCGCGAGCGCTCCTCGCGGCGAGACGGCGCCCCGCGGGATCGGCCGGTCTGGGCGGTTGACCGCGTCGATCTCGCGGTCGAAGTAGTCGTTTATCGCGTTGCCCGCGGCGACCGCGAAGGCGGTCGTCGCGGCCGCGAGCGCGGTTGGGAGGGCGGCGCCGCTCGCGCCCGCGACGAACGCGCCGGTGGCCGTGAGCACCCCGGCGGCGACGCAGTTCCCGAGGCGCGCGAGCTCGACGATGCCGCGGAGCGTGTCTCGCACGTCGTCCGCGTACTCCCGCCCGCGAGGAATAAACGGTGCGGGATCGGTCGGGGACTCGACGGGCGATGGGAGGCCAATCGTCTCGTCGTCGAGGGGATGGCTCGTCGGTGTGAGGGCCGCTCGTTCCCTCCCGAAGGTGTTCGTCCGGCCCCGACCGGATCCCGGTCGATCTGCCACGAACGTTTATCAGGTCCGAAATGAAACGGTAGGGCATGGCTAAAGGGTTAGACGTCGGTACGATGAACATCCTCTCCGGGCGGCAGGAGGGCGCGGAGACGGTGTTCGTACAGCAGCGGAACTCGTTCGTCGAGATCGAGTACAGCGACATGGCGGAGCAGATGCTCTCGCGCAGCGAGGTCCTCCACATCCGGAAGGACGACAAGGTGTACGTCGTCGGCGACGACGCCCTGAACTTCGCGAACATCTTCAACAAGGAGACGCGGCGGCCGATGCAACACGGCATCCTCTCCAGCGAGGAGGCGTCGGCCATCCCGATGATCAAGCTGATCACCGAACAGGTGGTCGGCGAGCCCTCGAAGCCGAACGAGCGGCTGTTCTACTCCAGCCCCGCGGACCCGATCGACTCCGGGCTGACGACGCTGTACCACGAGAAGACGCTCGAATCGATGCTCGGCGACATGGGGTATGACCCCGAGCCGATCAACGAGGGGATGGCGGTCATCTACTCCGAGCTCGCCGACAACAACTTCACCGGCCTCGGGATCTCCTTCGGCGCGGGGATGACGAACGTCTGTCTCGCCTACTACGCGGTCCCCGTGATGAAGTTCTCCATCGCCCGCGGGGGCGACTGGATCGACGAGCAGACCTCGCAGGCGACGGGCACGCCCGTCGACAAGGTGACGAGCATCAAGGAGGACGACTTCGAGCTCGACTTCCGCACCGACGTGGGCGGCGTTGAGGGCGCGCTCGCCATCTACTACGAGAACCTGCTCGACTACGTCATCGAGAACATCACCCGCGAGGTCGACGAGGAGGACGTCGAGGAGGGGCTTGACGTACCCGTCGTCGTCACCGGCGGCACCTCCAGTCCGAAGGGGTTCGAGGACCTGTTCGCCGACCACCTCGCGGACGCGAACATCCCGTTCTCGATCAGCGGCGTGCGCTCGGCCGACGAACCGATGTACAGCGTCGCCAGCGGCGCCCTCGTCGCCGCCCGCTCCGAGGAGGGAGAGGAGGCCGACTCCGGCGGTACCCCCGACGAACCCGCCGAGGAGGCCGCCCCCGAGCCCGAGGACTGAGGCGCGGGCGCGGTCGCGGTCGCGTCCGTTCACTCGCTTTTTCGGAACCGACTCGAACCGCCGCGTCGGATCGCGGGAATCCGCCGAAAAGTAAAACCGACGCCGTCCGTAGCGACTGACATGTCCGACGCCGCCGGCGCCGAGGGGGACCGTCGCCTGCGGGTCGACCTCGACGTCGACCCGACCGGTGACCGCGGCTGTCCGATCGTCGCCGAGGCCGACGAGGCCGCCGCGGTCGCGGTCAACGCGGTCGGCGACGAGTGCGTCGTCGACGTGACGACGCCGGACGGCGAGGTGCGTCGCGGGACCGGCGAGGTCGACGCGGACTGCCTCTGTCACGCGTTCTCCCGGCTCGGCTGCGTCCCGCACTTCCGGCGCGTCGAGGACGGGACGATCCTCGTCACCGCGTACGTCGACGACCGGGCCGCGGTCCGCCGGCTCGTCGAGGAGCTCCGCGGGGTCGTCGACCGAGTGCGGCTCGTCCGGCTCGCGGTCGTCGAGGGGCCGGACGCGACCGAGCAGGTCACCTTCGACCTCTCCGCGCTGACGCCGAAGCAGCGCCGCGGGCTCGAACTCGCGGTCGTTCGCGGCTACTTCGACGACGACCGCGACGTGCGCCTGAGCGAGCTCGCCGACGAGCTCGGGATCAGTAAGTCCGCGCTCTCGCAGCGGCTCCGCACCGCGCAGGCGAAGCTGGTGACGGACGTCTTCGACGGCGCCGAGCGCTGACTGACTCCTCTTGAAGCGGTGTACCGGTAAAGCGGGACGCCGAGGGGGCGCGGCCGCCTCCGTTCGGCCATGAGCAACGACGACCCGCCGGCCGTCGAGCCGGTCCGAGACGACGCCACCGTCGAACTCGTGCGCGACGCGATCGGCGTCGCCCGCGGCGAGGTGCCCGCGGAGCACTTCTCGGCGAAGTACGGCACGGCAGGAGAGTCCGAGACAGTCGGCGACGAGGAGTAGGCGACCGCGACGGCCGCGGTCCGGGGCGGCTCAGTCGTCGGCGGGCGCGGACGGCCCGGCGCCGTCGATCCGCGCGAGCGCCTCCTCGCCGGCGCGCTCCGACTCCGTGAGGTAGCACTTCGGGTCGGGCGCGAACGGGTCGCCGTGCGCCGAGAGCGCGCGGAGCCGCGAGCCGCCGCGACAGATCGACTGGTACGCGCAGTCGGCGCAGCGGCCGGAGAGGCGCTCCTCTCGCTCGCGGAGCCCGGCGAGGAGCGGATTCGACTCGTCGGTCCAGATGGCGCCGAACGAGCGGTCGCGGACGTTGCCCGGCGAGTATCCCTGCCAGAACTGCGTGAGGTGGACATTGCCGACGGGGTCGACGTCGGCGACGCGCTCGCCGGTCGGGTCGCCGCCGTTGCGCCGGAGGTACCGATAAATGAGCCGGGCGCGGTCGGTGCCCATCTCGCGGTCGGCGTACTCGACGAGGTGGCCGGCGTCGGCGTAGTTGCCGACGAGCAGCGTCTCGATCTCCTCGCCCCGCTCGTGGTACTCGCGGGTGAGGTCACAGAGGTCGGTGACCGCCTGGCGGGTCGCCTCCGGACTCAGGTCGACGTTCGAGATGTCGGCGCCGCGGCCGCCGTAGTCGAGGTGGTAAAAGCAGAAGCGGTCGACGCCCACGTCGACGAGGAGGTCGACGACGCCCGCCAGGTCGTCGACGTTGTGCTCGGTGATCGTGTAGCGTAGTCCCGTCTTGAGCCCCACGTCGAGGCAGGCCTCGATCCCCCGGACCGCGGCGTCGAACGCCCCCTCCTCGCCGCGGATGCGGTCGTTGCGCTCGGGGAGCCCGTCGACGGAGACGCCGGCGTACTTGAGCCCAGCTTCCTTCAGTTCGCGGGCGCGTTCGCGGGTGAGCAGCGTGCCGTTCGTCGAGAGGACCGGTCTGATTCCGCTGTCGTCGGCGTACGCGACGAGCTCCGGGAGGTCCTCGCGGACGAGGGGTTCGCCGCCGGAAAAGAGGAGGACCGGGACGCCGAACTCCGCGAGGTCGTCGACGAGCGCCTTCCCCTCCGCGGTCGACAGCTCGTTCGGGGCGCCCTCGGCGTCGGCGCCCGCGTAGCAGTGCTCGCAGTAGAGGTTGCACCGCTTGGTGGTGTTCCAGACGACGACCGGCCGCCGCTGTTTCTCCTCCGTGATCTGCGGCTCCTTCGAGCCGTCGGCCGCGTCGTAGCGGAGCCCGTCGCTCTCGGCGTCGAGCCCGCACAGCAGCTTGCTGACGGAGATCATCGCGACCCCTCCGCGGACGGCTCCGCGGCGTCTTCCTCCCCGTCGACCGACGCGCTGCCGGACGCGACCGTCGGCGTCCCCTCGGTCTCTTCGTAGACGCGCGGCTCGTCGGGGTTCTCGGACGACTCGGAATCACCGTCCGCCCCGTCCGCGTCGCCAGCGAGCGACTCGGCGGAGTACCGGGACACCTCCCCGGCCGGACACACCCACACGTCGCGGGCGTACCACGCGAAGAGCTTGCTCGCCTCCTCGTGGGCGGCGTCCGGCGTCGGCGCGGCGACGGTGCCGACGTGGCGGAGCGGGTCCGACTCCGCCTCGCGGACGAACACCTCGAACCGGCGACCGTCGGCCGACCGGGGCCCGTTCGCGTCCTCGCCTCGGTCCGTCTTCTCGACCATACCCCCGATACGGACGGTCCCCCGAACGGGGTTTCGCGCGTTCTCACGGCCGCGAAACTCGCCCGAACAGGTTCGGGCGATGAGGGGCGGCGCGGTTACCGGCCGGGAGGAGTGAGCAGAGACCGGCGGATCGACCGCTGCCGAAACGGGGAGAGATGCGAGGACCGCGAGCGGCGCGATCCCGCGTGAGAACGGCCTGTCACCGCAGGAGAGACCCGTTTAGATGACGCGGTTCTGCAGGTAGTCGAGGTGTTTCGCGTTGTAGACGATCTTGACCTCGTCGGTGGCCGGGCTCCCGATACAGGTCAGGCGGACGTTCTTCTCCTCGACCTCCTCGTCGGAGAGGATCTGCTGCATGTCCATCTCGATGTCGCCCTCCTTGACGATGGAGGCGCAGTTCGCGCAGGCGCCGGCGCGGCACGAGAAGGGCCAGTCGTAGCCCTGCGCCTCGGCCGATTCGAGGATGTACTCGCCCTGGTTCACTTCGAGGGTGCCGTAGTCCTCGGCGTCGAGGTCGGCGTCGGCGGCCTCCTCGAAGAGGTTGTCGTCGTCCATCGACCAGCCGTGGTCGTCGAGCACTTCGTAGTTGAGGTATTCTACTGTGGGCATCACCTGCCGATTTGATGCCCACCTCATTAGGCTTTGCTGTTCCCCACCCGATCGCTTCGAGATCGGACGCCGCCGACCGAACACGTTCGACTCGTTTCGGCGGCGACGGCGGGGTTCGGAGCGCCCGATCCTCGCCTCCGCTGCGGGGATCCGTCCGCGACCGCTCGCGTGACAAACAGTTATCACGACTGATACAAGGTGAGTAACAATAAATAGCGTACGGCGCTCAGTAACCGTTGATGGAGGAGTCCGTCGTCGCCGACTTCGTCGGCCGCGTCCACGCGGCGAGTTTCGGAACCGACGAGCCGGTGACGGGCCGCATTCTGCTGAGCCAGCGGCGGTTGGTCATCGCGACGGACGACGGGAAGGAGACGGTCCCGCTCTCGCGGGTGTTCGACGTCGTCGTCGGGAGCGTCCCGGGCGACCTGCGCTCGTTTTTCAACGACAGCGTCACCGTCGCGTACGAGCGCGACGGGTCGCGGCGAACCGCGCTCGTGGAGGGCGAGCCCGAGGACATGGACAAGTTCGTCAGGCTCCTGTTCAAGGCCCTGCTGCGGAACGTCACCGTCACAGTGCGGCACCCGGCGAAGGTCGGCGGGCGCGTCACGGACGCGAGCGACCACCGCGCCTCGGTGTCGGTGTCGCCGGGCGAGATCCGGTTCGAGAACTGCCCGGAACCGTTCGTCGTCGACCTCTCGGCCGTGATCGACTACGAGCGCACCGACCGCACCCTCGGCGGGAAGAAGCGGCCCGCGCTCGTCTTCCGCCACGTCGCCGACGGCCGGACGGTCACGTCGATCGCGACCGTGCCGAACGAGCGCGCGCTCAACGTCCTCGGCCGGTACATCAAGATCGAGTACGACGAGGCGATGGAGGAGCTCGACTCGTTCGACCCGACCGAAGAGCAACTGGAGATTCTCGTCTCCATCTACTCCGCGGGCGGCGAGGCGAACATCGCGGACGTGGTCACCGGCGACGTCACCCAGACGTCGATGATCCTCGACACGCTCCGAGAGGCCGAGCTCGTCGCCGACGGCGAGAGCGGGGCCGCGCTCACCCGCAAGGGACAGATGATCGTGAGCTCCTACCTCGAATCGGTGAACGCCTGACGGCCGGACGCGGCGCGGTCGAGGGTCGGGCCTGCCGCGGTCGAAGGCCGGGTCCGTCGCGTTCGAGGCCGAACGCGACGCATCGGCCCGGGGGGAAGTTTCAAGCTCCTGTAACCGTAGGTATCTCTCATGCGAGACAGTGACCACCGCGGCGGCGAGACGCCGCTCGACGCCGTGGTCCGCGAACGGGGAATCGACGCGCCCGGGGGGACGGGAGAGGCCGAGGCGGCCGGCTGTGAGACCGTCCCGAGCGACGGCGTCGACTCGGGACCGCGAACGGCCCGCGTGCCGGCGGACCACGACCACGACACGTTCTCGGTCGACGGGATCGACACCGACCGCCGCGAGGGGCTGTTGGAGGCGGTCCTGCGCGATGTCGACGGCGTCAGCGACGCCTCGGCGACCCGGCGCAACGGGACGGTGGGCGTTCACCACGACCCGTCGCTGTCGCGCGACGCGCTCCGCGGGACCCTCGAATCGTGCGGGCTCGTCGTCGCGCCCGGCGACCAGGCGTTCGAGGCGCGGCGGGCGTCGCAGTTCGCGTCGGCCCGCGTCGCTGTCGCGGTCCTCTTCGGACTGATGGTCGCGACGCCGTACGTCGCGGTGTTGTACCCGACCCGCGTCGAGTGGCTGTTCTACGACCCCGTGACGGTCCAGTACCTCCAGTCGATCCTCGCCTCGTCGATGACGACGCACTTCTTCGTCAACCTCGGCGCGCTCACCGGGATCGCGTTCCTCGTCGCCTGCGGGCCGACGATCCGCCGCGCGACCGCCGCCGTGCGCGACGGCCGGTTCACCAACGAGGTCGCGTTCGTCGGGGGCGTCGTCGCGCTGTACGGATACAGCACGCTCACCGCGTTCACGGGGCTGGCGGGGGCGGTCCACTACGACCTGGTCGCGTACGCGGTCGTCGTCGCCACGCTCTGGACGGAGTTCGGCGTCGCCGACACCGCGACCGACCCCGCGTCGAGCGACGAGTCCGCGGCGGAGGCGCCCGGCGACGTCGACGCCGACGAACCGGTCGCGATGACCGACGGCGGGCGCTGAGGCGGTCGCGGCCCCGCTCGGACCCCGCACACGTTTCGATCGACGACGCTTTCTCGCTCGCCAATCGGCGGCACGCCACAGGTCCGGGCGAACGGGTCGCTGGCCGCGAAAACGGCGCGGGGACCAGCGGTCGAACGCAGTTCGACGAGGCGGCGTCTGTCGCGTCCGGCCGGCTGAACGGTCAGGAAATGCGGAGGCGGTCTGCTCGGGCGCCGGCGGCACGACGTCGCTGTCGGCGGCTGCGTCGGGAGGATCCGGAGCGCCCCCCCCGGTGTTCGACGACGCGGTCCACCTCCAGTTCGGTGTCGGCTCGCTCGGCGACGCCCTGATGGGCGAGCTACAGGCGCTCGACTTCGGCGACCGCGAGGGGGTGTACTTCGGGGGGCTCATCCAAGACGGCCTCTTCGACATGCTCGACGCCGGCGGGCCGGAAGCCGCGAGCGAGTCCGAGAGAATCGAGTGGCGGGGCGGCAACTACAGGCTGACGCCGCCGCCGAAGAAGTAGAGGTACACCCACCAGACGTAGCCGACGGCCAGCGCGGTCGCCGTCAGTACCTCCAAGACCGTGACGTAGGTGTTCCCGTGGGTCTTCCGGAATTCCTGAATCAGCTCGATGCGGCGCCAGACCGGCATCAGCGGCTTCGGAATGACTTCTTCGAGGCCGCCCACGCTTGACGTGTCGACCTGGTCTTCCGGGGCTTCTTTGCTCGGGCTCATTGTTTCACCTCACTGACGAACGGGCTCTCGAGACCGCGAACCATCACCTTCTCGGCGACGAAGACGGCGACGAAGACGGCGATGCCTGCGACCTTCACGATCATCATCGGGTACGTCATAATGAGTACGCCGAGCACCGTGAGCGCACTCCGGGTGAGGATTATGCGCCCGACGGACATCTCGAACGGGTAGTTCAGTCCGTAGATTATGGAGATGGCGCCAATCACGACCAGGAGGCCGACCAAGAGCGTGTTGAGGCCGGGAGACATCGAAATCAGACCGGGGTTGTAGACGAACGCGACGGGGAGGACGAACAGCGGGGCGGCGATCTTCAGCGCCGCTCCGCAGGTCCGCCAGAAGTTCGCCTCCGCGATGCCCGCCGCGACGACGGCCGCCGTCGCCACCGGCGGTGTGATGCCCGCCAAGATGGCCGCGTAGAACATCGTGTAGTGAGCGGTGATCTCCGCCACGCCGAACTCGGAGACGAACGTCGGGACGATGAGGATGGCGACGATGACGTACGCCGCGACCGTCGGCATCCCGACGCCCATCACGATGGCGACGGCCATGCCGAGCAGCACCGCGAACAGCAGCACGCCGCCGGAGAGGTTGATCATCAGCAGCGCGATCTTCGCGGGAACGCCGGTCGTCGAGAACAGGTTCACGACGCCGCTGATGACCACGAGGATGATGGCGATGGGCGCGAGGATGATGGCCCCTCGCCGGAAGCCGTGAATCGTGTTCTTGACCTGCGTGACGAACTCCGAGACCGGCGAGACGCCCGAACCGTCGACGAGTCGCTGGAGCGGCGGCATCAGAACGCCCGTGAGCATCATCGCGAACACGGTGTACATCGCCGACGTCATCACCGTGTACTGGGCGAAGCCGAGGTAGTAGATCAGGACGCCGAACGGGACGCCGAACCGGAGCGCCTCGGCGACCTTTTCGTTGCGCGAGAGCGTCTCGTCGAAGAACTCCGAGAACTCCATGTCCTGGTCGCTGGAGTCGCTGATCGCGGTGTAGTGGACCGCGATGGCGATCGACGCGACCAGGATCGCCGCGGGAACCAGCCCCGCGACGACGATGTTGAGGTACGCCACGCCGAGGTACGACGCCATCACGAACGCGGAGGCCCCCATAACCGGCGGGAGCACCTGCCCCGCGGTCGAGGCGACGGCCTCGATGCCGGCCGCGCGGTGGCCGGACATCCCGCTCTCCTTCATCGTCGGAATCGTGAACGACCCAGTCATGGCGGCGTTCGCGGTGTACGAGCCGTTGATGGAGCCGATGACCGCCGAGGAGAGCACGGCCGTCTGTGCCACGCCCGATCGGATGCGTCCGGCCGCGACGATGGCGAGCCGGAGAATCAGATCGAACGCGCCGTACGCGAACAGCAGCCCGGCGTACAGGAGGAACGGTGCGATCCAGGACGCGGTCAGCTGCGTGAGCGAGCCGTAGAACCCGTACAGGTCCGTGACCGTCGCCTGTAGGAGGGTTAGCTGGCTCATCCCGGCGTGCCCGAGGACGCCGGGGACGGCGTCGCCGAACATCGCGTACAGCATCACGCCGATGACGAGCCCGAGGAACAGGTTCCCGAACTCGCGCCACGTGAGGTACAGCAGCGAGATGATGATGAGCCGCGCGAGCATGTACTCGTGTTCGCTGGCGAACCCCTGACGCAGGAGATAGACCGTCTCGAAGTTCAGGAAGAAGTAGAAGGACGCTGTGATGAGCACGCCGGCCGACGGTAGCAACACTAAGGCGTCTATCCGACTGCCTTCTTCGAGCGATTCGCGGGTTTCGTTGAGGGCGTACACCGTCATGATGCCGCCGACGAACAGCACGGCGTACTTGACCGGCGACCACTGTTGGGTGTACGCCCACCAGAGGACGGTCACCCAGAACAGGACGGCTATGAGCGTGACACCGACGTCGAGGCCTCGTAGCCACCCCGTGGGATCGGTCTGTTGTTCGGATTGTGTATCCATGTTTGGGTGTGGGTTTGTTTGTGGTAAAATAGTAGTTGGATTTCGGTTCGCGAACCGGAACTACGTCGCGCCGAGAGGGTTTACGCCGTGTCGCCCTCTTGGAGGCTGTCGTCCCAGGCGTCGTTGTCCTTGTAGTACTGGACTGCACCGGGATGGACGGGGATGCGCTCCTGCGCGTAGGCGAGCATCTCCTCGGCGGAGTCGTAGTCGTTGAACTGCGCTTCCCCGTTGTTGACGACGTCGTTGTGCTCGTGGACGACGCGGCAGAGCTCGTAGACGGCGTCCGGGTTGGCCTCGGGGTTAAACGTGTAGTTGACCTCGAGGTCCCAGGTGAACACCTCGTCGGTGCCGATGTCGGTGCCCGCGATCTGCCAGTCGCTGTAGGGTGTTCGGGTCGTGCCGGCGCCGGAGTACGACTCCGCGGACTCGATGAGCGCGTCCGTCGGTTCGACGTAGCTGAGGTCGACGCGGGAGGCCATCTCCTGAACGAAGCCGGTGTAGCGAACGCCCGGCGCGCCGTACGCGATGGACGCGTCGATGGTGCCCTCCTCCATCGCGCCGGGCGCGTCACCGACGCCCATGTTCTGGATGTTCATCTGGTCGTAGACGTCCGCGGTCGGATCCTGCGACCAGACGTCGAGGGTCGTCGCGCGCGTCGAGTACCCCGGCTCGGCGGGGTAGACGTTCTTCCCGGCGAGGTCGTCGAACGTCTCGATGTCCGTGTCGGCGCGGGCGACGACGTAGATGCTGTACGGGAACGCGCCGAACCCGTACTGAGGGATGCGGGAAACCGACTGCTCGGAGAACCGGCCGCGGTCGTCGAGCGCCTTGTTGAGGGAGTTGTTGTCGGTGATACCGGCGTTGAACTGGTTCTGGGCCATCCGATAGATGGTCCCGATGTAGCCGGGGCTCTCGATGGTCGAGTAGTCGAGAGTGTCGCTCTCCTGGCTGACGGCACGTTCGACGGCGAGCCCGACGTCCTGGGTCCCGCCGGCGGACGTGCCGACGCGGAGCGAGAGTTCCTCGCTGCCGCCGTCGGAGCCGTCCGAACCGTCAGACCCGTCGGATCCGTCGGAGCCGTCTCCTCCGTCACCGCCGTCTCCTCCGTCACCGCCGTTGCCGCTACAGCCGGCCAGTCCGGTGATGCCTACTGCGCCGGTACCGTACAGGAACTTCCGCCGATCGATTGAGTTCTCAGACATACTCAACAGAGTACTCCCGGTCGATCATTAACAATGTGTCTGTTTATTTCAGTTCAAACCTGAGGAATATCCATTATAATGATCTTCAGGGTACATGTCGCCGGATCGAGCTACTCGTCGCAGGCCGGCGTCGTCGGAACGAGTCACTCGTCGAGGATCACCGTCACCGGACGGTCGGCCGCGAGCAGCACCGACTGCGTCGTGCTCCCGAACAGCATCTTGCCGGTCGGGCTCCGGCGCCGCCCGCTCATCGTGATGTTGTCGACGTCGAGCTCCTCGGCGACCTCGATGATCGTCTCCGCGGGGTCGCCGTGCTCGCGCCGCTTCGACGTCGCGACCCCGGTCTCCGCCAGTCGGGCTTCGACGGCGGCGACGGCCTCTGGGTAGTTCTCCTCGTCCCACACGTCCTCGGAGTCGACGCGGCCCCCCTCGCCGCTGACCTCGAACCCCTCGTAGACGTTGAGCAGCACCGCCTCGACCTCCTCGGCGGCGTTCGGAAGCGACGCGACCGCGTCCGCGGCGGCCGGCGCGTGTTCTGTCTCTCCCCCGACCGGCAGCAGTACCCGGTACATACCCGCCACTACCCGAAAGCAGGTAATAAAAGTAGCTGCCGGGGAGGGGCGGCCGCCTACCGCGTCACCGGCGCGCTGACGGTCCCGATCGACTCGACGACCGCCCGCACCTCGTCGCCGGGGTCGATCGGCGCCGCGCCGGGCGTCCCGGTGCTGAACAGGTCGCCCGGCGCCAGCGTCATCACGTCGGAGTGGAACGAGACGATCTCCGCCGGCGGGAACAGCATGTTCCGGATCTCGTTTTCGGCCCGCACGTCCCCGTTGACCTCCGTCCGCACGGAGAGCCCCTCGAGGTCGAGCGGCCCTTCCGGCACCGCGATGGCGGCGCCTGGGACGAGGAACGTGTCGTAGCTCTTCGCCCGCGTGAGGAAGCGCGGGTTCCGCTGAAGCACGTCCTCGGCGGTCATGTCGATCACGGGGAGGAACCCCGCGACCACGTCGTCGACGTTGCCCTCGTCGACGTTCCGACAGGTTCGGCCCATCACGACCGCCAGCTCGGCCTCGGCGGTCACCCGCTCGCTCTGCGACTCCGGCGGCAGCCGGATCGGCCCGCCCGGCCCCGTGAGCACCGACGACGGCTTCATGAAGCTCGCCGGCTCCTCGGGGCGCTGCTCGTCGAGGTCTCCGGCGTGCTCCTCGTAGTTCAGGCCGATCCCCCACAGCTTCCCGAACGACTCCAGGGGCGCGCCGAACGACACGTCCGCCGCCGGGACGGGGTCCGCGGGCGCGTCGGCCGCGTCCCCCAGGTCGCCCGCGGCCGCCCGCGGGAGCGCGTCGCGGACCGTCTCCAGGTCCGGCTCGACGGCGCCGAGCGGAACGTATCCGTCCTCGCCGCCGAGGAGGGGCTCGCCGGTCGCCGTGCGCGCGAGGTACTTCATCGCCCGGTCACCCCGTCCGCCGTCCGCTCGTTCGCTCCGTTCATCTCACTCCTCCCGGTCCGTCCAGAAGTCGAACGAGCGCCCGGGCGCGAACACGTCGAGGCCGACCGCGCGCTCGTCGCCGGTGTTCTCGACCCTGTGAGGCTCGTTCGACTCCAAGAGCACGGAGTCGTTCTTCTGAAGGGTCACTTCGTCGTCCTCGGAGACGACGGTCAGCTCGCCCTCCAAGCAGAGGCACACCTGCTCGTTCTCGTGGTCGTGCATCGGGGAGCTGTGACCCGGCGGCTTCTCGAACCACTCGAAGGAGAAGCGGTCGCTGCCCGCCATCGACACGCGCCGCCAGCCCTCGTCGGGCTCGTACGTCTCCGCCTCGTCGAACGCGACCGGCTTCATAGGTTCGCTCCGGTCGATCCCCCGTCGATCGGGAGGGCGGTGCCGTTGACGTACCCCGACTTCGGCGACGAGAGGAACGCGACCGTGTTACCGAGCTCCATCGGGTCGCCGATGCGTTCGAGCGGATTCCCCGCCCAGTCGTCGAGCCCCTCCTCGTAGGAGTCGTAGTCGCCGCGCTCGACGGCGGCCTCGACGAGGTCGCGGATCCGGCTCGTCTCGTGGGGACCCGGCAGGACGGCGTTCGCGCGCACCTCCGGCGCGAACTCCTTCGAGAGGGTCTTCTCCAGCCCGATGACGCTCATCCGGACCGAGTTCGACAGCACGAGGCTGTCGATCGCCTCCTTCACGCTGCGGGAGGTGATGTTGACGATGGTGCCGCCGTCGCCCTCCTTGAGGTGCGGGTACGACTCCCGGGCGAGGCGGACGACGCTCATCACGAGCAGGTCGTAGGCGTGCTGCCAGTCCTCGTCGTCGGTGTCGAGGAACGCGCCCGAGGGCGGGCCCCCCGCGCTCGTCACGAGGTGGTCGATCGTGCCGAACTCGTCGACGGTCGCCTCCACCAAGGCCGCGACCTCGTCCGCGTCGGTGAGGTCGGCGGAGTGGGCGACGACCTCGCCGGTCGCGACGGCCTCGACCTCCTCCTTCGCGTCCGCCAGCCGCTCCTCGTCGCGACCGTTGATGACGACGTCGACGCCCTCCCGGGCGAGCGCCTTCGCCGATGCCTTGCCGAGTCCGCTGGACGATGCGGTGACGAGCGCCGCGTTCCCGTCGATCTGTAGGTCCATGTCTCACCCATCCCGAGTATGGCGTGAAAACGTTTCCCTACAGGCAACCGGGCGTCTCAGCCGACGACGCGGCGGGTCAGACCGGACGACTCGACGGGGCGACCGGACGACGCGACCGCTACGCGTCCGAGTCGCCGTCGGCCGCCGCCTCGAACCCCGCCGTCCCCGCGTCGAACGCCACCGCCTCGCGGTCGGTCACCGCCGCCGCCTCGGGGAGGTCCTCGACCACGGCCTCGGAGACGCGGAACTCGCCGAGGTCCTGCGTGTTCCGGATCCAGACGATCCGGACCGTCTCGGGGTCGTAGCCGCCCAGCGCCGCCAGCGCGGTCCGGAGCGCGAACTCGTCGTCGGGCGCCACCACTGGGAGCTTCGACTTCGCGAGCGACCCGCTCGTGAGCGCGTTCGCGTACGTCTTCTTCAGGTCGAGCTGGTCGACCGCGCGCTTCCGGGTGAGGTCCGCGAGCCCGATCCCGTTGCCGTTCCCCTTCGTCGCCTCCGTGAGCCCCCGCACGTAGATGAGATCGACGTCCGGCGTCTCCGGGTCGGGCGCGTTCAGGACGCGGTAGCGACCGATGACGTTCGTGTCCATGCCGGCGCCCGAGATCTCCTTGCCGATCTCGTCGACGACGAGCAGGTCGACGTCGTCGACCGGGAGCGTCGGCATCTCGTCGTAGGCGCGCTCCAGCAGCTCCGGCTCGCGGTCGAGGAACGACCCCGCGGGGACGGCCTCCACGTGGCCGATCTCCTCCTCGAAGTTCTCGACGAGCGCGACGCCGCCGACGATCGGGGTCTCCCGCTCGATCACGTCGAGGGCGGCCGTCAGCGTCTCGACGTACCCCTCGGCGATCGCCGTCGAGTGGAACGACTTCGCGCCGCGCTGCTTGCCGAGGCCGACGACGGTCATCTTCGCGAGCCCGCTCTCGATCGGCCCGGTGAAGTTGGTGTGGGCCTTCACGCGGTTCACGACGAGCACGGCGTCGGCCTCGAGGGCCGCCTCGGAGAAGTACACGGGGAGGTCGGCGTCGCCCACGCTCACCGTCGCCAGCTCCGCGGCCGCCATGCGCGCGTCGATCGGCGCGCCGACGGACTCCTCGGTGATCCCGAGCGCCGCCAGCACCTCGCGCTGCCCCTCGGGGGTCGCGCCGCCGTGGCTGCCCATCGCGGGCACGACGACCGGGTCGAAGCCGCGCTCGTCGAGACGGTCGACGACCCCCGCCGCGACCTCGTCGATGCGGTCGATGCCGCGGCTGCCGACCCCGACGGCCACCGTCGCGCCCGCCGGGAGGTCGTCGAGGTCGAGCGCGTCGAGCGACTCGCGCGCCGTCCCGACGGGGTCGTCGAGGCGCTCCGTCCGCGGCTCGTATCGCACCCGCGCGAACCCCGGGAGCGGCTGCGGGTCGATGAGTCCGTCGACGTCGGATCGCTCGGGGAACTCCATGTGCGGCCCCTCGCGGCGACGATACAAAAGCTGCCGGTGGCCGGGCGTCGTCGGAGCCGGATCCCTCGACACCGTGTCGACGGCCGGTGCCGGCCGAGGCCCCCGCGTCCGCCGCGGCCGAGAGCATTGCCGATACAGCGGTCTACTTGTATCCGTGTGACGCCGCACCACCCATGGAGATAACCGAAGTCGAGTCGTTCCCGATCAAGCTGCCGCTGGAGTCTCCCGTCTCCTTCTCCAACCGGACGCTGACCTACCGGGACCACGCGATCACGTACGTGCGGACCGACACCGGCCACGAGGGAGTCGGCTACTCGCTGGGGTACGAGGGGGCCGGCCTCATCGCCGACGCGGTCGAGTCGCTGCTCGAACCGCTCCTCGTCGGCGAGGACCCCCGCGACACCGAGCGCCTGTGGCACGAGATGTACGAGGGGAACGTCCAGATCGGCCGGACCGGGCTCTTCTTACGCGCCATCTCCACCGTCGACATCGCGCTCTGGGACGTGAAGGCGAAGGCCGCGGGGATGCCGCTTCACAAGCTGCTCGGCGGCCACTCCGAGTCGGTGCCGTCGTACGCCAGCGGCGGCTACTACCGCGACGAGAAGGGCCACGAGGCGCTCCGCGGCGAGATGCGGCGCTACCTCGACGAGGGCCACGACGTCGTGAAGATGAAGGTCGGCCGCCTCTCGGCCGACGAGGAGGCCGAGCGCGTCGCCGCCGTGCGCGACGAGATCGGCGACGACCGCACGCTGCTGCTCGACGCCAACGGCGTCTGGGAGTCCAGCACCGAGGCGCTCCGCAACTGCCGGGCGTTCGCGCCGTACGACCCGTACTTCATCGAGGAGCCGGTGATGATCGACCGCGTCGACACGATGGCCGAGGTGAACGACGGGCTCGACTACCCGGTCGCCACCGGCGAACTGGAGGGGACGCGGCACAACTTCGCCCGGCTCGCCGACACGGGTGCGGCGACGATCCTCCAGCCCGACGTCACCGTCTGCGGCGGCGTCACGGAGTGGCTGAAGATCGCGAACCACGCCTCGGCGTACGACGTCCAGATCGCGCCCCACTACAACTGGAACATCCACGCCTCCCTGCTCGGGGCCATCGAGAACGGCCTCTGGGTGGAGTACTTCTACCGCGACATGGACGTGAAGGCGTTCGACGACGTGGTCGCCGACCCGGTCGAGCCCGGGGACGACGGGACCATCGACCTCCCCGACCGCCCCGGCCACGGCGTCCCGCTCGACAAAGACGCGCTCCAGCGGTTCAAAGACGAATGAGAGACTACTCAGACCAGATCGACACCCGCGACCCGGACCGAGACGTACAGATCACCGGCCTCGACGCCTGCGTCGTCGAGGGGAACTTCGAGTGGAACCTGATCAGAGTGGAGACCGACGCCGGCGTCACCGGGATCGGCGAGGCGTACCGCGGCGGCGGCGTCCCGGAGCTCGTCGAGTACACGAACCGGTTCCTCGTCGGCGAGAACCCGCTCGACGTCGAGCGGCTCGTGCGGTACATCTTCCAGGAGATGTCGGGCCACGGCGGCACGACCGGAAAGGTCGTCACCGCGGCCTCCGGCATCGAGATCGCGCTGCTGGACGCGGCCGGGAAGATCCTCGGGCTCCCCGTCTACCAGCTGCTCGGCTCGAAGTACCGCGACGAGGTGCGGCTCTACTGCGACTGCCACGCCGGCGAGGCGTACGCGGTCGAGGACGGCGCGACCGCCTACGCCGACGCCGAGGCGTACTCCCCGAGGCGTACGCCGCCGAGGCCGCCCGCGTCACCGACATGGGATTCGACGCGCTGAAGTTCGACCTCGACCTCCCGGCCGACAACGAGAACGACCCGTACAACGGGCGCCTGACGAACGCGGCGATCCGCGAGAAACGGGAGATCGTCGCGGCCGTGCGCGAGGAGATCGGGTACGACGTCGACCTCGCCTTCGACTGCCACTGGGACTACTCCGTCGAGAGCGCGAAGCGGCTCGCCGACGAGCTCGCGGAGTTCGACCTGATGTGGCTGGAGGACCTGATCCCGCCGGAGAACACCGACGCTCAGAAGGAGGTGACGCGGGCGACGCGGACCCCGGTCGCGACCGGCGAGAACCGCTTCCGCGTGTTCGAGCTGTCGGACCTGATCTACGACCACGGCGTCGACATCGTCACCCCGGACCCGACGACCGTCGGCGGCCTCACGGAGACGATGCGGATCGCCGACCGCGCCGAGGAGAACTACATGCCGATGTCGCCGCACAACGTCTGTAGCCCGGTGGGGACGATGGCCTGCGTCCACCTCGGCGCGGCGACGCCGAACTTCGACCTGCTGGAGTACCACGCGCTGGAGGTCGACTGGTGGGACGACCTGCTGGCGCGCGACGAGCCGCTGATCGAGGACGGCCGCATCGCGGTGCCGGAGGCGCCCGGGCTCGGGATCGAACTCGACGAGGCCGTCGTCGAGGAACACCTGCTCGACGGGACCGACGGCTGGGCCTGAGACGCGGGGGCCGTTCCCCTGGTCGGCGGAATCGGCGGTTTCGGTCGGAGAGCGGACACAACTATACTTATTTATCCTTGGGATCGCAAGCGATCCTATGCTGGATTACTTCGACATGGAGTCGACGCTGTCAGAGGAGGAGCGGCTGCTCGTCGACTCCGCCCGTTCGTTCGTCGACGGCGAGGTGCCGGACATGGGCGACCACTGGATCGAGGGCACGTTCCCCACGGAGCTCATCCCGAAGATGGGCGAGATGGGATTTTATGCGCCGAACCTCGACGGGTACGGCCTCCCGAACGTCAGCGAGACGGCCTACGGGCTCCTGATGCGCGAGCTGGAGGCGTGCGACTCCGGGCTCCGCTCGATGGCGAGCGTCCAGGGCGCGCTGGTGATGTACCCGATCCACGCGTTCGGCAGCGACGAGCAGAAAGAGGAGTGGCTCCCGAAGCTCGGCGCCGGCGAGGCCGTCGGCTGCTTCGGGCTCACGGAGCCGGAGCACGGGTCGAACCCGTCCGCGATGGAGACGATGGCCGAGCCGGACGGCGACGAGTACGTCCTGAACGGCTCGAAGACGTGGATCACGAACTCCCCGATCGCCGACGTCGCGGTCGTGTGGGCGAAGGACCACGGAGAGGAGGGGACGCCCGTCCGCGGGTTCCTCGTCGAGACCGACCGCGACGGCGTCACGACGAACAAGATCGACGAGAAGCTCAGCCTCCGGGCGTCGATCACCGGCGAGATCAGCCTCCAGAACGTCCGCGTCCCGGCCGAGAACCGCCTCCCCGACGTGGAGGGGATGAAGGGCCCGCTGTCGTGTCTGACGCAGGCCCGCTACGGCATCGCGTGGGGCGCGGTCGGCGCCGCGCGGGACTGCTTCGAGGTGGCCCGCGAGTACGCCACCGACCGCGAGCAGTTCGGCAAGCCGATCGGCGGCTTCCAGATGCAACAGGAGAAGCTCGCGGAGATGGCGACGCAGATCACGCTGGCCCAACTGCTCGCCCACCGGCTCGCCGACCTCAAGGAGGCGGGCGAGATGCGGCCGCAACACGTCTCGATGGCCAAGCGCAACAACGTCCGCACCGCCCGCGACCAGTCGCGGATCGCCCGCGAGATGCTCGGCGGCAACGGGATCACGGCCGACTACTCGCCGATGCGCCACATGACGAACATGGAGACGGTGTACACCTACGAGGGCACCCACGACATCCACACCCTGATCCTCGGCGAGGACCTCACCGGGATCCAGGCGTACCAGTAGCGCTCGCTCCGCGTTTTCGACGGGCCGTCCGAACCGCTTTTCACGCCACCCGATTCCGCAGCCCCTCGTACGCGCCGGTCTCGGCGATCCGTTCGAGGTTCTCGACGAGGACCTCCGCGCGCCGCTCCCAGTAGCGCGGCGTGTGGCCCGCGACGTGGGGAGTCAGGAAGACGTTCTCGAACCCCCACAGGTCGTGATCGCTCGGGAGCGGCTCCGGGTCGGTGACGTCTAAGGCGGCCCCGTGGAGGGCGTTCGACCGCAGCGAGGCCACGAGCGCCGGCGTGTCGATCACCGCACCGCGCGCCACGTTGACGACGACCGCGTCGGTCGGCAGCGCGTCGAGCTCCGCAGCACCCACCAGCCCCTCAGTCGTCTCCGTCAGGGGACAGGCGAGGACGAGCACGTCCGTCCCCGGCAGCACGTCCGGGAGGTCGTCGTAGCCGACCACCTCGTCGGTCGGGCCGCCCTTCTCCGGCGAGTAGCGGACGCCGATCGTCTCGACGTCGAACCCCTCCAAGCGGGCGACGATCGCCTCGCCGATGGCGCCGAGGCCGACGACCGTGACCGAGCTGCCGGCGAGCTCGATGGACGACTGGAAGCGGCGCCACTCCCGGCGTCGCTGGCGGCGGCGCCCCTCGTCGAGCCGGCGGGCGAACGTCAGCACCCAGCCGAGCACGTGTTCGGCGACGTTCGGGCCGTGGACGCCAGAGGCGTTCGTCACCGCGACGCCGCGCTCGGCGAGCGCGTCCAGCGGGAGGTGGTCGACGCCGGCGGAGTTACACGCGAACAGCCGGAGGTTCTCGGCGGCCGCGACCGCGGAGGCGTCGATGTATTTCCCCGCGACGACCGTCGCCGCGCGGAGGTAGCGCTCGTGTTCGTCCGGCGTCGCCGCGAGGCGCACCTCGCGGTCGGGGAGCCGCCGGGCGAGTAGATCCGCGTAGTCGGCCGCTGGGATGCCGTGCGCGTCGTGGTCGAGGACGGCGACGTCGATGGCGGACATGGTCGCCGCGTCGCGGCCGGCCGACAAAGCTCTCGGGGGTCGCGGCCATCGAAGCGGGCGGACCGCCCTACCCCTCGGTCCGGATCGGCGGCGACGCGCTCATCAGGAGCAGACAGCCGATCCCGACGCCGGCGCCGACGACGCCGGCGCCGACGCCGACCGCGCGGACGGCCGTCTCGAACCCGAGCGGACGGGTCGCCAGCGCGACGGCGACGCCCATCACCACCGGGGTCACCGTCGCGGCCGCGCGCCCGCTCCCCTCGCCGAGGCTCACGAGCCCGCCGCGCAGGTCTGGGGGCGGGAGGGCCGTGATGACGCTCCGGTAGATTGAGAGGACGAGCCCGAACCCGATCCCCATGAGCGCGACGCCGACGGCGGCGACCGAGAGCGACCGAGCGAGGAAGGCGAGCGCGAGTCCGGCGCCCATCGACAGGTTCGTCGCCACGAGCGGGTAGAGCCGATCGTCGAAGGCGTCGGCGATCCGGCCCGCCTGCGTCGCCGCGAGCGCGTACGTGAGGCTCGCGAGCGCCGCGAGCGCCCCCGCCTCCGCCGGGGTGTAACCGAGCACGTCGACGACGAGGATCGAGTTGTAGGTGAGGAAGCCGAACCACGCGACGTTCGCGCTCCCGCGGGCGACGACCATGGTCCACGCGCGGCGCTGCGCGACGAGCCTGCGCATGTCGGCGAGCTGCGTCCGGACTCCCGCCTCGCCGCCCTCCTCACCCGCCTCGTCCGCCTCCTCACCCGCCTCGCCGCCCTCCTCACCCGCGTCGCCTCCCATCCCGCCGGACTGGTCGAGCGGCTCCTCGAAGTGGACGTAGACGACGGCGGCGATCGGGAAGGCGACGGCGTACAGCAGGAACGGGTACTGCCACGCCATCCCGACGAGCACCCCCGCGGCGAGCGGGAACGCCGTCTGGGAGAGCCCCGAGCCCGTGAACCGGAGTCCCTGGGCGGTCGCCTCCTTCGTGCCCGCGTACAGGTCGCCGAGGCTGGTGATGATGATCGGCGTGAGCGCGGCGAAGCCGATCCCTTGGAGCGCGCGCAAGGCGAGCGCCGCGCCGAACGTCGAGACGAAGGCGATGGCGGTGCCGGTGAGCCCGAACCAGACCAGCCCGAACAGCAGGACGGGCCGCCGGCCGTACCGGTCGGAGACGACGCCGGCGATCGGGATCACGAATATCGACGGCGCGGTGAACGCCGACATCATGAGGCCGATGTTCGCCGTCGAGGCGCCGAGCGGCTCGACGAGGCTGCCGAGCACCGGCGAGAGGAGTGCGGTGCCGAGCGGCGGCAGGACGTTGATGAGCAACAGCAGCTGGAAGGGTCGCTCTCGGACGATCCCCGAGTCGGCACCCGCGAACGACGAGAGCGATGCCACGACCGGCCGCACGCCGTCGCCCGTGGTAAATCTACGTGTCGGCGAAGGGGGCAGCGCGCCGGCGACGGCCCGATCCGACGCCGTGGACCGCGCCGAGCGGGACGGCGCCGGCGAGCGGCCCGAACAGGTCGATTGAGAGCGTCGTCGCTCGACGGTCGGGACGGGACCGCTCAGTGGGCGGTAGTACCGAACCGGTGGAATCGTCACGACGACACTCTTGTGGCCGCGGGTTCGACGCCGAGGTGATGCGAACGAGTTTCAACGTCCCAGAAGGGCTGATCGAGGAGTTCGACCGAGCGTGGCGAGACGAGGGGATCGAGAACCGGTCGCGGGCGGTCCGGGAGGCGATGCAGGAGTTCGTCGAGTCGCACTCGCGGCTCGAGGACATCGACGGCGAGGTCGTCGCGCTCGTCGGCTTCGACTACCGCCACCACGAGGTGATCCGAGAGCTCCACGGCACCCAACACGAGTACCAGGACGTGATCCTCAACACGAGCCACACCCACCAGGGCGAGTGGTGTCTCGAATCGCTGTTCTGCCGCGGGGACGCCGAGCGCGTCCGCGAACTGACGTACCGACTCCGGGACTTCGACGCCGTTCGCAGAGTGAAGGTGATGCTGATCCGCGACGGCGACTGACTCCGGAGTTTCCGGACGAACGCGTCTCGACGCGGAACGGATCCGGCCGACAGATTGATGTCTGTCGTCTATCCAACTTGGTTCGGTGTTCGAAGTCGTCGCGTTCGCCGTCGCGGCGGGCTGCCTCTTCGGGCTCTCGACGCTGATGGTCGTCTCTCTGCTCGCGCCCGAGCGTCGGCCCTGGCCCGCCGGCGACGACGACCGGAAGCGCTGCGTCTACCTCGCGCTCAGCCGCCCGCTGCTGCCCACGGTGTTCGCGACCGGCGTCCTCGACTGGAACGCCGGCCCGCTCGCCGCCCCGTGGCGTCTCGCCGTCGGCGCCGTCGGGATTCTGATCGCGTTCGCCGTCCTCAGCAAGTCCGCCGTCGATCTCGGCGAGGACGCGACCGAGGGCCGCGAGGACGAACTCCGGACAGACGGCCTCTACCGGTACACCCGCAACCCCCAGAACGTCGGCTACGGCCTCCTGTTCGCGGCGTACGCCGTCCTCGCAAATTCCCCGCTCGTCGGGGCACTCGCCGTCGCGGTCGCCGTCTTCGGCGTCCTCCAAGTGCTCGCCGAAGAGGCCTGGCTCCGCGACACCTACGGCGACGCCTACGAGGCCTACTGCGAGCGCGTCCCCCGATTCGTCGGGGTCAGGACGTTCGCACGCGCGCTCAACGACGACGACTGACCTCGGACGCGATCCGACGCGCCGAGGCGCACCGATGAGTCGGAAGCGCTCGCCGAGGAGATGGCCGAGGCGTCTCGCGAGGCGAACGAGTACCTCGACGACGCTCCGGAGTGGTAATCCGATGGAGGTTCGCCGCGGCGACGTCGTCATCGTCGACCTCGACCCCACGGAGGTGTCCGAGCAGCGCGGGACGCGACCGTGTCTCGTCGTCCAGAACGACGTCGGGAACGAGAACGCACCGACGACCATCGCCGTACCCTTCACCGCCGCGCGAGGCGACGATCTGTATCCGTTCGAAGTGCTGGTCGAGGAGGCGGAGTCGCCGCTCCGGGAGGAGTCGGTCGCGCTCTGTAGTCAGGTTCGGACGGTGTCGATCCGACGCCGGATCAGGGACAACATCGGCTCCGTGCCGGCGTCCCGTATGGAGGAAGTCGACGAGGCGCTCAGATACAGCCTCGGGCTGCGAGAGCTTTAGCGGTTCTCCCGCTGTTCGACCTTGTTCAGTTCGATCAGCAGCCGGAAGATGGCCTTCACGAGGTTGGCGTCCACGTCGAAGCGCTCGGCGTTCTCGCCGGCGCGCTCCATCACGCGCTCCTCTTGGCCCTCGTCAGTCGTCGGGAGGTCGCGTTCGTCTTTCACGGCCGCGACCGTGTCTGCGACGTAGGTGCGGCGAGCGATCAGTTCGACGATCTCGCGGTCGATGTCCTCGATTTCGCGTCGCAGTTCGTCGAGGCTTCGGTCCTCGGTGTTGGGTGTGTCGCTCATTGGTAGGTGATGGGGTCGGTGGGTGGTGTGCCAGCGGGTGCTTACTCGACGGCCGCGCCGTCGTTCCTGGTCGTCGTTCGTCGCAGCGTTCCGGGGCGGTCGCCCCACGCGTCGGCGACCGCGTCGAGGTCGGCCTCGGGGTCGGCGGGGTCGGCGACGGCGACGACGCTCGGGCCGGTCCCTGACAGCGACACCGCGGTGGCGTGCGGCATCGCCTCGACGGCGGGGTCGGCGTCGAAGCCGAGCGCGGCCGAGAAGGCGAGCCCGTTCACGGTCATCGCCTCGCCGTACCGCCCGTCGAGCGCGAGGTCGGCGACGAGGTCGGCCATCGGCGCCACGGCCTCGCAGCGCGCCACGTCGGCGTCGGCCGAGTAGGCCCGTTCCGGTGGCGTCCAGACGAGGGCGTTCCAGTCGACGGGCTCGCGAACGCGCAGTTCGTCCGCGGCGTTGTCGGTGACGGTGACGCCGCCGAGCATCGACGCGGTCGCGTCGTCGAACGCGCCCGTGACCGTGACGCCGGTCTCGCGGGCCGCCCGCACGCCGAGCCGGCAGGCCGCCAAACGGGTGACGTCGACCGCGGGGTCGTCTGGGTCGTCGCCGACCGCGTCGTCAGTTGCGCGGCCGTCGTCGCCGACCGCGTCGTCAGTTGCGCGGCCGCCGTCGCCGACCGCGAGCCCGAGCGCGTCGCAGGTCGCGAGGACGGTCGCGTTGGCGGCCGCGCTGGAGCTCTTGAGGCCGGCCGCCAGCGGCACGTCGCTGTCGGTCCGGACGCGGCCCCCCTCGCCGTCGCCCCAGCGCTCCGTCGCGAGCGCGACGCAGCGCTCGATCAGGGCGGTGTCTGCGTCGGCGTCCTCGGCGATCTCCCCGTCGACGCCGTCGGCCGCGGGGTCGAGTTCGACCGTCGCGCGCGTCTCGACGTCGATGCCGAACGCCGCGCCCGTCCCGGTCGCGAGCGCGTTCAACACCGTCCCGGCGCCGAGCGCCGCCGCCCGTCCCTCCATGGGTTCACGGCTCGCGAGCGCGGACAAAGAGGTAGCGATCACGGCGAGTCTCTCTGCCGGGAACTCACACCGATCGCGGCCGCCGCACCGCCTCAGATCGGCTCGGCGCGCCTGACCGCCGCGTCGACTGCGTACCGGTCCGGTTCGGGCCGGACGCCGGTCCGTCGGCTCGGGAACGTGATCTCGACGGTGAACCGTCGGGGCCGCGAGCCGTCGAACCGGTCGTCGCCCGTGAACCGCCGCGTGACGTAGTCGAACCCGACCGCCCCGCGCTCGTCCGATCCCGCCGGGGTCGCGTACGCGTCGACGCGGAACTCGACGACACCGTACTCGAACCGTCCCGCGTTCTCGACGGTCAAGCGAGCCCGGACGGTCGTGCGTCCCCCGCCGTCGCTCACTCCCAGGACCGTCGCGTCGGTGACGACGAGCCCCGATCCGTCCGGCTCGACCTCGTCGGGGGTCGTTTCGCCGCCGCCCGCGTCGTCGTCGGACTCCCCACCGCCGTCGCCGTCTGCGTCGTCGCCGTCCGTGTCGTTACCGCTCGCGCCGTCGCCGTCCGTGTCGTTACCGCTCGCGCCGTCGCCCGCCTGTCGGGCGTCGGAGCCCTCCTCCTCCGAGGTGACGAGGCAGCCGGCCAGTAGCCCGGCGGCGCCGGCCGCGAGGACGCCTCGCCGCGACGCGCGTCGGATCCGCCCGTCGGGTCGCTCGCTGTCGGCGGGGTCCCGCCCGCCTCGGTCGGGGGTCATCGCATCACCGTCCCGAGGACACCGGTCGACGCGCCGACGGCGCCGGCGACGAACGCCGTCGCGAGCGTCGGCAGGGCCGCGTCCGCGAGCCCGTGCGCCTGCGCGGCGGCGTCGCCCTGCGAGACGACGATCACCGTGACCGCGATCAGCCCGTACGCCAGCGCGCCGAGGCCGGTCCCGAGCCCGCAAGTCGTCGCCGCGGCGACGACGCCGCGGGCCCGCGAGCCGACGAGGACGCCGAGGACGCCGGCCAGCGGGACGGCGGAGACGAGGACGGTCGCGGTCGCCGCGAGGTACGACTGCGCGACGAACACCGGCCCGAACCGCGCGGTCTCGCCGGTCGCGGCGGTCGCCAGCGCCGCCTCCGCCCAGCCCGTCGCGGCCGCGGCGACGATTCCGACGCCGACGCCGACCAGGGCGAACGCCGCGGCCACGAGGCCGATCGCGTTCGCGTTCACGCGCCGGTCACCCACCCGTGCCGTAGTCGGCCGTGCCAGCCGACCCGCTCCTCCCACGCGTCGCCGGAGAAGCCGGTCGCGAGCAGGAACTCGCCCGCCCGGACGACGTAGCCGTACTGGACGCCGGCGTGCTCGTCGAAGCCGTACCGCTCGCCCTCCGCCTCGCGGTGGTAGAACCGGTGCCAGGCGGTCGGGCCGGCGTCGGTTTCGGGCGTCGCTCCGCCGTCCGTCTCGGACCCGTTCCCGTCGTCGGACGAATTCCCGCCAAAGTCGGAGCCGGCGAGGGTCGCCTCGGGGTCGATCGGCGCGCGACCTTCCGTCGCGCCCTCGTCGAGGGCCGCGGACAGCCGCGCCTGTGCGGTCTCGGCGTCAGGGTACCGCTGGACGTGGACCGGGACGCCGTCGAGTTCGCGGGCCCAGCCCTCGAACGCTTCCCGGCGGCGGTTCCCCAGCGGCGGGCGGTCGGCGAACGCGACGAACAGCTCCTCGACGCGGTCTTCCGGCCGGGGGATCGGGCCGAGCCGGGCCCGTAGTTCCCGCTGACGCTCGGGGCCGAACGCGTCGCCGTAGATCCGCGGGATCCGGTCGCGGTCGACCCCGTCGCGGTCGTACGGCCGGTGCGCGAACG
The DNA here is from genome assembly GCF_002355655.1 of Halorubrum trapanicum. NCBI lineage: Archaea > Methanobacteriati > Methanobacteriota > Halobacteria > Halobacteriales > Haloferacaceae > Halorubrum > Halorubrum trapanicum. Next base: position 2,356,523 of record NZ_AP017569.1, on the reverse strand, counting down.
TCGAGAAGCCGCGGCTCGCGACCGCGAGCTCGACGAGCGTTCCGGTCGTGACGCGTCCGCGCTCGGGGTCGTCCGGCGGCAGCGGCGCCAACAGCCGGCGGAACAACCGGTTGTGAATCGGGTTCCGAGAGAACTCTTCCTCGACGTAGATGGAGGTGCCAATGCTGGCGAGGTCGGTCCGCATCCGGTCGAGTTCCTCCAGCGCGCGGTCGACGTCGCCGCGGGGCGCGAACTCCCGCAGGACCGCGACGTGTCGGTCGATCCGGGCGCGGATCCGGGGGCCGGGCGAGAAGTGCGGTTCGAGGGCCTCGGCCGCGCGGTCGGCCGCGGTCTCGCCGGCGGCCGCGACCGCGTCGACCTGTTCGGCCGTGATTTCCGCCTCCTCGTCGACGGTCCGGCGGACCGACCGGACCGTCGAGACCGCGTCGGCTATCGCGTCGCGGTAGGTCGCGACCGCGTCCGGGTACTCGGTCGCGAACCACACCGCGTCGTCGACGACCGCGCGAGTCGCGTCCGCGAGCGCGGCGTTCGTCGTCGGCGGGTCGCCGTCGGCCTGCTCGGGCGGGTCGTCGGGAGGGCCGTCCTCGGGCGGGTCGCCGCCGGGGTCGTCCCCGTCGCCCGGCGCGTCGGCCCCCTCCGGGGCGTCGGGGTACTCGACGCCCTCGACGCCGAGACACCCGGCGGTCCCGACGAGGGCGGCGCCGACGCCCAGAAGCGTCCGTCGCGTCCGTTGCATGACACGCACTCCCCGCGGCAGGAACTTAAATGTGGTACGCCGATTCTCGCGGCTGAGGCCGCCCCGTCACGCACTCCTTCGGTCGGGCCGTCTGCGGGCGCTGTCCGGCGCGTTCCGGCGCACTCCGGCGCGACGGCCGAGCGCGTCCCTTTTGAGGCCGGCACTCCGAGCGTCGCGTATGTCCGCGCCAACGCGCAGCGACGTGCCGCCGACGTCGATCGGCGTCGACCTCCGCGAGGAGGGCGTCGTCGTCGAGTACCTCGACGGCCGGACGACCCTCTACCGGGGCGTCCCCGAGTCGGCCGAGGGATCGGTGACCGCCGGCCCCGGCAAGGAGACCCACGTCCTCGTCACCGACCCCACGGAGACGGAGGGCGTGATGACGTACGTGAACGACTACAAGACCGACGACGAGATCCTCGAGGAGTCCGGCGTCGGCCGCGTCATCGTCGAGGACGGCGAGCGCGACGAGGTGTTCCCCGGCGTGATCGTCGGCCGGGACGGCCAGCGCAACGAGGTCGTCGCCGACCCGGAGGTCGCCGGCGGGCGCGTGTTCGTCTTCGTCGAGGACGGCTGGACCGAGGGGAGCTACGAGATCGTCGAGGGCCCCGAGGACGGGCTCGACGCGCACCGGTGACCGCGCCGCAGTCACGGAAATGAGCCTCGCGAAACCCTGGCGCGACCTCGACCGCTCGACGGTCGGGAGCGCCCCGGAGCGGTACGCGCTGTACGAGCTCGGCGACGCCGACGGCGAAACGGTGGGGTTCGGCGCGGGCGTCCTCCGCGACGAGCTGAAGGAGGCGCTCGCGTACGGCGACGCCGCGAAGGTGCGCTGGGAGCTGGCCGACTCGGTCGATCACGCCGAGCGACTGCTCGCGGACCACGTCGAGGAGTGACCGACTCGTCCGCCCCGGTCGTCCCGAGCGAGCGGGAACGACCGACAGACGAAAGTCCCGCGACCGCCGAGGAGGCGACATGAGCGACGAGGCCGACGGCGGCGAGGCCGCGACCGAGGACGACAGGGCCGCGACCGAGGACAACGGGGGCGTGACCGACGGCGGCGACGAGGTGCTCCGCGCCAGCGACATCGGCGGCGAGGGACCGCCGGTCGAGGAGAAGCCGTACAAGATCGTCTTCGAGGCGAACAAGTGCTTCGGGGCGGGGAAGTGCGCGGAGGTCGCGGACAACTGGGTGATGGACGTCGTGAGCGGCATGGCGAAGCCGGAGGCGTACTACATCGGCGAGGAGGACCTCGAGGAGAACGTCCGCGCGGCCGAGGCGTGCCCCGCCAAGAAGGACGCGGGCGTGATCCACGTCGTCGACCGCCGGACGGACGAGGAGATAGCGCCGGACCCGCACGGCGACGGGACGCTCTCGGTCGACTGGTAGGGATTTCCGAAAGGGGTTTCACCCCGCCGCCGGTAGCCGAATCCGCGCGGGGGTGGCTGAGCCTGGCCAAAAGCGGCGGACTTAAGATCCGCTCCTGTAGAGGTTCGAGGGTTCGAATCCCTTCCCCCGCATGTCGCGGCGCTCACACACCGTGAGCGCCGCGTCTCGGATTGGAAGGGATTCGAACCAGGGAACGGAGCGAGCGCAGCGAGCGGAGTGAGTGAGGTTCGAATCCCTTCCCCCGCATGCTGTCGCGAACACTTCGCGAGCGACAGTCGCGGCCATTTATAAATCCGATGCGGTGGCGCGTGCCTGCGAGCGGCCGCCCTCGGCGGCCGCGAGGAGCACGCGCGAGGTCGCCGGCGCTACGCGCCGGCTGTCACCGGGCGAAGCCCGGTTGCCCGATGGACTGTGTCCCTCGCTGCCAGAGAATCTCCGATTCTCGCTGGAGTCGCTGGCGGCTAGCGCCGCCAGCGACGAGGCTGGGGAGGTGAGGGGTGCGGTGTCGTGCGGGGCGCGACTGGGGCTTTGGAGGTGTTCGCGGTCGATTTTCGCTCGATCATTTATAAGCGAGCCGCTGAGTCCTCGGCGGTGTTCGCCGTCGATCTGTATCCCGTCGTTTATAAGCGAATCATCGGCACGATAGCGATGCCCGCTGTCGGGCTACGATAAGTTACTTATAAACAAATAGTAGAGGCGTCGGTGGCGTTTACCGTCGATCCGCGGTCCGTCGTTTATAAATAGGGAACCGAGTCGTCGACGGCGTTCGCCGCGGCCTCGATACCGCGATCAACAGCAGAACATGAACGGGTAGACCAGGGCGACGCGGTCGCCCGCCTCCAGCTTCGTGTCGAAGCCGTTCTCGTTCTCGTTGAAGTGGCCGTTGACGAGGATCCGGGCGTACGCGATGGTCTGCTCGCCGACCGGGTTCTTCGACCACGTGCCCGGCAGCTCCTCCGGCGTCGGCGCCCAGCCGCTGTGGGTCGCGTCGGACTCAGACTCGGCGATCAGCATGTCCTGAAGCTGCGGGTACTCCTCGAACAGGTCGTCGAGGAACGCGCGCAGCGTGTCGCCCTCGAAGGTGTACTCGAACTCGTACACGTCGAGTTCGGTGCGCACGTGACCGGTACACCGCACGGTGACGGTCGTCTCCGCCTCGGTCGCGGTCGCCTCCGAGTCGTCCGGGCTCGCCTCGGTCTCCGCTTCGGCCGGGGACGGCTCGGCCATCTCGCTGGATCGGGCCATGCGCGTACGTACGGCACCGTTCCGGGTAAGCCGGGGGACGAACATGTTCGCGAGAGCCCGCCCGACTGGAGCGCTTCCGAGCGGCGGGAATTCGACCGAACATGTTGCCGCTAAACGCATAGGACGTCTCGACGGGACGTTCGCACATGCGACTCACGAGAAAGACGATCGCGAAGGTGATCGTCGCGGCGTTCCTGCTCAACCTGGTCGTGATGGGCGCCGGGGCGTGGTTCGCGTATCAGGAGGCGCCGCCGATACCCGACGAGGTCGTCGGTCCCGACGGCGAGACGGTCGTCACGGGGGCCGAGGTCCAAGACGGGAAGGAGGCGTTCCAACAGTACGGGCTGATGAACCACGGGTCGATACTCGGTAACGGCGCGTACTACGGCGAGGACTACACCGCCGAGACGCTGGAGGTGAAGACCCGGCACATGCGCGAGTACTACGCCGACGCCGAGTACGGCGCGGCGTACGACGCCCTCGACTCGGGAGAGCAGTCGCGCGTCGACGCCTTGGTGCGCGACGAGCTCGACCAGTCGCACGACGGCGGCGACGTCGTGGAGTACTCCGCCGCGGAGCTGTACGCCCACGAGCGGGTGCGCGAGACGTACGTCGAGCGCTACCACGAGGGCGACCACGACCGGGGCGTCCCGGTCGGGATGATCGGCTCGGAGGAGGAGGCCGAGGACTTCGCCGACTTCGCGCTGTGGACCGCGTGGTTCTCGCACACCGACCGGCCGAACGCCGACCACTCGTACACCAACGAGTGGCCGTACGCGCCCGGCGCCGGCAACGACGCGACCGGCTCGGCGATGATCTGGAGCGTGATCGCCATGGTGCTGCTCGTCGGCGCCGCGGGCGCCGCGATCCTCCTTTATAAATCGGTGAAGCTCCCCGAGCCGTCCGCGGCGGGGATCTCGGTGCCCGAGCCGGGCGACGTGAGCGTCTTCCCGAGCCAGCGCGCCGCGCTCCGGTTCGTCCCCGTCGCCGCGGGGCTGTTCATGGCGCAGGTGTTGCTCGGCGGCCTGCTCGCGCACTTCTACATCGAGCGGGCCGGCTTCTTCGGGATCGAGCAGATCTTCGGGATACACATCCTCCAGATTCTCCCCTTCTCCATCGCGAAGACGTGGCACATCGACCTCGGCATCCTCTGGATCGCGTCGACGTGGCTCGGCGCCGGGCTGTTCCTCCCGCCGCTGCTCACCGGCCACGAGCCGAAGCGGCAGGGGACGTACGTGAGCGTCCTGCTGGGCGCGCTCGTCGTCGTCGTGGTCGGCGGGATGGGCGGCATCTGGCTCGGCGCGAACGGCTACCTCCCGGGCGAGCTCTGGTGGCTGCTCGGCAACGAGGGGTTAGAGTACCTCGAAGTCGGGAAGGTGTGGCAGGCCGGCCTGCTCGCCGGGTTCGTCCTCTGGGCGATTCTCGCGATCCGCGGGCTCAAGCCGCTGCTCGACCGCGAGCCGGCCTACGGGCTCGCGCACATGATCCTCTACGCCGGCGGCTCGATCACGCTGCTGTTCGTCGCCGGGTTCATGTTCACGCCCTCGACGAACATCGCCGTCACGGAGTTCTGGCGCTGGTGGGTCGTCCACATGTGGGTCGAGGGCGCCTTCGAGTTCTTCATCGTCGCCATCATCGGGCTGACGCTGGTGTCGATGAACCTCCTCACGCGACGCAGCGCGGAGAAGGCGGTGATGCTACAGGCCCTCCTCGTGATGGGCACCGGCGTCATCGGCGTCTCGCACCACTACTGGTGGATCGGGCTGCCCGACTACTGGGTGCCGATCGGCAGCGTCTTCTCGACGCTGGAGCTGCTGCCGCTGATCTTCATCCTCTACGAGGCGATCGGCCAGTACCGCGCGATGACGGAGAGCGGCGGGTTCCCGTACAAACTGCCGTTCATGTTCATCGTCGCCAGCGGGATCTGGAACTTCGTCGGCGCGGGGGTGCTCGGCTTCTTCATCAACCTCCCGCTTATCAACTACTACGAGCACGGGACGTACCTCACCGTCGGCCACGCGCACGCCGCGATGTTCGGCGCGTTCGGCTTCCTCGCGCTCGGGATGGTGACGTACATGCTCCAGCTGTCGATCGACCCCGAGCGCTGGGACGGCTCGTGGCTCCGGGCGTCGTTCTGGTGTTGGAACGTCGGGCTCGCGCTGATGGTGTTCGTCTCCGTCCTCCCGGTCGGCTTCCTCCAGCTCGACGTCGCGTTCACGGAGAGCTACGCCGCGGCCCGCAGCCTCGCGTTCTACGAGCGGGACATCGTCCAGACGCTGTTCTGGGCGCGGCTCCCCGGCGACACGCTGATCATCGCCGGGACCGCGATCTACGTCGCCGACCTGATCCGGAAGCGGTTCGTCCTGCGGGCGTCCGAGGACGACCCCACCGTCGACGACATGGCGGTCGCGGAGGGGATCGTCGGCGACGACGACTGATCCGTCGGCGTCGGTCCGAGCCGGCGGCCGGCGCGTCGGTCGGGTCCAGCGTCCGTCGACGCCGGTCGAGTCCGACGACCGTCGGCGCCCGTGGATCGGGTCTGCGCCGAGACCACTGGGGTTTAACAGAGACCGTAGTTTACGGGACGGCAGACTGAACGGCGTCGGGAGGGACCGCCGGGCGCTCCTCTCGCGGATCGGGATCATGAACAGCAACTCATCGTCACGGGAGTGGTCGTCGTGGTAGAGCACACTCGAACGCTCGATTTCAAGATCGCCTTCGCGATCGGGCTCGGAACGATGATCGCGGCGGGGATCTTCTCGCTTTCGGGCGCCGCCGTCGCCCGGATCGGGTCGAGCGCCGTGATCTCCTTCGTCATCGCCGCGGTGATCGCCGGGATCACGGCCGCCGCCTACTCGGAGTTCGCCTCGATCTACTCGGAGAACGGCGGCGGCTACCTGTTCGCCTCCCGGACGTTCGAGGGCCGGGACCTCCTCACGTACGGGATCGGGGCGTCGCTGTTCCTCGGCTACACCGGGACGACGGCCTTCTACCTCGCGACGATGGACGAGTGGTTCGTCCGGTTCATCATCCCCGAGTCGCTCGGTTGGCTGCCGCACGGGACCGCGGGCGTGGCCGCGGCGGTCCTCCTCGGCGTCCTGAACAGCCGGGGGACGGAGGAGTCCGGAACCTTCCAGCTCCTCGTCTCGGGCGCGAAGGTCGCCGTGCTCTTCGCGTTCATCGCCGGGGCGTTCGCGTTCCGCGGCCCCACGGCCGCCGTGGGCACCTTCGCGGCGCAGTTCTCGACGGACGTCGTCGGCATCCTCTCGGTCGCGGCGCTGGCGTTCATCACCTTCTTCGGGTTCTCGGCGATCGCGGCGAGCGCCGGGGAGATAATCGAACCCCGCAAGACCGTCCCGCGGGCCATCGCGGCGAGCATCGTCACGGTCACCGTCCTGTACGCGCTGGTGATCATCGCGATGACCAACTCGCCGGTGCCGCCGGAGGTGATCGCGCGGGAGGGCGAGACGGCCATGGGACGGGTCGCTGAGGGCTTCCTCGGCCCCGTCGGGCAGTCGCTGATCGTCGCGGGAGCGGTCTTCTCGATGGTGTCCGCGTCGAACGCGTCGATCCTCGCGGCGTCGTCGATCGGGTCGCTGATGGGCCGGCAGGGGCAGGCCCCGCGGCCGTTCGCCCGCATCCATCCGGAGTACAGCACGCCGTTCTGGAGCGTGGCCACCGCGACGGGGGTGATCGTCGCGCTGATCGTCGCGTTCATCGCGGTGTTCCCCGCCGAGGACGGGCTGGCGGGTATCGACCTCGGGCTCAACGCGCTCACCGGATTCGCGACGCTGAACCTGCTGCTCCCGCTCGCGGTCGTCAACGTCGCGCTCATCGTCCATCGGCGGCGGTTCGAGGACGTCGAACGCGGCTTCCGGGTTCCGGGCGTCCCCCTCGTGCCGCTGGTCGGGGTCGCCGCGAACCTCGGGCTGGTGTACAACCTCCCGAGGCGGGGCGTCGCGATCGGACTGCTGCTGTCGGGGCTGCTGGTCGTCGCCTACCTCGTCTGGGGCGGCGCCCCCGCGGTCGAAGACCTCATTCAGGAGGTTCCGGGGTCCGACACCGCGGCGGCGCCCGACGAGGCGGCATCCGACGAGCCGGCACCCGACGAGGCGACATCCGACGAGTTGGCGCCCGACGAGACCGTCGCCTCCGGCGGGACGGCGGCCGGCGAAGGTGAGTCGGGGCCGTTCCGGGTGTTGATCCCGGTCGCGCGGCCGGAGAACGCCGCGAAGTACCTCCAACTGGCGGACGTACTCGCGTCCGGCAGCGACCGGGACGTGGCGGTCACGGTCCTCACGGTGACGCAGATCCCGGAGCAGACGCCTCACGAGGTCGTCAGCGACATCGCCACCGACCGAGCGGACCGCATCACGGAGGAGCTGGCGGCCGACGACCACCCCGTGGAGTACACGGTGACCGCCCACACCTGCCGGAACATCGCGTTCGACATCAACAACACCGCCCGGAACCAGGGATCCGACCTGATCTTGATGGGGTACCCCGAGGAGAGCGAGGAGATCACCAGAGAGGTCGAGTACGGCGCGCCGTGCGACGTCGTCTTCACGAGCGGGTACGAGGGCGAGACGGTCGAGACGGTGAACGTGGGCGCCGGCGGCGGCCCGCACCACCGCGCCGCGCTGTCGGTCGTTCGAGTGCTGGGCCGACAGGGAACGAACGTGAACGTCATCACGGTCGACCCCGCGGGCGAGGAGCCGCCGGAGGACCCGGCGACGACCGTGTCCGAGCTGAACGGCGTCGAGGACCTCCGCGTCATGAGCGTCGAGGCCGGGACGATCGCCGACGGCCTCGTCGACACGGCCGCCGAGGCCGGCGGGCTCCTCGTGATCGGGGCGTCGCGCGACCGGCGGTTCCGCCAGTGGGTGTTCGGGAGCACGCCCGACGCGGTGATTCGGACCGCGCGGGCGGCGGACGTCCCGGTGATCGTCTACGCGAGCCGGAGCGGCGTCTACGAGCGGTTCGAGGACTACCTCTTCCCGGTCTATCGGTTCCTGCGACGGCTGGCTCGGCGTCGCGGGGCGACGCCCGACCGAAGCCCGCTCGAACAGTGACTCCTCCGCTCGGCCGTCAGTAACAGTGACTCCTCCGCTCTGCCGTCAGTAACAGTGACTCCTCCGCTCTGCCGTCAGTAGTGCCAAGGGTAGTCGCGGAACTCCGGTTCGCGGCCCTCTAAGAACGCGTCGCGGCCCTCCTGGGCCTCCTCGGTCATGTACGCGAGCCGGGTGGCCTCGCCGGCGAACACCTGCTGGCCGACCATCCCGTCGTCGGCCATGTTGAACGCGTACTTCAGCATCCGCATCGCGGTCGGCGACTTCCGGGTCATCTCGTCGGCCCACTCCAGCGCCACGTCCTCTAACTCCTCGTGCGGAATCACCTCGTTGACCATCCCCATGTCGGCGGCCTCCTCGGCGGAGTAGGTCTTCCCGCGGAAGAACACCTCGCGGGCCTTCTTCTGGCCGATCTGCTTCGCGAGATACGCGGAGCCGAACCCGCCGTCGAACGAGCCCACGTCGGGGTCGGTCTGGAGGAACTTCCCGTGCTCCTCGCTGGCGAGGGTCATGTCGCAGACGACGTGCAGCGAGTGGCCGCCGCCGACCGCCCAGCCGGGGACGACCGCGACGACGGGCTTGGGCATGAAGCGGATCAGCCGCTGCACTTCGAGGATGTGGAGCCGACCCGCGCGCGCCTCGCGGACGAGGTCGTCGTCGTCGTCGCCCGCCTCGTCGTCGTCGCGGTACTCGTAGCCGGAGCCGCCACGGACCGACTGGTCGCCGCCGGAGCAGAACGCCCAGCCGCCGTCCTTCTCGGAGGGGCCGTTGCCGGTGAGGAGGACGGTCCCCACGTCGGCCTGCTTGCGCGCGTGATCGAGCGCGGCGTACAGCTCGTCGACCGTGCCGGGCCGGAACGCGTTGCGGACCGCGGGCCGGTCGAAGGCGATCCGGACCGCGGGGACGTCGACGGCGCGGTGGTAGGTGATGTCGTCGAACTCGTCGGTGACGGGTTCCCACGCGTCGGGATCGAAGATCTCCGAGACCATGCCGGCTCCTACGTCCGGCCCGCTCATAAACGGCGTCGGATCGGTGCCGGATCGGCACTCGGAGCGGGAGGAGAACGCGGCTCAGCGGGGCGACTCCTCGTGGCGCCCCGCAGAGAGGACGGGAAGCCGCTCCCAGCGTCTGGGACGGACGCCGGAGTCGCGGCCCGCCCGTCGGGACTCGTCAGTCGTTCTGCGCGTACGCACCCTTCGGGTGCCCCTTGTGCTGGAGATTGCGGTTGTCGCGCTTCCGCGTCGCGGTCGCGGGGATGACCTCGCGGGTCGGGTCGATCTCCGACCGCGGCATCCCGGTGTAGCCGTGGTCCGGATGCTCGGAGCAGTGTGCCATCGCGTCGTGCGAGCCCTCCCACGGGCCCTCGTCACAGCCGTCCGCCGTACAGACGAACACTATCTCCTCTGACATGCTAACCGGGGGTTCCCGGCGGGTGTATAAAAACCCCGCACCGAAATTATCGGATTTGATTCTGCCGTTCGGCACCGCGAAACCGACCGACTCCGCGGCCGGTCCGGCTAATCGCTGACCGCGGGCGCGCCGAACAGCTCGACGCTCGTCCCGTCGTGTCGACAGTCTTCGAGCGCGTGTTTGGCCGCGAAGCCGGCCTCGTGGGCGGAGGCACCGCGGCCGACGCCGACCTGAAGCTCGATGTCGACGTCGTCCGCGACGTGGGCGACCGCCGACGAGAACGCCGACTCGGGGAGGTCGGGGCAGACGGCCACGACGTTGTCGCCGCCGACGAAGAAGGAGAGGGCGCCGTGCGCCTCGCGGAGGTGGCGCATCAGCGAGCCGTACGCCCGTTCGATGTTGATGAACGTATCGAACTCGTTGAGGCGGTCGGTGTACTTGCCGGTCGCGTTGACCACGTCGAAGTGCGCGACCTGGAGGTCCGACCGGTCCGTCTCCGAGAGGTACTCCCCGGCGAGCACCTCGGTCCGACTCTCGTCTTGGGCGCTCCCCTCCGTCTGAAGCCGCCGGTTCGCCGCTTCGAGCGCGTCCACGGGGCGCTCGGCGACGGCGGTCCCGAGGCTCACGCTGACCGGGTAGCGGTTGCCGATCGACTCCTGAAGGGTCGCGTGGGCCGCGCCGTCGACGCCGTTCGTCACCGCGATCATGTTGTCGAAGCGGGTGAAGAAGACGTAGGCGTCGCGGTGGCCGAGGAACTGGGCGACGTCGGCGAACAGCCGCGACTGGAGCGTCTGGAGGTCCATCTCTCGGCGCGGCTCCGGCGTCGTCGTCCACGGCCCGTAGTTGTCGATCTGGACGAGGGTCACCTGAGTCGTCGTCACAGTGAACATCGATACGGAACGCTGCCGCTTTACCCTTCCGTTATACCGAAGGTGGAACCGGTACCGGGTTCGTGATCCTTGACCCGCCCGGCCATCCCGTCCTCGCTCCGTCCCCGAGCCCGGGCGCAACCCCTACGGCCGTGGCGCCCGCACTCGAGGTATGACATACAGCGGCGCCGTCATCGACGTCGACGGCACGGTCGTGCGCGGCGACGATCCGATCCCGGGCGCCCCGGCGGGGTACCGGCGGCTCCGCGAGGCCGGAATCGAGCCCCTGTTCGTCTCGAACAACCCGACGAAGGCGCCGCCGGCGTACGTCGACCGCCTCGGCGCGGCGGGGTACGACGTCGACGCCGACCGCGTCTTCACCGCGGGCAGCGTGACGACGCGGTACCTCCGAGCGCGCCACGCTGACGACGACCTGCTCTGTATCGCCGCCCCGGGACTGCTCGACCAGTTCGCAGAGGCCGGGCTCTCGACGACCGACGACGTCGACGCCGCCGACGCCCTGGTCGCCTCCATCGACCACGAGTTCGACTACGACGACCTCTGTACCGCGCTGTGGGCCTTAGAGCGCGACATCCCGTTCATCGGCACCGATCCGGACGTAGTGATCCCGGCGCCCGAGCGCGACGTACCCGGGTCCGGCGCCGTGATCAACGCGATCGCGGGCGTCGCCGAGCGCGAGCCCGACGCCGTCCTCGGCAAGCCCTCGGACACCGCGATCGAGATGGTGCGCGAGCGGCTCCCCTACCCCGCCGAGGAGTGTCTCGTCGTCGGCGATCGGCTCGACACGGACGTCGCGCTCGGCGAGCGCGCCGGGATGACGACCGTCCTCGTCCGCTCGGGCGTCACCGACGACGACGACCTCGCGGCCTCGGAGATCGAACCGGATCACGTGATCGACCATCTCGGCGAGATCGACCGCGTCATCGGCTGAGCCGCGCCGCGACCGCCGCCGACAACCTCCGCCGCGTGGGTAACAGTTATGTGGGAGCGACCGCTCGGCTCGCGTATGGGAGTGCTTGACTCACACGAGGACCGGACCGGCGACGACGAGGAGGACCCGGAGGAGTCCGTCCGCGTGCTGGAGGGACACGCGGTCCGGTTCAACGAGTACCGGTACTGAGAGCGGCGTCGCGGCCGCTTCGGTCCGCGAGCGACCGCCCGACGGCTGTCGGGACCGTTAAGTGGTCGTCGGGGGTAGCCGAGGGTGTGATACGGAGGCTCCGACGCGCGAGCGTCTTCGCCGCGGTGGCCGCGCTCGCGGTCCTCGCGCCGTCGCTCGAGACCGCCGCCGCCGTCCCCTTCTTCGCCGTCGCCGGCGCGGCCTTCTTCGGCGTCCGCGACGGGGAGTGGTTCGAGACGCTCGCGCTGCCCGGCGACCGCGAGGAAGAGCGCCTCTACGGGTTCGTCTCCTTCGCGCTCGCCGGCGCGGGCCTCGCGCTGTTCGCCTCGCTGCCGCGCGCGCCGCTGCCGTACGAGGCGTTCGCGGCCGCGGCGCTCGCCGTCGGCGTCGGTCGCCTCGGTCGGTCGCTCGTCTCCCGCCGAACGACCGACGAGTTCCCGCTCGTCGCCGGCTACGTCGCCGCCGGGACGGCCGCCGCCCTCGCCGGACAGGTCGGGGTGCGGCTCCAGACCGGCGCCCCCGTCGACGCGGAGACGGTTCCCCTCCTCGTCTTCCTCGCCGCGGCGGCCGCGCTGACGGCGGCGTTGGTCCGCTCGCTCGTGTTCTCCCGGGACGCGCACATCACGACGATCCTCGTCGCGTTCGCGACGTGGGGGTTCCTCGCTTTAGAGCCGACCGTCGACGCCCCGCTCATCGTCGCCGGCCTCGCGGTGACCGGCGCGCTCGGCTACGTCTCCTTCGCCATCGGCACCGCCTCGGTGGCGGGGATGCTCACCGGCGTCGTCTCGGCGCTGCTCGCCGTCGTCCTCGGCGGCGTCGGCTGGTTCCTCACCCTCATGTCCTTCTACGCGGTCGGCGGCCTCGCCTCGAAGTACCGGTTCGACGAGAAGGCGGCCCGGGGGGTCGCCCAGGAGAACGAGGGGGCCCGCGGCACCGGCAACGTGCTGGCGAACTCCGCGGTCGCGCTCGCGGCCGTGGTCGGCTACGCGGCCGCGCCGCACCTCGCCGTCCCGGCCGCCCCCTTCGGGTTCGCGTTCGCGGGCGCGACGGCGACCGCGATGGCCGACACGCTCTCCTCGGAGATCGGCGGCCTCTACGACGGGCCGCGGCTGGTGACGACGCTCCGCCGCGTCGAGCCCGGCACCGACGGCGCGATCACCTGGCAGGGCGAGCTGGCGGGCCTCTCCGGCGCCCTCCTCGTCGGCGCCCTCGCCGCCGGCGGGGCGCCGGTGCTCGACCCGGTCGCCGCGGGCGGCGTCGCCGCGGGCGGGGCCGTCGTCGCCGCGGGCGTCGCCGGGATGACCGTCGACAGCCTCCTCGGCGCTCTGATCGAGGGCGACCGGGTCGGCAATCAGGCCGTGAACTTCCTCGCGACGCTCGGCGGCGCGGTCGTCGCCGTCGCGTGCTGGGCGGTGGTGTGAATGGCGGGCGGAGACCCCCGAGTCCGCCAGGGACGGACCGCCGACGCCGACCGGATCCGCGAGCTCCAGTCGCACCTCCGGCAGCCGAGCCCTGACCTGTTGGAGTACGGGCTCGCGGTGGGCGCCGCCCGCGTGAGCGTCGCCGACGGCCGCGTCGTCGGCTACCTGCTCCCGGTGGACGCGCCGAACCGACCGGGCGTTCACCTCGCCGAACTCGTCGTCGCGCCCCCCTTCCGCCGGGAGGGGCGCGCTCGCGGGCTCCTCCGCGCGGCCATCGCCGACGCCGACGGCCCGGTAACGCTCCAGGCGCACCCGGACAACGACGCGGCGCTCTCCCTCTACGAATCGCTCGGCTTCGAGGTCGTCGAGCGGCGGCCGGACGCGTACGCCGACGGCGACGCGCTCGTCCTGCGGCTGGGATAGCGCACCCGAGGCGCCCGCGACGGGTAGCGCGCCCGAGGCGGCTCGCGGCAGGCGCTCCCGCGCGGTGACCGCAGACACAAGGACTATTCGAGCGCCACGCCTCCGGACAGGCATGAGTGACGCCGACGCGGAGGCCGAGCCGATCGACGTCGACTTCGGCGAGGACGGGCTGGTCCCGGCGGTCGCCCAGGACGCCGACTCCGGCGAGGTGCTGATGCTCGCGTACGTCTCGCCCGAGGCGCTCTCGCGGACCCGCGAGACCGGCGAGGCCCACTACTACTCCCGGTCCCGCGAGGAGCTATGGCACAAGGGAGGCACCTCCGGCCACACCCAGTCGGTCCGTGAGGTCCGGGTCGACTGCGACGCCGACACCCTCCTGTACCTCGTCGACCAGGCGGGCGGCGCCTGTCACACCGGCCACCGGTCGTGTTTCCACCGGACGATAGACGGCGAACACGTCGGTGAGCGCGTCTTCGACCCGGACGAGGTGTACTGACCGATGGCCGAGGGTGCCGGCGGGACGGCGCGGCGAGGCGACGAGGGGCGCGGAGCGGACGCCGCGGACGACCCCGTCGCCGAGGCGGGCGAGGCGGCCGCGCGGCTCCGCGAGCGCTACGACGAGCTCCGGCGTATCGAGGAGCGGATCGACGGCTACGGGCGCGACCGCGTCGAGGCGACGGCCGACGCCTACCGCCGCGCCCACCGGATCCTCGATCGGTACGAGGAGGACGCGGTCGGCTCCGGCGACTTCGAGTCGTACGTCCGGTTCCGGGGCGAGTTCGACGACGCGGCCGACGTCGACGACGACCTCCCGGCCGCCGACGCCTTCGAGGCGGCCGACGAGGCGGTCGACAAGCGCCGGCTCTCGGAGTCGGACTTCGCGGCCGCCCGCGAGGCGCTGGAGCCGGCCGGGGAGTTCGTCGACCTGCTTGAGGCGCACGACGACGCGGTCGACGACTACCGGGCGGCCCGGAAGGACGCCCGCGAGGCCCGCAAACGCCTCGACTCGCGGCTCGACGAGCTCCGCGAGGTCGCGGAGATGGCCGACGCCGACCTCGACGCCGACCTCGACCGCCTCCGCGACCCGATCGAGGCGTACGACGAGTCGGTCCGGGAGGCGTTCCGCGAGTTCTTCAAGTCGGCGTCCGCCCGCGAGGTGTTCGACTTCCTCGACCGCGCGGACTCGACCCCGTTCGTCGACGTCGACGTGCCGCCGACCGACCTCGCGGAGTACGTCGAGACGCACGCGGCCGGCGAGGAGCCGCCCGCGACGCTGCTGGAGTACGCCGACTACACGAACTCCAAGCTGGAGCACTACGTCGACGACCCGGGGGCGCTCCGCACCGCGGTCGCGGTCCACCGGACGTACCTCGAACGGCTCGACGGCGAGCCGCTGACGCTCGACTGGCCGCCGAAGCCGGGCGACGAGCTCGCCTACGAGATCGACGAGCTGGTTCCCCTAGTCGGTCGGATCGCGGACGACGAGGTCGTCGCGACCCTGCGCTCCGTCCGGGAGCTCGCGCGGAGCGACGAGTACGAGCGGCTCCGCCGGGCCGCGGAGGTCCGCCACGAGCTCGACGGCGACGACCTCGCCCTGATCGAGCGCGGCGAGGCCGACGGGCGCCTCGCCGAGGCCGAGCGGACGCGCTCGCTCGTCGACGACGTGCTGGCGGAAACGGAGCGAGAGTAGGTTCCACTCGACGCGGTCGGTGGCGGGACGCCGCGCCGGCCCGGAGTGCGGATTTTTAAGCCCCGTCGCGGCCGAGCGGTGGTATGACCAGATTCGACGCCGCGACGGAAGCGGAGCGGCTGAAGCTGTTCGCCGACGCCGCGGCCGCGCACCGCGCGCGCTCCGGTGACGTGATGACCGTCGACGTCGACCCCGACAGCGACGACACCGAGGGCGGCGAGGTGCCCCCGTGGATCCAGCTCGCGGGGACGGAGCTCATCATGGACTGCACCGACGAGGAGTTAGACCGCCTGAAGGACCTGCTCTCCGAGTTCCCCGAGTTCCGGATCGACGAGCTCGTCAGCCCGGAGGAGGCGGAGGGGACGAACGCCGTCGTCACCGCGCGGTCGGACGCGAACCGCGTCGCGGGGTTCATCGAGCGCGCGTTCCGCGAGGTGTACGAGCTCGACGAAGAGTACCGCGCCTGGGTGACAGCGATCTGAGGAGAACTGAGAGCGCCGTCACGGGACCGCCGGCGACGGTCCACGCGGCGCCGCTCCGCGCGTCACTTCGCGAAGTAGCTCGTGAAGAAGCCCGAGAGGAACGAGCTGATCGCGACCGCGACGAGGAGGTCCGCCGTGTCGTGGTCGCCGTCGCCGGCGGTGAGCCAGGTGACCGCGACGCCGATGCCGAGCGATATTACGCCGTTCGCCGTGTCTTCTTTGAGTCCCATACCCGGTGTTGACGGCGGAGCGACAAAACCGGTTCGCCGGCGTTCGGCGCGACTCGGTCCGTACGGGCCGAGCGGTCGGGTCGGTTGCGGCGGTCGCCCGGGAGTCAGTGGAAGCCGCGGTCCACGTCGTCGTCCTCGATCAGGTCGTCGAGCTCGCTCGTGAGCAGCTCCTCGGCCGCCTCGAAGGCCTCGGAGAGCTCGTCGAGCTCGTCGGGCCGGCCGTCGAACTCGTACTCCATCGGACCGAACGCGGGCGACTCGACCGCCTCCATCACGTCCTCGAAGAGGTGGTCCGGGTCGGTGGGCGCCTCGGCGTGGACCTTCAGCGTCTCCGTGAGCCGGGTGGCCATCTCCTCGGCGTGCTCCTCGTCTTCGGGCGCCGACCGAACCGCGAACCGCCCGTCGCTGTCGGCGTCCGGGAGGAGCGGGTCGAGGTCGTCGTCGACCTTGCGGGCGACCTGTGCGCCGACGCCGCGGAGGTCGCGGGGGTTCTTCGCGTACGTCTTCAGGTGGTAGAGGCCGACGCTCGGGTGGCCGAAGTAGAGGTCCTCGCCGAGCCCGCCCTCGCGGGAGCCGGCGACCGCGCGCCAGCCGTCGGGGTCGGTCGAGTCGCTCGCGACGTCCGCGAGGATGTCGTCCCAGTCTCGTACGCGCATGTCGGTCGAGAGTTCGGGACGGCGAGCGCAAGAGCGTGTCGGTGCCGGCGGAGCGGTCGGGCGCGATCGATCCGACGGTCACGGCGACCGCCGACCGCGACCACCGACAGCGTTTTTCGGTGCCGCCGCCGAGCGGGGACGTGAACGTTCGCGGGCCGATCGTCTCCGTCGGAGAGGCGCGGACGGTGTCGACGTCGTACGGCGAGCGCGACCTCCGTGAGCTGCGGGTCCGGCCCGACCGCGGCGCGGGCGACCCGGTCGACGTGACGCTGTGGGGGAAGTGGACGGAGACGGCCGAGCACGCGGAGCCGGGAATGGAGCTGCTCGTCACCGACCCCGAGGAAGAGGAGTACCGCGGCGAGACGGGGTACGCGACGACCGACGAGTCGTGGGTCGTCTTAGAGCCCGACTTCCTCGTCGACGTGACCGGGATCCGGTCGTGGGTCCAGTGCCCGCGGATGTACTATTTAAATAAGCTCTCCGGGATCCCGCTCAACTACCCCGTGGTCAAGGGGACCATCGTCCACGAGGTGTTCGGGGACCTGCTCCGGGGGATGGAGCTGGAGGAGTCCGTCAAGGACCGCGTCGCCGAGGCGGGGCTCGAGCTCGGCCTCCTCGGCTACGAGACGGAGGAGGTGGAAGACGAGGTGCGCCGCAACGCCGCCGCCGTCGAGGGGTGGCTCGCGCAGGGAACCCTGAGCGACGAGGACACGTGGCGGTCGGAGTTCACCCTCATCTCGCCCACCTTCGGTTTAAAAGGGCGCGCGGACGCGCTCCGGCGCGGCACCCCGGTCGAGCTGAAGACCGGGAAGAACACCAAGCGCGAGCCGCGGTTCCACGACAAGGTCCAGGCCGCCTGCTACGCGCTGATGCTCGACGAGCGCGGCGTCGACCCCGACATCGGCACCCTGCTGTACACGAAGAACACCGCCCTCGACCGCAACGAGGAGTCGGGCGACCTCGCGCCCGCCAAGGAGTTCACCGTCGGACGCGGGTTCCTGGAGTTCGTCGTGCGCGAGCGCAACGCCCTCGCGGCGATGGAGTGGCGCGCGCTCAACGACCCCGGCGAGCGGCCGACGGTGCCGACGGGGTACGAGGCGGACGCGACGTGTAGCTACTGCTTCGAGCAGGACACGTGTATGGTCGTCTCCGGCCGCCTCGATCAGGAGTCGAAGGCGGGACAGGTCGGGACGCCGGTGCCCGACGCGGAGCGCGACTACTTCGACCGCTTCTACGTCGCCTTAGAGGAGGAGCGCCGCGAGACCCACGCCGAGTACCGGAAGCTGTGGGAGCAGACCCCCGAGGAGCGGGCGGCCGACGACCGCGCGCTGATCGACTTAGAGCCCGTCGCGCAGACCGAGATCGACGACGCCCGGTGGGAGCTCCGCGCCCGGAAGCCCGGCGACGCCGTCTCGAAGCTCCGCGAGGGCGACGTTGCGCTCGCGAGCGACGGCGACCCGGTCTCGGGGCACGCGGAGCTCGGACGGATCACCGAACTCGGGAAAGACGAGGTCGTCGTCGAGACGGACGAGCCGGTCGAGGTGCGCCGGCTCGACGTCTACCCCTCCGAGATCTCCGTCGACCGCTCGCTCACCGCGCTCCACGACGCGGTCCTGAAGGGCGAGTCCGACCGCAAGGACGTGATCTTCGGCCGGCGAGAGCCCGAGTTCCGGGACCCGGCCGAGCGACCGCCGGGCAGCCCCGGCAACCCCGGGAGCGGCGACGTCGACGACCCGGACGTCCCCGACGCGTACATCGGCAACAACGCGGCCCAGAACGAGGCGGTCGAGCTCGCGGTCGACGCCGAGGACCTGGCGCTGATCCACGGGCCGCCCGGCACCGGGAAGACGTACACCATCGCGCGGACGATCCGCGCCTTGGTCGAGGAGGGGAACCGCGTGCTCCTCTCCGCGTTCACGAACCGCGCGGTCGACAACGCCCTCGAAGCCCTCCGCGATCAGGGCTTTGACGACGTGCTCCGCGTGGGCACCGAGACCGGCGTCCGCGGCGACATGCAGGACGTGCGGCTCGTTCAGCGCGGCGAGCCGAACGCGAAGGCCGCCGAGCTGCGGGACGCGCCGGTCGTCGCCGCCACGACCGCGGCCTGCGGCTCCCGCGTCATGCGCGAGTGCGAGTTCGACGTGGCCCTCGTCGACGAGGCCTCCCAGCTCACGGAGCCGGGGACCCACGCAGCGATCAACCGCGCCGACCGGTTCGTGCTCGTCGGCGACCACGAGCAGCTCCCGCCGGTCGTCCGCGCGGAGAACGACCTCCAGACCTCCCTCTTCCAGCGGCTCATCGAGACGTACCCGGACGCGAGCGTCATGCTCGACCGCCAGTACCGGATGAGCCAGCGCATCCAGGCGTTCGCCTCCGCGGAGTTCTACGACGGCGCGCTCCGCCCCGCGACCCCCGAGGTGGCCGGGCAGACGCTCGCGGACCTCGGCGTCGACCCGGACGCGCTCGCGCCGGAGCTGACCGGGGGCGTGGGGTTCGTCGACCCCGACGGCGAGCGCGACGGCAACCGGAACGTCCGCGAGGCCGAGCGCGTCGCCGCGACCGTCGACGCCTACGTCGCCGCGGGCGTCGACCCGGACGACATCGGCGTGATCGCCCCGTTCCGCGCGCAGGTCGCGGAGATCGGTCGCCGGACCGACGTGACCGTCGACACCGTCGACCGCTTCCAGGGCTCCTCGAAGGAGGTGGTCCTCGTTTCCTTCGTGGCGACCGGCGACCTCGACGGCCCCATCTTCGAGGACCACCGCCGCGTGAACGTCGCGCTCACCCGGGCGAAAAAGCAGCTGACGATCGTCGGCGACGCCGACGCGCTCGGCTCCGACCCCTTCTACGCGCGGATGCTCGACTGGGCACGGCGCTGACGGGGTCGTCGTCTCGACTCGTTCAGACCGGTGAGCGACGGCGTTGTTCATTTATAAACCGTAGGTGCGGTGGCGCGTGCCTGCGAGGCCGCCCCGCGGCCGAGCAGCACCGCGCGAGGGAGTCAGTCGCCGGAGCGAAGCGGAGGCGACTGACGAGGCTGGGGAGGTGTGAGGTGCGGTGCGGTCGCGGTCGGGTGGGACTCAAAGGGGCAGTCGCGAGGCGGGCGCAGGCGACGCAAGGACCGCAGGGCGGGAGCGAGCGAAGCGAGCGACCGACCGAGGACCGCAGCGAGCGTGCGCCCGCCTCGCGGCTGGGGCTTTGGAGGCGTTCGCCGTCGATCCACCATCTGCCATTTATAAATGAGCGACTGGGGCTTTGGAGGTGTTCGCCGCGGTGTCAGCGGTCGCGTTCTCTTATAAATCGTCGACCGAATCCAGCGCCGCCTCGATGTCGGGGACGTCGAACCACTCGCGGCCGGTGTAGGCGTTCGTCCCGGCGGCGTACAGGTCCGAGACGGCGTCGACGACCGCGGGCGGCAGCGGGTCGGGCGACTCGTCGCAGAGCTCGCGCCAGTCGTCGATGTCGCGGCCCGCGACCGACTCCTTCGCCGTCTTCACGGCCTCGACCCAGTCGGGATCGTTCGCCTTGTACCACTGGCGGACGACCTCCTTCGAGATCCCGCGGCCGCCGTAGGAGAACCGGTTCTCGTCGAAGGTGCCGACCACGTCGGCGACCCTGAGCTCGCCGTCGCGGTAGAGGCACTCGATCTTCCCGTCCTCGTGGACGAAGCCGGCCGCCTCGGCGCGCTCGGTGACGACGCGGTTCACGTCGCGCGCGAGCGACTCCAGCGCATCGACGTCGGCGACGCCCGCGATCTCGTCGGCCTCGGCGCGGGTCAGGTAGCGGTCCTGCTGCTCGTACTTCGTCGAGAACTCCACGACGGGCTCCGGGAGGTCGACCGGCTCGTCCGGCCACTCGCCGTCGGCCCCGGCGAGGTCGTCGAGGCCGAAGTCCGCGGGGTCGGCCCGCCTTCGCAGACTCGACCCGACTGGAACCCGGTTGCGGAACACCACTTCGAGCGGGACGAGGTAGTTCTCCCCGCCCGCCGCGTGGAAGGCGTCGTAGTCGTAGCCGGCGTGGGGCCCCTCGTACGGGAGGTCCGGCACCTGCGCCAGGTCGATGGCCATCTCGGTCGGCGGGGCGGTCGCCTCGTCGAGGGGGACGATGTCGGGCTCGCCCTCGCCGGCCGCGTCGGCGTCCCGATTCGGATCCGCGACCCCTCGGTAGTGGGTCGGAATCCCCTCGCGTTCCAGCAGCTCGAAGTTGAACGCGCCCATCGCGCAGAGGCTCGCGCCCTTGTTCGGGATCGCGTCGGGCATCTGCCCCCAGTCGAACACCGAGTAGGCGTCCGTGAAGACGAACCGCCCCCGGCCGAGCCCGTCGGCGGTCGCCGGCTCGTCGACGCGGAACTCCTTGACGCTCGTCATGGCGCATACCGCGACCGCCTCCCACAAGAAGGTTTCAGTTACGTGGTCACCTCGGACTGTCTCGACCCGCTTCGATCCACGAGTACGGATCGGACCGACCGCGTCGCCGCATCGAAAGCGACACCCGACTCGCCCCCGCACTCCGTGGCATGAACGATGCGCGCGAGGTCGTCGTCCTCCGGTACGGCCACCGGCCGGGGCGCGACGACCGCATGACGACGCACGTCGGGCTCACGGCGCGGGCGCTCGGCGCGGACCGGGTGATCTTCCCCGACAACGCCGGTCAGTCGGCGGAGACCGTCCGCGACATCACTGGTCGGTTCGGCGGGCCGTTCGCGGTCGAGCTCCGCGACGACCAGAAGGCGATCGTCCGGAACTTCGAGGGGGTCGTCGTCCACCTCACGATGTACGGCGAGCGCGTCCAAGACGTCGAGGCGGACGTCCGCGAGGCGGTCGGCCTCGACGAGCCCGAGGTTGTCGGAGAGGCGTCGCCGCCGCGCGACCTCCTCGTCGTGGTCGGCGGCGAGAAGGTGCCGTGGGCGCTGTACGAGCGCGCCGACTTCAACGTCGGCGTGACGAACCAGCCGCACTCCGAGGTCGCCGGGCTCGCCGTCTTCCTCGACCGCCTGTTCGAGGGCGCGGAACTCGACCGCGAGTGGGCGGACGCCGACCGCCGGGTGGTGCCCGAGGCGACCGGAAAGACGGTCGTCGACGCGGAGGGAGGGGCCGCAGACGATGACGGCTCCGACCCCGCCGATCCGAACTGATACGCGCTACTCGTCGCGGTCGTCGCGCTCCGCCCCGCGCCGCTCCCGGTCGACGATCTCGGGCGCGCCGCTCAGGATGCCGCGGAGCCCGGACATCGGCTCGCCGACGGTGATCCCGTGTTCCGTGATCTTGAACTCGCGGATCGTGCGCTCGAAGTCGCTCGTCCGCTTTTTTAAGACGCCGATCGCCTTGCGGATCTCGCCGTCGACCTCCAGGTGCCGGAGGAAGACGATGTTGTCCGCGAGGTAGCTGATGTTCTCCATCGTCGCGTGGAACTCGCCCGTGACGTTCCGCGTCTCGTCGACGAAAATCCCCGTCACGCCCGCGTTCTTGAGGTACCGACCGAGCGCGTGCATCTGCTGGAGCATCTGGTCGTCGCCGCCGCGGAGCGTCAGCCGGTAGCCGGAGATGCCGTCGACCATGACGATGTCGGCGCCCCGCTCTTCGACCTCGTCGCGGACCATCCGCGCGAACTCCTGCGGCGACCGCTCTAGCGCCTCCACCTCGTTCACCTGGAGGGTCCCCCGCTCCAGCATCTCGTCGACCGGGATGTTGACGGCGCGCGACCGGGTGAGGAACGTCTCCCGGTTCTCCTCGAAGAGGTAGATGACGGAGCGCTCCCCGCGGCCCGCGGCCTCCTTCATAAACTGCGTGCTCAGGGTGGTCTTCCCCACCCCGGTCGGCCCGCTCACGATGGTGACGGTGCCGCGTTCGATCCCGCCGTGGAGCAGCTGGTCCACCTCCGGGATCCCCGAGGAGATCTGTTCGAACTCGAGGTCCCGGTCGCGCTGTCCGGGCTGGAGCGCGGGGTACACCTCGATGCCGGAGTCGGTGACCCGGTAGGCGTGGTCGCCGCTCTGGGTCGCCGACCCGCGGAACTTCGGCACGCTGATCGTCTTGCCGTACTCCGCCGCGTCCAGCCGGATCGTCCCGTCCGTGATGAACTCCAGGTCGTCCGTCGGCAGCGACTCCGTGTTCTGGACGGTGAAAAGCACCGTCGCCCCCTGATCCTTTAAGAATCGCATGAACCCGACCACCTGCTTCCGGAACTGGTAGTCGTCGGACAGGAGGAAGCGGAGCTGGGTCAGCGGGTCGACGACGACGCGGTCGGGATCGACCTCGGTCACGCCCTCGACGATCCGGTCGGTCAGCGGCTCGCGCTCCACCTCCGCGGGCTCGAACACCTCGTACGACTCGTCCTCGACGAAGGCCTCGGCGTTCGGACTCAAATCGAGGAACTCGATCGCGTCGGTGTCGAAGCCGAGCGCGGCCGCGTTCGCCTTCAGGTCCCGGAGGTCCTCTTCGAGGTTGACGAACAGCGCCGTCTCTCCCTCGTCGACGCCCTGCTGGAGGAAGTGGAAGCTCAGGATCGTCTTGCCGCTCCCGGCCTGCCCGCGGACCATGTAGCTCCGCGCGGGGATGAGGCCCCCGGACAGTACCTCGTCGAGCCCGGCGACCCCCGTCGACGCTCGCTCGGCCGTTGGCGATGTCATAGCTCCCCAGTCGCCCTCGACCGGCATATAAATGGGTAGTTCTTAGTGGGTTCCCCGCCCCGTTGGAAGGGAGATGGGTTCGGAGTCGGGTCCGGTTGTCGGTGGCGCCGACAGCGACGGGTCCGCCGTCACCGACTCGGCCCCCGGCGATAGCCGAGCCCCCAACCAGGGGCGCACGGAGACGTCGTCACCGGGCGACGACGCGACGGTCCTCCTGTTGATGGACGCCGACCGCGACCGCGAGCTGCTCGCCGAGGCGCTCAGCGACCGGTACCGAATCCGGGCCGCGGCCGACCCCGCCGCGCTCGACGCCGAGTTCGACTGCTGTCTCCTCGACGCGGGCGCGTTCGAGGCCATCGGGGACGCGCTGGACGCCCGCCGCGAACGGGCCGGCCCCGCGTTCCTGCCGTTCGTGCTGTTGGTCGGGGAGAACGCCCGGACGCAGCCGACCGACCGCGCCTGGGAGCGCGTCGACGACGTGATCGAGCTGCCTGTCGCCCGGCGGGCGCTGCTCACGCGGGTCTCGAACCTGATCGAGCGCCGGACGACCTCGCTCCGGCTCCGACGGACCGTCGCGGACCTGCGGCTCAAGGAGCGATCGATGGACGAGGCGCCGGTCGGGATCACCCTCGCGCGGGCGGCGGACGGCGACGACAACCCGCTCGTGTACCTCAACGAGGAGTTCGAGTCGCTGACCGGCCACGGCGAGGAACGGCTCGGCGAGGACTGCCGGTTCCTTCAGGGACCGGACACCTCTGAGGAGACGACCGACGAGATCCGGGCGGGGCTCGACGAGGAGCGACCGGTCGACGTGGACGTCCTCAACTACCGAGCGAACGGGCAGAAGTTCTGGAACCGGCTCCAGATCGAACCCCTGCGGAACGAGGCGGGCGAGACCACGCACTTCGTCGGGTTCCAGACGGACATCACCGATCGGAAGATCCGCGAGCGGCGGCTGGAGGTGATGGCCCGGGTACTCAACCACAACCTCCGGAACAAGATGAACCTCATTTCGGGGTACGCGGACCTGCTCCGAAAGGGTCCCGACGAGGAGTCGCAACGCCGGGCACTCGACGTGATCGCCGAGACGGCAGCGGACCTCACGGGGATCGCGGCCGCCGTCCAGAAAGTCGACGAGACGGTCTCCGCGCCCCCGCTCGACGCCCCGATCGACCTCCGCGACGAGCTGATCGAGATCCGGAACCGGACCCGCAGTCGCTACCCGGAGGCCGAGGTGACCCTGGCGCTTCCGGACGACGATCCGATCGGGGTGACGGTCGTCGGCCTCCCCGTCGCCGTCGCGGAGGCGGTCGAGAACGCCGTGAAACACAACGACGCGCCGTCGCCGTCTGTCGAGGTGCGCGTCGAGCGCCGTCCGCCGGGGTGGATCGCGATCGAGGTCGCGGACGACGGCCCCGGGATCCCGGACCACGAGACGCAGGTGCTGGAGGCGGGCGAGACGTCGCTGACCCACGCCGACCGGCTCGGCATCTGGCTCATGTACTGGGTCGTGGCGAAGGCGGGCGGCGAGTTCGACGTCGACACCGGCGCGGACGGGACGACGATCCGGCTGGAGGTCCCGGCGCACCCCTGACCGGGTTGCGGGCCACGCGGCCTATGGGCCACGCGACCGGTCGGCCGCCACCCTTTGCCCTCCGTATTCCCCTAAAACGCTCGCTTCGAGCGGAGCCGCGCGAGCCGCGTCCGGGCCTCCTGCCGGCTCGTTCCGCGGACGCGGCCCGTCTCGGCGTCGGCCATGGAGACGAAGGAGAGCCGGTCGAGGAGCGGCGGCCAGTCGCCGGCGCCCGCGGCGTCGCTCGCGAACGCGACCGCGTTGCCGAGCCCGTTCCGCTCCTCGGTTCCGGCCCGCGCGACGAGGGCGTCCGCGGCGCGGCGTCCGCCGGCGACGGAGAGCCGGTCGCCGACCGTCGCGGGGATCCACGCCGGGAGGAGCAGCAGCCAGCAGCAGACGCCGGCGGCCGCGTACGCCCACGACGGGACGCGCTCGCGGTCCGGCTCGTAGCCGTGGATCCGGTTGACGCGCCGGTCCGCGGCGGTGCGGTCGCCGCGGCGCCCCACGAGCAGCGTCGCGAGCAGCGCCGCGGTCTCGACGGCCGCCAGCGCCGGGAGCGTCGCCGTCGTGAGCAGCGCCTGCCGCGTTCGAAGCCTGACGAGCGCGTGGCGCAGCGCGGCGTCGCGGTCGGCCTTCGGGAGGGCGAGCAGGCGCGTCGACACCACCAGCCGCGACCCGCGGTAGCCGTCCGCGACGGCGACGTTCGCGGCGTCGGCGCGGACCGCGGTCGCCTCGGGCGCGTCGACGCCGACCTCGGCCGCGAGCGACTCGACGCGGTCGGCGACGAAGTCGGCGCGGCGGTCGTCGAGGTCGGCGGCGGGGAGCCGCGCGATCCGCCTGTCGACGAGGACCGGGCCGAGCAGCGCGGAGGCGGCCGGGCCGGCGACGACGGCCGCGAGCAGTCCCCCGGGCGCGCCGACCGGGACGAGCCCGAGTCCGCCGGGGCCGAGCAGCGCGGCGAGCGGGACCAGCGGGACCGCCGCCAGCACCGCCGGGACCGCGAGGAGCGCGAGGGCCCCGAGCGCGCGTCGCCCCCGTCCGTCGACCGAGTCTGCCATACGGGCGAGTGTGAGCCACGGCCCGTAAAGCTCTGCCGGACCCGCGGGTGGGTCGACCGCGGGCCGCGGGGGCGACCTCCCCGGATCGGTGCGGGGAACGTGACCGCGCCTTTCGGAGGTTTTAACCGGATTCCTCCACCAGTTTCCCGTAATGGCTTTTGAGGATCTACTGAACGACCCCGTCATCCAGAAGTACCTCCACGAGCTGGTGGGGCCGACGGGGATGCCGGTCGCGGCCGCGCCGCCCGACGGCGAGGTCACCGACGAGGAGCTGGCCGAGGAGCTGGGCCTGGAGCTCAACGACGTGCGGCGCGCGCTGTTCATCCTGTACGAGAACGACCTGGCGACGTACCGGCGCGTCCGCGACGAGGACTCCGGGTGGCTCACGTACCTGTGGACGTTCCACTACGACAACATCCCCGAGAACCTCCAGGAGGAGATGTACCGGCTGCTCGAGGCCTTAGAGGAGCGCGAGGAGTACGAGCGCACGCACGAGTTCTACCTCTGTGAGGTGTGTTCGATCCGTTTCGAGTTCGGCGAGGCGATGGACTTCGGCTTCGAGTGCCCCGAGTGCGGCTCCCCGGTGGAGGCGATGGACAACGACCGGCTCCGCGACGCGATGGACCAGCGCATCGAGGCGCTGCGCGACGAGCTCAACGTGGACGTGACCGGCTGATGGTCGTCCTCGCAACCAAGTGCTACGTGGAGGGCGACGCCCGCGAGCGGGCGCTCGACGGCATGAACTCGCTCGTCGCCAACGACGTCGGCGAGCTCGACGCCGACTGGCAGGTGGGCGTCCGCGACGACGAGTTCGTCCAGGTCGACGTGACGGGCGAGGACGCGCCGGTCGCGCGCAACGTCCTCGCGGAGACGTGGGGCGAGATCGTCGCCCACGACGGCGGACTGGAGGCGGGCGAGGAGTACGTCGGCACCCTCGAGTCGTGGGACGACGTCGGGTTCACGCTCGACGCCGGGGTCGACGTGTTCGTCCCCGCCGACGAGCTCGGGCTCGGCGTCGGCTCGCCGGAGCAGGTCGTCGAGCGGTTCGGCCTCGTCCAGCACCTCCCGATGCGGTTCGTCTACGGCGGCGACGCCGGCGACCCGGACGCGGAGCCCTCCCGGCTCGCCGACGCCGAGCGCGACCGCCTGTACGACTGGCAGCGCGGCGACGGCCGGGTGAACGTCAACTCCGCGACACGCGGCGAGACGCGGGCGACGGTGAACCGCGCGGGCCACGCGCAGGACATCGTCACCGTCGAGCGGCTGGGGCTCTTAGAACAGAGCATCGTCTGCGCGGAAGGCACCGACCCGCCGGGACTACTCGCCGCCATCGGCTCGTACCTCCCGGCCGAGATGCGCTGCGTCGTCTGAACCCATACAAACGTGAACAGACGCTTCGCGCTCGCGGCGGCGGCGATCGCCCTCCTCGCGGTCAGCGCCGGCTGCCTCGGCTACGCGACCGGGGGCGGCGAGGTGACGAACGAGACGCTCGACGCCGAGCCGCCCCGCGAGTACGAGTTCGACACGGACCGCGACGCCGCGTTCACCCTCTCGACCGACGCGAGGTACACCGCCGTGTACGCGGTCGGCGACCGGGAGGAGATCCGGCTGTACGAGCAGACGCCGTACGCGGGCGACCAGCCCCTGGAGTTCGAGGCGTTTCGGTATCAGTACCCCGACGGCGAGGTGATCACGGGCAGCGAGTTCCGCGCGCGCGGCGGCGAGATCGAGCGGACGACCGACGAGACGTGGATCCGCTTCGCCGACGACATGGCCGGCGGCAAGGCCGCGTTCTCGGGCGCCGGGTCGCCGCGCCGGTTCACGATGCGCGCGTACGTCGAGGGGTCGTACGCCGTGACGCTCCCGCCGGAGTTCAGCACGGAGTTCCCGGTCGTCGGCCACGTGTCGCCGCGCGACTACTCGGTCGAGACGGTCGGCGACCGCGACCGGATCGTCTGGGACGAGGTGACGAGCGGCTCGATCGTCGTCCAGTCGTACCGCGAGGGCGACCTGGCGGTGTTCGGCGTCATCCTCGCCGTCGCCGTGGTCGCCGCGATCGCCGGCACGCTCTACTTCCGCCGGCAGCTGGAGGCGCTCCGACAGCGCCGCCGCGACCTCGGACTGGGCGTGTACGACGACGAGGACGACGACGGCTGGCTTTGAGCCCCCGTCGTCCGTCGGTCGCTCGCGTCGGCCCGCGCCGCGGTCCTTTTCTAGCACGCGCCGCTTGAGGCGGGTATGAACGCCGCCGTCGTCACCGTCGGGGACGAGCTCCTCGTCGGGGACACCGAGAACACGAACGCCACCTGGCTCTGCGACCGCCTCGACGCGCGGGGGGTCGCCGTCCGGCGGGTGACCGTCGTGCCGGACGAGGTGAGCGAGATCGCGCGCGTCGTCAACGAGTACCACGCCGAGTACGACGCGGTGGTCGTCACCGGGGGCCTCGGCCCGACGCACGACGACGTGACGATGGCAGGGGTCGCGGCCGCGTTCGGGCGCGACCTCGCAGAAAACGAGGAGGCGGCCGCGTGGCTCGCCGAGCGGGGGTACAGCGGGAGCGACCTCGCGGCGGAGACGACGCACCTCCCCGCGGACTGCCGGCCGCTGCCGAACGAGGTCGGGGTCGCGCCGGGCGCCGTCGTCGAGTCCGTCTACGTCCTCCCGGGGGTTCCGGGGGAGATGAAGGCGATGTTCGACCTGGTCGCCGACGAGTTCGCGGGAACGCGGACCCACGTGGTCACGGTCGACGTGGACGAACCGGAGAGTGAACTGCTCGACCGGTTCGCGTCGCTTCGCGAGCGGTTCGACGTACGGGTCGGCTCGTACCCGGGCGAGGTCGTGACCGTGAAGATCACCGCGGAGAGCGAGGGAGAGGCGGAGCGCGCCGCGGCGTGGATCCGCGAGCGCACGGACGCGGTCGAGGAGCGGTCCGCCTGAGCGGTCCGGAGACCGTCCGCCTAGCGGTAGAGGTACGCGACCCACACGGCGACGAGCGCGAGGCTCGCGAGCAGGACCGCGCCCGCGGTCGCGCTGATCGGCAGCGGCTCCGTCACGGCGGCTTCGAGGATCATGTCCCGGAGTTGTCTTGGGGGCGTCTTAAGCGTTGATTCTCGAACGAGGAGGGGACCGTCCGGCGGACGGGCACCGATGCGCTGGCACGAAAACGGGACCAGGAGCGGTGGGCGTGTGGCGGCTACCACGAGAGGGATCCGGTCCCTGTGAGACGAGCAGTTGCGAGGCCGATGGCGGGCTCACTCCATCGGCACACGGTCCTACGGGGTGACGCCTGTTGGTTCCCGTGCCTCGTTGTTGCGGATTTTTATCAGTCCACCGGGGGGCCGACGGCGTCCGACCTCCTCGACCCCCGGCCGGACGCGGCTCGCTTAAGGGGCCGGCGCGGTGAACGTTGGGCATGCACGTGGGGATCGCGGTGAACCCGGTCGCCGGGATGGGCGGCCGCGTCGGGCTGAAGGGGACCGACGGGAAGGTGGCCGAGGCGGTCGAGCGCGGCGCGGAGCCCCGGGCGCCCGACCGGGCGAAGCGCATGCTCGACCGGCTGGCCGCGGTCGCGCCCGAGACGAGGGTCTCCGTCGCCGCGGACCCGATGGGCGAGTCGATCGTCCGCGAGGCGGGCTTCGACCCCGTCCGCGTCGTCGACCCGTTCGACGGCGAGGGGGCGGAGTCGGCGGCACCCCCTGAGCCGACGGAGACGACCGCGGCCCACACCGCCGCGGTCGTGCGGGCGTTCGCGGGTATCGACGGGGATGGGGACAGCACGGAGGGGAGAGACCCCGTCGACCTCGTCCTGTTCGTCGGCGGCGACGGCACCGCGGCGGACGTCGCGGACGCGCTGGAGGGGACCGACGTGCCGATGCTCGGCGTCCCGGCCGGCGTGAAGGTGTACTCGTCGGTGTTCGCCGTGTCGCCGGAAGATGCCGCGGAGGTCGCCGCCTCCTTCTCGCGGACCGAGCGCCGCGAGGTGATGGACATCGACGAGGACGCCTACCGCGAGGGGGAGGTCAACCCGACGCTCCGCGGGGTCGCACACGTCCCGGTCGCGGAGGACCTCCAGTCGTCGAAACAGACCGCGAGCGGGACCGTCGAGTCGCTGGCGGAGGGCGTCGCGGCCGACATCCGCGAGCGCGACGGCGAGGGCGTCACCTTCGTCCTCGGGCCGGGATCGACCGTCGGCGCGATCAAAGAGGAGCTCGGCTTCGACCCCTCTCCCATCGGCGTCGACGTGTGGCGCGACGGCGAGGTGATCGCCTACGACGCGACGGAGGCGGAGATCCTCGACGCGCTCGGCGAGGAGAACGTCGTCGTCGTCTCGCCCATCGGCGGGCAGGGGTTCGTCTTCGGCCGCGGCAACCCCCAGATCTCGCCGGCCGTGATCCGGCGCTGCGACCTCCGGATCGTCGCCTCGCGCGCGAAGCTCGACGACGTGCGCGCCCTCCGCGTCGACACCGACGATCCCGACCTCGACGCGGAGCTCGCGGGGTGGGTCCGCGTCCGCGTCGGGAAGTTCGAGACGCGGATGATGAAGATCGTCTGAGGCGAGGCGCGTCCCGCCTCGCCGTCACCTGCGACGACGGCCGTGGCGACCGGACCTCTGGAATACCCCTCGTCCGGCGGGCGTCTAGTCCGTCCGAGGTCACTGAGCGCTCACGCAACGCGAAGATCGACCGAGGGTCGATGTCGGTTCAGCTACCTATCACCGCGAACCCGAACACGAGGGCGAGGTATACGACGACGACGGTGACCGCCAACACCGGAACCAGCGTGAGGTGGTCGTGACTCCCGTTGTTGCCGTCGACCTCACCGCGCTCAACGGCGTCGACGTCGACCTCGCCGGACTCGATGGCGTCGGCGGAGGGCATTACCTCGGGGAGTCCCTTGCGTCTGGCGTCAAACTTGTTGAGAGCGAGCACCGCGACCACCGTCAGCACGAGCGCTAGTGGCAAGAGGACGTAGGCCGTCTGAAGACCGAGACCGTACAGCACGAGCACGAACACCGTGACCCCTGCGGCAGTTCCGGCGAACGGGATCTGGGTGTTAACGTGGTCGATGTGGTCAGAGCCCGAGAAGATCGACGACATGACTGTCGTGTCGCTAATCGGCGAACTGTGGTCCCCGTAGATGGCGCCGCCGAAGAGCACCCCGACGAGCACGGGGAGGATTGAGGGACCGACTAACTCGTACCCCAGCGGGATTGCCAGCGGAGTCAGAATAGCCATGGTCCCCCAAGAGGTACCGGTCGTGAAGGCGACGAACATCGCCGCGAGGAAGATGATCACTGGGAGGAAGCTCCCGGGGACGCCGCTGCCGACCATCACGTCGACGATGACCTGAGCGGTGCCCACCTTCTCTGCGGCTAAACCGATCGACCACGCCAACACGATAATCGCGATGGCGATGTTCATCGTCTTGAAGCCCTGAATGATGGTGTCGCTGGCCGTTTCGAGGTCCATTGTTCGGTAGCCGAGCGCGCCGACAAATCCAGACACCATGAACGCGAAGGAACCGTACAGAAGACCGAGGGCCACGTCGGTCTCTTGGAACGCCTCCGAGATGCCGACGCCGGGGTTATGGCCACCTCCGAGCCACCACATCGAGACCAAGCTGACGACGAGCAACACCATGATCGGCCCGAAGAAGTTCACCAGCGTCGGGTTCTTATCGCTGGGTTCGCCGACGTCTTGTGAAACGTCCGACAGCGGTGTCGCGTCCTCACGGATGGTCTGACCGGTGGACCGCGCTCGCCACTCGGCGTCGAGCATCGGACCGAAGAACCGCTGGGTAATCGCGATGAACCCGACCATGAAGAACGCCATGAAACAGTAGATGTTCCAAGGAATGCTCTGGAGGAACAGTCCGAAGGGAGTCATCCCGAGTTCCGAGGCGGTGACCGTGGCGGCCTCGAAGCCGACGATAATCATCGACACTTGGTACCCGATCCAAGATGACACCGGCCCGAAGGTCGCTACGGGCGAGGTCGTTGAGTCGAGCGTATACGCGTGCATCTCTCGGGAGGAGCGGTTCTCCTGAGCGAGGTCCCGCGTGGAGTTTCCCGTGACAATCGTGCTGGTGTACGAGCTAAAGAAGATGAACACGCCGATGAGCCAGGTGAGAATCTGCGACTCGCGGGCGCTGTCGACTCGGTCGCCGATCCACTGCTCTAGTGCTAGTATGCCTCCGGAGCGATGGATGAACGCCGCGCCCGCCCCCATGAACATGATCAGGATTATGAACTTCGTGTCGAATGGCGACCGGAACACCTCTACGAGCCAGTCCATGGTGAGCGCTGTCGCGGCGATGGGGTTCCAGCCCGCCACGATCATCGCACCGATCCAGACGCCGGCGAACAAGGACACGAGCACCTGCCGTGTCGTCATCGCCAGTACGATCGCAAGAAGCGGCGGCGCCAACGCCAACAGACCGTAGGTTGTGGTGGTCACACCCACGATTGAATATCGACCCATGATAAATATTCGTATATATCTACAACGGCCTCCGTGGCGTGCCGAAACGTCTCGAACCCTTCCCGGTCGACGTACGATATCAATAATATTCTCAGTCTATCGTACGATTATCATATTCACAGACGGAAGTACAGTACACACGACTGCGCCGAAATCACGGATAGTGATCGTACGAGTACGGTTTTTGAAATTTCTCAGGGATCACGCGCCGAGCTGCTTCTCGGTTACAAGTTTTAAACCGAAGCCGATCAGTACGCTACCGCTCGCATACTGTACAAACCGAGAAATCGTCTTGGAGTTAACGATGATGTGTCGTACGCGGCTGGCGAACATTACCACGATCAAGAGGTACAGGACGCTGAGAGTAGCGTAGGTCACCCCTAGAATGGAGATCTGGAGCGAGACGTTTGCCGGCTGAGAGACGAACTGTGGGAAGAACGCGAGGACGAAGACGGCAACCTTTGGATTAGAGACATTGATCGTCACCGCTTGCCGGTATGACCGTTTAAGTGAGGTGTTTTCCGCTGAGAGGTGATTCCGGATCTCGAACGCTTCGTCGTGTCGGAACGTCTGAACACCGAGATAGACGAGATAGGCGGCGCCAACGTATTTCACGACGGTGTAGGCGAGCGCTGACGTTCGGACAATCGCAGCTAATCCGAGTACCGCTGCTGTCGTGTGAACGAGGACTCCCGTCGCCGTTCCACACGCGGCAGCCGCCCCAGCATAGCGCCCGCGACGGAGACTCTCTGTCAAGGCGTATATCGTATCGGGGCCGGGAGAAATAATGACCACGACCGCCGCCGAAACGAACGCAACGAGGGTCGGAGGATCAAAAATGGGCATAGTTGAAGAGAACAATTTCTCGGTTTTTTATTTTTATTGGAGAATCTAACGTTATCTGAATATACGTTACTATGGATCAAAAGCATTGTACTCCACGGATACTCTCAACTACGATATATTTTCCCAAAGCTGAATAAAAAGAATGTGATCCCGCTACGCTCTCCCGGAAGCGGTCCGGTGCGTTGAATCCGAGTACCGCACGGCCATCACGACATCTGTCGACTCGACAGCCTCCCCGCGCTGAAGCGCGAGGCTTTTCGCCTCGAGTTTTTGTAACAACCTTCGGCAGCGCCGACGGACAGCCCTTTGTCGCTCGCCGCGGCCGATGATGTATGGAACGCGAGAAGGAGCGGATGCTCGCCGGCGAGGCGTATGACCCGTCGGCTCCCGAACTCGCCGCCGATCGCCGGCGCGCACGGGACCGCTGCCGGCGGTACAACGCCACCGCCCCGACGGAGACCGACCGGCGCGACCGACTCCTCGGCGAGCTGTTCGGCGAGGTCCGCGGCGACGCGACCGTCGTGCCGCCGTTCCGCTGCGACTACGGGTACAACGTCGGCGTCGGCGACGGCTTCTTCGCGAACTACGGCTGCGTCTTTCTCGACGTCGCGCCTGTCGCGTTCGGCGAGAACTGTCAGCTCGGCCCCGGCGTCCACGTGTACACCGCGACGCACCCGATCGACCCCGACGAGCGCGCGGCAGGCCGCGAGTTCGGCGACCCCGTCGCGGTCGGCGACGACGTCTGGATCGGCGGGCGGGCGGTCCTCACGCCCGGCGTCGAGGTCGGCGACGGCGCGGTCGTCGCCGCGGGCGCCGTCGTGGTCGACGACGTGCCGGCGCGGACGGTGGTCGGCGGCAACCCGGCCGAGGTGATCCGGGAAATCGACGACGACGAGTGATCTTTACAGGGAGTCGAGCGCATTGGCCACCGCCGGCGCGACGCTGACGACGCTACAGCCCCGCTCGACGGTGTCGGTGCCGACGATCCGGTCGACGCCGGCGGCGCGCAGCTTCGTCACCGCGTTGGCCGCGAGGACCGGGTGGACGCAGGCGGTCAGCACTCGCGCAGCGCCGCGGTCGGTGAGCACGGCGACCGACTCGCTCATCGTGGAGCCGGTCGCGATGATGTCGTCGACGACGACCACGTCGCGGTCGGCGACCGGCGCGTCGGAGGGCGACACCGCGACGGCGCCCGTCTCGCGGTCGCGGTGCTTCTCGAAGTAGTCCGTCTCGCCGGCGCCGTAGGCGTCGCGAACGGTGGCGGCCGCGTCGATCGCGCCCTCGTCGGGCGCGAGGAACAGCGGATCGTCGAGGTCGGCCGGGAGCGGGTCAGCGAGCGCGCCCGCGGCGTCGACCGTCTCGACGGGAACGTCGAAGAAGTCGGCGACGGTCGCCTCGTGGGGGTTGACGAGGACGACGCGGTCGGTCCCGGTCGAGATCGCCCGCGCCATCGCGCGGGCCGACACCGGCTCGCCGTCGCCGAACGAGGCGTCCTGGCGGGCGTACCCCATATAGGGGACAACGGTGGTCACGCCCGTCGCGCCGGCCTCGCGGACGGCGTCCTGGAGTTGGAGCAGTTCGACCCACGCCTCGTCGGAGTCGGTCGCGGCGACGATCACGGCCTCGTCGGCGTCGAAGTCGGGCACCGCGGCGAGCCCCTCCCCGTCCGGGAACCGGTCGTATGTCGGGGTCGCGAGCGCCCGGCCCGTCTCCGCGGCGAGCGCGGCCGCGAGCTGCTGCGAGCTGGACCCGGGTACGATCATGGGCGACCGTTCCGCGGACACCGGTAAACCAGTTTCCTTACCGCGCGGCCTCGGCGGGACGTTCCGACCGCGGAACCGCACCCCGTCGGCGCGCGCCACGCGAGCGCGACCCACACCGGCCCCACAGGGGCGGATATTTACGGGCGCGGCGGGTACGAGCGCCCAATGAGCGACACCAAAGCCGGCGCGCGCGTCGGGCTCCCCTGTCCGTCGTGTTCGCCCTCCGAGCCGACCGTCCACGAGGTCCTCAGCCCGGGCGGGCAGGCCACCGTCCGCTGTACCGAGTGCGACCACACCCACAAGGCCGAGATCCCCGAGGAGGAGACCGTCGCCGTGACGATCGTCGTCTCGCAGGACGGCGATTCGTTCACGACGACGATGGACGTGCCCGCCGAGGGCGACGTGGCGACCGGCGAGGAGTTCGTCGTCGACACCGACGACGCCCTGATGCAGGTGCGGATCACGGGGATCGAGCTCGGACCGGAGAACCGCGTCGAGGAGGCTGAAATCACCGACGTGGAGACGCTGTGGACCCGCGCGGTCGACAACGTCGCGGTCCCCGTCACGCTCCACCCGAAGGACGGCGACGCGGACCAAACGCGCTCACTGCGGGTGAACGTCCCCGGCGACTACGAGTTCACCGTCGACGAGACCGTCGAGTTCGGCGAGGAGGAGTTCACCGTCGAGGGGCTCCAGATCCGCGAGGACGCGCCCGAGTACCGCCACGAGAAGCTCGACCACCCCGGCGACCTCGCCTACGCGAAGGACCTCAAGCGGGTGTACGCCCGCGACGAGACGCTCACCGCGTGGTCGGCCTGGTAGGCGCGGCGCGCTCTCCCCACCCCGCCCGGCGAAACCTCGTACCAACATAAACAATTATGAAGGATACGCCCATCAGTCGAGTCGTGCCACCCGTAGTACACGACTGACGCACGCTCGACGGCGGGGACGGCGACCGGTCCCGGCGGTCCGAGCACGCGCGAGGCGACCGAGACCGAACCGACGACCGACCGATCGGGTCCATCGACGAACCCGGCTGACGACGGTGCGACCGACGCCGACGACGGGACCGACGGCCTGCCGACCGCCGCCGAGGCGGTCGCGCAGGCGGCGGGGACGTTCGACCCGTCCGATACCCGGCGGATCGCGAACGGCACCGACCGCTGGAACGAGTACGCCGGCTCGTCGCACTGACGCCGCGGCCGGATCCTTTTATTCGACGGCGCGACTACCGACGAGCGGCCGATGACGAATCACCGCTCCGAGCCGGACTCGGCACCCGGCGACGACGAGCCCTATGAGTGCCGAGGCCACACTTCGGTGTCGAGCGCGGTGTATTGACGTCGCGTGAGATTTCGGGCAGCGGACACACGATGGTACATACGGCCACCGTGCTGGGGATCCGAACCCGAAAGTTCGGTGCCGCGTGCCGAACACGCTGACTTCGATGGGGTCTCCCGCTGGTGAGTTCGAACCGGAGGCCGCTCGCCCGACCCGTTGGTGAACTCTCACGCGTCGTCCCGTTCAACCGTCGACGAGGTCTGTACGGTCCCCGTTCGCGACGCGTTTTCGACGCCGGTTGAGTCCGGCCCGTCATCGTGGGCATCAGCACGGGAACCATCTCCGCGCTCTTGTCGAGTGCCCGCTCCAGTCGGTTCCGGCGGCTGGGTCCCTTCGGCCTGTTTCTCACGGGCGAGCCACATCACCAGTCCCAGAAACAGGAGACCAACACCGACCCACAAGCCCGCTTCGACGACCGAGACGAGAGCGTCGACGACCGCGAATTCCAGAAGGAGCGAAACCGTCGATGGCAGGAGCAAGAGGCCCGTGAGAGAGAAATACAGGGAGATCCCGGACAGCAACAGTATCAGCCCGCTCTGTACAGCGGTACTCATCATAACACCGTCGTCAAGGCCGGCGTCGGTGACGACGTATTCCGGCCCCGTCAGCGCATCAACCACCTCCGCCAGCAGAATCAGGCCGACGCCGACGCTGCCTCGCTGAACTGCCCCGATCGGATCGGGAACGACTAGCAGCGAGGGGAACGCGTCTGCGATACCGAACGGGTTCAGCAGGAACGTCGCCATCGCGGAGATGACCGACGCCAATCCAGCGAGAAAACAGACGAACACCACTACCGCGACCAAGGTACCGCCGTGATCGGTGTCACGAGACATGGTCGAAAGGCCCTGTATTGGGTGAATCCTCTGAAATATAAAAGCTCGGTTCTGTTGAAATCCTCTGAATCTAATAGTTTTCACCCCAATCGCTCAGTACAGGGGTAGCGGCGAGCGATAGCGGGAGTGAGTATCGCAGATCGGTGGCGACGAGACAGTATTCAAATAGTCGTGAGCGACGGCGACAAGCGCTTATAAAAAGAGAATGCGGTGGCGCGCCTGCGAGCGGCCGCCACCGGCGGCCGCGAGCCAGCCCGCGAGGGAGTCAGTCGCCGGAGCGAAGCGGAGGCGACTGACGAGGTTGGGGAGGGGTGAGGTGCGGTTGCGGGACTGTGCGGGGCGGGACTCAAAGGGGCAGCCGCGAGACGGACGCAGGCGACGTAAGTAGCGTGGCGCTACGCCCACGGAAAGCCGGCGGCGAAGCCGCCGGCGACACCGCAGGGAGCGAACGGAGTGAGCGACCAAGGAACGCAGCGAGCGTGCGTCCGCCTCGCGGCTGGGGCTTTGAAGGCCCTCACCGCAGCAGCGTCAGTCACTTATAAATAACCGACAGCAAAACCGCGATCCTGCTTATAAATAGCCTCACTCACGACGTACTACACTCACTCCCGAAACCAACCAAGAAGCACTCTTCAGCGACCACTTTTTTCAGGTAAGAGCCCATCTGAAAAAGAGGATTTCAACAGAGCCAAAAACTCGTTTTTATCGGAACCGCAGTAGGTAGAGAGTAGTGGTGAAGAAGCACGTCGAGTTTCGGTCGACTCGAACCCCCGTCCCGTGTTCCGGTCACGCCGGCTTCCGAACATCGCGCCACGAGGGACTTCCCCGAAAGATACAATCTGTTGGTAGTCCAACTGGTGTGACGTGACCGCTTGGACGAACAGCACCGGTTGGGACGGGGCGCCGGAGGAGTACTTCCAGTCCTCCGAGGAGCGGCTCGAAGAGTCCCTGTACACCGGCGCGACGAGTCCGCGAGACCTGACGAACGACGAGCTGAACCTGTTGCTCGACGATCCGATTCACTCGCCGATGGAGCAGAAGCTCCGCGAGGAAAAAGACAGGCGAGCCGGGATCGATCGCGATCCGGCTTCGGAGACGGAAGCGTCCGCCGGGTCCGCGAAGCAGACGCGCGATCCGATCTCGGAGACCGAGCTGTACGATCGGACCGCGGAGCGAATTCAGCAGATCTCGCGGCGAGTCGCCGGCGAGACGCTCAGCGAGTCCGATCTCAAGGGCCTGGTGAAGGAGATACACACCGAGTACGGCACGGCGGACAAGCGGCGGATCATCGCCGACCTCCACTCCGACGACACCGACCGACAGGAGGACGCGCTGCGCGAGGTCGGCCGGGATCTCGGGTACATCTGAACGCTCCGGCTCGATCGGGGCACAGTGGCGTTGTCCCCGTGACACCGGGTCAGCACCGTGGCGCGCTCGCCATGCCGGCCGCCCCGTCCGCCGGCTCAGAGGAAGTGTGAGGCGTGCCGTCGCACCGGTCGACGTGTCCCCCCGGCCCGTCGATAGGGATCGGGCTTCGCGTCCGGATACCCCCCGCGTCCGGATACCCGGTGTCACGGGAGTTTTACGCCTCGCAGCCCTCCGATCTACTGGAATGTCCGACTCCGAGTACGCGCTTCAGGCGCGGCTGGAAGCCAAGCCCGAGAAGGCCGACGAGGTGGCCGAGTTCCTCGAGTCCGCGCTCCCCGCGGCCGAGGCCGAGGAGAAGACGACGACGTGGTTCGCGCTGCGGCTCGACGAGACCACGTTCGGCATCTTCGACACGTTCCCCGACGAGGAGGGCCGACAGGCGCACCTCGACGGCGAGATCGCGGCGGAGCTGTTCGAGCGCGCCGACGAGCTGTTCGTCGAGGAGCCGCAGGTCGACGAGATCGACGTGCTGGCGGCCAAACACTCCTGAGCAGTCCGCGGTCGCAGCCGAGCGTCCCGCCGACCGCGGCGGACCGACACCGGACACATCCGGTCGGAGCTTTATTCTCTCGCGCCCCGGACGGAACCGTATGGAGCCAGACTTAGACCGATTCACGTCGCGCCGGTCGACCGTGTACGGTCAGCGCGGCGTGGTGGCGACCAGTCAGCCGCTCGCGAGCGAAGCGGGAATCGAAGTCCTCCGAGAGGGCGGCAACGCGTTCGACGCCGCGGTCGCGACCGCGGCCGCGCTCAACGTCGTCGAGCCCACCTCGACCGGGCTCGGGGGCGACGTGTTCGCCCTGTACCGGACCGCCGACGGCGACGTGGGCGCGATGCGCTCCTGCGGCGGCGCGCCCGCGGACGCGACGATCGAGAACGTCAAGGCGGCGCTCGCCGAGGACGACGACGCCGACTCGTACTACCCCGACGACGGCGGCTACGCGGTCGACGACGCCGGCGAGGCCGGGATGCCCTTTTACGGCCCGCACGCGGTCACGGTCCCCGGAACGGCCCGGGGCTGGGAGGCGACCGTCGAGGAGCTCGGACGCCTCAGCCTCGCCGACGCGCTCGCGCCCGCCATCCGCTACGCGACCGAGGGGTACCCGGTGTCCGAGGTGATCGCGTCGTACTGGGCGAGCGCCGACGCGCTGTTCAGCGACGACCACGCCCGCGAGGCGTTCCTCTTCGACGACGAGCCCCCGAGCGTCGGCCAGACGGTGACGCTCCCCCGGCTCGGCGAGTCGATGCGGACGATCGCCGAGGAGGGCGCCGACGCGGTGTACGAGGGGGAGATCGCGGAGGCGATCGCCGACGAGGTCCAGTCGCGGGGCGGGTTCATGACCGTCGACGACCTCGCCGACTTCGAGGTGGAGTGGCCGGACCCGGTGTCGACGACCTACAACGGCGCCGAGGTGTACGAGCTCCCGCCGAACAACCAGGGACTGATCGCCCTCGAAGCGCTCAACGTCGCGAGCGAGCTCGGCGCCGGCGAGTACGAGTACGACTCGCCGGAGCGCGTCCACTACTTCGCGGAGGCCATGAAGCGGGCGTTCCACGACGGCCACCGCTACATCACCGATCCCGAGTACGAGGAGGTCCCGCCGCTCGCCTCGGAGGAGTGGGCGGCGGAGCGCGCCGCTGGCGTCGGCGAGACCGCCTCGCACGACGTCTCCTTCGGCGTGCCGAACGCGAACGCGGAGGACGCTGACACCGTCCTCCTCACCGTCGCCGACGAGGCGGGCAACGTCGTCTCGTACATCAACTCGCGGTTCGCTGGCTTCGGCTCCGGCCTGGTCGCCGGCGACACCGGCATCGCGCTCCAGAACCGCGGCGCGTCGTTCTCGCTCGACCCGGACCACCCGAACAGCCTCGAACCCGGCAAGCGCCCGTTCCACACGCTCATCCCGGGCGTCGTCCGGTTCGACGAGGACGACTGGGCCGCGTTCGGCGTGATGGGCGGGTACATGCAGCCGCAGGGCCACGTTCAGGTGATCTCGAACATCGTCGACTACGATATGCCGCTCCAGCGCGCGCTCGACGAGCCGCGCTGGCGCTACCGCGAGAGCGGCGAGCTGGGGCTCGAACCGCACTTCGACGACGACGCCGCGGCGAAGCTGGTCCGGAAGGACCACGACGTGCGGACGCTCTCGCCGGTCATGTTCGGCGGCGCACAGATCGCCCGGAACGAAGGCGGAGTGCTGTCGGCCGCCACGGAGCCCCGGAAGGACG
The DNA here is from genome assembly GCF_002355655.1 of Halorubrum trapanicum. Taxonomy (NCBI): domain Archaea; kingdom Methanobacteriati; phylum Methanobacteriota; class Halobacteria; order Halobacteriales; family Haloferacaceae; genus Halorubrum; species Halorubrum trapanicum. The sequence continues at coordinate 2,315,581 of NZ_AP017569.1, read as the reverse complement.
GGAACGCGCAGGGGTACTAAGCCGGAGGCGACCGCGCCGCCCCGCGGCCCGATATCCTATCAGCGAGCGAGAACGACCCCCGCGTTCGCGGTCGACCGCCGATCGGCGAACGGTCGGGAGAGCGCGGCTGTACCGAACGGAAGCGGCTTGCTGCGTCCGAATTCCGGCGCTGTGGTATTTGTGATCGTGGATACACTTATAAGCGCTCGTATGGTATACGCTCACAGCATGAAGCGACGAATCCAGCGACGCGACGTACTCAAGGGCGCCGGCGCGGTCGGCATCGCGGGCCTCGCCGGCTGCTCGACGGAGAGCGGCGACGGGTCCGATGGCGGTGACGGCAGCGACGGGTCTGACGGCGGTGACGGAATGGACGGCGGCGACGGCTCCGACGGCGGCGACGCCAACAACGTCCCCGACGCGGTGATGGTCGTCGGCTTCCCGCAGTCCGGCATTCAGCTGTTCCGCGACTTCTACTCCGAGTTCGCCGACAGCGCGCCCGACCTCGACATCATCGTCCCCGACGGGCTGATCGACGCCGACCTTCCCGAGGAGGTCGACAACGATATGAACAACGTCATCGGCACCGCGCCCTCCGCGGGCGGTCCCGGGGCGGAGTTCTTCACCGAGTCGTATCAGGAGGCGTACGGCGAGGAGCCGGGCGTGTTCACCGCGCAGGCGTACGACGCGATGGCGGTCGAGATCCTCGCGGCGACCGCGGCGGGCGAGAACGACGGCGAAGCGATCCGCGACCGAGTCCGGACCGTCGCCAATCCCGGCGGCGAGGAGTTCGGGCCCGCGGACCTCCCGGACGCGGTCGAGACCGTTGCGAGCGGCGACCCGGTCAACTACGTCGGCGCGTCCTCCAGGGTCAACTTCGACATCAACGGCGACATCGCGACGGCCGCCTACGACATCATCGACTTCCGGAACGGCGAACTGGAAACCATCGACACCGTCGAGTTCGGGAACGACCTCACCGAGGAGGACCTGAACGCGACGGCCGCGGATCCGGTCGGCGTCGACTCGTTCACGGCACGGATCGGCGTGTTGATGCCAGAGACGGGTGACCTCGGTCCGCTCGGCGTCCCGATCCGCGACGGTGCGCTGCTGGCCGCGACACAGGTCAACGACGCCGGCATCAACGTCGACGTCGAGACGCGGGTCGAAGACACGCAGACCAACCCGCAGGCCGGTATCTCGGGCGCGAACGCCATCGTCAACGCCGGCTACGGCGCCGTCGTCGGACCGGCGTCGTCGAACGTCAACCTCCAGGTCGCAGACCAGGTGTTCATCCCCAACGGCGTCGTCGGCATCTCGCCGTCCTCGACCGACCCGAACGTGACGGACTTAGAGGACAACGGCTACATCTTCCGGACCGCGCCCTCCGACCTGCTCCAGGGGCCCGCGATGGCCGACCTCGCCGTGGGCGACAACGTCGGCGCCGAGAGCTCGGGCACGCTGTACCTCAACGACGCCTACGGGCAGTCCCTGGAGGAGGCGTACGTGAACGCCTTCGAGGAGCGCGACGGGACGATCACTCAGCGCGTCTCCTTCGAGCCGAACCAGCCGACGTACACCAGCCAGTGGTCGAGCGTGCTGAACGAGTAGGAGTTCGCCAGAGCCGTTCTCCGATTTTTTCGTTGCTCGTGAGCCGCTGCGCTCGTCGAGGAGCGGGGAGACAGTCGGAATCGACACCGGAGCGGGTTGTGAGACGATTCGGCTGCGCGTCGCGATTCGCCGCCGCCGGTCACTTCTTGTACGCCTCGCGCAGGAACACCAAGGCCCCGCCCAACATTGCGAGGTTGCCGAAGAAGGCGAGCCGCTCGCCGCTCTTGTCGTCCTCGTCGGCGTTCCAAAAGTCGTGCATCGTCGCGGTGACGACGGTCAGGAACGCGACCGCTGCGCCGGTCGCGACCCGGGGGAGCCGCCAGAGCGCGATGCCGAGCCCGGCGACGACCATCATGCCGGAAGCGAACGGCGCGGCGACGTCCGGCATCGGGACGCCCGCCGACTCGGCGTACTCGATCGTGTCGTCCATGTCGCGGAAGTCCTCCGAGGCCTGCGCGGCGAGGCCGACCCCAAGCAGGACGCGGCCGAGCCGCGACGGCGCGCCGCGGTCGACCGCCTCGTCGGTCGTCTCCGTGGGTTCGTCGTCGCTCATACCTCTCGTAACGGCGGCCGACGGTATAAATCGCGGTGGCGACGGGAGCGGACCCCCGCCGCGTCGCACCCGGCCCGTCACACCCCGTCGATACGCTCCAGTACCCGACTCGTCGCCGCCGCGTCGAAGGCCATCGGGCGTCGCCACCAGGGGCCCCTCCCGGAGTCGCTCGACAGGTCGGTGACGATCGGGTTCGCCTCGCCCCCGGCGTCGGCCGCGCTCAGCGGGACGACGCGGTCGAAGAGCCCGGACGCGTCCGGGTCGCCGAGCGCGACCACGCGGGCGTCGAACGGGTCGCGCTTCAGGTGCGCGTTCGTCGGCGCGACCGCGGCGGCGGCCGCGCGGTCGACGACGCCCCCACCGTCCCCGTCGCCGCCGTCTCCCTCCCCGGTCGAGAGCACGCGCTCGACCCGCATCCCGGCGAAGAGGTACGCGCCCCAGTCGGGCGCGAGGTCGGCGTCGACGTCGACGCCCCGCTCGCGGAGCCACGCGCCGCCGCGCTCGTCGACTTCCGGGTCGCCCGCGCGCTCGTCGCCCGGTCCCGCCCACCCGCGCGGTCGCAGCGTGAGCGTCGCGTAGAAGAGGAGCCAGTCGCCGGGGTCGAGGTCGGCGATCCGGGACGCCTTCACCCCGTAGGGGTCGCCGTACGTCGCCCGCTCGCGGCCGTGGACGCCCGGGAACTCGGGGTCAGCGTGGACGGGCGTCCCGCGCAGCTCCGCCGGGACCGCGAAGGGGAGGTCGAGGTCGCCGTAGGCCGGGACCGGCTCGTCGACGGGGAACCGGTCGCGGGAGAGCGTCGGCGCCGACTCGGGGATCGGGACGTACGCGAACGAGCCGTCGGGATAGACGGGGCCGCGGAAGCCCGGCTCGTTCGTGTTGGCAGCGACGTTGACGGCGACGGCGCGGGGGTCGGACACGAAAAACGAGGGGTTCAGTCGGCCGTCGCGGCGGCCCCCTCGTGTTCGATCTCGGTACCGAGGAGGTCGAGGAACTCCGCGATCCACTCGGGGTGGTCGGGCCACGCCTGCCCGGTGACGAGGTTCCCGTCGGTCGTCACGCCGTCGACCCACGAGCAGCCGGCGGCCTCGACTTCGGGCCTGACGGCCGGGTACGCCGTCATCTCGTAGCCGTCGAGCACGCCCGCCGCCGCGAGGATCTGCGGGCCGTGACAGATCGACGCGACCGGCTTGTCGGCCTCGAAGAAGTGGCGCACCGCGTCGAGCACCTCGTCGTAGCCGCGGAGGTACTCGGGGGCGCGTCCGCCGGGGACGACCAGGGCGTCGTAGTCGGCCGGGTCGACGTCGTCGAACCCGTGGGTGAGCTCGAAGTCGTGGCCGCGCTCCTCGAGGTACGTCTGGTCGCCGCGGAAGTCGTGGATCGCGGTCTTGACCGTCTCGCCCGCCCCCTTCTCCGGGCAGACGGCGTGGACCTCGTGCCCGACCGCCCGAAGCGCCTGGAACGGGACCATGATCTCGTAGTCCTCGCCGAAGTCGCCGACGATCATCAGTATCTGTTGTCCTGGCATGCGCGTAACACCGTCTGTCAGTACGCGCTACTAGCCAATAACGATACTGGGGAGTGATACCATGATACGCTCCCCCTCGAAAGCGGTTCTCGCGCCGTCAGCCGGACGGCGGCATTAGGGAGACCGGCGGGCGTCAGCGGGACTGGTTCGGCGGCCGGAGGTCCCGCTGAAACTCGTCGAACTGTTCGAGGTCGTCGGGGAGCTCGTACTCGATCTCGCGGTCGTCTTGGTTGTCGGGGAGCCGACCGTCTTCGAGCTCCTCCGCTGCCTCCTCCCACCCGGGTTTCACGCGGACGGAGCGCGCGGGCGAGCCGACGACGACGTGGTGGTCGGGCACGTCGCCCTGAACGACGGAGCGCGCGCCGACGACGCTGTTTTCCCCGATCCGACAGCCCGCCCTGACCATCGCGTCGTAGGTGACGCGCGCGTCCGCCTCGACGATCGTGTGGAAGTTCCGCACCTCGGTCTGGTCGACGATGTCGTGGTCGTGGCTGTAGATGTGGACGCCGTCGGAGATGGACGCGCGGTCGCCGATCGTCAGCTTCCCGCGGTCGTCGAGGTGGACGTCGTCGTGGATCACGACGTTGTCGCCGACCTCGATGTTGTGGCCGTACGTGACGGAGATTCCCTTGAAGAAGCGACAGTTGTCCCCGCACTCGGCGAACAGGTGCTTGCCGAGCATCTGTCGGAAGCGGAGCGCGAACTCGACGTTGTCGGCCATCGGCGTGGCGTCGAACTGCCGCCAGAGCCACTGGAGGTGTTTCGAGCGCTGGAAGCGGTCCTCGTCCTTCTCGGCGTAGTACTCCGACTCCAGCGTCGCGTTACACGGGTCGTACCCCTGGAGGCGGACGCGCTCGGCGCGCGACACCGACTCGCCGCTCTGCCACGCCTCCCACGCCTCGCGGTCGCCGTGGAGGTCGATCAGCACGTCGCGAACGACCTCGCAGGTGTCCTCGTCCGAGGAGAGCCGCTCGTCCACCTCGTCGATGAACCCTCGGACCCCGGCCTCGGCGCCGTCGGGCAGGGACACGTGTCGCTTTGTCATCGGCCCTCCTTCGTCGCCGTCCCTCAAAGGGATTCGGTTGTGCGAACGGGACGCGCGGGCGCCGCCCGCGATCCGGGCCCGCGCGCGGTGGCGGCGTTCCCACGCGGTGACCGAGACCGCACCGGATAAGTGCGCCAGCACCCAACGGCGAGTATGGAACACCGCGAACTCGGTAACTCGGGCGTCGAGGTCTCGGAGATCGGCTTCGGCGCGTGGGTCGTCGGTACCGACTGGTGGGGCGACCGCTCGGACGACCAGGCGGTCGGGATGGTCGAGGAGGCGCTCGACGCGGGCGTCACCTACGTCGACACCGGCGACGTGTACGGCCACGGCGACAGCGAGGAGATAATCGGGAAAGCGATCGACGGCCGCCGCGACGAGGTGACGCTCGCGACGAAGATCGGCTACGACTTCTACAACAACCCGCAGGCCGGCCACGGCGAGCTTCCGAAAGAGCTCGACCGCGAGTACCTCGAAACCGCCTTCGAGCGCTCGCTCGACCGCCTCGACACCGACCACGTCGACCTGCTCCAGTTACACAACGCGAACGTCGACGACGTCACGCCCGAGGTGCGGGACCTCCTCCGCGAGTGGAAGGAGTCGGGGCGCGTCCGCGCGCTCGGCTGGGCGCTCGGCCCCTCGATCGGCTGGCTCGCCGAGGGCGACGCCGCCGTCGAGTACGAGGAGTTCGACGCGGTCCAGACCGTCTTCAACCTCTTCGAGCAGGAGCCCGGCCGCCACTTCGTCGAGACGATCCGCGAGAGCGACTCCGACACGTCGGTCATCGCCCGCGTCCCGCACTCCTCCGGCCTCCTCAACGAGCAGGTGACGCCCGACACCGTCCTCGAAGACGGTGACCACCGCTCGCACCGCCCGAAGGAGTGGTACGAGACGGGCTGGGAGAAGGTCGACGCCATCCGCTTCCTCGAGGACCCCGACGGGGTCGAGGGGACGCGCACGATGGCGCAGGCCGCGATCCGCTGGCTGCTCGCGCACGACGAGGTCGCCTCCGTCACGCCCACCTTCCGCGACGGCGACGACATCGCCGAGTGGAGCGCCGCGAGCGACGTGCCGCCGATCTCCGACGCCGAGTACGACCGCCTCGAAGCGCTGTACGCCCGCAACTTCGACGTCGACCGCGACGACGGGATGGACGTCCTCCGCACCTCCGTCGACGGCGAGGACATCGAGGCGGCCGGCCTCGACAAGCGCGCGGCCTCGTACTGAGCGGCGACCCGCCCCGCCGCTTGCGACGACGACCCACCCTTCTATTTCGCGTCGAAACCGCACGACAGCGGCGCTACTCGTCGGCTTACGACCACTTTCACCGCGCTCCACGACCGCGAGCGGCGGCCGCGCCACTGGCGGCGGTAGGAACGGTGGCTCGGTGGAAACCCGTCGTCACAGGGGGCTCGGTGGGGGTAACCGACTCGTCATCGCCACCACGCCGACCGTTGCGCAGTCGCGGGTATAAATGGCTCGCGACGCTCCGGAACCCGTTTGAACCCCGGCCACCTCTACCCCTCCCATGCGAGAAGTGACGTTCCGGATCCGCCACGCGGGGGAGCCGGAGTGCGAGGTGAGCGCGCGCCACCCGGAGGTGCGGTATCGCTCAGTCTCCTCGATGACCGGCAGCGGACCCGAGCGCAAGCGGATCGCCGAACTCACGGGGCCGCCGGCCGAGATCGAGGCGTTCGTCGAGGAGTTCCGGGAGTTCGATCTGATCGTGTCGGCGGAGCCGCTCGCGCCGATCGAGGGCACGCACGCGTACGTCGCGCTGACGATCGACGTCGACGCCGCCGACTGGGACGGGATCGGCGACCGGTTCTCGCAGATGGGGATCCACTACCGAACGGGGACGACCATCTCGGGCGGGGTCGAGCGCTGGACGGCGTACCTCGAGGACGGGGACGACCTCTCGGCGGTGATGCGCGAGCTGGAGCGCGGCGGCAACGAGGTGGAGCTGGCGCGGAACGTCGAGCTCGCGTCGATCGAGCGCTCGCCGCAGCTCCCCGCGTCCGGCCTCCTCGACGGGCTCACCGAGCGGCAGCGAGAGGTCCTCGCGACCGCGATCGCCGCGGGCTACTACGACCACGGCGGCGGCGTTGGCGTCGAGGAGGTCGCCGAGGAGCTGGGGCTCGGGTCGACGACCGTCTGGGAACACCTCTCACGCGCGGAGTCGGCGGTGATGAACGCGCTGTTCGACCGGTTCGCAGAGGGCGAGCCGGTCGGCGCCGTGCGCGAGCGAGACCGGACGGACTCGTCGTGATCTGAACGGATTTGACGTATTTCGGGCCCGAACCAACGCTTTTGTCGCTCCGGAACGGAGCGGCGCACATGGACGACGGAACCGTGTCCGTGCCGGACGAGCAGTACGAGCGTCTCACCGCCCTCGCCGCCGCCCGCGGCGTGAGCCCCGAGACGCAGCTGGCTCGGCTCATCGACGACGCGTACGCCGGCCTCGACGACGACGCCCCCGAGTCGCTCCCGCTCGGCGTCTGCGACGGCTCCGACGAGGAGTGAGTCGGGCGGCGGGCCGGTGAGAGACTCGTGAGCCGCCGCGCCGGGCGGACGCGGTAGTGCGTTATCCGCGACGGGAGCGGTACGATGACCGACGGGGAAGCCAAAGCTTTGAACCCCCTCCAAACGCGGCCTCCCACAACCGAGGTTGATAGCTGTGGCTGAGAATCTTGGACTGAAAGAGGCGCTCTCGATGGCGCTCGGCGGTATGATCGGTGGCGGCATCTACGCCGTCCTCGGCGTCGTCGCGCAGATCACGGTCTCGGCCGTCTGGTTCGCGTTCCTGATCGCCGGGGTCGTCGCCACGTGTGCGGGGTACTCGTACAACGCGCTCAACCGCCTCACGGATAACCGCGGGGGTTCGGTGACGTTCGTACAGTGTTACCTCGGCAACTCGACCGTGGCCGGGATGATCGGGTGGACGCTCCTGTTCGGCTACGTCGGCTCGATCGCGATGTACGCGTTCGCCTTCGGCGAGTTCACGGCCGCGTTCGGTGTCGTCCCGTCGCGTGTCGCGGGCGTGTCCGTGCGGCCGCTCGCCTCGGTGCTGGCGGTGGTCGGATTCGTTGGTCTGAACCTGCTCGGGGCGCGAACCACCGGAGTCGCCGAGAACGTCCTCGTCGCACTGAAGGTCGGCATCCTCGTCGCGTTCGGGCTACTCGGACTGGTGTACGCGTTCGGGTTCAGCGGCGCCCCGTTCGACTACGGCCGCGGCCACTTCGGCGGCTTCGACCCCGTAACGGCGGCCGCCATCTCGTTCGTCGCGTTTCAAGGGTGGCAGCTCCTCTACTACGACCAGGATCGCATCGAGGACCCCGTCGAAACCATCCGGAAGGCCGTGTACATCTCCATCCCCGTCGCCGTGGCCGTCTACGTCCTCGCGGGGATGGTGACGGTGAACCTCGCCCCGGAAGCGCTCGTGTCCCGCCCGCACGTCGCGCTGAAGGACGCCGCGTGGCTCGCGATGCGGCCCTACGGCCTGGCCCAGCTCGGGGCGGTCGCTCTCGCGCTGTCGGCGCTGTTCTCGACCGGGAGCGCGATCAACGCGACGCTGTTCTCGTCGGCGCATTTCGCCAAGGGACTGCTCGGCGACGACCTGCTCCCGGATCGGATCGGGAGCCCGGACGGCGACGGTATCCCCGAACGGACGGTCCTGTTGCTCGGCGGCGTCACCGCGATATTTACGTGGTACGGAAGCCTCGAGGCCATCACTTCGTTCGCCTCGCTGTCGTTCATCCTCGTGTTCGGCGCGATGAGCTACCTCGCGTTCCGGCAGCGCGACCACGACGAGGTGAACGCCGTCATCCCGGCGATCGGGACGGTCGGATCGCTGGCGTTCTTCCCGCTTATGCTGTTCAATCTCTACACCCGAGAGCCGAACACGTTCTACACCGTGCTCGGCATCGCGGCGTTCGTCCTCGCCGTCGAACTGCTCTACTTCGAGCGCGACATCATCGAGGAGGAGGTCGACGCGTTCGACCCGCCGACTCGGATCGTGGGGGAACGCTGATATATGGCGCTCAGAACCTCGCTTCAAGGCGTTCTGACGAACCCCACGTACCTGCTGGGCTGGGGGACCCTCGTCGCCGTCTCCCTCGGGGCCCTGAGCCACGACCTCCGCTCGAACAACAGCGGCCTCGGGAGCCTGATGAAGTTCGTCTGGGGTCTCACCGTGTTGTACTCCGGCCCGATCGGACTGGCGGTGTACTGGTACTCCGGCCGGAGTCAGATACGGCGCGACAGCCTCTGGCGTCGAGGCTTTCGCAGCGTCTGCCACTGCTACTCCGGCTGCGGCGCCGGCGAGGTGACCGGCCTTGTCATCGCCCTCGGTGTGCTGGCGATGGACCGCCTCGCCGTCGTGGCCACGACGTCTCGCGTTCGCGTACGCGTTCGGCTACGCGCTGACCGTCGGCCCGCTCATGCAGGACGGAGTGTCGTTCCCTCGCGCGATGCGGGACGCGTTCCTGAGCGAAACGCCGAGTATCACCGTGATGGAAGTCGTGGCGATCGGGGCCGACCTCTGGCTGGCGGGCGAGGCCGGACTGACGGACGCGCTGTTCTGGTCCGCGCTCGTGGTCTCGTTGTCGCTGGGGCTCGTCGCCGCCTATCCGGTCAACGTCCTCCTGATCAGGATGGGCGTAAAGGAAGGGATGATGGACCCTCGCGACGCGGCCTAGTCTATCGCCGTCCGAGGGCTTCGACGCGGCCGCGCCTCTCGGTACCGGTCTCCGTCGTAGCTCCCGACAGTCGCCGTCGTAGTCCTCCGCACTCGCTCGTCCGGATCACTCCTCGTAGGGCCACCGCCCGCCCGTCTTCAGCTCCTCGACGTACCCCTCGTCGATGGCGTCGCGGACCGACTCCCGCGAGCGGTGTTCGGCCTCGACCTCGCCGGTCGCGAACCGGTAGACCGCCGCGGTCACGAGCGTCGCCACCTCGCGGAGGTCCCGCGAGTCGAGCTTGTCGAGGGTGTCGGCGTGGGTGTGGCCCCAGCCGCGCCCGGACTGGTCGCTCGTCGTGGAGGCCATCACGGCCGGGATCCCCTCCTGGACGAACGCCCACTGGTCGCCGTGCGGCGAGATCGTCTCCCCGGTCGTCAGGGAGGCGTCGAACGCGTCCGCGACGCCCTCGAAGACGGCGCGCATCCCCCCGAACCCGTTCGTCCCCACGCGGAGATTCCGAGAGCTACAGGCGCCGTCGAGGTTGACCACGCAGGCGATCTCCTCCTCGGGCGTCGTCTCCGCGGTGTGATACGCCCCCCACAGGCCGATCTCCTCCGAGCCGAACGTGACGAGCCGCACCCGCGTGTCGAGATCGTCCTCGACGGTCGCGAGCAGGCGCCCGACCTCGGCGACGAGCGCCGACCCCGCGCCGTTGTCGTTGGCGCCGTCGCTCACGTCGTGGGCGTCGACGTGGGCGGTGAGGTACACCGCCTCCTCCGTGTCAGGTCCGACTTCCGCGACCGCGTTGACGGAGGTCGTCGGCTCGTTCCGGCAGTCGACGTCGAGCGAGACGGTCGGTCCGTCTTCGTTTCCGTCAGCTGCGAGCCGCGCGAGCCGCTCGCCGACCTCCTTCGAGACGCCGACGGCGGGGATCGGCCCCGGCCGGTTGTGGTACCCGATCTCGCCGGTCGGCGGGAGCGCCCCCTCAATGTGGTTGCGGAAGACGAACCCGACCGCGCCGCGCTCGGCGGCCGCGACGTACTTCTCCATCCGGTGGATCCACCGGTCGTGGGAGTCCGGCGTGCGCGAGGAGGCCATCGCGACCGCGCCCTCCAGCTCGTCTCCCGCGGCCGCGAACGCCTCGTCGGTGCCGTCGCCGACGTCGACGAGCGGCGCCGTCGCCTCGCCGCTCGGCGTCCCCGGTAGCGCGATGACCTCGTGGGAGTTCTCGTGGTGTCGCTCGACCGCGCCCGACACCGCGAGCGAGGACTCACCGCGCCACCAGCCGGGGATCTCGAACTCGTCGAGGCCGGCGTTCCGCAGGCCGGCGTCCTCGAACGCCTCGACGACGCGCTCGGCGCCGCGGCGCTCGCCGGTCGATCCGGCCATGCGGTTCCCGATGTCCGTCAGGTCCGTGAGGACGCTCCACCCGAAGTCGCTCGTCCGCGCGTCGCCGACGACGCGGTCCGGTAGCTCGGTCATACGGGCCGGTTGGGCCGCGGGCGAAAAGGGGTTCGGGAAGCGGAGCCGCGGTCGACCGCTCCCGCCCGTCGCCGCGGCTCAGGCCGGGTCAGCCGCGGTCACCTCGACCGCGACGTCGGCGGGGTCGACGCCGATCCGCGCGAACTGCGTGCGGACGTGCTCGCGGGCGGCCTCGACCGCCTGGTCGCGGGTGTCGAACCCGCGGGGCATCGGCTCCTCGAAGGCGACGCGGATCTCCTCGCCGTCGACGACGAGCGGCGACCCGCCGCTCTCGACCTCGTAGAAGGAGTCGCACACCCAGACGTACGGCGCGTCCTCGTCCGGCGCGCCCTTGTACGCGGGCGGCTCCTCGCCGCGCTCGAACACCGTGCCGGTGAGGTCCGTCCCGCCGCCGCTGCCGCGAACGAGTATCATGCCACGGGTACGTGGTCGAGCGGGATAAGGGCGCCGTGACCGGCGCTCCGCGGCCGGTCCACAGTGGGGCGGCCCCCGCGGCGCGAGGGCAAACGCTTTCGGCCCGGCGACCGGTGGATACGCCATGACGCTGGAGGATTTCACCGAGTTCACCGGTGACGGCGAGGGCGACGGCGACGCCCCGGGCGAGGACGACGCCGGGAGCGCGGCCGGCGGCGACTCCGCGGTCGACGACGGAAACGCGACCGACGGAGGGAGCGCGACCGACGCCGCGGCAGGGACCTCCGGAAGCGACGCCGCGGACGACGCGTTCGCCGACTACGACGCGACGCCGGCCGGCAGCGATTCGGGCCTCGGTGTGGTGTCGGTCTCGCAGGGGCTCCGCGTGGCCGAGGAGGAAGAGGAGACGTCGCTGAAGGCGTTCGTCACGACGGGAAACCGCGAGTCCGTGCGGCTCGGGAAGTACCTCCTGATCCCGTATCCCGACGGCGAGCGGCTGTTCTGTCGGATCACGGGGTTAGAGTACGCACAGGAGTTCCAGTCGGACGACGCGACCGAGATCCACGCCCGCCGGCAGATGCGGCGCGACGAGTTCGCCGAGCGCGACTACAAGTTCGTCGCCGACCTGGAGCCGATGTCCGTCGTCTACGGCGAGGGCGAGGAGATGAAGCGGCGGATGACGGACCGCGTACCGAAGCCCGGCGCCGTCGTCGAGGAGGCGGCCGACGACGCCGAGATCAAGACGGGGCTGAAGATCCCCGACGACGGCGTCTTCCTCGGCCACCTCTCGGTCGGCGGCGAGAAGGTGCGGACCGCGGCGGAGCCCCCGACAGTCGACTACCGGGTGAAGGACGACTACGGCGACGGCGACCCGCTCGCCTTCCGTCACACGCTCGTCGCCGGCGGCACCGGATCGGGGAAGACCCACGCCTCGAAGAACGTCCTCCGGCAGTACCTCGACTCCGACCGGACGTACCCGATGGGCGACGGCCGTGAGTCGCGGATGGCGGTCGTCCAGTTCGACCCGCAGGACGAGTACGCGCAGATGCACGACGACAACCCCGACCTCGACGACGCGTTCGCGCGGCGGCTCGAACGGGAGGGGATCGCCCACGGCGGCCACGACGACACGGTCGCCCTCGTGCCCCGCGTCGCGAACGCGACGTACCCCGGCGAGGGGCACCGCGCCGAGCGCGTCGAGTTCACGATCCCCTTCTCGCTGGCGGACGACATGCCGTGGCTCGTGGCCGGCTCCGGGCTCAACGACAACCAGTACCCCGCGCTGCTGACGCTGCTCAACCGCTTCTTCGACGACTACGGCGACTCGGGCACCTACAGCCAGTTCCTCTCGTACCTCGACGACCCGGCGCTCAAAGAGGAGCTCCACGAGAGCGGGCGGGTCCACGAGGCCACCTTCGACGCCGTCAAGCGCCGGGTCCGCGGGGTTCCGAGCGGCGTGTTCGACCAGGACGCGAAGCCGATCACGGAGCTCGACCACACCCTCGTCCGGCCGGGGGGACTCTCTGTCGTCCCCACCTACCACCTGCCGACCTCCCGGCAGAAGGAGATCGTCGTCCTCGCGGTCGCGGGACTGTTAGTCGACGACAAGCTCTCGAACGACCCGGCGAGCGACCGGATCAAGGAGACGCCGCTCCTCGTCGGGATGGACGAGGCGCACAACTTCCTCGCGGACGCCGACAACGTCCAGGCCCAGAAGGTGGTCCAGAAGTTCACGGAGGCCGCCAAGCAGGGCCGCAAGGAGCGGCTGGGTCTCTTTTTAATTACGCAGGACCCGCAGGACGTGGCCGAGTCGGTGTTCAAACAGATAAACACGAAGATCGTCTTGAACCTCGGCGACGAGGACGCGATCTCCAGCGTCAACATCCCCTCGAACCTCGCCGGCAAGGTGCCGTACATGGAGAAGGGGCAGATGGTCGTCTACTCGCCGGACAACTCAGAGCCCGTCGAGCTGATCGGGCTCTCGGAGTGCGTGACCCGGCACGATTGACGAGACGTATCCGCGCCCCTCTGCGCGACGCGGCGCGCCCCGGATTGCCGCCGAGCCGGAGTCGCCGCCGCCCTTTTTATCCGGAGCGGGCGAACCGCCGCGTATGAGCAAGCGCATCCTCGTCGCGGTCGACGGGTCGGAGGAGGCGGCCGAAGCGCTGCGGTTCGCGGCCGGCGAGTGGCCCGACGCCGACCTCACGGCGCTCCACGTGATCAACCCCGCGGACTCGGCGACGGGCGCCGAGGGGGGGTTCCCGGGCGCCTCCGACCAGTGGTACAAGAGCGCCAAGCAGCGCGGCGAACGGATTCTCTCCGAGGCGGTCGACGCGGTCGATCAAGAGATCGACACGCGGCTGGAGGTCGGGCGCCCGACGAAGACGATCCTCGCCGTGGCGGGCGGCGAGAAGCCCGTCGGCGAGGACGGCGACGAGCCCGGCGAGCCGTTCGACCACGTCGTGCTGGCGAGCCGCGGGCGGACCGGGCTCTCGCGTGTCCTCCTCGGTAGCGTCGCGGAGGGCGTGGTGCGCCGCGCAGAGGTGCCCGTGACGGTCGTCCGGTGAGTCGGGCTCCGCGGGCGGCCCGCCGTCCCCTCACTCCTCGGCGCGCTCGGCCGCGACCACCTCGCCGACCATCGACCACCCCTCCTCGTCGGAGCCGGAGCGGCCGAGCAGGATCCGCTCGTAGTCGTCGGAGCTGATCAGCCGGAAGTCGGCGTCGCTGTCCGCGTCGGTCCGGACGCCCTCGCCGCGGAACTCCCGCTGGAAGAACTCCGTCGACGAGAACTCGAAGACGCCCGTCTCGCCGGTGTCGAGTTCGAGCCGCACCGGCCGAGGCTGGACGTTGTGGATCCGCTTCGCGACGGGGTTGAGGTCGGGCATATCGGCGAGTCGGGTCGGGGCGGATAAAATCCGTCGGCTCCGGCGGCCGCTGAACACTGCCGTACTATCTTAATACCTCACGGCGCGTTAAGAGCGTGAGAACCATCATGATAGAAGCATCGCTCACCTACCTTCGCGACGGCGACGACGCCGTCACCACCGCCGTCATCGGCGGGCTCCTGCTCCTCGCGAGCCCGCTCGTCATCCCCTCGATCCTCGTCTTCGGCTACCTCGCGCGGGTCCTACGGCGCACCTCCGACGGCGACGACGAGCCGCCGGTCTTCGAGGCGTGGGGAGAGCTGTTCGTCGACGGCCTGAAGGCGTTCGCCGTCGTCTTCGTTTACTCGCTGCTCCCGCTCGCGGTCGCCGCGGCCGCCGCGGTCGTGAGCCTCAGCGCGTTCGTCGTGGTCCCGGGAACCGGCGACGGCGGCGCGGGGTCCTTCCTCGGCGCCTTCGCTGTCGGGATCTTCGTCCTCGTCGCGGGGCTCGTCGCCCTGGCCCTGTCGCTCGTCGGGCTCTACGTGACGCCGGCGGCGCTCGCCGCGGTGGCGGAGTCGGGACGGGTCGGCGACGGGTTCGCCGTCGGCGCGCTCTGGGGCGTCGTCACGAAACGGGCGTACGCGACCGGCTGGCTCACGGCGGCGGTCGTCGTCCTCGCCGGCGCGCTCGCTATCGGCGTCCTCTCCGTGGTCCCGATCCTCGGGACGATCGCCGGCGTGTTCGTCCAGTTCTACGCGCTCGTCGCCGCGGCCGCGATCGTCGGCTGGACGTGGGCCGACGTGCGGCCGGTCGCGACCGAACCGCCCGAGCCGGAGGTCGCGGAGCGGTCCGCGGTGTAGCCGGTCCGTAGTGTAACGGGTCGGAACGGCCCGCGATGTAACGGATCGGAATCGAAAGCGGCGCCGAAAGTCGGAGAGCCGCGAAAAGGGAGCTACTCGTCGAGGACGTCGTCGTACTCGCCGGCGTCGACGCGGTCGTCGAACGTCCGGGCGTCCTCGCCCTCGATGGTGACGCCGAGGGAGGCGCAGGTGCCGCCGACCTCCTTGGCGGCGGCCTTCGTGTCGTACGCGAGCAGGTCGCTCGACTTCTGCTCGGCGACCTTCTTCACCTGCTCGATCGACATGTCGGCGACGAAGTTCTCCTGGGGCTCGCCTGAGCCGGTGTCGAAGCCGGCCTCGTCCTTGATGAGCTCCGCGGTGGGCGGCACGCCGACCTCGATGGTGAAGGAGCCGTCGTCGTCGTACTCGACGGTGACGGGCACCTCCATGCCGTCGAAGGCAGCGGTCTCGTCGTTGATCTCCGCGACGACGTCCTGAACGTCCACCGGCGTCGGTCCGAGCTCGGGACCGAGCGGCGGGCCGGGGTTGGCCTGCCCGCCGGGGACGAGCGCTTCGATAGTTCCAGCCATGTCCGTACGAACCCGTCGCCGACTTTTAACGGTTGTTCTTTCGGGCAGGGGGAGTCAGCGGTTCGCACACCTTACATCTCGCGTAACTGGCGGTGAACGACCGTTTCGACGAGCTACGTAGATCCAGTGCGGATTTATAAAGGATCTCGATATTCCGAGTGGAGCAATAGCGAACCCCTAGCCGCTCATTTATAAATGTCTGATGCCGGATCGGCGGAGAACGTCCCCAAAGCCCCAGCCGCTCGTTTATAAATAGTTGATCGCGGTTCGGCGGCGAACACTTCCAAAGCCCCAGCCGCTCGTTTATAAATAGTTGATCGCGGTTCGGCGGCGAACACTTCCAAAGCCCCAGCCGCGAGGCGGGCGCACGCTCGCTGCGGTCCTCAGTCGCTCGTTTCACTCGCTCCTTGCGGTCCTTGCGTCGCCTGCGCCCGCCTCGCGGCTGCCCCTTTGAGTCCCACCCCGCACAGCACCGCAACCGCACCTCACACCTCCCCAGCCTCGTCGGCCTCCCTCCGGTCGGCCGACTCCCTCGCGCGTGCTGCTCGCGGCCAAGGGCCGCTCGCAGGCACGCGCCACCGCCTCGTTCATTTATAAACCGTAGCTACGCTGGTCGAAGGCACCCTCGACTACGAGTCGACCACGCTCGACGGGTCGCTCGAACCCGTCTCGTCCGCGACGCGGCCGGGGAGGAACGTCCCGGTCTCCCGGCGGACGCCGAGGAGGAGGACGCCACCGGCGAGCAGCGGGAGGGCCGCGCAGGCGGCGTAGATGGGAGTGAACCCGACCGCCTCGATCAGGGGGAGCGACACCATCGGGCCGAGGCCGCCGCCCACGTCGCCGAGGACGTTGTTCGTCCCCGAGGCGCGCCCCATCCGCTCGTCGGGGGTCAGGTCCGCGAGCAGGGCCATCATCGGGCCGCTCGTCCCGCCCTGCCCGGCGCCGATGAAGACGCAGGCGAGGCCCAAAGAGAGGACCGACCCGGCCCGGGCGAGCAGCAGGAACCCGACGAACGAGACGACGAGGAACGCCAGCAGGATCGGCGTCCGGGAGTCACGGGTGTCGGAGACCCGCCCGCCGACGAGCATGAAGAACGCGGCCGAGACGACCGTGCCGGCCATGAACAGCCCGGAGGTGCCCTGCGGGGCGAGGCCGAACAGCGAGATGTCCTCGGCGCCGAGGAACAAAACGAGCGTGGAAAAGAGCGCACCGATGTACGCGAACATCAGCCCGAAGTTGACTAAGCCGACCGTCACGGCGGGGACCGCGGTGTCGACCTCCCACGGCCTGATCGAGTCGTCGGAGCGGTCGGTCGTGACGTGTGTCTCCGGGACGTACCGGTAGGCGACCACGCTGGCCGTGAGCGCGAACGCGGCGGCGACGGTGAACGCGGCGACGTTGCCCGCGAGCGCGGAGACGATCCCGCCGAGCACGAGGCCGGCCGGGAACCCCATCGTGATCCCGCCGCGGACGATCCCCATGTTCGTCCCGCGCGAGCCGCTGTCCGAGAGGTCGGCGGCGATGGTGTAGGCGGTCGCGAACACGGCCGCGGAGCCGAGCCCCCAGAGGACCCGCGCGAGCAGGAACCACGTCTCGGGCGCGACGGCGACCCCGATCGGACCGAACCACTCCTCGGGGCCGACGACCAAGGGACCGGCCGCGACCGTCGGCAGCGAGGCCGCGAGCGGGCGGAGCGACTCGGCGGGCGGCATCGCGAGCGCGACGACGTAGCCGAGCGTGGCGACCCCCTCGACGAACAGGCCGACGACGAACGGCGTCCGCGTCCCGTACCGGTCGACGAGGGCGCCGGCCGGCGCGTTCGCGACGAGCCGCACCCACCGGTTCGCTGAGAGGATCGCGCCGACCACGAACGCCGAGATGCCGAGAACCGCGCCGAGGTTCGGTAAGATTGGGAAGACGACGCCGCCGCCGAAGCCGACGAAGAAGGTGCTCGCGATCACCGCGAGCAGGACCGGCGGCGGCCGCTCGAACCCGAAGCGGGTCATTCGCGGTCGCCCGCGGGCCCGTCGGCCTCAGGGTCGTCGTCCGAACCGTCGGGGTCGTCGTCACCGTCAGAGTCGTCGGGGGTGCGCCGGAGCGCCTCGATAGCCTCGTCGAGCGGCGGTAGTTCGACCCCCTCCGCGAGCAGCGGCCCGACGATCCGCCGGAGCGCCGCCTCCGCGACCTCTCGGGTGTAGCCGTCGCCCTCGGCGTCGCGCTCCGCGCCGGCGAGCGTGATCTGCCGCGTCCGCGCGCCGTCGAGGGTGGCCACGAGCAGGGCCGCCGTCTCCTCGACGTCGACGTCGCGGAAGACGCCGGCCTCGATGCCGTCCGCGAGGATGTCGGCGACGGTCCCCCGGAGCAGCCGGTCGCTGCGCGCCAGTTGCTCGCGGATCCGCTCGTTGAACGGCCCCTGCGTGCGCAGCTCCAGCAGGGCGATGTGGAACGCCTCGCGGTCTGCCTCGTCGGGCGCGAAGACGAACCACCCGACGAACTGGACCAACCGGTCGACGGGCGGGTCGTCGGCGCGGGCCGCGATCCGCTCCTCGGAGTCGGAGATGATGTACTCCAAGAAGGCGACGAGCAGGTCCTCCTTCGTGTCGTAGTGGTAGTGGAGCAGCGACTTGCTCTTCGAACACTCGTCGGCGATGTCCTGCATCGTCAGGTCGGCGTAGCCGTGAGCGCGGAGGGCGCTGTACACCCCGTCCATGATCTCCGCTGCCGCGCTCGGCGAGTCGCTCATTGACTGACCGGTCAGTCAGCGAGCGGTAAATCCCTATCGGTCGGGGCCGTCCGGCGGCGAGTCAGATCGCCGCCGACGCGGCCCGTCGCTCGCGGCGGAACGCGCTCCGGCGCCGCCGCTCGGGGGACGAGAACAGTCGAAAAGCCGATTCGCCTCGGGTGTCGCCGACTTACAGACGGGTGACGTTCGACGCGCGCGGACCCTTGTCCGCCTCCTCGATGTCGAACTCGACTTCCTGACCCTCTTCGAGGTCCGGGCCGCCGACGTCTTCCATGTGGAAGAACACGTCTTCGTCCGCGTCGTCAGTCGAAATGAAACCGTAGCCGCCAGTGTCGTTGAAGAAGTCAACTTCGCCTTTCGCCATTGCGACCGTAGAACCGGGAGTGGGACATATAAGGCTTCCGCGACGACCCACGGCGTGGAACGGCGTCACACCGACGGGTTTCGCGGGACGGGTCCGTTTCAGAACTCGGCCGCATGAACCCCCGTACGTTCCGATTTCGCTCCGATCGGTGTCTCCGGGGATCCGGCCGCGCAGGCCGCCGTGTTAGTAACTACTATACGAGCGCGGTTCAGAACCGTTAGGTATGAGTCAGTCGTACAATCGAGGCCTCATCGAGGACTTCGGCCGCTGGCGGGAGTTCGAGGCGGGGATGTGGGCGTGGATCTTCCACAAGTTCACGGGATGGGTGCTCATCGGGTACCTGTTCACGCACATCGCCGTGTTGAGTACGGGGATTCCGGCGGCGGGCGCGAGTCAGGCGGCCATCAACGCGGGCACCGACGTGTACACGCAGACGATCGTCTCCTTGGAGGGGCTGCTGCTCGTGCGGCTCCTGGAGGTCGGCCTGCTCGCGGTGGCGGTGTTCCACATGCTCAACGGGACCCGACTCCTCCTCACCGACCTCGGGATCGGGCTGGACGCACAGGACAAAAGCTTCTACGCGTCGCTAATCTTAACCGGAGCGATCACCGTCGCGTCGGTACCGACGTTCATCGCGGGGGCGTTCTGAGATGGCCGAGCGCTACTCCTCGTTCAAGTCGGGCGGCCGGATGTGGTTCCTCCAGCGGGTCACGGCGGTCTTCCTCTTAGTCGTGTTGGCGTTCCACTTCTTCTTGCTCCACTTCGTCCACCACGCCGACGAGGTGTCGTTCCTCGCCAGCTCCGCCCGGATGGAGCAGCTGAGCTACTACTCGCTGATGATCCTCTTCCTCGTGACCGCGACGTTCCACGGGGTCAACGGCGTCTACAACGCCTTGGTGAACCAGGGGCTCACCGGCACGAAACGCACCGTGATCAAGTGGACGCTCGTCGCCGCGAGCGTCGTGCTGATCGCGCAGGGAATCCGCACCGCGAACGCGTGGGCGGGCATCGGACTCTACTGAACCGACCATGAGCACGCAAATTCCGAAGCAGACCGAGGAATCGACCGAGACCGAGACGGAGCCCGCCTCGAAGGGCGACGAGCGCCGCGCGGAGAAGCGGCGCCGCGCGGCCGAGCGCCGCGAGCAGCGACAGGCGGAGGAGGCCGAGAAGGCGGCCGCCGACGAGGACACGATCGAGCTGAAGGTGTTCCGCTACGACCCGCAGGTGGAGGGGAAACAGGAGCCGCGGTTCGACACGTTCCACGTCCCGTTCACCAAGGGGATGACCGTCCTCGACGCGCTGATGTACGCGCGCGACACGTACGACTCCTCGCTCACGTTCCGGCACTCCTGCCGGCAGGCCGTCTGCGGCTCCGACGCGATGTTCGTCAACGGCGGCCAGAAGCTGGCGTGTAAGACGCAGATCTCGGACCTCGAGGAGCCGGTCCGCGTCGAGCCGCTCCCGCACGCCGAGGTGACGAAGGACCTCGTCGTCGACATGGAGCACTTCTACGAGCAGATGGAGGCCGTCGAGCCGTACTTCCAGACGGACGAGTACCCGGACGGCGAGCTCGAAGAGCAGCGCCAGGACCGGGAGAACCGCGAGAAGATCAAGATGTCCACGCGCTGTATCTGGTGTGGCGCGTGCATGTCCTCGTGCAACATCGCCGCGGGCGACAACGAGTACCTCGGGCCGGCCGCGATCAACAAGGCGTACCGGTTCGCGATGGACGAACGCGAGGGCGAGGAGATGAAACAGAAGCGGCTGGAGATCATCGAGCAGGAACACGGCGTCTGGCGGTGTCAGACGCAGTTCTCCTGTACGGAGGTGTGCCCGAAGGACATCCCCCTTACCGAGCACATCCAGGAGCTGAAGCGCGAGGCGGTCAAAAACAACCTGAAATTTTGGTGAAATAGACTTAGAATAACTGACGTGGCGGAGCGGGATACCGTGGCTGTGCCACAGCGTTGACTCTCCGCCGCCAGACTAACCTATTAGTCAATAGATGTGATATGACTCTGTATGGCTGCGATAGGAAACATCAAAAGACGGACCCACGAGCTGGTGAAAGACTGGGTTCCTGAAGAAGAACATGACCGTGAGTATGACTATCAACAGGATCTCCAACAGTATCTCGATACTCAACTCAACAGCGGCGGTCGGATGGGTCAACAGTCAACCCACGTCGTTGAGACTGAGCACGGCCAGCAGAACGCCGATATCGCTGTTGACGATACTGTCGCTATCGAACTCAAACAGGATTTGACCAACAGCAATACGAAGAAGTTACGCGGTCAAATCGACGCGTATCAGCGTGAATACGATGGCGTGATTGCTTGTGCGTGTGGGATTGAGGATATGTCGGGATGGCGTCGGCTACAGAACGACTTTGCTGATGACCCGATGGACATGGGTATGGACCCAAATACGGCCCCTGTACGATTCGTTCACAAGGCGACATCTGAGATAGGCACTCAACACGGTGGAAATGCTACTGATGCTGGCATGAGCAATGAGATCGGCGGTGAGTTGGACTTTGAGGATATGACACCCATACAGCAGATATTCATGTTGCTGGTGTTACTTGTCGGGGTCGGCTATCTTTTGTTCACGATGGTACTGTAGGGGCTTTCGCGACGGGCGACGGACACTACGGGAGCCACTATTGGGAGGGGATTTTCCCCGCGGCCGTTACTCGTCTCCTAACAGTTGCTTGATCAATTCGGGGTTCTCCGCGACGATCTCAGGGTTCTCCTCGATATGTTCACGAACGGCGTCAATCGCTTCGCGCTCGGCGTCTGTTGTTGCCTGTTTTGCTCCTTCGTGGACTGTCTCTTCGACAGAGTCTTTTACAGACTTGGCATCGGGGGTAAACACCATCCCACAACTGGGGCATGCTTTTGCTGCGTTTGGTAGCGGTTCGGAGCAGGTTGGACACGTCTCAGGAGTTAAACTCCCTCCCTTCGGTTCTGGCTCGCGGCCCGCGTCGGTAGCCTCACGTGCTGCTCTGATGTGGTCCTCGTCGGTCAGATGTTGATACGTCGTCTCCATCACGACTGAATCCTTCTTGTGACCAATAAGGTGCTTAATGTGGGACTGATCAAGATCAAACTCCCGAACTGCGTTAGTCACGAAGTAATGTCGGAAATTGTGTGCGTTCGCTGGCTTGTCGACACCTGCTTCCTCGACAATCTTACTCAGACGGCTGTGGATGGCAGGTGTTGAGAGATAGTCACCTTCTCCGCTGATGTTTCTCGCAGATGGCAGAGCTGTAATGAGGTAGTCGTCGCGGTCGCCAGTCGGGTGTTTCTCAAGCCAGTCTCGGACGGCGTTTTCGGCGCCAAGAAGTGGGCGCTTTTGACCAACAGCTTCCGCGCCTTTCAAACCGTCTGCGTCGGTATTGAGGTAGTAATGTCCACTTTCGAGGTCGACGTCTTTGATTCGGAGTGTCTGAATCGCACGGATACGCTGGCCTGTGTACAGTAGCAATTCAATCAGGCACCTATCACGGGCGTTATCGCACGCACCACGGATTGCGTCAATATCGTCTGCTGTGAACATATCGTGTTCATCCACCGCCCCACCGTTATTCTCTCGTTGTTTCAGCGAGATTGCGTCAGGATCGACAGCCGTCTCGTGATAGCGGTAGAATTTGATTGCGGCAGCCTGTCGCTGTCGCACGGTCTCGACGGCTAAGTCCCCAAACCACTCGTTGAAAACGTCGGTGAGTGATTCGACAGTATGGTCTAACAGGTCTACTTCCGACTCTTTAGCGATGAGCCGAATACTGCGACCGTATCCCTCAAGCGAATTGTGTGATAGTGTCTCCGTCTCTCCGTTCTCGTCTTGATATGAGAATTCAATATCCTCAGGATCGAAGGCTCGGAGAAATTCCAGGGCAGCCTCTTTCCCATCGTCAGAGAGTGAGCCGCAATCCCTAATACGGTCCTTTTCTTTTCGCAACTTATGATCGGGATCGTCTCCTCGAACCATAGAGGCGAGTCATCCCCGATTAAGTAGAAGGTTATGCTCAGTTACATCAAACAAAGCCTGAAGTTCTGGTAATCCCGACAGACAGTATCAAGGGACTCCGGAACCTACGAAATTACATACCAACAATGCACGAACACGACGTCGTCGTCGTCGGGGCCGGCGGGGCGGGACTCCGGGCGGCGATCGCGGCACAGGAAGCGGGCGCGGACGTGGCGATGGTGTCGAAGCTCCACCCCGTCCGGTCGCACACGGGCGCGGCGGAGGGCGGGATCAACGCGGCGCTGCGCGACGCCGACTCCTGGGAGGACCACGCGTACGACACGATGAAGGGGTCCGACTACCTCGGCGACGCGCCGGCGGTCGAGGCGCTCTGTCAGGAGAGCCCCGAGGAGGTCATCCGCCTCGAACACTGGGGGATGCCGTTCTCCCGCGAGGACGACGGGCGCGTCTCTCAGCGGCCGTTCGGCGGCCTCTCGTTCCCGCGCACGACGTACGCGGGCGCCGAGACCGGCCACCAGATGCTCCACACGATGTACGAGCAGGTGGTCAAACGGGGAATCACGGTGTACGACGAGTGGCACGTGATGGATCTGGCCGTCACCGACGAGGACGACCCCGCGGAGCGGACCTGCCACGGCGTGGTCGGGTACGACATCCAGAGCGGCGAAATTAGCGGCTTCCGCGCCAGGGACGGCGTCATCCTCGCGACCGGCGGGATGGGGCAGGTGTTCGACCACACCACCAACGCGGTGGCGAACACCGGCGACGGCGTCGCGATGGCGTACCGCGCGGGCGTCCCGATGGAGGACATGGAGTTCATCCAGTTCCACCCGACGACGCTGCCGTCGACCGGCGTCCTCATCTCCGAGGGCGTCCGCGGCGAGGGCGGAATCCTCTACAACGAGGACGGCGAGCGGTTCATGTTCGAACACGGCTACGCGAACAACGACGGCGAGCTCGCCTCCCGCGACGTCGTCTCCCGCGCCGAGCTCACCGAGGTCAACGAGGGGCGCGGCATCGAGGACGAGTACGTCCACCTCGACATGCGCCACCTCGGCGAGGAGCGCATCCTCGACCGGCTGGAGAACATCCTCCACCTCGCGGAGGACTTCGAGGGCGCCGACGGGCTCACGGAGCCGATGCCGGTCAAGCCCGGCCAGCACTACGCGATGGGCGGCATCGAGACGAACGAGTTCGGCGAGACCGTCATCGACGGGCTGTACGCCGCCGGCGAGTGCGCCTGCGCCTCCGTCCACGGCGCGAACCGCCTCGGCGGGAACGCGCTCCCGGAGCTCATCGTCTTCGGCAAGCGCGCCGGGCGCCACGCCGCCGGCGAGGAGATGGGCGAGGCCGAGGTCACGACCGGCCGGTCCAGCGACTGGGAGCCGGCCGACTACGAGTTCGGCGTCGAGGTCGGCGAGACGGACGGCTCGGACCCCGCCGCGGCCGACGGCGGCGCGGTGGCGACCGACGCCGAGAGCGTCGTCGGGGGCGCCGTCGACCGGACGCAGGACCGCGTCGACGAACTGCTCTCGCGGAAGGGCCGCAACCACGCGGAGATCCGCTCCGCGGTCCAGGAGACGATGACGGCGAACGTCAACGTGTTCCGCGAGGAGGGCCGGCTGGAGGAGACGCTCGAAGACCTCCGCGAGGCCCGCGAGGCGTACAAGGACGTCGCGGTGTCGGACCCGTCGCGGACGTTCAACACCGACCTCATCCACACGATCGAGACGCGGAACATCCTCGACATCGCCGAGGCGCTCACGATGGGCGCGCTCGCCCGCGAGGAGTTCCGAGGCGCCCACTGGCGCAAGGAACACCAGGAGCGCAAAGACGAGGACTGGCTGAAGCACACGCTCATCTCGTGGAACGACGGCGAGCCGGAGCTGTGGTACAAGCCGGTCGTCCTCGAGGGCGAGAACAAGACGTACGAACCGAAGAGCCGCTCGTACTGAGCCGGCCGCCGACGTTCGGCCGCTCGCGACGCGGGGGTCCCGCGCGGACCTCGCCGGGCGCCGTCGCGGACCCCCGCGCCTCGCCCGATCGATCCGGATCGTTCACGGTTTGCTATCCGTCGACGATCGAAATCTGGCGTCGATATTCGTCGATTGAGCGTTCGTCGATCGACGTGCTTCGTTCGAATGTGCCGTTTTCGCCGGAGGCAAGCGCTTTCGAGCGCCTTCTAGAGTTTCGACGATTGTTGAAATGGGGGTTTATTATCGTCGAACTCAACGAATCGGACAAGATGTTAGAAGCCGAAACCGCGTCCGCGACGGCCCCGGCGCTCCCCCGGGAGCTCCAGTCGCCCCGCGCCAAGCTCGTGTACCTCTACCTGACCACGAACGGCGACGCCACGGTCTCGGAGATGGGCGAGTCGCTCGGGATGAAGAAACTCTCCCTGTACAGCATCCTGAAGACCCTCCGGAGCGAGGGGCTCGTCGACTGCGACGGCGACTGTTACGTGCCGAACTGACGCGGCCGTTTTCTCGACGCGGGGTCGGCGGGGAGACCCGCCTCGCGCCGGAGCGTTTAGGGGCCCACAGCGCCCACTCCGACCGTGGACGCGAACCAGACGGAGTTCGAGAACCCGTTCGCGATGGACGCCGACTGCGAGAACTGCGACGAGCTGTGCGGCGCCCGCGACCGCGTCGTTCACGGCTACGGCGACGTCGGCGCCGAGTTCCTCGTGGTCGGGACGGCGCCGACGGCGGCCGCCGAGCGCAACGGCGTTCCCTTTACGGGCGAGGGGGGCGGCGAGCGCGTCCAGTCGATATTCGGTGACCTCGGCTTCGTCCGCTCGGAACCGGACGCCGCGGAGCCGGACGTCCAGAACATCTTTTTCACGAACCTGACGCGCTGTCGACACCCGGATCGCGACCCGACGGACCGCGAGGTCGACACCTGCGAGCCGTTCCTCAACGCGGAGATCCGGATGATCAACCCGCAGATCATCGTGCCGGTCGGCGAGCGACCCCTCCGGGAGCTGGCCGTCGAGTACACGACGCGCCGGCCGGACTCCTTCGACGTCGACGCCGAACACGCGACGACGATCCGCGGGCGCGGGTTCGAGCTGGTGCCGATGAAGGAGCCGGCGGAGATGAGCGACGACGAGGCCGACGCCTTCCGCGATCACATGCGCGAGAACGTGTTGAGCCGCGACTACCGGCAGACGAAGGGACGGCAGAGCCGCTGAGCGGTCGGCGGCAGGGTGGCGCGTTGCGGCCGGTCGACGCGCCGTCGTCGTTCAGTCGTCGAGGTCGACGTCGTCTAAGATTCCCTCGGTCGCCTCCTTGCTGTCGGCGCCGAACGCGCAGTCGACGAGGATGTGCCCGCCGAGCGTCGACGGCGAGATCACCTGATCGGCGCCGGCGCGGCGGAGCTTGTCGACGTTCTCTCGCTGGGTCACCGCCGCGACGATCCGCACGTCCGGGTTGAGCTGGCGGGCGGTGAGGATGGCGAGCGCGTCGCGCGCGTCGTCCTCGGTCGCGGCGACGACCGCGCGGGCGCCGTCGAGGTTCACCCGTTCGAGCGGGTCGACGTCGCTGGGGTCCGCCGTGAACACCGGGATGTCGCGCTCCGCGAGCCGCCTCGCGGCGGTCTCGTCGGGCGTCACGACGGCGTACTCGACGCCCTCGCGGGCGGCGAGCTCTTCGAGAATCGGTTCCGTCAGGTCCCCGTAGCCTAAGACGAGGACGTGGTCGTCGAGGAGGTCGATCTGTCTGTCTGTCATCTTTCCGAGCGCCTTGGAGAGCTGCGCCTCGATGGCGGGCGTGAGGAGGACCCCGAGCGCCACCGCGAAGGCGGCGACGTTCATCACGAGCGAGGAGAGCACGAACAGCTGCGCGATGTCGGCGGCGGCGCCGGCCTCCGGGGTGATGTCCCCGTAGCCGACCGTGGAGGCGGTGACGACGGTGAAGTAGAACGCGTCGACGATCGTTTCGACGTCCCTGAACTGGTCGCGGAGCGCGTACGTGCCGACCGTCCCGTACGAGAGGGCGGTCACGAGCGCCGCGCCCGCGGCGAGCTGGGTCGGCGACGGGGAGAATTTCCGGTCGAACCGCCCGCGGTTGTAGAGGAGGGCGGGCAGCGACAGGACGGACAGCGCCACCAGCGGAAACGAGAGGACCGACGCCTGCATCAGCCCCTGAATCGCGGTCAGCGGGAGCAACACCGCCGTGGAGTACCAGCCGACGCGGTAGCCGTTCTTCAGCGCGAAGCCGCTCCCGAGCATCGAGAACCCCGTGATCGTCCCCGTGAACCCGACGGTCTGTCGGACAAAGTCGGGGACCAGCGGGGCGAGCGGCCCGGAGACGCCGAGCCCGCCGATCTGGGCGAGCCCGGCGAGGATCGACAGCACCGCGACCGCGAACGTCAACAGGATCGACGCTCGGACGGTCACCCAGTCCCGGGTCAGCTCCATACCCCCGCGTCGCCGAGACCGAACTTAAACCCCGCGAGGGCGAGCGAGTCCGGCGTCCTCCACGGCGTCGGCGCCGCGACCACCGCGCCGCGACTCCCGCGACGCGATCCGCGCCGACACACGTTTAACCGCCCCGCCGGTTGAGGGGCGTATGTCGCTGCCCGTCGAGATCGCCTTCGGGATCTACCTCGGCGTTATCACCGGGATCGTCCCCGCGCTGGTGGCCGGGACCCTCGGGTTCGTGTTCAAGTACGTGACGGACGTGACGATCCCCGGGCTCGGGGTCGTCGTGCTGTCGCTCGCGATCGCCGGGATCAACGGCGGGCTGCTCGCGCTCAACGACGAGACGATCCGGTCGTCGGAGCGCGCGCCGGCGATCCTCACGGCGATCGTCGTGGTGTTGATGCTCTCCATGTACGCCCACGCGCAGGGGGACCGGCTCGGCGCCAGCGTCCCGAAGCGCATCTCGCTCAAGCAGCTCCGGGACCGGACGCTCTCGACGGACGTGATCGAGCTCGTCGGCGGTCGGGGACGGGTCTCCGTCGAGGTCGCCGGCGAGGTGAACGACATGGAGGGGTACCCGCCGCTGCCGGCCGACACGCGCCGCGCGATACTCGACGGCGACTGGACGTTCCCCGCCGACCTCCCACTCGCGGAGCTCGAAGACCGGTTCGCGGAGCGGCTCCAGACGGAGCTCGACCTCGCCGACGTGGCGGTTCGGATCGACGAGAAGGCGCGCGCCACCGTGGCCGCCGCGCCGCCGACCGGAGCGCTCTCGAAGCGCGTGCCCGCCGGGAAGCGCGCGGTGTCGGTGTCGGCGCTGGTCCCGACCGGCATCGCCCGGGGCGACGTCGTCCGCGTGATCACGCCCGACCTCGACGCCGAGGGCGCCGTCATCGCCGCCCGGTCGGGCGGGAAGCCGGAGCCGGGGGCGGGGGCAGCGTCGAAGCCCGCTCCCCCCGCGGGCGAGGACCCGGACCCCGACGACGACGCTCGGACCGACGGCGGCGAGGGCGCCGTCTCCCCTCCGCCGGCGGCGACCGCCCCGACCACGACCGGCGGCGAGGGGCGCGTGACGCTCGCGCTCGACCGCTCCGAGGCGGCGGCGCTCCTCCGCGCCGACCGCGGTCGCGTGCTGGTGCTGTCGCGGGGCACCCGCCGCGAGTACGAGCTCACGGCCCTGCTGCGCCGGGCGGGGAAGCGGTTCCGGAGGGTCACGGTCGCCGCCGGCGGGCCGCTGGACGGTCACACGATCGGCGAAGCCGAGGTCCGCGAGGCGTACGACGTGGCCGTCCTCGCCGCCCGCCACGAGTCGTGGACGATCGCGCCCGACGGCTCGCAGGCGCTGTCGGCGGGCGACGACCTGTTCGTCGTCGGGAGCCGCGACGCGCTCGACCGCTTCGCGGAGGTGGCCGCGTGACGCTCGCGCTCGGCGCCATCGCGGGCCCGGGGGCGGTCACCGCGATTGTCGGCGCCGTCGACCTCGGCCTCGTCGCGAGCGGCCTCGCCGTCGCCGCCGTCGACGTGGGGTTCGCGCGGCCGCGACAGGCGGCGGTCACGCTCGTCACGTTCGCGGTCGTGGTCGCGCTCGTGGCCGCGGGCGCGGCGCTCGCGTACCGCTGGTACTTCCGCACGGAGATCCCGGAGGGAGTGACCGGCCTGATCGGCGTCTCGGTCGTCGCCTTATACCTCAACACGACCTCGCTGGGGTCGGTCGCCGTGGGGGACAACCCGGCCCTCCTCGCGCCCGAGAGCGTGTTCTTCAACCTCGTCTCGCTCGGCGTCGCGGCGGTGATCGCTCCCGTCGGCCGGTACGCGGGCGACCGCCTCGCGGTCGACGTGTTCGCGCTCTCCGGCGCCAAGCAGCTCGAGGGAGAGCTGAGCGGGGTCGTGCGCGCGGTCGGCCGGTTCACCGCGGTGACGCTCCCGCCGGCCGACGAGATCGCCGACATGGACACGTACGACCCCGTCTCGCCGGAGAAGAAGACGGAGCTCGCGGAGACGACCCTGCTGTTCCCGCGAAAGCTCTCGGCGGCGGAGCTCCGCGACCGACTCGTTACCCGGCTCAAAGACGAGTACGGCGTCGGCTACGTCGACGTCGACCTCGACGCCGACGGGACCGTCGAGTACTTCGCGGTCGGCTCCCGGGCCGCGGGGCTCGGCCCGACGCTCGCGCCGGGGTCGGCGGCGGTCGCGGTGTCGGCGGACCCCCCGAACAACGCCACCGTCGGCGACACGGTCCAGCTGTGGCGCGACGACCCGGAGCCGAAGCGCGTCGCGACCGGCGAGCTTCGCGGCGTCGCCGGCGACGCCGTCACCGTCGCGCTCGACGAGTCGGACGCCGAACGGCTGACCGACGAGGGCGGCTACCGGCTCGTGACCCTCCCCGCGGAGCCGCAGGCCGACCGCGAGTTCGCCTCCCTGCTGCGCACCGCCGACGAGACGATGGCCTCCGTCGCAGTCGGCGCCGGGAGCGACCTCGACGGGAGCACCGTCGGCGAGGTCGGGGCCGTCGTCGCCGCGGTCCGCCCGGCAGAGGGGCCCGTCCAGCCGATCCCGCCGCGCGCGTACGCCTTCGGCGCCGGCGACCTGGTGTACCTCGTCGGTAGGCCGGACGCGATCCGCCGGTTCGAGACGGCCGCCGCGTCGCCGGCCGACGCGGGCGCGGAAGCCGGGGGGACCGAGACGCCGTCCGCGGCCGCACGCGACGCCGAACTCGACGACGGCGACGGGGAAACCGACTTGGACGAGGGAATCGACTTCGGCGCGGAGGCCGAGGTCGACGAGGGAACCGATTCCGACGGGACGCAACGCTCTTGAGTCGGCCGCGCGGGGATCCGCCATGGAGTGGAAGCTGTTCGCCGACCTCGCGGAGATCGCGGGCGACCGCGACGTGACCGTCGACGCGGAGCCGGGCGACACGGTCGGCGACGCGCTCGACGCGCTGCTGGACGCGCACCCGGACCTGCGTGACAGGGTGATGGAGGACGGGACCGTCGCGGACCACATCAACGTCCTGCGGAACGGGCGGAGCGTCCGCCACGACGAGGGGCTCGACGCCACGCTGGAGGCGGGCGACGAGCTCGCGCTGTTCCCGCCCGTGAGCGGCGGGAGCGCCGGCCGATAGATCGGTCGTTTCAAACGCGCGCCGATCCCATCCGGAGCCATGACCGACAGCGACGAGGAGGCGGGAGGGGGCGGCGACGGCGACGAACACGGCGGCCACGAGCCGCATCGCGAGGAGTTCGGCGAGGACCCGGTGGGTCACACGCGAGCGACCGCCGGGATGACGGTGAGCGAGCTCGTCGACGGCTACGGGGACGCGGGGATCGGCGCCGCCGCCGTCAACGAGGCCGGCGACGTGCTCGCGGAGATGTTCGAGAACGACGACTGTACCGTCTTCCTCTCGCTCGCGGGCGCGATGGTGCCCGCCGGGATGCGCCGGATCGTCGCCGACCTCATCCGCGACGGGTACGTGGACGCCCTGGTGACCACGGGCGCGAACCTCACCCACGACTCCATCGAGGCGATCGGCGGGAAACACCACCACGGGCGCACCCACGACCCGGAGAAGACGCCCCGCGAGCACGACGAGGGGCTCCGCGACGAGGGGGTCGACCGCATCTACAACGTCTACCTCCCGCAGGAGCACTTCGCCGACTTCGAGGGCCATCTCCGCGAGGAGGTGTTCCCGGCGCTGGAGGGGGAAGACGCCGTCTCCATCGCGGACCTCACGCGCGAGCTCGGCCGCGCGAACGCCGCGGTCAACGAGCGCGACGACGTCTCGGAGGGGCCGGGCGTCGCGGCCGCCGCCTACGAGTGCGACGTGCCGATCTACTGTCCGGCGGTCCAAGACTCGGTGCTGGGACTTCAGGCGTGGATGTACGCCCAGACCGCCGACTTCACGCTCGACGCCCTCGCGGACATGACCGAACTCACCGACCTCGCGTTCGAGGCCGACGACGCGGGCTGCCTGCTCGTCGGCGGCGGGGTGCCGAAGAACTTCACGCTCCAGACGATGCTCGTCACGCCGCGCGCGTACGACTACGCCGTCCAGATCACGATGGACCCGGAGGCGACCGGCGGGCTCTCCGGCGCGAGCCTCGAAGAGGCGCGCTCGTGGGGGAAACTGGAGAAGGACGCGCGCAACGCCTCCGTCCACGGCGACGCGACGGTGATGCTCCCGATGCTTATCGCTGCCGCCCGCGAGCGCGTGGAGTAGGAACGCGACCGCAATTCCGACCGAGTCATTGTTTATAAACCGATCCGCGGTGGCGCGTGCCTGCGAGCGGCCGGAGCGAAGCGGAGGCCGCGAGTCGCACGCGCGAGGGAGTCAGTCGCCGGAGCGAAGCGGAGGCGACTGACGAGGCTGGGGAGGTGTGAGGTGCGGTTGCGGTGCTGTGCGGGGCGGGACTCAAAGGGGCAGTCGCGAGGGCGGCGTAGGCGACGTAAGTACCGCAGGGAGGGAGCGATAGCGACCGACCGAGGAACGCAGCGAGCGTACGTCGCCCTCGCGGCTGGGGGTTTGACAGTGTCCGCCACCGATCCGTCAGCAGCCATTTATAAGTAAGCGGCTGGGGCTTTGGCGGTGTCCGTCACCGATCTGCCAGCAGCGATTTATAAGTAAACGACTGGGGCATTGCCGGTGTTCGCCGTCGATCCGTCAGCAGCGATTTATAAGTAATCGGCCGAGGTTCTGGTGGTGTCCGTCACTGCCGATCGGTTTTCCCAACCAACTGAGCAATCGAGAATGTCCACCGAGTTAAGACCGAACTATTCCCGCCCGTCCAGATCCATCGCCTCGGCGAGCAACGCGTGCGAGTCGAGCGCGTCGTCGTGGTCCGGCACGGTGTGCTGGATCATCATCTCGTCGACGCCGACGCGGTCGGCCAACTGCTCCAACAGCCCCGAAATCGTCTCCGGACTCCCGGAGATCGCGCGCGGCCACTCGTCGTCGTCCAGCGTCGCGGGCGTCGGCTCGGGCGCCCCGCCGAGCTCGTCGACCGCCTCTTCGACCGTGGGCGTCTCGTCGCCCAGCTCGCCGCGCCGCATCCGGCGGAACGTCGCCTCGGCGGGGGCGCGTCGCCGGGCCGCGGCCTCGTCCGTCTCTGCCGCGACCGCGTTGACCGCCACCATCCCCCGCGGCTCGTCCAGCCCCCCGACTCCACCCTCGGGGTCGAACGCCTCGCGGTACGCCGCGAACGCGCGCTCGGCGAACCCGGGGCGGATGAAGCCCGCGAAGCAGTAGCGCAGCCCCAGCTCGCCCGCGATCTCGCCGCTGGACGGGCTCGACCCCAGCACCCAGGGCGTCGCGGGCCCGGCGTCCGATCCCGGCACCGAGAGGTCGGCGTACTCGTGCCCGTCGGGATACGCGTCCCGGAGGTGGTTCACGACCGCGGTGATCCGCTCGCGGTGGTCCTCGTTCGGGTTCTCGACGCGGCGGTCGGTGCCGAGCGCGCGGTCCGAGGCGGGCGAGCCGTTCGCGCGCCCCATGCCGAGGTCGACGCGGCCGGGCGCCAGTCCGTCGAGGACGCCGAACGACTCGGCCACCTTGAACGGGCTGTAGTGGTTCATGAGGACGGCCCCGCTCCCGATCCGGATCGACTCCGTCGCGCCCGCGAGCCGGCCGAGCAGCACCTCGGGCGTGGTGCCCGCGAGGCGGTCGCCCATCCCGTGATGCTCCGCCACCCAGAACCGCTCGAAACCAAGCCGCTCGGCGTGTTTCGCCGCGTCGACCGTGTTCTCGAACGCGTCCGCCGCGGTGCCGCCGCGGGGGACCGGCGAGAGGTCGACGACTGAGAGGTCCATGTCCCGACTCGGCCATCGCCGCGGGAAACGGTTTGGGTGCCGGCGGGGGCGTGGCGAACCGCAACCCCGGACCATGCGGTGGCGCGTGCCGACGAGCGCCCGACAGGGCGCGAGTCGCACGCGCGAGGGAGTCGGTCGCCGAGCGGAGCGACGGCGACCGACGAGGCTGGGGAGGCGCGAGGTGCGGTGCGGTTGCGGTGCGGTTGCGGTCGGGCGGGACTCAAAGGGGCAGCCGCGAGGACGAAGCCCGGCGCAGTAAGCACCGCAGCGAACGGAGTGAGCGAGGAGCGCAGCAAGCCGCGCGACTCCTCGCGGCTGGGGCTTTGGCGGCCTTCGCCGCTCTTCCGTCAGCAGGCGTTTATAAGCAAGCGGCTGGGACTTGGAGGAGATCGCCGCTCCCCAATGCTCTATTTATAAACCCGCCGTTCACCGAGCAGAAGCGAGAAGAAACCGAAGAGACCGCGTCGTCAGTTGTCGCCGGTCTTCGACTGCCAGGCGTAGTCGCGCCGGGAGGCGGAGTCGCCGAAGCCGCACGAGGAGCAGCGCTCCTTCTTGACGTGGTAGGACTTCTCGCCGCAGCGTCGACACTTCACGTGAACCGTCTTGTTCTTTTTCCCCTGAGAGGGCGTACCTGCGCCGGTCATGCTTTGATGGTGACGACGTTATCGCCGCGTATAATCGTTGTGTCTTCGATCGCGACCGCGAACTCGCCGTCGAGGTCGTCGTCGACGCGGTCGTCCACGTCGGCCTCCGGCTCGATGACGACGTTCATGTGTTGGTCGTAACCGCCGAGGACGCCGTAGTACGTCGTGCCGTCCTTCAGGTGTACCGTCACGGGCTCCTCGAGCGACGCTTCGAGCACGTCGAGGGGTCGTCCACTCATTGTCCGTATCGCCGCCCGTCGCGGTAATAAAAATACCGGGACGAAGCCCCGAAACCGGTCGGTTTGACACGAACGTTCCGTCAGTCGTCCCCGACCGCCCCTCGGGCCAGCCGCTCCCGCACGAACTCGGCCGCCGGTGGGACCGCGTTCGCGTACAGGGCGGCGTATGCCAGCTCGGCCTGGCTCCGGCGGACCGAGCCGTACCCCTCCGCGATCCGGTCGGCGACGTACCCGACCGCCTCCACCGCCGGACGGACGAGCCGGGTCGCCAGCGGACCGCCGCCCTCGACAGCCTCGGCGACCGCGGTTCCGGCTCGGTCCGCCGCCGACCGGACGGACGACTCCGAGGGGACCTCTCGGTGTTCTCCGTCGCGGATCGCCGCTACGGCCCTCCGGTACGCCTCGATCTCGGCCAGTGCGACTCCGGACTCGACCGCGGCGGTGGCGTACTCGTCGGCTTCGACCGCCCGCTCGACGTCCTCGACGGCCGACTCGGTCCGGAGGTCGCTCACCGCCACCAGCTCCTGTGCCACCGTGCCGCTCAGGTCCTCGTCGGCGAACGGCTCCTCGCCGCCGGTCCGCTCCCGGACGGTCGCGCGCGTCCGGATCACCGACCCCCGCAGCCCGTCGGCGGCCGCGACCAGCGACGCCCACTGTGGCGTCGCCCCGTCGCGCCCGTCGAGGTACGCCTCGCGGAGCCCGGCAGCGTCGGAGATCGCCGCTCTCGCATGCTCGACGCGCGCGACCGCCTCGCCGGCGCGGAAGGGCTCGGCGACCGGGTCGTCCGGGTACGTCACGCGGGGGGCGACGTGCCCCGCACACTCCGCGAGCAGCGACTCGATCGGCTCGTACGCCAGCACCGCCGCCGCCGGCGACTCGGCCCGGTACTCCAGTCCCGACGCGAGCGCCCCGCGGTCGTCGCGGACCGCGCGGCGCCGGGCGATCAGATCAGATCCCTCGTCGGCCCCGGTGGCGGCTCGGTACGCGCCCCGAACCTCCGCGGCGTCCTCCCGGCGGCGCCGCCACGCGGAGAGCACATCGACCGGCCAGCCGTCGGGCACCTCGGCGTCCGCGCGCCGACGCGCCTGCTCGCGGTCGTCGCCGATCGCCGCGGCGACGCCGGCGTTGGGGAGGTCCGGATCGGTCGGCACGTCGTCGAGCAGCTCGCGCGTCCGCGACTCGTGGGCGGCCGCGAGCGACCCCGGAACCGCTACCGGGTACGGCGATGCCGGCCATTCGACCGGTCCGACGGCGTCCGCCGGGAGCGACGCGGGCGCCTCGCGACGCTCCTCGCCGGCGCCGAACGGGAGCGCCGAACAGCCGGCGACCGCCGCCGCGCCAGCCGTCGCGATCCCGGCGAGGAAGCGGCGGCGCGAACTCGATTTCCGGCTCACGCCTCATCACCGCCGCTCCCGGACACGGCCGACGCGTTGAACACCGCGGGCGGCTCCCGTCGGAGGCAGGAGCCGCTCATGCCGCTGCCGCTCCCGGTCGAGCGGTCGGCGGCGACCGGGAGCCGGATCGCGAACCCGACGGTGTGGGTCTCGTCGGCGTCGCACTCGACGTCCGCGGGACGGTACGCCTGACAGAAGTCGGCGTGCGGGTGGAGGTCGTCGTCCGCGAGCTCGTCCGGCTCGACCGAGACGGACCGGAACCGGACCTCTCGACACGCTCGCACGGGCATCGTGAGGAGGTACGCCGACGCCGACTCGAAGTCGGTCGCGGCGAGGAACGACCGAAGGCGCTCGCCGGCGTCCGTCTCGGCGAAGGCGAGCTCGGTGAGGTCCTCGTCGGCGACCAACACCCGTCGCGTGCTGCGGCGCTGAAACGCGCGCTCGTCGGCCGAGAGCGACGGCAGTTCGTCGCCCGAGGCGACGAGCGCGCCGCCGCTCTCGTCGCGGACCTTCTCGAGGTCGTAGCCGTCGATCCGTCGGTTGGTGGTCGGGTAGCTGTTCGACGCGGTCTCGCTGCCGGCGCAGCCGGCCAGGGCGGCGATCCCTGACGCGGCCGCGAGGAGGGTTCGGCGGCGGGGAACGTCTGGCATCGCCGGCCGTTCGGCGGAGAACGTGATACGCTTTGCGGGACTCGCCCGGTGATTCCGTCGTCACCGCATTCGGACGCGCACCGCCGCCGCGCGACCGAACCCGGGAGTTTTTAACGTGCGCGGGAGTACGCCGAGGTACCACACTCCCGCGGGACACGGTGAGTCGCGGCGACTCGGCCGTAGCGGGGCCTTCAACGACGCGCGGTAGGACGTAGCGCTGACGGCTCCTTGCGGGGTTTCAGTGATCGGCGCCGACAACGGCTCCGACACCAACACACCATGGAAATCGAAATTGCGACACTCGGCGGTTACGAAGAGGTCGGTCGACAGATGACGGCGGTCCGTGCGGGCGAGGACATCGTCATCTTCGACATGGGCCTGAACCTCAGTAAGGTCCTCATCCACGACAACGTGGAGACCGAGAGCATGCACAGCCTCGACCTGATCGACATGGGCGCCATCCCGGACGACCGGGTCATGAGCGAACTGGAGGGCGACGTCCAGGCGATCGTCCCCACCCACGGCCACCTCGACCACATCGCGGGGATCCCGAAGCTCGCCCACCGCTACGACGCGCCGATCGTCTCCGCGCCGTACACGATCGAGCTGGTCCGCCAGCAGATCGAAGACGAGGGCAAGTTCCAGGTCGACAACGACCTCGTGAAGATGAAGCCGGGCGCCACGATGGCGATCGGCGACTCCGAGCAGGTCGAGATGGAGTTCGTCAACGTCACTCACTCCATCATCGACGCGATCAACCCGGTCCTCCACACGCCCGAGGGCGCAGTCGTCTACGGGCTCGACAAGCGGCTGGACCACGACCCCGTCATCGGCGACCCGATCGACATGGATCGGTTCCGCGAGATCGGCCGCCAGGACGAGGGCGTCCTCGCGTACATCGAGGACTGTACGAACGCCGGCCGGAAGGGCCGAACCCCCTCCGAGTCGTACGCGAAGAAGCACGTCGAGGACACGCTCAAATCGATGGAGGACTACACGGGCGGCATCGTCGCCACCACGTTCTCCTCCCACATCGCCCGCGTGAAGACGCTCGTCGAGTACGCCCGCGAGATCGGCCGCCAGCCGGTCCTGCTCGGGCGCTCGATGGAGAAGTACTCCGGCACGGCCGAGCGGCTCGACTTCGTCGACTTCCAGGGCGACGTCGGCATGTACGGCCACCGCAAGTCCGTCGACCGCGCGTTCAAGCGGATCATGAAGGAGGGGAAGGGGAACTTCCTCCCCATCGTCACGGGCCATCAGGGCGAGCCGCGCGCGATGTTGACCCGCATGGGACGCGGCGAGACGCCGTACGAGATCGACGACGGCGACAAGGTCGTCTTCAGCGCGAGCGTCATCCCGGAGCCGACCAACGAGGGGCAGCGCTACCAGAGCGAACAGCTGCTCCGGATGCAGGGCGCGCGCCTCTACGACGACATCCACGTCTCCGGGCACCTCCGCGAGGAGGGCCACTACGAGATGCTTCAGGCGCTCCAGCCGCAGCACGTCATCCCCGGTCACCAGACGCTTGAGGGCCGCTCGCCGTACGTGAACCTCGCGACGTCGCAGGGGTACAAGCTCGGACGTGACATCCACGTCACGCAGAACGGGAGCGTCATCCAGCTCGCCGAATGACGAGCGAGACGAAGGAGGCGCGGGTGTTGGAAGCCATCCGCGAGCGGCGTGACCTCGTCAACGCCGCTATCGACGAGGAGCTGCCGGTCCAGGAGCCCGAGCGGCTGTACGAGGCGACCCGGTACATCCTCGAGGCCGGCGGGAAGCGGCTCCGCCCCACGGTGACGACGCTGGCCGCGGAGGCGGTCACCGGCACCGAGCCGATGGGCGCCGACTTCCGCGCGTTCCCCTCGCTCGACGGCGACGAGGTCGACGTGATGCGGGCCGCGGTCGCCATCGAAGTGATCCAGTCGTTCACGCTGATCCACGACGACATCATGGACGAGGACGACCTGCGCCGCGGCGTCCCCGCGGTCCACGAGGCGTACGACGTCTCGACGGCGATCCTCGCGGGCGACACGCTCTACTCGAAGGCGTTCGAGTTCATGACCGAGACGGGCGCGGACCCGCAACACGGGCTCGAAGCGATGCGAATGCTCGCGTCGACCTGTACCGAGATCTGCGAGGGGCAGGCGCTCGACGTCGCCTTCGAGAGCCGCGACGACATCCTCCCCGACGAGTACCTAGAGATGGTCGAGCTGAAGACCGCGGTGCTGTACGGCGCGTCGGCCGCGACGCCCGCGCTGCTGCTCGGCGCCGACGAGGACGTCGTCGACGCCTTATACCGGTACGGGATCGACTCCGGGCGCGCGTTCCAGATCCAAGACGACGTGCTCGATCTCACCGTCCCCTCGGAGGAGCTCGGCAAGCAGCGCGGCTCCGACCTCGTCGAGGGGAAGGAGACGCTGATCACCCTCCACGCCCGCCAGCAGGGGGTCGACGTCGACGGCCTCGTCGACGCCGACACGCCCGCCGAGGTGACCGAGGCGGCCATCGACGACGCGGTCGCGGCCTTAGAAGAGGTCGGCTCCATCGAATACGCCCGCGACACCGCCGCGGACCTCACCGAGCGCTCGAAGGAACACCTCGAACTCCTCCCCGAGAGCGGCTCCCGGAGCCTGCTCGAGGACCTCGCGGACTACCTCATCGTCCGCGGCTACTGAGAGCGAACGAACACCGCTTTACCCCCGGCGCGCGTTCGGTCGACCGTGTCACGGTACCGAGACGTCCTCTTGTTTTTCACCCTCGCCCTGCTGTGGGGCGGCTCCTTCGTCGCCATCGAGGTCGGCCTCGACTACTACCCGCCGGTGTTGTACGCCGCCTACCGGTTCGACGTGGCCGCGCTGGCGCTGATCTCGTACGTGCTGCTCACGCAGAACGAGCCCCTGCCGCGGACCCGCGGCGACCTCGCCGCGATCGGGTTCAGCGGCGGGCTCTCGGTGGCCGCGAACAACTCCCTGCTGTTCGTCGGCCAGCAGTACACGACGAGCGGCATCGCCTCGATCACCTACAGCCTCGTCCCTATCGCGACCGCTGCGGTCGCGGCCGTCTGGATCGGCGGGGCTGACCTCGACTCGCGCGGCGCGGTCGGGGTCGTCCTCGCGTTCCTCGGCGTGGGGCTCGTCGCGCAGCCGGACCCCGCGAGCCTCGGCGGGGGGGTCGCGGTCGGCGTCGGGCTGATCGCGATCGGCGTGGTCGCCGTCGCGGTCGGCAGCGTCGGCCTCCGGACCGTCGAGACCTCGTTCTCCAGCGTCGCGCTCACCGGGTGGGCGATGGGGTTCGGCGCGCTCGCCATCCACGCGCTCAGCCTCGGCGTCGGCGAGAGTCAGCGGCTCCCCGCCGCGGCGCCGCGCGCGCTCGTCGCGCTGGCGTTCCTCGGGCTGCTCTCGTCGGCCGTCGCGTACACCATCTACTTCACGCTGCTCGACCGGCTCGGCCCCTTCGAGATCAACCTGGTCTCCTACGTCGTGCCGATCGTCGCCACCGTCGCGGGCGCCCTGCTGCTCGCCGAGCCAGTGACGCCGTTCACCGTCGCGGGCTTCGCGGTCATCGTCCTCGGGTTCGGCCTGCTGAAGCGCCGCGAGATCGCCGACGCGGCCGCCGGGATCCGGTTCCCGGGGTGAAAGAGAAGCGTCGCGGCCGCAGCGCGTCGACTTAGCCGTGTCGAGCCGCACGGGCCGCACCGGATCGCATCGCGCTCCGCGGGGCCGCGGAGCGCTACGCGGTCGCGTTCCCGGACGGCTCGGGCGGTTCCGGCGGCGGCGTCGCGCCACCCGGCGGGACCGCGCCGCCGGGGCCGGTCGGGCCGAACGACACGTTGGGCTCCTCGCCGGTCACGAGGAAGTCCGCGACGTTGCCGATCAGGACGCCGTTGTCGGCGCGGCCGGCGTTCTCCGGTTCGAGGAAGCTGGAGTCGCCCACCACCGCGAGCGAGTCGCTGCGGACCGCGACGCCGTAGGAGCCGGCCTCCCGGGTCGTCGAGAGCCGCGACGTCTCCGCGGTGGCCAGCGTCGCCGGTCCGTCGGCGACGCCGACGGGCGCGGCGCCGCGGAGGACGACGCGTTCGACGCCCTCGGTCAGCGCCCCCGGTCCGGTCGGCTCGACGAGCACGCTGAGGTAGTTCGCGTCGTTGTTCTCCATGTCGTACACGTAGCCGGCCTCACCGTAGACGCCGAACGGCGAGCCGAACTCGGTGAGCGCGCCGGCGCCGCCGGGGTCGCTCGTCACGAGCGTCCGGCCGCCGGCGTCGACGAACGACTCGACCGCGTCGGCGTCGGTCGCCGACAGCGCGCCGGGGTTCGTGGTGACGAACGCGTCCGCGTCCGAGAGCATCGACGGCAGCGGCTCGGGGCTCGCGATGCCCGCGTAGAACCGGACCTCGTGCCCGTTCTCGACGAGCGCCGCGGTGAGCGGCGCGACGCCGCGTCGGACGCCGCCGAGCGACCCGATGTCAGCCGTCGCGGGCGCGTCGCCGTCTTCGATCGGCAGGATGGAAGTCCCGCCGCCGAGTCCGGCACTGCCGCCGCCGAGGTGGATAACGACCGTGTTCGACGGCTCGCTGCTCTCCATCTCCACCTCGCCGCCCTCGCTCACCGTCTCCGGCTCGACCGCGTCCAGCTGCCAGTGGTCGTCCGCGACCGGCTCCGTCTCGGGCGGCGCGTCGTCGAGGACGACGCCCCCGACGGCCGCGACGCCGACGATCGCGAGGAAGACCAGGGCGAACGCGCCGACCGTCGTTCGCAGGTCGACGCTCATTCGCCCGCACCTCCGTTCGCCGCGACCGCGGCGTCGATCGCCGCGGCGGAGTCGTCGCCGATCGCGGCCGACTCGTCGCCGTTCGTCGCGTCCGCGTCCCCGGCCGTCGCCGCGTCGGCCTCGCTGCCGTCCGCGGGCAGCCGCGCGGTGTAGCTCGTCATGACGACGTCGTCGCCGACGGTCTCGTCCCACGCCGCCGGAGCGACCGCGAGGATGAGCCCGTCGCCGAGTTGGTCGTCCGACGCGTCGGCGACGACGACCGTGCCGTCGTCGCGCTCTAACAGCGAGAGGCCGCCGGGGATGCGGCTCTCGGTGCGGCGGGTGTCGACCGCGTAGTCGTCGAGTCCCGCCTCCGCGGCGGCGTCCGCGACCGCGCCGCCGACGAAGCCGAATCGGTCGGCGAAGCCGTTCTCGACCGCCTCGGTGCCGAGGTAGGCGTCGGCGTGCGCGATCGCCTCGCGGTCGAGCTCGATCTCGTCGCCGCGCTGCTCGAGCACGTTCGCGATGAAGAGGTTCGCGAGCGTCTGTCGGCGCTCGCGCTGGGTGTCCGGGTCGGTACCGGCCTTGTCCGGGCCGGTCGTCCCGGCGTTCGGCCCGCTCGGGGTCGGCGCGGTGCCGGCGACGCCGACGCTGCCGACCGCCTGCGCGGAGGGCGCGACGTAGATCCGGTCGGCGGGCGCGATCGCGAGGTAGGCGCCGGACGCGCCCAGCGTGTCGACGGCGGCGTACACGGGCATCACGGACGCGGTGCGGTCGACGGCCGCGTACATCCGCTCGCTCTGCGCGGGCAGGCCGCCCCCGCTGTCGACCTCCAGCACGACCGCCTCGATCGAGTCGTTCGTGCGGGCGTCCCGGAGGTTGTCCTCGACGTGTTGGGCCGTCCCGGAGTCGATCGCCCCGTCGATCTCGATCACGGCGACCGTCCCGTCGGGCCCCGTCACGGCGCCGTACACCCCGGGCGCGACGAGCAGCCCCGCGGCGACCGCGAGGACCGCCGCGACCCCGACCGCGTGTCGGGTCTCGATCCGGTCGAGTGGCGACCCGGACGCGTCGGCCGCGGTCGGTCGGTCGGTCGTCGTCCGCGGTGGATCGGCCGCCGTGGACGATCGATCCGGGCTCGCCGGCTCCGCGTCGTCCGTCGGTTCGTCGGGAGTCCTCGAAGGCGAGTCCTCGGAACTCATCGACTCGTCCTCGTTCGATACCGCTGTCGTGGCGTGTGGTCTCTCGTCGTCATCGTGGATTCGCTCGTACGTCTGTTACTGGTCGATACGGCTGTAGCGCTCTCAAGGTCGGCGGGCTCGTGCCCGGCGGCGTCGCTCTCGTGTTCGACGCTCTCGCGCCCGGCGGCGTCGCTCACGCGTCGGCCACCTCGATCGGGTCGCCGACGGTCCCGCCGAACAGCGAGGCGTGGGCGGCGAAGAGGTCGCTCTCGGCCGCGGCGTCGACGATCACGGTCCGCCCGTGTCGGGTGACGGTCGCGTCCGAAAGCGAGGCCTCGCCCTCGCGGGCGGCCCGCGCTATCGCCTCGGCGGTCTCCCTGTCGAGGCGTCGCGGGTCCGCGACCGCGCCGTACCGCAGCGCGACGGTCGGCTCACCGGTGTCTGCGCCACCGGTGGCGGATCCCCCGTCGGTAACGCGGAGCGACGCCCCGACGGCGCCCGAGGCGTCGACCGCGGTGCGGAGCTCGTCGGGCGCGTCGGCGAGCACGCTCCGGAGGTGATCGCGGGCGTCCGGCCCGAGGTCGACGCACACCGTCGCGTCGCCCCCGAGCAGCGAGGGGAGGGGGCCGTAGCTCGCGGTCGCGCCCGCCCGCCGCGGCGCTCCCCCGCCGGCGCTCTCGCCGATTCCGGCGTCGCGGTGCGCCGCGGCGACGGCGCCGGACGGGCCGTACGCGGCCACGAGTTCACCGGGGGCCACGCCGACCGCCGACCCGAGGCTCGGCGCCCGGAACCGGGCGAATCCCGAGCCGTCGTCCGCCTCGCGAGCCACCTCGGGGTCGGCGTCGAGTTCGGCGGTCAGCCCGGCCGCGTCGACGTCGCCGACGGCGACCGCACACCCCTGCGGCCCGTCCGCGGTGAGCGCGGCGCCGCCGGTCGCCTGCCGCACGGCGGCGAGCGACGCGCTCTCGTACCGGTCGAGCAGTCGCCGGAGTCGACGCCCGACCCCGCTCGGCAGGCCGGTCGCCGTCAGAACTGCGGGGTCGACCCGGCCGGTCACGACGGTGTCGACGGCGTTCGACGCGGCCGCGGCCGGGTCGTACGTCCCGGCGGCGACCGCCGATCGAGGTCCGTCGGCTCCGGCGGCGTCGCGGCCGCTCGTCGCGTCGCCGTCCGTCGACTCGGCGCCGCTCGCTCCGGCGCGGGTCGCGGCGGGTTCGACCGCGAGGGTTCCGTCGGGCGGCGGTTCCGAGGTCAGTGCGTCGATCGGTCCGCCGACTCCCAGCCCGGTCGCCGCGAGCGCCGCTAGGCGCTTCGCGAACGTTCGCTTGGAGGGCATCGTTTCACGTGACTCCTGACAAGTAATAATACTACCGGGTGGCAGCCGTCGGCGGATCGGCTTCGGCGACGGCCGAGCCCCGTTCAGTCGTCGAGCGCGCGGACGTCGTCGAGAATCTCGACGGCGTGGTCCTCGGGGGAGACGCCCTCGTAGGCCAAGACGACGGTCCCCTCGTCGTCGAGGACGTACGTGTTCCGGAACACGCCGTCGAAGGCCTTCCCGAACATCGACTTCTCGCCGTAGGAGTCGTACGCGGTCGCGACCTCGCCGTCGGGGTCCGAGAGGAGGGTGAAGGGGAGGTCGTACTCGGCGGCGAACGGTCGGAGGTCCTCGACGGGGTCGTCGCTGATCCCGACGACGGCGACGTCGGCCGCCTCGAACGCGTCCCACTCGTCGCGGAAGCCACACGCCTCGGCGGTACAGCCGGGCGTGTCGGCGCGGGGGTAGAAGTACACGACCGTGTGGCCGGCCGCGGCCGGGTCGACGGTGACCGTCTCGCCGCGGTGGTCGGTGAGCGTGATCTCGGGTGCGGAGTCGCCCGGTTGGAGCATACGGACGCACTCTTCTCAAACCGGTTAGGGGATTCGGTCCCTTTTTACGGGGCTCTCGCATCCTACCGGTATCGATGGCGTGGCAACCGACGCCGTACACGGCTCCGCTGCTCGTGGCGGCCGTCGCGTCGTTCGCCTTCGCCGCGTACGCGGTCGGGAACCGCTCTCGCGGCGGCCACGCCCTCCTACGGAGCTTCGTCGGGGTCGCGGGCACCGCCGGCGTCTGGTCGCTGGCGTACGCGGCCCAGCTGTCGGCGACGTCGCTCGATCTCACGCTGTTTTTCAACCGCTTCGTCTGGCTCGGCTCCGCCGGCTTAGCGGTGGCCTGGCCCGCCTTCGTCCTCTCGTACGTCGACCGGACCGCGTGGGTCGCCCGGCGCCGCTTCGCGCTCTTCTGGGTCGTCCCCGTCGCGGTCGCTACCGCCGTCTGGACGGTCGGCGTCGACCCGCTGTTCTACGTCGATCCGGTCCTCGTCGACGCCGGCGGCTTCCGGGTTCTGGAGTACGCGCCGACGCCCGCGCTGCTCGGGTTCGTCGGCTACACCTACGGGGTCAACCTGTTCACCTTCGCCGTCCTCGGCTACGCCGCGGTCTCCCGCGACGGCGTGTTCCGCCGGCAGGCCGCCGTCCTCTTCGTCGCCGGCGTCGCGCCGCTGTCGCTCGGCGCGGCCGGCATCGCCGGGCTCGTCGGGCCGGACAACGGGTTCGTCGACTTCACGCCGATCGCCTTCAGCGGGACCTCGGCGCTTTTGGCGTGGGTCGTGTTCCGGTACCGGCTGCTCGACGTCTCGCCGATCGCCCGCGACGCGGTGTTCGCGAACCTCTCCGACGGCGTCGTCGTCTGCGACGCCGACGGCCGGGTGGTCGACAACAACGACCCGGCCGAGGCGCTGTTCCCGGACGCGGAACTCGGCGTCCACGCCGACGAGGCGTTCGAGGACGTCCCGGCGGTCGCCGACGCGGTGGCGGAGGCGGCGTCCGACGACGAGTTCCGCGTGACGGTCGACTGCGACGGCGCCTCCCGGTTCCTGACGGTCGACGTCCACGACATCACCGGGCCGGGGACGACCCGCGGCGGAACGGTCCTGCTGTTCCGCGACGTCACCGAACGGGAAACGCTCCAGCGGCGCTACCGCGCGCTCATCGAGAAGTCGCCGAACGTGATCGCGGTCTGCGGCGAGGACGGCCTGCTCCGGTACGTGAGCCCGTCGATAGAGCGGCTGCTCGGTCACCAGGCGAACGAGG
Organism: Halorubrum trapanicum; assembly: GCF_002355655.1. NCBI lineage: Archaea > Methanobacteriati > Methanobacteriota > Halobacteria > Halobacteriales > Haloferacaceae > Halorubrum > Halorubrum trapanicum. The sequence continues at coordinate 2,270,662 of NZ_AP017569.1, read as the reverse complement.
TCGAGGGGCGTCCGGTCATCGACCTTGTCCATCCCGAGGACCGGCGCGAGGCGCAGCAGGCCTTCGAGCGCGCCTTCGAGGGCGCCGAACCGCAGTCGCTCACGCACCGGATCGCGTGCGCCGACGGCAGTTGGCGGCGGTTCGAGACGGTGATCGAACGGCTGTTCGCCGACACGCGCGAGGTCGTCATCACCGCCACCGACGTCACGGACGCCCGGCGGTACGAGCAGCGGCTCCAGGTGTTGAACCGGGTGCTTCGACACGACCTGAAGAACGACACCAACGTCATCGGCGGGTACGCCGACCTGCTCCGCGACCACGTCGACGAGGAGGGCGATCCGTACCTCGACATCATCGACCGGAAGGTGCGGACCCTGACCCACCTCAGCGACCAGGCCCGCGAGATCGACGTCGCGCTCCACAGCGACGCCGGCCGGACCGAGATCGACCTGGCCGCGCTCGTCGATCGCCTCTGCGACTCGCTGGAGTCGTCGTTTCCGGAGGCGACGGTGACGGTGTCGGTCCCGGACTCCGCGGTCGTCTCCGCGGACGAACTCCTGGAGTCGGCGATCCGGAACGTGTTGGAGAACGCCGTCGTCCACAACGACGGCGACGACCCCCACGTGGAGGCGACGGTCGTCGCCGACGGCGACCGGTTCCGGATCGACGTGGCCGACGACGGACCGGGGATCCCGCCGGTCGAGCGGACGGTGTTCTCGGAGGCGCGGGAGACGGCGCTCGAACACGCGAGCGGCCTCGGCCTCTGGCTCGTCCACTGGATCGTCACGGAGTCCGGCGGCGACCTCGAGATCGACACCCGCGAACCGACCGGGACGGTGGTGCGGATGTGGCTCCCGCGATCGAACGGCGAAAACGGATAACCGGGCTACGCGTGGACGCGCACGACGTGCCCGCCGCAGCCGCACTGCTCGACGTACTCCCAGTCGACGTCGCCGCCGAGTTCCGCGTCGAGCGCCTCGAAGAGGTACTCCTCGGGGTGGCCGTGGTCGCCGTGGGTGACGAGGTTGACGTGGTTGCCGGCGGCCGTGTGTTCGACCGCATCGATCGCCTGTCGGACGAGCAGGTCGCGGTCGTCGGCGTGTTCCGGGCCTTCGAGGTTCGCGGACCACGAGTTCTCGTGGACGCGATCGGTCACCGGGTCCGCCCCGTGGTCGTGGTCGTGGTCTGATGGCGTGCTCGACATGTCCGATCCGACGCGCTCCGGCCCCGTACGTCTTCGAGCGAACATGTTCGCGGGGAGTCCGGACGCTCGGCCGCGGCGCCCGAACCCGTTCGGGGGGAGCTACATCACCCCGGGGCGCAACGACCGATCCATGAGCCCCGACCCGTTCGACGACGCGGACGAGCGGCTGGACGCCCGCGAGATAGACGGCGAACCGTTCGGCGACATCGTGGCCGCGCTCGACGGCCTCGACGACGGCGAGTCGCTGTGCCTGGTGAACAGCTTCGAGCCGGTGCCGCTGTACGACGTGTTAGCGGAGCGCGGGTTCGCCCACGAGACGGCGGCCCCGGCCGACGACGAGTGGCACGTCGAGATCACGCGCGCCTGAACGAGGGGCGATCGACCGCCCTCCGCAACCTCTTTGCGCGCGGTCGCCGAACCCGGACCCATGAGTCACGGACCCCTTGACGAGGACGCGGTCGAGAGCTACCGCGAGGCCGGCGCGGTGCTGGTCGAGGCGGTGAACGAGGCCCGCGAGATGGTCGAGCCGGGCCGGACCCACCTCGAGGTCGCCGAGTGGACGGAGGACTTCGTGCGCGAGCAGGGGGCCGGCCTCGCCTTCCCGGTCAACGTCAGCGTCGACCCGGAGGCGTCGCACGCGACGCCCGGCCGCGACGACGAGACGGAGTTCGGCGACGAGATGGTGTGTCTCGACGTCGGCGTCCACGTCGACGGCTACATCGCCGACGCCGCGGTGACGGTCGACCACAGCGGGAACCCGGAGCTCGTCGAGGCCGCCGAGATGGCGCTGGAGGCCGCGCTCGACGAGGCCGGCCCGGGCGTCGAGGTCGGCGTCGTCGGGCAGGCGATCGAGGACGTGATCCGCGGGTACGGCTACACGCCCGTGTTAAACCTCTCCGGACACGGCGTCGAGCGCTACGACGCCCACACCGGCCCGACGGTGCCGAACCGCGGGGTCGACCGCTCGGTCGAGCTCGAACCGGGACAGGCGGTCGCCATCGAGCCGTTCGCCACCGACGGCCGCGGGAAGGTCGGCGAGGGGACCGACGAGGAGATCTTCGAGCAGCAGGGGTCCGCGAGCGTGCGCGACCGGCGGGCGCGGCAGGCGCTCGAAGAGATCGAGGGGTTCGACGACCTCCCGTTCGCGGCGCGGTGGCTGGAGACCGACCGCGCCGAGATGGCGCTCCGCCGCCTGAAGCAGGCGAACGCGATCAAGGGGTACCCCGTCCTGAAGGAGGACGACGACGCCCTCGTGAGCCAGGCGGAACACACCCTCCTGGTCACCGAGGACGGCGTCGAGGTGACGACGGCGGGCATCCACGGCTTCGACGACTGATGGACCGGATCTTCGCGCCGTGGCGGATCGAGTGGGTCGAGCGCGACGCCGACCCGATCGACGGCTGCCCGTTCTGCGTCCTGCCCGGGCGCGAGGACGCCCGCGAGGCGCGAATCGTCGCGCGCAGCGACCGCAACTACGTCCTCCTCAACAACGCGCCGTACAACCCGGGCCACGCGATGGTGATCCCGGACGCGCACGTCGAGGACCCGACCGACCTCGACGACGCGACGCTGCTCGACCACGCGCGGCTGAAGGCGGCGACGCTCGACGCGCTGCGCCGCGACCTGGAGCCGGACGGCGTCAACACCGGCCAGAACCTCGGCGGCGACGCCGCCGGCGGCTCGGTCGACCACCTCCACACCCACGTCGTCCCGCGGTGGAGCGGCGACACCAACTTCATGCCCGTCACCGGCGACACGAAGGTGATCGTGGAGGCGATCGACCGCACCTACGGCCACCTCCACGCGGGGTTCGCCGCCGACGAGCACGTCGTCGATTCGGGGGACGTCGACGAGGGCGACGCCGTCGAACTCGACTTCGACGTCTGAAGCGGCGGTGTCGATTACTTATAAATAAACGACGCGGTGGCGCGTGCCTGCGAGCGGCCGGAGCGAAGCGGAGGCCGCGAGGAGCACGCGCGAGGGAGTCGGCGGTCCGGAGCGAAGCGGAGGACCGCCGACGAGGCTGGGGAGGTGTGAGGTGCGGGGCGGCGCTGTGCGGGGTGGGACTCAAAGGGGCAATCGCGAGGACGAAGCAGGACGACGCAAGGACCGCAAGGAGAGAGCGATAGCGACCGACTGAGGACCGCAGCGAGGCGAGCGAGTCGTCGCGACTGGGGCTTTGGAGGTGTTCGCAGTCGATCTCAGCATCAATTATGTGACTCTATGGAAATGATTACTAAGTAATATATCCTGACCGAGCGTGGTCAGTACAGGGAGCTCACAAATTGCTCGATACATACTACTCGCAGATCGTTAAAACAGAGTATAAACTGACATTCTTTGTTTGAGTAGTCAGTCGCAGGCAGGATACGTGTCTACGGTAGGTTCCCTATCTTCTATGGTGATTGCCAACCCACTTCCGTTTGAGATATCGATTTGTTGAGGATCATACTCTGTACCAGACACGCTGAGTATCACGGAATATGTGCTTTCAGCCTCTAAACTTACATCAATTTGCGTTTGGTCGTCGTCACTGATAGATGGACCCACGCTGTATTCTTCAGACAACACAGTTTTCCCGTCTTCTTCAATGAGGATATCAAGATCATACCGCTGGTCGTCTTCGTTAAATATGATAAGAGGAGCAATTCCATTACAGGCGGACTCCTGAGGAGTATCAGTAAAAGACACGCACCCTGAGAATCCAACTGAGAGCATGGCTGTCGTCGATGATAACAACTGACGACGATTCATTCTATATACCGTAGATTTCCGTCGTTATACTCATTTGTTACTTTATGTCCTTTTGTGGCCAGCACTGATAACTCACAGACCGAGGTCGGTCATCACCGATTATCGTCGATCCACTCGCAGAATGCTTCGAAATTCTCCGCACCGGCATCATCAGCAATATCATGGAGCGTTCCAATGCTGATCGAGTCGTGGGCCGGAACAGTCACGGTACGCGTATCTGCGTTCTCATGGCTTTCTGGTGGGTCCCATCGAAGAATCAGGTGATCCCCTGTGGTACGAACGTGCTGAAACCCACCAACGTTCACCAGAACTTTGTACACATCTTCACCGGAAAAATCCCGCGTCACCATCGCTACTGCAAGACATCGGGAAGCTCATCGCTCTGTGACCGAGCGACTTCGGGATCGACGCCGAGATCGCGGATTTCGTCGTCGGTCGGTGCGCGACCCCCGTCGCCTTCGATCGCATCGACGACAGCGTCGAGATTGTCAAGCGCGGCATCCCGGCTCTCTCCCTGCGCAGTCACACCGACCCGGAGGTCGCGAGCCGTCCACTGTCCATCCGGATTCTTCAGTAACCGAATTTCTCTGTCAGGATCGTCTGTGTCGCCCGGATCGGCCCTTGCCATGCGTCTCATTACCCCACCCAAGCGCAAAACAGTTCGGGAGCGGCGCTGGCTCATCCTCACGCGTATTTAAAAACTGTCAGATCGCCGAACTCGGGGCGGTCGCCTATCTCTTCTGATCGACATTAGTACACCAGCTCGCCGGAGATGAACTTCCGGGTGCGCTCGTCGGACGGGTCGTCGAAGATCGACTCGGTCGGACCGATCTCCGTGATCCCGTCGTCGAGCAGCACTGCGACGCGGTCCGCGACCCGTTCGGCCTGGTGCATGTCGTGGGTCGCGACGACGACGCCGATTCCGCGGCCCCGCGCCGCGCCGATCGCCTTCTCGATGACGGCCGTATTCCGGGGGTCGAGGTCCGAGGTCGGCTCGTCGAGCAGGAGGACGTCCGGCTCGTACGCCAGCGCGCGGGCGAACGACACGCGCTGGGCCTCGCCGCCGGAGAGCGAGTCGGCGTGTTGCCCCACCTTCCCGGCCATCCCGACCACGTCGAGCGACTCGTGGACCGCGTCGGCGACGCCGTTCGACCGGACCAGGCCGGCGAGCCCGTCGCGGAGCCGCTCGCCCCACGAGCGGCGGACGCGGAGCCCGTACTCCACGTTGCGGGCCACGCTGGCGTCGAAGAGGCTCGCCTCCTGGAACACCATCCCGATCCGGCGGCGGAGCGCGCGGCGCTCGGCGGTGTCGACCGCCCACGCGTCGGTTCCGTCGAGCGAGACCGTCCCCTCGTCCGGTTCGAGCGAGAGCGCGAGCAGGCGGAGCAGCGTCGTCTTGCCGACCCCGGAGGGGCCGATGACGGCGACGACCTCGCCCGGCTCGACGTCGACGGAGAGCCCGCTGAGGACCGTCTCGTCGCCGTACGACCGCGACCCGTCGGTGACGCGGAGCATCAGCGCTGGACCCCCCGGTCGCCGAAGCGGACGACGACCGCGTTGACGAGCAGCACGAGCGCGACGAGCACGGCGCCGAGGACCATCGCGGTCTCGTACTGGCCCTGGCGTGCCTCCAGTTGGATCGCCGTCGTCAGGGTCCGCGTCTTCGAGATCCCGTCCGCGCTCGTGATGTTGCCGCCGACGATGAGCACGGAGCCGACCTCGCTGATGGCGCGGCCGAACCCGGCCAGCACCGCCGTGGCGATGCCGTACCGCGCCTCCTTCAGCACGACGAGCGCGGCGTCGATCCGGGTCCCGCCGAGGACGCGCGCGGCGTCGCGGACCCCGTCGTCGACGCCGCTTATCGCGGCGAGGCTGATCGCCGTGATCGGCGGCGTCGCGAGGACGAACTGCGACATGACCATCGCCTGCTTGGTGAAGATGAGGTCCAGCGCCCCCAGCGGCCCCTGGTTCGACACCGCGAACAGGACGACGAGCCCGACGACCACGCTCGGGAACCCCATCCCCGTGTTGATCACGGACTTGACGAACCCCTTCCCGGGGAACTCGGTGAACCCCAACACGACGGCGGTCGGGATGCTGACGAGCGTGCTCAGCGTCACCGCGAGGACGCTCACGTACAGCGAGACGAAGATGATGCTCCGAACGTACCCGTCTCTGAACGGGAGGTCGATCAGGGCGAGCGCCTGCCCGTCGCCTCCGCCGAACAGGGCAGGAGTCAGCCGGGCGGCGGGTTCGAACAGCGCCGGCGTCAGCTGTGCGGTCGATTCGAACGGCACGACTACTCGTCCGAGTCGTCGCTACTCCAACCCTCCGGAACGTACTGCTGGAAGTCCGGGTCCTCGGAGACCGCCCTGGGGAAGAACAGCTGCTCGCCGTTCACCTGGTATTCCGAGATGGCCTCCTGGACCTCCGGGCTGGTGATCCAGCCGATGTACGCCATCGCGAGGTCGTAGTTGGCGTTGTCGTGGACGCCGGGGTTGACCGCCATGATCCCGTACGGGTTCGCGAGGATCTCCGGCCCGCCCTCGATCGGGCCCTGAACGAGGATCGTCAGGTCGATCTCCGAGCGCTGCGAAATGAACGTTCCGCGGTCCGACAGCGTGTACGCGCCCTGCTGGTTGGCGATGTTCAGCGCCTCGCCCATCCCGGTGCCGGTCTCCTGGTACCAGTCGCCGCCGGGCTCGGTGCCGGCCGCCTCCCAGAGGTTCAGCTCCTTCGTGTGCGTGCCGGAGTTGTCGCCGCGCGAGACGAACGTCGCCTGTGCCTCGGCGATGGCGGTGAGCGCGCCGGTCGCGGAGCTCATCCCCTCGATCCCGGCGGGGTCGCTCTCGGGGCCGACGATCACGAAGTCGTTGAACATCAGGTCCCGGCGGTTGATCCCGTACCCGTTCCGCATGAATTCGTCTTCGAGCCCGCGGGCGTGGACCATCACGATGTCCGAGTCGCCGTTGCGGGCGGTCTCCAACGCCGCGCCGGTCCCCTGCGCGACGGCGTCGACGGTGACGCCGTACATCTCCTCGAAGTCCGTGTGGATCTCGTTTAAGAGTCCGGTGTCGTACGTGCTCGTCGTCGTCGTGAGCGTCAGCGTCTCGCCGGCGACGCCGATCGACTCCTCGGCGCTTTCGCCGCCGCCGGTCCCGTTTCCGCCGTTCCCGTCGTCGCCGCTCATCGACGAACAGCCCGCCGTGCTCGCGATCGCTCCGGCACCCAGTGCGGCCACGAACCGCCTCCGTTGTATCGGCATAGATACAACGGTGGGTCGATACCACATATAACTTCCGTGCCGCGGCAAGCGACGGGGCGCGGCCGGTCGAAAACGCCATGACGGCCCGGCCGCATCCTCCGGACATGAGAGAGCCGACCGAAACCGGTCCGGACGCGGCCGCGGGCCGCGGGCGCGCGGCGCTCATCGAGGACGGCGTCGAGTTCGACGGCCGCGACGCGGCGCTGCTGCGCGCGGTCGAGGCGGCGGGATCGGTCGCGGGCGCGGCGTCCGAGCTCGGTCGGTCGCGCGCCCGCGCCCTCTCGCGGATCGAGACCTTGGAGGGCGCCTACGGGACGCTCGTCGAGCGGCGCCGCGGCGGGGAGGGCGGGGGCGGGAGCCGGCTCGCCGCGGCCGGCCGCGCGCTGCTCGACCGCTACGACCGGCTTCAGGCCGTCCTCGCGGCGGCCGCGGCGGTTCCGGAGACGGTGCTCGACGGCACCGTGACGGCCGTCGACGGCGAGCTCGCGGTCGTCGACACCGCGGTCGGGGAGCTGTCGGGGCTTCACGGCGGGGCCGGCGACGGTGCGGACGGCGACGGGAACGATGACGGTGGAGGCGACGGGAGCGACGGAAGCGGCGGGGCCGGCGTCGGCGACGCGGTCCAAGTCCGGATCGGCGCCGACGCGGTCACGGTCAACGACGCGGACAGCGCGGTCGATCCCGACGCGACGAGCGCGCGGAACCGCCTCGACGGGCGGGTCTCGGCCGTCGACCGCGGCGAGACGGTGTCGACGGTCCGGATCGCGGTCGAGGCGGCGGACGCGGTCGACGACGGGGACGCCGTCGAGGTGGCCGCGCTGATCACCGCCGAGAGCGTCGACCGACTCGACCTCGCCCCCGACGACCGGGTCTCGATCCGGTGGAAAGCGACCGCGACGCGGCTGGTGGCGCACGCGGAGTGACGTTCGGGCGCGCTCGGGTACGCTCGGCTTCGGACCGTCGATCCGTGCCACCCGCTCCCGCGCAAGCGAACGGTTTTTGCGTCGACCGACGGGAGAGGTGGTATGGACGAGGACACCCCCGAGGGGGCGACGCCGGGCGGCGACGGGCGCGAGTCCGCCGCCGGCGAGGCGCCGGCGCCCCCCCGGACCGACGGCGGGACCGAGCGCGCGGACGAGCCGACCGAGGAGGTCGCGCTCGACCCGTGGGGGTCGGCGTCGGTCGGGGACTACGCGGACCTGTTCGCGGAGTTCGGCATCGAGGCGTTCGACGAGGTCGACGACGACGTGCCGGACCCGCACTACCTGATGCGGCGGGGCGTCATCTTCGGGCACCGCGAGTACGACGCGGTCGCGGAGGCGATGGCGAACGACGAGCCGTTCGCGGCGCTGTCCGGGTTCATGCCCACCGGCGACCCGCATATCGGCCACAAGCTGGTGTTCGACGAGATCATCTGGCACCAGCAGATGGGCGGCGACGCGTTCGGCCTCATCGCCGACCTCGAAGCCCACTCCGCCCGGGGGATGTCGTGGGACGAGATCGACGAGCACGCGCGCAACTACCTCCTTTCCCTCTTGGCGCTCGGCTTCGACGCCGAGGAGGGGGAGCTGTACCGCCAGTCGGACAACCGGGCGGTCCAGGACCTCGGGTTCGAACTCGGGTCGAAGGCGAACTTCTCCGAGTTCGAGGCGATCTACGGCTTCGACGGCGAGACGAACATCTCGCACATGCAGAGCGTGATCACCCAGACCGCGGACATCCTCTACCCCCAGCTCGTCGACGAGCCGAAGCCCACCGTCATCCCGGTCGGCCCCGACCAGGACCCGCACGTCCGGCTCACTCGGGACCTCGCGACCCGGGTGCGCTACTTCAAGGTGACCGAGGCGTTCGCCTCCTTCGAGCTGGACGACGACGAGCGACGGCTCGTGCGGGCCGCCTACGACGCGCTCGCGGCGGACGCCGCGGACTCGGAAAGCGACGTGCGCTGCGAGGACGCCGCCGCGTGGCTCGCGGAGTACGAGCCGCCGGAGAGCGACCGCGAGAGCGTCGACCTCGCGGCCGCGAAGTCGAGCGCGCTCGACAAGCTCGAAGCCGGCGGGAAGGAGCCGCTCCGGCCCCGCGTGCGTTTCTTCGACCGCAACGCGACCGACGAGGCGTTCGAGGCGCTGATCGACGCGGTCGACGGCGAGAAGCGCGTGTTCGAGGGCCACGTCGACGCGTTCGACCTCACCCGGAGCGAGGCCGAATCGGTCGCCCGGGCGGTCGAGATCGACCACGACGGGTTCGGCTTCCGCCAGCCCTCCTCGATCTACCACCGCTTCATGACCGGGCTCACGGGCGGGAAGATGTCCTCGTCGGTCCCGGCGAGCCACATCTCCCTGCTCGACGACCCCGAGGACGGCTACGACAAGGTGAAGGCCGCCACAACGGGCGGCCGCGACACCGCCGAAAAGCAGCGCGAGCTCGGCGGCGAGGCCGACGAGTGCCCCGTCTACGAGCTGTACGCCTACCTGCTCGCGGGCGACGACGACGAGCTCACCAAGACCGTCTACTCCGAGTGCGTCAACGGCGAGCGCCTCTGTGGCGGCTGTAAGGAGCAGGCCGCGGAGCTCATGCGCGAGTTCCTCGAAGACCACCAGGAGAAGCGCGAGGAGGCCGAGGAACTGCTCGACGACCTCGACATCGACCTCGACTCCGACCGGCGCGGCACCGGCGGCGAGCACTGAGGCGTTTCGTGGCCGGGTCGCAGGCCGATTTACACGTCATTTATAAATGAACACTGCGGTGGCGCGTGCCCGTGAGCGGCCGCCATCGGCGGTCGCGAACGGCACCGCGCGAGGGAGTCAGTCGCCCGAAGCGGAGCGAGGGCGACTGACGAGGCTGGGGAGGCGTGAGGCGCTGTGCGGTGCGGGGCGGGACTCAAAGGGGCAGCCGCGAGGGCGCAGTAGGCGACGTAAGCACCGCAGGGAGCGAACGAAGTGAGCGACCGAGGAGCACAACGAGCGTACTGCGTCCTCGCGGCTGGGGCTTTGGAGGCGTCCGCCGCGGATCTACTGTCGGTTGTTTATAAGTAAGTAAGCGACTGGGGCTTTGAAGGCGTTCTCCGCCGATCCGCAACCAATTATTTATAAGTACCAGCGATCGACCTACAGCTCGTTTTTCACGTACACGCCCAGCAGTCCGCCGAGCGCGCTCAATACCACCGAGTAGGCGACGCCGCCCAACACGATGAGAGCCGTGACGAGGACGATCCCGCCGGCCGCGAGGCCGACTTCGAGCGGGAACCCGAAGACGCCCAAGAACGGAAGGATCACCAGGGCGAGCAACAGCAGTCCGACGATCGGGATCGCGGCGATCGCGCCGGAGAGCGCGCCGACGCGTAGCCCGTCGTCGCCATTTAAATACCCGGCGACAGCGCCGCCGAGGAGGGGTGAGACGCCGGTAAACGAGAGGACGGCCGACGCGATCGCGCCGACCACCGCGTTGAGGAGGGTGTTCTCGGTGTCCATGCGCGGTCAGACTCCCGGCGGCGGCATACGTTTTGCGAAGACCGGCGGCGGGGTCGGCTCGCGCCCGGCACGACCGACCGCCGAGCGAGGCGATAGTTTATGGGGCGGGCGCCACCTCTCACGGGTATGAGCGAGGAGGAGACGATCCACGTCGCGGACGTCAGCGAGGGGATCGGCGGCGACGCGACGGCAGAGTCCGGGACGTTCCAGCCCCCTGAAGAGCTATGTAATATCACATGACCAGTACCCAGCATGGACTGGCTTCTCACCCACGGGCGAACAGTGCGCCTGAAATGAGCGAAGCAACCCCGTGGAGGGACGCGGACAACCTCCGGTCGCTGTATATTGAGGAGGATCTCACGACGAGGGAGGTGGGCGAAAAGCTTGGATGTAGCCGCAAGACCGTCGAGAACTGGTTAAAAAAGCACGATATCGAGAAGTCCAAACCTTGGGAAGACGAGGAGCGGCTTCGCTCTCTCCGGCAACAGGGACTGAGCGAAGCCGACATCGCGGACGAGTTAGAGTGCAGTCAGGCAACCGTTCACAACTGGCTAAACGAGTTCGGGATCGACACGAGTCGGACAGGAACGGAACAGCCGTGGCACGACGAGGAGACGCTGCGCGAACTGTACGTCGAGTCGGGGATGACCATGGACGAGGTCGCCTCGCAACTCGGTTGCGGTCGGCAGGCGATAGAGGAATGGATACATCGGCACGATATCGAAACGCGGTCGTACAATCCGGAAACGCCGGCAGCACTTCAGAACGAATCGAAGCTCAGGTCGATGTACCTCTCGGACGGAATGAGTACGTACGCGATAGCGGAACAGCTCGACTGTGCCCCGTCCACAGTTCATAACTGGCTACATGACCACGGAATTGAGACGAGGACGGTCGGTTCACAGCCCGGAGAACTACACCATCGCTGGAAGGGAGGTGTAAACGAGTACTACGGCGACAACTGGGCGAAACAGCGGCGGAAGGCCCTTCGACGAGACGACTACGAATGTCAGAGGTGTGGCATCACGCAGTCCGAACACCGGAACCAAGCTGACATCGGATTAGATGTCCATCATAAAACACCGATCCGTACGTTTCGGTCTCCCGAAGATGCGAACACGTTGGATAACCTCGTAACCCTCTGTCGTTCGTGTCACAACGCCATTGAGCCGCCAAACGAGAACCAAGATGACTGACGCTCAACAACAGATCCCGGTCGGCGTCGATCAGGAACAGGACACAGAACTTTCACTCCCGGTAGTGGAGTTGCTCACCGGACGGGGGTTTATAACAGGTAAATCCGGTTCGGGCAAGAGCAACACCGCTTCGGTCGTCGCCGAGAAACTCCTCGATTCGGCGCTTGGTATTCTCATCGTTGACGTAGACGGTGAATATTACGGTTTAAAAGAAGAATACGAAATTCTCCACGCCGGCGCCGACGAGGAGTGCGACATCGTCGTCTCCCCCGAACACGCCGAGAAGCTCGCGAACCTCGCCTTGGAGCAGAACGTCCCGATCATCTTGGACGTCTCCGGCTACCTCGAAGAGGAGACGGCGAACGAGCTCCTCCTCGAAGTCGTCAAGCAGCTGTTCGCGAAGGAGAAGCGGATGAAGAAGCCCTTCCTGCTCGTCATCGAGGAGTGCCACGAGTACATCCCCGAGGGCGGCGGGATGGACGAGACGGGCAAGATGCTGATCAAGGTGGGCAAGCGCGGCCGGAAACACGGGCTCGGCATCGTCGGGATCAGCCAGCGCCCCGCGGACGTCAAGAAGGACTTCATCACCCAGTGCGACTGGCTCTGCTGGCACCGGCTCACGTGGGACAACGACACGAAGGTCGTCGGGCGCATCCTCGGCTCGAAGTACGCGAGCGCGGTCGAGGACCTGGGCGACGGCGAGGCCTTTTTGATGACCGACTGGGACGAGTCGATCCGCCGGATCCAGTTCCACCGCAAGGAGACGTTCGACGCGGGCGCGACCCCCGGGCTCGACGACTTCGAGCGCCCGGAGCTGAAGTCGGTCTCCAGCGACCTCGTCGGCGAGCTCGAGTCCATCTCCGACGAGAAGGAGCGCCGCGAGTCCGAGATCGCCGACCTCAAACAGGAGTTAGAGAAGAAGGACCGGCGGATCGCCGACCTCGAACGCGAGCTGGAGGAGGCCCGCGACCTGAGCGACATGGCCGACCAGTTCGCGCAGGCGCTGCTGGGCAAGGCCGAGGCGCCGTACCGGGGCGGCGGCCCCTCCCGGGCGGGTCCCGAGCGACTCGACGACGGGCACCCCGACGGCGACGACGGCGACCAGTCCGTACTCAAGTCGTACGACGAGGCGGTCGCCGCGACCGAGAAGCGCGCGGCGGACGCGGACGAATCGGAGGCCGAGACCGCGACCGAAGCGGCCGCTTCCGCCGCCGACGGCGGCGCCGAGATCGACCCCGCCGACGCCGCGGACGCAGACGCCGACGCCGCGGACACCGCATCCGCCGATCCCGCGGACGCGGACGCCTCGAACACCGATCCCGCGACCGAGGCGGAGGCGGGCCCCCCCGACGAGGTCGACCCGGTCACCCGGGACGACGTCGCCGAGAGCGCGCTCCGGTTCGACGACGCGATCGAGCTCGGAACTCGGGAGGCGGTCATCGAGGAGCTCCGCTCGCGCATCGAGGCGCTCCCGGAGCTCTCGCGCGGGATGCTCCGCCACTACCGCCGCGAGGGGGCCAGCGACCCCGTCGCGGCCCACATCGACGCCGGCGGCGACGGCGACTCCGGGCACGCGTACAGCCGCCACCGACCGATCCGGCGCGCGGGGCTCATCCGCCACGCCGGCCGCGGCAGCTACGCCTACGCGGTCCCCGACCTCGTCCGCGAGGCGTACGCCGATCGCCTCGACGAGGAACAGGTCGACGAGATCGTCCGCGCCGTCGAGACCGTCTTCGTCCCGCCCGCCGAGCTGAACTACCCGGCGGACGCCGACCCGGCCGACGTGGAGGGCGGGACGGTCGCCGACGGTCGCGACGCGACCACGGCGGACGCCGAGACCGCCGACGCCGACGAGACCGAGACTGCCGACGAAACCGAGACTGCCGACGAAACCGAGACTGCCGACGAGACCCCCGACGCCAACGAGACGGAGACCCCGACCGATCCCGGCCTGAGCGACGCCGCTCGGCGGTTCGCCGAGCGCTCGGAGCGCTGATCTCGGTCAGAACGGGAGCGAGAGGTGCTCGCTCGGCACCGCGTTCCGCGCCGTCACCTGCGGGTCGACCACCTGGCTGATCTCTAAGCCGCCGACGAGGCTCGAAAAGAGGTACGCGTCGGTGCGCGAGAAGCCGTGGTCGTGCGCCAAGAGATCCAGCATGTCGCCGTTTGCCAGTTCGACCGCCTCCTCCAGCGTCTCGGCGCTCGCGACCGTCTTCACCGCGTCGCCGGTGTCGAGGAGGGGTCGGTTCGGCGAGACGGCGGGATCCTCGATCACCGAGAGCGTCGCGTCGACCTCGACCGCGATCTCGGCGCCGGTCCCGCACATCTCGCCGTCGGCCATCGCGGCCTTCGCGTCGCCCAGCGCCAGCATCGCGCCCTCCCGGAAGACCGGGAAGTAGACGGTCGTCCCGCCGGTCACGTCGGTCGTGTCGAGGTTGCCGCCGTGGTCGTCGGGCGTGAGCGTCGACACCGTCTCGCCGTCCGTGGCGACCCCGATCGTCCCGATCACGAGCTCGATGGGCACGTCGATCCCCTCGAAGTCGATTTCCTCACCGCCGCCGTCGACCTCCGTGATCCGCGTCGCGGGGTGGTCGATCTCGGGATCGTCCTGGAGGAGCCCGAACCCGGGCGCGGTGAGCACGCGGCCGCGGTCCTCGGCGACGCGCACGGCCTCGATCTCGACCGCGAGGACGTCGCCGGGGCTCGCGCCCGCCACGGCGATCGGTCCCGTCGCGGCGTTGACCTCCTCCGGAATCGCGTCGAGCAGGTCGTCGTCCGCCTGAATCTCGCCGTTCAGGCTGTCCACCGTCTCGATCGTCAGCGTCTCGCCGTCGGCGGCCTCGTAGACCGGGTCCATCTCCGGGCCGAACTCGTAGACGTGGCCGTCGCGATGTGAGACGACTTCTCGTGACATCGACTGCCGCTCCGAACGGCGGAGACAAAAACCCCTGCCGCGGACGACGCGGACGGCCCGGACGGCCCTCGGTCCGCGACGTCGACCGCGCGCTCAGTCGTCCGACTCCGAGCCGCGCGCGCCGTCGTGGTTGAGCAGCGGCGAATCGGGGTTCGCACACCCCGCCCGGCCGCACACGCCGGCGTCGGCGCCGGCGCGCTCGACGCCGCCGGCCAGCGACCCGATCTCCCACTCCACTGCGTGGCCGGTCCCGCGCTCGTGCTCGCTCAGGGCCGTCCGCGCTCGACGGAGGGAGTCGAACGCCGTCTCGTACGAACAGTCGTCACACCGGACGCGGACGCTCGTCACCATACCGCGAGTACGGCCTCGAACGGCCTAACGCCACCGATCTGCGCCCCTGGTCCCGTCGTGCGACGCGGTCGGCGGCCGCGGACTCGCGTCGCTCGCGTCACTCGCGTCAGTTCTCGGCGGTCGCCGCGGCGCGCTCCGGGCGGTCGTACTTCTCTTCGAACTCGCCGATGAGCTGGCCCATCTTCGCGTACCAGTCGTTGAGCATCCGCTGCATGTCGTCGGCGATCTGCGACGGGTCCGTCGGCCTGTACACGTGGTAGTACCCGCCCTGCTCGTAGTTTATCTGCTCCTTCTGGATGAAGCCGGCCTTGAGGAGCCGCTGAACCGCGCGGTAGGCGGTGGAGCGCTCCCGGTCGACGCGCTCCGCGACCTCGTCGATCGTGAGCGCCTCGTCGGACGACACGAGCGCCTGGTAGCAGTCCTTGTCCAACTGCTTCAGGCCGTGGAAACACTCGAGTAACCCCTCGCACTCCATGTCCCGTTGGAGCTGTTCGGACATCGAATCGGGCATTTTACAACGAACATACGACTCCCGCCGCTAAAAGTGTTGTGTGTGAGATGTACAATTCCGCGCATTTGGTCGGCCCCAGCTCCGAGCGCGGTACAATCGAGCGCGACTCGATCGACCGCGGCTCGGTCGACGGAGACGTCGGCGGCGATTCGGGGTCGCTACTCGTCCGCGTCCGCGCCGGACTCGTCGGCGTCCGCGTCGTCCGTCTCGGAGTCGCCGTCCGCGTCGTCCGCCTCGGAGTCGGCGTCCGCGTCGTCCGCCTCGGAGTCGGCGTCGAGACCGGCCGCCTCGAACGCGGCCGCGACCTCCTCGACCGGGACCGTCCGGAAGCCGTCTGCCTCGGTCACCGTCGCGACCGCGAGGTCCGAGGGCTCGAACTCGTCGTCGTGGGCGGCCAGCGCCGCGACGGCGAGCTCGATGCCGTCCTCCAGCGAGAGGTCGTCGCGCCACTCGTCCTCGAGGTGGCCCTGGATGTCCTGCCGGCCGCCGCCGATGACGGTCGCCTTCCACTCGTTGGGCGTGCCCGAGGGGTCGGCGGCGAACAGGCGCGGCTCGCCGTCGTCGATGCCGCCGATGAGGAGCGCGGCGCCGTAGGGGCGCGTGCCGCCGCGCTGGGTGTTCTCCTGGATGTGGTCGGTGACGAACTTCGTCAGCGTCTCGACGCCGACGGGCTCGCCGTAGCGCAGGCGGTTGCCCTGCGACTGCCGGCGCGCGAGGTCGATCAGCTGGCGGGCGTCGGCGACGTGGCCCGCGCTCGCGGTGCCGACGTGGTCGTCGAGCTTGTGGAGCTTCTCGATGCTCTCGGCCTCCATCAGCGACGAGGAGGGGCGGGACATCGCGACGAAGACGACGCCGTCCGTCGTCCGGACGCCGACGCTCGGCGCGCCGCGCGAGACCGCCTCGCGGGCGTACTCCACCTGGTAGATGCGTCCGTCGGGCGAGAACAGCGACGTGCCGCGGTCGTACGCCTGCTGGTCGTTGTTCCCCATCATCGCTCATCACCCGCTCGCGCGGTGTCGCGTTCGCTCATTGTCCTCTCTTACGTCGGCCCGTTGAAAAAGGGTCCGTAACCGGTACGTCTCGGCGGCCGTCGAAACCCCGAAGTCCCGCGGGTCGTCGGTCGCGAAGGGGCTCTGCGCGGACCCACGTCGCGTCACCGCAAAAGCGGCGCCACGGGGCCGCTTCCGTCGCCGACGGATATATCCACGGCGGTCGCTTAGGAGAGATGACATTGACGCAGACACGAACCACAGCCGCGCTGCTGGCCGCGCTGACGATCCTCGCGGCGGTCGGCGGGGCGTTCGCGGTCGGCGCGGCGGCGGCGGTACCGGACGCGCGGATCACCGTCGGCGAGGTCGGGACGTCTCCGAGCGACCCCACCGTCGGCGAGCGGACGGCGCTGAACGTCACCGTCTCGAACTCCGGCGGCAGCGAGGCGGCGGCGAACGTCACCGAGATCCGCGTCCTGGACGCCGACGGCGAGGTGCTCGACAGCGTCTCCGGCGTGGGCGCCCTCTCCGCGGGCGACTCGCTCGACGCGACGCTGTGGACGGCGTTCGACGAGCCGGGCGCGAAGCGGCTCACCGTCGAGGCGGTGGCGAACCAGTCGACGAGCGGCGAGTTCGTGACGGTCAGCCGCGAGACGGTGATCGAGGTGCGCCCGACCCAGGTCGCGCTCGACCTGCGGACCCGCGCGCTCGACCCCGAGGACCTCCGGAGCGACGACGGGAGCGAGAGCGCCGCCGGCGACCTCGGCGTCGGCGGCATCCAGGGCATCTTCGGCGGCGGAGGCGGCCTCGACACGGGCGACGGGAGCGGCGAGGGCGACTCGCCGCCGGTCGCCGACTCGCCCGTCGAGGTGACCGTGGTCAACACCGGCACGACGACCGCCGACCGCGTCAGCCTCCGCGCGGTCGGGACCGCGGTGGACGGTGACGAACGGACCGTCTCGGTCGGTCCGTTCGTCGTCGAGGACGTGGCGCCCGGCGAGGAGCGGCGGGTGATCGTCGACCTCGGGCCGCTCGACCGGCGATCGGAGGTGACGGTCACCGCGGCGTTCCGCGCCGACACGGACCAGCTGAACGACCGCGGCGCCGACCGCACCGCGGCGGCGACGGTGACGTACCCGGTCCGCGAGGCCGCACCGACCGTGACCGACGCGACCGTGCGGGAGACCGCGGACGGCGTCGTCGTCGACGCCAACCTCGGCAACGCGGGGAGCGGCGAGATGACGGGCGCGGTCGTCTCGGTCGGCGACGCGCCGGGCGTCGAGCCGACGCCGGCGGGCGGCGAGTACTTCGTCGGAACGCTCGGCGCGAGCGACTTCGTCGGGTTCGACCTGTCGACGCGGGTGAACGCCTCCGTCGCCGACGAGATCCCGATCCGCGTCGCCTACACCGAGCGCGGCGTGCGGTACACGGAGACCCTGACGGTGGCCGCGCCCGAGCCGGACGATGACGGCGACGGCGGCGGCGCGCTCGGTCGGATCGACGTCGGCGGCGTGGGCGTCACGGGCGCGGTCGCGAGCGGCCTCGCGCTCGTCGGCCTCGCCGGCGCGGTCGGCGTCGCGGTCAGGACCGGACGCATCGGCGGCTCGACGGGGCGGCGGCGCGACGGGTCGGCGCCGTGAGCGGCGACGCCGCGGACCGACGGACGGACGAGCCCGCGGGAGACGGCGGGGACGCCGCCGGGAGCGACGGCTTCGGCGTCGCGCTCGAGGGCGTGGTCAAGCGCTACACGAGCGGGGGCGGCGAGCCGGTCGTCGCGCTCGACGACGTCGACTTCGCGGTGCGGCCCGGCGAGTTCGTCGCGGTCGTCGGCCCGAGCGGCTCCGGGAAATCGACGCTTTTGAACGTGCTCGGGCTGCTCGACGACCCGACGGCGGGCCGGCGACTGCTCGACGGCACCGACGTGACGAACCTCTCCGTGGCCGAGCGGACGCGGGCGCGCAAGGAGTCGATCGGGTTCGTCTTCCAGGACTTCCACCTGCTGCCGACGCTGACCGCGGTCGAGAACGTCGCGATGCCGACCGCGTTCGACCCCGGCGACGCGAGCGACCGGGCGGCGGACCTCCTCGCGCGGTTCGGGCTCGGCGACCGGCTCGACCACGAGCCGAGCGAGCTGTCGGGCGGGCAGAAGCAGCGCGTCGCCATCGCCCGGGCGCTGATCAACGAGCCCGCCGTGCTGCTCGCGGACGAGCCGACGGGGAACCTCGACACCGAGACGGGGGAGGCCATCCTCGCGGAGTTCGAGCGCGTCAAGGCCGAGGGGGTCGCCGTCGTCGCGGTGACGCACGACCCGCTCGTCGAGGAGTACGCCGACCGCGTCGTCGACCTCACCGACGGGAAGATGACCGGCGGACTGCCGGACGACGGCGCGGGCGAGGACTCGGAGGCGAGCGACGAGCGCGAACCGGCGCGGTCCGCGACGCCGGCTTCGCCGGAGGTCACCGATGAGCGGTGACGACCGTCGCGCGGGGGGACCCGCCGGCTGGCTCCGCGGGTGGCGACCCGCGGTGTCGATGGCCTCGCGGAACCTGCGCCGGAACCGAGTGCGGACCGTCCTCGCGGTGCTGGGCGTCTGTATCGGCGTGCTCGCGGTCGCGGCGCTCGGCATCTTCGGGAACGTGTTAGCGCTGGGCGCCGACGACGCCATCGGCGACATCGGGACGCAGGTCGTCGTCTCGCCGAACGCGGACGCGGGCGTGGAGTCGCTGTCGCAGGCGGACGTCGCCTCGATCCGGCGCGCGGTCGGCGAGCCGGCCGTCGTCCCGCTGTACTCCGACAGCGCCACGGTCGCGCGGCAGGGCGACCAGACGTTCGCGACGGTGTACGGCGTCGAGAGGCCCGCGCTGGCGTACGAGGCCGCGGAGGGGCGGCTCCCAGAGCGCCACCGGCAGGGCGCGATCCTCGGCGCGGGGATCGCGGCGGACCTCGACGCCGGCGCGGGCGACACCGTCGAGATCGCGGGCTCGCAGGTGCGGGTGATCGCCGTGCTGGTCGAGAGCCAGACGTTCAGCCCGGTGGCGCCCGACGACGCGGTCTTCCTGCCGGAGTCGGCGTTCTCGGCGGACGGCTACGCGCAGGCGCTCGTGATCTCCGACTCGGGCGCCGAGGCGCGCGCCGCGGCGGACGCGATCCGGGAAGAGGTGAACGCCCGCGAGGAGCGCGTGGACCTGTTCGAACTGGCCGCCCTCGTCGACGAGATCAACGAGTTCTTCGACCTGCTCTCGACGTTCCTGCTCGGCCTCGGCGCCATCTCGCTCGTCGTCGCCGGCGTCTCGATCCTCAACGTGATGCTGATGAGCACCGTCGAGCGGAGACAGGAGATCGGCGTGATGCGCGCCGTGGGCGTCGCCCGCCGCGACGTGCTGCGCGTCCTGCTCGCGGAGGCCGGGCTTATCGGCGCGGCCGGCGCGGCGGCCGGCACCCTGCTCACGGTCCTGCTCGTCGCGGGCCTCGTCCTCGCGACGCCCGCGGTCGACGCCGCGCTCGTGCTCGACCCGACGAACGGGTACTACCTCCTCTTGGCGCTCGTGTTCGGCGTCGGCGTCGGGATCGTCAGCGGCGCGTACCCCGCGTGGAAGGCGGCCAACGAGCGGCCGGTGGAGGCGCTGCGGAACTGATTCTGTGGGGTGGCCGATGATCCGAACCGTCTCGACTATTTAAAAGCCGACCGGCGCGCCGGCGAGCGCCCGGAGGGCGCGAGCCGACCGCGAGGGAGTCGGTGGCCCGGAGCGAAGCGGAGGGCCACCGACGAGGCTGGGGAGGCGCGAGGCTGGGTGCTGTGCGTTCCCGCGAGCAGGGAGGGACCGAAGGTTCCTCTGGCAGCCGGCGCAAAGCGCCGGCGACGAAGCGAGCGGGAGCACGGAAGTCGCAGCCCGCGCAGCGAACGGAGTGAGCGAGCAGGACCGTCTTCCGGAGGGGCGGGACTCAAAGGGGCAGCCGCGAGGCGGGCGCAGGCGACGTAAGCACCGCAACGAGGGAGCGAACAGAGTGAGCGACCGAGTGAGGCGCGCAGCGAGCGTGCGCCCGCCTCGCGGCTGGGGCTTTGGTGATGTTCTCCGCCGATCCACAGTTATCCATTTATAAGATACAACGACTCAGCCAAACGCCTATTTATCGCCGCGCCGCGACGCTAACCATGTCCCCCAAGCGGCGGGCCGTCCTCCTCCTCGGCGCGGGCGCGGTCGGGTTCGGCGGCATCTGGTACCGCGAACTGACGACCTGCGAGGAACTCGCCTGCTTCGAGTTCGAGTACCACGGCGCGGATGACGTGGCGAGTTTTCTGGACATCGAACACACGGGCGGGACGGAGCGCCTCCGCGCCGGGGACGTGTTCGTCACGAACGTCAGCGTGGACTACGAGGCCGGCGAGAACGACACCGTCGCGTGGGCCGAGTTGGACGACGACCTCGGACCCGACGACGCGATCAACGGGGAGACGCTGCGGATACCGATCCGGTTCCCGGACCTCGTGACCGTCCGCTGGCGTCGCGACGGCGACGAGGAGGTCGTCGGTGCGTGGGTGTACGACGACGACGAGCGGTGAGCGCCGTTTTCGTCGACTTCGTCGACCGCCCTCGCTGTGGCCCGGTTGACTCCTGAGCCCCGAAACGAATTTTGCGCGCGGCGACGCACCTGCCGGGCATGGTCCTCGAAAGTGTGCGCTCCTCTCCGCACGTCGTCGGCGCCTCTCCGGCGAGGGGACTGCTCGCGCTGGCGGTGGTCGGCCTCCTCCTGCTCGCTTCCCTCGGATTTGCGCTCGGGTTGGACGTCGGAATCTCTCTCTGGTGGATCGCGGTGACGCTCGGGATCGCAGTCGCCGCGGGATCCGCGGGTGCGGGCCTCGTCCCGACCGTCGGCTCGCTGTGGCTCGTCGGGTGCTGGTGGTTCGCGTTCCCGCCGTTCGTCGGCTATCTCACAGGGAGCTGGGCGGGATCGACGCGGTACAATCACCCGCGGATGTTGGGGTACGGGTACGAATCCGCGCGCGGCGAACTGCTCGGCGGGATCGAGTACGGATTTAAATACGGACTGCTGTTCGCGGTCGTGATCGGGGTGGTCGGGTACGGGGTCGGAGCGGCTATCAGTCGACTGTCGACGCGAACGAGCGAGTCTCGATAAGCTCAGTCGTTCGTTTATAAATCGTTGACTCGGATCGGCGGCGAGTGCCTCCAAAGCCCCAGTCGCGAGGACTCGCGCGGCTCGCTGCGCTCCTCAGTCGCTCGTTCCACTCGCTCCTTGTGGTGCTTGCGTCGCCGTGCTTCGTCCTCGCGACTGCCCCTTTGAGTCCCGCCCCGCCCCGCACAGCACCGCACCTCACACCTCCCCAACCTCGTCGGTCGCCCTCCGCTTCGCTCCGGGCGACCGACTCCCTCGCACCGTCGTCGCCGGCGGCTTTGCCGCCGGCTGCCAGAGGGACCTTCGGTCCCTCGCGGTTCGCGGCCGCCGGTGGCGGCCGCTCACCGGGGCGCGCCACCGCAGTTTCATTTATAAGAAGTCGCCGCGCTGCGGAAAAGACCTATTTAAACGCCGCGGCCCTGGAGCTTCTCCTCTTCTTCCATGTCCTCGTTGGACTGGCCCTTCATCCCCTTCCCGGTGCCGCTCGCGATCCGGGCGAGCTCCTCGGGGTCGTCCCAGTTGTTGACGGCCTCGACGATGGCGGTGCCCATCGCCTCGGGGTCCTCCGCGCCGAAGATGCCGGAGCCGACGAAGATGCCGTCGCAGCCGTGGTACATCATCAGTGCGGCGTCGGCGGGCGTCGCGATGCCGCCGGCCGCGAAGTTGACGACGGGCAGGCGCTCGGCCTCGGCGGTCTCGTGGACCAGGTCGCGCGGGGCGCCGTGCTCGCGGGCCCACTTCTCGCGCTCCTCGTGGTTGAGGCCGGAGAGTGTCCGGATCTGGTTTTTGATCGTGCGCTGGTGTTTGACGGCCTGGTTCACGTCGCCCGTGCCGGCCTCGCCCTTCGTCCGGATCATCGCCGCGCCCTCGCGGATGCGGCGGAGCGCCTCGGGGAGGTTCCGGGCGCCGCAGACGAACGGCGACGTGAAGTCGCGCTTGTCGGTGTGGTACTCGTCGTCGGCGGGCGTCAGCACCTCGGACTCGTCGATCATGTCGACGCCGAGCGCCTCCAATATCTCCGCCTCCTTGCGGTGGCCGATCCGCGATTTCCCCATCACCGGGATCGACACCTCGTCGATGATCTCGGGGACGCGCTCGGGGTCGGGCATCCGCGCGACGCCGCCGCGCTTCCGGATGTCGGCCGGGACGTGTTCGAGCACCATCACCGCGACCGCGCCGGCGTCCTCCGCGATGCGGGCCTGCTCGCGGTTGACGACGTCCATGATCACGCCGCCCTTCTGCATCTGCGCGAAGCCGCGCTTGACCAGCTCGGTCCCCCGCTTCAGCTCCTCGAGATCCGTGGCCTCTGGCATGGACATCGGTTGGGTCGCCGGCCACTTAACGGGTCGCTTTCGGGCGGATAGGCGGGCGAGAGCGTCGTTCGGGGGGCGCCCGAGCGCCGCGCGTGGCCCCACCGCAACCGCGAAGTCCCTCCCTGTCAAACTTGCTCCCGTGACCACCGGAGCCATCCTCGCAGGCGGCCGCTCGACGCGCTTCGGCGACGCGGACAAGGCCGTCGCCGAGCTCGCCGGCGTGCCGATGATCCGCCGGGTCGCGGACCGGCTCGCGGGCGACGACGACCCGGTCCCGCCCGGCGCCGACCGCGCGAGCGGCGACGACCCCGTCGTCGACGAGCTCGTCGTCAACTGCCGGCCCGACCAGCGCGAGGCGATCGCCGAGGCGCTGGCCGGGGTCCCGCTCCCCGTCCGCTGGGCGCTCGACGACGAGCCCGACCTCGGGCCGCTGGCCGGGATCCGGAACGCGTGCCGGGCCGCGACCGACCGGTACGCGGTCGTCGTCGCCTGCGACATGCCGTTCGTCGACCCAAGCTTCCTCGACCACCTCCGCGAGGCGGCCGCGGACGCCGAGGCCGCGGTCCCGCGGCTGGAGGACCGCTGGTACCAGACGACGCAGGCGGCGTACGCGACCGAACCGGCCGCGACCGCCTGCGACCGCGCGCTCGACCGCGGCGAGCGGAAGGTGCTCGCGCTCGTGGACCGAGTCGACGAGGTCGTCGTCGGCGACGAGGAGATCCGGTCTTTGACGACCGAGCGCACCTTCACGAACGTCAACACGCGGGAAGAGCGGGACGACGCCGAGCGGGCTATCGCCGCCGCGGTCGACGCGGAGTGAATCGTCGCCTTGCCCTTCGGAACCTCGTACGGCTCCGCGCTACTCTTTCAGGACCTCGTACGGCTCTGCGCTATTCCTTGAGGACCTCGTACGCCTCGTTGAGCCGCTTGAACGCCTCCTCGTCGCCGTCCTCGCCGTCCGGGTGGAGCCGCTTCGCGCGCTCGCGGTAGCGCCGCCGGACCGTCTCGCCGTCCGCCGTCCGGTCGAGCCCGAGCGTCTCGTACGCCTCGCGCTCGGTCATGCGGTCGGCTGCGGGGGCCCTGTCGCGGGGGTCACCGGCTCCGGACGCGCCGGGGCCGCCGGGCCCGAACCGCCCTCCGGGTCCGCGAGCGCCGTCACGTCGCCCGCTCGCGCTCCGACCGCCGTCGCCGGCGGCGCGGTACGCGCGCTCCCGGTTGGCCTCGGCGCGGGCGCGCTGCCTGGCCCGTTCGCGCTCCGTCGGTCCCGCCTGCTCGGCGGACCGCCGGGCCTGGTCGTGGAGGCGCCCGCTGGCGTGGTACCAGAGGAAGTAGGAGACGGCGCCGAACGGCACCGCCAGCGCGAGCGCGATCGGGTGGAGGACGATCCCGCCGATCAGGAGCAGCGCCGTCATGCCGACGAACGCCCCGGCGAGCCCCACGACGATCGTTCGGTTCGTCACGGCCGTATTCGGAGGCGGAGGACCGTAAGGGTCTCGCCGTCCCTGCGAGACCCACTCCACTTCCCGCCGCCGCCTCCGTACCGTTTATGCCCGCGGCCGCCCGGATACGGGGTATGGAACCGGCGGACCGAGAGACGGCGACCGGGCTGCCGCCCGGGATCGCGGCCGCCCGCGAGGAGCTCACACCGATGCTCTCGCAGTACGCCGACCTCTGTGCCGCCCACGAGGACGCCCTGGTGCTGTTCCAGGTCGGCGACTTCTACGAGGCGTTCTGCGAGGCGGCCGAGACAGTGGCCCGCGTCTGCGAGGTGACGCTGACGGAGCGCTCCGACTCGACCGGCGACTACCCGATGGCCGGGATCCCCATCGACAACGCCGCGCCGTACCTCGAATCCCTGCTCGACGCGGGCTACCGCGTCGCGCTCGGCGACCAGGTCGAGGACGCAGAGCAGGCGTCCGGTCTCGTCGACCGCGCCGTCACCGAGGTGATCACGCCCGGCACCGTCGTCGAGGACGACCTCCTCGAATCCGGGACGACGAACTACGTGGCCGCGGTCGCGGCCGACGCTGAGAGCGGGACGGGCGACGAGGCGACCTCCGCAGGGACCGTCGGCCTCGCCGCCGTCGACGTCTCCACGGGCGAGTGCCTCGTCACGTCCGGCGACCGGGACGCGGTCGCGGGCGAACTGGACCGGGTCGCCCCGGCGGAACTCATCGCCGGCCCGGACGCGCCCGACTTCGACCCCCCGGACGCGGAGCGGGGGTGGACGACACACGACTACGGCGCGGGCGCCTTCGACCGCCGGACGGCGACCGAGCGCTTAGAGCCGTACCTCCCGGCGCCGGAGCGTCGGTTCGAGTCCGACGCGGAGCTGCGGGCTGCGGGCGCCGTCCTCGCGTACGCCGAGTACACGCAGGGCGACGACGGGCCGCTCGCGTACGTCACCAGAATCCGACGGTACGACCCCCGCGACCGCCTTCGGCTCGACGCGGCGGCCCAGCGCAGCCTGGAGCTGTTCGAGAACCGCGGGCTCGGCGCGAGCGACACGCTCTTCGACGTCCTCGACGAGACGAACTGCGCGCTCGGCCGCCGCTGCTTAGAGCGCTGGCTCCGTCGCCCGCTCGTCGACGCCGACGCGATCCGGAGCCGCCACGACGCCGTCGGCGAGCTGGCGGACCGGAGCCTCGCGCGAGAGGGGGTCGCCGACGCCCTTTCGACCGCTTACGACCTCGAACGGCTGGTGAGCCGCGTCTCGCGGGGCCGCGCGGACGCCCGTGACCTCCGCTCGCTCGGCCGGACGCTCGCGGTCGTCCCGGAGCTGAAGGCGACGCTCGCGGGGGCGGAGAGGGTGGACGGCGACGGGGCCGACGCGACGGACGCCGCCGACGAGGGCGACCCCGCGCTCCCTCAAACCGACCACCTCCGCGACCTCCGCGACCGGCTCGACGAGCTGACCGAGGTCCGCGAGCTGATCGACGGGGCGATCGCGACCGACCCGCCCCAAGAGATCACGGAGGGCGGCGTGATCCGCGAGGGGTTCGACGACGACCTCGACGACCTCCGCGCGACCGAGCGCGAGGGGCGCGAGTGGGTCGCGGACCTGGAGGCGAGCGAGCGCGAGCGCACCGGGATCGACTCGCTGTCGGTCGGTCACAACCAGGTCCACGGCTACTACATCGAGGTGACCGACGCCAACGTCGAGAAGGTCCCCGACGACTACCGGCGCCGACAGACGCTGAAGAACAGCGAGCGCTACGTCACGCCGGAGCTGAAGGAGCGCGAGGAGGAGATCGTCGGCGCCGCCGAGCGCGCGGACGCCTTGGAGTACGAGCTGTTCGTCGACGTCCGCGACCGCGTCGCAAGCGAGACCGAGCGGATCCAGGGGCTCGCGGACGCGCTCGCCGAGCTCGACGCGCTCGCGTCGCTCGCCGCGGTCGCGGTCGAGCGCGACTACGTCCGCCCGGAGCTGCGCGAGGGGGGTGACGACGTCGACGACGACGGGACCGGAGATCCCTCCGCAGGCATCGAAATCGAAGGCGGCAGACACCCGGTCGTCGAGCGGACCGAGGAGTCGTTCGTCCCGAACGACGCGGACCTCCCGCGCGGCTCGGTCGCCGTGATCACGGGGCCGAACATGAGCGGGAAGTCGACGTACATGCGGTCTGTCGCGCTCGCGGTCGTGCTGGCGCAGACCGGCTCGTTCGTCCCCGCGCAGGCCGCCACGCTCCCCGTCTTCGACCGGCTGTTCACACGCGTCGGCGCCTCCGACGACATCGCCGGCGGCCAGTCGACGTTCATGCGCGAGATGAGCGAGCTGACGGAGATCCTCCACGACGCGGATTCCGACTCGCTCGTCCTGCTCGACGAGGTCGGCAGGGGGACCGCCACCACCGACGGCCGCGCCATCGCCCGCGCGGCCGCCGAGTTCCTCCACGACGAGCTCGGCGCGACAGCGCTGTTCGCCACCCACTACCACGGGCTCACCGACCTCGCCGACGAGCGCGAGCGCGTCTTCAACCTCCACTTTACCGCCACCCGCGAGGACGGCGACGTGACGTTCCTCCACCGGGTCGTCCCCGGCGCCTCCTCGTCGTCGTACGGCGTCGAGGTCGCGGAGCTCGCCGGGGTTCCCGCCCCGGTCGTCGAGCGCGCCCGCGACCTCGTCGCCGCGGAGGAGGCGGACAGGGACCGGAAGGCGGGCCGGACAGAGACCGGTTCGGAGGGGGCGACGGACGAGGAGATGCCCGACGACGCGGACCCCGACGGCGACGCGTCGCTGCGGGAGTTCCTCGCGGAGGAGGCGTCGGCGGAGCGAGACGAGGGGGGTCCGGAGGCGGGCGACTCACCGACCGGTCCCCCCGAGAGCGACCGCACGCGACCGACGAACGAGGCCGATGGAGAGGCCGCCGCCGGGGCGCCCCCGGACCTCGCCGCGGAACTCCGCGACCTCGACCTCGCCCGGATGACGCCGATCGAGGCGCTGAACGCACTCCACGACCTCCAGTCGAAGATCGACGATGACGGGTGAGCGAGACCGCGATCCCGGCGCGTCCACAACGGGGGACGCCACCGGCGCCCGCGGAGACGCAACTGAGGACGCCGCCGAGACCCGCGGCGACCCGGACGAGAGCGAGGGGCGCGTCCGGCGGCTCGATCGGGAGACGGTCGACCGGATCGCGGCCGGCGAGGTCGTCACTCGGCCGGCGAGAGTCGTGGGAGAACTCGTCGACAACGCGCTCGACGCGGGCGCCTCGCGGATCGAGATCGCCGTCGACGGCGACGGCACCGACAGGATCCGCGTCGCGGACGACGGCCGCGGGATGGCCCGCGAGGACGCGGCCCGCGCCGTCGAGCGGCACGCGACGAGCAAGCTGGCGCCCGACGGCGACCCGGTCGGCGTCGCGTCGCTCGGCTTCCGCGGCGAGGCGCTCGCGGCGATCGCGGAGGCCGCCCGCCTCGAACTCGTGACGAGCCCCGGCGACGGGGTCGGCACGCGGGTCGTCGTCGACGGGCAGGACCCCACCGTCGAGCCCGCCGGCCGCGCCCGCGGCACGACGGTCGTGGTCGAGGACATCTTCGCGACCCGGCCGGCACGCCGCGAGTCGCTCGCGGGCGCGGACGCCGAGTTCGCGCGGATCTCCTCGCTCGTCGCCGACTACGCGCTGGCGAACCCCTCGGTCGCGTTCTCGCTCGACCACGACGGGTCGGCGACGCTGTCGACCCCCGGGACCGACCGCACGGACGCCCTCCTCGCCGTGTACGACCGCGACACGGCGAGCCGGTCGACGACCGTCGACGCGAGCGTCGACGCGGGGGCGGCCGGCGAGCGCGACGCGCCCCTCGTCGACGTCGGCGTCTCGGGCGCGCTGGCGTACCCGTCCGTGACCCGCGCCGCCCGCGACCACGTCCGCGTCTCGGTGAACGGGCGCCCGGTCCGGAACGACCGGCTCGCGGCCGCGGTCCGCGACGGCTACGGCAGGCTCCTCCCGGACGGCCGCGAGCCGGTCGCGGCGGTCGACGTCTCGCTCCCGCCCGCCCGGGTCGACCCGAACGTCCACCCGACGAAGCGCGAGGTCGGGCTCCGCGACGCCGACGCGGTCGCCGAGGCGGTCGCCTCCGTGGTCGAGGACGCGCTCACGGGCGCGGACCTCCGGCGCTCCGCGGACGTCGACACCGACCTCGGCTCCGCGCTCGACCCCGTCGGCGAGGGCGACGGGTCGCGTCCCGGAGCGTTCGCGGACGCCGAGCCGGTCGGCGTCTTCCGCGACCTCTACGTCCTCGTCGAGGCCGGCGACGAACTGCTCGTGATCGACGGCCACGCCGCCCACGAGCGGGTGAACTACGAGCGCCTCGCCCGGGCGTTCGACGGCGACCCGGTGCCGACCGCGGCGCTCGACCCGCCGGCGACCGTCTCGCTGTCGACCGACGAGGCCGCGGCCGCGAGGGCGCACGCGGACGACCTCGCCGCGCTCGGCTTCGAGACCGAGGCGTTCGGCGGCGGCACGCGCCGGCTGCGGACCGTCCCCGCGCCGTTCGGCCGGACGGCGGACGCGGACGCGTTCCGCGACGCGCTCGCGGCGCTGTCGGGGTCGGACACCGGCCGCGGCGCGGCGCGGGACGCGCGCGACGACCTGCTCGCTGACCTCGCGTGTCACCCGTCGCTGAAGCGCGGCGACTTCGACGACCTCGCCGACGCCGACCTCCGTGACCTGCTCGACCGCCTCGGGGAGTGCGACCGCCCGTACGCCTGCCCGCACGGACGGCCGACCGTTCTCGCCGTCGACGAGGCGACGTTCGCGGGCGGGTTCGGCCGGGACCGGTGAGCCGCGGATCGGGCGCCGTCGGGCCGGGAACCGCTGGCTCGACGGCGAAACGGGTGAGGGTCCCGACCGGTACCTATTAACACGATGAGGACGGGGGTTCTCGCATGGGAGAGCGAACCGAAGTGACGCGGGGGTCGCTGCCGGCGGAGCGGTCGGCCGGTCGGTTCGCCGGCCCCGACGGCCTCCGCGACGTCGTCGAGCGGATCCTCGCGTGGCTTCGGGAGCGACGCGGGTCCGGACTGGAGCGCGTCTCGACGGCGACGACCATGCGGAACGTCGTCGATACGGACGCGCTCGCCGAGGAGACGCCGGAGAAGTGGAGCGTCCGCCACGACGTGGTCACCTACGGGACCGACTCGCTCACCGACGTCCTCGTCTTCCGGCACGACCCCAGCAGACAGGACCTGGTGGTGATGCCGGAGCGGAACACCGAGCCGGAAGGCGAGATCAGCTTCTACCACGCCGACCGCACGAAGGGCGCGCGCCACCTGCTGTCCATCGGCGCGGACTCGCTCACGGCGGCGCTCAGCTACGTGTTGGAGCGCATCGAGCGGTTCGAGCGCCTGTTCACCGGTCGCGGCTCAGCGCTTCCGAGCGGGTACACGGGACCGTCCGAGAAGCTGTAAGCGCGGCCGCGGACCGCGGTCCGACGAGCGCCGGACGCTCTCACACCGAGCCGTCCCGCGGCCGGCCGTCGGCCGGCTCGTCGGCCCGCTCGACGCGCTCGACGGTCTCGTCCGTTTCCGCCGTCTCGGGCGGATACGAGACCGTCCGCTGCGGGTACGGGATCGAGATGCCGGCGTCGGCGAAGCGCTCTTGGATCTCCTCGACCGCGGTCGCCTTCGAGCGCCACCGCGCCTGCGGGGTCGGCGGGTCGATCCAGAACCGGAGGTCGAGGAGGATCGCGGAGTCGCCGAACCCCGACGGGATCGCGTACGGCTCGGGGTTGTTCGCGATCGTGTCGATCCCGGAGAGGACGTCCTCTGCGATCCCGGCCGCCTCGTCGGGGTCGTCGTCGTAGCCGATCCCGACCTCCATGTGGATCCGGAGGCGGCCCTCGCGGCTCCGGTTCGTGATCGCCTGGTTGGCGACGAGGTCGTTCGGCACCACGACGTACTCCCCGTCGAAGTTACGCATGTGGGTGTTCATGATCGTGATGTCGGTGACGAACCCCTCCTCGCTGCCGATCTCCACCCAGTCGCCGATCTCGAACGGCCGCGAGAACATCAGCACGAAGCCCGCGAGGAGCGAGCCCAGCGTCTGTCGGGCCGCCATCCCGAGGACGATGCCGAGGAAGCCCGCGCCGACGAGGAGGCCGCCGAGGTTCACGCCCCAGACACCGAGGACGGTGATGCCGGCGAGCAGGAGCAATCCGACCTGCGCGAGCCGGGTGAGGAGCTGTTCTTGGTGGGCGGTTATCCGGTCGCTGTCGGCCGACAGGTCGGCGACGTACGTCTCTATCACGTCGCTGACGACGTAGACGCCGCCGAGCAACACCGCCGAGACGACGACCTGCGTGCCGACCGTGAGCGCGTTCTCCGCGACGGGCAACACCGCGACCACGAGTCCGAACCGTCCCCACAGCGTCAGCACGGCGACGCCCGCGAGCGCGAACAAGGCGATCTGGAGGAACCCGACCGCGAGCCGCAGGATGAACGACGACGGGACGCCGTCTCGGAGCGTCTCGACCGCGCCCTCGGTCGACTCCGCCAGGCGCTCGTCGACGAGCCGCTCGACCCAGCTCGAGGCGGTCCGCTCGCCGGCGCGGACGGCCTTCGGTAACAGTAGCCACCCGACCGCGAGCGTCAGGAGAGCGATGGCGGCGGTGACCGCCAGCCGGCCCTGCGTGCTGGAGACATCGCTCAACACCGCGCCGGCACGGGCGCCGAGTCCGCTGATCACGGTCGATGGTTCGCCGCCGGTCGGATAACGGATCCGACGCGAGTTTCAGCCGAGAGAATCGGACCGGCCGTTCCCGGGGAGTGGGCCGCAGGGACGAGAGGCTCCGTCACCGACCTCGGCGAAGCTCCTCGATCAGCTGTTCGATGAGCGCCGACTGCCGGTCGAGGCGCTCGGACTGCGCCTCGACGGTACGCCGCAGCGCGGCGACCTCGCTCGCGAGGTCGGCGTCCTCGACGCCGGCGCTCTCGAACGGCGACCCGTCGAACGCGTCGTCCCCGGGAACGGGGCCGTCGGCGTCGGCCTCGGGGGCGACGGGGTCGGCGTCGGCAGCGGGGTCTCCGGTCGTCGAGTCGGTCACCGCCGCGTCCGCCGCGAGCGCCTCGGCGTCGACCGTCGACGCGGGCTCTTCGTCGGCTTCCCGTTCGATCCCCTCGTCGGTCGACGCGGACTCAGTCGCGGTCGCGTCGTCGAGGGGGTCCGCGGTCGCGTCGCCGACGCTCGCGTCCGTTGCGAGGGGGTCCGCGCCCAGCGGATCGTCGTCGTCGGCTTCCGACGACTCGGCGGCGGCTTCCGACGACTCGGAAACCGACTCGGCCGACTGCGACGGCGCGGCGCCCGGATCGGCGGCGTCGTCGGCCGCGGAACTGGGGTCGGGCTCGCCGGTCGGATCGGCGGCGTCGGCCGCGCCGTCCGGCTCCGTTTCGAGCCCGTCGGCCTCGGCCTCCGCGTCGGCGGCGGGGGACGCCGAGAGCGGGTCGGGCCCCTCGCCGAAGTCGGTCGTCCCGCTCGGCTCCGCGTCCGGGGCCGACTCCTCGGCCTCGGCGGCGGCGACGCGGAACTCTTCGAGGCTGTCGACGCCGTGGAACGAGCACACCGCGTCGGCGAGCGTCTCCCGGACCGCCCGGGCGGACTCGTTGGGCGCCTTGAACCGCTCCGAGCGGCCGTCGTGGACGAGGACGACCGCGGTGGCGACGGTCCCCTCCTCGAAGTCGAGGCCGGTGAGGTCCGCGTAGTGGAACTCCTCGAAGTCGGCGTCCCAGACGGCCGAGCCGACGTGTTTGACCAGCCGCTCGCTGGTGACGATGAGGGTGAGCTCGGAGAAGCGGAACGTGCGCACGACCGTCTCGCCGGGACCGGTGACGCCGCTCGCCGAGAGCACGCCGGCGAGGACCGGGTGGAGGACGTCGTCGACGCGCTTGGCGGGGACCGAGAGCGTCTCGTCGCCGTCGAGGCCGTACCCGAGGGTGATCTTCGCCTTGCGGCGGCCCGTCGAGACCTCGATCCGCTCGACGTCGTGGCCGTACTCGTCGACGGACTCGTCGGAGAGGAGCCCGTCGCCGCGGAAGACGAGGGTCCGGGTGGGCGTGACCGCGAGTCGATCGTCGCCGCCCAGCGGCACCTCGGCGACGACGTCCTCGTCGCCGACGGTCGCCGCGAGCAGTTCGGGGAGGCTCATACGCCCGGGATACGCCGCGCCCGGCATAAATCCGCTGGGTCGGCCGCGAGCGCGGGTCGAACGCGTCCGCGGTGCGCACGCGCCGGTTCGTCTCCGCCCTCGCGTCGGCGCTCGAAGCGACCGCCCGCGGCGATCTGCGATCGGTTCACAACCTCCCGACGGATGGGAAGGTTAAAGAGTCTCATCGCGGTACGAAAAGGTGAGGCCGGGTGGCTTAGCTGGACATAGCGCCGCACTCATAGGGTTCGGAGATTCGGTGCGGTGACGCCTTGGAAGCGTCCGCGTCCTTCCCGTGGCTCCGCCGAGCCTCGGACCTGGGACATGCGGAGATCGTGGGTTCGGAGCCCACCCCGGCCATATTCTATACCCCTATCAGATCCGGCAGTTGACTCTCTAACGATGTTTTTGAGCAGTAGCGTTGTCGTGATCAATGCGCTTTCTCAGTCCGCAGCCATGGTTTTATGTTGGGCAGTAGACCGAATGGAAACATGACCGCATCGGACGAGCCACAAACATGGGATCCCGGTTCTCTCAAACGTCGGCTCCAAGCGATGGATGACTTTGATTTCGAGCATCTCGTCGCGGACTTGTGGGAACGCCAAGGATGGACCACGGAAGTAGAGCAACAGTCCGGTGACGCTGGCGTCGACGTTCGTGCCACTAAACAAACACCGTACTCACAGAAGATCCTACTTCAGGCCAAGCGGTACAGTAGTGATAATCCTCTTGGTGGCCCCGATATTCAGCAGTACGCCGCATTAAAACATCAAGAACAGAATGTCGACAAAGCGGTTGTCGTCACAACCGGTCGCTTCACCAACTCAGCAGAAGACCGGGCAGACGATCTCAACGTGAAACTCATCGATGGGGACGGCCTCATCCAGATTATCGACCAATTCGATGCCTACGATATCGTGGAAGAATATCTAGGGGTACCCCTCCAGAAAGAAGGACACGGTACTACCAGCTCGGACACTACGACAGACAGTCCCGGGCTCTACCTCCCTCCCAAACAGCGAGAGGTGCTGAGTCAGAAGATCGACGGTGACATTGATGAATATCTGCGAGACCAGAGATACAGGGGCGCTCGCGCACTTGAACAGGCCCAAGCAAAAGTGAAAATCAACCCGACGGAGGCTGCGCAACTCGGTGCCTTCGACGATGTCGACGGTATTAATATAAAACGCGATTTTGAACAGCGCAAATCTGAAATCGCGCTGCTCTCAGAGCATATCCACGTAGATAACGACGAGACGGCGTTTATTGGCGATCTCACGGAGTTTGTTTCAGCAACTGCGATCGATGCTGATGCGAACCAAAACGTCGTCGCAATCATCGAACGTGGCGTTCTCGATCACGCTTGGGCAGCAGACGGCTTCTTTTCCAGTGTTATCATTAAGGGCGCAAAAAACGAAGAGTCCGGTTCTGCGTTTGAGTTCAATATTTCATCTAAGATCGAGAAAATTGCATCGCGCTCTGAAAAGCTACACTACGTCGCTATTGGCGGGTTTGTCTCCTCAGTACTAGGGATCTTTTTGATTGGGGCTGCTCCTCCAGAGTCAGCCATCGCGGCGATAGGCGCTCTAATGGTACTTATGATGCCGTTTATCGGTCTCGGAGGTCTACTACTAGATCTTGGGTACATCCGACAGCATGACGCGGAGTGGTCCCCATCTATTGTCCTAGGAATTCTCGGCGCAGTCGTTTTGAGTGTATTTTATTTCGCATACTACGTGTACAAACGCCGCAAATACGTTGGACTGTAGATTCCGCAGTGTGCCCGTGGATCGTGATCGGACCTCTTGTCTCGTCGTAACCAAGATATTTGATACATGATATCTGGATACAACCCTTTGAATCAGGAGAACTCCAGTTCAAGCAACTTAGCGGCTCTATCGACGTCGAAGAATTCCGAGCCAAAGAAGACAGACAGCGGCAATTCTCGGTCCGAATCCGCGTACTCCCCTCTCCAGAGGTCTGCGAGTTCTTTTAAATCCGCTGCGCGAACCAGTCGGATGTCCTTCCCAACCTGCATTTCGAGTTGCTCGGCGTTCATCGCCGCCTGCTCCGTGAAGTCCGGTGCGATGATCAGGAACCACTCGACATCGTGCTGTTTGTCTTTTGTGTCGATGTAGTTCTTGATTTTACTCCGGGTGTCGCTTCCCAATTTGAATTTCTCTCGACGCCGCTTGTTGTCCCACAGAAGCCACTTCCCGTCCTGCTCAATCTCGCCGTCAGCGACCATCCCCGTCGCCTTCTGACCGAGTTGGTTCACTCCCTCTAGGTTGAACGCCTCACGGAAGATCTCTCCAGTGGCCTCCTCGAAGAGGATGTCGAGCTTTTCTTCGGCGTTATCAGCATCCACTAAGTCTTGGAGTTGGGGCGGGACCTGATTGACGGCACCGTCGGCGATCTCCTCGTACGCATCGAGGTAGAGGTCGACTGCCGGCTCTCCCTGCTCGACCGACTTCTGCGACTGCTCGAAGTACTCGATAATCGCAGCCACCATATCGTCCGTCTTCCGCTTGTGGGCGTCGAGCCCGTAACGGTCGACGATATTTTTTAGCTCTTCTTTGTCGACGACTTCTTTCAGAAGTTCGCTCGGGAATATCCCTGCTTGAGCGATATTCTCGCGGCGGTTTTCGTTCCGGCCGTAGTTCTTCCCCTCTACCCCGAACCGCTCACGAGCGTCGATTAAGACGGACTGTCGGTCGAATACATCGAGTGTTTCGAGCATCGCCAGCAGGTTCTCTTCTGACATCTCGTAGTACAGCCAGTCTCGGACAACCTCGATGTAGTCCTCTGGGATTCCGACGAGCTCCGTGGTCAACTCGCCGTTCACCTCGTACACGAGGGCCTGCTCCTGAAGCGACCAGAGCCCCTTCTCAATCGTATCCAAGGCGTGTTCGGGGCTGTCTGATCGAGAGACCTTCGGGAAGCGTCCGAACGACGAGAGGCGTCTGAAGAAGTCCAGCCACGTGTAGTATTCGTGTTTACTGTCCTGAGCCCGGTTGTGGAGTTCGAAGTAGCTGTACACCATGTGTAACTCCGAGTCGTCGATCTGGTTTTGGTAGTCGACGGCAGCCTGCGCGAGATGAAGGAGATCGTCTGTCTCTTCGAACGATTCTTGCTCGTACGCCTCGATAAACGAGCGCTGCCAGTTTTGAACCGCATCCAGCAGATCGGCCTTTTCCATACTGTAGTCCGGCTGTTGAATGAGCTGACGGAGGATTCCATACCTGATGACGAGGGCTTGATACGGTGAGTCGTTGATCGCCGTGAGTCGAGGCGGGGTAAAATCGTTCAATTCCGTTCGGATGCGGTCCGGATCCGCCAACGCGGGGACGTACGTCTCTAGGTACTTTTCTCGGTCGTCGAACCCGTCGTGTTTGAACGACTCCGGATCAAAATCGTCCGTTTTTGCTTTCGTGTCGTCCCTGATGAACCGCTTTTGCTCGTAACTGTTCCAGTTTTTATCCACGAGGTCCCGCAGTCGCATTGGTTAAATCACGATTATTATCACTCTACTTGAATCTGTGTGACAATCTCTCATAGATGAACACCGGCCTAACAACTCGTCTCGCTGCTGATTTCACTCCGCGGCGCCAGATGGAAGATAATCTTTCTAAACTGGAACCGCCTCACCGGCGACGAGCGCGACCGCGACGACGACGCCGCCCAGCCCGAGGAGTCCGTAGTTCGCGAGCGGGTTCGCCGCCGTGAACAGGTCGAACGTGTACTCGGTGTCTCGCACGGGCGCGTACGGCCGGATCCCCATCGGCGTGAGCGCGTCGGCGAGGAGGTGCGAGACGATCGTCACGGCGCCGAACAGGAACGCGACGCCGCCGAACAACAGCGCCTCGACGGCCCCGGTCTGGAGGCCGACAGCCAGCCCGACGGCCCCGAAGGCGACGCCGACGAGCAGCGCGAACCAGACGGTGTGGGTGATCCCTCGGTGTTTGACGAAGGGGACGCGCATGTCGAGGTCGGGAACCATCGCCAGCGAGGCGACGCCGGCGGCGCCGACGGCGCCCAACTCGATCGAGGCGAGGGCCGTGACGAGGAACCCGAACGGAGCGTAGACGACGAGCGACGCCCCGACGTGACCCTTGCGGTGCATGTGAGCGACTGCGTGCCCGGTCCCTAAGTCCGTTGCGTCGACGTACAGTTCCGTCCCGTCGGCACGCACTTCCGTCGCGTCGGCGGGCCGGGGGCGAAACGCCTACGGCCTCCCGCCGTGACCGTCAGGTATGACGCTGACCGCCCGCGACCTGATGGAACCGGACGTGAAGACGGTCTCGCCGGACGACGACGTCGCCGACGTGTTCAAGCGGTTCGCCCGCTACGAGTTCAGCGGCTTCCCGGTCGTCGACGGCGACGAGCGGGTGATCGGGGTCGTCACGGAGTCCGACCTCGTCGACCTGTTCGAGCCCGAGGACGAGACGCTGTGGATCCCCATCGGCCTCCCTCCGTTCGTGGACACGCTCTCCTATCAGGTGAAGCGACCGTGGGCGGACATCGACCTCGGCGTCGACCTGATCCGCAACGCGGACCGCCCCATCTCCGAGGTGATGAGCACCGAGGTGGCGACGGTGACGCCGGACGCCGACGTCGACGCCGTGCTCGACCTGCTCGTCGGCGACGACCCGGATATTAATCGCGTTCCTGTGGTTGATGAGGACGGGCGCCTCGTCGGGATCATCGCCCGGCAGGACGTGATTCGAGCGTTCCGCGACCGCCGACTAGAATAGGACGGATCGGGTCGTTCTAAGAGCTATTTATAAATCGTCGTCCACGGATCGGCGACGAACACCGCCAAAGCCCCAGTCGCGAGGGCGGCGCACGCTCGCTGCGCTCCTCAGTCGCTCACTGCGTTCGCTCCTTCCGGTGCTTGCGTCGCCTGCGCCGCCCTCGCGACTGCCCCTTTGAGTCCCGCCCCGCACCGCACAGCACCTCGCGCCTCCCCAGCCTCGCGGCTCCCTCCGCTTCGCTCCGGTCGCCGCGTCCCTCGCGCGTGCTGTCTCGCGGCCGCCACGGGCGGCCGCTCGCAGGCACGCGCCACCGCACCGCCTTTTATAAGCGATTACAGTGACTGCTCACCCTCATTTAAATATCGCGTCGCCGTCGGTGGGCTGATCCGCCGTCTCGACATCCGATCGCCCGGCAGTCCCGAACGGACGGGATCGGGGGGTCGCGAACGGACAGCCTCTTACCGGTCGACCGTCAGGAACGGACGGACATGCTGATAGCCGGAACCGTCGTCGCCGACTCCGAGACCGTCATCCCCGACGGCGCCGTCGTCGTCGAGGGGAACACGATCGCCGCGGTCGGCGAGGAGGCCGCACTCCGTGACCGCTACCCCGACCACGAGCGGCGCGCGTTCGACATCGTCGCGCCCGGGCTCGTCGGCGGCCACGTCCACTCCGTCCAGTCGCTGGGGCGGGGGATCGCCGACGACGACGCCCTCCTCGACTGGCTGTTCGACGCCGTGCTCCCGATGGAGGCGGCGATGGACGCCGAGGCGACTCGGGCGGCCGCCGAGCTGGGCTACCTGGAGTGTCTCGAATCGGGGACGACGACGGTCGTCGACCACCTCTCGGTGAACCACGCCGACGAGGCGTTCGAGGCCGCGATCGAGACCGGGATCCGCGCGCGGCTGGGGAAGGTGCTGATGGACAAGGACTCGCCCGACGGGCTCATCGAGGAGACCGACGCCGCGCTCGCGGAGAGCGAGGAACTCATCCGGGAGTACCACGGCGCCGCCGACGGCCGCGTCCGCTACGCCGTCACCCCGCGGTTCGCCGTCACCTGCACGGAGGCCTGCCTGCGCGGCTGCCGCGAGCTGGCCGACCGGTACGACGGCGTGACGATCCACACTCACGCCAGCGAGAACGAAGACGAGATCGAGACGGTCGAGGCCGACACCGGGAAGCGAAACGTCCTCTGGCTCGACGAGGTCGGGCTGACCGGCCCGGACGTGACGCTCGCGCACTGCGTCCACACCGACGAGCGCGAGCGCGAGGTGCTCGCCGAGACCGACACGGTCGTCACCCACTGCCCCTCCTCGAACATGAAGCTCGCCTCCGGGATCGCCCCGGTCCAGGACTACCTCGACCGCGGGGTCGCGGTCGCGCTCGGCAACGACGGCCCGCCGTGCAACAACACGCTCGACCCCTTCACGGAGATGCGACAGGCGAGCCTGCTCGGGAAGGTCGACACCCGCGACCCGACGCGCCTCCCGGCCGCGACCGTGCTGGAGATGGCGACGACCCACGGCGCCCGCGCCGCCGGCTTCGACCGCCTCGGCGCGCTCCGCGAGGGGTACCGCGCCGACGTGATCGGACTCACGACCGACCTGACTCGGGCGACGCCGCTCCACGACCCGCTCTCCCACTTGGTGTACGCCGCCCACGGCGACGACGTTGTCTTCACGATGGTCGACGGCGCGGTCCGCTACGCGGACGGCGAGCACGTCGGGATCGACGCGGCGGCGGTCCGCGAGCGCGCGACGCGGCACGCGGAGCGCGTGGTCGAGGCGGCCGGCATCGAGACGGCCGAACCGTAGCCACGTCGCCGTCGCTGTCGCGTCGCGAGAAACGGAGAGGGTCCCGTGACCTACGAGGAGGTCTCGACGGACGAGGCGGCCGCGGACGGGCACTTCGCCCACCGCAGCGCGGCGTCGTCGTCGTTGAACGACTCGGTGTCGACCCCCTCGACGTCGATGGTCCGCTTGAGGTACCGACGCTTCGAGCGCTCGCCGACGACGGCGAAGCGGTCGACGCCGCGGGCGACCGCGATCTGCGCGGACTCGCGGAGCGCCCGGCGTCCGGCGTCCGAACACGGGCGGCTCGTCCGCACGACGATCACGACGGCGTTGACGGTGTTGGGGTCCGTCGCGCCCCGCCACCGATCGAGCAGCGCCTCGCCGTCCGCGGGGCTCAGTCCAGTCCCGTGTGGGAACTCGACGACGAGGACGTCGTCCTCGACCCGCAGCAGCCAGCGCTCGCTCGGTTCCATGGCACATCCTATCACATCCGAGGGTATAAATTACACCCTCCAAATATCCCGGTTGATACTCGACCGGTCCGGTCGGCAGCCCGAGTCGGTTGACTCGTCAGCGCGGTCCCGTTGACGTGCCATCCGCGCCGAGAGGTGCGTGTGGACGTCGCCGGCGCGGCCGCCGTCTGTTATCAGCGCGAGAGATTCGGCCTGAGATCGACAGCTACTGTCGCGGTTCCCATCGGGCCCAGCGCGTCAGTCGTGGTGGGTCGATTCCACGTCCAGCGCGTCGACGACCGCGGTCGCGAGCCTCTCGAACGACGCCTCGTCGGGGACGACGTCGACGTCGACGCCGCGGTCCGCGGCCGTCTCCGCGGTCGGCGGGCCGATGGCGCCCACCACCGCGTTCGCGAGTCCCGCGCGGGCCGCGTCCTCGACGCCGCGGTCCGCGGCCGCCGCGAGGAAGTTGTCGACGGTGAGCGAGGAGGTGAACGCGGCCGCGTCGAGGTCGCCCGCCGCGGCCGCTGCCGCGGAGTCGCCGGCGTCGGCCGGTCGCGCGAGCCGGTACAGGACGGTCTCGGTCACCTCGGCCCCGGCCTCCCGGAGCCCGTCGAGGAGGACGTCGCTGCCGTGGTCGGAGCGGGCGACGACGACGCGCTCGCCGGCGACACGGGGTTCGAGGGCCGCGACGAGCCCCGCCGAGGTGTACTCGTCGGGGACGACATCGACGGTCCAGCCGGCCTCGCGGGCGGCGGCGGCCGTGGCGGGGCCGATGGCCGCGAGGTCGGCGTCGCCCGGCTCCCAGCTCGCCTCGGCGGCCAGCTCGACGCCCGTCTTGCTCGTGAACACGACGAGCGGCGCGTCGGCCGGAACTGCCCCCGTCGGCTCGACTTCGAGCATCGGGTCGGCGACCGGTTCCGCGCCGAGCGAGCGGAGCAGCTCGACGGCCGACTCGATCCGCTCGTCGTCCGGGCGGAAGACGGCCACGCGCGGCCTTCGGGCCCCGTCGCCGCTCACGCCTCGTCACCCCCGGCCGACTCGTCTTCTCCCTGATCCTCGCTCGCCGACTGTACGGGGGCAGAGCCGGCGTTTTCGAGGAAGGTCACGACGCGGTCGCGGGTCGCCGCCACGTCGCCGATCACGGTCACCGCGGGCGGTTCGATCCCCGCCTCGTCGCGGGCGTCGACGATGGTGTCGAGCGTGCCGGTCGCGACGCGGGTGTCGGGCCAGGTGGCGCGCTCGACGAGCGCGACGGGCGTGTCCCCGTCGAGACCGGCGTCGCGGAGCGCGGCGGCGTACGCCGGGAGCTTCCCGACCCCCATCAGCACGACGATGGTCCCGCCGGTCGCCGCGAGCGCGTCCCAGTTCACCGCCGACTCGTCCTTCGTCGGGTCCTCGTGACCCGTGACGAACGAGACCGAGGAGGCGTGGTCGCGGTGAGTCACCGGGATGCCGGCGACCGCGGGGCCGGCGATGGCCGAGGTGACGCCGGGGACGACCTCGAAGGGGATCCCCTCCTCCGCGAGGTGTTCGGCCTCCTCGCCGCCGCGGCCGAAGACGAACGGGTCGCCGCCCTTCAGGCGGACGACGCGGTTCCCCTCGCGGGCCAGCTCGACCATGCGCCGGTTGGTGTACTCCTGGGGCGTCCACTCTCCCCCGGCGCGTTTCCCGACGTCCTCGCGCTTCGCTTCCGGGATCTCGCCGAGGATCTCCGGACCCGGGAGCTTGTCGTGGAGGACCACGTCGGCCGACTCGATCAGCCGCTTCGCCTTGACGGTGAGCAGGTCCGGGTCGCCCGGCCCGGAGCCGACGAGGAACACGGTACCGACTCGGTCGTCGCGGCCGCGCGTCGGGGGCTCGTCCGCGTTCGATCCCGGACCCGGATCGGTACCGGCAGCGTCCTCACTCATCGTCCTCCCCGGTCTCCGCCTCCTCGCGGGCCTCGGCGATCAGGTCGTCGGCGCCGCGCTCCGCGAGGTCCGCGGCGAACTCGGCGGCGGCCGTCGCGTGCGACCGGATCGGCAGGTCGCGGGTGTCGGCCACCTCCTCGGTGCCGTCGGTCGAGAGCACACGCGCGCGGACGTGAACGTGCTCGCCCTGGACCATCGCGGAGACGCCGATCGGCGCCACGCAGCCGCCGTTGAGTTCGCCGAGGACCGTCCGCTCGACGGTGACCGCGACGCGGGTCCGCGGGTGATCGACCGCGTCGCGGACCGCCTCGATCACGTCCGGGTCGCTCGCGGTGACCGCGATGGCGCCCTGGCCGGCCGCGGGGACGAACTCCTCGCGGGGGAGCCGCGTCGTCTCCACCTCGTGGAAGAGGTTCGATCGGCGCAGGCCGGCCTCGGCGAGGACGACCGCGTCGTACTCGGTCTCGACCTTCCGCTCCATCGCGGCGCGTTCGAGGTCCGACAGCGAGTCGAACCACTCCTCGACGGTGCGGTCGAACTCCTCGTCGACCTCGTCGGACTCGTCACCCGCGGTATCTTCCTCCTCGCCGTCGTCACCCTCCGCCGTCAGCGCGCGCTCTTCGCCGGAGGCGATCAGGCGCCGCTCGTGTTCCGCCTGGAGCCCGGGCGCGAGCAGCTTCTCTATCCGGGTGTCGACGTTGCCGCGGATCGGCTCGACGGTGAGGTCGGGCCGCGCCGCCCGGATCTGCGCGCCCCGTCGGAGCGAGCCCGTGCCGACGACGGCGCCCGGGGGAAGGTCCTCGATGCCGAGCCCGTCGGGGTGGACGACCACGTCGCCGGAGGGGGCGCGCTCGGGGACGCCCGCGACGACGAGGTCGTCCATCTCCTCGGTCGGGAGGTCCTTCAGCGAGTGGACCGCGAGGTCGGCGTCGCCGGCGAGCACCTCCTCGTCTAAGGCGCGGACGAACGCGCCCGTCTTCCCGAGCCGGTGGATCAGTTCGTCGGGGATCTGGTCGCCGCGCGTCTCCACCTGTCGGAGTTCGACGTCGCGGCGCCGGCTCGACAGCGCCTCGCGGACGGTCTCGGCCTGTCGGAGGGCCAGGTCCGACCCGCGGGTCGCGAGCCTGAGCGTTTCGGTCATACGCGGACGGAGGTCCCCCGCGTTCAAAAGCGCACCAGTTCGGCCGCCCCCGCGACGGGGCGGGCGCGACGGCGCGGTCACGGGGCTCGCGCTCACAGCGGGTTCCGAGGCAACTCCGGCCACGGTCACGGACCCTTTATCCGTCCGCCCCGAACCGCGGACGAGATGGCACGCGCGAGCGCCGGGGCCCGGCTCCACTTCGGCTTCTGTAACCTCAGCCTCTCCCACGAGCGGCTGTACGGCGCCCTCGGCGTCGGGCTCGCCGGTCCCCGCGTCGTCGTCGACGCGG
This sequence comes from Halorubrum trapanicum, assembly GCF_002355655.1. Lineage (NCBI taxonomy): Archaea > Methanobacteriati > Methanobacteriota > Halobacteria > Halobacteriales > Haloferacaceae > Halorubrum > Halorubrum trapanicum. Next base: position 2,227,581 of record NZ_AP017569.1, on the reverse strand, counting down.
AGCCGGCGCCCGCGGTGAGCGTGACCGTCGAGGAGAGGGCCGACGCCGGACCGAGGGGCTCCGAGCCGACGACCCGCGACGACGCCCGCGAGTACGCGACCGCGGCCGTCGACCTGCTCGGCGTCGACGGCGCCCGGGTCGCGGTCCGCGAGTCGCTCCCGCGGCACGCCGGGCTCGGCAGCGGGACGCGGCTGGCGGCGGCGACGCTCGCGGCGGTCGCGGCCGCCCACGGCGAGCCGGCGCGGATCCGTGAGCGCGCGCCGACCCTCGGTCGCGGCGGGCGCTCCGGCGTCGGCGTCGCGACGTTCGAAAGGGGCGGGTTCGTCCTCGACGCCGGCCACCCGACCGCGCGCTTCACGACGGACCGCCCCGCGGACGGCGAGTGGACGGTCCCGCCCGTGGCCGCGCGCCACCCCGTCCCCGACGACTGGCGGTTCCTGCTCGTCGAACCGGACGCGGACCTCGGCCGGAGCGGCGCGGCCGAGGACGACGCGATGCGGACCGCGGTCGAGCGCGCGGAGCCGGGGCTCGCCGACCGGATCGGCGGGATCGTCACCCGGCGCGTCCTCCCCGCGGTCGCGACCGGCGACGCGGAGGCGTTCGGCGCGGCCGTCGCCGAGATCGGTCGCCTCAACGGCGCGTGGTACGCCGACGAGCAGGGCGGCGTGTACCGTCCCCCGGTCGGCGAGATCGTCGACGCGCTCTCGGGCGCTACCGCGGTGTTCGGCGCCGGGCAGTCCTCGTGGGGGCCGACGGTCTACGGCGTCACCGACGCCGACCGCGCGGACGCGGCGCGCGAGGCCGGCGAGCGCGCGCTCGACGCGGCCGGCGTCGGCGGCGAGGTGTCGGTCGCCCGGGCGGCGAACGAGGGCGCGCGGATCGACGCGGGAGGCGGGACGGAACCGCCGGCGGACGACCCGGAGAGGGGTAACACTAAGCCCCGCGGCGACGGGGCGTAAGCCATGTCCAGTGTTCCGTTCGGGGTCGCGCGCCTCGACTCGATCCTCGGGGGCGGCGCGCCGGCCGGCAGCGTCGTGCTGCTCGCGGGCGAGGCGGGCGCCGGCGCCCGGGAGTTCTGTTACACCAGCGCGGCGATGAACGCCTTGGCGGGCGCCGACGAGGAGCTGTTCGACCTCTACTACGGCGACGTCGACGACGACGCCTCGCTGCCCGAGTCGGTCCACTACATCTCCTTCACCGCCGACACCGACGCGATCACCCGGGAGATGGGGTACACGATGGATTCGGAGATCGTCGACGCGGCGGTCGAGGAGATATCCTTCCGGGACCTCTCGCCGGAGTACTTCCAGCTGTCGCCCGTGCCGCGCGACTGGTACGAGACGGAGACCGCCTCGATCACCGAGCTCGGCGACCGCGGCGAGTACGAGGACGTGCTCACCGCGTTCGGCGACTACCTCTCGGAACACGGCGAGCGGAGCCTGGTCTGCATCGACTCCGTTACCGACCTCGTCTCGATGGTCTCCGACGACACCGACTGGAGCGACGTCGCCATGGTGATGAAGGGGCTGAAGAAGGCCGCCTACGAGTGGGACGCCCTGGTCCTCGTGTTGGTGAACACCGACGCGCTCCGCGACCGCGAGTTCGGCACGCTGATGGACGCCGCGGGCGGGACCCTCCAGTTCTCTTGGGAGAGCGGCGGCTCCCAGCGCGCCCGGACCATGTTCGTCCGCGAGTTCCGCGGCGTGCTCTCGCGGCTGGAGGCCGAGAACATCGTCCGCTTCGAGACCGAGATCCACGAGGGCGGGTTCGACATCAGCGACGTGCGGAAGATCCGGTAGCGGCCGCGCCCCGGTCCCTCGATTCCGCCCGCCGCCCGCCGCTCGCCGCTCCCGGTTCGGCGCCGCCGAGTATCGATCCGGAGAACGACGCGACAGGTTACTTAAGCCTCGCCCCGCAACCCCCGGTAGATGACGGAGGATCCGCGATGAGCGACCTCGACCCGGCGGCGGCCGCCCTCGACGCCGCGGCCGAGGACGCCGGCGTGAGCCGCGAGGAGCTCCTCAAGCGCGCGCTCGTCGCGCTCGCGGAGTCAGAGGGGATCGACGTCCCGGACGCCGAGGAGGTGGCGGCGATCGAGGCGCGCCTCGACGACCTCGACGAGGAGGTAGACGAGAAGGTCACGGACCTCCGCGAGCGGTTCGTCGACCTCTATCGGGAGGTGGAGTCGCTCGACGCCGAAGGGGGAGCCGCCGGCGATGGAGAGGACGCCGGCGACGGAGAGGCGGCGGCGCGTGTCGACGACCTCGCCGACGAACTGGAGGAGGTCGCCGCCCGGCTCGACCGCCTCGACGCGGCGGTCGCCGACGCGCCCTCCTCGGACCGAGTCGAGGACCTCGACTCCCGGATCGACGAGCGGTTGGACGCCCTCGACTCCCGGATCGACGAGTTGGACGCCGTCCGCGACCGCCTCGACGGCTTCGACGATCGACTCAAGGGGGTCGGCGAACGCGTGGACGAGGTCGACGGGCGGATCGACGGCGTCGACGACCGCCTCGACGACGTCGAGTCCGACCTCGCCGGGATCTCTGCGGACGACCTGACCGAAATCGACGACAAGCTCTCGCGGGTCGCGAACGCGGTCGTCAGGGTCAAACGCCGGCTCGACGCGGCCGAACGCGACCGCGCCGACCGCGAGCGTGTCGACGCGCTGACGCGAACGGCGAACCGGCACGGGGTGCGGACCGCCGACTGCGGCCACTGCGGCGGCGGCGTGGAGTTGGGGCTGCTGTCGGCGCCGGAGTGTCCCCACTGCGGGCGCCGGTTCGAGGACCTGGAGCCGAACACCGGCTTCCTCGGCACGTCGAAGCTCCTCGTCGCGGACCAGCCCGCCATCGACGGCGACGTCGCGGACGACGACCGCGACGAGATGAGCCGAACGACGGACCGAACGAGCACCGCCGCGAGCGACGGCGGGCCGGACGGAGACCGCCGATGAGCGAGGACGACCGGTCTGACGGCGACGAGGATCCGGAAGCGGACCCCTTCGGCGACGGGCTGTTCGGCGACGAACAGCGGGACGAGACCGACGACGGCCTCGACGAACTCGACGCGGACGAAGTCGACGACCCGTTCGCGGCGCTGGGAGAGGGAGTCGACGACCGCGGCGGGGCGTCGTCCTGGGCGGACCCGGAACCGGACGCGTCCGCAGAGCCCGAGTCGGGCGCGTCCGCGGACCCCGAACCCAGCGCCCCGGCGGACGACCCGTTCGCCGAGCTGGACGCCGACAGCGCGCCGGCCGACGAGGGCCCCTTCGAGTCGATGGGGAGCGGCGACGTCGGCGAGGAGGACGTGTGGGAGGCGCTCGACGAGGGAACCTCGATCGGCGCCGACGCGACCGAGTTCGATGACATCGCCGAGGGCAAGGGGGACGGCGACGCAGGGAAACCCGGATCCGGGATCGGGGGACCGACGCCGGGCCCGGGGACGACCGGTGACGAGCGCGTGGTCGACAAGCGGAGCTACTGCCAGCGCTGTCCGCACTTCGCGGCCCCGCCGGAGACGGCGTGTACCCACGAGGGGACCGAGATCGTCGAGTCGGTCGACTTCTCACGGTTCCGCGTCCGGAACTGCCCGATGGTCGACACGGAGGATCCGACCTTCGACGGCGAGTAACCGGAAGAAGTTTCGGTCGGTCGGTCGAGTGCCCGTCAGAGATTTCTGAACACGTTCAAGTTCGGCCGGCCGATACTGCGCGTATCACGTGACAGCGTCCGAATCGAAGGGGCGACGATCCGTCGAGTTCGGATCGGGGGCGGTCACCGGCGCGATAGGGGATTCGATTACAGTTATCCCGCTCGTCGTCGCGCTGGCGCTGCTGACGGACGTGTCGCTGCCGCACGCGCTCGTCGCGTTCGGCGCGTTCCAGGTCGTCTGGGGGGTCCGGTACGGCCTCCCGGTGTCCGTCGAGCCGATGAAGGCGCTGGCCGCGCTCGCCATCGCGGGCGCGCTCACCTACGCCGAGCTCGCGCTCGCGGGGGTGATCCTCGGCGTCGTCCTCCTCGCGATCGGACTGTCCGGGACGCTCGCGTACGTGGAGCGCTGGATCGGGGAGCCGGTGATCCGCGGCGTCCAGTTCGCGGTGGGGCTCGTCCTCTTGGAGACGGGGATCGAGCTCGCGGTCGACGACCCGCTCGTCGCGCTCGTCGGGGTCGCGGTCGCCGCCGCGCTCGCGCTCGCAGGTCACGGGAAGGCGAGCGCGCTGGCCGTCGCCCTCCTCGGCGTCGCGACCGCGCTCGTCGTCGCCGGCGTGCCGACCCCCCGCCTCCCCGGTGCGCCGCCGACGCCCGCGTTCGGGACGGCGCTCACGCGGGCCACCTTCGACGGCGTGGTCGCGCAGCTGGCCATGACCATCGGCAACGCCGCGCTGGCGACCTCCCTCCTCTTCTCGGACCTGCTCGACGCGGAGGTGAACCCCGACGAACTGTCGACGAGCATGGGGATCACGAACCTGATCGCGGTGCCGCTCGGCGGGATCCCCATGTGTCACGGCTGCGACGGGGTCGCCGGCAAGTACGCCTTCGGTGCGCGGACCGGCGGCGCGAACGTCGTCCTCGGCGCTGGCTACCTCGCCGCCGCCCTGTTCGCCACGCCCGCGCTGATCGCGGCGTTCCCGCTGGCGATGCTCGGCGCGCTGCTCGCCATCGTCGCCGTCTCGCTCGCGCGCAACGTCACCGACTCGGGGAACCGCGCGCTCTCGGTCGGCATCGGCCTCCTCGCGATCGCGACGAACCTCGGCGTCGCCTTCCTCGTCGGCATCGCGGTCCATCTCGCGTGGGAGCGGATCGGCGATGGCCATCGGATGCTGGACTGAGTCGCGCGCGAGACACCGGCGGACGACGCGGCTCGCGACCGCCGCTTCACCGACGACGGCCCGCGCTTTCGAGGGCATCGCCGCGGTCCACTAGCATTATAACGGCCGTCGCTGTTGTCTTTCAACAGGTATCGATGGGCGCGAGACGCAACCTTCGATCGCGGCCCGTGCTGTTGGTCGGACTGGCGGTGCTCGTCGTTCTCGCGGGGTGCGGTGGATCGCCGCCGGCCAGGGGACAGACGGTGACGGTCGCCGAGGGGGTCGACCGCGACTGCGACGGGTATCACCAGTCGATTCGGCTCGCGACGAACGTCCGGATCGGCGGGGACTCGCCGGCGGACGGCGACGCGTGGGTCGATCTCTCGTACCGAACCGACGGCGGCGAGTACACGACGATCCGGACGTACGAGGACCTCTCGGGATGGGCGTTCGAGGAGGAGATCGCGCTGTCCGCGTCGGACTTCGGCGGCGAGCGGACTACGGTGGAACTCCGCGCGACCGCGAAGCGGTCGACGTTCCTGGGCACGGAGACGGTCAGCGTCGGGACGAGCGAACCGATAAGCGTCGAGCCGCCGAGCGCCGACGAGTCGGAGCTCGAACCGTCGTTCACGCAGGAGCCCGCGGAGCCGAACCGAAGCGAGCCGCTGACGCTGACCGCGGGAACCGGCGAGGCCCAGTGCGCCATCGAGTCCTACGAGTGGGACATCGACGGCGACGGGACGTTCGATCGGACCGGACGTACGGTGACGGTCTCGTACGCGACGGACGGCCGCCGCGACGTGACGCTCAAGGTGACGGACGCGAGCGGCACGACCGAGGCGGTCACGCAGGAAGTGCTGGTCTTTCACGACCCCGACGACGACGGCATAACCACGGCCCGCGAGCGCCGACTGGGGACCGATCCCCGCGACCCGGACACCGACGGCGACCTGTTCGGCGACCGGATCGATCCGGCGCCGACGACGCTGTTCGTCCCCACGGGGCTCCTCCACGTCGTTCTGGCTGCGGCGCTGTATCTCGGCGCCGTGCCGTACCGGGGACGGGTTCAACGGTGGTTCGGCGTCAAGATCGATCGGCTTCGGACGCTCGGTGGGCGGGTCAGATCGCGGGTGACGGACCGACTCGGACGGGTGCGCCGGTGGATCGATCAGCTGTGGTGAACGTTTTTCTGCCGCTGTACCGACGTTCGGGTAAATGCACGTAAGCGAACTCAGCAACCTCGCGGTCGCGGCGGCGACGGGCGTGTTCGCCGGAGGACTCCTGGTCCTGCTGTTCCAGGAACTGCCGACGGTGCCGCTCTCCGGGTCGTACATCCAGCTCCAAGTGCTGCTCTTCTTCGCTTTCGTCGGACTGCTCGCCGCGTTAGCCGTCTACAGCGAGACGGCACAGGGGCGCCTCGTCGTCGCGTTCCTGCTCGCGTGGAGCGTCGCGAGCGTCGTCGGCGTCGTCGCCACGAGGTTCGCTCTCGGATCGGTGCTCCCGTTCACCGTCGCCGCCGTCGTCGCGGGCGGCGGCGGCGTGTTCGCGGGACGAGTCAACGCGTCCGCCCGGCGCGTGCTCTTTCACCTCGCGGCGCTGATCGCGACCGTGCTGTTCGTCTTCGGCGTCATTTTCGTCGGCGTTTCCGTCTACGCGTCGGGCAACCCCGTCCTCGTGGTCCCGTTCGTCGTGCTGGCTGTGGGGTATTTCGCGTCGCTCAGCGGCGTCAGAACGGAACTCGCGGCACTGTGAGAACTCCCTACGAATCGTTCTCGGACGGACGCCGGACTACTCTCGCGTGATCCCGGACGACTTCTCTTGGGCGCGCTGTTCGGCCGACATGGAGTCCTTGCGGTCCTCGTAGCGGGTGATTGCGTCCCGGTTCTCCAAGACGTCCTCGTTGACCTCGTCCTTGACGAGCGCGGCGGAGGCGAATCCGACCTCGATGGAGGCGGTTGCGGTGTCGCCGTCGACGTCGAGTTCGGCGTGGGCGACCGGGTTCGCCTCCGAGGGGACGTCGATGTCGAAGCTGAACTGCGGCGGGTCGTCGACGCTCAGGTCGGGGACGTCGACGACGAGCTCCCCGCCCCGCCGCTCGACGTTCGGGTCTTTAATTTTCGTCGGGAGCTCCTGCATCACGTTGTCGACGGACGCGCCGTTGTCCGGGCGGAGCGTGAGCGTCGGGTTCGTCGCGACGACGCTCCGGGCGTCGCGGATCTGGCCCTCGAAGAAGTCGCCGATACCCCGTCCCGAGCTCTTGTGTTCCATCGTCCCGCCGGCGGCGTCGCTGATCGCCTCGTTGACATCCGGATCGTAGCCGCTCCCGACGCCAGCGGTGTGAATCGTGATGCCCTCGTCGCTCAGGTCCGCCGCCGCGGCACCGTGTTTCTCGGCCGTCGACATTGTGAGCCCGTCGAGCGCGCGCTTGAACGCCGACTCGTTGGTCCGGTTCGGCTGGCCGTCGCTGATGAGCAGGATCCACTCGACCGCGTCGGTCGAGCCGCCGGAGAGGAACCCGCCGCCGCCGCGCATCTTATCGAGAAGCTGCCGCGACTTCTCGAGGCCGTCCATGATGTTGGTGTTGCCGTCGGCCTCAATACCGTCGACGGACGAACTCACGCGGCCGTACCGATTCCCCGCCACGGGATCCGCGACGATGGAAGCGTCGTCGTCGAACTCGACGACGCCGAACTGGTCGTCCGACGAGAGGTGTTCGACCGCCGACTCGACGCCCTGCTTTGCGGCCTCGATGTCGCCCCCGCGCATGGAGTAGCTCGAATCGACGCAGAAGACGACGTGGAGCGGCAGTTCGCCGCGACCTGTGTCGTCCGGGTGGATCTGGAGCTGACAAGCCGTCTCTCCGCCGTCTCTAGGGAGCTCCTCGCGGGAAAGGGTGTAGGACAGTCGGTGACTCATATCGAATTCGTCTGTCGTCGATTTCAATAGTTGTTTCCCCGAGGTGAAGCTGGGGAATTGTTAACTGCGGAGGAATATCAACCAACCCGTATGGATCCGGATCTCGACGCCGACGATCCGTACGACGTACTCGGGCTGTCGAAAGACGCGACCGATGATGAGGTGGATCAGCGCGCCCGCAGCCTCCTGGGCGATTACTCGGACGACCACGCGGCCCGAACGGCGATCAACGAGGCGTACGAGGACATACAGCAGCGGCCCAGTCCGCTTAAAGTGGGCGACACGACGGTCGTCCCGCTCGTCGTTTCCGCGACCCCTGACACGATTTCGGTCGGCGAGGAGGTGACGGTCCGGGTTACTGATCATACAGACGAGGGAGTTCCAGGCGTGATACTCCGGCGAGCCGAAGACGGCTACCGGATGGGGAAGACCGGTGACGACGGCACCGAAACCGTCCGATTCAACGACAGGGGGCTCTTCACACTGGTTGCGAGCAAGATACAGCACCCCGATCCCGATCACGAGTACAAAGACGGCGAGGTAGAAATCACCGTCAGAGCGCGTTCGGCATCCGGGGAGGACCAAGACGCGGACGACTCACACGACGTGGAGAGTTCAAGCGAAGCGACTGAGGACGAGGTGCGAAGGTTCGTCCGCGGCCTGTTGGACGAGTATCCGGACGAATACGCCGCTCGGGCGGCCATCAACGAGGCGTTCGAGGAGATCCAGAAACGCCCCAGCCCCGTCGAGGTTGGCGACACCACGGTCGTTCCGCTCCATATCTCCGTGACGCCGGATACGATTTCGGTCGGTGAAGAGGTGACTGTCCGGGTTACCGATCACGCGGGCGACGGCGTTCCCGGCGTGGGCCTACAGCGATCGGGAGACCGTCGGCGGGTCGGGAAGACCGGCGACGACGGTACCGATACCGTCCGATTCAACGAGGCGGGTACCCACACAATCCTCGCGAGCAAGACACGGCGTTCCGATTCCGACCACGAGTACAGAGACGACGAAGTCAAGGTCCGCGTCGAAGAGAGCTGACGGTCACTCCGACGCGGCGTCCCGGCGATCGCCTCAGTCAGTTGATCGGACCGAAAAGGTATTCCACCTCTCGCCGAACAGTCGTATCGATGGCCGGGGAGGACCTGAACGCCAACGACCCGTACGACGTGCTGGGGCTCTCGCGCAGCGCGACCGAAGACGAGGTGGAGAACCGCGCCCGCAGCCTTCTGGACAAGTACGACGGCGACCACGACGCTCGGGAGACGATCAACGAGGCGTTCGAGGAGATCCAGCAGCGTCCCAGTCCCGTCGAGGTCGGCGACACGACGGTCGTGCCGCTCCTCGTCTCCGCGACTCCGGACACGGTCTCGATCAGAGAGGAGGTGACCGTCCGGGTCACCGATCACACTGACGACGGCGTTGCCGGCGTGGGGTTACAGCGACCAGAGGAGGGCGATAAGCGGATCGGGAAGACCGACGACGACGGCACCGAAGTGCTTCAATTCAACTCCCCGGATACTGTCACAATCGTCGCGAGCAAGAACCAACATCCCGATCCCGACCACGAGTACAAAAACGGCGAGGTCGAGGTGGAGGTTGAACGCCAGAGCGGGTCGCTCTCCTTCGCCGCCTGTCCCGACGCAGTCGAGGTCGACGAGGAGTTCGCGGTCCGGGTCGTCGACTCCAACGGCAACCCGCAGGGGGACGTGACGGTCACGACCGACGCCGGGTCCTCGACGTCGACCGACGGGAACGGCGAGGCGACGCTGACGGCCGACCGCGTCGGCGGGCTCACCGTCGAGGCGTCCAAGCCGCCGACGTCGTCGAAGGAGTTCGCGGACGCCGAGGCGACCGTCTCGGTCAAACAGCGGCAGGTCGACCTGCGCTTCGACCAGTCGCCGACGCGGCTCTCCGTCGACGCGCGCGGGACGTTCAAGGTGATCGACGAGGATGGGTCGCCGGTTCGCGGAGTGACCGTCTCGGTCGGTTCGGCCGGCGGGACGACCGACAACGACGGCGAGGTAACGCTCTCGTTCGGCGACGTCACGCCCGGGACGCGAACTGTGACGGCCTCGAAGGGAGACACCGGAGGGCTCACCTTCACGGACGCCCGCACCGAGGTCGAGGTGACGAAGCGGACGAGCGATCTGGAGATCCGACCGCTCGACTCGCCGGTCGTCGGCGACTCAGTCCGTTTCGAGGTCACCGCGGACGGGGACGGCGTCCAGCACGCAACCGTCCGGTCATTCGACGGCGATGTCGCCGAGACGGACGGCGACGGCGTCGCGCGCCTGACGTTCGACTCCTTCGGGAAGACGACCGTCGTCGCCTCGAAATCTGACACCGAGCAGACGGTGTACGGACAGGGCTCGTGTTCCGTCGACGTCGAGCGGACCACGGAGCAGCTCCGGATCTCGGAGTACGACTCCACCGAGGACGGCCGCGACATCGAGGCGGGCGACGACGTCGTCGCGAAGGTGATTTCAGTCGGCGGCGGTCCGGTCGAGGGCGCGACCGTCGAGGCCGAGGACGGGACGTCGGCCGAGACGGACGACGACGGTCGGGCGACGGTGACGTTCACCGGCCAAGGGCGAAAACGGCTCACGGCGTCGAAGACGTCCGACGAACGCGCCAGCTACGAGAGCCACACGGAGCACGTGGACGTCAAACAGCGGACGAAGGAGCTGTTCTTAGAGAGCGTCAACGCCCCGCGATCGGTCTCCGCGGGCGACTCGGTCACGTTCCGCGTCGTCGACGAACTCGGCAACGAACTGGCCGACACGACCGTCTACGCGAAAGACGAACGCGACCAGCGCAAGGAGACGGACGGGAACGGCGAGGTCACCTTCGAGTTCGACGTCGACAGCCCCCAGTTCATCGAGGTGTACGCACGTCCCGACACCGACCAGTTCGACCGCTACGACAGCGAGACGATCCGGGTGACGCCGTAACGGGATTTCCGCCGGTATCAGATTCGGATCTGCCCACCTAAAGATTATTGTGGGTTGGCAGATATATCGGCTTGTCTCATGCAAATCGGAGTAGACCTCGGCACGACGAACAGCGTCGTCGCCAGACTCGACGAGAACGGCGATCCCGAGATTCTGGAGAACGAGCGCGGCGAGCGCAAGACGCCGTCGGTCGTTCAGTTCCCCGACGACGGGGGCGTCATCGTCGGCACGACCGCTAAACGCAACCAGATGGAGGTACCGGACCGAACCGTCCCGCGCGTCAAGCGACACATGGGTGACCAGGACTGGGCCGTCGATATCGACGGCGAGGAGTGGGGTCCCGAGGCGATATCGGCGGAGATTCTCAAGAAACTCGTCGCTGACGCCGAGGAGGCGACGGGCGAGGACGTCGAGGAGATGGTCGTCACCGTTCCAGCCTACTTTGGACCGAAAGAGCGGAACGCAACCCTCAACGCGGCCAAAATAGCGGAATTCGACAAAGAAGATATCGAACTTCTCAACGAGCCGACCAGCGCGTGTCTCCGCTACGGGATCGGCGACACGGGCGCTGGCACTGTCTTCGTCTACGACATGGGCGGTGGGACGTTCGACGCGACGCTGATGAACGTCACGCCGGACGGTGAGTTTGAGGTCGAGGGAGTCAAGGGCGGCCAGCGGCTCGGCGGTGAGGACTTCGACGACGAGCTGTACGACCACGTTCGGGGCGAGATGATCGATGCGGGGCACCCGGATCCGGAGGACAACAGCGCGATGAAGGCGGACGTCTACGAGAAGGTGACCGATCTGAAACACGATCTCTCGCAGACCGAGTCCGGATCTATCTCCCCCATGGTCGGCCCAGGTGATACGTTCAACATAGATCTCTCACGGGACGAGTTTGACGAAATAACCGAACACCTCGTCGATGAGACGTTCGACTACGTCGACGCGCTGTTCGACCACGAGAAGGTCGACGCCACGAAAGAGGACGTTGACGAACTGCTGCTCGTCGGCGGGTCGACTCGGATCCCCAAGGTCCAGGAGCGCGTGGAGGACTACTTCGGGATGGAGGCGTCGAAGGGAGTCGATCAGGACTACGTCGTCGCGGAGGGGGCTGCCATTCAGACCGAACTTGAACCGCAGGGGGGCGGTGGTGGAAGTATTGTGCTTCCGAGAGATATCGGGCTGAAAACGGTCGATCCCGACAACGACAAGGAGACGTTCGAAATGATCCTGTCGGAGCAGACCCCGGTCAAGGCCTCCGAGTCGAAGCGCGGGTTCCGCAAGATCGACAAGCAGTCACCGAAGATCACCATCGAGATCCTGGAGGGCGGCAAGGCGCTCGCAGAAGAGAACGACAAGCTCGGGGAGTTCGAACTGAAGAACCTCGACGAGGGGTCCGACCCCGAGTTCGAAGTGACGTTCACCGTCGACGAAGAGGGGAAACTCCACGCCGAGGCGACGAACCTCGACACCGGTCGGAAGGCTGAAACGACGCTGGAGATCGGTCTCACCGAGAAGGAGATTGAAGGCCATATCCAGCGGAGCGAGGAGACGCACGACGATTCGGTCACGAGAGACTGACGGTCGGGATTCACCGACTGCGCGGGGACCGTTTCCCGCACGCAACCGGTTTCCATGACAGATACGAACTCCACTCCCATCGGACTCGGGATCGACTTTCGAGCGACGGGTATCGCCGGCGCGCTCAGCGACGGGCGGGAAGCAGAGCTGCTCGCGGGACCGACCGGCGAGCCGCGCTCGCCCCCGGAGCTACACGCGACCGAGGACGGCGTCCGGGCCCGCCCGCCAAGCCTCGAGCCGGAGCCGAACCGGCGGATACCCGTCCTCCCGCAGTACGGAGACGGGCGACCGGAGTACCTCTCGGGAGACACCGCTCGGTTCGAACTCGAGGTGGAATCGCTGTTCGCCGACCTGATCGACGGGTGGCGAGAGAGCGCGCCGTCGGCGCTTGAAACCGAAGGCCTGAACGGGGAACTGCCCCCGGACGCCGTGGTCTCGGTTCCCGGGGTCTACGACGCCGAGGACCGCGCCACCGTCTCCCGTGCGCTCGAAGCGGCCGGGATCGATGTCGGCGCCGTCGTCAGAGCCCCGGTGGCCGTCGCCGCCGCCGAGTTCCCCGCCATCTCGGAGCCGCAGCTGTTGGTCGTCGTCGACATCGGCTCCCACTGGTTCGACGCGGCGCTGGTCCGCGTCGACCCCGACGAGGCGACCTACCGCGTGGTGTCGCGGGTCAGCGAGGCGGGCATCGGCCGCGACGCGATGGAGGAGTCGCTCGCGGAGTGGGCCATCGAGCGGACCGCCCGCGAGGAGAACCGCCGCGTGACCTACGACGAGAACTCGATCGAACACCTCCGCGCAGCGACCGGCGACGCCCTTGAGGCTGTCACGAACGACACCGACGGCTCGATCGCCGCCGACGAGGTGCCCGGCCTGACGGCCGACGACGGGCGCACGTTGGGCGTCGACGTCGACGTGGACATGTCCGACGCGTACGAGGCGATCGAGCCCGTCGAGAAGGCGGTCATCGCGCGGCTCCGGGACCTCTTCGACACCGCCGACGTCGGCCGGTCGGACGTGGACAGAGTGTTGGTCGCCGGGCCGGGAGTCGACCCGATCCCGGTGTCGAACGCCGTTTCCGGCTTCCTCGACCGACCGCTGAGCGAGCCTCGACTCGGCGGGCGGGAAACGGCCCCGGTTCGGGGGGCGGCGCTGCTCGCCAACCAGCTTCGGAAGACCGGCGAGTCGCCGGTTCGATCGGACACCCTCGACAGGGACGTCGGCGTGCTCGTCCCGACCGGGGAGGGCACGACCTTCGAGACGGTCGTACCGGGATCCGTCCCCGTCGGTAGTTCCCGGGAGGTGACCCTCAAGACGACGCGGGACGACCAGACGCGAGGCAGCGTGACGGTGGCGAGCAGACACCGGGGTTCCGGCGAAGTCACGGCGGAGGGGTCGTACGAGATAGCCGGCATCCCGCCGCGGCAGGCCGGCGAGGGGCGCGTCACGCTGTCCGTGACGGCTCGCTCCGACGAGGAGGGCGGCATCGAGGTAACCCCGTCGATCCAGTCCGACGGCGACGCGACCCCCTCTCTCGACTCACCGACGGAAACGGGGCCGCGGCTCACGCGCCTCGAAGCAGACCCGTCGGAGATCGAGACGTCCGCCGCGGACGACGCGACGCTCGCGACTCGCGCGGAGACCGACGGCGACCCCATCGAGGACCTCTCGCCGCGGTCGATTCTGGGGCGGATCATGAGCGTCCGGTACAATCTCTGGCACACGGCTCAGGCGGACGCCACCCTCGACCCATCCGACGTGGAGAACCTCCTCAAGGAGTTCACCGGCGGTATGCGCCGACTCGGCGTCGAACCGATAGCACCCGAACCCGGCGACGAGAAGGACCTCGGGGAACACACAGTCTGGGATACTCATCCCTCCGAACAGCCCGACGGAACGGTGTTGGAACTCCGCAAGCCGGGATACCGCATCGGCGACTTCGTCGAACAGACGGCCGACGTCATCGTCAGCAAGGGCGAACCGGAGACGACAGACGAGCAGTCCGCAGAGGACATCGAAGCGACCGCCGACGAATCCGAAACGAGTACCGCCGAGCGCGAGGGGGAAACCACCGAAGATGCCGAATCGACCGACGACGAACCGCCGGAGTCCACGGCCGAATCGGGATCGACCGAGGGGCGTCCACGCGGTGAGTCGTCGACCGAACGGACCTCGGCGGACGAGGCCCGGACCGAAGGGGACACTCCCGATTCGAGAGCGCGCGACGAAGACCGCTGACGCCGCCGCCGAGCCGGCCGCTGACCTGAATTGAGGCGCTAAGGCCCCTTCCTCAACGAACGAGCGAAGAGAGTGAGTAGGGAGGGATACAGCACCGCACGGTTCTCAAACACGTTCGACGCTCGGCCCACAGACCCACGCAATCGAAACAACCATACGCATAGATACGCATAATACGTATGTAGTGAGGCGGAAGAACATCACCATCCGCGAAGACCAAGCCGAGTGGGTCGAGGAGAACCATCTTAACCTCTCGTCGTTCGTTCGCGGACAACTTGACGAACTCATCGAAGAACGCTCGTGAACTACAACTACAGGTATCGACTCCGACCGTCCGACGCTCTCGAAGAACAGTTAGCGTGGACTGTCGATACCTGTAGACAGGTCTACAACCACTTTCTCCACCGACTCAACCGCACCGACGACACCTCGGCGTACTCTGAGCAGAAGCTCCTGCCGAGTCTCAAGAAGTGGTGGAGCGACCTGAAAAGCGTTCACTCGAAGGTACTACAGAAGGTCGTACAACGGCTGTACGATAACCTCTCGACACTACGAGAGCGCAAAGAGAAGGGCTACCGCGTCGGGACGCTCAAGTGGAAGGCACCGGGCGAGTACCGCAGTTTCACCTACAGTCAATCCGGCTTCAAGCTCAAGAACACGGGCGGTCGGACGCGACTGTGGCTCTCAAAACTCGGAGAAATCCCCCTCACCTTCCACCGCGACCTCCCCGACGACGCTGACATTAAGACCGTCACGGTCAAGCAAGAACCTACCGGGAAGTGGTACGCCATTCTCGGCATCGAGACGCCCGACGACCCGCCGGAGAAGCCGGAGAATCCCGAGAACTGCGTCGGTATCGACGTGGGGATTCTCAAGTACGCTCACGACACCGACGGAACCGCCGTCGAATCCCTCGACCTGTCCAACGAACGCGAACGTTTGGAACGCGCACAGCGCGACCTCTCGCGGAAACAGCACGGGTCGGACAATTGGGAGAAACAGCGTCGGGTTGTGGCAGAACGCCACGCCGAGTTGAAGAACAAGCGCCGCGACTTCCTTCACAAGCTCTCGAACTACTACGCTCGGGAGTACGACTTGGTGGCCGTCGAGGACTTGGACGCGAAGGGGTTGGTCGAACTACCGGGCAACTCGCGGAACCGGGCAGGTGCGGCGTGGGGGACGTTCCTGCGGATGCTCAAATACAAGTGCGAACGCGAAGGAACGCACTTCGTTGCTGTGAATCCGCGCGGAACGACGAAAGAGTGTGCGTCCTGCGGCGTTTCGACCGAGAAACCGTTGTGGGTGCGCGAACACTCCTGCCCGGCGTGTGGGTTCGAGGCCGACAGAGACGCGAATGCGGCGTGGAATATTCTTTCTCGCGGTGTGAAGAAGCGGTTAGGAGCGGGACGCTCCGAATCAACGCCTGTGGAGACTGCGCTCCCTGTGTCCTCGGTTGTGGATGCAAAGCGCGTCGTGGAAACAGGAAGCCCCACCCTCAAGCGCGAGGGCGTCAGCCCGACCGGTAGGGTGGGGTAGTTCACTGTGGAGAGTGTGTCTCTCGAAGTCGCCGACCGAGAGACTTGGCAAAGCAATTATGTTCGGAGGTTACGACGGAACTGTATGAACAAAGACGAGTTGATCAACGTGGGACTCATCGTCGTCTTCGGCGCCCTCATCGGTGTGAGTACGACGATGTACCGCGGTATGCTTCCCACGATCTTCTCCGCCGATCTCATCGAGTTACACTACTCCATCGCGCACGTGCTCATCGGGACGATGCCTGTCCTCTTTCTCCAGGCTGACACCCCACAGGGACGCGCGACGGCGATATTCTTCTTCCTCGCCGTCTCCATCACCGTGGCGGTCTCGCCGGTTCGGATCCTCCTCAACGGGATGATCGGCGCGACCGTCCTGTTCGGGAGCGTCGCGTACTTCCGATTCTTCACGGGAAAGAGTACCCACTTCCTCGGAGCCGTCGCGTTCCTCATCGCCGAGATGTACGCCTACACCGTCTGGATAATGGGCCGAGCGTACCTGGAGACCGACGACCTCCTATTTATATTGCCGCCCGTGTTCACGACGGTCATGGTCGGGCTTCTCCTGAACGCCCTCCGCACGGAGTACCGGAAAGCGACGTCGGGTAGCGCGGGCTCACAGGGGTGGGGACTGTGAGCGAAAACCCCGACGAAGTGATGTTGATGGCGGGGCAACGCGGCGGGAAGTCGACCTTCCTCGGCGCCATGGCGATCAAAATAAAACAGTCGAAACGGTCGAGCGCCGTCGGATCGAGTTCTTGGCGAGACGTGATCAGCAACGCCGTCTCGACGGACGACCTCGTCGGGAACTACAGCGTGACGTACGGCGACCGGGGACTGTTCGAAGACGAGGTGGTCGAACGCATGCGGAGCTCCTACCGATACCCCGAACAGACCAACCGCCGCGACACCTACATCGTCGAGTTCAACCTCAACGCCGACCAGTCGATGGCGAAGACGATCACCGTCGCGGCGATGGACATTCCCGGAGAGGCACAGGAGGCCGCGGTACAGCGGCTTCGAAACGGGAACTACGACGAAGACGAGGTTCGTGAGAAATACCAGTCGACCGGAACCAAGCCGCAGCGCGGGGCCATCAGAGAGCGGATAAACGACGACACGAAGGCGATAAAAAACGAGGAGTGGGAGTGGGCGTACCTCTACCACTACCTCCGGAGCGACCGGGTGATATTCCTCTATAACCTCTACAAGAAGATGTTCCGCGACGACATCGACGGCATCATCGACGCCGAGCTGTTGCGGCTGGCCGACGCCGACGACAAGACGGGGCTGCTGCTGTTCACCGCGACGGATATGCTGGATTACGACCCCACCGACTACAAGATCAGTCTCCTCGGACGGGGGAGCGTCAACACGCGGTACTTCGACGACGACCTGGTCAAGGAGATCGATCGACAGGTCCCGGGGAACAAAGGCGACGACGTCCTCGAACTCGTCAGCGAGGCGCGAGACAAGAGCATGGACCTGTTCGGCGTCTCCGTTCCGGAGGGGAACCGTGACGAGATCGAACACTCACAGGGGAAAGTCGTCCTCAAGGGGTTCGAAAACGTCGGCCGCTGGCTCAAAAACACCACGTAACGACCCATGTATCAGGACATCGAGTTCCGCCACGGACTGTACGACTTTCAGGGGCATCACGCCGGGACGAAGCTCGGACGAAACGAAGCCGCAGAACAGGCGATCGTCGACCTCGTCGACGGCGCAGACATGGCGCTGTATCGGAGCGAAGGGTACTTTTTCGACGCCCTCGACGACCGGACCTTCGTCTTCGGTCGCCTCGTCGAGTGGGACTCCGTCAGGTCGGGAGAGTGCTTCTTCGACCTGTACGCGACGCCGCTCGATAACCTCCGCGACGTCGCGGTCAAGGATCTGGTCAACGAGTTGTTCGAGCGGAGCCAGCAGATCACGGAGAAACAGCAGTCCATTGAATCGACCGTCACCGTCTCGGTCCGGGCCGACAACGGCGGCCCGGGAGCCACCGCCGGCAGCCCGGGAGCGGATCCGCACGCGGAATCCGGGAGGAACCGGGCGGGGACGCCCGGATCGGACCGTGACCGGCCCGGCGAATCGACTCCGGGCGCGGACGCGACCGACCGCGCCGGCGAGGGAGGCCCCGACGACGCGGTCCCGAACCGTGCGGCGGAGGAACGCGGGCGGGGAGACGACGGTGCCCCGGAATCTCCTTCCGCCGACGCGGCCGCGGACTCCGTCGAGGCCGACGAGACCGGCGACAGCGGGAGTCCGGGCGAGAGTCCGAACGCGCCGCCAGCGGAGCGGACCGACGCGATCTCCGACGCCGACGCCGAGTTCGTCGCGCAGTTCTGGGAACGGTATCGTCGCGGGACTGACCCGCTCAGAGTATCGATCGATGGCGTCGACAGGATGGCGCGACTGGTCAGCGGGACCCTCTCGAACGTGCGGTTCGTCTCGCGAGTGGACGACCAGGGCGACCCCTATCACTTCGACGTCGTCGGGGGCGAATCGGGGGAGCCGTACGACGTCTCGGAGCTCGTCGAGACCGTCCGAGCGGCCGCGGCGGACGGGTCGCTGACGTGGGGAGACCTCCCGACATACGAGGAGGAGCTACGCGAGTTGGTCGAGCGACACCGCAAACGCCTCCTCCCGGCGTTCGAGGCGGCCGCGGACAGAGACGAGTTCGAGACGTCGCTGGACGCCTTCCGCGGCCGCTTCGACGAGGATCACGCGAGCGGCATCGACCGGCCGCAACTCGAGTTCTACCACGACCTGTGGAGTGCGTTCGTCGAGGACTACTGGACGACCATCGCCACGTTCGAAGCCGTCGTGGGAGAGCGCGCCGCCGAGACGCTCGTCGACGCCGCCAACCCGGACGCCAGCCTCGCCGACGAAGAGGAGGCCGAGAGTGATCGCCTGATCGATAGGGTGAGCGGGCTCGTAACCGGCGGAGACGAACGGGGTGCCGAGCCCGGGGCGGCCCGGAACGTCGACGCGGCTCACGTCGACGACGAAGAGGTCAGGACGGTTATGCGTCGACTGAGCGAGGTCGCCTTCGAGGAGGCGTGCGAACGGCTCGACGGACCCGTCAGCGACGAACTCCGCGAGCGGCTCCGGCAGCGAGCGGAGCGGATCTCCGTGGAGACCGTCCGGCGACTGGACGAGATCCGCGGCTCGCGCGCCTATCGCGAGACCTACCGCGACAGAACGGACTCCGGGGAGTGACGCCGCGAAATCCCTCGTCCTCCTCGGATTCTCTACGCTGACCCGCCTCTCGCTCGCCGACCCGACGTCCGGGGCGGAGTAACTTCTAAATGCGATTGTACAGATGGGCTACACGATGGGACTCATCGACACGGCCGCGGACATCGTCGAGGAGATCAGCGACGAGGGGACCGGGCAGACGGACGCGGGCGACGCCTCCTCGGGCGTCGTCCGCGCCTCGGCGCGGTGTATGTACTCGGAAGACCCGTTTACGATCCGATTCGAGCGGCGGGGCAACGCGTGGGCGGCCACGAGCACGTCGATACCGACGGCCGGCGGCGACGGAGGCGGCGGGTCGTCCGGCACCGCACAGGTGTCCGGTCCGTTCGAGTTCCCGCCGGAATACGAGGGGTGCCCGCACTGCTCGAACACCGGCCTGTTCGTCTGTGCGGACTGCGACAACATCGCCTGTTGGGACGGGAACACGAACCCAGTCGTCTGCCCGTGGTGTTCCGCCGAGAACCCCATCGAGGGCGACATCGAGAACATCGAGGCGACGGAAGCGGCCTCGAACGACCGTTCGACCACCGAAACGACCGACAGCGGCGTGACCTCCGGAACGACTGACTCCGAAGCGACCGACTCCGGAACGACCGACAGCGGCGTGACTTCCAGAACGACTGACTCTGGAACGACCGACAGCGGATCGACGTCGATCCGGCGCGAGGATTAGATGTTCATCTCTCGACACGCGACGGAGGTGACCGACGACGACGCTACGGCGAACGCGCTCGCTGCCGGTTCCGAACCGCACGACCATGACTGAGGCGCTGTTCGACGGGAGCAGCGCCACCCTTCTCCGATACGGCGTCTTCTGCCTGTTCGTCGGCGTCGGGATCGTGTTCAGCGACCGGCTCTCTCGGTCCGTCGGGCTGAGCGCGCGTGCCAGTGCGCTCGTCGTCCTCGCTCTGGGCGCGATGGTCTGGTACGGCTGGTCGAGCGCGTACCTCCGCTGGACCCGGCTGTTCGGGACGGCCCTCGCCGTATTGCTCCCGCTGGCCGTCTGCTTCAACCTCTTCCGCGAAATCGTGTGGGACGCACCGTGATCGGGCTCGTACTCGACTGGTTTCTGGCACCCGAGCCCGGCGTGTTCCCGGTCCGATTGATGGTGATCGGACTCGGCGTCCTCCTCGCCGGCGGCGTCGCGAGAGCGCTCCGGCAGGTAACGAGCAGGCGAGCGTTGTTGGTCGGCGGAACGCTCCTCAGTGCGGGTTACTGGTTCACCTCGATCGCCGTACTCAGGGGGTCTTACGACCTCTACGCCGCGTACCTCTACCTACTCTTCCACGCCACGGAGGGCGCGGCGGCCGCTCACTTCTACCGGAAAGTCGTCCACGCGTTCCAGCAGCGCTCGCTGCCGGGTGGCGGCCAGGTACGGACGCGCGTGCTACATCTCGCAGCGATGTTCTCCGTCGTTCTCTCCGGTGCCGGTCTCTTCGCCTATCGCTCCGGAGTACGCTCCGTCACGGGACAGGCGGTGTCGATCGGGCTGACGTACACTATCGTCGCGGTCGGCGTGACGTCGCTCGGAGTCTGGTGGCGCGTCCGACCGCTCAGCAACGACTACCGGATACCGACGCTCCTCGGATTCGCCGCGTGTGTCACCGGCGCGGAACTGTACGGCTACGCGACCCCGAGCCTCGACGTCATCGTCGCCCTCGCCGGTGCCGCGGCCCACGTGTCCGGCTTCTGGATCGCGGTGGGCGTCTGGGTCCTTCGCGGTCGCTTGCTCCCCTGAGACGTCGCGCGGGGCTCACGGGCGGAGTGCGGTCGGTGTTCGTCTCCGCCCGCCTCACCGGAATCGGATCGCACCGACGTACAACGCCGCGGTGGCGAGGAGCTGTATCAGACCGAGCGGGAACCAGACCAGCGACGGGAACGGGTCGATCCGGTCGGCGAACAGGTCGTCGTCCGTGTCCGCATCGCGCGGACTGCTGCCCCGTTCGAGTTCCTCTCCGTCGAGGACGCCGTCGTCGTCCATGTCGGCGTCGAGCGGATCGAGGTCTCGCCGAACCTCGCGCCCGTCTTCGATCCGGTCGTCGTCCGTGTCGGCGGCCCTCGGGTCCGTTCCGAGTTCGATTTCGCGGGCGTCGTCGAGCCCGTCGCCGTCCGTATCCGCCGCCGCCGGGTCGGTTCCGAGTTCGACCTCGCGCGCGTCATCGAGCCCGTCGCCGTCCGTGTCCGCCGCGGTCGGGTCGGAACCTAGTTCGACTTCCCGCGCGTCGTCGAGCCCGTCGCCGTCCGTGTCCGCCGCGGTCGGGTCGGAACCTAGTTCGACCTCCCGTCTGTCACCGAGCCCGTCGCCGTCCGTATCGGCCGCCGTCGGGTCCGTTCCAAGTTCGACCTCGCGTGCGTCGTCGAGCCCGTCGCCGTCCGTGTCCGCCGCCGCCGGATCCGTCCCGATCTCGGCCTCGCGAGCGTCGTCGAGTCCGTCGCCGTCCGTGTCCGCCACGGTCGGGTCGGCTCCCAGCTCGACCTCTCGCCCATCGCTGAGTCCGTCATCGTCCGTATCCGCTGCCGTCGGGTCGGCCCCCAGCTCGACCTCGCGGCCGTCGTGGAGCCCGTCACCATCCGTGTCCGCGGCCGTCGGATCCGTTCCGAGTTCCCGTTCCCGCTCGTCGACGAGCCCGTCACCGTCCGAGTCGGCCCGCACGGCGAACGTCCTCGTGACGGTCGCGTCAGCCCCCCTCTCGTCGACGGCGGTGAGCGAGACGGTGAACCGGCCGCTATCGGTCGGAATCGTCTCGACCGTCCGGCCGCTCGCGTCGACGGTCCGGTTCGAGCCGAAGCGCCACTCGAACGACTCGATCCGCCCGTCCGGGTCGCGCCCCGACGCGACGAACTGAACCGACCGCCCCTGTTGGATGCGGTCGCTCGACGCCGTGAAGTTCGCGACCGGAGGGATGTTGACGTACACGAGTTCGGACACGCTGTCGGAGAGCCCGTACCTGTCGGTCACCCTGAGCGTGACGTTCCGGTGACGGCCACCCTCCGAGAATGAGGTCGTCACGCGCTCTCCGGTCGCGTCGGTCGCGCCGTCCCCGTCGAGGTCCCAGGCGTAGTCCAAGTTCACGCTCTCGCCGGACGAGTTCGACGCGTCGAACCGGACCGTGTCGCCCGGCTCCGGCGTCGTCGGCGTGTTCGTGAACGTCGCCGTCGGCGCGTCGCCGACGTAGAGGCTGTCCAAGGACCTGTCGCGGCCGTCGATCGTGAGTCGAACCTCCACTTCGCCGGTGCCGTCGATGCCGATCGAACTGTAGGAGACGACGGTGTCGCCGGGCTCGATGGTGGACGATACCGTGTACTGGTCCGACGGGGTCGAGACGTGCCACCGTATCGTGTGACTCTCGCTGACGTTCGTGAGAACGAGGTACGGGTGGAACGGCGAGTCCGCGTCGAACGCGTCCCCGCGGCCGAGACACTTGGCGTTTCCGTCTCCGTCCGTGTCCCGGACCTCGTCGCAGTAGGCGATCGTCTCGATGCCGTACTCGGGGAGCGGCGCCGGGTCGGTCTGTGGAGAGTCGCCGGAACCGATGACGCCCGTCGGACGGTGTTCGGAAGCGGGCGCCACGCCACCGGCCGACGGGACGAGGCCCGCGGTCCCGGCGAGGACGACCACGAGAGAGACGAAGACCAGACGAGTCCGAGCGCGCGACCACACAATACGGTGATCAACCGTACCACATCACTTGACAGTTTCGCGATTCGAGGCCACGGAGCGTCCGGCGGAGAGCTGCCGAGGCCGAGGGACCGCTCCGCGACCGCACCCACCGGACCTAAACCGCTCGATCCCCTGTCTCCCACGTATATGCAGTTCTGTGACGACTGCGGCTCGATGATGGTCTCTCGCGACGGGGAGATGGTGTGTCAGAACGACGACTGCGGCGGCACCGCCGAGCGCGACGAGACGCTCGCCGCCGAGTTCGAATCGACGACCGAACAGACCGGTGAGGAGGTGATCGAGACGGAGGAGGGCGCGAACTTCGAGGGGAAGCCGACCGCGACCGACGTCGTCTGCGACGAGTGCGGCCACGGCGAGGCGTGGTACACGATCAAACAGACCGGCGCCGCCGACGAGCCCCCGACGCGCTTTTTTAAATGTAAGGAGTGCGGCCGCCGCTGGCGCGGGTACAACTGAGCCGTTACTCGCCGCTCAGTCCGGCCCCGAGGAACGCTGCCGAATCCTCGTCCCGAGAAACGCCGCGGCCGCTTCGCCTACCTCCCCGCTCCGCCCGACGAAGAAGTGGTCGGACTCGAACGCGACCGTCTCGACCCCCAGTTCCGCCGCCCGCTCGACCACGGGCTCCCAGTCGGCGGTCGAGTCCCGCGTCGCGTACAGGATCCGAACCGGAGTGCCGCGCTCGACCACCTCGTCGAGCGCCGCGACCGCGTCGACGTCGGCGTTCAGTCGCGCGGTCGGGGCGAGCGCACAGACGCCCGCCAGTTCGGGCCGCGACGCGGCCGCGACGAGCGCGACCGTCCCGCCGAACGAGAAGCCGAACAGCCCGACGCGGTCGTAGCGGTCGAGGGCCCAGCCGACCGCCCGGTCCGCGTCGGTGGTCTCGCCGTACCCCTCGTCCCAGTCGCCGTAGTCGAACCGGAGGCAGTCGATTCCGCGGTCGGTCAGGGCCTCAGAGACGGCGACCAGTCGCTCGTCGCCGCGGTGACCGCGCTGCTGGGGGTGCGGCGGACAGGCGACGACGACCGCGTCGCTCCGAGGGTGGTCCGACGAGCCCTCGGCAGCCCCGTCGCTCGCGGCGGTGTCGAGGGTGGCGCGCACGTCGCGGCCGCCGGGGATCAGGACGGTGTCGCTCACGGGACGGTGACCCTCCTCGTCGCTCCCGCTCAGGGCACCTGCGTCACGCGGTCGACGTCGTCGAGGTCCGCGAGGTCGGCCGCGAGCGCCTCCTGGTCGACGTCGGCCTCGTAGTAGAACACGATGTCGAAGGCGCCGTCGCGGAGCAGCTGCTGGCACTCCCAGACGAACTCCTCGCCGTCGAGCGTGAGTCCCTGAAACTGGTTCGACGAGAAGTTCGTGTCGTCGTTCCCGGCCTCGATGTAGGTCTCGCCCTTGTCGGCGTGGTCGGCGATGACCTCGTTGGCGGCGACCGTCAGCTCGTGCATCTCCAGGTCCTGCTGGCCGTCGAGGTCCGTGTGGACGATACAGCCGAGCAGCTCGATGTCGCCCGGCTCCAGTAAGGCCTTCGTGCGGGTGTACAGGTCCGAGTCGACGGTCTCGCTCATGCGTCTCCCTTCCGGCTCCCGTAATAAACGGGTGACGGTTCCGGGGGCGCCGCTCGCAACCGGCGACAGGGGGTCTCAGCGGCGGAGCGACACGACTACGCCGTCGTCGGCCGTCTCGGTTTCCACCAGCCCGTCGTCCGCCAGGTCGTCGACGAGCCCGCGGAGCCACTCGCGGCCGTGTTCGCCGTCCGGCGCGTAGTCGACGCGGATCCGGTGGCCGAGCGCGTCCAGCTCCATCTCGTCGTGTTCGCCGAGGAGCCGGACGATCCGCCCGCGGAACTGCCGCCGGCTCCCCTCGAAGCTCGGCTGTTCGGGCACGTCGGGCGCGGTGAAGTCGCCCGTCTGGTAGGCGTGGCACCACTCGCGCCACGGGCAGCCGGCCTCGTCGCAGCGGGGGCTCTTCCCGCAGGCGACGCCGCCGAGCTCCATGATCGCGTTGTTCCACACCCGGGACTCGCCCGCCGGCATGAGCCTGGAGGCGACTCGTCCGAACACGTCGTCGTCGTCCGGGACGTCGAACGCGCGGTACAGCACCCGCTTCACGTTGGTGTCGACGACGGCGTCGCCGTTGTCGAACGCGAACGACGCCACCGCGTTGGCGGTGTACGGCCCGACGCCCATCAGTTCGCTGAGACCGTCCGGGTCCTCCGGAAACGCCCCGTCGTAGTCGTCTTCGACCTGGCCGGCCGCCTCGTGGAGGTACTTCGCGCGGTTGTTGTACCCCAGCGAGTGGTCCGACCAGAAGGCGACCACGTCGGCGCGGTCGGCCGCGGCGAGGGCGGCGGTCGTCGGCCACTCGTCGAGGAAGTCCTCCCACGCGGGCACGACGCGGTCGAGCTGGGTCTGCTGGCTCATCACCTCGCTGACGAGGACCTCGTAGGGGTCCTCCGTGCGGCGCCACGGGAACTCGCGGTGGTCCGCCTCGTACCAGTCCACGAGCGCGTCGCGGACCGCGTCGAGGTCGGCCGGGAGCTCGGGGGCGCCCTCCGCGTCGGTCATGCGGATCGCTCCGGCCGGCGGCGGTTTATCGGTGCTGGTCCCCGCCGGCGCGGACCGAGTCCATCGTCCGCGGGTCGCGGTCGGGACCGGGGTACGCCCCGCCGACCGCGTCGGGGTACAGCTTCGCGGGGTCGAACACCGTCGCGAACGCCCGCGGCTCCCGGACACTCACGGGGAGTCGGTCGCGGAGTCCGGCCGCGGCCCCCGGCCCTGTCAGCGAGGGGTCGAGGCTCACGACCTGCATCGCGCCGCCGCGGTACGCGGACGCCAGCGCGGGGTGGTCGCCCGGGGGCTGCGCCACCGGCTCGCGCCACGACTCGACCGCCGCGCGCCAGTCGGCCGCAAGACTCGGGTCCGAGAGCCACGCAATCACTGCCTCGGCGTCGTCGAGGAGCGGATCGCTGGCGACGAGCGTCGTCCACGCGTGCGCCCGCAGGGCGTCGAGCGCCTCGCGGGCGTCTCCGCCGACGAGGAGATCCGCCGCGAGCGCGTCGGCGTCGGCGACGACCCGGGCCGGGCTGGGGTCGAGGGGCTCTGCGACCGCGTCTCCGTCGGCAGAGGCGTCGCCGCTGTCGGCGGCGCCCTCGTCCGGCGCCGAGCGCACGTCGTCGAGCGCGCTCCGCACGTCCGCCTCGTCGCGCTCGCCGTCGAGTGCGGCCGCGCGCTCGAACAGGTCGGCGAAGGTCATGCCACACGGTCGGGGCCGCTGGGGTATCGTCCTTGCGGCCGAGGCGTTCTGATTCCCCGACCCCCGGCGTTATTGGTCGCCCGCGACGAACGCGAGGGCGTGAGCGACCGAACCGGCCCCGACCCGACCGTCGCCGTCCCGCAGGTCACCGTCGACGACCTCCGCGTCGACGCGAACGTCGAGCGGTTCCGGCGCCGAGCGGCCGGCCTGTCGAACGGAGTCGACCTCGTCGTCTTCCCGGAGTACGCGCTCACTGGGTTCGCCGCCGACGAGCGGCTTCGGGAGACCGCGCTTCCTCGGGACGCCGCGCGCGAACGGCTCGAATCGATCGCGGCGGCCGCCGACGCGGCCGTGATCGCGGGCTACGCCGAGCGCGACGGGGAGGGCGTGTACAACGCGACCGCGTACGTTCCGCCGCCGGCCCGCGACGCGCGCGGCGGCCCGGACGCGGAGACAGTCGACGGCCCGGACGCGGAGACGAGCGACGGCCCGGGCTCGGCTGCGACCGACGATCGCGGGGGATTGGCCGTCTACCGCAAGCGACACCTGTGGAACGACGAGTCGGAGTGGGTCGAGCCCGGCGGCGAGCGCGTCGTCGTCGAGACGCCCGCCGGGTCGACCGGACTGCTGACCTGCTACGACCTCAACTTCGTCGCGGAGAGCGCGTGGTTCGCCGAGCGCGCGGTCGACGCGCTCGCGGTCGTCGGCGCGTGGCCCGCCGACCACGCCGCGAACTGGCGGCTCCTCTGTCGCGCCCGCGCGCTCGACGGCGTCAGGTGGGTCGTCGCCGCCGGCCGCACCGGGAGCTCCGGCGGCGGGCGGGCGAGCGACGAGGCGACGTACGCCGGCAGCTCCCTCGTCGCCCGCCCGGACGGCGCGGTCGCGGCCGAACTCGGCCGGGAACCGGCGACCCTGACCGAGACGCTCGACCGCGAGACGCTCTCCGCACAGCGGGGTCTGGTAGGCGCCGTCGGCGAATAGCAGAAAATAATTTTGTTAATATGAAAAAGTAGTTTTCTCAGTAGAAACTATTAAGTAGGTCGCGCGCGTACGTAGAGGTGAAATGAGTACCCAGAAGCAGGCCCGTCAGCGATACGGCGACGTTCACGAGAGCGAAGCGCTCCGCGTCCCCGAGGAGAAGGCCGAACAGCTCGTCGACGCGCTCAACAGCGACCTCGCGGCGACGTACGTCCTCTACCACCAGATCAAGAAACACCACTGGCTCGTCGAGGGCGCCGAGTTCCTCGACATCCACGAGTACCTCGGCGAGGTCGCGGCCGACCTCGAAGAGGGCGCCGACGTGCTCGCCGAGCGCGCGCAGGCGCTCGGTGGCGTGCCGCTCTCCGGCGGCGCGAACTACGAGGAGCACGCGCCGGTGACTCCCGAGGACGCCGACGCCTACGACATCCGGACGTCGCTGGAGCACGACCTCGAGATCTTCGGCGACATCACCGAGCAGCTCCGCGAGCACATCCAGCTCGCCAACAACCTCGGCGACTACAACACCGAAGAGCAGCTCCGGGAGATCCTCGAAGACGTCGAGGAACACGGCCACCACATCGAGCACTACCTCGAGGACGACACCCTCGTCACGAGCGAGACGCTCGAGTAAGCCGACCGCGACGGACTGCTTTCGGGCCGTTCCGGAATCCGATTTTCGTGTTTTTCACGCCCCCCAGAGTGGCGACACCGGCGACGCTCCCGCCGCTCAGTCGAGGTCCGGCGTCCGCTCGCCCGCAGGAACGACGATCTCCAGCCAGTTCTCCTCGGGCGGAAGCGGACAGGAGAACGTCTCGCTGTACGCGCAGAAGGGGCTGTACGCGAGGTTGAAGTCGATCGTGACGCTGTCGCCGTCGTCGAGGTCGCGCTCGGGCGCCAGCTCCATGTACCGCCCCTGGTGGTACGTCTGCTGACCGGTCGTCTTGTCGCGGAAGGGGACGAAGATGGCGCCGTCGTCGCCCTCCTGTCGGTAGCCCGCCAAGGTGTGTTTCTCCCCGTCGACCTCGAACGCGAACGTGACGACCCGGAGGTACCGGACCGGGTTGCTCGCGGTCGTCTCCATCTCGACGGGATCGGGGTCGTCGTGGACGGTGACGGTCGCCTCGACGCGGTAGTCCGGATTCGGCGGGAAGTAGTCGAGCCCGTCGAACTCGTCGCGCCGTTCCGGCGGGATCGGCGACTGCGGGTGGTCGGCGAAAAAGTCGTCCTTCTCCCGGCGGTTCGCGCGGAGCCGCTCGGCGTAGTCCTCGCTCATGGCCGGACCGACGAGCGCCGGCGGTTTCAGGGCCGCGGTTCGGGAAGCCGCCGCGGTTCGGTCGTCCGCCCGATCCGCGGCGACCTCAAAGCGCCTGGAGGGCCGCGAGGCAGTCGTCGAGGTCGCGGTTCGACGTGGCCAGCGAGACGCCGTCTACGCGGGCGAGGTCGGCGGCGTGGTCCCACAGGTCCCCGTCTTCGATCCCGTGGAGCACGACCGCGTTCGGCGTCGGGCTCACGACCCGCAGCGCGACGAGCGGCGACTCGCCGCGCGTCACCCGCGTGAACACGAGCGCGCGGTTCGTCGACTGCCCGTACAGCCGGTAGAACTCCTCGCTGGAGAGCCGCGTGATCGCCTGGATCGAATCGATGACGGTGTGGCCGTTCACGTGGTCGTGGTCGCCGCGCACGATCTCCGTCGCGCCCATCGCCTCGTAGAACTCCTCCAGCGGGACCGCCGTCGAGTACTCGCGGAGGTCGTGGACGATGTCGCTCTCGAACCCGGCCGAGAGCACCCGGGCGTGCTGGCGGAGGCGCCCGCCGCCGCGCCGTTCGTCGATGTCGAGGAGTCCCTCGACGGTGCGGCGGACGACGCCGATCCCCGGGCTCTCGCGGCGACCGCTCTCGTAGTCGGAGACGACCGACGAAGAGACGCCGAGCTGCTCGGCCAGCTCCGTCTGCGAGACGTCGAAGTCGGTCCGCCACTTCCGGAGCGTCGCTCCGGGGTCGTCGCTCAGCGTTATCTCGCCGGCGATCCGGCGGGAGAGCTCCTCGCGTGCGTCGCTCATGCCGTGAACGAACGGCCGAGCGCCGCAAAAGGGTACCGTTCGTCGCGCGTCGAACGCCGCTCGGCTGCGTCTATTCCAAGTACAGCGAGTAGACGATGACCGCGAACCCGACCGCCGTGAGGAGGCCGTCGATGGCGATGCCGACCGCCAGGTCGGCGCCGATGATCTGGTGGGAGACGCCGCCCAGCAGCGCCCCGACGGTGACGATGCCGAAGCCGACGCCGAGCTCCCGCAGCGACCGGTCGCCGGTCCGGTCGTACGCGCGGAGCGCGTAGTAGGTGATGCTGCCACCGAGCACCAGGATGGCGGTCTTTGCGACGATGATAGTCAGGTCGATGTAGGGGTTCATGTTTCCTCTCGTAGCTCCGACCACAGGTCGGCAAGTCGCTCGTCTCGGGTCCGCTCCGGCCGAGAGAACTCCACGTCGAACTCGCGGCGGTCCGCGTCGCCGTCGCCGTCGCCGCCGTCGTCGACGGAGACGGTGACGGCGTCGAACGACACCGAGTACCGCGTCGTGTGCTGCCCGTCCCGCCGGATGTCCGTCGACTCGGAGAGCAGAGAGGCGTCGGTGAGCTTCTCCAGCTTCCGGTAGGTCGTCGACAGGGGGATGTCGCACTCCTCGGAGAGCTCGCTCGCGGTCTTCGGCTCGGTGAGCGCCGCGACGATCCGACGGGCCGCGTCGTCGGCCAGCGCGTCGAGCACCTCGTCGACCGACGGCGGCTCCGGGTCTCGCGACGGGTCCCGCACCATGCGTGACGGTTCGGCCCCCGGAACTTAAACCATCGAACTTCGACCCGACGGCCGGACGGTCCGACCAGCAACGCCCGGGCGTCCGGCTAGCGCGCGCGGCCGAGCCGCGGACGCGACGGTCGAGCCGGACGAGTCCACCCGTTTTTGTACGGGCGCGACGTATCGCGGCCCGATGGACACGTGGAAGCGGCGGGTCGTGTTGTACGCGGTCTTTCTCGGCGTCATGCTCACGTTCACCGCCGTCGCCTACCGGTGGGGAATGCGCGTCTTCGAGGACGACCCCCGGACCCTGATCGAGTCGTTCCAGTTCGCGGTCGAGATGTTCACGACGACCGGGTTCGGCGGCGACGCGTCCTCGTGGGGGAGCCAGCAGATGCACGCGTTCGTCGCCGTGATGGATCTCGTCGGAATGATGCTGCTCATCGGCGCGCTCCCGGTGGTGGCGACCCCGCTCCTCGAGTCCGCGTTCGCGACGACCGTCCCCCGGTCGCTGGAGGGCGACACGGAGGGGCACGTCGTGGTCTGTTCCGACACCACGCGCTCCGACGCGCTCTTGGACGAGTTCGAGTCGGAGGCGGTGCCGTACGTGGTCGTCGAGCCCGACCCCGACCGGGCGCTGGCGCTGTACGAGGCCGGACACACGGTGGTCCGGGCCGACCCCGAGACGACCGACGGGCTCTCGAACGCGCGGCTGGCGGACGCGCGCGCCCTGGTCACCGACGTCTCCGACCGGGTGGACGCGAGCATCGTCCTCGCCGCGAAGGAGCTCTCGACGGACGTCCGCGCGATAAGCGTCGTCGAGGACCCGAGTCGCGAGCGGTACCACCGGCTCGCCGGCGCGGACGAGGTGCTCTCCCCGCGGTCGCTGCTCGGCGAGAGCCTCGCCTCGAAGGTGACGACGGCGGTTCGGACCGACCTCAACGAGGCGGTCGCGGTCGGCGACCTGCGGATCGCGGAGATCTCGATCCACCACGGCAGCGGCCTCGCCGGGTCGACGCTCGCCGGGAGCCGGATCGGCGAGCGCACCGGCGTCGACGTGATCGGCGCGTGGTTCAACGGGTCGTTCGAGGCGGCGCCGCCGCCGGACGCGACGCTGTCTGCGGGAACAGTCCTCCTCGTTTCGGGAACCGAGGAGCAAGTGGAGCGGCTCGTCGACCTGACCAACTCGGCGGCCCGCCGGTTCGGCGCGGGCGAGACCGTCGTCGTCGGGTACGGCCAGGTCGGAAAGACCGTCGCGAACGCTCTCGAAGCGGCGGACCTCCCGGTGACCGTCGTCGACCGCGACGGCGGCGAGGCGATCGACGTGGTCGGCGACGCGACCGACCCGGAGACGCTGCGGGAGGCCGGCGTCGCCGACGCGCGAACCGTCGTCCTCACCCTTCCCGACGACACGACGGCCGAGTTCTCGACGCTCGTGGTCCGCGACCTGGCGCCGAACGTGGAGCTGCTCGCGCGGGTCGAAGACCCCGAGAGCGTCCCGAAGATGCACCGCGCCGGCGCCGACTACGTCCTCTCCCTCTCGACGGTGACCGGTCGGATGTCCGCGTCGGCCGTGTTCACGGACCGGGACGTGCTCTCGCTCGACACGCACGTCGAGGTCGTCAGGAGCGAGGCCCCCGCTCTGATCGGCCGGACGATCGGGCAGGCGGCGGTCCGCGAGACCACCGGCTGTACCGTCATCGCCGTCGAGCGCGGGGATGGCCTCGTCACCGACGTGGGCCCGGAGACGCGGATCGAGCGGGGCGACGAGCTCGTCGTCGCCGGCACCGACGAGGGGGTCCGGGCGTTCGAGCGCGCGTTCGCCTGAGCGGGTTCGCTCCGCGGATTCGGCCCGCGCAACCGGTCCGCGTCGCGGCGCTGATCCCGCTCGCGCCGCCGATCCCGCCGGGACGAGTCGAACGCTTCAAGTATTCGCTGGCTGTTCGTACCCGTATGAAAGACCAGGGACGCTCCGCGCGCAAGCGGACCGGCGGCCGACTCAAGCACGCCTCGAACAAGAAGCGCCACCAGCTCGGCCGCGAGCCCGCCGAGACCACGGTCGGCGAGACGCGACTCCAGTACATCGACTCCCGCGGCACGGGGAAGAAGGTCCGAGCGCTCTCGACGAACGTCGCGCAGGTCGCCGACGACGGCGAGGTCAGCGAGGCCGATATCGAGAACGTCGTCGACAACCCCGCGAACGTCAACTACGCCCGCCGGAACATCGTCACGAAGGGCGCCATCATCGAGACGTCCGCCGGCCGCGCCCGCGTCACCTCCCGCCCCGGCCAGACCGGCCAGGTCAGCGCGGTCCTGCTCGACTGAGGCCTCGCCCTTTCTGAAGGTATTTCCCCTCGCACGCCCACCAGCCACGCGTGTACCTCGGCGTCGACGAGGCCGGCAAGGGGCCCGCCTTGGGACCGATGGTCGCGGCCGCGGTGATCGCCGACCCAGCGAGCCTGCCGGCCGGCGTTGACGACTCGAAGCGGATCGCGCCGGCTCGGCGCGAGGAGATCGACGACGAGATCGCGTCGCTCGAGCGGGTCGCCGTCGGCGTCGCCTTCGTCGATCCCGCGGAGATCGACCGACCCGACACGGACATGAACACGCTTACCGTCCGTGGACAGGCACGGGCGGCGCGAATCGCACTTTCCGGGACCGTTGCGACCGATATCGACGAACCGGTCCGCGTCGTCGCGGACGCGGGCGACACCAGCGAGGGGCGGTTCGCGCGGCGCCTCCGCGAGTTCGTCGAGGACGAGGGCGAAAACGACGCCTCAGTGGACGGCGAACCGCTCCCGTCGGTCGACGTGACGGCCGCGCACGGCGCCGACGCGGACGACCCGGTCGTCGGCGCCGCGAGCGTCGTCGCGAAGGTGGCCCGCGACGAGCGGATGGCCGCCATCGACGCGGAGTACGCCGGGTATGGCGACCTCGGGAGCGGCTATCCCAGCGACCCCGCGACGCGGTCGTTCCTCCGCGAGTACGTCGCTGATACGGGCGGTCTCCCCGACTGCGCGCGCGCGTCGTGGGCGACCTGCGACGACGTTCTCGCGGCCGCCGAGCAGTCGGCGCTCGACGAGTTCTGAGCCGGTTCGAGAGCGTCCGCAGCGGGAGCGCTCAGAACAGTCCGGCAACGAGCCCGCCGACCGCCCCGACGAACGTCTCCCACACCGAGAAGCCGGTCGCGATCGCCAGCACGGTGTCCGCGCCGAAGAAGGCGAACAGCAGCGCGGAGCCGAGGTGCGCGAGCCGCATATCGACCCGTCCGGCGAACTTGTGGAAGAAGTACGCGTTCGCGATGCTCACCGGGATGATCGCGAGCATCTCGCCGACCCAGATGGCGGAGGTCGCGCCGTACTGGACGGCCAAGCCGATCGTGACCAGCTGGGTCTTGTCCCCGAACTCCCCGGTCGCGGTGAGCGCGAAGATGGGCAGGAAGCCGCCGAGCGACCCCGAGTATCGGTCGAGCCGCCCCGGCAGCGAGAGGTCGTCGAACGCGGCCATCCCGCCGTCCGTGCGCTCCGCCTCGGGGCTCGTTCCGCGGGGCGGGGCGGAGCGGTACAGGAGCACCGCGAAGAGGAAGAACAGGACCGCGGTCGCGGCGTTGAGCGCGAGCGGCGGCAGCGCCGACTGGAGGGCCTGCCCGAAGGCGATCTCGACGGCGGTCCACCCGGCGAACGCGGAGCCGGCCGCGGCGACGACGATCTTCGGATCGTACTTCGTCGCGAGCCCGGCGATCATCAGCTGGACCTTCTCGCCCGGAAGCACCGCGAGCTGGGCGGCGAACGCGACGACGAGGATCTCGACGTAGCTCGTCATGCGTCGCTCGCCTCCTGCCCGTCGCCGGCGGCGCTCGACTCCGCGGCGCGGCGGACGTACACGCGGTCCGCGACCGCCTCCGGCAGCCCGTGTTCGTCGCCGTCGCTCGTCCGGACGGTGACCAGCCCGAACGAGGCCACGTCGACGACCTCGACGGTCGTGCCCGGGGTGATCCCCGCGTCGACGAGGAACTCCAACACGTCGGGGTCGCGGTCGCTGATGCGGGCGACGGTCCCCCGTTCACCGGGCTCCAGGGCCGCGACGAGCGCGGTGCCGGCGTCCTCCGGCGTCGACAGGTCCGCCGGGGGGATCGGGTCACCGTGCGGGTCGGCGGCGGGGTAGTCGAGGAGGCTCTCGACGCGCCGCGTGAACTCCTCGCTGACGTGGTGTTCGAGCGCGTCGGCCTCGGCGTGGACCTCGGTCGCCTCGTAGTCCAGCTGCTCGGCGAGGAACGCCTCGATGAGCCGGTGCCGGCGCACGACCTCCAGCGCGGCGACCTCGCCGGCGGGCGTGAGCTCGACGCCCTTGTACTTCTCGCGGGAGAGCAGCCCCCGGTCGGAGAGCGTCTCCACCATGCTCGTCACGGTCGCGGGGGTCTTGTCGAGCGCCTCCGCGATCTGCGAGGTGGAGACGGGCGGCCCCGCCCGCGACTCGATCCGATAGATCGCCTTGAGATAATCTTCGACGGCGTCGGTGGGCATAGACGGTTTTGATCGGTCTAAATTAATAGTTTGTCGGGTCGTCGTTCATTTTTTGACTGATCTCTAGCGGCGGCCCATCCGAGATCACGAACAAGAAAAACGGTGTTTTACACGCGAGATAACTGATCGAACGTCGGATTCAGAATAGAACCAGACGGCAGCGAGTCCCGAGCGGTTCAGCGGACCGTCAGCAGGCGGCGCAGGATGTCGCCGTACGCGGGGCGGGTGATCAGCACGCCGATCAGCACGCCGAGGACGGTGAAGATGGCGAACCCGGAGAGGTCCCCGAGCGACAGCACCATCAGTGGCGACATCGCGATGATGGTCGTGGCCGCGGCCGCGCCGATGACCCAGAACGCCTGACGGAAGCGCGAGTTGAACACCGTCCGGGAGCTCACGTCGCCCTCGCTCATCACCTGGTCGGCGATGATGACGAGGTCGTCGACCCCGGTCCCGACCACGGCGATGAAGCCGGCGATCACCGCGAGTTCGAGCGGGTAACCGAGCAGCGCCGCGAACCCGAGCAGGGCGTACACCTCGGCCAGCGCCGTGACGATCATCGGCAGGGCGACCCGCGGTTCCCGGTAGCGGAGGAACACCATCCCGGCGACGGCGAACACCGAGAGCACGCCGATGATCAGCGAGTACGTCCGGAAGTTCTCCCCCTGCGAGGCCGAGATGGACGAGGAGGTCCCCTCGCCGCTGATGTCGAGGTCGGCCGGGAGCGCGCCGGCGCGGAGGTTCAGCGAGATGGTCTGCGCCTCGGTGAACTCGCCGGTCGTGAGCCGGAAGTTCCCCGTTTCAGCCCACGACCCGGCGGCCATGCTGTCGGCCAGGTCGGGGGCCATCCCGAAGGAGTTGACGACCTCGCCGTCGACGACGAGCAGCAGACACGGGTTCGAGTTCTCGAGTTCCCCGGTCTCCGAGTTGTATCCGCATCGGTCCGCCTGGGTTTGGTAGGCGTCGGCGAAGCCGCGCCGCGCCACGGCGTCTTGGAAGGCGTGTGCCGGCGACTGCCCGCTTTCGGCGGTGTTGCGGACGGTAACGGGCACGTACGCTCCGGTGCCGCGGTCGCTCTGCGTCGCGGTCCCGATCTCCTCGAAGTCGTCTTGGATCAGCGCCCCCTCCTGGACCGCGGTGCCGTTCCCGTCGGGGTACGCGATGTCGATCCGAACGGTCCCGCGGTCCTCGAGGAGGTCGATCACTTCCTGCCGGCCCTGCCCCGGCACCTCGACGAGGATGAAGTACTCGCCGGTGATCGACTGGACCTGCTGAACGCTCCCGCCGGAGAGGCCCGCCTCGTTGATCTTCCCTTGGATTATCTCTATCGTCGCCTCTCGCGTCTCCTCGGTGACGCCCGAGCGGATCCCGTCGTACTCGTAGCCGGCGGCGTCCATCGCCGCGCGGAACTGGGACTCGGTCACGGACGGCTCCGTGACCTCCACCGCGCTCTCGTCGGGAACGACGCCGATGTCCCGCGTGGAGGCGTTGTCCAACTCGGCCGCGACCGCCTCCGCGACCGCCTCTGGACTCTCACCCCCGAGCGCCACGTCTGTGGCGGTGTATCCCGACAGCGGCGCGCGGACGCGCGTGCCGCCCGCGAGATCGAGCCCGTACTGGAGGTTCGTGATCCCCTGTTTGGCCTCGCTCGCGCTCTCGCCGGGCGCCGGCTCCGGACCGAACCCGGGGCCGAACAACGTCACCGTCGACCCGATCACGACGAGGACGAGCAGCAGGATCCGCCAGTTCTCCTTGATCGGTTCGAGCATTACCGGGCCACCCCCTCGAACTTGTACCAGCGAAGCAGCGAGACGTTCAACAGGTACGTGTTCATCAGGTCGGCGCACAGCCCGACCGAGAGGATGATCCCGATGTCACGGAGGAGCCCGACGCCGAACACCGAGGCGACGACCGCCATCACGACCATCGCGGCGATGGAGGTGAGCGTCATCGTCACCCCGGTCCGCATCGCGCGGCTGACCGACTCGTAGAACTCGCCGGTGCGGCGCAGCACGGAGTCGTTCAACAGGATGTCCGAGTCGACGCTGTAGCCGATGATCATCAGCAGCGCCGCGATCGTCCCGAGCGTCATCTGGATACCGAGGAGGTTCATCGCCGCGACCGGTATCACGAGGTCGGAGAACGCGGACGCGACGACCGCGAGCGAGGGAACGAACGTCCGGAACAGCGCGAACACGAGCACGCTCATCCCGAGGAACGCGAGCGCCACGCCGAAGAGGGCGGTACGCGCGGTGTCGCTCGCGAAGCTCGGCGACACCTGGTCGACCGCGGTCGTCGTCAGTCCCGCCGCCTCCGCCTGGTCCTGGAGGTCGCTCGCGAGCCCCTCCGGGTCGTCTTCGGCCGCCTGGAACGTGACGACGACGACGTCGTCGCCGGGGATCGTCCGGACCGCGTCAGGCTCGCGGTCAAACGCTGTCTGAACTTGTTGTTCGACGTTTCCTCCGTCCGCTGCGACTCGCAGCTCGACGCCGCCGGTGAACTCTAGTCCCATGTTCGCCGGCGCACCGGTGGCCACGAACCAGCCGCCGATGATCGCCAATGCGAGGACCAGAAACGCGAGCGGCACCGCCGCGAGCTGCCGGTTCGAGTAGTCGGTGTAGTTGACCTCCGGCACCTCGATCGCTACCATAAATACCGCTTCCTCCGCGGGCGCGAATAAGCCTTCTTATCTGCGAGGCTGCGGCGTCCCGGTCGCCTCCGCTACGGGAGGTATCGGACCGCCACGACGCCGGGCTCCGACCGGATCTCGACGCGGTTCACGCCGAGCCGGGCCGCCCGCGAGAGCGTCCCCTCGCGGTCGTCGATCACGTCGTCGACCGCCGCCTCCGTCTCCGACTCCGGCGGCGTCAGGACATGGACCTCGCCGACGCCCGCGCGCTCCTCGCGGGCGAGCTCCCCGGTGGGCGTCTCGGCGGCGAGCTCGCGCTCGTGGACGGTCGGCGGCTCCGGGCTCTCCTCGATCGACAGCGACCGGCGCTCCGCGACCTCGATCACCTGATAGGTGACCTCCATCGGCGGGTCGGGGGCGACGGTCGCCTCGACGGCGTCGTCGACGTCGAGGCCGGGGTTCGAGCTCAGCGTGTGTACCTGCCCGTCGTGGACGTCCTTCAGCACGGCCGAGTCGCTCTCGACGTGCGTGACGAGGAACGTGCTCTCCTTCTCGTCGGTCATTGCGGCCGGGTAGACGCTCGGGCGACTTCCGGCTTTCGAGCCGCGACGGGCGGGAGGCCGCTCACGTCGACTCGCCGGGGTCGGTCGAGTCGCGGCCGTCGACCGTCTCGTCGTCGACCGCCGCGTCGCCGCCCGGCGTCGCGCCTTCATCCGACCCGCCGCGAAGTCGGAAGTGCGTCGCGAAGACGGCGAGCGCCGCCGCGACGGGCGGGACGAACCCGGCCGGCTGCGGGAGCGCGTACAGCGCGCCGATCACGGCGGAGTCGGTCGGGTCCCTGAGTCCCTCGGGCGCCGAGATGACCATCCCGAGGTATAAAGAGAGCAGGAACAGGAAGCCGGCGACGCCCATCCACCGGTCGTAGGTGGCCGCGACCCGGTCGCCGCGGCGGTGGCGGCGGGCGACGAACAGGATCGGCGCGAGCAGCGGGCCGACGGCGCCGAGCCCGGCGACCACGAACAGCGACCGCGAGAAGAGGAACGTCCCACCGGTCGCCGAGACGGTCTCGCCCATCCAGACGACGAGGGCGAGCGTGACGACGAGCGCGACGAACCCGGCCGCCAGCGCGCCGAGCGCGGCGTACGCGCGCATGGTCCACGACTCGGTCGCGCGGAACGCGTAGGGGATCGCGCCGAACACCCCGCCGTAGCTGTCTGCCATTACCCAAGGTAGGTGCGTCGGCGAATTAAATCCCTCGTCGGCGGGAAGCCATTTATATGCGCGACCGGATCCTCCCCACGTGGGTCTCTACGACGCCTACCTCGCGACGCGCCACCGCCTCCACGACGCCGAGCCGCCGGCGCACGTCGCCTTGGTCCTCACCGAACGCGACCTCCTCGCCGACGGCGCGTTCGACACGCTGTCGTCGGCGATCGGCTGGGCGTTCGAGTACGGCGCGGAGCGCGTCACCGTCTCCGTCTCCGTCCTCGACGGCGCGGTCGCCCCGACGCTCGTCCGGGAGCTGCGCCGCCTCGACGCGCCGGCCGAGACGGTGGTCCGTGGTCCCGACGACGACGGCTCGCCGGAGGCGGCCAGCGACCCCGCGGCGGGCGCCGCCGCTGACGACGACGCCGACGCACCGGTTCGGATCCTGGTCGGCCTCGGCGGCAAGGCGGAGTTCGCCGGCGCGGTCCGCGACCTGGCGAGCGACGTCGCGGCCGGCGAGGTGAGGCCCGAGGCGATCGACGAGACGGACATCGCAGAGCGGCTGCTGTTCCCCGAGGAGCCCGACCTGGTCATCAAGACGGGCGCCGAGCGGCTCTCCGACTTCGCCATCTGGCAGTCGGTGTACGCCGAGCTCTACTTCACCGACGTGAACTGGCGCGACTTCCGCAGGCGGGAGTACCTCCGCGCAGTCTTGGACTTCCAGGACCGACAGCGCCGGTTCGGCAGGTAGCGAGCGCCCCTCGACAGGTAGCGGGCACCGCCCGGCGCCCGCGGAGGCCGCCTACCAGACGAACGCGAAGAGCGCGGTGAACGTCACCAGCGCGCCCACCGTCGAGAGGATCGGCACGACGTTTTGCATCAGCACGACCCGCGCGCTCGTGGCCGGATTGAACAGGTCCGACGCCGAGGGGACATCGCTCGCGTCGCCCTCGCCGATCTCCGGCATCTCGTCGGCCGCGAGCGCGCCGACCGAGACCGTCGGCTCCTTCTCGCCGCTGATCCCCTGTCGCACGGTCACCGTGCGGGTCGCGCGGCCCCAGCCGAGCCCGACGATCGACATCGTCGCGATGATCACGAACGAGGCGGGGATGCCGACCGCCGAGAGGCTGATGACGATCCCCGAGGAGACGACCGCGACGACGATGGCGGCCGTCAGCGGGAGGTCGGTGATGTCGTTGCCGAGCGTGTCGAGCGTCCGGCGGGCGATGGTGAACGCGCCGACCGCGACCGCCGCGCTTCCGAGGAGGATCATCGGCGTCATCTCCACGCCGTCGAGCGCGACGAGCGGCGCGATGGCGTTCGCGATGTTCGAGGTGCCCGAGGAGAACGCCATCAGGCAGCCGATGGCGATGACGACGACCCCGCCCGTCAGCTCCCGGCGCGTCGTGTTCGGGCCGAGGACCGGCCGCGGAATGAGCCCGGAGCGGTCGAGCTCGAACAGCGCGCCCTCCGTGCTTTCGATCGCCACCCAGCGGTCGATCGCCGAGTAGAAGTAGCGACCGACGACGCCGGACACCCAGAACCCGATGATCGGCGCGACGAGCCACCAGATCGCGATCTCGCCCATCACCGCCCAGTCGAGGGTGTCCGTCGCGATGCCCAGCCCCGCGATGGCGCCGACCGCCGTCATCGACGTCGACGCCGGCACGCCGGCGAAGTTGCCGACGAACAGCGCGCCGCCGATGAAGAAGAGGACGATGATGCTCGTCTCCAGCGTGAACACGTTCGCGCCGGTGACGAGGTCCTCGCCCAGCGTCGTCACCACGCGCTGGCCCAGCGTCCCGGCGCCGACGAAGAAGAACACCGACATCAGCGCCGCCGCGCCCGCCTTCGACAACACGTCCGCGCCGACGGCCGGCCCGAACGCAGGCCCCGTCGTCGCCCCACCGATGTTGTATCCGACGAACGCCGCCACCGCGATCCCGACGAGGAGAAGAATCTCGACCATATACGCGAACAGAGGACGCACGCGCTGTTAAACGGACGGGGTCTGTCCGCGTCAGCGCCGCCCGCCCGACGTTTGCGCCGCGGTCACGAGCGGCACGGCCGCGAACGCGGACGGTATTTAAATGGCACTGTGACCCGGTGTGAGATAGTTATAAATGAACGTGGCGGTGGCGCGTGCCTGCGAGGCCGCCCTGCGGCCGAGCAGCACGCGCGAGGGAGTCGCTGGCTCCCGGAGCGAAGCGGAGGGTGCCAGCGACGAGGTTGGGGAGGTGTGAGGTGCTGTGCGGTGCTGGGCGGGGTGGGACTCAAAGGGGCAGCCGCGAGGCGGGCGCAGACGATGCAAGCACCGCAACGAGGGAGCGGTAGCGACCGAGTGAGGAGCGTGGTTCGAGAGAGCAAAGCTCTCTCGTCATCCCGAAAATCTCTGATTTTCGGGCGACAGCGAGTGTGCGTCCGCCTCGCGGCTGGGGCTTTGGAGGTGTGTTCCGCCGATCTACCGTCGATTTATAAATAACTGATAGCGTTCAAATCTCTCTTGGTGAGTTTTCTCACTACGTTTGAGAAGATACACCGGCCGAGATTTGAACTAGGGAAAGACGGTCCTGCTCGCTCACTCCGTTCGCTGCGCGGGCTGCGTCTTTCTGAGTTCAAATCTCTCTCGGCGATTTTCCTCGCTTCGCTCGGAAAATGCACCGGCCGAGATTTGAACTCGGGTTGCAACCATGGCAAGGTTGCGTGATACCACTACACTACCGGTGCGTGCTTCGCATCTTGGCGTTGGTCGGAGACTTACTTAAGTCTGTCACATCGGGACTGCGGTACGTCGTTGCCTCCGTCGCCGCTTCGTCGCTCACTCTCCCCGCAGTCGCGCGATCTCCGCCGCGTGCGCGTCGTGAAGGTCGGCGAACGCCGCGGCCTCCGCATCTTCCTGCGTCCCGCTCTCACGCCGGTCCCGGATCCGGCGCTTGATCGCCGCGAGCGCATCGGCCTCGCCCGCCGCGATCTCGTCGGCCACCGAGCGCGGGTCGTCGACGACCCGAGAAACGAGCCCGGTCCGCAGCGCGGCCTCCGCGTCGAGGACCCGTCCCGAAAGCGCGAAGTCCAGCGCGTCACCCTCGCCCATGACGCGCGGAAGCCTGACCGTGCCGCCCCAAGCGCCGAACAGCCCGAGGGAGACGCCGGGCTCGCCCAGCGTCGCTCGCGGGGTCGCGGCTCTCACGTCCGCCGCCAGCGCCAGCTCCACGCCGCCGCCGCGCGCCGGGCCGTCGATCCCGCAGACGACGGTCGAGGGAGAGTCCTCGATCGCGGCGGCCGCCCGCTGTCCCCGCCGGGCGAACGCCGCCGGGTCGTCGAGCGCGGCGACCGCGTCGAGGTCGGCGCCGGCGCAGAAGGCGTCGCCCGCGCCGCGGAGGTACGTGACCGGCGGGTGGCCGTCGCCTTCGGCCCCGTCGAACGCCTCGCGGAGAGCGGTCAGGTCCGCGGGTCGCAGCGCGTTGCGCGCCTCGGGACGGTCGAGCGTGACGACGCGCACGTCGCCGTCGGTTCGGGTGCGGATCACGTGACGGGATCCCGTTCGTTTCCAAAGGTCTTTGCCCTTCGCTCGTCTACCGAACGGCAATGGACGATGCCGCGCGAGCGCGTGACGCCGCGCGCGATGCGCTCGCGGACGTCGAACCCGAACAGCTCCGCGAGGCCCTCGACGACCGGCTCCTCGACGCGGCGGTGACGCCCGGCGTGCTGGCGCTGGTCACCGCTCGCGCGCTGGAGCCCGACGTCGACCTCGGCGACGTGGCCGACCGCGCCGCGGGCGTGCAGCTCATCTACGAGGGGTTACGCCTCACTCGCACGGTGGCCCGCGAGGAGCCGTGGGTGACGGCGGCGACCGCCGCGGCCGACATCGACGCCGACATGGAGATCCTCGCCGCCGACGTGCTCGTCTCTCGCGGCTTCTCGCTGCTCGCGTGTACCGACGCCGCCCGCCCCGCCGTCGACGTGGTGCGCGCGTTCGGCCGCGACCAGACGCTCCGCGACCGCGAGGGCACGGACGCCGAGACGGCGGCCGGACTCGACCGCAACCTGGAGGTAGACGCCCTCGAACTCGCCGTCGTCGCCGGCACCACCGCCGTCGGCGGCGACCCGCCCGAGGAACTGCTCGCGTACGCCCGCGACCTCGCCGCCGACTGCGACGGCGAGTTCCCGCCAGCGGGCCGCGCGCTGCCGGACGCGACCGCCGACCGCATCGCGGACATCTCGGAGCGGGCGGTCAGCGCGACCGACCGCTGACCGGCGGACGACGAAGCGGAGTCGATCCCCTGACGCCGCGCCCACGAATCGAAACCCCTAAAGTCGAATCCGGTCAACGACTGGTTGCGTGCCTGGGTAGCTTAGCGGTAAAGCGCGTCCTTGGTAAGGACGAGACCGGGGGTTCAAATCCCCCCTCAGGCTTTTCTTATTCTCCTCACTTTCACGTCCTCGAGAGTACGTTTCGCGAAGAGTTCTGATCAGCGAACTCGGTGAGGGCAGTGAAGTTCCCGTGACACGAGATAATCACTAAGTACCATACTGCGGTATCGAGAGACGTGGCGGACGAGTACCTGAGACGTACCGCAATTACTCGCCTAACTCTCACCAGCGAGCAGAGAACGCTGCTCGACACCACCATCTCTGAGTGGAAACGCGCCTGTAACATCAGCAGTCGTATCGGATGGAGAGCAAATGAAGCGCGGAAAACACGTCTTCAAAAGCTCGCCTACGACGAGGTGCGAGAAGAGACACGTCTCGGGAGCCAACACACGATACTCGCCACTCATCAAGCCGCAGCGGCACTCAGCGGCATCGATGATATCGAAGCTCTCGAAGAGGATTACGCCACCTCTCGGCCGGAGTTCACGGCAGACACGGTGAAGTACGACACGCGCACGATGACGTTGTTCGACGACGGAACCGTCTCTCTTTCTACAGTCGGAGACCGTATCCGATGTGAACTCGTGCTGCCGGACGACGAGAACGGATACCAATACCAGTACCTCGACAGCGAGGCGTGGGAGATCACCGAATCCACACTCTCACGGCGCGATGGTGGGTACTACATTCACTTGGGGTTCCGGAAACCCAAGCCCAAGAAACGAGCCGAGATACGAGATGACACCGAGGACAGGACAGTTCTCGGGGTCGATCTCGGTATCGCAAACATCGCGACCACCTCGACAGCGTACTTCGCATCCGGTGACGAACTCCGGCACCGACACCGAGAGTTCGAGCGGATCCGCGGTCGGCTCCAACGGACAGGTACACAGTCCGCGCACCGAACGATTCAACAGATGAGTGGGCGGGAATCGCGACACGTCC
Source organism: Halorubrum trapanicum (assembly GCF_002355655.1). Classification (NCBI taxonomy): domain Archaea; kingdom Methanobacteriati; phylum Methanobacteriota; class Halobacteria; order Halobacteriales; family Haloferacaceae; genus Halorubrum; species Halorubrum trapanicum. Next base: position 2,183,911 of record NZ_AP017569.1, on the reverse strand, counting down.
GGAACACGCTTCACGAGGTCGCCAACGACATCATCGACGAGGCCCTTGAATACGACTGCGAGTACATCGCCTTCGAGAACCTCCGGCACATCCGAGACCGTGCGCCTCGGGTGAAGGAGTTCCACCAGTGGGCGCATCGACAGCTCGTGGACATGGTAGAGTCCAAAGCGGACGCGGAGGGGCTCCGTGTCGTGTACGTGTCACCGGAGAACACGAGTCGGCGGTGCCCGGAGTGCGGTCACACGAGCGAAGGGAACCGAATCGCGCGCTCGGAGTTCGAGTGCCAATCGTGTGGTGAGACGGGGAACGCGGACTACGTCGGCGCGAAGAACGTCGGATGGAGGTACGTCCGTCGGGGCCTACAGTCGTCTCGGCGGACGGGCGACAGTCAACTCGCCCTGAAGTCAGGAACCGTGACGCCGAATCGGGGATTCGTCCCGAGCGACTGACCGTCGATGGAGGCAGAGTTCACTGACAAGTTTCGCGTCATCATTCGCGGGACGGTTGACATCTCGGCCTAGGCTCTTCCTGTTGTACGCCTTCTTTGTGAACTCCTCTGATAATATACTTTGATAAAATTAATTTCCAAAATATTTTATTATTATTAGCTAAATAAAGATTAGTATTATACGTGGTATAAAAATATTAAAAATACTGTCACTCTTTCTTATTACATGGTATGCCCTTGAGAGAATTTTCGCTGAACGATGTCGGTGAAATTCGATCTGTGGAGTGTTCTGATGTTCCTAAATTAATGGTCGTTGCCGGACCTAACGGTGTGGGGAAGTCAACTATGTTTGAAGAGGTAACAGAAGAGGCCGTATCTGAACGGATCGATGAGGTAACAAGTGTCAAAAAAGAACGGATTTCAGAAATGATTGGAGATGTCCGCAATGACGTGTCTAACTCTATTACAGACCAAGACTATAGTCGGCTAAATGGGAAAGTCATAATCACACAAATGGCCTCTAAGTTTGGTTTACAGTCTGACGTATTAGTAAGGACAACCGCTAAGATAATCGGTTCCAATGATTCTCAGCCGGATTCACTCACGGGAATACTTGACGATATTACCGATACAGTAGACGATACCACACCAGCATCAATAATTGAAACAATTGAGTAGCATTCTCTCAAGTTGATGAAATAGGTTCTCCGATAAAAGCCCACACGGCTCTCCCCCGACGCCGGATATTCCCCGGGGAGTCGCCAACGTCGATCCGAGATGAACTCCGAGATGGACGCGTACGTGATAGACGAGTTCGGCGGTCCGGACGTCTTCGAGCGACGCCGCGTCGCGGTGCCCGACCCCGAGCCGGGCGAGGTCCGCGTCGAGGTCGTCGCCTCCAGCGTCAACCCGGTCGACTACAAGATCCGCGGCGGCCACATCCCCGACTTCGCGCCGGAGTTCCCGGCGACGCTCCATTGCGACGTGGCCGGCGTCGTCGACGCCGTCGGCGAGGGGGTCGACGCCTTCGAGCCGGGCGACGAGGTGTACGGGATGCCCGGCGGCGCGGGGCGGCAGGGCGCGCTCGCCGACTACGTCGTCGGCCACGCGGGGACGTTCGCGCACGCCCCCGAGTCGATCCCGCTCGAAGACAGCGCCGCGCTCCCCGTCGTCGCCCTGACCGCGTGGGAGATGCTCGCCGACAAGGCCACCGTCGACGTCGGCGAGGACGTGCTGGTGTACGGCGCGACGGGCGGCGTCGGCCACGTCGGCGTCCAGCTCGCCGACTGGTTCGGCGCGACGGTCACCGCGACCGGGTCGACCGCCGAGAAGCGGTCGCTCGCGGCTGACCTCGGCGCCGACGCGACAGTCGATTACACGGGGACCAGCGTCGAGTCGTACGTCGACGAACACGCCGACGGCGCCGGCTTCGACGTCGTCTTCGACCCGGTCGGCGACGATCACCTGAACACGGCGTTCGAGGCGGTCCGTCCCTACGGCTCGGTGGTCACGACGGAATCGAGCGACGCCGACGGCGTCGACCTGTCGCCGATGCACGCCACCTCGCTGGAGCTGGGCGTCGTCCTCGTCATCCACCCGGTGCTGGCGGGCGACGGCCAAGCGCGCATCGGGCGGGAGCTCGAGACGATGGCCGCGCTCGTCGACAAGGGCGCGATCGCGCCGCACGTCGACGATCGGTACGCCTTCGCGGACGTGGCCGACGCGCACCGTCGCGCAGAGGCCGGGGAGTTCGTCGGAAAGCTCCTGCTCGTCAACGAGTAGGCCGCCGGCCCGTCGCCTGCGTGCCTTTTTATTCACCACGCTCCGACCGACACACCACATGGGCAAACACGAGCGCGGTTGGGTCGAGGCCACGGAGAAGCTGACGGCGCAGCTCGTGAACGGCGAGGAGCCGGACGAGGAGCTGGTCGAGGCGGGGCGGCTCGACCTCGCGGAGTCGCTCGCCGAGCGAATCGAGGCGGACTTCCCGGATCTGACTGGGATGCGCCACGCCGGCAACTCCTACGACTCGCTCGGCGACCTGATCGTCGACGCCGCCGACGGGGAGACGTTCGTCGAGGCGAAGTTCGTCGCGAGCGGCGGCACGCGGGCGAACCTCGGACAGGACACCCTGACGCAGTTCGAACTGTTCGAGGGCGCCACGGCGTGGAGCGACTTCCGCGAGGAGATCGGGTTCCCCGAGGACCGCGAGGCGCTCCTCCGGCAGTTCGACGACTACCCGGACGACGTCCGCGACTGGTCGTACAAGTCGGCGGTGTACGACCGCGCGAAACACCTCAAGAACGTCCTCGACGTGTCACGGGGACAGAACACGGGGTCGCGGGCCGACGAGGTGCTCGCCGACCCGGACGCGACGGAGACGGAGCGGGAGGCGGCCCGGATCGTCACAGAGATCCTCGAACTCGACCGCGAGGAGAAGCTGGCGTACTTCGATCACCTGCGGGCCGCCGAGCAGAACCCGCGCAACGTCGAGACGTTCGCGCACCTGATCGTCTGCGGCTACCACACGGCCGACGCGCTCGACGAGCACTTCGACGACGACCTCGACGAGATCAAGCGGCTGCTCGAAACCGACTCCTACCGCCTCTACGAGGTGAACAAGAACAGCGGGACGGTGACGGTCGAGAACCCCTCGGAGCTGCTCGCGGGCTTCGAGTGGGAGGACACGCGCGTCGAGATCCCGGAGGACGGGACCTCCGTGAGCGTGGTGACGGGACCCCCGGGGAACCGGCGGCGCGTGCTGAACATCGCGTACAACTGGAAGAACAAGTTCCAGGGGATCCAGACGCCGTCGATGAACGTCTTCGTCCCGGAGGCGTAGGGCCGTCGGGGCGAGTCGAGTCCGCTGCGCGCGACCCCCGCGACCCGCACGCTTTTGCGCTCGGACGCCAAGGGTCGACCATGCAACGCGGCCGCCGGAAGCCGGACTGGCTGAAGTCGCGCCCGCCGTCCGGGAGTCGGTTCACCGAGATCAAGTCCGCCCTCCGCGACCGCGACCTCCACACGGTCTGCGAGGAGGCGAACTGCCCGAACATGGGCGAATGTTGGTCTGGGGAGGACGGCCCCGGCACGGCGACGTTCATGCTGATGGGCGACCGCTGCTCGCGCGGCTGTAACTTCTGTGACGTGGAGACGGGCGGGATGGAGCCGCTCGACCCCGACGAGCCGGCGAACGTCGCGGACGCGGTCGCGGAGATCGGGCTCGACTACGTCGTCTTAACCTCCGTCGACCGCGACGACCTCGCGGACGGCGGCTCGGCGCACTTCGCGGAGACGATCCGCGAGATCAAGCGCCGCGACCCGGAGATCCTCGTCGAGACGCTCATCCCGGACTTCCAGGGTGACCCCGAGGCGATCGACCGCATCGTCGACGCGGAGCCGGACGTGATCGCGCACAACGTCGAGACGGTCGAGCGGCTCCAGTGGCCGGTCCGGGACCGCCGAGCGAGCTACGAGCAGTCGCTCGCCGTCCTCGACCGGGTCGACCGCGAGTCCGAGGTTCACACGAAGACGAGCCTCATGCTCGGCGTCGGCGAGTACGACCACGAGGTGTACCGGACGCTCGGCGACCTCCGCGAGGTCGGCGTCGACGTGGTCACCTTCGGCCAGTACCTCCAGCCGTCGCGCTCGCACCTCGACGTCTTCGAGTACGTCCACCCGGACGCCTTCGACACGTGGCGGCGGGTCGCCGAGGAGGAGTTCGACTTCCTCTACTGCGCGTCGGGCGCCATGGTCCGGTCGTCGTACAAGGCCGGCGAGCTGTTCGTCGAGGCGCTGGTGCGCGAGGGGCAGTCGCCCGAGGACGCGCGCCGCCACGCGCGAGCCGCGGGCGGGGACTGACGCGGATTATAAAACCACCGAGGCGCGGCTCCGAGAACTCCGCCGGGGCCGCCACAGCTGTCAGGCGCTTTCGAGGTATCGACTTTTGTCCGAACAGCGAGTTATTTACCGCTCGGAGACCCACCCTGTGCCAGTGAGACGTACACATGGGAACAACTGACTCGTCGATCGTCGACTCGGCGCGGGCCCGGCCGGGGCTCCTCATCGTCGCCCTCTTCGGCGCCCTGCTCGCGGTCGACCTCGCGGCGAAGGTCGCGGGGGTCGGCCTCGGCCCGATCGGGGGGTCGATCTCGGTCGAGCGGCTCGGCTCGAACCTCTGGAACGGCGTCGTCATCGGCCTCGTCATCGGGCTCGCCGGTATCGGGCTCTCGATGACGTACAGCATCCTCTCGTTCGCGAACTTCTCGCACGGGGACCTCGTCAGCGTCGGCGCGTTCTCCGGGTGGGGCGTCGCGTTCCTCATCGCCGGGTTCGGCGAGGTACCGGTCCGCGCGCTCCTGACCGTCCGCGACGCCGGCAACGCCTCGCCGGGCGACATCGGCGCGCACATCCTCACGACGCCCGGGGCGATCCTCGTGGGGCTGGTCGCGGCGTTCGTCGTCACCGCGCTGCTCGCGGTCGCGCTCGACCGCGCGTTCTACAAGCCGATGCGTGACCGCGACGGGATCTCGCTGCTCATCGCCTCCATCGGCGCGGCGCTGATCGTCCGCTACCTGCTCCAGTTCGTTTACGGCTCCGACCGCCGGGGGATCACCGCCAGCGTCGACGCGTCGAACATCGCGTTCGATCCGCTCGGGCTCTCGGTGGACGCGCACGAGCTCACCATCCTCGTGGCCGCGGTCGGCCTGATGCTCGCGATGCACGGGATGCTCCAGCACACGAAACTCGGGACCGCGATGCGGGCGATGGCCGACAACAAGGACCTCGCGCTCATCACGGGGATCCCGGCCGAGCGCGTCGTCACCGCCACGTGGATCATCGGCGGCGGGCTCGCGGGCGCGTCCGGCTACCTCTACGTGCTGCTCCGCGGGACGATCCAGTTCGACTTCGGCTGGCTCCTCCTGCTGTTGATCTTCGCGGCCGTAATCTTAGGCGGGATCGGCTCCATCTACGGCGCCATCGCCGGCGGCCTCGTCATCGGGATCGTGTTCACCACGTCGACGATCTGGATCCCCTCGGACTTCAACCAGGCCGCGGCGTTCGGCGTGATGATCCTCATGCTGCTGTTGCGTCCCGAGGGGCTCTTCGGAGGGGTGACGACCACATGAGCGACGCGAACGCCCCCGACGGCTCCGCGTCCGGACCGTCCGAAGGCGCGCCCGACGCGCCCGAGAGCGCGACGGCGGCGGTCGTCGAGGCCGCCCGGGAGAGCGACCTCGGGCTCGTCGTCGGGACGCTGCTCGCCATCTACGCGGCCGCGACGCTGCTGACGTTCACCAACGGGCTCAACAGCGTCGTCGGCCTCATGGAGACGCTGACGTTCCTCGGGATCGTCTACGCGCTCACCGCGCTCGCTTTGAACCTCCAGTGGGGGTACACCGGCCTCTTCAACATCGGCGTCGCCGGCTTCATGGCCGTCGGCGTGTACACGATGGGGATGGTCGTCCGGTCGCCCGACCCCGCGTTCGGTCCCCCCGGACTCGGGCTGCCGCTCCCGGTCGGGATCGTCGCAGGGATGGTGATGGCGGCGCTGCTCGGGGCGGTGGCCGCCCTGCCGGCGCTCCGGCTCAAGGCCGACTACCTCGCCATCGTGACGCTCGGGCTCTCCGAGATCGTCCGCCTGTCGCTCCAGTCGAGCGCCTTCGACAACTTCCTGCGCGACACGATCGGGGCCGGGACCGGCGGCGGCCGCGGGATGGGAATGCCGGACAACCCCGTCCGCGACCTGTTCCTCGTCGACGGACAGGCGGGGACGCCGACCGCGTTCGGCGACCTCGTCTTCGGCGTCTTCGGGAACGACGGGCTCGGCATCTCGCACCCGATCCTCATCGGCTGGGGGTACATCGCCGTCCTCGCCGTCTTCCTCGTCGGCTTCTACCTCGTCTTGGAGCGCCTCGGCCGCTCGCCGTTCGGCCGGACGATGAAGGCGATCCGGGAAGACGAACTCGTCGCCGACTCGCTCGGCAAGGACGTGAACCTCGTGAAGATCAAGGTGTTCGTCATCGGCTGCGCGCTGATGGGGCTCGCCGGCATCCTCTGGTTCGGCAGCCAGGGCAACGTCTCGCCGACCCCACAGTTCCGGCCGCTGTTGACCTTCTACGTGTTCATCGCGGTGATCATCGGCGGATCCGGGTCGAACACCGGCTCGGTCCTCGGCGGCATCGTCTTCGCCGCGGTGCTGTTCGAGGGACCGCGGCGCGTCGGCGGGGTCGTCCGCGGGCTCATCGACGCGGAGACGCCGCCGTCGTTCGCCGACGCGCTCGTCTCGCTCGACCCCGTGACGTTCCTCGCGTACGCGACCGACAACATCGCGCCGCTCCAGTTCGTCTTCCTCGGCCTCGTCCTGGTGTTCATCATCCACCGGCGGCCGGAGGGGATCCTCGGCGACCGGATCGAGACGGCCGCGGCGGTGGACCTCTCGGAGCGGCCCGCGGGGGGTGAGTCCGATGAGTAGCGACGCGCCCGACCCGGCCGACATCGCCGACGCGGACGACGTCGCCGAGACGGTCGACGCGACGGACGCGACGGTCGACGAACCCGAGGCGAACGACAGCGCGGTCGAGGAGGCGGCGAAACACGTCCCCTCGGGGGCGCCCCCGCTCCGCGTGGAGGGGCTGGTCAAGCGGTTCGGCGGCGTCACCGCCGTCGACGGCGCCTCCTTCGAGGTGGAGTCCGGCTCGCTGACCGGGCTTATCGGCCCGAACGGCGCCGGGAAGTCGACCACGTTCAACTGCATCACCGGCGTCCACGAGCCGACCGCCGGGAAGGTGTACTTCGAGGGCGAGGACGTCACCGGGCTCAGGCCGCACCAGATCGCCCGGAAGGGGCTGGTCCGGACGTTCCAGATCGCCCGGGAGCTCTCCGAGATGACCGTCTTAGAGAATCTCATGCTCGCGCCGCAGGGCCAGCTCGGCGAGTCCGCGATCCGGGCGGTGACGCCCGGGCTCCGCGGCGCGGTGATCGCGGAGGAGACCGAGCTCCGCGAGCGGGCCTGGGAGACGCTGGAGTTCTTCGAGATCGACCACCTCGCGCACGAGCACGCGGGGAACCTCTCCGGCGGCCAGCGTAAGCTGCTGGAGATGGCCCGCGCGCTGATGACCGACCCCGAGATGGTGTTGCTCGACGAGCCGCTCGCCGGGGTCAACCCCACCCTCCAAGAGAAGCTGTTGGACCGGATCCACGACCTGCGCGCTGACGGCTACACCTTCCTGCTCGTCGAACACGACATGGACGTCATCATGGACAACTGCGAACGCGTCATCGTCATGCATCAGGGCAGCGTGCTCGCCGCGGGGACCGGCGACGAGATACGGAACGACGAGCGGGTCATCGAGGCGTACCTGGGTGAGGACCTATGAGCGCAGACGACGGACCGAACGCGACCGGCGACGCCGCCTCGGCGACGGACGGAGGCGACGCCCCGGCGGCGGACGGCCACGACCCCGACGCGGTCGACGTCGACTCGGACGCGGTCGAGGCCGAGGCGGACGCCGGCGCCGAGCACGCGATCGACGGCGACGCGATCCTCAGGATCCGCGACCTCGACGCCGGCTACGGCGACCTCCAGATCCTCTCGGACGTGGTCTTAGACGTCGCCGACGAGGAGTACGTCACCATCGTCGGCCCCAACGGAGCCGGCAAGTCGACCGTGATGAAGACCGTCTTCGGGCTCACGACCCACATGGGCGGCACCGTCGAGTTCGAGGGGGAGCCGATTCAGGGGCTCGCGCCGGAGCAGATCATCCGCGAGGGGATCGGATTCGTTCCGCAGAACGACAACGTGTTCCCCGGGCTCAGCGTCCGCGAGAACCTCGAGATGGGGGCGTACATCCTCGACGAGGTGCCCGAAGCCCAGATCGAGACGATCTACGACCGGTTCCCGATCCTCCGCGAGCGCAGCGACCAGAAGGCGGGGACGCTCTCCGGCGGCCAGCGGCAGATGGTCGCGATGGGACGGGCGCTCATGCTCGACCCCGACCTCCTCCTGCTCGACGAGCCCTCGGCGGGGCTCGCCCCCGACCTCGTCGCCGACATGTTCGACCGGATCGACCGGATCAACGAGGCCGGGACGGCGGTGCTGATGGTCGAGCAGAACGCGAAGGAGGCGCTCCGTCGGTGCGACCGCGGCTACGTGCTGGTGAACGGCGAGAACCGCTACACCGACCGCGGCGACGTGCTGCTCGCCGACGAGGACGTGCGGCGCGACTTCCTCGGCGGATAGGCGGCGACAGAGCCGCCGGCGTCACGGCTCCATTATAAGTTGCCGGCATCCAACGGGTCCTCCAGCTGGCCCATCACCGCCTCCATCGCGTCGGTGGCGGTGAGCAGCCCGACGACCTCGCCGTCCTCGATCACCAGCGCGAGCTCCTGCGACTCCGCCTGGAACTGGTCGAAGGCGTCGCTGACGCTCGCGTCCGCCGACACCGTCATCGGCGGGGCCGCGACGTCCGCGAACGTGAGGTCGCCGTCCCGGAGCTCGTCGAAGCGGCTCACGATCGACGGGGCGTACACGATCCCCTCGAACTCGCTCAGGTCGTCGCCGACGAGCGGGAAGCGGCTGTGCGGGGTGTCCCGGATGCGGTCGAGATTCTCCTCGGCGGAGGCGGTCGTCGACAGCGAGATCACCTCGTCGGCCGGCGTCAGCACCTCCCGCACGGCGAGCTCGTCGACGTCGAGGGCGTTGAGGACCTCCTCGCGGCGCTCCTCGGGGAGTTCGACCTCCTCCATCATCGAGCCGAGGCGGTTGCGGAGCTGCGCGCGCGTCTCCAACACCTCCTCTTCGGCCTCGGTCCACGAGCCGGTCATCTCCACGCCGAACAGCCCGAGGGTGGCCTTCGCGACCCAGTCGCCGAACTTGATCAGCGGGGAGATGAGCCACGCGAACCAGTAGAGGGGTCGGGAGCCGTACCCGGCCACCTGTTTCGAGCGCTCGACGCCGAGGTACGTCGGCGTCTGCTCGCCGTGCGTCAGGTGGACCATGTTGATGAGGAAGAAGCCCAACAGGGAGCCGGCGCCGGCGGACGCGAGCGCCGTGTTCTCGAAGAGCGGGGCGAAAAGCGCCGCGAGCCCCGGCTCCGCGACGATACCGAGGGCGATGGACGTCCCGGAGATCCACACCTGACAGGTGGTCAGGTAGAACTCCAGGTCGTCGGTCATCTCCCAGGCGCGCCGCAGTCCGGGGGTGTCCATCTCCGACTCGGGGTACTGCCGCAGGCGCGTCAGGCCGAACTCGATCGCCACGAAGTACGCGTTGATCAGGATGAGGGCCACGCCCGCCGCCACGCGGAGGCCGATCTCGACGGGGGGCATCGCCGTCGCGAGGGGGATCATCGTTCCCCCGTCCCGCCGCGCGCCTCAAAAGCGTTCAGGGATCGGGTCGCCGCCCCGCGGCGTCCGGGCGCGTCGCCCCTCCGTTCGACCGCGAGCCGCGGCGCTACGCGTAGTCCTCGTAGGTCGGCAGCCCCGACTCGGGCGGGAACTCCTCGACCGGAACAGTCGTCTCGTCGCCGCTCGCCATGTCCTTCACCGTGTACTCGCCGTTCTCCAGGTCGCGCTCGCCGACGACGACGACCGTCTCCGCGTTGATCGAATCGGCGTAGCCGAGCTGCGCGCCGAACGAGCGGTCGGAGACGTCCTGCTCGACGACCACGTCGTCGCCGAGCGCGCGGAGGTCGCCCGCGAGCGCGGCGGCCTCGCTCCGCGTGTCGCCCACGCTGAGCACGTAGTAGTCGGTCGAGAGCTCCTCGTCGGGCCAGACGCCGGCGCGCTGGCAGAGCAGCTTGAGGGTGGCGTGGCCGGGCGCGACCCCGACCGCGGGCGTGGGCTGGCCGCCGAAGCTCTCGATGAGGTCGTCGTAGCGGCCGCCGCCGAAGACGGAGCGGGAGACCTCGCCGGTGGAGTCGAAGCACTCGAAGACGACGCCAGTGTAGTAGTCGAGCCCGCGGGCGGTCGTCAGCGACACCTCGCAGAACTCGCCCGCGCCGAAGTCGTCCGCGGCGGCCAGCACGTTCCGGAGGTTCTCGACCGCCGCTTCCACGTCCTCGCCGCCGGCCTCGGCGACCGCGTCGAGGTCGTCGACGGTCTCGACGCCCGAGATGAGGTCGTCGAAGTCGCTCGCGGTGTCGCGGGCGAGCCCGGCGTCGGAGAGGAGGCCGACGTACTCGGCGTCATCCACCTTCGCGCGCTTGTCGACCGCGCGGATGGCGGCGGCGGTGTCGACCGCGTCGGGGTCGTCGGCGAGCGAACGGACGAGGCCGCCGAGGATGTCGCGGTGCGAAACGCGGAACTCGAAGTCGTCGCCGGTGAGTCCGAGGTCCGTCAGGGCGTCGGCGGCGACCGCGAGCACCTCGGCGTCGGCCTCGGGCGCCGAGGAGCCGAACACGTCGATGTTCGTCTGGTAGAACTCGCGGAAGCGGCCCTGCTGGACCTGCTCGTAGCGCCAGAACGGCCGGGTGGACATCCACTTGATCGGCTTCGACAGCTCCTGGCCCTTCGCGACGACCATCCGGGCGACGGTGGGCGTGAGCTCGGGCGTCATCGAGACGCCGCGGCCGCCCTTGTCGTCGAAGGCGTACAGCTCCTCGACGATCTCCTCGCCGGACTTGTCGACGTACATCTCCGTCCGCTCCAGGGCGGGGGTGGCGATCTCGCGGAAGCCGTGGCGGCTCGCCGCGCCCTCGATCGCGTCGGTCACCTCGCGGCGAGCGGACTGCTCGCCGGGGTAGAAATCTCGGAATCCCTTGAGGCCGTCGTACATGGGCGTCGCTTCGGCGAGCGCCCGCTTGAAAGCATCCTTTCGGGGGCGGGGCTCGTGCCCACCGATGCGCGCTCCGGGGGCAACGAGGCGCGGCGCCTCGCCCGTCTATTCGCGCTGGTACTCCTTCTGGAACCCGCGGAACTCGGTCCGGTGGGCCTCCTCGTCGGAGAGCAGCGTCACGGCGAGGTCCTCGGTGACCGGGTCGTCGGCTTCCTCGGCGGCGTCGATCAGCTCTCGGTACGTCGCGATCGCGTCCTCCTCGGCGTCGAGCACGCCGTTGATGACGGCCAACACGTCCGTCGAGTCCGCGGGGGGCTGGAGCGACTCCTGGCCGGCCGTGAACTCGGCGGACCCGGGCGGACGCGCGTCGAGCTGTTTGAGCCGCTGGCCGAGCTGTTCGGCGTGGCCGAGCTCCTCCTGGACGTCCTGTTTGAGGCTCTCTTTGATCTCCTCGGCGCGGACGCCGTCGAGGACGATCGCGTTTGTCTGGTAGTTCATCACGGTCTCGATCTCGTCGGCGTACGCGGTCCGGAGCAGGTCGACGACTCGTTCGGATGACATACCGAACGCTACGCCCGCGGGGTCGAAAGTAGTTCCGGCGGTTCCGGGTCGGCGGGAGGCCGTCGACCGCGGACGGATCGCCGCGCCGGCCGATCAGTCGTTCCGGCCGTGGACGTACGTCTGGTCGTGATCCGGAAACACGTCGCCGACGGTCCCTTCGCCGTACTCGTCGGCGATGAGCGTCCGGAGCTCGTCCTCGTAGTCCGCCTTCGGGACCTCCTCGCTCGGCCCCTGCTGGACGTCGAAGGTGGCGTCGACGAGCGCGTCGACGGCGTGGCGGCCGAACCCGGAGAGCGGGGAGATGTAGTCGATCTCGTTTCGGTCTTCGAGACTCTGCGCCTGCGCCCGCGACACCGTGGGGACGCGGTCGTCGCGGCGCGTGCCGTCCGCGATGGCGTCGACGTCGAGGGCGGCGATGGTCTCTAAGGCGTGTTCGTGGACGCGCTGGATCCCGTTCCGGGGGTAGCCGTCGGCGACCATGGTCTCGGCGGCGCTCTCGGCCACGTCGCGGTCGAGGTCGACGCGCTCGAACGGGAACCCGAGCTCGGCGGCCGCCCGCTCGGCGTGCTCCCAGTCGTCCGTGAGCCCGAAGCTCCCGGTGACGCAGCGGACGTCGTAGAACCGGTCGAGCAGGTGGGCGGCGAGCGAGGAGTCTTTCCCCCCGCTGTACAGCAGCGCGAGCTCCATCTACCGGTGTCGGATGTCGAAGCTCTTCTGCTCGGGCTGGAGCTCCTTGAGGAGCTCGCGCATCTGGTCCTCGTCGATCTGTCCCTGAATCCGCCCGCTCTGCGCCAGCGCGGCGACCTGCTGTTTCACCTTCTCGCCGAACTGCGGCTTCGACATCTCGACCGCGTTGAGCCGCTGGCGCGCGCCGTCGGTCAGGTGCTGTTTCAACACCGCCTCCTGCTGGGCCTCGGCGCGCTCCTGAGCCTCCTGTTGGGCCTCGGCGGCGTCGCCCTCGCCGCCCTGTCGCTCGCGGAGCTCCTCCATCTTCTGTTCGCGCAGTTCCTCGAGCCGTTCGTCGTCGGGGTTGCCGCTCATACGCGTCCGTTCTCGGTCCGTGCGAAAAACCATTTCGGAGGTCGCGACCCGCGCGGCCGGCCGGAACCGGCTCGCGCCCGCGACGAGAGCGGGGGCGGTCCGCGCGGTTTAAACGGATCCTCGGCGTAGCCGCCGCCAATGAGCGAGTCGCGGGAGTTCTGTCCGCGCTGCGGCGACCCGGTCCCCGAGCGGCGCGACCCCCTTCCGGGCGAGCCGCGCGGGCGAGACGCGCTGCTCTGTGACGACTGCTACTTCGAGGACTTCGACTTGGTCGACGCGCCCGACCGGATCGAGGTGCTGGTGTGCTCCGGCTGCGGCGCCGTCAGGCGCGGCGAGTCGTGGCGCGACGTCGGCGCGCGCGACTACACCGACGTGGCCGTCGACGAGGTCGCGGAGGCGCTCGGCGTCCACGTCGACGCCGCGGACGTCGAGTGGGGCGTCGAGCCCGAGCAGGTCGACGAGAACAACGTGCGGATGCACTGCCGCTTCTCCGGCGTGGTGCGCGGCACGCTCCGCTCGGCGGAGGTGACGGTCCCGGTGAAGATCTCGCGCGGGACCTGCGACCGCTGCGGGCGCATCGCCGGCGGCTACTACGCCGGGATCGTCCAGGTCCGCGCCGACGAGCGCGACCTCACGCCCGCCGAGCGCGCCGAGGCGCTCGACATCGCCGAGCGGTACGTCGCCGACCAGGAGGCCGACGGCGACCGGGAGGCGTTCATCACGGAGGTGAACGAAACTGACGACGGGCCGAACATCAAGCTCTCCTCGAACCGCCTCGCGCAGAACGTCGCGACGCGGATCACCGAGTCGCTCGGCGGGAGCTTCGAGTCGTACCCGACGCTCGTCACCGAGGACGGCGACGGCAACGAGGTGTACCGCGTCACCTTCGCGGTCCGGCTCCCGAAGTACGCGGCAGGCGAGATCGTCGACCCCGAGGACGGCGACGGGCCGGTACTCGTCACCGGCGTCTCCGGCCGGATCCAAGGCGTCCGGCTCGCGAGCGGCGCGGAGTACACGTCGGCGTTCGCGGACGGGGAGGCCCCCGACGCAACCCGGCTCGGCACCCGCGACGACGCGGCGGAGACGACGGTCGTGACCGTCGAGGACGAGAACGCGATCCAGGTCCTCGACCCCGTCACCTACGAGGCGAAGACCGTCCCGAACCCGACGTTCGTCGACGACGACGCCGACTCCGTCCTCGCCTTCGAACACGACGGCGACGTCCACCTCGTGCCGGCGGAGGGGACGGAGCCGGCCGCGGAGTCGGCTCCGAGTCGGGACTGACGCTACTCGCGGACCGCGTCCGACTCGCTCCGAGAGCCACCCACGCGAGAGCCGGAACTGATCGTTCGTGGAAGAGAGCCGTGAAATCGGGTCGGCGCGTCGACGTCGTCAGCGGGGACGGGGAGACGCTCAGTCGGCGCGGGCGGGCTGTTCGCGGCCGAGCGCCGCGGCGCGCTCGGACTCGGTTACGTCGATCCCGCGGCGTTCGAGCTGCTCGATGAATTCGGCCTCGCTGAGCCCTGCCTGTGCGGCCGCCTGCGACAGCGTCAGGGTTCGCGCACCGTACAGCGTCAGCGCACTCGACAGCCCGTTCGTGGCCATATATCCAGTAGTCGCGTGAGGGATTATGAAGGTTACTACTTCATGGAGGGCCCTGATACACCTTATACGATATATATTGGCGTATGATCGGCGCGGGAGTGATAATACGACTCGCGCGCCGCCACCCCTCGCCCGCAGGAGTTAAACGGTTCTGCGGTCGACACGGCGGCATGGACAGACAACAGATCATGGCGCTGTTCTTCGCGTTTCTCATGGTGAGCTCCATGGTCGCGTACGGCGTCTCGCTGCTGTGACGGCCGCGCCGCGGTAGCCCTCGTCAGCCGTCGCCCCACACGTCCGACAGCGGGTGGTCCTTCCGTCGGTCCGCGTCCCGCTCGGAACGGGTCCGAACCGACTCGTCGCCGGTCGCTTCGCTGTCGGCGGTCGCGTCGCCGTCACCGGTTTCCGAGCCGCCCTCGCCGCGCGACGAGTGACCCGCGTTCCCGCTCTCTGACCCGCCCGAACGGCGACTCCGCCGCCGTCCCGCCCCCGCACCGCCGGACGGCGACGCGTCGATGCCTGCCAGCGCCGCCTCGGGATCGAACGCCGGCAGCGACCGGGTCGTCATCGCGTCGACCTGGTCGCGGAACCAGTCGGGCGTGTCGGCCTCGGCGCGCTCGAAGAGGTCGAGGAGGGAGTCGTCGGCGAGGTACGTCGCGCCGTAGTCGTCGGGCGCGCGGACGACCCGGCCGCACGCCTGGATGACCGTGCGCAGTGCCGTGCGGTGGTACCACGCCCACTGACCGTCCTCCAGCCGGCGTGCGACCCGCGAGTCGTTCGTGTTCCGGTACGGCGCCTTACACACCACCTGCCACCGACAGAGCTCGCCCTTCAGGTCCAGCGCCTCCTCCATCTTCACGGAGACGAACACCTCCGGGTCGGAACTGGCCTTCCACGCCTCCAGCTCGGCGTCTCGGTTCTGTCGGTCGTGGCGCCTGACGCGCGCGGCGACGCCGAACTCGCCGAGGCGCTCGGTGAGCCGCTCGGCGATGTCGTACGAGTGCGCGTGGATCAGCCCCTTCTCGTCGGGGTGTTCCGCCATCAGACGGACGATCAGGCGCGCGATCTTCGGGGTCGTCTCGTCGCGGTGCTCGTACGTCATCGACCCCTGCGTCACGTCGTACAGCGGCCGGTTCGCGAGCGGGAACGTGTGCTCGACGTCGACGAGGGCGACGTCGGCGGGGTCGAGGCCGACGCCGCGACAGAACGCCTCCTTCGAGAGGATCGTCGCCGACAGTAACGCGAAGCGGTTGCCGCGGTCCCACACCGTGTGTCTGAGGTACCGCGCGGGGTCGAGCGGCTTGATGTCGATTGGGGACCCCTCGCCGCCCGCCTGGTCGACGACCCACGAGGTCGGCGACTCCGGGTCGCGGTAGTCCTCTAAGAACCAGCCGAGCTCGCTGATGAGCTCCTGGAGTCGGTCGCGGCGGGCGACCTCCTCGCGGTCGAGCTCCGGGCGACCCACCAGCTCGTCTTTCGCTCGGATCGCGGCGTCGCGGAGCGCCTCGACGAACCGCGCGGTTCGGTCGAGGGCGTCCTCCTCGGGACCGGCGTCGGCCGCGACGTCGGGGACGCCCACGTCGTCCCACACCGGGACACGCTCGGGCGAGATCTCGATGGTGGCGTACATCTCGGCCCACTCCGCGAGCCCGTGCGCCTCGTCGATCACGACGACGTCGCGCTTCCGGAACACCTCGGAGCCGGCGGTGCGCATGAAGTACGCTAACGTCTGTGCCGCGAAGCGGTTGCCGGAGGCGATAGCGCGGTCGGAGAAGTACGGGCAGCGGTGTCGGATCGAGCAGTCGAACCCCTGCTGGCGCGCGCAGGGCGCGCGGTTCACGGGCGTGTCGTGCTCGCCCGGGAGGACGCAGTCGTAGTTCGACTTCCCGCGGATCACCGCGAGGTCGTCGAGGAGGTCGTCGGCCTCGACGTCGTCGATCTGCGACACCTGCGGGGTCGTGTAGTAGGCGCCGGTCGCCTCGCTGGGGGCCGCCTCGCCCGCGGTCTCGGCCGCGCCCATGATCGCGCGGGCGAGCAGCGACTTGCCGCTGCCCGTCGGCGCGCGCACCAGCACGACTCGGTTACCGGCCGCGAACGCGTCGCGGATGTCGTCGAGGGCCTGCTCCTGCGCCCCGCGGAAGCTCGGCGCGGGGAACTCGGCGGGGATCCGGCTCGGGTCCACACGACGCTCTCGCGCGCTGTCGGAATTAAATCCTCGCTTGGGCGGCGGGCGCGACAGCTATTCGTGGTCGGAGCCGGTAGCAATAGAGGAGCGATGAGCGACGACGGGGTTCTCGGGTCGCTGTCCGCGGTCGGTCTGCTGAGCCTCTGCTGCATCGGGTTCGGCGGGCTGGCCGGCGGGGCGGCGGTGGTCGGCGGCTCCGCCTCCGCGAGCGCGTTCGCGACCGGGGCGACGAGCGCGCGCGGCGCGCTCGTCTCCGGGGCAGTCACGTTCGGAACCGTCCTCCTCGCCGCAGCGGTGATCCGCTGGCGGCTGGACCGGTGAAAGCGGGCCGCCCGGGAGCGGTCAGCGGAGGGCGCCCGCCGAGGACGGCGACTACGCCCGGCCGTGCGTCTCGATGTTCTCCCAGACGACCGCCATCAGCTCTCCGGTCTTCGCCACCAGCTCCTCGACGGCGTCCCCGTCGCCCCCGGCCGCCGACGCGCAGCCGAGGTCGCGGATCGCCTTCGTCGCCGAGACGTGGTGGACGTGGACGCGGTCGTCGCCGGCGCGCTCGTACACGACGGTGGTACACGGGAGCATGCCGGCGAGCGTGGGATCTATCCGCAACGCGTCGTACGCGATCTCGGGATGACAGACGACGATCAGCGCCGTCCGCTTGACGTCGTCGTGGCCGAGCATCCCCTCGATCATCTCGTCGAGGCGCGTAACGCGCACCGTCTCGAAGTCGGCGAGCTCGTGTTCGAGCTGGACGAACGGCACCGCGTCCTCGAAGGGGAGGTCGACCGTCGTGTGGAGCGCCTCGTCGGCGGTCGGCGCGGGGAGTGCGGCGTCGCTCATGCGAACTCCTCGCACTCCACCAGATAAAAGCCCGTCTCGCCGTTCAACGCCTGCCGCTACCTCTAACGGCACCGTCGGTCGCGACCGTCGGAGTCGAAACGAACCGACCGCGGGCGAAGCGGCTACGCGGTCGTTCCGAGCGGCGAGAAAGCGACGACGCGGGACGCTCCGGCTGGGATTTGAACCAGAATCAGACGTGTTCGCTTCGCTGCGCGCGTCTGATAGGGTTCAATCCGCTCTCATCGATTTCTCTCACTTCGTTCGAGAGCCCGCTGAGCGAAGCGGATATTGACTGACGAAGTCAGTCAGAAAGATGCTCCGGCTGGGATTTGAACCCAGGTCATCACCGTGAGAGGGTGATATGATTGGCCGGACTACACCACCAGAGCACGTCCGTTCGTCGCAATCTACGGTAGGAAAGACGATAGTAAAACAGTTCCGTTTCGACGCCGCCGTGCCCCGGTTTGTCGTGGCGAGCCGCGCTCAGACGTCGACGGCGAACGGCGTCGACGCCGCGTCGAGATCGCCCGCCGCCGCGCCGATCGCGGCGAGGAGGTCGGCGACCGCGTCGAGGTCGGTCGTGTCGATCACTTCGACCGGCGTGTGCATGTACCGGTTCGGGATCGAGACGTTGAGCGCGGGCACGCCGCCCCGGGCGGTGTAGAACGCGTCCGCGTCGGTGCCGGTGCGGGTGCCGGCCGCCTGGAGCTGGACCTCGAGGCCGGCGTCGTCGGCCGCGTCGCGCGCGAGGTCGACGAGGGTGGGGTGGTTCGCGCTGCCGCGGCCGATCACCGGGCCGGCGCCGAGCTCGACCGGACCGCGCCGCTCGCGATCGACGTCCGGATTGTCGGTGGCGTGGGTGACGTCGACCGCGACGAACGCGTCGACGTCGTCGAGGTCGACGCCGACCATCCGGGCGCCCTGTAGCCCGACCTCTTCCTGGACCGTCGAGACCGCGTAGACGGTGGCGTCGACGCCGGCCGCGGCGGCGCGGCGGAGCCCCTCCGCGGCCGCCCACGCCCCCGCCCGGTTGTCGACTCCGCGGGCGGCGATCCGGTCGCCGACGAGGTCGCGCACGCCCGACGAGAACGTGACCGGGTCGCCGACCTCGACGTGCTCGCGCGCCGCCTCGGCGTCCTCGGCCCCGATGTCGACGAACTGGCCCGCGACGTCCTCGTACTCCTCGTCGCCGCCGTCCCGCAGGTGGATCGCGGTCTGGCCGATCACGCCCTGAACGGGCTCGTCGGCGTGGACCGTCACGTGCTGGCCCTTCGAGACGGTGCGGTCGGAGCCGCCGATGCGCCCGATGCGGAGGAAGCCGTCGTCGAGCACGTCGCGGACGATGAACCCGATCTCGTCGGCGTGGCCGGTGACGGCGATCGCCGGCGCGTCGGGGTCGCCCTCGTGGACCGCGACGGCGTTGCCGTACGCGTCGGTGTCGACCCGGTCCGCGAACTCGCGGACGTAGTCGGTCCAGACCCGCTGTGCGGCCGTCTCGAAGCCCGAAGGGCTCGGCGTCGCGAGGAGGTCGTCGAGGAACGCGCTGCGCTCGTCGTCCATACGCGCGGGTCGACCGGCCCCGGCAAGAAGACACCGATGGCGGGCCGTGCCGCCGGGAGCGGGCGGCGACACAAGCGCTTTGGGGCGGCCGCCCGTCCGATCGGTATGGACATCCTCCGAAGCGTCCGGACCGTCGCCGAGGCGGAGGGGCCGGGCGTCGTCGACTGGGACCGGGCCGCGGCGGCCGCGAAGGACGCCACGGACCCCGGGTCGATCGCCCTCACCGACGCGGAGCGCGCGGGGTACGCCGCCGACGTGCGGGACGCCCGAACCCGGCTGGCCGACACCGCCGGGATCGAGTTCGACGTGCCGGACACCGTCGAGGTGCAGAACCGCCACCACTGGATCGACGCGAGCGTCGGCACCTTCCGACGCGTGATGGACCCGATCGAGGCGGCCGCGACCGGCGACGGCGAGGAGGTCGGAGCGGTCGGGACTCCCGGAACCGACTCGCTCGACGTGATGCCGGACGGCTCGCCCGGGCCGACCGGCCCCGCGCCCGGCGCCGCCTTCGCGCGGGATCTGTCGCGGGTCGCCAACACGGGCTCGATGGCGTTCGCCTTAGGCTTCCTCGCCCGAAACGTCCTCGGCCAGTACGATCCCCTCCTGCTCGCCGACGAGCCGGACGCCGAGCACGGGCTCTACTTCGTCCACCCGAACATCGTCGCGGTCGCGGCCGCGCTCGACGTCGACTACCCCCGGTTCCGCCGGTGGATCGCGTTCCACGAGGTGACCCACGCCGCGGAGTTCGGCGCGGCGCCGTGGCTGCCGGAGTACCTCGAATCGCGCGTCGAGCGCGGCGTCGAGGGGATGGTCGGCGGCGCGGGCGGCGTCGAGGGGATAACCGGGCGCGGGCTCGACCCCGACGCGTTCGCGGAGCTCCAGGCCGCGATGACCGCGGTCGAGGGGTACGCCGAGGTGCTGATGGACCGCGCGTTCGACGGCGAGTACGCCGACCTCCGGGCGAAGCTCGACGAGCGGCGCGGCGGCGGCGGCCCCGTGCGCCGGCTCGCGCAGCGCCTGCTCGGACTCGGGCTCAAGCGCCGGCAGTACGAGCGCGGCGCGGAGTTCTTCCGACACGTCGCCGACGCGCGCGGCATCGAGGCGGCGGGGGCCGTCTGGGAGCGCGCCGAGAACCTGCCGACCGCCGCGGAGATCGACGATCCCGAGGCGTGGCTCGTCCGGGTCGACCCCTGAGCCGCGTCCCGGCTCACTCCGGTTCCAGCTCGCGCTCTCGACTCCCCTCGTCGCGGTCCGACTCGATCCGGTCGAACCGCTCGTCGAGGTCCTCGGTCGCCAGGAGGCGGTCGAGCCGGCGCTCGAACTCCGCCTCGTCGATCTCGCCGCTCGCGTAGCGCTCGCGTAGCGCCGCGACCGGCCGGTCGGCGGTCCCCTCGCTCGCGGGCGACGCGGTCGCCGACTCGTCGCCGGACGCGACGAGCGGGAACTGCTCGCCGAGCACCAGCACCAGCGGAATGAGGATGAAGAAGCCGGTGATGAACAGGGCCGGCCCGAGCGTCACAAGCGGAGCCGGGAGGAGGACGGCGGACAGCGAGGTGAGCCCGAACGACAGGATCGCGATGAGCCCGATGAGTCGCTTCTTCTCGAACGTGGGGAGGGCCATACGCGAGTGCTGTCGTCGGCCCGACAAAAACGTACTGCCACAGGCGGCCGGTTCCCGCCCGCGACCGACGGCTATTCGTCGGGGGCGCGCCCACGGCGATCCGTGCTCAGGTACGTGACGACGAACCCGGGGAAGGTGCGCGAGGCGGAGCGGTACCTCCCGGACGGCTCGGTGGAGCGGCTCGACTTCGACTACGCGGAGGTCCAGGCCGACGAGCTCGGCCCGATCGCGGCGCGGGGGGCCCGCGAGGCGTACCGCCACGCGGACGCGCCGGTCCTCGTCGACGACGCGGGGCTGTTCGTCGAGGGGCTCGACGGCTTCCCGGGGCCGTACTCGTCGTACGTCGAGGAGACGCTCGGGATCGAGCGAGTCCACGATATCGCCGCCGACCTCGACGACCGCCGCGCCGCCTTCCGCTGCGTCCTCGGCTACTGCGACGGCGAGGGGTTCGCGGCGAGCCCCGACCCCGTCGACCGGGGCGACCGCGACGCCGCCGCGGCGGCGGGGCCGGACGGCGAGGGTAAGGCGGGGTCGGGCGGGACCGACGCGGACCCGCTCCCGGTGAAACTGTTCGAGGGGTACGTCCCGGGCCGGATCGTCGCGCCGCGGGGGGACGGCGGGTTCGGGTACGACCCGATCTTCGAACACGACGGCGAGACGTTCGCGGAGATGGACACCGACCGGAAGAACGCGGTGTCACACCGCGGACGGGCCTTAGCGAAGTTCGCGGAGTGGTACGCGGATCGATAGCGAGCGACGATCGCGAACTTACGCCGCGGCCGCGATCGCGTCCGCGAGGAGGTTGCAGCCGAGGTCGATCTCGCGTTCGGTGACGTCGAGCGGCGGGAGGACCCGGAGGACCTTGTGACCGCACGCGAGCGTGAGGAGACCGCGCGAGAACGCCTCGTCGACGACCGCGTCCCGGCGCTCCTTCGTGTCGAACTCGACGGCGAGCAGCAGCCCCTTCCCGCGGACGTCCTCGACGGGGTCGAGGGCGGCGTCGCGCATCGTCTCCTTGAACTGTCGGCCGCGGACGACGGCGTTGTCGGTGAGGTCCGCCTCCTCGATCGCGTCCAGCGTGAGCGCGCCCTGCGCGGAGGCGATCAGGTCGCCGGCGCCCCAGGTCGAGGAGAGGCGGCCGGTCTCCTCGGGGAACACGTCGCTCCGCGAGACGGTCGCGCCCACGCGGAGCCCCTTCCCGCTCGCGATCACGTCGGGGTCGTACGCGTAGTGGTCCGAGCCCCACATCTCGCCGGTGCGGCCGACGCCGGTCTGGATCTCGTCGGCGATCACCGTGATATCGTGTTCCTCGGCGAGCGCCGCGATCTCGTCGGTGAACGCCTCGGAGGGGAACCGGTAGCCCCCCTCACCCTGGATCGGTTCCATGATGAGGTAGGCCACGTCGTCCGGGTGGACGTTCCCGCGCTCCGGGTCGAGCTTCCTCCGGAGCCGCGAGACGCCGTCCGCGAAGAAGCCGCACGAGCAGGTCTCGGGCGAACAGGTGCGGTCGTCGCAGAACGGGACCTCGGTCACGCCGCTGATCTCGGGGAAGTCACGGCGGTACACGGACTTCGAGCGGTTGAGCGAGAGCGCGCCCAGCGTCCGGCCGTGGAACGCCCCGTCGAAGGTGATCGCGTACTTCGCGCCGTCAGAGGCGTCGTAGGCGATCTTGATGGCGTTCTCGACCGCCTCCGCCCCGGAGTTCGAGAGGAAGACGGTGTCCATCTCGTAGTGGCTCGTCAGGTCCGTCAGGCGGTCCATGAGCCCCGAGGCGCCGGGGATCCCGTCCCCGGGCGAGGGGCCGCCCGCGGCGTAGAAGTCCTGGCCGGCGATCTTCAGGGGGTCGACCAGATCGAACTCTTCGAGACGGTCCATTATCAGGGGGTTGTTGTACCCGAGCGGCGCGGCGGCGACGTGGCTGGTGAAGTCCATGAGGACGTTGCCGTCGACGTCGGTACAGAACGGCCCCTCGGCGGGCGCGGTGCGGTCCCAGACGAACTCGTAGACGTAGGTGCTCGGCGCGGCCGACTCGTGGTGGTAGTCGACCCACTCGCGAGCGCGCTCGCCGGGGAGGTCGGCGACGGCGGGCGCGGCGGTGTCGCGATCCATGCGTTGCGGTGGCACGCGAATGCAATAAATGCGAGGCGATCGCGAGAACGTTGGAGAATTCTCCAACGTCCGTTCGCCCGCTCTCGTCCGGGGCGGAGGCAGGATCCGTCGGCGCGGCGCCCCGAAGCGCGTGTTCGAATCGGAGACGGGCCGGGGCATAAATTGTGACAAACCCACATAATTCGTGATATTTTTATAGAATCGCAACCATAGTTGTGACTGAGTTCGAGGTGGTCAGCAATTCCCATGCTCGAACCGGCGAACACGTGGACGCAGGGAACCGACTTCCCGAGCCGACTGTTCGAATCCGGTAGCAACGACTACGAACTGTACGAGGAGGACGGCGAGTTCGTCCTCTCGGTCGAGCTCCCTGGGTTCGACCCCGCGGAGATCACCGCCTCGTGGAACGACGGCGTGCTCAACGTCGCCGGCGAACACGAGGACGAGCGCCGCGGGACCCGCCGGACGTACCACCGGCGGTTCCGTTTCCCGAAGGCGATCGACGAGGACGGCATCGAGGCCGAGTACCGGAACGGCATCCTGACGGTCCGGCTCCCCGTGACCGTCGAGGGCGCCGTCTCCGGCACGGAGATCGAGATCGAGGGCTGACCTCGGCCCGCCCGCCCCGACCGACCGGCACCGCGCCGGTCGCTCCCTCCCTTCCGCCGTTTTCGCTCGAACGCCCTCGTTTTCGCTCGAACGCCCCCGTTTTTTCGCCGCCGATCCGTACCGAGCCGCGCGCGTCGACCCCGCACGCCTTTTACCGCCCGCCGCCACGGAGGAGGCATGAACCGCGAGGAGTTCGCCGCCAGCATCGACCACACCGTCCTCGGTCCCGAGACGACCCCGGCCGACGTGCGGACCGTTCTCGACGAGGCCGCCGCCCGCGGGATGAACGCCTGCATCCCGCCGTGTTACGTCGCCGAGGCGGTCGCGTACGAACGCGACCCCGAGGCGATCGCCACCGTGGTCGGGTTCCCGCACGGCCAGCACGCCCCCGGGGTCAAGCGCGACGAGGCGGTCGCGGCGTGGGAGGCGGGCGCCGACGAGATCGACCTCGTGATCAACGTCGGCCGGCTGAAGGCGGGCGACGACGGCGCCGTCGCCGACGAGCTCGCCGACGTCGTCGCGGCCGTCCCCGTCCCGGTGAAGGTTATCATCGAGACCGCGCTGCTCGACGACGCCGAGAAGCGCCGCGCCTGCGAGGCCGCGGTCGCCGCCGACGCCGACATGGTGAAGACCTCGACGGGCTTCGCCGACGGCGGCGCGACGGTCGCCGACGTGGAGCTGATGAGCGAGTACCTCCCGGTGAAGGCCTCCGGCGGCGTCGGCTCCTACGAGGAGGCGATAGAGATGCTCGACGCGGGCGCGGTCCGGATCGGCGCCTCCTCCGGCGTCGAAATCGTCGAGGGCTACCCGGAGTGACGGCCGGGGTCGCCGTTCTCCGAAGCTGGGAATTCCACTGGGCCGATTTATAAATGGAGCGCGTACTACGGGGTATGAGCCATCAACGGGGATCGCAACGCTTCGACCTCGACGCGGCGTTCAAGGCGTTCGGCGCGGTCGGCATCGCCATCTCGCTCGCGCTCATCGTGGGCGTGTTCGCGCTGACCGACCCGTTCGGCGACTACGTCACCGCGTCGCCCGCCGTCTTCGGCACCCTTCTCTCCGTCGCGCTCGTCGTCGCGGTCGGCTACACGACGTACGCGCTCCGGCGCCGACAGTAGCCGGGCACATACCGCCGGCGTTCGACCGCGCGGCCGGGGGACATAAACCGCTCGCGGGCGGACGGTTTCGCATGACCGACGAGTCGACCGACGAGGCGGTAGAACGCTTCCTCGACCGAGCCGCGGCCGCGCTCGACGACTACGACGAGGGGTACGCCGACGCGGACGCGACGCTGGCGACGCTGCGCACCCACGTCGACGAGCTGTCCGCGAGCGTCGAGGAGAGCGGAGACGACGGGGAATCGTAGCCGGAGCGGCCGCGGGAGAGCGCCGTCGGATCCGCTACGGCCCGGCCCCGATCAGCTCTCGCACGCGGCCGACGTACTCCGCGAACGCGGCGTCGCCGCGCTCGCGCGGGCGCTCGGCGTCGACGTCGACGATCTCGCGGACGCGTCCCGGGTCGGCGGCCATCACGACGATCCGGTCCGCGAGCGTCACCGCCTCCGCGACGTCGTGCGTGACGAAGAGGACCGTCTTCCCTGTCGAGGCCCACACGTCGAGCAGCTCCCGCTGGAGCATCTCGCGGGTCTGGGCGTCGACCGCGCCGAACGGCTCGTCCATTAGCAGGAGGCTCGGGTCGACGGCGAGCGACCGGGCGATGGCGACGCGCTGTTTCATCCCGCCGGACAGCGACTTCGGGTAGGCGTCGCGGAACTCCGTCAGGCCGACCAAATCGAGCATCTCGTCGACCCGCGCCTCGCGCTCGGCCGGCGAGCGGCCGCTCCGTTCGAGGCCGAATCCGACGTTCTCCGCGACCGTCAGCCACGGGAACAGGTGGTACTCCTGGAACACCACGCCCATGTCCGTCGTCGGGCCCGTGACCTCGGTGCCGTCGAGCAGGACGCGACCGTCGGTCGCCTCGGTGAGCCCGGCCACGATCCGGAACAGCGTCGTCTTCCCGCAGCCAGACGGGCCGACGAGACAGACGAACTCCCCGTCCGCGACCGAGAAGGAGACGTCGTCGAGCGCGCGCACCGCGCCGCCGTCCCCGTCACCGGGGTACGTCTTCCCGACCCCGTCGAGGGCGACGCTCGCCGCCTCGGGGGCAAGAGGCGACTCGCCGGCCGCGGACGATCCCGCTGACTCGCTCACGTCGTCGCCGTTCACGCCCGCCACGCTAACGCCCTCCGTTCGACCGCGCGGAACGCCACGTCGACGAGCAGGTACATCAGGCTCAACACGAGGATGTACGCGATCGCCCGGTCGACGCGGAGGTTGTTGCTGGCGCGGATGATCTCGCGGCCGACCCCGGGGACGCCGAAGATCTCCGAGGCGACGACGAGCATCCAACACCGTCCCAGTCCCGTCCGGATCCCGGTCAGGATCCCCGGCATCGACGCCGGCAGCACGATCGACCGGACCGCGTCGAGGTCGCTCCGGACCCCCAGCGTCCGGCCCACGTCGAGGAGATCCTCGCTCACGCCCTCGACGGCGCCGTACGCCGCGTAGAAGTTGATCCAGAACGCGCCGACCGCGATAATGAACGCGGCGCCCCAGTCGTTGATCCCGAACCACGCGATGGCGAACCCGATGAGCGCGAGCGGCGGCACCGGGCGCAGCGTCCGGACGAGCGGCGCGGTCAGGTCGTCGAGCAGGCGGCTCCAGCCGAACGCGACGCCCGCGGCCACGCCGAGGCCGGTCCCGGCGAGCGTGCCCGGGACCCAGTGCTGGACGCTCTGGTACAGCGCCGCCGTCATGTCGCCCGAGGCGAGTTCGCTCGCGAACGCCCCGGCGACCGCGACGGGAGAGGGAAGGACGAACGGGTCCTGCGTCAGCGAGACGGCGTGCCAGACGACGAGGAACGCCGCGACCCCGACGGCCCCGCGGAGCAGCCGGCGGCCGTCGCCGAGCCCGACGCCCGCGGACGCGTCGCCCTCCGCGACCGGCGATGCGGTTTCGGTCGCCATCAGAGGGAGTCGTACACCTCCAGATCGAAGATCGCGTCGTTCGACAGCTGCTCGTCGATCTGGCCGTTACCGGCCGCGAACTCCGAGAACACCTGCGTCGCGTCCGTGATCTTGTTGGGGTCGGTGATGAAGTTCGACAGCGGGGAGTCGAGCGCGTCCCGCGCGCGGTCGGTCGGCATCCCGATCCCCTCGTTGACGTGCGCGGCGGTCGCGTCCGGGTTCTCGCCGATGAACTCGGTCGCGCGGACGTGCCCTTCGAGGAACTGCGCCGCGAGCGGAGAGTCGCGCACCGCGTCGCTCATCAGGGTGACCGCGGCGGGCTGGCCGGGAAGGACCTCCGCGGCGGTCCGGAGCATCGTCACCGAGGAGCCCTCGGCCTGCGCGATGGTCGGCACCGGCTCCATGATGGAGGTGCCGTCGATCTCGTCGTTGGCGATCGCCTGCCAGACCGAACTCGCGCCGCTGATCTCGAGGATCTCCACCGCGTCGTTCTCGGCGGGGTCGACGCCGACGTCGCGGAGCCAGTAGCGCAGGAGGACGTCGGGGACGCTCCCCTGCGGGAACGTGCCGAAGGTGAACGGCTCCCCCCGCTCTTCCTCCCACGTCGCGAACGCGTCGCCGCCCTCGGCCTCGAACGTCTCGTGGAACGACTCCTCCGCCATGATGCCCATCGGCTCCTGGATGTTCGCGGCGGTCACCTGCGCGGCGATGCCGCGGTCGATCGCGATCATCGCGGGGACGATCCCGAACATCGCGATATCGATGTCACCCCCGCCGAGCGCCTGAACGATGTCCGGGCCGTTGCTGAACTCCTGCCCGGTGACCTCGGCGTCGATCTCCGAGAAGTACCCCTCGCCCTCCATCACGTACCACTGGAGGTCCGGGTAGATCGGCATGTGCGCGACCGTCAGCTCGTCGAGTCCGCCGCCACTGCCGCCGCCGAGACAGCCGGCGAGGCCGACCGTCGCGGTTCCGCCCGCTGCCGCGAGGAACGACCGCCGCGACGCTGTCCGCGTAGATTCGTACATACACACGGAAGCGGCTCCGCGGGCAACACCCTCGCGTCACCAGCAACGGAAGCGCGTTCCGGTGACATCGATGAATCCGGAATTCGGAGCCTCTCGGGACTGAACACTGATTTTAAGGGGTATTTCGGAGCAAAGCACGTCATCGAACAACGCAATTGTTGCTGGTGTATTCCGCCGCATCGCGCGTCGTCGTTCTCGGTCGCGCGGCGCGTGTGCGGGAGTCGGTCAGCGGGCGACCCGGTCACCCGAATCGGGCGTGCGGTCTCACGGCCGCTCGGTCGCGTCCTCGTCGAACAGCCCGAGATCCTCGGCGACGAGGTCGGCGAGGCGGTCTTTGATCGCCGGGTCGACCTCGGCGACGGACTCGCCGTCGTGTTTCTGGGCGTTGTGTTTCTCGAGCGCGTCCGCGAGGTCGTCGAGCGGCACGCGGGTCTCCGTCTCGCACTCGTCGCACACGATCGGGACGGACGGCTCGTCGGTGGACATTACGCCGACAATCGCCCGTGGCGGATATATGCCTTCGGGCGTCGCGGGCGGGGTCGGCGCCGCGCTCCGACCGGGACGCCGATCCGGGCCGGGACTCCGGTCCGCGCCCGCGGACGCCGAGAACCGCCACCGTCTACTGGCCGCGCCGCGAACTTCCGGCATGTACGTTCTCGTGACGGGGGCGGCGGGCGGGATCGGCGGGGGCGTCGCTCGTTCGCTCGCGGCCGCCGGCCACGACGTCCTCGGCGCCGACCGCGACGCGGACGGGCTCGCCGCCCTGCCCGACGCGGTCGAGACCGCCGTGGTCGACCTCCGCGACGAGGACGCCGTCCGCGACCTGCTGGCGGACCGTCCCCTCGACGCCGTCGTCTCCTGCGTCGGCGGCTACGAGATCGCGGCGGTCGAGGACACCTCGGCCGCGTCGTTCCGGCGACAGCTGGAGACGAATCTGACCGCGGTCCACGCGACCGTCTCCGCGGCGCTCCCGTCGCTGCGCGAGCGCGGCGGGCGGATCGTCGTCGTCGGGTCGATGGTCGGGTCGGTGGCGCTGCCGTACCACGGG
This sequence comes from Halorubrum trapanicum, assembly GCF_002355655.1. Classification (NCBI taxonomy): domain Archaea; kingdom Methanobacteriati; phylum Methanobacteriota; class Halobacteria; order Halobacteriales; family Haloferacaceae; genus Halorubrum; species Halorubrum trapanicum. The sequence goes on along the minus strand of NZ_AP017569.1, from coordinate 2,155,454 downwards.
GCGTACAGCGCCGCGAAGGCCGGGCTGGACGGCTACGTCGACGCCTTGCGGCGCGAGGTCGCGCCCCGCGGGATCGACGTCGCGCTGGTCGAACCCGGGCCGGTCCCGACCGGGTTCAACGAGCGGGCCGCGGCGGCGGTCGTGAGTGCGGGCGGCGAGGAGGCGAGCGGCGCGAGAGAGGGCGACGAGGACGCGAGCGGCGCGGGCCCCTACGCCGACACCTACCGCGCGTTCGAGGGGTACTCCCCGGCCGCCACAGACGTCGAGACGGTCGTCGAACGCGTGGTGACCGCGACGACCGCGGACCGACCGCGGACGCGCTACCGGGTGAGTCGCCGGGCGCGGTGGCTGCCCCGCCTCGCGCGCGTCCTCCCCGACCGGCTGTACGACCGGCTCGTGCGCGCCGGGCTTCCCGGCGGGCTCCTGTGGCGGCTGCTCCACCGGTGAGGGACTCGTTCCGCCGCGGGCGGCTCGTCCGGCGTCAGTCGTCGGCCGCGCCGGAGGAGGACTCCTCGACGCCGGACGCCCCCTCCGACTCCTCCGCGTCGGCGGCGTCAGAGCCGTCCGCCGCCGCGTAGAACTCCTCCGGGGAGGCGTCGATCCGCTCGAACTCGCCGAAGTCGCGCTCGTGGTGCCGGATCATCTGCTCGACGATCCACGCGCTGTACCGCTCCGAGTACCCCCAGTCGGCGTCCGCGTCGTCCACCTCGAAGCGGTCGTCGGTGGCGAGCGCGGCGTACAGGTGATAGAAGCCGAGGACGACGTCGCCGAACTCCTTCGCCTCGCCGCCGATCTCGCGGCGCTTCTCCGCCAGTTCCTCGCGGCCCGTGTCGGTGAGCGCGAAGTACTTACGGTCGGGCTCGTCGTCGCGCTCGACGCGCTCGGCGACGCCCTCCTCCTCGAACTTGTAGAGGATCGGGTAGACGGAGCCGTAGGAGGGCTCCCAGTGGCCGCCGCTGATCTCCGTGATCTCGCCGAGCAGCTCGTACCCGTACCGGGGACGCTCGTCGAGCAGCTCCAGCACGAGATACGAGATCAGTCCTTTCGGCGGGCCGCTTTTCCGCATCGTCCACATCTTTCGTGGTCGCGTCGAAAGGGTTTCGGTCACGGCGACTCCGGCCGAACGGCCACGATGAGGGCCGAAAACGGCGATGGTAGAGAGCGACCGCGGCCGAGAGCGACGACGGACCGGGTCAGCTCAGGTCGGCGCGCCGGAAGCCGAGGTACCCGACAGCGAGCGGAACCGCGGCCCACGCGACCATGACCGCGAGGAACACGACGGGGCTGAGGAACGCCGGCGCGGGGCCGCCGGTCGCCGCCGCCACGCCGGCGTCGCCGAGCAGCGTCCGCTGGACGAGCGCGTTGTATGCCCCGGTCGGGCTGAGCCCCCGGACGAGCAGGAACCAGGCGGGCACGTCGGCTCCGGGGAGTCGCCCGGTGACCAGCAGGTGGACGCCGTTCGGGGCGAGGTCCCAGAGGAGCGTCAAGCCGAGGTACGCCGTGATCGCGAGCGTCATCGCCCGGGCCCGCGTCGCCGTGACGGCCGATATCCCGACGGCGATACCGAGGAACGAGACCGCGAGCAGCACCGTCAGCGCCGTCGTCGCGAGGAACGCGGCGACCGGGAGGCCGCCGTAGAGGACCGCCGTGACCGCGCCCGAGATCGCGAACCCCGCGGCGATCCCGGCGGCAACCGCGCCGCCCCGGCCGAAGAACTTCCCGGCGATCACCTCGCCGCGCGACGGCGGGAGCCCGAGCAACACCTTCAGGCTCCCCGACTCGCGCTCGCCGGCGACAGAGAGGTAGGCGGCGATCAGCGCCATGATCGGGACGAGTAGCCCGGCGAACTGCGACGCGCCGCCGATCGCCGCCTCGGGGCCGGCGCCCACGTCCGCCTCGGGGACGAACAGCGGGAGCGCCGCCGACAGGGAGGACATCGCGGCGACGACCGCGACGATCCCCCAGACCACTCGCGACCGGAGGGCGTCCCCGAACTCCTTGCGAGCGATCGTCAGCCGGACGCGCCGGGTCATCGCTCCGCCTCCGCGGGGTCGACGTCGGAACCGCTTCGATCCGGCGTCGACCCGCCGGTATAGGCGCTGAAAAGGTCCTCCAGCGACGATTCCGCGATCGCCACGTCGAGGACCGCGGCCCCGTCCTCGCGCACCCGATCGATGACGCCGACCTTCGCGGCGGCCTCGCCGACGCGCACCCGGATCGTCCGGTCGTCGACCGCGACGTCGTCGACGCCGGCGAGTTCGCCGAGCGTCAGCCGGTCCGGGACGGCGTCGACCGTGAGTGTTACCGTCGAGCCGGTGTCCAGCGCGTCGCGGAGCCCCGCGATGGTGTCGACGGCGACGAGCCGCCCGCGGTCGAGGATCGCGACGCGGTCGCAGACGGCCTCGACCTGACTGAGGATGTGGCTGGAGAAGAACACCGTCTTCCCCCGGTCGGCGTGGTCGCGGGCGATCTCGCGGACGAGGCGGACGCCGTTCGGGTCGAGCCCCGACGACGGCTCGTCGAGGATCAGCACGTCGGGGTCGCCGACGAGCGCGATCGCGAGCGCCAGCCGCTGGGTCATCCCCTTCGAGTAGCCGCCGACCGCGCGGTCGGCGGCCGCGCGGTCGAGGCCGACGCGGTCGAGTAGGTCGTCGACATCGTCGTCGGCGTCCTTCAACGCGATCGCGTACTCCAGGTTCTTTCGCCCGGTCAGCCGGTCGTAGAGCCCGTACCCGTCCGGGAGGATGCCGACCCGCTCGTGGACCGCGCGCGTCTCGGCCTGCGCGTCGTGCCCGAGGACGGTCGCGCTCCCGGCTGACGGGCGGACGTAGTCCATGATCACGTCGATCGTCGTCGACTTCCCGGCGCCGTTCGGCCCGAGGAACCCGAATATCTCGCCGGCGTACACGGTCAGATCGAGGTCGTCGACCGCGAGGACGTCGTCGCCGTAGCGTTTCGTCAGGCCGATCGTTTGAACCGCGATCGACTCGTCGTCGGGTGACGCGGTCGCGTCGTCGGAGGGTGCCGTCTCAGCGGGCATACCGCCCGCAACACGAGGCGTGTACAAAACGCTATGTGAGCGGCGCGCGGGACCCGCGACCGTGGTTCCGTTTCCGGTGCGCGGGACCCGCGACCGTGGTTCCGTTTCCGGTGCGCGGGACCCGCGACCGTGGTTCCGTTTCCGGTGCGCGGGACGACCCGCAAACCCCTAAGTCGCGCGGCCCGAACCCGGCGTATGGTCGAGGCTCCACAGACCGCCGAAGGGTGGTTCTCGCTGCACGACTTCCGCTCGATCGACTGGGACGCCTGGCGCGAGGCGCCCGAGTCCGAGCGGCAGCGAGCGATCGAGGAGGGCGAGGCCTTCCTGAAACACCGCGAACTGGTCGCCGACGCCGACGACGGCGAGTCGGCGCTGTTCTCCGTGCTCGGGCACAAGGCCGACCTCCTCTTCTTACACTTCCGGCCGTCGCTCGACGACCTGTCTTCGATCGAGCGCCGCTTCGAGGACACCGCGCTCGCGAAGTTCACCGAACGGGAGACCTCCTACGTCTCCGTCACCGAGGTGTCCGGGTACGTCTCGGACGACTACTTCGAGGAGGGCGCCGACGCCGTCGACGAGGGGCTCCGCCGCTACATCGAGGGGAAGCTGAAGCCCGACATCCCGGACGAGGAGTACGTCAGCTTCTACCCGATGAGCAAGCGCCGCGGCGAGGAGCACAACTGGTACGACCTGGAGTTCGAGGAGCGCGCCGAGCTGATGGCGGGCCACGGCGAGGTCGGCAAGGAGTACGCGGGCAAGATCAAGCAGGTGATCGCCTCCTCCGTCGGCTTCGACGACCACGAGTGGGGCGTCACGCTGTTCGGCGCCGACCCGACCGACATCAAGGACATCGTCTACGAGATGCGGTTCGACCCCGCCTCCTCGCGGTACGGCGAGTTCGGCGACTTCTACGTCGGCCGCCGGTTCCCGCCGAGCGACCTCGACGCCTTCCTCGCCGGCGAGTCGGTCCCGACCGGGCGCGTTCCGGAGGACGACAGCGCCGGCCACCCCCACGGCGAAGGCGGGCACGGCGACGAGGGGAGCCATCACGGCGAGGGGGGCCATCACGGCAAGGGGGGCCATCACGGCGAAGGCGGGCACGGCGACGACGGCCACGGTCGCGGTGAGGGCCACGACCGCTCGGGCGCGGGCGGCGGCTCCGCCCACGGCGACCACCCCCACGGCGAGGACGGGGGCGGCGGCGAGGGCGACCACCCCCACGGCGAGGGCGACGGCCACGGCGGCGAGGGCGGCCACGGCGGCGGGGGGGACGGGAGTTCCGACGAGGACATCCGCGGCGAGCTCGCCGACCTCGACATCTACGCCGGGAAGCCCCACGGCGAGGACGTGTACGCCACCGTGCTGTACAGCGAGGCCGACGTCGACGAGTTGTTCGACGAGGTCGAGGGGCTGCGCGGCAACTTCGACCACTACGGCACCCACGTCAAGACCGCGGTGTACGAGGGCCGCCACACCGACCGCGCCGCGGTCGTCTCCATCTGGGACACCGCGTCGGCGGCGGAGACCGCGGCCGGCTTCCTCTCCGAGCTGCCCGACATCGTCGCGCGCGCCGGCGAGGAGTCCGGCTTCGGCACGATGGGGATGTTCTACACGGTCAAGCCCGACTACCAGTCGGAGTTCGTCGAGACGTTCGACGACGTCGGCGAGCTGCTGGGGGAGATGGACGGCCACGTCGAGACCGACCTGATGGTGAACGTCGAAGACGAGAACGACATGTTCATCGCCAGCCAGTGGAACGCGAAGGAGGACGCGATGGCCTTCTTCCGCTCCGACGAGTTCTCCGAGACAGTCCAGTGGGGCCGCGACGTGCTCGCCGACCGACCGCGACACGTGTTCTTGGCGTAGCGCGACTGGACGCGCGCAGTCTTTTATAAATACGGCGGGTCTGCGGCGAACGCCGCCAAAGCCCCATCCGCTCACTTATAAATAGTCGATTATGGATCGGCGGCAAACGCCTCCAAAGCCTCAGCCGCTCGTTTATAAATAGTCGACTATGGATCAACGGTGGACACCGCCAAATCACCAACTGCTCGCTTATAAATCGCTGCCGCCGCAGCGGACACAGCCAAAGCCCCAGCCGGCGAGGCGGGCGCACGCTCGTTGCGCGCTTCAGTCGCTCGCGTTGCTCGCTCCTTCCAGTGCTTACGTCGTCATCAGAACGCTCTGCGTTCTGATTGGCTCACGAGAGCTCTGCTCTCGTGAACGCCTGCGCCCGCCTCGCCGACTGCCCCTTTGAGTCCCGCCCCGCACAGCACCGCAGCCTCACACCTCCCCAGCCTCGTCGGCCTCCCTCCGGTCGGCCGACTCCCTCGCGCGTGCGACTCGCGCCCGCTGGGCGCTCGTCGGCACGCGCCACCGCCACGCCCGGTCATTTATAAATAGAATCGTCATCGAATTCACGCCGCTTCGCACCGTCTCCCCTCACCCGACCGCCGGGTTTTAGGTATCGCTGCGGCGAACGGTCGGCCATGTTCGACACCATCGTGGTCGCGACCGACGGCTCCGACAGCGTCCGGCGGGCCGTCTCGGTCGCGGTCGACGTGGCGGCGCGGTTCGACGCCGAGGTCCACGCGGTGTACGTCGTCGACGCCGGCGAGGTGGAGTCGTCGCCGGACAGGGTCCGCGACGACCTCCGCGACGCGCTCGACGACCAGGGACGGGACGCGCTCGACCGCGTCTCCGACGCGGCGCACGACCGCGACGGCGACCTCGACGTCACCATCGAGGTGCGCGAGGGGCGCCCGGCCTCGGAGATCGACACGTACGCCCGGTCGGTCGACGCCGACCTCGTCGCGATGGGCACGCGGGGCCGCCACGGCGAGAACCGCTTCCTCATCGGCTCCGTCGCCGAGCGCGTCGTCCGGACCTGCCCGGTGCCGGTGCTGACGGTGCGACAGCTGACCGACGAGGACCCGCGGCGGACGACGATCTGAGCGGTCGCGGAGGTCGGCGGCCGCCGAACGCGACGCTGACGCCCCGCGACCGCCCCGAGAGCGGCGGAGTTTTCCGGCTGCCGCCCGCCTCAACGGTATGGACGACGACCTCATCGAGACGGGCGAGGCCCCCCGCTCGCGGTACACGAAACTTCCGGGGAAGGGGTTCTTCTACCCCGACTCGCTGGACGACGAACGCGCGGAGCGCCGGGCGCGGGAGGCGATCGAGGGCAGCGAGGCGGTCGTGATCGCCGACGGCGACGCCGACGGCCTCGCCTGCGCGGCGATGATCCGCGAGGCGTACGACGCCGCGCTCGACGTCGAGCCCTTCGAAGACGCCATCGCGGCGCGGTTGGCGGACGACGACGAGGAGTCCGACGGCAACGACGATGACGGCGAGGAGTCCGACGACGACCCCCTCGCCGACGTCCACGCCGAGTCCCCGGTCGGGCTGCTCTCGGCGGGCCCGTACTCGATCGACACCGCGCTCGAACGCGTCGAGGCGTACGCCGACGACGGCGTCGACCTGTTCATTTGCGACCTCTGTCCCGACGACTACGAGCCGATCGCGGAGCCGCTGGAATCGCTCGCGGAGTCGACCGACGCGATCCGCTGGTTCGACCACCACCAGTGGGACGACGAGACCGCCGCGGCGGTGCGCGAGGCCGGCGTCGACCTCGTCGTCGGCGACTCCGACGAGGAGTGCACCGCCGACGTGACGCTCCGGTCGCTCGACGTCGCGTTCGACGACCGCTGGGCCGAACTCGCCGAAGTCACGCGCGACCACGACCTCTGGATCAAGGAGGACCCGCGCTCCGACGACCTCGCCGACTACTCCTACTGGGCCGGCGCCGAGGAGTACGCGGCCGTGATCGGCGCGTACGGCGTCGACCTCCCCGAGACGGTGCGGTCGTTCGTCGAGGACCGCCGCGTCGAGAAGGAAGCCAGAATCGACCTCGCGGTCGACCGCGCGGTCACCCACGAGGTCGGCGACTGGCGCGTCGCGGTCACCTACGGCCGCTGCTCGCAGAACGAGGTCGCGGAGCGGCTGCGCGAGGCGGGCGCCGACGCCGCCGTGATCGTCAAGCCCGCGGGGTCCGCCTCCATCCGCGGCTCGGACGACTTCCGGCACGCCCACGAGGTCGCCGGGAAGGTGAACGGCGGCGGCCACCCGCAGGCGGCGGGCTGCAAGCCCGACATCTACGACGACATGCTCGATTACGCCCACCACTGGAGCACCGAGGGACAGGCGTGTAAGCGCGTCATCCTCGCGGCGTTCGAGGCGGTCGCCGAGGAGGTCGCGGCCGAGGAGGTTGCGACCGAGGAGAGCGACGGCGACAACGCGGGCGAAGCCGACGAGTAGGCGCCGGGAGGAAACAGCGGGAATCGAGCGCGTCGCCTACGAGGAGGACGGCGACATCTCGATGTTGAGGCTCTTCTGGACCAGCTGCGTGAACGCCATCGAGCAGAGGAAGTACCAGAGGATCCACATCTGGATCGGGCCGACGATCCCGGTGTCCCAAGTGACGGTCCCCGCCAGCGGCACGACGAGCTCCTGCGCGGCGACGGCCGGATACGCGGCGTCCGAGCCGCGGTAGCCGATCACCCAGAACATCCAGAGGAACGCGGGGATGGTGAGGAACATGATCCACACCATCGGGCGGAACTGCTCTTTGAACATGCCGAGCTGGTCGCCCATCGCCTCCATCTGCTCTTCTTGGATCTCGTCGAGGGCCTCGTCGTCGTCGCGCTTCTCGGCCTCCTTCCGACGCTCTTGGATGTCTTTCATCCGGTCCTGGTACGCGCCCATCTTCTCCATGTCCATGAGCCCGGCGCGCAGCAGCGTCGAGTACAGCCCCGTCCCGAGCGCGATGACCATGATCACGACGTAGAAGGGGACCACGTTCAGGAGCGGGCCGAGGACGACGTCGATGGCGCCGGCGATGGCGTTCCGGACCGGGCCGACCGCGTAGCCGACGAACGCGCCGACCGTCGCCACCCCGGCGAGCTTGTCCCACTTCGACCAGGTGGTCGTCTCCGGCGTCTCCACGTCGCCGCCGCCCGAGTCGTCGTCGTCCTCCATGCCGGCCTCGATCCCCTCGCGGTCGGCCAGCGCGAACCCCTCCTCGCCGTCGACGAGGATCTCCTTCTCGATGAGCCGGCCCCACTGCCCGCTCGAGATTTCGTCGCGAACGTCGACCCAACGGACCTCGCCGCCGCTGGCGTTGTCGAGGACGACTTGAATGGCGTCCCGCATCTCGCCGTCATCGCGGACCAGCGAGCGGACTCGCCGTTCGACTTTGCTCATTAGCGGCCGATTAGCGGTCGACGGTTAAGAACCTTGTAGGATCGCCGCTCGGATCGGCGTCCCTCGACGACGCGAGTCGACCTCCGACGACGACGCGGATCAGTTTTCGGCGACGCGAGTTAGCTCTCGACGACGTCGCGGATCCGGGCGAAGACCTCGTCCGGAGGGGCCTCGCCGTCGACCTCGACGAGCACGCCCTCGTCGCGGAAGTGGTCGACCACGGGCTCGGTGTTCTCGTAGAAGACCTCCAGGCGCTCGCGCGCGGTCTCCTCGGTGTCGTCCTCGCGCTGGATCAGCTCGCCGCCGCACTCGTCGCAGACGCCCGGCTCCTCCGGGGGCTGGAAGTCGACGTGGTAGTTCGCGCCGCAGTCGTCGCAGACGCGGCGGCCGGTGAGTCGGTCGACGAGGACCTCCTCGTCGACGTCGAGGAGGATGACGGCGTCGAGGTCGGTTATCTCCGAGAGGTACTCCGCCTGCTCGATGTTGCGCGGGTAGCCGTCGAGGACGAACCCGTCGGCGTCGTCGAGCGCGGCCTTCACGATCTCGTTGACGACCGGGTCGGGAACGAGCTCGCCCGCGTCCATGAACGACTTCGGCGTCCCGTACTCCGTCTCCATCTCCTTGTTCGCGCGGAGCGCGTCGCCGGTCGTGACGTGCTCGACGCCGTACTCGTCGGCCAGCTTCGCGCTCTGCGTCCCCTTCCCGGCGCCGGGCGCCCCCAACAGCAGAATTCGATGGCTCATACCGGAGCGGTCGCGGGCCGCCCCTAAAGGCTTGAAGATTCCGGCGAGCGAGGTCCCTCAGTCCTCGCCGTCCTCGTCTCCGTCGTCCGCGCGGAGCCGCAGCCCCATCTCCAGCTCGAAGCTCTCGGCGTCGGAGGTCTCGAAGCCGATCTTCTTGTACAGCGAGACCGCGGCGCGGTTCCACCGCTCGACGGTGAGCCACACCTTCTCGACGCCGTTCGCCTGTCCGTGCCCGAGCAGCCCGCGGATGAGGTGCGTGCCGATCCCGGCGCGCTGGTACTCCTGGTGGACGAAGATCGCCAGCTCGTAGGCGTCGCCGTCGGGGACGAGCGTCGCGTGGCCGGCGGCCTCGTCGCCGCACCAGGCGATCACGTTGTAGCAGTCGTCGCCGAGGATGGCGTCGAGCCACTCGCGGATGCGCTCCTCGCCGCCCGGGGGGATCCCCTGTGCGCGGTCGGCCGGGTCGAAGGCGTCGTACATCTCGACGAGCGCCTCGCGGACCGCCTCCTCGCCCTCGTACGGCCGGACCTCGATCTCGCGGTCCTCGCGGTCGGTGAACGCGGTCGGCGGCGGCGGGAACTCGTCCGCCACCGCGTCCGGGTAGCCTCGGTCGCTCATCTGACCAGCGTGACCGACGTCTTCGCGTTCAGCAGGACGAACTCCGCGATCGAGCCGATGGTGATCTTCCCCATCGGACTGGTGTGGCCGCCGCCCAAGACGATCTCCTCGAACCCCTCGGTCTCGGCGATCTCGACCAGTCGGCTTCCGGGGTCGCCCTCGACGCGTCGCACCTCGGCGTCGATCTCGGCCTCGTCTGTCGCCTCCCGGGCGCGTTCCATCACCTCGTCTGGGGCGACCGACGAGTCCTCGTTGTCCACCACGGCGATCGTCAGGTCGTCGTTCGCGATCGCCGCGCGCTCCACCGTCCGGTCGAGCGCGCGGAACGAGTCGTCGCTGCCGCCGATCCCGCAGAGCACCTTCATGCCCCATCCCTCCACGCGCCGGTACAAAAGTGGATCTCCGGCGGGCGACCACCGACAAGGCTTTTGCCCGCCCGTGGAGTTTCAGAGGTATGAGCGATCACACCGGTTCGGCGGCCGACTCGGCCGGCGAGACCGGCGACTCCGCCGCGGACCGGTCCCCGCCCGAGGACCGGTCCCCCTCTGGAGGCGGCGACGGGGAGCCCGACTCCCGAGCGGGCGACGAATCGAACGACGGATCGGACGACGAGACGCCGGAAGCGGAGCCGGACGCGGCCGACGACGAAGGCGGAACGGACGGCGAACAGGATCCGACCGCGACCGGTGAGGAACCCGACACCGAGGACGCGACCGGCGACGAGTCCGACGACGTGCCGCGGGACGTCCAGAAGTACGAGCGGTTCACAAAGATGGACGGCGCGCGCTACGAGCGCGTCAACGAGTTCCTCCGCGACCGGACGTACATCACGGCCCGCGAGTGGGCGATCGCGCGGCTCTGCGCCGACTTCCGCACTGAGACGGGCGTCGAGATGACGAAGATCGGCGAGAACCTCCCGGAGCTGGTCCCCTTCATGACCGACACGTACACGCCGCAGGCGGTCAACCAGGCGCGCTACTCCTTCGAGGAGAAGGTGACGAAGGCCGGCGCGACGTTCCTCTACGGCGCGATGTCCGGCTTCTTCACCGCCGAGGACTTAGACGAGATGATGTACGAGGTGACGGAGGTCGCGAAGTTCCTCCTCGAAGTGGAGGGGGTCGACCTCGCCGTCGCCGACGAGCTGGAGGCCGAAGACAAGATCAGCGAGGTGATGCGCGAGGTGCGCGCCTCCTCGGCCGACCTCCGGGGAGAGGAGGTGCGCTGCCCCGAGTGCGGGCACGTCCACGAGCCGACCGAGGAGTGACCATGGACCGCTTCCCAGAGGCGATCGACGCGACCCCGGACCCCACGCTCGTCGTCGACGGCGACGGCGTCGTCCGCGCGGGCACACCGAGCGTCGAGGCGGTGTTCGGCCTCGATCCGACGGACCTCGCCGGGCGATCGATCGACGACGTGTTCCAGGACCCGACCGAGTTGGACTGGGGCGGCGGCGGGTCGACGCCGCCATTCGGAACCGATACCGACGGCGACGACACCGGAGGCGGAGCCTCCCGGAGCGACGAGCGGAGCGAGGCGGAAGCGGCGGGCTCCCGTCACGGCGTGACGGCGCTGATCGAGACGACGCGCGCCGGCGAGGCGCGGTCGCTCGCCGACGGGTTCGAGCTGGCCGTGCGCCGCGGCGACGGCGTCCTCGTCCCGGTTCGGGTCAGCGTCGGCCCGTTCGAGATAGACGGCGACCCGTACGCGGTCGTCACCGCGATCGACGTCTCGAACGAGCGGACGCGGCGGCTGGCGCTCCAGCGCCGCACGGAGACGCTCGAATCCCTCCACGAGGCGACCAGGGAGCTGCTGAAGACGACCGACAGGGAGGCGGCCGCCGAGGCGGCGGTGTCGTACGTCGACGACGTGCTCGGCCACCCGATCGCCGCGATCTGGCTGTACGACGAGGAGTCGGACGCCCTCGAACCGATCGTCTGGACCGACACCGCGGACGCCGTCGTCGGCGATCATCCGACGTTCGCGGCCGACGAGCCGAGCATCACCTGGGAGGCCTTCGAGAGCGGCGAGCCGACCTACGTGGCGGACGTCGGCGACGACCCCGACCGCTACGACGACGACGCGACGATCCGCAGCGAGCTCGTGGTCCCGCTCGGTCGGTACGGGGTGTTGAACGTCGGCGCGACCGTTCCCGACGCGTTCGACGACTCGGACCTCGCGGTCGCGCGCATCTGGGCGGCGACGGTGACGATGGTGCTGGTCCGCATCGAGCGGGAGCGACAGCTCCGCCGGCGCGAAGCGGAGGTCGCCCGCGAGCGCGACCGGTTGGAGGAGTTCGCCAGCCTCGTCTCCCACGACCTGCGGAGCCCGCTCAACGTCGCCGCCGGGAACCTCGAGATCGTCACGGACCGGCTCGCCGACGAGTCGATCGACGTCGAGGAGCTGGGCGCGGTCGAGCGCTCGCTGGACCGGATGGACGCGCTGATCGAGGACCTGCTCGCGCTGGCCCGACAGGGCGCCGGCATCGACGAGACCGAGCCCGTCCCGCTGGCCGACCTCGTCGCGGAGTGCTGGGAGACCGCCGACACCGAGTCGGCGACGCTGACGGTCGAGACGGGCGCCGTCGTCGCCGCCGACCGTAGCCGCCTCCGGCAGGCGCTGGAGAACCTCTTCGTCAACGCGGTCACCCACGCGGGCCCCGACGTCGCCGTCACGGTCGGCGCGCTCCCCGACGGCGACGGCTTCTACGTCGCCGACGACGGCCCCGGGATCGACCCCGGTGACCGCGAGGAGGCGTTCGAGGCGGGCGTGACGTCGGACCCGGACGGGACCGGCTTCGGGCTGAAGATCGTCGCCGAGGTCGCGGAGGCGCACGGGTGGACGGTCGAGCTCGCTGAGAGCGAAACGGGCGGCGCCCGGTTCGAGTTCCGCGGCGTCGACGTCGAGCCCGGCGACCGACCCGAGTGAGACCGCCTCAGTCGTCGGCCGGCGCCGCGCTCGCCGGGTCGAGCCCGTCGCCGTGGCCCGGGACGGTGCCGTCGTCGTTCCAGCCGCGGATCGCGTAGTACTCCGAGAGGGCGTCGTCGAACCCCTCGATGGCGTCGGCGTACGGGAGGGTGTCGTCCGCGCGGTCGAAGCCGCGGGCGTTGTTGAACGCGCGCTCCAGCTCGACGATCCGGGCGCCCAGCGTCTGGAGGGCGTCGTAGTCGGCGTCGAGCAGCGCCGCGAGCCGGTCGTCGGTGACGGTGCCCCGCGAGAACTTACAGACGACGGCCGAGTCGAGGACCGCGTTGCGGTTCTCCTTCGCGACGAGCTTCGGCGGCTTCCCGTCGAGCCCCTGGGGGTCGAGCGCGTCGTCGGGGTCGACGAGCGGGTACTCGTAGGGGTAGAACTCCCCGTACATGTGGTCGGCGCCGCGGTTCGCGGTCGCGAACGCGAGCCCCTGCCCGTTGAGCGCGCGGCCGTCGTGGCCGGAGAAGGCCAATCCCTTCACCGTCCAGTCCTCGGCGCCGAACTCCCCGCTGGCGCGGTGGACCCCCTCCGCGAGCTTGTCGCCGACGCCCTCGCGGTAGGCGATCCGCTCGACGAGCGAGCGGACGAGCTCCGCGTTGCCGAACTCGTCTTCGCTCTCCAAGAACATCGAGACGACGTCGCCACAGGAGATGGTGTCCATCCCCAGCTCGTCGCACAGCTCGTTGGCGGCCATTACGTCGACGACGTCGTCGACGCCGGCGTTCGAGCCGAACGCCATCACCGTCTCGAACTCCGGCCCCTCGGTCTCGACGCCGGTCTCCTCGTCGCGCGTGGGGAGCTTGCAGGCGAACGCGCACTGCGAGCAGGTCCCCTTCTTGTACTTCTTTTCTTCCACGCGGTCGCCGGAGATGCCCTCGACGCCCTCGAAGGAGGTCTCCGCGAAGTAGTACGACGGAAGCGCGTCCACCTCGTTCGCCAGCTCCGTCACGCTCGTCGTCCCCTGCCGCTTCATGATCGAGTCGGAGGTGGCCGCCTCGCGGTGGACCTCGCCCGCCTCGTCGGGCCAGTCGAGGTCGAGGTCGACTTCGGCGTCGCCGTCGAACGTGAGCGCCTTCACTCCCTTCGACCCGAGGACCGCCCCCAGCCCGCCGCGGCCGAACGCCCGCGTGTCCGAGGTCATGATCGACGCGAACCGGACCGCGTTCTCGCCCGCCGGGCCGATACAGGCCACGTGTTCCGGCTCCAGGCCGTGGCTCTGCGCGAACCGGTCCGACACGGCCGACACCTCGGCCTCCGCCAGATCGGAAACTTCCTCGAACGTCACGTCCGGCTCGCCGTCCGGCCCGATTTCGCGGACGTGGACCGCGAGGAGGTCGTCGCTCGCGCCGACGATCTCGACCGCGGCGTACCCCGCGCCGGTGAAGTTCCGCGAGAGGAACCCGCCCGCGTTCGACGACAGCAGACCGTTCGTGAGCGGCGAGAGGCCCGTGGCGGCCATCCGGCCGGTGTAGGAGGTCGTCGAGTACTGCATCGGCCCCGTCGAGAGGTAGAGGCGGTTCTCCGGCCCGAGCGGGTCGGCGTCGAACGGGATCCGGTCGTACGCGAGCGACGTGTTGAGCCCGCGGCCGCCGACGAACGACGCGAGCCGGTCGTCGATCGGTGCCGTCGACGCGGTCCGCTCGGTCAGGTCGATCGTGAGGAGCGGCCCCTGTGCGTGTCTCATGAACCAATAGAGCGAACGAGCGGCGATAAAACTCGGGGTGGGATCGCAGTTTAAATGCCAGTTAGATGCGGCGCGATCGCTTATAAAAAATGATGCGGTGGCGCGTGCCGACGAGCGCCCGCAGGGTGCGAGTCGCACGCGCGAGGGACGCGGTGAGCGACGGGCGACCGAAGGGAGCCCGGAGCGAACCGCGAGGTTGGGGAGGGGTGAGGTTGCGGTGCTGTGCGGGGCGGGACTCAAAGGGGCAGCCGCGAGGGCGAAGGCGCGCGATGTAAGCACCGCAGGGAGCGAGCAGCGCGAGCGACCGAGGCGCGCAGCGAGCGCACCGAGCCCTCGCGGCTGGGGCTTTGGAGGCGGTCGCCGCCGATCTGCTGGCAGCCATTTATAAGCGAGCGGCTGGGGCTTTGGCGGCCTTCACCGCAGAGTCGACGATCACTTATAAACATCCAACACCGTGTCCCGAGTCGGCTTATAAACAGCCGCTCTGCGTCACGTGCTTCTCTTATTCATCGAGGACGTGGTGCGTCACGGCGTCCGCTCCTGACTCCGCCGTCTCCAGCGTCGCGACCCGGAACGCGTCGTCCGCGCCCTCGACCGGGATCGGAAGCCCGCCCGGGTTCACCCGAATAGTCCCGTCGCGCTCCTCGACGCCGTGCGCGTGGGTATGGCCGTGGAACACGTAGTCGTAGTCGCCGCAGTCGACGAGCGCGTCGACGACGAGGTCGCTCGTGCCGTGGGTGACCGCGACGTCGACCGAGTCGCCCCCGGCTCCGTCGAACGAGAGCGCCGCGGCCTCGCCGTGGTACGCGCCGAACTCTTCGACCGTCGACTCGACCGCCCACTCGCCGTCGTTGTTCCCGCGGACCGCGTGAAAGTCGAAGTCTGCGTCGAACGGCGTCACCGAGAAGGGCGCGACGAAGTCGCCGCAGTGGACGACCGCGTCGACGCCCTCGCGCTCGAACAGCGAGACAGCCGCCTCGACGGCGGCGAGGTCGTCGTGCGTGTCGGAGACGATGCCGATCAGCATGTGCGCCGGGAGGCGGGCGCGGCACTTCAACCTCCGGCTACCACCTCGCGGCTTTCGTGACTACTCCCCGGTCAGCGCCTCGCTCGCGGGCGCGAAGTCGATCGTCTGTCCGCGCCCCCTCTCGCTCGCCCGCTTATAAAGCATGTGTGCGGCCGCGACCGTCTCGACGCCGGTCCCGCCAGAGTCGAAGACGGTCACCTCGTCATCGCTCGTCCGGCCGGGGTGGTCGCCTGCGACGACCTCGCCCAGATCTGCCGCGATCCCCTCGCCCTCCTCGATCAGGCCCGTTTCGACCGCGGCGAGGTACGAGCCGGCGTCCTGCGTCGCGCGCGCCCGGAGGTCGGGGACGTACGTCGCCCGCGCGACGAGCTCGGGCGGCAGCTCGTTCTTCTCCGGGTGGTACTGTCCCATCGCGGTGACGTGCGTCCCCGGCTCCACGTCGGCGTCGTCGATCACGGGGTCGCTCGCGGTCGTCGCGGTGATCACGACGTCGGCGCCCGCCAGCGCGTCGCTCGCGCTCGCGACCGCGGCCACGTCGGCGTCGAGGCGCTCCTCGAAGTCGGCGGCGAACGACTCCCGGCTCTCCGGGGTCGGCGAGAACACCCGAACGGTCTCGAACTCGCGGACCGTCGCGGTCGTCGCGACCTGCCCGCGCGCCTGCGCGCCGCTGCCGATCACGGCGAGCTCGGTCGCGTCGTCGCGGGCGAGCGCGTCGACCGCGACCGCCCCCGCGGCACCCGTTTTAAACGGATTCATCGACGCGCCGTCGAGCAGCGCGAGCGGTTCGCCCGACTCGGCGTCGAACAGCGGCGTCATGAACCACGCGTCCTCCGCGCCGAAGCCGGCGGAGTAGCTGTACCCGCCCATCGCGCCCGTCTCCGGGAGGACGGCGGCGTAGGTCGTGAACATCCCCGGCGGCTCGCGGTTGAACAGCTTCGTCCGCGGCTCCGCCGGCGCTCCCTCGCCGACCTGTCGGTAGGCGTCGCGCACGGCGGCGACGTAGTCGGCCGGCTCGGCGAGGTCGTCGACCTCGGAACTCGTGAGGAACAGGGCGTCCGTCATACCCGCCCACTCGGGGCGCGGGGACTAAACGATACAGGACGCGGCGAACGGTCGCGGCGGCGACCGGAACGGCAAGGGAGGAGCGACAGGACCGTCAGTCGGCGGTGCCCGCGGAGGAACCGCCCGCCGTCGAGCCGCCCGCGGCCGAGCCGCCGACCGCGGAGCGCTCGCCGGCGTCGCCGTCGAAGGAGCGCTCCGCGGGCGCGTCGAGCGCGACTGGATTTCGGACGAACATCGCGTGAGCCATCACCGTCCCCGCGGCGACGGCGCCGAACGGGAGCGCCGACGTTACCGACAGTCCGACCAGCGTGAGCGAGGCGGTCACACCGATCAGCGCTACCGGGATGAGCCCGAGGACGTAGTCGTAGTATCCAGTCATGCTCCCGTCGAATACTAACGGAGAAATCCATATTAAATTTTTCCCGCGGTTCGGAGGCGGTTCGTTCGTGAACACGCAGATGTGACTCATAACTTATGAACCGGACCGAGCTGTCGCCGACGCGGTTCGAGAACGCAAAAAGGGGGAAGAAACGGCGGCCGAGCGCCGAAATCGGACGAGAACGCTACCGGAGTCGGAAGTAGAGCGCCCGCCAGCCGCCGAGCGCGAGCGACCCCGTCACGAGCATGACGGCGGCGAAGGTGAGTTCGGCGCCGCCGCGGAACACGAACGCGCGGAGCGCGAGCCCGAGGACCGCGGCGGGGATCCACGACCGGACGACGAGCGGGACCGAGGACTTCCCGGTCTCGGCCGCGCCCGCGGAGTACGCGCCGACGAGCGGCGCGATCAGGGCCCACGCGATCAGGAAGGGCGCGTAGACGCCCGGCAGGTACAGCGGGTTCGCGGTCAGGAACTCAATCGTCTGGTGGTTGAGCGTCCCCACGGTCAACAGGAGGATCAACGCGATCACGTCCCCGACGGCGAGCGGCGCGGCGCCGCGGTCGAGGCGGGCGGCGAGAAACGACGGAGCGTCCATACCGCCCATTCCGAGCCGCCCCCACTTTTACGCATGGATTCGTCGGCGCGGGAGAGCGGCGATCGGGCGATGATCGAGGGTGACCGGGGGCGGCGATCGAGGGCGACCGGGGCGGCCGGCCGGCGCTACGTCGTCACTCGTACAGCGGGTGCGCCTCGCAGAGCTCGACGACGCGCTCGCCGACCTCGTAGATGACATCGTCGCTGTCGACGTTGTCGACGACGCGGTAGATCAGGTCGCCGACCTCCTCGATGGCGTCGGCGTCGAAGCCGCGCGTCGTCAGCCCGGCGGTGCCCGCGCGGATCCCCGAGGGGTCGAACGGCGAGCGCGTCTCGCCGGGGACCGTGTTCCCGTTGAGGACGATGTTCGCGGCCGCGAGGGCGTCCTCCGCGTCGCCGCCGGAGAGGTCCGGATGCGAGTCGCGCAGGTCGGCCAGCACGAGGTGGTTGTCCGTCCCGCCGGAGACCAGAGAGAGGCCGTGCTCCTGCAGCGTCTCGGCGAGCACCTCGGCGTTGTCGACCACGTTCCGGGCGTACTCCTCGAACTCGGGCTGGAGAGCCTCCTTGAAGCCGACCGCCTTGCCGGCGACGTTGTGCATCAGCGGGCCGCCCTGCCCGCCGGGGAACACGGCCGAGTCGACGTCGTCCGCGAACTCCGCGTCGCACATCACGATCCCGCCGCGGCCGGCGCGGATCGTCTTGTGGGTCGAGCCCGTGACGAAGTCGGCGACGCCGACGGGCGAGGGGTGGACGCCGGCGGCGACGAGCCCGGTGATGTGCGCGATGTCGGCGAGGTGGTAGGCGTCGACCGCGTCGGCGGCCGCCTGGATCTCCTCCCAGTCGACGGTGCGGGGGTACGCCGAGTAGCCCGAGACGATGATGTCCGGCTCGAACGACTCGGCCGCGTCGCGGAGCCCCTCGTAGTCGATGTACCCCGTCTCGGGGTCGACCTCGTACTGCTCGACGTCGTACAGCTGCCCCGTGAAGTTCGCGGGGTGGCCGTGCGAGAGGTGGCCGCCGTGGTTGAGGTCGAGGGAGAGGATCTTGTCGCCCGGTTCGAGGACGGAGTAGTACACCGCCTGGTTCGCCTGCGTGCCGGAGTGGGGCTGGACGTTGACGTGGTCGGCGCCCCACAGCTCCCTCGCGCGCTCGATCGCCAGCTCCTCCACCTCGTCGGCGTACTCGCAGCCGGCGTAGTAGCGCGACCCGGGATAGCCTTCGGCGTACTTGTTGGTGAGGACGCTCCCCTGCGCCTCCAGCACCGCCTCGCTGGCGTGGTTCTCGCTCGCGATCATCGCGAGCGTCTGCTCCTGTCTGTCGCGCTCGCCCGCCAGCGCGTCGGCGACCGCCGGGTCGACCTCCCGGACGTGCTCGTGGTCCATGTGCGAACGCGGGCGCGACCGCGCATTAATCCTTCCGTCGCCGGCGGAAATGCCGGCGCTCCGTCCGCGGACGCGGCTCCCCCTGACGGTCGGCCCGAGAGCGAAGTCCCGGGGAAAGACCCCCGGCCGAGAGAAGACTGGCGGCTCGGAAGCGACCTCCCGAGACGGGAAATTTTCCGACGCCGCTCATCGGCCGTTTTCGGTGGTTTGAGGCCCGCTGCGCGCGTTGTTCGACCCATGATTCCCGTTAATATTAAATACGCAACCGGCTTTTGATCGAAGAGATAAATGGTGTCGAATTTACTGGCGGCCGACGTCGAGGCGGCGCTCGAAGCGGCGTTCGCCGGGGGCGACGACGAGCTGCTCGTCGTGGACCCCTCCGCGGAGACGATCGTATCGCTGGTCGAGACCGCGGTCGGGCGGGACGACCTCCCGGAGCTGTCGATGCTCGCCGACGAGCGCACGCTCAAGAGCGTCATGGACGACTTCGTCGTCGCGTCCCGGGCGGCCGACCTCGTGGCGGACGGCGCTCTTGACCTCCGGGTGCTGGACGGCGAGGTCGACAACGCGTTGTTCGTCTCCCCCTCCCGGGTCGTCGCCCTGGTCACCGCGGGGGACGGCGTCGCCGCGCTCTCGACCGACGACGACGAGTTCGTCGACGAGGTGTACGACTCCCACCGGAGCGCGTTCGACGACGCGGAGCCGTACACGCTCCGCACGCCGGCGATCAGCCGGGTCCGCGAGACGATGGAGTCGGAGATCGGCGAGGCGGCCCGCGCCGACTTCGACGCCGTCCTCGACGCGACCGAGGGCGACGGCGGCGCCGACCTCGACGAGGTGACCGTCTCGCTGCTCGTCGCGGCGAAGAACGACGTGCTGCTCTACGACATCTCGAAGTGGGGCGAGGACGTCGGCATCGCCTCGAAGGCGACGTTCTCCCGGACGAAGACGCGCCTCGAGGACCTCGGGATCATCGACACGGAGAAGGTCCCGATCGACGTCGGCCGCCCCCGGCTCCGGCTGAAGCTCGGCGACGAGCGCCTCGAGGGCGTCGACGCCGCGGAGCTGGCCGCCGAGGCCGCCGAGATGATGGCCGCGACGCCCGCCTGAACACCGGTTCCCGTTCCCGCCGCAGTCTCGTCACGCGTCCCGCCGCAGCCTCGTCGCGCGTCCCGCCGCGGACCCCGCGGCTTTTTTTCGCCGCCTCGCCACGACCGAGTATGGATATCGGACTTGTCGGCGACGGGCCCGCGGTCGAGGCGACCGAGGCCGCGCTCGGCGACGTCGACGTGAACGCGATGCCCGTCGAGGCGGAGTTACTCGACGGGTTCGACCTGGCGGTCGTCGTCGACACCGCGGGGTCGTCGGCGTTCGCGACCGCGAACGAACTGCTCGACCGCTGGATCGGCGTCGAGGTCGGCGGGCTCGGCGGCGTCCCCCTCGCCGACCTCGACGCGGCGGTGACCGTCTTCGACGACGCCTGCTACGACTGCCTGCGCGCTCGCGTCGAGAGCGGGGGCGCCGAGCCCGCCGACGCGCCGACCGGCCGCCGCTCCGCCGTGCGCTACGCCGGCGCGGTGGCCGGGCGACGGGCGATCCGGCTGCTCGCCGGCGACCCGGTCGCGGACACCGTCGTCGAGGTACCGGGCGCCGAGCGGACGCTGCTGCCCGCGCCCGGGTGCGGCTGCGGCGCCGCCCCCGGCGACGCGCTCCCGCGCGACCACGCCGACCGCGGGCTCGACGACGCGATCGACCGCGCGGAGCGGGCCGTCGACCCCCGGATCGGGGCGCTTCGCGAGGTCGGCGAACAGGAGTCGTTCCCGCTGCCGTACTACGTCGCCCGGGTCGCGGACACGACGCCGTTCTCCGACGCGGACGCGGCCGACTTCGGCGGCGGCGCGGCCGCCGACTGGGACGCCGCGTTCATGAAGGCGCTCGGCGAGGGGTTAGAGCGGTACGCGGCCGGCGTCTACCGCGAGGCCGAGTTCACGCGCGCGCCGGCCGCGAACGTGCCGAACCCGGTCACGCCGGACGCGTTCGTCCGCCCCGACGGCGCCGAGGCGTACGACCGCGACGACGCCCTCCCGTGGGTCCGCGGCGAGCGCCTCGGAACGGGCGACCCCGCGAGCCTCCCGGCGGAGTTCGTCGGCTTCCCGCCGCCGGAGAACCGGTATCGCCCGCCGATCACGACCGGGCTCGGGCTCGGGAGCTCCGGACCCGACGCCGCGCTCTCCGGGCTGTACGAGTCGATCGAGCGCGACGCGACGATGACCGGCTGGTACTCCACGACGGAGCCGCTCGGGCTCGACGTCGACGACCCGGAGGTCGCCGAGCTGGAGAAGCGGGCGCGCGCGGAGTCGCTGTCGGCGACGCTCCTGCTCGTCACGACGGACGTGGACGTGCCGGTCGTCGCGGCCGGCGTCGAGCGCGAGGGCGACTGGCCGCGGTTCGCCGCGGGGTCGGGCGCCGACCTCGACCCGGCCGCGGCGGCGCGGAGCGCGCTCGCCGAGGCGCTCCAGAACTGGACCGAGCTCCGCTCGATGGGCCGGGAGACGGCCGCCGAGCAGGGCGCCGCGATCGGTCGCCACGCCGACTTCCCCGCGGAGACCGCGGCGTTCTTCGACCCGGACGCGAGCGTCTCGGCCGAGGGGCTCGGGGAGCCGGCGCTGACGGGGACCGAGGAGCTCGACGCCGTCGTCGACCGCGTCGAGGACGTCGGGCTCGACCCGTACGTCGCGCGGGTGACGACCCGCGACCTCGAAGCGCTGGGCTTCGAGGCCGTCCGCGTGCTGGTGCCGGGCGCGCAGCCGCTGTTCACCGGCGAGCCCTTCTTCGGCGACCGCGCGAGCGAGGTGCCGCGGTCGATGGGGTTCGAGCCCGCGCTCGACCGGCCGTACCACCCGTTCCCGTGAGAGCGCGGTTCGGGACGCGCCGCGCCGGTCGGGCCCGACGCCTCCGGCGCCGACTGCCCGCGCCCGCGGATTTAGGTGCCTCCGGGTCGCGGGAGGCCGTATGGAGGTCGTACCAGACGCGGACGTGGAGGCGGTCGAGGCGGTCGACGGCGTGTTCCTCACGCAGGGCGCCGTCGGCGAGGGAATGAGCATCCAGCGGTTCGAGATCGAGCCGGGCGAGACGGTGCCGGAACACGACCACCCGCACGAGCAGATCGGCGTGATCACGGCCGGGCGGCTCACCTTCCTCGTCGACGGCGAGGAGCGCGTGGTCGGCCCGGACGACACCTACGCGATCCCCGGCGGCGAGCCGCACGCCGCCGAGAACCGGACCGACGAACCGGCCGTCGGCTACGACATCTTCTCGCCGCCGCGGGCGAACCCCGACTGGGGGGAGTAGACCGAAGGTCGCCGACCGGACGGTCGGATTTCGGCGGCGAGCCGCCCGCGGATAGCGCGATCCCGCGCGTCAGCGATACGGGCAAGACGTACCGGACCGAAGGTGTGTTAGCCCTCGGGCCCCGATTGGGGGTAATGGGAGTTCAGGAACAGTACCCGTTCGACGTGGAGGCGCTCCGCGCCGACTTCCCGATCCTCGATCGGAAGGTCGGCGGAGATCCGGAGACGGCGGGCGAGGGCGAGGGCGACGACACCCCCCTCGTCTACCTCGACAACGCGGCGACCTCGCACACGCCCGACCCGGTCGTCGACGCCATCTCCGACTACTACCGGAGCTACAACTCGAACGTCCACCGCGGGATCCACCAGCTGAGCCAGGAGGCCTCCGTCGCCTACGAGGAGGCCCACGACGCGGTCGCGGAGTTCATCGGCGCGGACGGCCGCGAGGAGATCGTCTTCACGAAGAACACGACCGAGGCGATGAACCTCGTCGCCTACGCCTGGGGACTCGAGGAGCTCGGCCCGGGAGACAACGTCGTCCTCACCGAGATGGAGCACCACGCCTCGCTGGTCACCTGGCAGCAGATCGGCAAGCGCACGGGCGCCGACGTGCGCTTCGTCGACGTCACCGACGAGGGGCGGCTCGACATGGACCACGCCGCCGAGCTGATCGACGACGACACCGAGATGGTCTCCGTCGTCCACGTGTCGAACACGCTCGGGACGGTGAACCCGATCCGCGAGCTGGCCGACATGGCCCACGATCACGACGCCCTCATCTTCGCCGACGCCGCGCAGTCCGTGCCGACGCGTCCGGTCGACGTCGGCGACCTCGACGTCGACTTCCTCGCCTTCTCCGGCCACAAGATGTGCGGTCCGACCGGGGTCGGCGCCCTCTACGGCCGCGAGGAGATCTTAGACGGGATGCAGCCGTACCTCTACGGCGGCGACATGATCCGTCGCGTCTCCTTCGAGGACTCCACCTGGGAGGACCTCCCGTGGAAGTTCGAGGCCGGCACGCCCTCGATCGCGCAGGGGGTCGGCCTCGCGGCCGCGATCGAGTACTTAGAGGAGGTCGGCATGGACCGGATCGAGGCCCACGAGGACCTGCTGGCCGAGTACGCCTACGACGAACTCGAGGCGCTCGGCGGCGTCGAGATCTACGGCCCGCCCGGCGACGACCGCGGCGGCCTCGTCGCGTTCAACGTCGAGGGCGTCCACGCCCACGACCTCTCCAGCATCCTCAACGACTACGGCGTCGCGATCCGCGCCGGCGACCACTGCACCCAGCCGCTCCACGACGAGATGGGCGTCGCCGCCTCGGCGCGCGCCTCCTTCTACTTCTACAACACCGTCGAGGAGGTCGACGCCTTGGTCGACGCGGTCCGCGAGGCGCGCGACCTGTTCGCCTAAGCGACCCCGTTCCGGGAACCCCCGCCGCGCTCGCGGACCGTCCCCGCGACCGCTCGCCGCCCCCACTTTCGTCCGGTGTTTTCGCGGTGATACCACCGAATAATCGGCTCTGAGCGCCGTGACAACGGTGATCGCGGTATTATTATGCCGTCGGAGATGAAATTATTTTTCGAAGAAAATCACCACCGTAGTAGTAAGTCGCTCCTCGACGACTCGTCGCCCGCCACGCAACCCATGCCCGACAACACATCCCCGCCGTCCGACGCACGCGCGGACACGAACGCAGCCGCCGATCGATCAGAACCGACCGCAGCCGGAGCCGCGGAGACGCGCCACGCGCCGATAACCGTCCTCCAAGTCGAGCCCGACGCGCGCTCCGCGGAGCTACTGGAGGCGTTCGCGGCGCGGCTCACCGACCGGGTCCGAGTCCGCTCCGTGGGCCGCTTTGCGGACGCGCTCGACGCGGTCGAGACCGGCGTCGAGGTCGACGGTGAACGCGTCGCGGTCGACTGCGTCGTGACCGAACAGCGGCTCCCCGACGGCGACGGCGTCGACCTCACCGAGCGGCTGCGCGAGGCGGGCCGGGGGGTCCCGGTCGTCTTCCACACCACGTGTCCGGGCGAGGAGCGCGAGGCGGCGGCGTTCGGCGCCGGCGCGGACGCCTACTTCGAGAAGGGGTCCGAACGCGGCCGGTTCGACGCGATCCTGGACCGGATCCGCGCGCTCGTCGACGAGCGGCGGGAGCGCGAGGTGACGACGGGCGCGGGAGCCGCGTCTTCGACGCGCGCGTCCGGAGCGTCGGGCGAGACGCTGCGTTCCGAGGAGTAGGCGTCACTGAGCGGCGAACGCGAAGGGCGTAGAAGGCGAGGTCGGCGTTACCGTTCGAGGTCGAGATCGACCGTGAGGTCG
The DNA here is from genome assembly GCF_002355655.1 of Halorubrum trapanicum. Classification (NCBI taxonomy): domain Archaea; kingdom Methanobacteriati; phylum Methanobacteriota; class Halobacteria; order Halobacteriales; family Haloferacaceae; genus Halorubrum; species Halorubrum trapanicum. The sequence goes on along the minus strand of NZ_AP017569.1, from coordinate 2,131,021 downwards.
GTCGCGATCCACGCGTCGGTGTTCCCCTGTTCGGCGAAGACGGTCCGCTCCTGCGAGCAGCGGGTCGCGGCGACGGCCGGCCGCTCGTCGGCCGCCGACTCGACGTCCCGCTCCATCCGGTCTCCCGTTGTCATTACCATCCGGTCAGGGACCGGTGCTGTTATAGATTTCGGTCGACCTAAACCGTCGCCGGCGATCCGCGCGGGGGATCGGTGGGACTTACGTCGCCGGGGGCGTTCGGCGATCCGTGACCAACACGCTGTTCACGCCGCTTTCGCTCCGCGACACCGAGTTCCGAAACCGCGTAATGCTGTCGCCGATGTGCCAGTACTCCGCCGAGGACGGCATGGCGAACGACTGGCACCGCGTCCACCTCGGCGCCCGCGCCGCCGGGGGCGCGGGGGTCGTGATGACCGAGGCGACGGCCGTCGAGTCCCGCGGCCGTATCACGCCGAACTGCCTCGGCATCTGGTCCGACGAGCACGCCGAGGCGATCGAACCGATCGTCGAGTTCGTCCGGTCGCAGGGCGCGACGCCGGGGATCCAGCTGGCCCACGCCGGCCGGAAGGCGTCGCACCGCCCGCCGGCCGAGGGGAGCGGCCCCATCTCCGTCGACGAGCCCGAGGGGTGGGAGACCGTCTCCGCGACCGACGAGCCGTACCCGCACCCGGACGTCGACGAGGGGGACCTGGCCGAGACGCGCCGGCTCGACGGGGACGGGATCGACGCGGTGATCGACTCGTTCGCGGCCGCCGCGGAGCGCGCGCGTGACATCGGGTTCGAGGTCGCGGAGGTCCACGCGGCCCACGGCTACCTGCTCCACCAGTTCCTCTCGCCGGTCACCAACGACCGCGACGACGGGTACGGCGGGGACTTCGAGGGCCGCACTCGCCTCCTGCGCGAGGTCGTCGAGGCCGTTCGCGAGGTCTGGCCCGACGGCAAGCCCGTCTTCGTCCGCATCTCCGCGACCGACTGGCTCCCCGAGCGCGACTCGTGGGACGTGGACGACTCGGTGCGGCTGGCCCCCCTACTCGCCGAGGCCGGCGCCGACCTGATCGACGTCTCGGGCGGCGGGATCCACCCGGACCAGGAGATCCCGAACGCGGGCCCGGGCTACCAGGTCCCGTACGCCGAGGCGATCCGCGAGGGGACCGACGTGCCTGTCGCCGCAGTCGGCGGGATCACGGAGCCGACCCACGCCGACGCCCTCGTCCGGAACGGGCGGGCCGACCTCGTCGCGCTCGGCCGCGAGATGCTCCGACACCCCTACTGGCCGCTGGAGGCCGCCCACGAGCTCGGCGAGGAGGCCGACTGGCCGGTCCAGTACCGGCGCGGGCGCTTCGACTGAGGCGGTCGGCGAGGGGAGGTCGAGACGCTTCCGCACGCTCCGGGAAGACTTATTCGGCTCCCGCGAGCCGACCGCGTATGGAGTACCGACCGTTCCCCGACGAGCGCGGCGACGAGTTCGACGCGTTCATGCGGTACGCCTTCTCCCCGACAGAGGGCCCGTACAACCCCGAGGCGGCCGACGACCACGACACCATCGCCGACAGGCGGGGGCTGTTCGACGGCGGCGACCCGGTCGTGGCCTGCGCGCACCACTACTTCTCGCTGCGGATCCGCGACGCGGACCGCGAGGTCGCCGGGCTCTCCGCGGTCGCGTCCCCGCCGGAACACCGCCGACGCGGGAACGTCGGCCGGATGCTTCGGGAGTCGCTGGCTGAGTACCGCGAGCGCGGCGTGTTCGTCTCGACGCTGTGGCCCTTCGAGTACCCATTCTACGCGAACTACGGCTGGGCGACCGCGAGCCGATACCGCCGCCTGACCGCGCCGCCGGCCCAGCTGGGGTTCGTCGACGACCTGATCGCGACCGACGGCGACGACGCAGGGCGCTTCCGCCGGCTCGGCGAGGAGGACTACTCGGCGGTGACGCCCGTCCTCGCGGCGATGGCCGACCGCTACGACCTGACGATGGACTGGACCGAGGAGTGGTGGCGCGAGCGGACCCTCCAAGGGTGGAAGACCGACCCGTTCGTCTACGGCTGGGAGCGCGACGGCGAGCTCCGGGCCGTCTGCGCGTACAGCTTCGCGGAGCCGGACGACGCGGACGGACCGGTCCTGCGCGTCACCGACGTCGCCGTCGCGGACGACGAGGCGTGGTTCCAGCTGCTGCGCTTCTTCCGCAACCACGACTCGCAGGTCGACGAGGTCCGGATCCGCGCCCCGCCGGACGCGCCCCTGCTCGACCTCGTCGACGACCCGCGCGCCGTCGACTGCGAGGTCCGCACCGGCCCGATGGTCCGCCTCGTCGACGTCGCGGCCGCGCTCGAAGCGCTCTCCCCCGACCCGGCGGTCGAGGCCGCGTTCTCGCTTTCGGTCGTCGACCCCCTCGCGGAGTGGAACGACCGGACGTTCCGAGTCGAGGTCGCGGACGGTGCGGTAGCGGTCGAGCCGGCCGACGGTGCCGAGAGAGCGGGCGGCGAGAGCGGTTCCGAGGTCGGTGACGCGGACGCCGCGGTCGAGATTGGCGCTCTCTCGCAGCTGTACGTCGGGTACCGGTCGGTCGACGAGGTGATTCGAGGCGACGGCCTCGCCGTCGACGACGCGGACCGGGGCGACGGCCTCGCGGCCGGCCTCCGCGCGCTGTTCCCGCCGCGGACGACGCACCTGCGCGAGGGGTTCTGAATCATCTGCGCTGCCGGGCTTTTTATCCGCGGACCGCCTACGACGCGGCATGAGTTCCCGCGACCGACGCGACGACGACGACCTCGAGGAGCGGCTCGACGAACTCGAGGACGTGTTGAGTGAGCTCCGCGCCGACCTCCGGGAGACGGAGGAGGACCGCCGCGGGCCCCCGCAGCCGCCCCGGCTCTCGGAGCTGGTCCGGTTCACCGAACAGTACACGATTCCGACGCTCATCGCCCTGCTGGAGACGACGATCAAGTCGCTCGAACTGATTCAGGGCACCCTCCGGCTCGCCGATCCCGGCCGGAGCGTCGCCGAGGGCGCGGAGGGCGCCGGCGACCGCCTCGCGGACGTCCGCGACGGCGCGACCGCCGGGCTCTCGCGGTCGCTCTCGGAGCTCCGGACCGCGCTCTCGGAGGCGGACCTCCCCGAAGACGCCGCCTCCCGGTCGATCATCGCCGACGCGCGCGACCTCACCGCGGAGATCGAGTCCCGCATCGACGAGGGGCGCCGGGAGGCGGACGCGGCGCGCGACCGGCGACTGGGGCGGGACCGCGACGGTCGGCGAGACGACGGGCGCCGCGAGCGCGACGACGGGCGCCGCGAGCGCGACGACGCGCGCCGCGAGCGTGACGAGACGCGGTCCGACCGGGACGACGACGGGACCCCGGTTCAGATCGACGTGACCGACCCCGGCGAAGGGGGAGACGACGGTGCCGAGGGCGAAGCGGCCGGCGACGCCGACGACCCCCCGGAGGTCGACGTCGAGTCCGAGCTGGAGTCGATAAAGCGCCAGATCGACGGCGACGAGGCCGACCCGGACGCCGGCGAGACCGGTCCCGGTGAGGGCGACGACGCGGAGAGCGGTGCGGGCGGGGAGGACGGCGCGGACGCCGGCGCGGACGACGACGGGGACGACGAGAGCCGGGACGCGGACGACTCTGACGACCGGCCGAACTGAGTCACAGTTTCAAAAGGACCCGCCGAGTCGGTCGGCGACTCGTTCAGCCGAATCGAGGAGGAGGGTCTCGTCGTCGGTGAACACCTCCAGCGCGACCGTGCCGTCGAAGCCCGCGAGCTCGGACTCGACGAGGCCGTAGTCGACCTCCCCGGCCCCCACGGGGAGGTGCGTGTCGCCGCGGCGGCGGACGTCGTGGCAGTGGAGGTGCGAGACCCGGTCGCCGTGGCTCCGGAGGAACCGCTTGATCGCCTTGTTACCGCCCTCCATGTACGCGTGGCCGACGTCGAAGCAGACCGGCGTGTCCGTCTCCCGAGCGAGGTCGCCGAGGACGGAGAGCTGGAGCCCCGCGTGCTGGTGGCCGACGTTCTCGACGACGACCTCGACGCCCGCCTCGCGGCCGGCGTCCGCGACCCGCCGGAGCTGCTCGGCCGCGGTCTCCCGGAACTCGACGTCGTCGCGGTCGGCGGAAGTGGCGTGGAGGACCGCCTTCTCCGCGCCGAGGTCGCCGGCCGCAGTTAACAGGCGGCGCTGGTAGTCGACGATGGCGTCGTTCACCTCCGGGACGTACGTCGCCAGCCGCTGGCCGTACGGCAGGTGGACGAGCAGGTCGCGGTCGCCGAGCGCGGTCGCGAGCCGCTCCGGGTCGATCTCGCCCGGGACGAGCGTCGGCTCGCCGACGCCGAGCTCGCAGAAGTCGAACCGCGGCGGCGACGCCGCGAGGCGGTCGATGTCGTCGCCGACGGTCACGCCGATCTCCATGTCGGCGGTGGGTGCGGCTAGTTTTTATAAATAGTGGCGGTGGTTCCGTCGCGATCCGATGGACCGTTTCCGATACTCGATCGCTCAGCACAGGCGCGACGGCGATCCATAGCGGGAGTGAGTGTAGTACGTCGTGAGTGAGGGCGTTTATAAGTCGGATCGCGGTGTTGCTGTCGGTTATTTATAAGTGGCTGACGCAACTGCGGCGAGTGCCTTCAAAGCCCCAGCCGTGAGGGCGTCGTACGCTCGCTGCGCTCCTCGGTCGCTCACTCCGTTCGCTCCCTGCGGTGCTTACGTCGCCTACGACGCCCTCACGGCTGCCCCTTTGAGTCCCGCCCCGCACAGCACCGCACAGCCTCACGCCTCCCCAGCCTCGCGGTTCGCTCCGGGCTCCCTCCGGTCGCCCACGTCGCTCACCGCGTCCCTCGCGGGCTGGCTCGCGGCCGCCATCGGCGGCCGCTCGCAGGCGCGCCGACCGCAACCGGATTTATAAGCGATCGTCGGCATCGCTCTCGGTCATTTAAATCCGACATCACGGCCGGCGATCTGCGATACTCACTCCCGCTACCGATCAGGAAGCGATCACGGTCTCCCGGCTGTCTCAGCGGGAACCGGACTGTCAGAGGAACCCGAACCAGCGCCGCCTCAGTCGTCGAGCGGGTTGTCGAGGTCGATCTCGCCGGAGTCGATCTCGGCCTCGACCTCGCGGACCGCGGTCACCATGTTCTCGGTCTTGCCGTAGGCGATGTCACGCGGAAGGAGCTTCAGCCCGCAGTCGGGCGAGATGGTGAGCTTCTCCGGCGGGACGACGCGGAGGCCCTGCCGGATGTTCTCCTTGATCTCCTCGACAGACTCGACCTCGGCGGTGTGGGCGTCGACGACGCCGAGCGCGAGGTCGGGCTCGAATGTAGGCTCGGTGAACGTCGGGATCTGCTCGAAGTCGCCGTTACACAGCTCCACGTCGAACTCGTCGATCGGGTAGTCGTTGATCTCGGGGTAGATTCGCGAGTAGTCGCCGTAGCAGACGTGGAGGCCGATCCGGACCTCCTCGTCGATGCCCGCGGCGATGCGTTCGAGCGCCTCGCCGACGATGGCGTGGTCCTCCGGCGTCGTCGCCAGCGCGGGCTCGTCGATCTGGATGTAGCGCGCGCCGGCCGCGACCAGCTTCTCGACCTCCTCGTTGACGAGGTCCGCGAGGTCGTAGACGAGCTCCTCGGTGGAGGGGTACGCCTCGTTGAACGCCCAGAAGCCGAGGGTGTACGGCCCCGTGATCGGGACCTTGACGGGGCGCTCGGCGACGCCGGCGGTGAACTCGAACTCGTCGACCAGCCACGGCTCGTCGTACCCGACCTCCTCGACCACGCTCGGCTTGTCGAAGTAGTTGTGGCCCCACACCTTCACCGGCCCGTTGAACTCGTAGCCGTCGATGCGGTCGGCGAAGAACTCCACCATCTCGTTGCGGCGCATCTCGCCGTCGACGACCGTGTCGAGCCCGGCGCGCTCGTGTTCGTGCGTGATGAGCCGGCAGGCGTCGTCGTGGGCCTCTTCGAGGTCCGACGCGTCGAACTTCGAGTCCGGATCGTCGACCAGCTCGTCGGCCCGGTTGAGCCACTTGGGCTTCGGGTAGGAGCCGACGACGGTCGAGAGCAGGAACGTCTCGTTCGGGTGGTCGTCCGGGCGGAACTGGTCGCGGTTGGCAGACGGGTTTCGGACCATCAGTCGAGCACCTCCGCGGCGGCGGCGAGCGCGTTCAGCTTCTCGCGGTACTTGTTGGTCGGCAGGTAGAACAGCTCCGTGTTCGGCGTGAGGTAGGTTCGGTCGAACCCTTCGAGCGGGATCTGTTCCTCGAACCACTCGACGCGCTCGGCTATCGTCTCCGCGTCCTCGACGAGCGTGTTCTGCCCGTCGACGAGCCCGAGCGACAGCGAGTCGGTCGAGCCGAACTCCTGGACGTTGTAGACGGTGTCGTCGCGGTCGCCGGCGACGAGGTCGAGCCCGAGCGCGTCCGCGCCCGCCTCGTCGACGAGGTGGGCGTACAGCTTCTCGCCGAGCGCGCCGTAGAAGGTCTGGACGACCACGTCGGCGTCGGTCTCGGCCGCGACCGTCGCGATCGCGTCGGTCGCGCTCGACTCGTCGCCCTCCGCGGGCGGGTTCGTGACGAGCGACGGTTCGAGGAGGAACAGCGTCTCGTGGTCGGGGAACGCCGCGACCTCGCCCGCGAGGAACTCGGCGATCGCGGCCTGGAACTCGTCCTCGTCGCCGTAGTGCTCGTCGGTCGCGAGGTCCGCGAGCGAGTACGGGCCGGGGAGCGTCGCCGCCAGCGACGCGTCCGCGGCGCCGTCGGCGTCGGCGAGCAGGCCGGCCGCCTTCTCCAGTTCGCCGGCCACGTCGCCCGAGAAGCCGAGGTCGTCGACGACGCGCGGGTCGCGGTAGAAGTTGTTGTTGTCGTAGTACCGGACGATCCCGCCGGTCTCGACCGCGTCGCTGACGGTCAGCGGGTGCGCGATCATGTCGTCCCAGCGGCCCTGTCCCTCGCTGATCAGGTCGAGGCCGGCGTCGAGCTGGTCGTCGACGTACTCGGCACGCACCTCGTCGTACTCCGCGACGATCGCCTCGCCCTCGTCGCCGCTCAGGAGGTCGCCCTTCTGGTGGCCCTTGAGGTCCGATAACGTCTCTTTCGCCCGGTCCGGGAGCGGATACAGCCCCGGCGTCGCCGCGACTCGTTCGGTCATTACCGAGCGTTGGCTATGCCGTGGTATAATATTTGCTAATGCGTTTGATGCCTTCGGGTTATTTTTAGGCGCCGATCACTCCCGCCGCAGCGCCAACACCGTGAGCGTCTCGAAGGGGAACGACTCCTCGACGACGGGCTCGTGGTCGAACCCCGCGTCCTCGACCAAGGCGAGCACCTCGTCGTAGCCGGTGAGCGAGGAGACGAGCAGGAGGACGACGCCGTCGGGCGCGAGGACGCGCCCCACGTCCGCGAGGAACGGCTCGATGAGTTCGCGGCCGGACTCGCCGCCCGAGAGCGCGTGCTCCATCCAGTCGTCCCACTCGTTGTCGGGGTCGGTCGGCAGGTACGGCGGGTTGAAACACACCGCGTCGAACGCGTCCGCGCGGAACGGGTCGAGCAGGTCGGCGACGACCGCCTCGACGCCGCGCCCGCGGGCCTCCCGCGCCGCGTGCGGGTTGCGGTCGCTGCCGACCACGGCGAGGCCGCGCTCGGTCGCGATCCGCTCGGCGACCCACCCCGAGCCCGTGCCGACCTCCAGCACGGGCCCGTGTGCCTCCGCGACCGCCGCCTCCGCGAGCAGCCCCGAGTCCTCGGCGGGCTGGTACACGACCGCGTCGTCGTCGCCGCGCAGCGCCGCGAGGCCGCCGCCGCGCTCGTCGCTATCGTCGCGCTCGTCCCCGCCGGCGGTCATCGACCGTCCCCCTCGTCGCCGCCTTCCGCGCCGCCGTCACTGGAGCGTTCGGACCCGTCGCGGGTCGCCGCCCGGCCCTCGACCGACGCGTCCACCTGCGGCCCGCTCGCGCCCTCCGCGCGGGCGGAGAGCGTCTGCTGCGGGAACGGGATGACGATGCCGTCGTCTTCGAGCGCGTCCTTCATCGCGTTCATGGCGGCCGTCTGGGTGCGCCAGCGCTTCCGCATGCTCGGGTTCCGGATCCAGTAGCGGAGCCCCAACACGACCGCGGAGTCGCCGAAGCGCTTCGTCACGGCGTTGGGCTCGGGCATCTCGGCGACGTCCTCGACGCCCGCGACCGCCTCCTCGACGACGGCGGCCGCGCGCTCGACGTCGGTGTCGTAGTCGACGCCGACCTCGACCTCGATCCGCAGCCGATTCCGCCGCGAGCGGTCGACGATCGATCCGGCGCGCACGTCGTCGTTCGGCATCGTGATCACCTCGCCGTCGAACGACCGCAGCCGCGTGCTCATGATCGAGATCTCCGTCACCGTCCCCTCGTGGTCGCCGATCTCGACCCAGTCGCCCACCTCGAACGGCCGGGAGAACATCAGCACGAAGCCCGCGAGGATCGCGCCGAGCGTCTGCCGGGCCGCCATCCCGACCACGATCCCGAGGAATCCCGCGCCGACGAGGAGGCCGCCGACATTGTCGGTGAACAGCCCGACGACGGCGACCAGCGCGGTCGTGTAGACGGTCAGCTGCGTGATCCGGAGGATCACCTCCTGTTGGTGTTGGGAGATCGACGCGCTCTCGGCGCCGATCTCGCGGATCACCCCGCCGAGGAAGTCCGTGAGCGCGTACGCGATCGCGAGGAGGATCACGGCGAGGACGACGTTCGACAGCTGGTTCGCGCTCAGCGCCGACCGGGCCGTCTCGAAGAGGGCGCCGCTCCGGTCCCACACCGCGATCAGCGTGAGCGCGCCGACCGCGGTCGCGACGCCGACCGTCGCCGACAGCAGGAGGCGCTGCGTGGAACTGAGGTCCCGGTCCCCGTGCTTCAGTCGCCCCGTCAGGAACCGGACCGTCACCACGGCCGCGACGACTCCGACCGAGGCGGCGAACCGATCGAAGTTGCCCGCGAGCGCGCGCTGAAGCTCGGTCACGAGGCCGATCCAACCGGTCATCGTCACGCCTCCGTCGGGGCGCCGCGCTCGCGGGCCAGCTCGGCGAGCGCGGCGAACGCCGCCGGTTCCAGCGTGCCGGGACGGCTGCCCATGAGCTTCTCGTCGGCCGCGTCGACGACGGCCTCGGGGTCGTCGAGCCCCGAGATGTGCGCGGTGTTCCGCACCGCGTTCCGCACCGTCTTGCGCCGCTGGGTGAACAGCGCCTTCACGAACCGGAGGAAGAACGCCTCGTCGCCGACGGCGTAGTCCGGATCCCGGGGGGTACAGCGCACGACGGCGCTCTCGACGGCCGGCTGCGGGTCGAACGCCTCTTTCGGGACGCGCTCGACGACTTCCACGTCGGCGTAGTGCTGCGCCGACACCGAGAGCCGACCGTACTCGGACTCGCCGGCGGACGCGACCATCCGGTCGGCGAACTCCGCCTGGAACATCAACACGAGCGGCTTCTTCTCGGGGAGCAGTCGGAAGGCGATCTCCGAGGAGACGCCGTACGGGAGGTTGGCGACGCAGGCGGTGAACGGCGGGAGCTCGACGTCGAGCGCGTCGCCCTCCACCACGTCGAGGGACCCGTCGGCGACCGCGTCCGCGAACTCCTCGCGGAGGAACTCTGCGAAGGCGCCGTCGCGCTCGATAACCGTCAGGCGGCCGGGGTCGCGGTCGGCGGCGTCCGCGGCGTCCGCAGCGTCGGCAGTCGCCGTCGCGAGCAGCCGGTCCGTGAGTGCGCCCGCGCCGCCGCCGATCTCGAGGAGGTGACTGGTATCCGCGTCCTCGGGGAGGTAGCCCGGGATCCGGTCGAGGACCCGGTCGTCGACGAGGAAGTGCTGGTCGCGGTCGGGGTCGGCGCGCGCGCCGGCCCGCCTCGCGAGCGCGTCGGGATCGCGGCTCCCGTACGCGGCGCCCTCACCCGTCGATGAGTCGGTCATAGCCGGGGTACACGCGGTGTTCGGGTAAAAGCCTCGTTTCGGGGTCACCGGAGCGGCCTCCGATGGAGGGCGCGGCTCACTCCTCGCGGCCGACGAACGTCCGGTACTTCAGGTCGTCCTCGCGGATCTCCTCGACGATCCGTTCGAGGATCACCTCCCGCGGGCGGTGGAGCCCGGAGATGCGCTCCTCGACGTCCGCGAAGCTCTCGAACGGCCCGCGCTTCCGCTCGTCTAAGAGGTCGTTCCGCAGCTTCTTGCCGATCCCGGGCAGCAGGTTCAGCTGGTGGAGCCGGAGGGTGATCGGGCCCGCCTCGTTGTAGAAGTCGACGAAGCGCTCCTCGTCGGCCTCGACGATCGCCTCCGCGGCGTACTCGATCTCCGCGGCCGCGTTCCGGGTGAGGTCGTCGAACGACACCTCGCGGTAGCGGCCGACGGCCGGCCCGTCCAGCGCGATCCGGTCGCCGACCGAGACGTCCGCGTCGTCGTCGAGCGTCAGCTCGTACAGCGCGAACGAGGCGTCGCCGAGCCCGTACGCCACCGGCGACTTACTGGATTGGGGTCGCTCGTCGTCCGGACGCCCGTTCGGCAGCACGTCGAGCAGGACGGCGGTCGGGCCCTCGTCGGCGTCGGAACCGCCCGTGCTCTCCCCGGCGTCCGCGGCGGCGTCAGCCCCGCTCCGATCGTCGGCCGGCGTCCCGTCGCCGTCGGCGTGGTCCATACATCGTTCATCGCTCCGAGCGGTGAAAAAACCGCTGGCGGAGCGGGGCGCACCCGCGACCGCCGACGGGCGGATTCAAGGGGATCGGGTGCCACGTGGTACCATGGCGAAACCGGACCCCGAGGAGCTGGTTCGACTCGTCGAGGCGTTCCCGGGAGCGTCGGCCGAGGGGGGCGGGTCGGACCGCGACGAGGCGACCGAGGCGGCGGAGCGGGTCGACGAGCTGCTCGACGGGGCGTACGGCGCCCTGACGCGGCGCTGGTACCCCGAACTCCGCCGCCGGGCCGAAGGGCACGCGGACGGCGACTGCCTCCGCGAGCGGGTGCTCGAACACGTCGAGGCGGTGCCGTCGTTCCGGCTCTCGGACGGACCGACGCCCCTGCGGGAGCGGCGAGACGCCCTCGCGGAGGCGGCCGCGCTGCGCGACGAGATCCGCGAGATAGCGGAGTGGTACGGCACCCTTCGGTCGCGGCTGGAGGGCGACCGCGCGTCGCTGACGCGGGGCGAGCGCCTGCTCCACGACTTCGGGTACGCGCTCGCGCACGTCCTCTTCCTCGGCGCGTCCTCGCCGCGAGCGGTCGTCCGGCGGCTCCGGCTGGCGTACCGGTCCGTCGGCGTGCGGATCGACGAGACCGCGTCGGCGGGCGGGGTCGAGGAGACGCGGTTCACCTGTCCGTACCGGGACGTCGCGGCCGAGACCTGCGGGAAGCGGTGGGTGTGCCACGAGAAGCTGGACCGCGTCGACGACGGGTACGTCACCTACCTGGCCGAGCGCGGGATCGCCTACCAGCGGCCGCGGGGCTGCGAGGACTCGGAGCGGTGCCGGTCGACCGTCGCCCGCGACGGCCCGGAGCGGTGGTGGCCGAAGACCCCGCCGGCGGCGGTCGGCGCCGACCCGTGACCCGCGACGGCGACCCGGCCGATCGGGCGCGCTCCGCGGCCGCGGGGGGAGGGCCGGACCGGCTACGCCGGATCCGGCGCGGCTACGACGCCTGGGCCCGCGCCTACGACTGGTTCGCGCGGGCTACCGCGTCCGTCGGCGGCGTCCGGCGGGCCTGCGTCCGCGCGCTTGACCTCTCGCCGGGCGACACGGTCGTCGAGTTCGGCTGCGGGCCCGGCGTGAACCTCCCCGCGCTCCGCGACGCCGTCGGGCCGAGCGGCCGCGTCGTCGGCGTCGACATCTCGAGTCGGATGCTCGACCGGGCCGCGAGGCTCGTCGAGCGGCGCGGCTGGGGGAACGTCTCGCTCGTCGAGGCCGACGCCGAGCGCCCGCCGGTCGCGGCCGCGGACGGCGTCCTCGCGACGTTCGTCACGTCGCTGTTCCCCGACCCGTACGCGGTCGTGAGCCGCTGGTGCGACCTGAGCGACGCCGTCGTCCTCGCGGCGTTCGTCCCCGGGGGGAACCGGGCCGCGAACGCCGCGCTGCGGGCGTTCGTGGCGCTGAACGGCCGGCTGTTCGACGCGGGGACCGACGACCCGCTCGGGCGGCTCGCGGAGCGGACCGACGCCGCGCGGCGCGCGCTCGACGACCGCGCGGCCGTCCGCGAGCGGCAGCGGCACCTCTTCGGGACTATCGCCGTCGAGGCCGGACGGAATCGCTGATCCGGGGGAATAGGAGCCGCCGCTCACCCGGAGACGGGCACGGAGACGACCGTCGCGTCGGCGTTCCGGATGACGCGCTCGGTCGTGCTCCCGAGCAGGTCGTCGGCGGCCGCGTCGAGGCCGCGCTTGCCCATCACGACCGCGTCCGCGTCGACGGCGTCGGCGTACGCGGCGATCTCGTGGGCCGGGACCCCGGCCTCGACCGCCGTCTCGCTGTCGATTCCGGCCTCCGCGACGGCCGTCGCGACCCGGTCGACCGCGGCCGCCAGCCGCTCGCGGCGCTCGGAGTCGTCGTCGTCGAACTTCTCCGGCTTGCCGGAGCGGTCGTACATCGGGATCTCCTCGACGACGCCGAGGACGTGTACCGTCCCGTCGTCGGCCGTGACCTCGATCGCGTCGTCGACCGCGTCGAGGGCGGCGTCGCCCTCGCCGGTCGGCACGAGGGTAGTCTGGTACATGCGGCTCGACGTACGTACGGAATTCTGAAAAAACGTGTCGGCGAGCCGCCCGCCGGGCCGGCAGGGACCCGCGGTCAGGCGTACTTCGCGACGACGTTGAGGATCTCGTCGAGCTCCTCGCCGTCGAGGGAGTAGCGCTCCTGGGCGAACACCGAGCGGAGCTCCGTGCGGTCCTCGGGAAGCAGGTCGGCGATCTTCACCGCGGTCGGCACGTCGATCTGGTCGAGCTCGGCCAGCTCCTCGACGAGCTCGCGGGACTCGTCGGCGTCGAGGTCCGCGAACCGGTTGACGTGCTCGATCGCGCGAGCCAGCTCGTAGCGGAGGTCGCGGTCCTCGTCTTCCGCGCGCTCGTCTTCGATCTCCACGAGGATCTCCTTCGCCTCGGAGGTGGTGACGTACTCCTCGTCGAGTTTTTCCTTGAAAATTGTCATCTCAGTTCTGCTGGGCCCGCATGTGGGCGGCGGTGACGATGAGCGTCTTCGTCTTGCCGCCGTCCGGGATCTCGACTTTGAACGCGGAGCCCTGCTTGCCGACGACGGTTCCGGTCCGGCCGTCGAAGCGCGGGTGGAAGCGCCCCTTGGGGACGCTCGGGTCGATCTTGAGGTGGACCTGCGATCCCTCCTCGAACTCCTGGATCGCTCGCTGCGGCGGGGAGGTGCCGCGGTTGCGGGGTTTGTTCGAGAGCTTGTCGCGAGTCGCCTTCTGCGGCCCATTGGAACTCGGCATGGTCTTGGGATACCTTCCGCTGCCGCCGTTATAAATCGTGCGTTACGGCCCGCTGGACGTGGAGGCCTCACACACGCGGAGAGCGGCGAAGCCTGCGATTCCGGCGGCCCGCGATCGGCGACCCACGATTCCGGCAGCCCACGGTCGCGGCAGCCCGGGAGCGACGGGCCCCCGCCGCGACCGCCGAGTTCTCCCGTTCCCACGCGCGGCCGACTCGCACGCGCACGCGACTACCAGACGCACCTCCCCCTTCCGAAAGGGCTAATCCCGGCAGTCCCTATCACCTTCGTAATGAGTCATCAGCTGCCGGACGTACAGGCGTCGGCGCCCGACGTCACCGTCGGACTCTCGCAGGTCGGCGTCACCGGCGTGGAGAAACTCGTCAAGCTGGCGCGCGGCGACAAACGCCCCATCGTCCTCATGGCGGAGTTCGAGGTGTTCGTCGACCTCCCGAGCGGCCGGAAGGGGATCGACATGTCGCGGAACCTCGCGACGGTCGACGAGATCTTAGAGGACATCACCCGCGAGGAGGCGTACCGCGTCGAGGACGTCTGCGGCGACGCCGCGGAGCGGCTCTTGGAGAAACACGACTACACCACCACCGCCGAGGTGTCGATGTCGGCGGAGCTGGTCACCCGCGAGGACACGCCGGCGTCCGGCATCGAGACGCAGAGCACGGCGACGATCGTCGCCAGCGCGACCGCCACCGAGGAGGGCACGCGCGAGGAGATCGGCGCCGAGGTGACGGGGATGACCGTCTGCCCCTGCTCGCAGGGGATGAGCGAGTCGCGGGCCCGCGACAAGCTCGCCGAGCTCGGCGTCGACGAGGAGACGACCGAGGAGTTCTTGGACGCCGTCCCGCAGCCGGGCCACTCCCAGCGCGGCCACGCGACGCTGACGATCACGACCGACGGCCACCCCGACGTGGACCTCCGAGACGTGATCGACGTCGCGCGCGACTCGATGAGCGCCCGCATCTACAACATGGCGAAGCGGCCCGACGAGGACCACATGACCTACGAGGCCCACGCCGACGCGAAGTTCGTCGAGGACTGCGTCCGCGCGCTCGCCGAGGGCACCGTCGAGGAGTTCCCGCACCTCTCGGACGACGCCGTGATCCACATGAAGCAGTCGAACGACGAGTCGATCCACCAGCACAACGCCCACGCCGAGCGCGAGGTCCGACTGGGCGACCTGCGGGACGAACTCGACCGATAGGTGCGGATTGCTGTGGTCGCTGAGCCTTTTTAAATGAAATCTGGTTTTGCTGTCGACTGTTTATAAGCAGTTAGCGGTGGCACGGTCAACACCGCCGAAGCCCAGCCGCTCACTCATAAATCACTGACTGTTGATCGACGGCGACCGCCTCCAAAGCCCCAGCCGTGAGGGCGGCGCACGCTCGCTGCGGTCCTCAGTCGGTCGCTGCCGCTCCCTCCTTGCGGTCCTTGCGTCACCTGCGCCGCCCTCACGGCTGCCCCTTTGAGTCCCGCCCCGCACCGCTCCGCACAGCACCTCACACCTCCCCAACCTCGCCGCTCACGCCCTGCGGGCGTTCGCGGCGTCCCTCGCGCGTGCTCCTCGCGGCCGCCAAGGGCGGCCGCTCGCAGGCACGCGCCGCCGCACTGCCATTTATAAACGGTCGTCGCCAGCCACCTATCCGAACGTCAGCGGCTCCGCCTCCGCCCAGCGCGGCTCGAACTGGTCTTTCACGCTCGTCGCGAACTCGATGTCCTTCACGTCGATCATCGCGAACGGCTCGTCCGCCGACAGCGGGTGCGGCACCTCGATGCAGACCTCGATCTCGTCGAACACGTTGAAGGTTCCGTCGACGCCCGGCGTCGTCCGGACCTCGAACCCGTCCATGTCGGCCAGCTCCGACGTGTACCGCCGGCCGACGCTCCGCGGGAGCTCGTCGACCGTCTCCGGCGAGAGCAGCACCCGGATCTCCACGCCGCGGTCGAGCGCGCCCTCCAGCTCGGCGGTCACGCGCTCGCCGATCGTGCCGAGGTCGAAGCCGGTCGCGGGCGCGCCGGCCACCATGACGATCCGGCGCTCCGCGGCCGCGATCCGCTCCAAGAGGAGGTCCGTCGCCTCCTCGGCGCCGACCGCCGCGGTCCAGAACTGGCCGTCGACCGGCTCGCCCGCGTCGAGCTCGGCCGAGAGGTCGTCGACGACCGACTCGTACTGCTCGGCCCGCGTCTGTAGCTCCTGCTTCTTCTCGTCGAGCAGGCGGTCGAGCGCGGCGTCCGGCTCGACCGCGACGTACTTCTTCGGCCGGCTGGCGGCCTGACTGCGGACCAGACTGTGCTGCTCTAAGCTGTTGAGCACGTCGTAGATCCGTCCCATCGGAACCTCGCTGGCCCGCGAGAGGTCCTTCGCCGTCGTCGGCCCGGTCCGAAGCAGCGCGCGGTACGCCCGGGCCTCGTACTCGGAGAGGCCCAAGTCGCGAAGAGATGCCATACCCGGGGATGCCCCGGCACCCGTATAAACGCGTCGCCCGTTTACGATCCGGAGCGAGGGGTCGGCGGGCTCGCCGACGTCAGCGCGGCGCGACGATTTTTATCCGTCGCGTCGGCGAGGACTACGCCAGGACGTCGCCGACGCGGGCCATCAACTCGTCCGGGGTTTCCGCCGGCTCGGAGCGCTCGTCGCCCGCGAGGACGACCGCCGTCCCCTCCGGGACCGTCCGCGGCGCGGGCGCGTCGGCGTCGTGGGCGTTCGGCGCGATCACCTTCTCGTGGTCGGCGACCCGCCACGCGGCGCGGTGGAGGTCGCTCCCGGGCTCGGTCCCGACCGCGATGACGGTCGTCCCGCGCCGGAGCCGCCCCGCGAGGCTCCCGTAGTCGGCGACCTGTACGCTCAGCCGGTCGGTGGCCCCGGCGAACGCCTCGGCGGTCTCCCGGGCGACCTCGCGGTAGCGCTCCTCGCCGGTGAGCGCCGCCAAGTCGAGCAGCGACGACGCCATCTCGACGTTGGCGTCGAGCGGGCGGAACGACCGGTCGAGCAGCCCCGGCCCCGAGCGCGGCCCGTCGACGAACGAGCCGTCGACGTGGAGGCGGTCGATCGCCCGGTCCGCGACCGCGCGGGCGACGTCGGCCCCCTCGCCGCGCACGCCGGCGGCGCGGACGTACGCCCCGACGACGCGGGCGGCGTCCTCCAGCAGGTCGGTCTCGCCCGCCTCGTCGCTGCCGCGGTAGTGGGTCACCGCACCGCTGTCGGCGTCGATCAGGTCGCGTTCGAGGCCGTCGAGGATCCGGCCGGCGTACTCGCGGGCGCGCTCGTCGTCGGTGTAGGCGGCGACCGCGAACAGCGCGTCCGCGGCGAGCGCGTTGCCGCCGGCGAAGACGGTCAGGTCGCGACGCGGCTCGTCGAGGTCCTCGCGGTCCGCGGCCGGCGCCGCGTAGTAGGCGCGGCCGAGTCCGGGCCCGAGGCTGCCGCCGACGCCGTAGCCGGTCCAGAGGTCGCCGGTGAGGAAGGAGACGGCGTCGAGCGCGGGGTCGAGGTACGCCTCGTCGCCGGTGTAGAGGAAGGCGTTCGCGAACGCCCGCGTCACGGCCGCGTTCGTGTCGAGCGGCTTCTCGTAGGCGACGTCGCCCCAGTCACGGGTGGCCGCGTAGCGGAAGAACCCGCCGTCGACGTCGTCGGTGAGGTGGTCGCGGACCGCGTCGAGCGTCCGGAGCGCGCGGTTCCGGTCGCGCTTCAGCGCGAACTCGACGGTGCGGGGCAGCGGGAACTTCGCGTCCGTCCCCCAGCCGGCGTTCTCGGCGTCGTACTTCGCCTCCAGCTGGCCCGCCAGGTGGCTCTCTATCTCGTCCGTCAGCTCGCCGCGGGGCGGCAGGTCGGCGTCGAGCGCGCGCGGAACGCGCCCGGCCTCGCGGCCCTTGTCGGCCCACATCTCGCGGACCGATTCGAGCACCTGCCGCATCCCGTCGACGTCGAGATAGCCCGCGCCGGTCAGCAGCGTCCCCTCGGGCGTGAGGAAGGCCGTGGTGGGAAACCCGCCCATGTTGTACCGCTCGCGCACCCGCGGGTGGCGGTCGACGTCGACGCGGACGGGGACGAACCCCTCGTTGACGTTGGCCGCGATCCGCGGCTCCGCGTAGGTGATCGCGTCCATCTCGTGACAGCCCTCGCACCAGGTGGCCGACAGCGAGAGCAGCACCGGGCGGTCGCGCTCGTCGGCCTCGGCGAACGCCTCGGGGCCCCAGTCGCGCCACTCGACGCGGGTCTCGTCGCTCATACGCCCAGTCGGATCGGGGCGGGGGTAAGCGCTTCGAGAGCGGGACGCTGGCGGGAGGAACGAAAGCGGGGGAAGGGCGGGAGGTCGGGAGGGCAGCGGGGAGCGAACAGAGGTGGAGGGCAGGAGGCGAAGCGCCGGTGTCCACGCGACGCGTCGGCGATCGGAGGGCGTTCGGACGGGCGGTTCGGTCGGGCCTCGGCGAGGGTCAGACGTTGACGGTCAGCGCTTGTAGTCGTGACCGAGCGCGAGCGCGAGTGCGTTCGCGAACAGCAGGACCACGAACAGCCGCCCGGTACCGCCGTCGAGTCCCGAGTACAGCAGGGCGGGGTACGTCGCCGGGATGGCAATGGCCGCCCAGAAGGCGGCGGCCTTGACGGTGCCGGTCATCAGCCCGGCGAGCCGTTCGCCGGAGGCGATCTGGGTGGGAGCGGGGGTTGACATGGACACTTCTCCGTACGACGGGGGACCACATATACCCCGACGAGGGTTCGGCGAATTTCACGGCGTTTCTCGACCTATCGGGTCGTTTTAAAACAGGCGCAGAGACGTTTTAACTGTTCATCGAGTCCGCTAATACTTTGTTTCGGGATCGGCGTCGATCGGGCAGTCTCGGGGCGGTCCGGCCGTTCCGGAGCGGTCCGACCGGTGCGGACCGCCGGGACCGAGGTGGGCACGGTCGCGGCCCGGTCCGCCCGAACCCGGCGGCGGTCGCGGCGATCCAGCGAGTCCGACGCGGAACGACTGCCGCGGCACCAACCGCTTTGTCTGTCGCGGAGCGAGGAGGGGTATGACCGAGACCGATCGCCGCGGCCGAAGCGAGGACCCGAACGCACCCACCGGCGACGACCGAGGGCGCCCCGCCGCGCGCGCCGACGGCGGCCGCTCGCGCGTGGCGGTCATCGCCTGCGGCGGCACCATCGCCTCGGAGCCGGGCGACGACGGCGCGGCCCCCGAGAAGACGGGCGACGACCTCGTCGAGGCGGTGCCGGCCGTGAGCGACCACGCGCGGGTGACGACCAGAGAGGTGTGTTCACAGCCCGGGTTCGACGTCCGGTGGCGGGACGTGCTCGCGACGGCGGCGGCCGCGCACGACGCGGTCGGCGGGGCGGACGGCGAGCCCGCGGACGGCGTCGTCGTCACCCACGGGACGGACACGCTCGCCGACACCGCGTTCGCGCTCGATATCCTCACCGACCTCGACGCGCCCGTCGTCGTCACGGGCGCGCAGCGGCGGCTCGACGAGCCCTCCAGCGACGCCCCCGCGAACCTCGCGCTCGCGGTTCGAGCGGCCGCCGACCGTCGGTTCGCGCCGGGCGTCCACGTCGCGTTCGACGACGAGCTCCACGCCGCCCGCGACGTCGTGAAGGGCCACAGCAACGCGCTGTCGACGATGACCTCGCCGGGGACGGGCCCGGTCGCGACGTTCACCAGAGCCGCCTCGCGCGTCGTCCGGACGCCCGCCCGCGGCGTACCGATCGACCCGCTCGCGGACGCGATCGACGACCCCGCGGACGTGCCCGAGGTCCCGGTGGTCCACTCGGGGACCGGCGTCGGCGCGGGGGCGCTCGAACGCGCGCTGGACGCGGGCGTCGGCGGCGTCGTCGTCGAGGGGACCGGCCTCGGGAACGTCACCGGCGCGCTCGGCGACGCGATCGCCGGCGCGGTCGACTCCGTGCCGGTCGTCGTCGCCGGCCGCCCGCCGGCCGGACCGACGGAGCCGGTGTACGGGACGCCCGGCGGCGCCGTCACGCTCGCGGACCACGGGGTGACGTTCGCCGGGGACCTCCCGGCGGCGAAGGCGCGCGTCGCGCTCGCGCTCGGCCTCGCCGCCGGCCTCGACGCCGAGGGGATCGAGGCGCTGTTCGAATCGGCGTGAGGCGACCGCGGGCCGGGTGAGCCGAGCGCGGCGCACCGAGCGGAGCGAGACCGCCCGCCGCGATGGGACAGACACCTGTTTTCGTTTACAGGAAGCCCTTATGTATCGGCCGTGTACCGGGAGGTATGACCGAACTCACTCGGCGAGCGGCCCTCTACGGCGTCGCCATCGGCGGCACCGCCGCGCTCGCGGGATGTACCGAAACCGGCGTCCCCGCGGACGGGAACGGGACCGACGGTGGCGACGGAGACGATAGCGACGGGTCCGACGGGGGAGACGGCGCCGACGGCGACGGGGGCGACGGCGACGACGGGGCGGTAACGACGGCCGTCCAGCAGGTCGGCGCCGCCCTCTCGGGGCCGGCGTGGAGCCGGGACGAGCGGCGCGGGTTCTGCGTGCTGTTGGCCGAGGAGGGGGACGCCTCGTGGCTGCTCGACGACGCGCCGGAGGAGATCCGCGCGTTCGTCGAGGAGACCGACTTCGACGAGTCGCGGATCCTGTACGTCGAGTCCGTCGGGCCCGACACCTGTCACGACGAGATCGCGTTCGACGGCGTCGCCGTCGAGGACGGGACGCTCGTCGCCGACGCGACCGTGCTCGGCGCCGAGAGCGACGACGTCGCCTGCGGCGAGGCGATCACCTACCCGGCCGCGCTGCTCCGCGTCACGAGCGATCCGCTCCCCGACTCGGCCCGGCTCTCCGTCACCGACGGCTGGGGCGAGACGGGAACGGTCCGCAGCGGCGACGGGATCCGCGACCCGGAGAGCCTCGCCGGCGGGATCCGGCCCGACCACGAGCCCACGAACGTCCCCCCCGCCTTCGACTGCGACACGGAGGGGTTCGAGCGCCACCCGCAGGCGTACGACGGCGAGGTCAACTGGGGCGGCGGGGGCGGCGCCGGCAGCGACGCGGGCGGCGACGGCCCGCTCGCGCTCCGAGTCGTGATCCCCGGCGACGACGACCCCGGGTCCGATCCCCTCGCGCTCGGCCGCGGGACCCGGTTCCGGATCGAGCTGACGAACGTCTCCGGGCGCGAGGCGTCCGTCGGCAATCAGGGGAAGTACAACCTGGAGGTCCGCACCGAGGACGGGTGGACCGAACTCCGCGGCGCCGACGGCGACGCCACGTTCGCGTACACCGACGAGGCGATCATCGTCCCGCCGGGCGAGAGTCTAGAGTGGGAGTTCGAGATGACCGAGTCCGGGCTCGTCGAGGGCGGTCCCGTCAGGGACGGGACGTCGGTCGAAGGCGGGCCGCACGCCGACGCGCTCCGGGTGTGTCCGGACCTGGTCCCCGGTCGGTACCGGTTCGTGTTCTGGGGCGCCGCCGACCTCGCGGTCGCGTTCGACTACGAGAGCGAGTGATTCGACTCGCGGGCCACCGTGGGCTCAGGCCCGGACTTCGATGAGGAGGTCCGACTCGGGCGACTCGCCCATCCGCTCCCGCACGCGCTCCCACGAGAGGTCGGTGCGCGCGGTCACCGACTCGGTCGCGACCGCGCCGCAGGCGTTGCCGACCAGGATCGGCACCTGGTAGTCGCGCGGGTCGTGCGAGAACCCGTCGCCGGTGATCTCCGACTCCCGGAGCGCGGCCGCGAGGAACCCGGCCGCGAAGGCGTCGCCCGCGCCGGTCGTGTCGACGGGGTCGACGTCGAACCCCGGGTGCGAGACGCTCCCGTGCGGCGTCCGCACCGTGGCGCCCTCGTCGCCGAGCTTGATCGCGACGACGCGGTCGTCCGGCTCCCACGGGTCGACGTCGGTCGCCGCTTCGAGCGCGTCGGCCTCGCGGTCATTTAAAAATAGCACGTCGCTCGCGTGGAGCGCGGCCTCGAAATCGCGGTCCGCGACGCGGCGGCCGGGGTCGAAGCTCCGCGTCGCGCCCGCCTCCGCGGCCGCGGTCGCGAGCGCCGCCGCGGTCTCGGGCTGCTGTCCCGTGAGGTGGAGGTGGTCGGCGGCCGCGAGCGTGTCGCGGTCGAGCCCGGCCGCGGAGAACGACTCGTTGGCGCCGTCGTTCGCGAGCATGAGCAGCTCGCCGCCGCCGTCGACGATGACGTACTTCACCGAGGTGGGCTCGTCGGCGTCGACCAGCACCTGCCCGGGGTCGACGCCGGCGCTGGCGAGCTCGCGCAGCGCCAGCGCGCCGGACTCGTCGCCGCCGACGCTGCCGTAGACGACCGACTGGCCGCCCAGATCGACGAGCCCGACCGCGACGTTCGCGGCGCTGCCCCCGCCGGACTGTTCGAGCCGGTCGATCCGCGTCTCCCCGTCCGGCTCGGGCAGGCTGTCGACGTGGATCGTCACGTCCCAGTTGATGTGGCCCGCCGAGACGACCTTCGGCACGCGGTCGGCGTCGCCCGGGGTCAGGTCGGGGTCGCGGTCGACCGCGGGGTCGACCTCGTCCGGCCCGTCGCCGGTTCCGTCGGCGTCCGGCCCGTCGCCGTCGACCCGCCCTTCGGTGCCGCCGTCCGGGGCCTCCTCCCACTCGTCGACCTCGCGGTCCCACGCCGCGACCGTCTCGTCCCAGTCGCCGACGCCCTCGCCGTCGTCGACCTCGGTACCGTCGTCGGGTCGCTCGCCGTCGACAGAGGCGTCGGAGCGATCGCCGTCATCCGGAGCGCCGTCGCGCCCGCTCATGGCTCCGCCCACGGCTCGGCGGCGCCCTCGCCGAACAGCTCGCGCATCAGCGTCACGATGCTCTCCGGGGGGAACTGCCCCTGCTCGGTGACGATCGCGTCCATGTATCGCGGCGGCGTCACGTCGAACGCGGGGTTCTCGACGTCGATCTCGCCGATCGCCTCGCGGGCCTCGGGAGCGATCACCTCGGCCTCGTCGCGCATCTCGATCTCGACGGTGTGGCCCGTCAGCGTCTCCGGGTGGAGCTTGATCGTCTGCGCGGCGGTCATGATCGGGACGCCGCGCTCGCGGGCGTTGACCGCGAGCCCCGAGGTGCCGATCTTGTTGATCACGCCGCCGTCGGCGGCGATCGAGTCAGCGCCGACGACGACGTGGTCGACCTCGTCGAGGTAGCGCCGCGCCGCGGAGTCGACGATGAGCGTGACGGGGACGCCGGCGTCGCGGAGCTGTTCGGCGGTGATGTGGCCCTGCTGGCGCGGGCGCGTCTCCTTGACGACCGCCGAGATCGACTTCCCCTGCTCGACGGCCGCCTCGATGCACGCCAGGGCGTCGGTGGAGTGGCAGTGGGTCATCACCGTGTCGCCGTCGGCGAGGCGGTTCGCGCCGACCTGCCCGAGGTCCTCCTGCGCGCGGTCGAGCTGGTCGACGAACGCCTCGCTCGCGTCGACGACGCTTCGGCGGAGTCGGTCGACCGAGTCGCCCTCCATCCGCTGGAGGACGTACCGGAGGGCGTTCGGCAGCGACACCGCGGTCGGGCGCGTCTCGCGGAGCGTCCGGGCCGCGGCGCGCAGCGACGCGCGGAACGCCTCGGGGTCGCTCGCGGTCGCGTCCGCCTCGGCCGCCGCCTCCGCCTGCTCGGCGAGGGCCTCGGCGGCCGCGGAGGCGATGGTCGCCGCGCCGCGGATCTCCATGGTCGCGATCGACTCGGCGGTCTCGCGGACCGCCGGCGCCGGCTCGGTGTCTGTCATACCGATCCGGTAGCCGCCCGTGTATTTATAAAACCGGCCGACTGTCGGCGATTCCCCTCCTCACTCCGCGTCCGGCTGCTGGCCGTAGCTCTCGAACCGCTCCTCCACCGTCGCCATCTGCTCGTCGGTGAGCACGTGCGGCTCGCCGACGGCGGACGCGCGCAGGTAGAGCCGACAGATGTCCTCGACGTGGCGGGTGTTCTCCACCGCCGTCTCCACGTCCGGCCCGGTGACGACGAGCCCGTGGTTCGCTAAGATTGCGGCGTCCGAGTCCGCCTCGGCCATCGCGGCGACGACGTTCGCGGCCAGCTCCTCGGTGCCGTACGGCGCGTAGTCGGCGAGCGGCACCTCCCGGCCCACGGCGGCGATCATGTAGTGGATCGGGGGGAGCTTCCGACCGAGCGTCGCCATCGTCGTCGCCCACGGCGAGTGGGTGTGGACGATCGCGCCCGGCCGGTCGTGTTGATAAATTCCCGTGTGCATCGGCACCTCGCTCGACGGCGCCATCCGCCCGGCCAGCCGCTCGCCCGCCAGCGACACCACGGGCACGTCCGCCGCGTCGAAGGAGTCGTAGGGGACGCCGGTGGGCGTGACCGCGACCCGGTCGCCGTCGCGGACGCTCAGGTTCCCGGTCCGCCCGGGCGTCAGGTCCGCGAGCGCCGGTGCGTACTCGACGACCGCTTCACGCGCCTCCCGGAGGAGGTCCGGGTTCGCGTCCCGGCCGGAACCGCCTGCGGAGCGGGAGCCGCCGCCGCCGGAGCCGTCGGGGGTCACGCCGCCGCCTCCGTCAGGTCGGCGAGCGCGTCGAGCCGGTGGTCCGGCCGCTGCCCCTCGGAGAGGTCCGCGTCGGCGGGCGCGTCCCCGTCGGCGACGAACAGCGCGGAGTCGAGCCCGACGGCGTTCGCGCCGGCGACGTCGGTCTCGACGTTGTCGCCGACCGCCAGCGCCTCGCTCGGCCGGCGGTCGAGCTCGGCGAGCGCGGCCGTGAACGGGAGCGCGCTCGGCTTCTCGCGGCCGACCTCCTCGGAGGTGACGAGCAGGTCGATCCGGTCGTCGATTCCGAGGCGAACGAGCTTCCGCAGCTGGACCCGCGTCGTGAGGTTCGTCACGACCGCGACGTCGGTCCCCGCCGCGTCGAGCGCGTCGAGGACCGCCTCGACGCCGTCACAGAGCGACATCGCCGCGAGGTAGCCGTTCCAGTAGGCGTCGCCGGCCGCCAGCGCGCCCGCGGGGTCGGGGTCGCCGGCGTGCCGGTACAGCCCGCGCTTGAAGTAGACGTGCCTGGAGTGCGAGGCGGCGGTCCCGCCGGTCTCCCGTTTGGTCTCCCGCCGCCCGGTCGCGTACAGGTCGTCGAACGCGTCGCGGTCGAGGTCGTACCCGCGCTCGCGGAGGGCGTCGAGCGCGGCCCGCTTGCCCGCCTCGTTACACGGGGCGTACGGGTACAGCGTGTTGTCGAGGTCGAAAAGCACTGCCTCGTAGCTCATGGACCGACTCGGCGCGGCACCGACTTAAGGGTGGTTCGACGCCGCGGCGCGCCGGCGTTGACTCGCCGTCCGGGAGAGGTGAGCGCCGTTACTGCTCGTTCATCGCCTCGCTGGCGATGTTGCGGCCGCGGGAGTTGAGCGCGACCTCGCGGCGGACCCGCACCTCCTCGACCACTTCGAGCTCGACGAGCCGCTCGAACGTCTCCTCGACGTCGTCGACGTCCATCCCGAGGAACGAGGGGATCTCGAACGGCGAGACGCCGGAGTACAGGGCCATCAGCACCTCGCGGTCGCGGCTGGAGAGGTCGACGTTCGTCGACGACCGCTCCTCGCCCTTGCGCAGCCACGACTCGACGAACCGCATCCGGCTCGGGTCGCCCGCGACGTGCGTCTCGATGCTCGTCCCCTCGTCGTCGGTGTGCGACACCTCGATGACGGGTTTCTTGTCGCCGTTGACGGTGCGCTTCGCGGCGTCGAGCCCGCTGATGTCGTCGAGGTCGAACTTCACGAAGGCGCCGCGCTCCAGGGCGGCGTTGAGCCCGTTCTCGTCGATCTTCACGCGGGCCTGCTCCCACTCGGTGTCCGTGACGACCCCGCCCTCGATGGCGGGGTGTTTCACCATCACGGTCTTCTGGTCGAGCAGCGCGCGGTAGACGTCGCGCTCGAACGGCTCGTGGTCCTTGGCGGCGACGAGTAACACCTGCTCGCCCAGGTCGAAGCTCACGTAGTTGGAGACGCGCGCGACGGACTGGTTCGCGTCGTGCCGGCCGCCGAGCCGTTCCAGCTTCGACAGCGGGACGGTCCGCTTCCCGTCGTTGCCGGCGAGGATGAGCCGCCGGTTCGAGAGGAGGACGCGGCCGGGCGTCCACGAGACGTCGCTCACCTTCCGGCCCTCGCGGACCGCGACCGCGAACTTCGCCTGCGTGTCGGTGATCTTGTACTCGCCTTCCTCTTGCGCCATTTACGGACCCCCCGCGCGCAGCTTCGAGACGGCCGAGAACACGCGCTTTCTGACGGCCTGGCTGTCGTCGTCGGCGTACTCTTCGAGGCGGTTGAGCGTCTCCTGCCCGCCGATCTGCCCGAGGACGAACACCGCCTTCGCGCGGGCGTCCTCCGGGTGTTCGGGGCCCAGCATGTCGAGCAGGCGGTCCTCGACGACCGGGCCGCCGAGGCTCTTGAGGCTCGTCGCCGCGAACTGCGCGGTCTGGGGGTCGTCGTCCGCGAGCGCGTCCGCGAGCGCCTCCACCGCGGTCGCCGTGTCCGGGTCGGCCACCCGACCGAGGATCCACGCCGCGTTCCGGCGCTGGCGGGACTGCTGGCCCTCGGTGAGGATCTCGACGAGCGGCTCGACGACGGTCGCGTCGTCGGCCGCCTTCAGCTCCGAGACCACCTGGTCGCGGACGGCGTGGCTCTGCTCGGTCGGCACGTTCGAGAGCAGCTCGATCACCGAGTACACCGCCGCGTTCCGCACCACGGCGCTCTCGTCGCCGAGCGCCCGCGCGAGCGGCTCGACCGGCTCCGGGGTGCTGGCCTTCCCGAGCGCGCCGGCCGCGATCCGTCGGATCGACTCGTCGCCGTCGTCGAGCAGTTCGAGCAGCGGCGACAGCGCCTGGTCCGTCCCGATCGTCCCCAGCGCGTTCGCGGCGGCCCGCCGGACGCGCGGCTCCTCGTCGTCGAGCCGCTCGCGCAGCCCCGGGACCGCGCGCGCGTCGGCGTAGGTCCCGCATGCCTGCGCCGCGCGGAGCCGGACGCGGGCGTCCCCGTCGTCGAGCGCGCCGACCAGCGCCTGGAGGCCGCTCGCGTCGTCGAGGCGCCCGAGCGCGTTCGCCGCCGCCATCCGGAGCTCCGGACGGTCGGCCTTCAGCGCGCGGGCGAACTTTCGCGCGGTGACCCACTCCGCCTCCGAGTCGCCGCCCCCGCCCGTGAGCTCTTCGAGGAGCTGTTCGAGCGCCGCCTCGCCGATCTCGTCGAGCGCGTCGACCGCCGCGCCGCGGACCTCGGGGTCGTCGTCCGTCGTCGCCGCGCGGAGCAGCCCGTCGACCGTCGGCTGGTCGTCCTCCTCGCCGATCTCGCCGAGGAACTCCGCGGCGCGCCGCCGGACGGCCGCGCTGTCGCTGCCGAGCGCGTCCCGGAGTCGCTCCGCGTTCCCGTCCCGAGCGTGCTGGTACAGCGACATCAGCGCCTCCCGAACACCCGCCGTCGCTTGTCGATCGGTTCGTAGCGGTCGGAGCGGTCCGGGGGGACGCTCTCGGTCATCCCCAACACGAGGACGCCGTCGTCGGCCAGCGACGCCTCCAGCGTGTCGAACAGGGCCGCCTTGTGGTCGACGTCGATGTAGATCAGCAGGTTCCGGCACAGCACCACGTCGAAGGGGTCGCGGGCGCCGTCGCGGATCAGGTCGTGCGTCGCGAACTCGACGAGCCGGCGAGGGGCCTCGCGGACGCGGAACGTGTCCCCGTCGCGCTCGACGTAGCGGTCCGGGTCCGAGAGGGGTTCGAGCTCCTCGGCGATGTCGGTCGTCCGCGTCGTGTGGTAGACGCCCTCGCGGGCGTTGTCGAGCGCCTCCTCGCTGATGTCGGAGCCGAGCACCTCCACGCGCGACTCGTCGATCTCGGGGTCGTCGCAGGCTAACATCGCGACGGAGTACGGCTCGCGGCCGTCCGCCGAGGGCGCCGACCAGACGCGGACGCGCCGCTGCTCCGCGGTCCGCTCGCGCAACACGTCGCGGAGGACGTCCCACATCTCCGGGTTGCGGAAGAACTCCGTCACGTTGATCGTGAGCGCGTCCATCAGCGCCTGCCGCTCGTCGGCGTCCTCGCGCAGGATGCGCTCGTACTCGGCGTGCGACTCCGTGTCTCGCCGGCGCATCCGCGCCGTGATCCGGCGGTCGAGGTACGACTCGTTGTAGTAGCCCGGCTCGAACGGCACCGTGTCGTCGATCTGGCGGAGGACGCCTTCGAACGCCGTCTCGCCGTCGTCTGCGGACTCGCTCATAGGCTCACCACGTCGAGCACGGCCACGACGTCCCCGTCGCCGAGGACCGCCGTGCCGCTGAGTCCGGGCGTCCCCGAGAGCGGGCCGTCGAGCGGTTTGACGACCACTTCCTCCTGGTCTAACACCGCGTCGCAGTGGAGCGCGACCTGCCGCGTCTCCTCGCGGATCCGGACGAGCATCCCGTCGTCGGTCGCGCCCGCGCCGCCCGCGTCGTCGGGTGCCGGTCCGGCGGGGTCGGTCCCGTCGTCGACCGCGACGCCGCCGTCGGCGGCGGGCGTCTCGTCGGCGGCCGCCGAGGCCTCGGCCGCGGTCGAGTCGATCTCGCCGAGGCGCTCGTTCAGCCGGATGACGGGGTAGAGGTCGTCCTCGTGTCTGACGACCTCGTCGCCGTGGACCTCCTCGACGTCGTCGGCGCGGGCGACCTCCGCGATCGACTTGATCGGGATGCCGTACTCCGTGCCGCCGACGTCGACGAACATCACCTTCACGATGGCGACGGTGACGGGGAGTCGGAAGCGGACCGTGGTCCCCTCGCCGGGCTCGCTCTCGACCGAGACGGAGCCGTCGAGGTCGCGCGCGGTCGTCCGGACCACGTCCATCCCGACGCCGCGGCCGGAGACGTCCGTGACCTCCTCGGCGGTCGAGAGGCCGGGGTGGAAGACGAGGTCGTACGCCTCGCTGTCCTCCATCGCCTCGACCGCCTCGCGGCTCTTGACCCCCTCCTCGACCGCCTTGTCGCGGAGCTGGTCGGGGTCGAGCCCCGCGCCGTCGTCCGCGACCTCGATGATGACGTGGTCGCGCTCGCGCTCGGCCGTGAGCTCCACGTGCCCGGTCGGGTCCTTCCCGGCGGCCTCGCGCTCCTCGGGCGGCTCGATCCCGTGGTCGACCGCGTTCCGCAGGACGTGCACGAGCGGGTCGCGCATCTCCGTGAGGATGGTGCGGTCGAGCTCGACGTCGTCGCCCTCGATCTCGAAGTCGATCCGCTTGTCGAGGTCCCGCGAGATGTCGCGGACGAGACGCGGGAACGAGTCCGACACCTGCGAGAACGGGATGAGCCGCATGTCCATCGCCGTGTCCTGAAGGCTGGAGGCGAGCTTGTCGAGCTCGTCTAACGTGTCCGACTCGGCGTCGGCGGCCTCCAGCTCCCGCCGGAGCTTGATCCGGCTCGTCACCAGCTGCTCGACGAGCCCGTACAGCTCGTCGACCTGGTCGACGTCGACCCGGATCGATTTGATCTCGTCGCCGGACTTCGACTCCGACTTCGAGCCGGAGTCGTTCGGCTTCTGGTCCGAATCGGTCGACGCCGAGTCCGAATCGGTCGACACTGGGTCCGAATCGGTCGACGCCGAGTCCGAATCGGTCGACGCCGGGTCCGAACCGGTCGACGCCGGGTCCGAACCGTCGGAGTCGTCAGCGTCGGGGTCGGCGTCCGACGGCTCGGGTGCGTCGGTCGCGTCGTCGGTCGGTTCCGGTTCGGCGCTCTCGGGATCCGCCGGTTCGGCGGACTCGAACTCGTCGTCGGCCGTCGCGTCCGCGTCGGCCGAACCGACCGACTCGGCGTCCCCGTCGCTCGGTTCCGCGGCCGCAGCGTCCTCGCCGTCGCCGACCGCGGCCGCGCCGTCCGCGCCGTCGCCGACAGCGACCGCAGTGACCGCCTCGACCTGCGTGAGCGCCCGGAGCCCCTCGGCGACGACCTCGGGGTCGGCGCCGCCGACGAAGGCGTCGAACGACTCGTCGTACTCGCCGTCCTCCAGCGCCTCCGGGGCCGGGTCGGTCGCGTGCGCGTCGAACTGCTCGTCGAGCGCCTGGAGGACGAGCGCGGCGTCGACGCCCGGCATCTGCGCGTCGCCGATCGTCACGTCCGCGTACGCGACCGGGTCGGGGAGGTCGGCCGCGGCCGCCGGCGGTTCCGGCACCGAGACGTCGGCGTCGTCTTCGCCCTCATCTGCGTCGCCGCTACCCTCTTCCTCGGCGGCATCGTCGTCGGACCCGTCGTCGGCGGTCTCGGCGGCGTCGTCCGCCGAATCGCCGCCGTCCCCGCCGCCGACGGTGCCGTGTTCCTCCATCTCGCGGAGGCGCGATTCGAGGTCGGAGGGATCGGTCGACACCTCGCCGGCCTCGGCGATCTCCTCGACCATCGCCTCGACCGTGTCGACCCCCTCGAAGAGGAGGTCCATCAGCTCGGGCGTCACCTCGCGGTCGCCCTGCCGGACCGCGTCCAGCAGGTCCTCTAAGGCGTGCCCGAAGTCGGAGACGTCCTCGTACCCCATCGCCGCGGCGTTCCCCTTCAGGGTGTGGGCGACGCGGAACACGTCGTCCATCGCCTCGGTGTCCTCGGGGTCGGCTTCGAGGGCGAGTAGGGCGTTGTTGAGGTCGGTGATCCCGTCTTCGGCCTCGGCGACGAACGCGGCGCGGTGGGAGTCCATCAGGCCTCACCCCCCACGATCGCGCCGGCGACGTCGTCGAGGTCGCAGACGGCGTCGACCCCGCCGGTCTCGACCGCGCGCTTCGGCATCCCGTAGATGACGCAGGTGTCCTCGCTCTGCGCCAGCGTGCGCGCCCCGGCGTCGGCCATCGCGCGGATCCCCGCCGCGGCGTCCGAGCCCATCCCGGTCAGCACGACGCCGACGAGCGGGTCGTCGATCACCTCGGCCGCGGAGCGCATCGTCACGTCGGCCGCGGGGGTGACCGTGTGGGAGTCGTCGTCCGCGTCGAGCTTCACCCGGAGCCGCCCCGAGCGGTAGCTGTCGATCAGCGTGTGGCTCCCGCCGCGGGCGACGAGCACCTCGCCGGCGCCGATCCGCGCGCCGTCGCTGGCCTCGCGCACGTCGTACGCGGAGGCGGCGTCGAGCCGGTCCGCGAACCGCGAGGTGAACGCCTCCGGCATGTGCTGGACGACGACCACGCGGCAGTCCGCCATCGGCAGCGCGGACAGCACGCGCTCGACGGCGTTCGGCCCGCCGGTCGAGGCCGCGATCACCACGGTCAGCGGCCCGTCGACGTCGGCCGCGTCCGCCTCGGACCCGGCGTCCGGCGAGCGCGACGCCGCGGCGCTCGGGTCGTCGCGCTCGCGGGTCGCGGCGTCGAGGTCGGCACCCGCGACCGAGCGCACCGCCTCCACGAGGCGCTCCGACTCCCGCGAGACGCCCGTCGACACCTCGCCGCCGGGCTTCGCGAAGAAGTCGACCGCGCCGCGGTCGAGCGCCTCGAAGGTGACCTCCGCGCCCTCGTCCGTGTGCGCCGACAGCATCAACACCGGCGTCGGCGTCTCCTCCATCAGCCGCTCGACGGCTTCGAGCCCGCCCATTCCGGGCATCTCGACGTCCATCGTCACGACGTCGGGACGCGTCTCGGCGACCACCGAGAGCGCCTCCTCCCCGTCCCCCGCCTCGCCGACGACCGCGACCCCGGCGTCGCTCAGGAGGTCGCTTATCAGTCCCCGCATGAACGGCGAGTCGTCGACGACCACCACCCGCGGCGACCCGTCCCGACCGCCGCGCCGATCCGTCGTCCTGCTCATGTCTCACGGCGCGCCCAGAATCAGCATAAATCCACGGACCCAGTAATCACCCCTGATAATTCAGGGGACACGATTATCTGTCGGTTCGCCGCAGCTACGGGCATGGCAGCAACAGAGGCGGACGCCGAACCGACCAAGGTGTTGGAGTTCGGCCTGGGCGACGGGACGTACTGTCTGGACATCGGCGTCATCGACGAGATCGTCGACGCCGGCGAGCTCACGCGGATCCCCAACTCGCCGGACCACGTCGAGGGCGTGATGGACCTCCGCGGCCGGACGACGACGATCGTCGACCCGAAGACGGTGTTCGACATCGACGAGGACGGGCCGCGCGAGCGGATCGTCGTCTTCGACGACGGCGAGATCGACGAGGGCGGGACGGTCGGCTGGATGGTCGACGAGGTGTTCCAGGTCCGCGACGTCTCGCCCGAGGACGTCGACCAGAACACCACCGTCGAGGACGAGGGCGTCCGCGGCATCGTCAAGTCCGACGACCGGTTCGTCGTGTGGGTCTCGCCGGACGTCGACGACGCGCTCGCCGCCGACCTCGACGACGTCGAGGCCGCGGAGGCGTAGTCGGGAGAAGCGGCCGCCCTCGGATCGACGCGGGACACGCGAGGGCTGCGTCGGTTCTCACCCGTGAGAACCGGGTGCCAACGCTTATCAGCCGTCCGACGGGTCTCCCACGTATGCGCGTCTCAAGCGGCGTCCCGGGGTTCGACGCCCTCGTCGACGGCGGGTTCCCCGCGGACCGCCTCTACGTGGTCAGCGGTCCGCCCGGGAGCGGCAAAACGACCTTCTGTTCGCAGTTCGCGGCCCAGGGCGCCCGGAACGGCGAGGACGTCCTCTACATCAGCATGCACGAGACGAAGGAGGGGATCCGCGAGGACATGAGCGGCTACGAGTTCGGGTTCGACCGCGCGCTCGACTCCGACCGCGTCACCTTCCTCGACTCCTTCTCGTCGGACGGGCGGCGCTTCTTCGGCCTCCCCGGCGACCGGCGCGACCGCTCGGGCGTCACCAACCGCCTCACCGGGTTCATCAACTCCCGCGACATCGACCGGGTCGTCTTCGACTCGACGATGCTGTTGCGGTTCCTCCTCGACGACGACGAGGACACGATGGTCCAGCTGCTCTCCTCGCTGAAGCGGACCGACGCCACGACCCTCCTGATCTCCGAGATGACCGACCCGAGCGCCTACTCCGAGGAGCACTACCTCGCGCACGGCGTCGTCTTCATGCACAACTACCTCGAGGACGAGGGGATGCGCCGCGGGGTCCAAGTGCTGAAGATGCGGGGGACGAACGTCGACACCGACATCCAGGACGTGGAGTTCACCGACGGCGGGCTTCGCGTCGGCTCGGCCGCGACGGTGACGCACTGATGTACGACCGCACGTTCGGCACGGAGTGGGACGACCTCTCGCGGGAGGAGGCCGTCGAGCGCGCCTTCGCGCTGGGCGTCGCGGCCGGCGTCGACAGCGCGCGCCCGGAGGAGCTCGACCGGGTGTTGGAGGCGTTCCCGGGGAGCTACGACCGGAGCATCGTGGAGCTGGCGTACGACGAGGGGCGGACGAAGGCGCTGGAGGCGAAGGCGGAGCGGGACGACCCGGACGACGAGGCCGTCTGGCGCTCGCTCGTCGACGGCGCCGGCGAGCCGCGCGAGTCCCCGGTCCCCGCCGCGCTCCCCGGTGCGATACGCGAGCTGACACTCACCGACGGGCCGCGAGAGGGACCGCCGTCCTCGCTCGACCTCCCCTCCATGCTCCGAAAGTGATCGCTCCGAAGGGTTTTACCCGACACTCTCTCACGTTTTCACTATGACCGCGCTTCCCGACGCTGTCCGCGGCGCCGACAGCGTCCTCATCAGCGGTCCCCCGATGAGCGGGAAGTACGACCTGTTCAACCGGCTGCTCGCCGCGTGGTCCGACGGCCCGGTCGTCATCTCGACGGGCCGGACCGCGGAGAAGGTCCGCGACGACTACGAGGAGCTGACGGGCGGCGACGGCGACGACGTCGTCGTCATCGACTGCGTCACCCACGAGCAGGGCGACAAACGCGAGGACACGCCGACGACCAAGTACGTCGCCAGCGCGGGCAACCTCACGGACATCGGCATCAAGTTCACCGACATCGTCGAGTCCTCCGCCGGGCGCGACCGCGCGGTCGGCGTCTACTCGCTCTCGCAGCTGCTGATGTACTGGGACCCCGAGCGCATCTACCGGTTCACCCGCGTGATGACCTCCCAGACATCCGGCGAGGGGTGGCCGTTCGTCGGCGTCGTCGGCTCGACCGCCCACGACGAGCAGGTCGTTCACACCCTCCACGAGCCGTTCGAGGTCGTCGTCGAGACGCGCGTCGAGGACGACGACCGGGAGTTCCGGGTCCGCGGCCGCGTGGGCCAACCCTCCGACTGGCAGTCGTTCTGAGTCGAGACCCGCGCTGCGGTCCGAAGTCGACCGGGCCCACGTCGAACCGGCCTCACCCGACCAGTTCGAACTCCGCGCCGATCGGCGGCGCGTCGACGAGCCCCCAGTAGACGAACCGGTAGGTCCCGGCGCCGAGCGGCGGACAGACGGCCAGGTCGACGCCGTCGACCGCGTCGGCGATGCCCGACTCGGTCAGCGTGATGTCCCAAGAGTACGCCGAGCTCGTGCCGAGCGACGACTCGCTCCGCGGGAGTTCGACCGCCTCGCCCGTCGTCGATCCGCGGACGTCGAGCCACCCCTCGCCCGTCTCGCGCTGGAGCGAGTAGGCGGACTCGCCGCGCGTGGGCGTCGGAGCGTCGCCGGTGTTCCGGAGGACGAGCCGGAGCGACTGGCCGTACGTCTCGGTCGTCCCCTCGGTGGAGAGCTCCACGGTCGTCTCGCCCGTCTCGACGAGCGTCTCGGCGACCGACGCCTCGAACGGCCGATCGAGGCGGACGAACCCGTCGTCCTCGCAGGTCAGCGTCGCCGGCGTCCCCTCGGGGCCCTGCGGCCCGTCGCCCGCGGCGAAGTCGAGGCAGCCCGCCGTCGCGACGGACAGGGCGAGCGCGCTTCCGACGAGCGCGTCGCGTCGCGTGTGGTCCATACGGGGCGAACGAGCGCCACCGGCATGAACCGCACGCGTCGTCGCGGGCCCGGCGCGAGCGTGTCCCTCCGCCGACACGTCGCCGAGCGGTTCGGAACCGCTTTCCCCTCGGCCGGCGGATGGCCTCGCATGGAGCTGTTCGGATCGAGCGGCATCCGCGGGGTCGCGCTGCGGTACCTCACGCCCGCGCTCGTCCTCGACATCGCGAAGGCGGCGGGGACGGTCTGGGACGCCGACCGTGTCGCCGTCGCGCGCGACACGCGGACCACCGGCGAGCTGTTCGCGAACGCGGCCGCGAGCGGCCTCGCCGCGGTCGGCTGCGACGTCGACCGACTCGGCGTCGTCCCCACGCCCGCGGTCGGCAACTACTGCGAGTCGGCGGGGGTGCCCGCCGTCCTCGTCACCGCATCGCACAACCCGCCGGAGTTCAACGGGATCAAGCTCGTCGGCGACGACGGCGTGGAGCTCTCGGTCGACGTGTTAGAGCGGATCGAGCGGCGCGTCCTCGACGACGAGTACGACCACGCCGACTGGCGGGCGGCGGGCGCGACGACGCCGGTCGAGGGCGCCGTCGACGACTACGTCGACCAGCTGATCGCCGCGGTCGACCGGGAGGCGATCGCCGACGCCGACCTCACGGTCGCGGTCGATCCCGGGCACGGCGCGGCCTCGGTCGCGTCGCCCCGGATCTACCGCGAGCTCGGCTGCGAGGTGCTGACCGTCAACGCGACCCCGGACGGCCACTTCCCCGGCCGCGACTCGGAGCCGGTCCCGGAGAACCTCGGCGACCTCTCGCGGCTGGTCGCGACGAGCGACGCGGACGTGGGGATCGCGCACGACGGCGACGCGGACCGCGCGGTGTTCGTCGACGAGGAGGGCGAGTTCGTCGACGGCGACACCTCCTTCGCGGCGCTGGCGGACGCCTGCCTCGACCCGGGCGACGCGGTCGTCAGCGCGGTCAACGTCTCCCAGCGGCTCGTCGACGTCTGCGGCGCCAACGACGCCGACCTAGAGCTGACCCCCATCGGCGCGACGAACATCATCACCCGCACCCGCGAACTCCACGAGGAGGGGGTCAACGTCCCGGTCGCCGGCGAGGGGAACGGCGGCGTCTTCTTCCCGCCGTACCGGCTCTCGCGGGACGGCGCGTACATCGGCGCGCGGTTCCTCGAACTGCTCGCCGACGCCGACGGCGCGCCCGTCAGCGAGGTCGTCGCGCCGTACAGCGACTACCACTTCGTGCGGGCGAACGTGGAGTACGAGGGCGACGACGAGCGCGACGAGATGCTCTCTGCCGCCCGCGCGTACGTCGAGACCGCCGACGCGGAGCCGAACACCACCGACGGCTACCGGCTCGACTACGGCGACGCGTGGGTGCTGGTCCGCCCCTCCGGCACCGAGCCGAAGATCCGGATCTACGCCGAGTCCGCCGACGCCGAACGCGCCGAGCGGCTCGCCCAAGACATGCGCGTCGCCGTCGAGAGCGGGCGATAGCGGCGACCTATTTATAAATGAACGTGTGCGGTGGCGCGTGCCTGCGAGGCCGCTCTGCGGCCGAGCAGCACGCGCGAGGGACGCCGCGAGCGACCGGAGGGAGTGAGCGGCGAGGCTGGGGAGGCGTGAGGCTGCTGTGCTGTGAGGGGCGGGACTCAAAGGGGCAGCCACGAGGACGGCGCAGACGACGTAAGCACCGCAGGGAGCGAACGGAGTGAGCGACCGAGGAGCGCAACGAGTGTGCGCCGTCCTCGCGGCTGGGGCTTTGGAGGTGGTCGTCGCCGATCGCAGTCAACTATTTATAAGAGATTGGCTGGGACTTTGGCGGTGTTCGCCGCCAATCCGTTGTGGATTATTTATAAGCGATTGGCTGGGATTTCGACGATTTTCTCGGCGCGTCCGGTTCGAGCACCGACGCATCGATTCATCTCGCTCAGCAGCCAGCACGAGACTGACAGGAAGTTTATGAGTTCCGATACTAATATATTAACTCGCTATATAGTAACTATCGACATGACCGCCGCGAAGCCGGAGAACCCGCCACGCCACGCCACGTCCGACCCGGATCCGTCGCCCGAACTGTTGAACGCGCTCGAAAGCGACACGGAGACGGTCACCGGCGCTATCGCCGCCGGAACCGTGACGCTGGAGGAAGTCGATCAGTTCGTCCGGCGCGCGGAGCGCGGCGAGATCGACAACGAGGCGAACCTCGACGCGGTCGTCCGGATCGTCCACGCGCTGTTGTGCGACGAGCCGAGCTGGGCGAACATGGAGCCGGCCGGCTCGCCGGTTCGGGCCTGACGCCGCCGCGACCGAAGCGAGTCCGCCGTCTCTCCGTTCTCTCTCACCCTCTTCGTCTTTTCCGGCTCCCGTATTTTCCGTCTCCCCGCTCTCCGTACTTCCCGATCTACCCCACCCTCGTTCGAGGCGTCGCCGCGTCGCGACGTCGCCGGCTACCGATTCAGCGCCGCGAGCGCCTCGGCCGCCTCGCGGGCCGCTTCGAGGTGGTCGCGGGCGCGCCGCGGATCGTCCGTCTCCTCGGCGGCGCGCGCGAACCGCGTCAGCGTCCGCGTCAGCGACGCGCGAGCGGCCCCGACGCCCTCGGCGTCGTCGGCCGACCGCGACGGGACCGACTGCTGCGGCTCGGACCGCTGCGGCTCGGACCGCTGCGGCGACGACCTCCGTGGCGACGCCGAGTCCTGCGAGGGCGCCGACTCCTGCGACGGTGTCGAGCCCTGCGGGGCCGCGGTCGACGGGGGCGACTCCGACCGGCCCGGTTCGTTCGCGCCGGAGTCGACCGCGCCGTTCTCCGCCGCGGCGTCGACGCCCTCCTCGGCGTCCGCTTCAGTCGACGTTCCGGTCGCGACGGCGGGAGCGTCACCCGCGTCGGCCGGAGCGTCGCCCGCCTCGACCGAAGCCCCGTCCGCCTCGGCCGGAGCGTCGCCCGCCTCAGCCGGAGCCTCCCCCGCCTCGGCCGCGCCCCCGGCCTCGTTCCCGCAGGTGGGGCAGAACTCGCGGCCGTCGTACCGGAAGATGGGGTCGCCGCACTCCCCGCAGTGGCGGTTCGTCATCGTCGCGCCCTTCAGGAGCAGTTCGGACATCTGCTGGGTGTGCTCGCGCTTCTTCTCGTCCTCCGCGAACTTCTCGCGGAGCTTCTCGCGTTCCGCCTCCTTGTCGAAGCCGTCGCTCATGGGCGGACGAACGTGGTTCGCGGGCAAAAGTCCGGTGGGCTCGGGACGGGCGCGTCCGCGGCGCGAGCCGGCCGCAGCGAGAGTCGAGCGGCTACTCCTCGGTGACCGTGCGGTCCGCGTCCGGGTCGAGCTCGCCGCGGTGGATCTTCGCGCCGTCCTGCGCGACCTGTCGGCCCAGCACCGCGCACTTGACGCGCATCGGCGAGATGTCGACGCCGAGCATCTCCGTGACGTCGTCGGTGTCGAGCGCGTCGAGCTCGTCGACGGGCATCCCGTGGAGCCGCTCGGAGAGCATGCTCGCGGAGGCCATCGAGATGGCGCAGCCGTCGCCGGTGAACCGCACTGCCTCGACCGTCTCCTCGGCGTCGTCGAGTTGGACGTCCATCCGGATCGTGTCGCCACAGGAGGGGTTCTCGCCGACGTGCGTGAAGTCCGGATCCTCGAGTTCCCCGTAGTTACGCGGGTTCTTGTAGTGGTCGAGGATCTGCTGCCGGTACATGTCCGAGCCCAGTCCCATACTGCCTCCGAGTACGCCGGTCCGGCTCAAAAGGGTTCCGTCGATCGCAGCTACTTATAAATGAACAGCGGCACTGCGGTGGCGCGTGCCTGCGAGCGGTCGCCCTCGGCGACCGCGAGGAGCACGCGCGAGGGAGTCGGTGGTCCGGAGCAACGCGGAGGACCACCGACGAGGCTGGGGAGGCGCGAGGCGCTGTGCGGTGCTGTCGGGCGGGACTCGAAGGGGCAGTCGCGAGGCGGGCGCAGGCGAAGGCAGGACCGCAGCGAGTGAGCGGAGCGAACGAGCGAGGACCGCCCCGAGCGTGCGCCCGCCTCGCGGCTGGGGCTTCGGAGCGGTCCGCGTGGCTTAGCAGTTTATAATAGGGTGTCATAGAAGATTTACCACGACATTTATTTCGTGGATTCACAGCTGAATCAGCCGATGGAACGCGCTTGCTAATTCAGCACTGGGAATCAGCCATTTTCACCGTATCGTTTCCACCGAATCCAATATTAATGTCAATTTCTTCCTCTATCTGCTGTTTATCGCGGCCTACACAGTCCATAGTCGCTGTAAGGGTCTCTACCTCGGTTCCATCGAGAAACAGGGAAACGGTATATGACATTCCCTTCGGCACGTTTGAGATGGCAGTTGATTCAGTGTGTACGTACGGGTCTGCTCCGCTTGGACTCGGCAGGTCATACGTCTTCTCGAAATCCGACCGCCCGGTAACCTGGATCTCGATTCGAGCTTCGTAGGCTTCGTCTGTATAATTACGGAGCCGGAATCCAAGTGTCCCGACGAACGGTACTGATGTACAGCCAGCAAGCCCTATGAGGCCGATTAGACCGCCAGATCTGAGAAATTGCCGGCGTGACGGATCGCACATTTATTTTTCACTGATCTACAGGAACACAAAGGCTTTCTGATAAACCTATAATCTATACTAAACTTTCTATGTTCATCTGTACTGAGCGATTCGTGAGTTCCCTGTATTGACCGCAACCGGGTCAGAATATGTCACCTGTTGAGGATTTCAACATAGCCATTCTCGCCTAAAACAGCCGGTTGATGAGAGCTGCTTATTGAATCCGGTTACGCGTCCTGTTCATCTCAAACCTCGCTGAAACCTCGTCCGATCAAGTACCCAACTACTGTAATCACGCCAGATACGATTGCTCCGGTGACAAGTGGAAATATGAAAGCGGTCGGGTTTGCCATGATTGGGATGAACAGATTGAGTGTGAAACCAAAACATGGACCGAATGTGAGTATCCAATTCCCAACGAGATCTGCACCCTGAAACGCTCGCAAGACAACGATAACAGTAATAAAGAGCGCACCACCGTAGACAATAGCCGATTGTACTGAAGTCGAGGGTTCCAAGTCCCAGACTCGCAACCCAGTCAACGTCCCAAGAACAAAGAGAAACGCGGCTATAGCCACTATAATCTCACTTGTTCGCTTGTTCAAGAGCATATAAATTTGTCTTGTCTTACATTACGTATGCCTTGTGGGTCAAACTGGGATGGTCTAAGCGATCTGCGAGTTCCCTGTACTGAGCGATTCCTAGGTAGGTGTGAGAAGACTTCTATGACACCCTCGTTTATAAATAAAATCGTCGTACGGGCGAGCGACTGGGGCTTCGATAGCCGTCGCGTCACCACACCGAACTCCCGAGACGATCTCAAACCGACGAATCGCGATCGCTCAGGCCGCGTGTTCGTCGACCCACGCCGTCAGCTCGTCGCCCGGAATGAACCCCTCGGCGCGCCGCGCGACCGGTTCGCCGTCGACGAAGAGGACGAACAGCGGGACGCTCCGCACGTCGAACCGCTCGACCAGCGGCGGGTCGTCGCGGGGGTTCACCGTGCCGACCGCCAGATCGGCGTCGGCGCCGCGGGCCACGTTCCCGATTACCGGCTCCATGCTCGCGCAGATGCCGCAGCCGTCGGTGTAGAACTCCACGAGCGCGACGTCCGCGTCCGCGACGAACTCGTCGAGGTCATCCTCGTCCGACAGCGAGACCGGGCGGTTCGCACCGGCCGGCGCTTCGGAAGCGTCGGCATCGTTCGATACAGTATTGGATTCCATACGCATTATTGTGGCCGAGGGGTCATAACTGCTTCTGTCGGAAAACGTGTTCCGGGAGAAAGACGAGCGAGCGGTCTTCGAGACCGCGTTTCGAGCCGTTAGGCCGGCTCGTCGCCCTCGGGCTCGGTGCGCCACCCGCCCTTCAGCGTGACGTACCAGACCGAGAGGCCGGCGAGGACGAAGACGGCGGCCATGTACGGAATGATCGGCAGTTCGAGGCCGACGAAGTCGAGGACGGTCCGCATCTCGTAGACGATCACGCCGAAGATCGCGAGCGTCACGAGCAGCCCGCCGCGGCTGATGTCCACGCTCATCGGACCACCCCGGCGAGCGAGGCCCCCGCGTCGCCGACCGCGCCGAACAGCGTCGCCGCCGCGTTCGCGAGCGCGTCCAACAGGGGGGCGAGCCACACCGGATAGGTGCCGACGCCCGGGCCGAGCAGCCCGCCGCGCTGGATGATCGCCGCGATCGGGAGGGCGTAGGCTAAGACGACGAGCGTCACAGCGATGCCGACCCACAGGCGGAGGTTATCGAGCACCTGCGGGGCGTCCTCGGGCCCGGAGACCGGCGTCGGCAGGGTCTCCGCGAGCCCGGAGACCGTCGGGTTCCCCATCGTCAACACGAGGTTCCCGAGGAACAGGATCGTCGAGACGAAAAGCAGCGTCCCGCCGATCGCTATCTGGATGTTCAGCTCCTCGAAGCCGCCGAACATCGTCGGGTAGTCGAAGCCGGAGTACTCCGGTTCGGCGGTCCGACGCGGCACACCGAGCAGCCCCTGCGCGTGCATCGCGTTCGACATCAGCGCCATGCCGATGAACCAGAGCACGACTTGGAACAGTCCGATCTGACTGCTGTAGATCGGCTTGTTGCTGATCTGCGGCCAGAGCCAGTAGGTCCCGGCCATCATGGTCAGCGCGACCGCGGTCCCGACGGTGAGGTGGAAGTGGCCCGGCACCCACAGCGTGTTGTGGATGAGGTAGTTGATGTTCATTCCGGCGTTCACCATCCCGGAGAAGCCGCCGGCCGCGAACATGAGCCCGGCGAGCATCATGCCCGTGAACTCCGGCTTCCGCCACGGGAGGTGCGTGAGCCAGCCGAGCAGTCCGGTGCCGCCGTTCTTGCGAGCCCCGTACTCGACGCTCGCGACAACGGTGAACGCGGTGAGCAGGCTGGGCAACAGCAGGAACATCGTGTTCGTCATCGAGATGAACTTGAACCCCTCCGCGATGCCGGGGTCGAGGTACTGGTGGTGGATCCCGACCGGCGTCGAGAGGAGGACGAACAGCACGAACACGACCCGGGCCAGCGGGTCGCTGAACAGCCGCCCGCCGGCGATCTTCGGCAGGACGGTGTACCAGAGCATGTACGCCGGCATCAGCCAGAAGTAGACGACCGGGTGGCCGAAGAACCAGAACAGCGTCCGGGTCAGCGTCGGGTTCACCTGGTCGATGAAGCCGAGCGACCACGGCAGGAGGAACAGCAGCACGGAGGCGGCGACGGCGGACGAGGCGATGTACCACATCGTCATCGTGGTCAACACCATGAACGTCT
Organism: Halorubrum trapanicum; assembly: GCF_002355655.1. Lineage (NCBI taxonomy): Archaea > Methanobacteriati > Methanobacteriota > Halobacteria > Halobacteriales > Haloferacaceae > Halorubrum > Halorubrum trapanicum. The sequence continues at coordinate 2,089,485 of NZ_AP017569.1, read as the reverse complement.
GGAGCGGGATCCGCTCGTCCGGGTGGTCGCGCCGCCACGCGAGGAACGTCCGGAACCAGTCCGCCCCCGCGATCCACGTGCCGACGATGAACACAACGAGCCCGGCGTAGAACAGCGGGTGGGCCTGAAGCGGCGCGTAGAAGGTGTATAGCACGTCCGCGCTCATGTCGATGGAGTCGACGAACCCGGCGAGGATCGAGATGCCGGTGAGCGTCATGCCGGTCGCCATCAGTCCGTACCACGTCCACGTGATCTTGATGTTCAACAGCGGCCGGTCAAGGCTCCGAGTTATCGCCCAAGTGAACAACCCGACGAGGAAGAAGATCGTGAAGCTGATCACCATGAAGACGCCGTGCGCGGTGAGAACGGTGTAGTAATCCGTTGAGGGGATGATCCGCGCGACATCGGTCCGGTGGAGCGTCTGGATGATCCCGAACACCGCACCGAGGAACAGGGCGAAGAATGAACTCAGGAAGGCCGCGCGGACGACGCGCGCCTCGTCGGGGAACTTGTCGACGAACGTCCGCTCGGACTCGAGGGCTGTGCTCACGCCGAGTCACCCCCTCGGTTCTCGAACTCCGACTGACTGACGACGTGGAGCTTTCCCTCCATGACGTGGTGACCCGCGCCGCAGTACTCGTTACAGACGATCCCGTACTCGGTGGGCTCGTCGGTCTCGACCGTGATCTCCGAGACTTCGCCGGGGACGACCATCGTGTTCGCGCTCGTGCCGACCACCTCGAACCCGTGGATCACGTCGGCGGAGGTGACGTAGAACGTCACCGTGCTGTTCGCCGGCACGACGATCGGGTCGGGTTGGAACCCGAACTGTCGAGCGACGACGTACGCCTCGTACTCGTTCTCGCCGACCTGCTCGACCCGAGGCTCCGAGAACCGCTCGTCCTCGTCGAGCGCCGTCGGGTCGATGGTTGACTGCGAGTCGGCGACCATCGCCACGCCCGGGCCGACGGCGCCGTACGTCACGGTCCCGATAAGGGCGAGGATCAACACGATCGAGAGCGCGAGCCAGAGCTTTTCGTAGGCGTGAATGTGCACGTCTGATCACCCCACCACGACGAGGTCTCGGCCCAGGAACTCTACGAAGTAGATGTACACCCATGCGAGCACTAGAATCACGAAGTAGATCCCGATGAGCGTGAGCGTGCCGATCGGGTCGAACTCCTCGCCGTCGCCGCCCACGTCGTCCGCGTCGGCGTGTGCGGTCTCGCTTCGAGCCATACCCCGGGTTACGACCCTCGTAATATATACGATCGACTCGTTCCCAGCTCGTGAGAACTTTGCCGTTATCTATGACTACCAGAAGCGTAGCGACTCTATGCGATTCTCGTTACAACAGGCCGTGCTCTTGGTCCTCGGCGGGCTCGTTCCCGCGGCGGTGTTCATCGCCGACCGCGCGGAGTTCGTCGTCGCGGTCACGCTGGTGAACGTCCTGCTCATCTGGGCGAGCCTCCGGATCGCGACCGGCGGGAGCCTGCCGGGGTTCGGGGGCGACGCGACCGAACCGGATCAGGCGTAACCGGTCGGGACGCACCGCGAGGCGACGGACGATCCGAGGGCACGCCGCCGGGCGGGCGACGGTCCGGGAACGCGCCGCTCGGCGGAACGACGGACACCATCACGCATGTCAGGCTGTACCCTCTGTGACCTCCCGACCGGGGACGACCCGCACACGGCCCCCGACGTCGACGGCGAGTTCTGCTGCCGCGGCTGCCTGACGGTCGCGCGCTCGCTCGACGGCGTCGAAGACCTCGACGACCTCGACGAGCGGGGCCCGGACGCGACGCCGGACGAGGAGTTCGACGGCGAGACGACGTTCCTCCACGTCGACGGGATGCACTGCGCGACCTGCGAGTCCTTCCTGGAGATGACGGCCGGCGAGCAGGACGGGGTCGCGGCCGCCGAGGCGAGCTACGCCACCGACACGATCCGGGTCGACTACGACCCCGACGCCGTGAGCGCCGACGAGCTCCCGGACCGGCTCTCGGTCGCGGGCTACTCGGCGAGCGACCGCGCGGACCCGGCCGACGACGGCGACAACGCCGTGGCCCGGTTCCTGATCGGCGGCGGCTTCTTCGGGATGATGGCGATGCTGTGGTACGTCGTCTTCCTGTACCCGACCTACTTCGGGTACGATCCGATCGTCGACCTCGGGGGCGTCTCCGGCACCTACCTCTTCGCGCAGATCTGGCTGTTCGCCTCCATCGTGCTGTTTTACACCGGCTACCCGATCCTGCGTGGCGCGTACGTGAGCCTCCGGGCGCGACAGCCCAACATGGACCTCCTCGTGTCGCTCGCGGCGACGAGCTCGTACGCGTACAGCACGCTCGCGCTGCTCGTCGGCCGGACCGACCTCTACTTCGACGTGACCATCGCCGTGATCCTGGTCGTCACCGCCGGCAACCACTACGAGTCGATAATTAAGCGCCGGGCGACGGGCATGCTCGCCGACCTGACGACGACCGATGACCGCACCGTGCGCACCGAGGCGGGCGAGCCACTCGACGCCGACGCGGTCGACCCGGGCGACCGCCTGCTCGTGCGCCCCGGCGAGCGCGTGCCGTTCGACGGGACCGTCGCCGAGGGGACCGCCGCGGTCGACGAGGCCCTGGTCACGGGCGAGTCGCTCCCGGCGACGAAGCGCGAGGGCGACCCGGTCCGCGGCGGCACCGTCGTCACCGACTCGCCCGTCGTGATCGAGGTCGGCGAGGACGCGGCGAACACCCTCGACACCCTCGTGCGCCTGCTGTGGGAGATCCAGAGCTCGCGGTCCGGAATCCAGCGGCTCGTCGACCGGCTGGCGACGGTGTTCGTCCCGCTCGTCGTGGCGGTCGCGACCGTCGGCGCCGCCGCCACCCTCGCCCTCGGCTCGGCGCCGATCGACGCCGCCTTGGTCGGGCTGACGGTGCTCATCGTCTCGTGTCCGTGCGCGCTCGGGCTGGCGACCCCGCTCGCGGTCGCCGCCGGGATCCGCGACGCGGCGGAGCGGGGAATCGTCGTCGTCTCCGACGCCGTCTTCGAGGCGGCCGCCGACGTCGACACCGTCGTCTTCGACAAGACCGGGACGCTCACCGACGGCGAGATGCGGCTGCTCGACGCGACCGCCGACGAGGGGACCTCGGTCGACGGCGTCCGCGAGCGGGCGGCCGCCGTCGAGCGCGCCTCGGTCCACCCGGTCGCCGAGGCGATCGTCGCCGGCGTGTCGGGAGATGCCGGAGAGACGGCGGGCGAGCGACCGGCCACCGACGGCGGCGCCGCGGCCGCCGCGGATCCGGGCGACGGCCCGCCAACCGAGGTCGACGCGCTCGACGCCCCCGCCGCGACCGACGTCGACGTCTTCGACCGCGGGGTCGCGGGACGCGTCGACGGCGACGAGGTCGTCGTCGGCCACCCGGACCTGTTCGACGAGCGCGAGTGGCCGGTCTCCGATCGACTGCGCGAGGCGGGGAGGGGCGCCCGCGACCGCGGGAACGTCCCCGTCTACGTCGGCTGGGGCGGTCGCGTTCGCGGCGTCCTGACGGTCGGCGACGAGGTACGTGAGGGGTGGGAGGCGGTCGTCGCCGACCTCGACGCGGACGGGCGGCGCGTGGTCGTGCTCACCGGCGACGCGCCCGCGGCCGCGACGCGGTTCGCGGACCACCCCGCGATCGACGATGTGTTCGCCGAGGTGCCGCCGGAGGCGAAGGCCGAGACGGTCCGGCGGCTCGGCGCCGACGGGTCGGTCGCGATGGTGGGCGACGGGAGCAACGACGCCCCCGCGCTCGCCGCGGCCGACCTGGGGATCTCGATCGCCTCCGGGACGGACCTCGCGGCGGACGCCGCGGACGCGGTCCTGCTGGAAGACCGCCTCTCCGCGGTCCCGGAGCTGTTCGCCGTCACGCGCGGGACGAACCGGCGGCTGAAGCAGAACCTCGGCTGGGCGTTCGTCTACAACGCCGTCGCGATCCCGTTGGCGCTCTCGGGCGTCCTCAATCCCCTGCTGGCCGCGCTCGCGATGGCGTCGAGCAGCCTCCTCGTGGTGACGAACTCCGCGCGGGCGGTGTTCGACCCGGACTGAGGCCTCGGGGCGGTCAGTTCCCGCCCTGTCCGGTGCCGCCCTCGCTCCGACCGCTCTCCGGGGGGAGGAGCCGGCGCGCCAGCGCGGCGAGGCGCTTGTACGCGAGGTTCACGTACAGCCCCGAGAGGAAGACGGTCCCGACGACGAGCGGCACGTCGTCGACGCCCTGACCGAGGACGAGGTCCGAGAGCAGGTAGATCCCGACGCCGAGCGGCAGCGCGGCGGGCAGCCGGAGGTTGTACCGGAGGAGCCTCCCGACCGAGGCGTCGAAGCGCTCGACTAAGGCCGTGAACACGAACCCCAGCGCGCCGAGCAGGCTGAAGAGCGGAACGAACGGCGGGACGATCCCCGGACCGAGGCCACCGATCCCGGCGAACGGCGCGTCGATCGCCACGGACGCCGCGCCCGCGAAGACGGCGGTGAGGAGGACGTCGACGGCGACGACGGCGGTCCCGAGCCGGGACCGGTACCAAGTCCGCGCGAGCCACGATCGGCCGTCCGCGCCGGACGCGGCGTCGCCCGCCAGCGTCGGATCGTCGGCCCCGAGCGTCGGGTCCTCGGCGGGAGGGTCGCCGCGCGCACGCCCCGATGAGTCCGACATCGCCGGAGCTGTTCGTGGCCGAGCGACAATTAGCTTGCGCCGTGTGAACTACGCGCAAGGATTTCCGCGGTGTCGCTCGAACGAAGAAGTGAGGCCCGAACCGCGGTCGGGGGTTACGCCGTCGCGCCGACGTGCGGCTTGACCGCGCGGACGATCGCGTCGACGTCGTACTCGTCCTCCTCCTTGTCGAAGACGACCTCGTCGTCGGCGCGGACGACGAACACGCCCGCGTCGCCGGTCACCAGCGCGACCTCGTCGATGCTCTCGCCGAACTGTTTGAGGATCGCCTCCGAAACGTCCTGCGCGCGGTTCAACATGCCACAGGGGACGCAGTACTCGATTTCGACGCGTGTCATGGCTTATCGTAGGGCGCGAACGGATTAAAAGCGAGGGTCGCGGCCGCGGCGAGCGCGACGTCGACCGCGACCGCCTCAGACCACCAGCGCGTCGAAGACGACCGCGAACAGGAGGAGCCCGAGGTAGGCGTTCGAGGCGTGGAACGCGCGGAACGCCGCGCTCTCCGTCTGCTCGTAGTGGAGCCGGACGACCGTCCAGAGGAAGACGGCCCCGACGCCGACGCCGACGACCGCGTACAGCGCGCCGAGCGGGTCGGCGGCCGCCGCAAGCGCGACCGCGGCGACCAGCGTCGCGCCGAGGTACCAGAGGATGTGGCGGCGGGTCGCGGTCTCGCCGCGGACGACGGGCATCATCGGGAAGCCGCCGCGCTCGTAGTCGTCCTTGTACGCCAGCGCGAGGTTGTAGAAGTGCGCGGGCGTCCACAGGAAGATGACCGCGGCGAGCAGCAGCCCGCCGCCGCCGACCTCGCCCGTGACCGCGGCCCAGCCGATGAGCGCCGGGAGCGCGCCGGCCGCGCCGCCGATGACGGTGTTCTGGACCGTGTTCGGCTTGAGGACGAGCGTGTACACGACGCTGTAAAATACGATCGCGACCAGCCCGAGCGCGGCCGTCAGCGGGTTCACCGTCCAGAACAGCCCGAGCGAGACGAGCGCGAGGGTGCCGCCGAACGCGAGCGCGTGCGAAACGGGCACGAGGTCGGTGGCGAGCGGGCGGTCGCTGGTGCGTTGCATCCGCTTGTCCACGTCGCGCTCGAACACGTGGTTGAAGGTTCCGGACGCGCCGATCGAGAGCGCGCCGCCGGCCAGCGTCGCCCCGACCGCGTACGGGGTGAAGCCGGGACCGCCCCGCAGCGCCATCGCCGCGGCCGCGACCAGGCAGAGCAGCCACATCAGCCGCGGCTTCATCAGTCGGAAGTACGCGGCCGCGGTCGCCTTCAGCCGCGGGAGCGTCGCCGAGGGGATCTCCGGCTCCGGCGCCTCCTCGACCGGCGGGAGGTCGTCGGTGCCGGCCTCGAACTCGTCGGGGGCGTCGTTCGGGCTCCCCGTCTCGGCCTCCAGCCACCACGCGAGCGCCGCGAGGACGGCCCCGAAGATACCGATCCCGAGGAGGAGGTGGGCGGAGCCGAGCGCGGCGGGCAGGTCGCCGAGCGCGACGAGCGCCCCGACGCCGGCCTGCGCGGGGTAGACGACGAGCGCGACCGCGAGCGCGGCTTTGACCCGGCGGTCCGCCCCCTGCCGCCACGCGAGCGCGGCGGAGAGGGCGACGAGGAGGCCGACGACGACCGCGAGGGCGCGATGGCCGAGGGCGATCCACCCGGCGGTCGCCGTCGGCAGGGCCGCGCCGCTCCCGCAGGCGGGCCAGCCGCCGCAGGCGGTCGCCGCCTCCGTGAGGGAGGTGGTCGCGCCGACGACGACGAGCAGGTACACGCCCATCGCGGCCGCGGCCAGCACCGCGGGGAACTTGTCGGGAACGTTCACTCACCTCGGTTTGGGAGTCAGTCCATTTAGACCCCGCGCTTCCGCCCCCCGTCGGGGTCCGCGCGTTCGCCGCGGTCGGAGGGCTCCCCGACAGCGACCTACGACGGCGCCGCGCCCGGTCCGTCGCCGCGCTCGCGTCCGACCTACGACGGCGCCGCGTCCGCATCCGTCGCGCGCTCGCGTCCGACCTACGACGGCGCCGCGTCCGGTCCGTCGCCGCGCTCGCGCAGAATCCGATCGACGATGTCGCCGCTGGAGAGCAGCTCGTCCTCGTACTTCGGCTCCCGGCCCGACGCGCGCTCGACCCGGCAGTCGATGCCGCGCGCGTCGAGGGCATCGGCGATGTCGGCCTCGTCGTGGTGCTGGTCGAACCCCAACACGATCACGTCGGGGTCGAGCCGCTCGATGGGGACGAACACGTCCTCCGGGTCCCCGAGGTGGGCCTCGTCGACCGCGTCGAGCGCCGCGACCATGTCGCGCCGCTGGCGGGCGCAGAGCACCGGCGCCGGCTTGTGCGTGACGTTGGGACGACGGGCGACGATGGCGTGGAGCTCGTCGCCGTGCGTCGCCGCGTCCTCTAAGTAGTGGACGTGGCCGGGGTGCAGCAGGTCGAACGTCCCCTGCGCGACGACTCGCGTCATCTGAACCACGAGAGGAAGCCGCCGGAGTCGCGTTCGTCCAGCTCGCGGTCGATGTCCGCCTGGGTGAAATCGAAGAAGTGCTCGTCGGGCACCTCCACGTCGAGCACCTCGAGGGTGGTCTGGCTCCCGTCGTTGTCGAACGCCTTCCAGTCGCCCCAGCCGTAGGGGGCGCCGACGATGATGTGGACCTTCCCCTGTCCGAAGGTTGCGAGGTCGGCGTCGCTCGGGCGCAGCGCGCCGTTCGGGTGCGAGTGGACCGACCCGACCGACCGCATGTCGTTCGGCTTCATGTTGGTGCGGACGGTGGCGCTCGTCGGGCTCGACTCCGTGCCCGGGATGACGAGCACGTCGGTGATCACCTGACCCTCCCGGTCGAGGTCCAGCTTCCGGGCGTCGTCCGCGCGGAGGAACCCCATGTACTCGTTGGGGTGCGTCTCCTCGCTCGCCTCGAGCACGAACTCCAGGGTCTCTCGGGCGATCCCGAGGAGCTCGTCCGAGCGGAACAGTCGCATGAGCGAGACAAGTCGCCGTCGCCTCATAGGGGTTCCGGACCGCGGGACGCGGGGCGGGCTCTCGGAGCCGGACCTCGCCAGTCCGCGGCCGAGAGCCCCGAGAGAACAGGCTTAACACCGGCCGTTCCCGAGGACTGTCCATGAGCGAAAACACCGCCGGGGATTCCGGCACGCGGGGCGATTCGAGCCCCGAACCCGACGCCGACGCGGCGGAGGGGACGGCCGACGACCGGCCGGCGAACGCGACCGACGACCGGCCGACCGTCTACGACCTGGCACCTGACTGTACACTCGAAGACGCCGAGGTCGACGCCCTGTACCACGCCGAGGTCAACGGCGTCGTCGACTACGGCGTGTTCGTCGACCTCTCCGACGCCCTGAGCGGGCTCGTCCACGAGTCGAACCTCGATGGCGACTACGCCGTCGGCGACCGGCTGATCGTCCGGCTCACCGAGGTGAAGGAGAACGGCGACGTGGCGTTCGACGACGTCGAGCCCGACGACTACCGCACCGAGGCCGTCGCCCACGAGCCGACCGTCTCGCGGGTCCGCGGCCTGACCCCGGGCGACGAGGTGACCGTCGAAGGCGAGGTCGTCCAAGCGAAACAGACGGGCGGCCCCACCATCTTCGCCGTCGCCGACGCCTCCGGCGTCCTCTCCTGTGCCGCCTTCGAGTCCGCCGGCGTCCGGGCGTACCCCGAGGTCGAGGTCGGCGACATGGTCCACGTCGCGGGGACGATCGAGAGCCGCGAGGACGCCCTCCAGCTGGAGGTCGACTCGCTGACGCGGCTCCCCGACGAGCGCGCCGCCGAGGCCCGCGAGCGCTTCGAAGCGGCGCTCGACGAGCGCGCCGAGCCCGCGGACGTCGACCCCCTCGTCGAGTGGGAGGCGTTCGAGCCGATCCACGAGGACCTCCGCGAGCTGGCCCGGCTGCTCCGCCGGACGGTCCTCGCCGGCCGCCCGATCCGCGTCCGCCACCACGCCGACGGGGACGGGATGTGCGCCGCGATCCCGGTCCAGCTCGCCGTCGAGAACCTGATCGAGGAGGTCCACGGCGACCCCGACTCGCCGCGGCACCTGTTCAAGCGGCTCCCGAGCAAGGCGCCCTACTACGAGATGGAGGACGTCACCCGCGACCTCAACTTCGCCTTAGAGGGCCGCGCCCGCCACGGGCAGAAGCTCCCCTTCCTCCTAATGCTCGACAACGGGTCGACCGAGGAGGACGTGCCGGCCTACGAGAACCTCGCGCACTACGACATCCCCATCGCGGCCGTCGACCACCACCACCCCGATCCCGAGGCGGTCGAGCCCCTGCTCGACGCCCACGTCAACCCCTATCTCCACGGCGAGGACTACCGGGTCACCACGGGGATGATGTGCGTCGAGCTCGCCCGCCTGATCGACCCGTCGCTCACCGAAGAGCTCGAACACGTGCCGGCGGTCGCCGGCCTCTCCGACCGCTCGAAGGCGGAGGCGATGGACGACTACGTCGCGCTCGCCGAGGGCGCCGGCTACGACGAGTCCGACCTCCTCGACATCGGGGAGGCGCTCGACTACGCCGCCCACTGGCTCCGCTACTCCGAGGGGAAGACGCTCGTCAACGACGCCCTCAACGTCGGTTGCGACGACGAGGAGCGACACGAGGAGCTCGTGGAGTTCCTCTCCGAGCGCGCCGAGCGCGACGTGGAGCGCCAGCTCGACGCCGTCGACGACCACGTCGAACACGAGCGGCTCGCCTCCGGCGCACACCTCTACCGGATCGACTTAGACGAGTACGCCCACCGGTTCACCTACCCGGCGCCGGGAAAGACGACCGGCGAACTCCACGACGCGAAGGTGACGGAGACCGGCGATCCCGTCATCACCATCGGCTACGGCCCCGACTTCTGCGTCCTCCGCTCGGACGGCGTCCGGCTCGACATCCCGAACATGGTGACCGAGCTGAACGAGGAGCTGCCCGAGGCCGGCGTCTCCGGCGGCGGCCACCTCGTCGTCGGCTCGATCAAGTTCGTGAAGGGGCGCCGGAGCGAGGTGATCGAGGCGCTCGTCGAGAAGATGGCGGGCGCGGAGATCGACGAGGCGCTCTCGTCGACGATCGCGCTCGACGACTGAGTCGGCCGCCGCGGCCGTTCGTACCGAACCCGTTTCTCAGCCGAACGCGATCTCTCGCCGAGCGACGGCGCCGGCCCCCGCGAGCGCGACGCCGAGGCCGCCGACGAAGGCGATCGGGAGCTGAATCCCGCCGCCGCGCCAGTCGGCCGCGTACGCGCGAGCGTAGAACTCCGCGACCGACTCGTTCTCTATCGCGAGCAACACCTCGCGGTTGTTCGTCCGCGCACTCGGGTTCCAGTTGAGGCTGCCGACGACCGCGGTGTCGTCGACGACGAGCCCCTTCGCGTGGACCTTCCCGAACCGGCCGCGCGGTTCCGCGAGGTCGACCGCGATCGGCTCGTCCGCGAGCCGCTTCGAGAGGTTCCGGTTCGCCTCGCGGTCGTACCACGCGTCCGAGAGCAGCAGGTGAACGTCGACCCCGCGGTCCGCGGCGCGCCGGAGCGCGCGGACGATCCGGTCGTTCGGACCGCCCACGCGCGGCACGACCGCGAGCACCCGCTCGTCGGCGGCGTCGATCCGCGCGACGATCCGGTCGGCGGCGTTACCCGGGGCGGTCAGGACGGTCACGTCCGCGGCCACGGGCTCCGCAGGTGCGTCGAACCGCGTCGGATAGGAGCCGTTCGCTCGACCGTCATCGTAGAAGTCGGTGTCCGCGCGGAAGGCCCGCCACGGCCGCGCGTCGTGCGCCTCGAAGTCGGCGAGGAACAGCGCGGCGAGGTCGTCCGCGACCGCCGCGCTCCGGTCGGTTCCGGCACGGTCCGCCGTCTCGTCGTCCGCCGTTTCGCCGTCGCCGCCCACGACGACGCCCCACCCGCGGTTGCTGTGTCCGCCGGTGCCGGACGGCTTCCAGTTCTCCGTGAGGACGACGGCGCGGTCGTCCGCGACCGCGTACTTCGGGTGGTGGAAGCGGAACCGCTCGACCTCGCCGTCGAGGATTCGAACCGCGACGCCGGCGGCGGTCAGGCGGTCGAGCAGCGGCGCGCTCGGGGACGGGAATCCGCCGACGGGCGACCCTTCCAGCAGCACGCGAACGCGCACCCCGCGGTCGGCGGCCGCGACGAGCGCCCCGACGACCCGCTCCGAGGTCAGCGTGTAGCCGGCGACGAACAGCCGCTCGTCCGCGGCCCGGAGGGGCTCGACCGGGATTCCCGGGCTGTCGGGGAGGACGAAGGGCGTCACGGCCGCGTCCGCGGTCGACTCCGGCGAGCGGGGATCGTAGCCACGGGGGCGCCACTCGCCCCACGAGGCGCGCCAGCGGTGGCCCTCGCTGGCGCGGTCGTAGGCGACGACGTCGACGGCGCGCCCGTTCCGGCGGAGCTCGATCCGGTCGCCCGACGCCGACAGCGGGAAGTAGTCGGTCAGCCGCCGGATCGTGCGCCGGTCCGCGACCCCGGCGGCCGTCCCCGAGTCGCCGGCGAGGATCGAGGCGGTCCGGTTCGGGGCCATCGACAGCGTTACCCGACCGCTCGCGTTCGTCGGAATTTCGGTGTCGTAGTAGCCGTCGGAGAGCGACCAGTTCCCGCGCTCGGGGAGGGAGACGACGAGGTACTCGCCGCGGTTCTCCGCGGTCGTCGGGTTCGGGTACAGCTCGACGATTCGGGGGCCGCCGCGGGCGTCGGTAGCGTTGGCCGGGGTGGGCTCGGCCGCGTCGAGCGGAGCGGCGGCGCCGACCGGGGCGGCCGCGGCCGAAAGGGAGCAGACGACGCTCGTCGCGGCGACGAGCAGGACGAGCGCGGCGACGCGGGACCGGCGCCTCGGGCGGCGGGGTGACACGGCGGGCGTGGCGGCGGTATCAGATAAAAGGGTTCGCGACCGCCGCGAGGGGGGAGGAGTGCGCGCCTCAGGCCGTCGGGGCGGGCTCGGTCTCGTCCAGCGCCTGCTGCGCCTTCTCACCCTCCGTCGAGACGACGAAGGAGCGCTCGTCGGCGTACTCGGCGACCGCTTCGAGCGCCTCGCGGGTCCCGATCTGGCGGAGCGCCCAGCCGGCGGCCGCGCGGACGTCGTCGGACGGGTGCGCTTCGAGCGCGTCGGCGAGCGGCTTGACGGCGCGGGTGTCGCCGATCAGGCCCAGCGCGCGGGCGGCGTGGGGGCGGACGAGGTCGTCGGTGTCGCCGTCGGGGTCGAGCTGGTCCGCGAGCGGCTGGACGGCCTCCGGCGCGCCGATCTCGCCGAGCGCCTTGAAGACGGCCTTCTGGAGCTGCGGGTTCGAGTCCTCGGGGACGTACTCGACGAGGGTGTCGGTCGCCTCCTCGGCAGCCATCTTCCCGAGGATCCGGATCGCGGGCCGGTCGCGCTTCTCGGCGCGGCCGAGGATCTCCTCGACGGACGCCTCGGTCTTACCGCGCTTGCCCATCCGCTCGAACGCCTCCAAGCAGTGGCGCTCCATGAACTCGGACTGTAGCGAGTCGAGCGCGAGCAGGATCATGTCGACGTTCCCCTGCGCCTCGTGTTCCTTCAGCGCGGCCCACTCGACCGGGAAGTCCTTGTAGTGGCCGAGCACGTCGTAGTACCCCTGCGCGCGGAGCTGCTCGTGGGTCTCGAGGTCGTCCCACTCCTCGGCGTCGTCGAGGGCGGCCTCCAGGTCGTCCGTCGCCGCCAGCAGCGCGGCGATCACGTCCGCGTCCTCGTCGGCGTCGAAGCCGGCCTCGGCGACCGCCGCGGCGACGGCGTCGAGCGCCGCGGTGAGCTGGTCGACGGGGGTCGGCTGCGCGGCGGCGGTCTCCTCGCCGTCCGCGGCCTCGTCGAGCAGCGCCTCGGGGTCCTCGTCGGCCTCGTCGATCGCGTCGGCGGCCGCGTCGTCGATCGCGTCGGCGGCCGCGTCGACGAACGACGCGACGGCGGCCGCGACGTCGTCGTGCCCGTCTTCGGTCCACTCGGTCTCTTCGACCCGCCCGGCGGCGGTCTCGATCGCGTCGACGACGTCGTCGCCGTACGGGCCGCGGGCCTCCTCGACGCCCTCCCGGAGCTCCGCCACGCGGTCCTCGAGGTCGCCGCGGGGGTCGTCGGCGTCCTCGTCGTCCTCGTCCGGCTCGGGGAGGTCGGCCTCCGCGATGCCGGTCTCGGCGTCGTCCAAGAGCGCCTCGACGTCGTCGAGGTCGGCCTCCGTCTCGGCGGCCTCGAGCCGGTCGGCGATCTCGTCGAGGTACTCGTTCAGGGACTCCTCGGTCGCGTCATCGGGGAGCGTCGGGGCGGCCGTCTCCGCCGACTCGCCGGCGTCCCCGCCGTCGTCCGCGGCGTCGGCCTCCTCGGAGGCGTCCGCCGGGTCGTCGTCGCCGTTGCTCATATACCACGAACTCCGTGTGTAGTCCATTAAGAGGTTTCCCTTCGCGGCGCGCGGCGACGTTCGCGAACGGTCGAAGCGGGCCGTCATCGGCACGGACGACGGGGAGGACGCCGGCGACGGACGCGGAGGACGCCGACGAGCCGTCCCGCGCGACGAGGGTTTCGTCACCAATATATTTTTAATTTGCCGACACTAGGACGTAACAATTCGATGCTGGACGTCGACCGCGAGGCGATCACCGACGGGCCGGTCGGGCGGGTGCTGCTGGTCCTCGCCGCGCCGCTCGTCGCGCAGAACGTCGTGTACGTCGTCAACGCGCTGGTGGACACGTTCTGGCTCGGCCGGGTCGGCGAGGACGCGGTCGCCGCGGTCGGCCTCAGCCTGCCGGTCCAGTCGCTGCTCGGCGCGACGGCCGTGGTCGGCGCGGTCGGCACCCAGGTCCTCGTCGCGCAGCGCACCGGCGACGAGGACGAGGCGGGCGCTCGGCGCGTCGCGGTCAACGGCGCGCTCGTCGCGCTCGCGGTCAGCGCTGCGGTCGCCGTCCCGGTGGTCGTCTACGCCGAGGAGGTGGTAGCGCTGCTCGGGGCGGACCCGGCGCTCGCCGGAACGACGGCGACGTACCTCGCGATCGTGGTCGCCGTCCTCCCGGTCGGCGCGGTCGGCGACACCGTCGAGAACTGCTTCACGGCGTACGGCGACACGCGCGCGGTGTTCCACGTGAGCCTCGTGGGCGTCCTGGTCAACCTCGTCGCCGCGCCGGTGCTCATCTTCGGAGTCGGTCCGGCCCCGCGGCTCGGCGTCGCCGGCGCCGCGCTCGGCACCGCGCTCGCGGGCGTCGCCGGCCTCCTGTGGATCCTCGGGTACGCCGCGGGGATCGGCCGCGACACCTTCCGGCTCACCCGCGACGCGTTCGCGTTCGACCTAGCGACCGCCCGCGAGGTCGTCTCCGTCGGCCTCCCGCTCGGCGGCCAGCGCGGCGTGAGCGAGCTCGTCCGGGTCCTCGTCGTCGGCCTCGTCGCGGTCGCCGGCGGCGCGGCGGGCGTCGCCGCGTACACGATCGGCGCGCGGGTCGCGACGCTGGCGATCGTCCCGGCGCTCGGGATGCAGCAGGCCGCTCAGTCGATGATCGGGCAGAACCTGGGCGCGGACGCCCCGGAGCGCGCCCGCCGCACGACGACCGTCGGCACCGGGATGGTCGTCGCCGGGTTCCTCGCGCTCGGCGCGATCCAGTTCCTGTTCGCCGGCGATATCGCGGGCCTCATCGCGCCCGACCTCACCTCGACGGGCCGGGACCTCGCGGTGACGTACCTCCGGATCCTCGGCACCTCCTACTGGGCGCTCGGCGGCACCTACACCCTGATCGCCGGGTTCAACGGCGCCTCCCGCACGCGGACTTCCTTCGTCGCCGACCTGATCAAGTACTGGGCGATCCGGTTCCCGATCGCGGTCGCGGCCGTGCCCGTCGCGACGACGTTCGGCGCGTTCGGCGTCACCGTGGCGCCCGGGCTGGGCTGGGGGGTCGAGGCCGTCTTCTGGGCGGTCGCGGCCTCGAACGTCGTCGGCTTCCTCGGCCTCGGCGCGTACTTCCTGTACACGGCGCGGCGCGGCATGTTCGCGAACGCCGCCGAGCGCGCGAGCGGCGGGGACGCGGAGGCCGCGGACGCCGCCGACGACTGAGCGCGGGCGAGTCGAGTCAGACCGCCGACAGCAGCTCCGCGCTCTCGACGACGGTCGCGAACTCGCCGCGCAGGTGGGCGAGCGCGACGCGGTGGGAGGTCTCCGGGTCGATCCGCTCGCCGTCGGGTGTCTCGCGGGCGTGCGTCGCGGTCGCGTCGGTGACGACGCGCACGTCGTAGCCGCGGTTCTCGGCCTCGCGCGTCGTCGTCGAGACGCAGTGGTCGGTGGTCAGCCCGCAGACGACGAGCGAGTCGTGACCTCCTCCCCGGAGCCACTCGTCGAGCCCGGAGTCGAGGAACGCGCCGTTGACCGACTTCTCGAACGTCGGCTCGCCTTCGACGGGCGCGGTTTCCGGTTTCCACGCGAAGCCGGGGGCGTCCGGACGCAGCGGCGAGTCAGGCTCCGTCGAGGCGTGCCGCACGTGCGCGACGGGGCGGTCCGTCGCGCGCCAGCGGTCGAGGAGCGCGGCCGCGACCGCCTCGGCGTCGGGGTTGTTGCGCTCGCCCCAGCCCGGCTCGTCGAAGCCGGTCTGGAAGTCGACGAGGAGGAGGACGGCGTCGTCGGGGACGGTCGCGGCGCGCGCCGCGTCGTCGGCCCCCGGGTCGTCAGTCATCGCCGAGCCCCGCGGTGACGGAGGCGTCGTGATCGCTCGCGTCGGCGTCGCCCGCGAACCGCCGCCACGCGCCGCGTTCGAGCAGTGACGCGGGCGCCTTCGGGTGCTCGCGGGTCGGCGACAGGGGGCAGGCGTCGGGGCTCGCGTCGTCGTCCTCGCGGAAGAGGTACTGTCTCCACTCCCGGTCGCCCTCGGCGCCCCAGTCCCCGAGGTCGGCGTGGGGGCAGACCCCGTCGTAGTCGCCCATCCGGCCGCGGATCGTCTCGCGGGCGCGCTCGCCGGCCTCGGTGTCGGCCGTGATCCCCTCGAAAACGGCGCGCGGCTGGAAGGTGACCTCCAACCCGACGGGCGAGTACCGGCTCTTCCGCTCGTCGTAGAAAGGCGCGCGCGAGGTCGGGAACAGCGCCTCGCCCCCGAAGCAGAACTCCCAGCGCGGGGTGTCCGGGTCGGTCGGGATGTCGTCGGGCCACGGCGCCGGGTCGTGGACGTGGAGGAACTCCAGCACGTTCCAGAGCCGCTCGTGGTAGTGCGCCTCGCCGCGGTCGCCCGCCGGCGGCTTGAAAAAGACAGCGAGGGGCGCGCGGTCGGCGTGGTCCGGGTACGCGTCGAGGTATTCGAGGAGGACGTCGCGCAGCCGCAGCAGCGCGGCCGGGTCCGTGGTCGACTCGCAGGCGGCGTACAGGAGGTCCCCCTCGCGCTCGGCCTCGATGCCGAAGTAGCAGGGGAACGGCGACCCGTCGCGCTCGCCGAGCATCGACTCCCGGAAGGTGCGGTAGTGCTCGCGGAGCCACGGCGGCGCGTCGTCGAGCCGACCGCGGAGCGTCGCCTGGTCCAACAGCACGCCCTCGGTGCCGGGCTCGTTCATACGCGTTGTCGGGGCGAGGCGGTCTTTTGGCTTTCGCCGGGTTCGGCGCGGTGGGAACCGACGCGGTCGAGTTCGAGACGCCGAGACCCGGCGGTCCGGCACCCGGATTTATTTCCGATCGGCGGGAACGTCGCCCGACGAGATGTCCGACGGCAACCCCCACGACCTCGACCGCTTCGTCGAAGCGCAGGCCGGCGTAATCGAGTCGGCCAAAGAGGAGCTGCGATCGGGACGGAAGCGCGGCCACTGGATGTGGTACGTGTTCCCGCAGGTCGAGGGGTTGGGGAGCAGCCGGACCTCCCGGCGCTACGCGATCGGGTCCCGCGAGGAGGCGAGCGCGTACCTCGCACACCCGACGCTGGGGCCGCGGCTACGGGAGTGTACGGAGATCGTCAACGCCCTGGAGGGACGGACAGCGCACGAAGTGTTCGGGTCGCCGGACGATCTGAAGTTCCGGTCGTCGATGACGCTGTTCGACGCTGTCGCGGACGAGTCCGAACCGTTCGGGACGGCGCTGGAGCGGTACTACGACGAGCCCGACCCGAAGACGCTCCGGTTCCTGCGCGACGACTGAGGTCGGAGCCGGGTCCCCGACGGCGGCCGCCGTGTGAGCCCGGACTCAGTCCCCGGCCACCGCGAACCGCGAGGCGTCGCTCTCCTCGCTCGGCGCGGTCACGAGCGACACGCCCACCGTGAGCACGCCGGACAGGACCATCAGCCCGAGCGCCACGTCCCAGCCGCCGGCGACGGTACGGGGCAGCGTCGGGACGGCGCCGACGACCGCGGAAAGCACCACCGCGAGGTAGATCGCCTGCGGGACCGCGACGCCGACGATCATCCCGGTGCGCGTCGTCCGAGGCCAGTAGAGCGCGCAGATCACGGGGAGCGCGAGCAGTGCGAACCCGGAGAATGCGGTGTCGCCGACCTCGATCAGCGTCCCGGGGCGGAACAGGCTCGCGACGAACGCCAGCGCCGCGAACGCCGCCACGCCGATCCGCGCGATCCACGCCTCGCGGCGCTCGGAGGCGTCCGCGTCGATCAGCGGGCGGTAGAGGTCCCGGGTGAAGTACGACGACCCCGAGAGCAGCATCGAGTCCGACGAGGACATCATCGCGGCCATCGCGCCGGCGACGACGACCGCGGCGAGCCACGTCGGCGCGTACTCGTTCAACACGACCGGGAGCACGTTCGCGTTCTCCGGGACGGTCACCGGGGTGCCCGCCGCCCACGCGCCGAGCATGAACGCGGGGACGAAGAGGAGCAGCACCAGCACGGGCCATAACGCGAACGACCGCTTCAGCGTCGTCGCCGACTTCGCGACGAAGAACCGCTGGTTGATCTGCGGGAACATCGTCACCCCGAACGCGATGGTGATCGCCGTGGAGACGATGAACCCGACCGAGTAGGTCCCGCCGCCGAAGGACCCGAACTCGGGCCGGGCCGCCAGCATCCCCTCGGTCGCGGCGCCGACGCCGCCGAGCGCCGAGACGACCCACGCGGCCGCGAGCCAGACGACGGAGAGCATGAACAGCCCCTGGAGCGTGTCCGTCCACGCCACGCCGCGGAGCCCCGCGACGGCGACGTAGAGGATCATGAACGCCGTGATGAGCGCCGCGCCGCCCCAGTAGGGGACCGCGCCGTCCGTGAGCCCGACGAGCGCCTCGCCGGCGCCCATCTGCTGGAGCATCACGTACGGGAACAGCCACAGGAGGCTCACGGCGGCGACCAGCGCGCGCAGCCCGGTCGAGCCGAACCGGTCGCCGAGCATCTCGCCGAGCGTCACGTAACCGTTGCGGGCGCCGATCAGCCACTGCTTGTAGCCGATCACGTACCACAGCACCGCGAACAGCACCCCGTCCAGCGTCCCCATCACGATCAGCCACTCGGGGCCCGCCGCGTACGCGAGGTTCGGACCGCCGAAGAAGGTGAACGCGGACAGGAGGGTCGCGAACGTCGTGAACAGCAGCACGAGCGTGCCGATCGACCGGCTCGCGAGGTAGTAGTCCTCGGCGGTCGTCTCCGAGACGCGGTACGCGACCAGCCCGAGCGCGAGCGCGACGACGAGGTACCCGACGACGACGCCGAGCGTCACCGGCGGTCACCCCCAGTTGGGTCTACCGGGTCGCCGCTAGTCGCGGCGTCGACGCCCGCAGCATCGTCGCCCGGTCGCTGCCCCATCCCGCGCTCCCACGCGCCGCTCCGGACGAACAGCGCGAACAGGACTGCGCACAGCCCGAGCCACGCCACGTGCCACCAGATCCACACCGGCAGCCCCGCGACGACGCGGTCGACCCCCCACAGTGGCCACGGCACCGCGAACGCGACGAGGATTGCGAACGTCGGTATCCACACGAGATCGCTGCGTGAACGCGTCATGTGGGATAATGGTACGTCTATGTGTACTAAGAGTTGTCGAATAGATTCGAAAATGCGTGTTGAAGAGAAATTTTCTTCAATAATCCCCGGCGGAGGAGCGTGGCGATAGCTATTTTCCGCGAGGAGCGCAACCATACACGGACGGGCGCTACCGCCCGACATCACCATTCACCACTCATGAAAGACACAGAAAAATACCTGATACACGCCACCATCGCGGCCGACGGCGTCGTCGAGCGGAGCGACGTCGTCGGGGCGGTGTTCGGCCAGACGGAGGGGTTGCTCGGCGACGAGCTGGACCTCCGCGACCTCCAGGAGTCCTCGCGCGTCGGCCGGATCGACGTCTCCGTCGAGTCCGAGAACGGCCAGTCGTTCGGGGAGGTCACCGTCGCGTCGAGCCTGGACAAAGTAGAGACCGCCATTCTGGCGGCCGCGCTGGAGACGATCGATCGCATCGGTCCCTGTCACGCCTCGGTCGAGGTGACGAGCATCGAGGACGTGCGGGCGGCCAAGCGCCGCGAGGTCGTCGAGCGCGCCAAGGAGCTCATCGCCGGCGGCTTCGAGGAGACGAGCCTCGCGAGCAGCGACGTGTTAGACGAGGTGCGCGACGCCGCGCGCGTCGAGGGCATCGTCGACTACGAGGGGCTCCCGGCGGGCCCCCGCGTCGGCGACTCCGACGCCGTCATCGTCGTCGAGGGGCGCGCGGACGTGCTCACGCTGCTCGACTGCGGGATCAAGAACGCCGTCGCGGTCGAGGGGACGAACGTCCCGGAGTCGGTTGCCGACCTGACCGCCGACCGGACCGTCACCGCGTTCCTCGACGGCGACCGCGGCGGCGAGCTCATCCTCCGCGAGCTCGCCCAGGTGGGCGAGGTCGACTACGTCGCGTTCGCGCCGCCCGGCGAGTCCGTCGAGGACCTCGACCGGGACGCCGTCTTCGAGGCGCTCCGCGGGAAGGTGCCGTACGCCAGCCTCGCGGACGCCGCCGACCTCCGAGCCGCAGCGAGCGACGAGGAGATCGCCGACGGCGACGACCCCGGGTCGGTCGCCCGCGTCGGCGACGGCGGGGCGGTCCCGGACGACTCCTCGGACGACGACTCGGCCGGACCGTCGACCCGGTCGGCCGCCTCGCCCGATATCGAGCCGGAGACCGAATCGGACGAGTCCGAACCGTCAGAGTCCGAAGGGTCCGAAGCGCGCGACGCGGCGACCGAGACCGGCGATCCGCCCCCGGCCGACGGAACGAGCGAAGCGCCGGAGCCGGAGTCGACGCCGACCGACGAGGACGAGCTCGACTCGACGCCCGACACCGACGCGGCCTCAACCGTCGAACCCGACACGGACGCCGATCTGGAATCAGAATCCGACGAGTGCGCCGAAGCCGACCGCGACGAAGCCGCCGGGACAGAGCGCGACGGCGAGTCCGACGAACCGGGATCGATGGCGGCGCATGTCGACGAGGTCGTCGACGGGGAGACCGGCCGTGCGCGGCTCCTCGACGACGGATTCGAGGTTCTCAGCGAGGTCGACGCCGCGGAGGCGTTCGACGCGGTCGAGGGCACAGAGCCCGCGCCGCACGCCGTGGTCGTCGACGGGACCGTCGACCAGCGGCTGCTCGACGTGGCCGCCCAGCGCGGCGTCGGCGACCTGGTCGGCCGCGACCTCGGCGAGTTCGTGAAGCGGCCGGTCGGGACGCGCGTCCTCGCCGCGGACGACGTCTGGGCCGGGAATTAAGCCGAGGCCGTCGTCGGTCATATATAAATAGCGACTCGCGAAGCCGGACAGAGAATCCCCGAGTTCCCCACTCAGTCGTTTATAAATCGCTCTTGGTAGGGCGATTGTTTTCAAAGCCCCAGTCGCGAGGCGGGCGCACACTCGCTGTGGTCCTCACTCGGTCGCTCGCGCGCCACCGCGGTTCTATTTATAAATACGCTCGTCCCGTCGGCTCACACCAGCCCGACCGCGCCGAGCACCGCGAACAGCGCGTCGCCGAACGTCAGGGAGACGACGAGGCCGACCGCCATCGGGACGACGAACGGCATCCCGGGCGAGACCAGCACGCGGTCCGCGCGGGCGACGACGTCGAGGCCGTCGCGGAGCGTCGCCGCGTCGGTGCCGTAGGCCCCGTGATCGATGTCGTCGAGGAAGCGCTCGGCCGCCCACGGATCGCCGAGGTCGCGGTCGCCGGCGGCGCCTTCCGCCGCCTCCGCGTCGCTCGTCGAGTCGGCTTCCGCGTCGACCGCGCGTCCCCCGTCGGTCCGCGGCCCGACGTGAGTGCCGCCGTCGGTCGGGTTGAACGTCTCGCCGACCGAATCGGGGTCGCGGCAGTCGTCGGGAATCGCCCGCAGCTCCGCGAGCGTGAATCCCCGCCAGCGGAGGTACATCCGGAGCGCGTCCAGGTCGAGACCGCTCCGAGTCGGGCCGTCCGGGTCCTCGAACAATCGACCGTGCCGGTCGGGCAGCGAGTCGGTCGCGACCGGGCGCGCGAAGAACATGCTCCGCGAGGCCTCGCCGCGGACGAGGTTGAGCGCGGCGAGTCCGACCGGGTACGCGAGGCCCAGAAGCACCGTGTTCGTGAGGATCGTCAGCGAGAACACGCCGACGTCGGTGTCGACGAGCGGGAGGACGACCCCGCCGACCTCGTAGGCCGGGAACGTCGGGAAGAGCACCGCGAGCGCGATCATCGCCTTGGCGTCGGCGCCGCCGAACGCGCCGAGGTACCAGAAGGCGTAGCCGAGCGGCGCGACGAACAGCAGGCTGATCGCGGCCCGCACGAGGAACACCCGCCCGTCGAACCCCGCGAACGGCCACAGCGAGACGGCCTCCCAGACCAGAAGCAGCCCGCCGAACAGGTACAGCGGCGGCCACAGCCGGTTCGGGAGGCGCCGGGTCCGGACGTCCCGGATCGCCGCCCACGCGAAGACCGGGACGACGAGCAGTCGGAGGAGGTCCGGCAGCGTCGCGAACATGTCCCCACGGGCGAGACGGGACCAATTAGGCGTTCGGGTTCGGCTATCGCGAGCGATAGCGTGGGGTCGCGAAGCGGCGGCGTTCCGTCCGCCGGTCGGCCGGCGCGCCGCTCTCCGATCCGCCGGGCCTCAGGCGCGCCGCTCTCCGATCCGCCGGGCATTTGTGAGTCGCCCGCCGACCGGGTCGCAATGCGCCGCCGCCTCGGGACGAGCGTCTACGCCGGCCTGCTGTTCACCGTTCTCGGTCTGGTGGCGTGGGCGACCGGCCAGCCGTTCGTCTTCCCGAGCCTCGGCCCGTCGGCGTTCGTGCTCGCGTTCGACCGCCGGAGCGAGCGCGAGCGCGCCGTCCGCGTGGTCGGGAGCCACCTGATCGGCGGCGTCACCGGGCTCGCGGCGTGGACGGTCATCGCGGACGGCGCCGCGCTCACGGCGACGCCGCCCGCCTTCTCCCCCGCGGGGTTCCGGCTGACCGCGAGCGCGGTCCTCTCGCTCGTGGCGACCAGCTGGGCGATGATCGCGACCGACTGGGTCCACCCGCCGGCGTGCGCGACGACGCTCATCGTCTCGCTCGGCCTGCTCTCGACGCCCGCCGAGGTGGCGATCATCGTCGCGAGCGTGACCGTCCTCGTCGCCTTCCACGCCGCCGTGATCCTCGCGTTCAAGCGCCTCGTCGGGGACGCGCACCCGCTGTACGGGCGGGACAAAGGGGGAGGCGGCGGCGGTCCGAGCTAACCGTCCGGCCGGTCCGGCCGCCGCTCGAAGACGTCGAGTATCGGCTCGGGGTCGGCGACACCCGGAATCCGGTACTCGTCGTCGCGGAGCTCGATGGCGACGGTCTCCGTGTCCAGTCGGCGGTCGAGTCCGCTTCGCTCCACCCGGAGGTCGGTCTCGTCCCACGCTTCGACGCGCCACAGCGTCGCCCCGGACAGGCGGTCGCGGGCGACCAGCGCGTCGTCGCCGGCGCGGTACTCGACGAGTCCGTGCCGGAGCTCGTGGTCGATCGCGGCGGGCACGAGCGGGAGCGCGACCGCGGCCGCGGCGAGGGCGGCGGCGGCGCCCCACTTCCCGCCGATCGCGAACAGCGCGGCGCCGAGCGCGGGGAGCGCGGCGAGGTACCACAGCCCCGGGTGGCCGAGCGGGGTCGTCAGCGCTCCCGCGATCCGCGCGCGAGGGGGCTGGCGGACCGTCTCGACCGGCGCTGCGAGCGAGCCGTCGACGGGCTCCGCCGCGGGCGGGTCGTAGGAGAAGCCCAGGTCGAGCGCCTGCGACTCGTCGAAGGCCGCCAGTCGGTCGCCGTACAGCCCCCCGAGGTCGAACGCGGCCTTCACCGCGACGATCCCGAGCAGGAGGGGGAGTCCGATCGCGGAGGGGTCGAGCGCCGAGATCGGCGTGTCGCCTTCGAGCGTCGCCACGGCGACGACGGTGACGGTGAACAGCGCGCCGAGGAATACCGCCGCACCGCGGGCGAACACGCCCGTGAGCGCGGTCTGCGCGCTGTGGTCGCGGTACTCGCCGCGGCCGAAGTACTCGACGAGCGTCGTCGCCCCCTCACCGACGAAGAGTGCGAGCGTCGCGAGCGCGACCGTGTCGACGACGGTCGGGACCGTCCCCTCCTCGACGACGACGCCGACCGTGAGCGTGCCGACGACCCCCCAGACGACCGCGAGGATCGGCGCGGCGATCGGGAGGACGAGCAGCGAGGAGAACCGGACCTGAAGGTCGGTCCGCGGGATCGACAGCCCGAGCCGCCGCTGCGCGAGCGGGCCGGAGAGCAGGACCTCGCGCTCGATCTCGGAGGGGCGCCCGGCGAACAGCGCGCGGACGACGGCCCAGAGGGACGCGATCCCGAGCTCGAACCAGTACAGCGTCATCAGCGCGGCCGCGTTCCAGCCGAGCGCGACGACGCCGACGAGCGGGAGCAGGTTGGCGACCGCGACCGAGAGCGCGCGCGGCCGGCGGCCGCGACCGAGCGCGCGCAGGCGGTCGGGCAGGGGGAGGGCGGGCATCCGTCGGTCGTTTCGGGTCGTCTCACATAAGCGGCCGGGAGCATTCGGCTCGCCCTCGTCGCGGTCGCCTACCGCGACGGGCCGGCGTCGCGGTGGAGGTACAGGTACGCGAGCACCGGAACGATAGTGAAGAGGAGCGTCGAGAGCGCCCAGAGGGCCGCGTAGCGGCTCCCGCGCGCCCTCGCGTCGCGGTAGATCCAGACCGCGGCGGCGACGACCACGCCGTAGATGACGAGCGTGAGCGGGAGCGACCACGGGAGGGCGGCGCCGAAGAGGGTCATCGCCCACCGGAGAGGTCCGCGCACAGCACGAAGTCGGGCTCGGCCGCGACCGCGACGCGGTTCGCGGCGGCGTCGCTCACGTGCTCGGCCGTCTCCGGGATCAGCACGCGGGCGCCGTCGGCGTCGGCCGCGGCGGCGTCGGCGGCGACCGCGTCGAACAGCGCGCCCGCCGCGTCGACGTCGCGCCACGCGGCGGTCCCGTACGTCGCGGTCCGCGTCGTCTCGCCGTCGACCTCGCGCTCCGTCACGCGGGTCCGGACCGCGAACCCGGAGAGTGCGTCGGCGTCGGCGACCGCGAGCAGCCGGTCCTCGGCGGCCGCGGTCGCGAGCCGCTCGCGGGTGAGCTGCGAGCAGGCCCACGACTCGCCGGGGTCGAGCGCGAGCCCGCGCAGGCGGCCGCGGGCGTCGCTGTCGCTCCAGAACGCCCACGCCGCGTCAGGGTCGGGATCGTCGAGGGGGACGACCGCGTCGCCGTCGGCGGGGGCGGCGTCCGCGGTCGCGGCGGCGAGCGCGTCCGGGTCGGGCTCCGGCTCCGCGAACCGGAACTCCGTCTCGGGCTCGAAGCCGACCGCGCGCGACTGGCCGAGCCCCATGACGTTCCACGAGAACACCATGTTGCGGCAGACGGTCGCGCCGCGCTCGCGCGCCCAGTCGAGCGCGGCCTCCGAGAGCGCGGTGCCGACGCCGTGGCCGCGCGCCGCGGGGTCGACGCGGATCCCCTGTCCCCACGCCTCCCACTCGGAGAGGAGCACGGACTGGATACAGCCGACGACCGCCTCGGGGGCGCCCGCGTCGGCGGCGCCGTCGCCCTCGCCCTCGACGTGGGTGTCGCCCGGTTCTCGGCCGTCGAGGTCGCCGGCCTCGGCGGCTTCCGGCGGGAGCGTCGCGACGAAGGTGCCGCGGTCGGGGTCGTCGGAGGCGGCCCACTCCGGGAACACTCGGGGGATGTAGTCCTCGTGGCGCTCGCCCCAGGTGTCCCGCGTGAACGCCGAGACCGCGTCGGCGTCGGCGGGGCGCGCCTCGCGGACGACGACGTCGAACTCGCCTCCAGCTCCCGTCATCCCCAGGGCCGCGACTCCTCGGTCAGTTCGCCGGCGAGGTCGCGGCCCATCGCCTCGGCGGGGTCGGAGCGGTTCGCGAGCGCCCACATCAGCTTCACCTTCGCGGTGCCGGGGAGGGTGTCGCCGGCCTCGACGACGCCCGCGTCCAGCAGGTCGCGGCCGGTGTCGTACACGCGGTCGCAGACCCGCCCGTCGAGGCACTGGCTCGTCATCGCGACGACGGCGCCGCCCTCGACGAGGTCCTCGATCCGCGGGATGAGGTCGGTGTGGACGTGGCCGAGCCCGGTGCCCTCGATCACGACGCCGTCCTTCTCGTCTAAGTACGCCCACGCCGCCGGATCCATCCCGGGCGTGAACTTGACGAGCTCGACGTCGGGAGCGAGGTCGGGCGCGAGGTCGACCGATTGCGCCGCGCTCCCGCGCGGGAGCGGCTCGCGGCGCCACTCGATCGCGGCGTCGGCCGCGTCGCCCTCGGCGCCCGCCTCCGCGGCGGCCTCGTAGTCGATCAGGCCGAGGGGCGCGGCGCCGACGGTCTCGAAGGCGTCCCGGCGGGAGGTGTGGTTCTTGCGGACGCGCGTGCCGCGGTGGAGCGCGCAGGCGTCGTCGGAGGGGCTCGCGTGCATACACACCAGCGTCTCGGCGTGGTCGGCCTTCGCGGCCTCGACGGCGCACACCGCGTTCATCACGTTGTCGGAGGAGGGGCGGTCGGCGGAGCGCTGGCTCCCCGTGAACACGACCGGCACGGGCGCGTCGAGCATGAACGAGAGCGCGGAGGCGGAGTACTGCATCGTGTCGGTGCCGTGCATCACGACGACGCCGTCGGCACCCGCCTCGATCTCCTCGGCGACCGCGTCGGCGAGGTCGCGCCAGATGGACGGCTCCATGTTCTCCGAGAGGATGTTCGCGACGACGCGGCCGCGGTAGTTCGCGCGGCCGGCGAGCTCGGGGACGGCGCGGAGGACGTCCTCGGCGTCGAACTGGGCCGTGACGGCGCCGGTCCGGTAGTCGACGGTGGAGGCGATCGTCCCGCCGGTCGAGATGAGCGAGACGGTCGGCAGGTCCTCGTCGAAGGTGATCTCCGAGGCGGCGTCGCCGCCGTCGTCGGCCGCGGGGTCGACCTCGCGGACGCCGGACTCCAGCACCTCGACGTCGGCTTCATCGCGGTCGATACCGACGTTGTAACCGCCGTCGAGCTTGACGACGAGGTGGTCGCGCGTCGTGGAGGGGAGCAGTACGCCCTCGTTGGTGACGCCCCCGCGCTCGACGCGGACGCGATCTCCCGGTTGCATACGACCGGGTTCCCCCGGGGCGGACTTGAATCCAACCGTTCGCGGCGGCGCGTCGACGGCCGGAAAACGAGCAGAACGGAGCGAGAAAGAACGGAACGGGCGGGGCTATCGACCGGGTGCGGGATCGGCGGGCGGCCGGGTCAGTGCTCGATGTACTCGGCTTCCCAGTCGGTCCGGGCCTCGATCTCGCGGCGCCCGCGGCGGGTCAGCGTGTAGTAGTTCGTGCGGCGGTCGCGCTGGCCCTTCTCGACGAGCCCCTTCTCGACGAGCGTGTCGAGGTTCGGGTAGAGGCGGCCGTGGTGGATCTCCTTCTCGTAGTACTCTTCGAGCTCCTCCTTGATGGCCAGCCCGTGCGGCTCGTCGAGCCCCGCGATCACGTAGAGCAGGTCTCGCTGAAAACCTGTGAGGTCGTACATACAACTGCTAATACATACCTGTCGAGAATAAATAAATATACCGTTATATCAGTCCACGTACGACCACGCACCGGGCCCTACATCCCCGTAACAGACGCCTCCGTTCTGTCAGTTCCGTAACTCGCACGCGAAGCGAAATTATACTCCCCGCGGTCGGACGTCGTTTTCGGCGTCTGATACGTATGCGGACGCGAGGACGGCGACCCGTCGGTCGGGATCGCGGGAATCGAGATCGCGGGAAGCGCGTTCGCTCGGGGGCGACACGAGAAGCTGAGCGCTGCGCGGTCGAGTGTCGGAAGAAGGCACGCCCGGCGCGGAAAAAAGCCGCGTCGGGCCTGCCGATTGGTCCCCGCTGACGCTTCGGCCCTCCAGACGAAGCGTCACCCGATCGTACAGCGTAGGGAGTGATAAACGTGTCGTACGTCGCTCACATATGTTCCTCTTCTAACACCCACCCGAGCGCGCGCTTGTAGTGCGTGAACAGTTCCTCGACGCCGCGGTGGCTCATCTCCTCGTCGTCCAGCTGTTCGCGGAGGAACTCGTACTGCTCTCTGACCTCCTCTTCGGAGCGCATGCGAAGGGGTACGGAGCCGTCTCGGATAGTGTTGTGGCCGAGACGTGGTGGTCGCCGTCGAATCGGCGATGTTCATTTATAAATAGGCGACGGCAAATTGACGGTGACCATCCCCCGGAGCCCCAACCGCTCGGCTGTGCGGCGATACTTCCTATAAATTACCGACCGACACGCACACCACCGAAGCCCCAGCCGGGAGGCGGGCGCACGCTCGCCGCGCTCCTCGCTCGTTCGCTCCGCTCACTCGCTGTGGTGCTCGCGTCGCCTGCGCTCGCCTCCCGGCTGCCCCTTCGAGTCCCATCCCCCACCGCACCGCACAGCACCTCACACCTCCCCAGCCTCGTCGGGCGCGTCCTTCGGGCTCCCTTCGGTCGCCCTCGGAGCGCCCGACTCCCTCGCGCGTGCGACTCGCGGCCTCCGCTTCGCTCCGGCCGCTCGCAGGCACGCGCCACCGCCCTGATTATTTAAAAAGCGAGTGGCGTCGCGGTCGCGGGCGAACGGTAACGTTGATACGTCGACCGCGGGTACGAGAGGAGACGATGGACGAGCGGACCCGCGAGTACCTCCGGGGGCGGTTCGGCGACTACTACCGGTCGGTCTCGCTGTCGCTCCCGCCCGACGCGAACCTCCGCGAGTGGGGCCACATCCCGTGGACCCCCGGGTCGGGGACGACGATGGTCCGCCACCAGTCGCTGTTCGACCTCGGCGACGTCGACACGTTCTTCGCGGACAACGCCCCCCGCCACGCCTACTTCTCGGCCGCGCGCTACGACGATCCGGGCGCGGCGACGATGGGGCAGAAGGGGTGGCGGAACGCCGACCTCGTCTTCGACCTAGACGCCGACCACCTCCCCGGCGTCGACCCCGAGACCACCTCGTACCCGGAGATGCTGGCGGCGTGTAAAGAGGCCCTCCTGCGGCTGTTGGACTTTATCGACGACGACTTCGCGTTCGAGGACGTGACGGTCGTCTTCTCCGGCGGCCGCGGCTACCACGTCCACGTCCGCGACGAGAGCGTGCGGGAGCTGGACAGCGAGGCGCGCCGCGAGATCGTCGACTACGTGCGCGCGATCGACCTCGACACCGACAACCTGATCCGCACCGTCTCCGACCGGGGGACGACGAAGCGCGTCCTCCGGACGGAGGGCGGGTGGGGCGCGCGCGTCCACGAGGAACTGGTGAACTACGCCGACAACCTCCGCGAGATGGACGAGGACGACGCGAGAGAGAAGCTGATGGAGTTGGACGGCATCGGCGAGGGGCGCGCGGAGACGATCCTCGGCGCGTTCGACCGGAACCCGACCGCGGTCCGCGAGGGCAACGTGGAGGCCGGCGGCCCGGGCGTGCGACGGCTCGTCTCCGCGCTCGCCTCGCGCGTCGCCGCCGCCGACGCCGCGCCGATCGACGAGCCGGTGACCACCGACACCCGGCGGCTCATCCGGCTGCCGGGGACGCTCCACGGCGGCTCCGCCCTGGTCGTCACGCCGCTCGACCGCGACGAGATCGACGACTTCGACCCCCTGCGTGACGCGGTCCCGGACCGGTTCGTCGGCCGCGAGATCCGGATCGAGACGGACGCGGATCGGACGGTAGAATTAAACGGCGAGCGCGTCAGAGTTGAATCCGGTAGAAACACCGTGCCCGAGTTCGCGGGAGCCTTCCTGATGGCCCGCGGCGAGGCGCGGAAAGCCCCCGAACGATGACCGAATATAGATGAACCTCGACGAACTCCGGTCCGCGCAGGCGAAGGAGCGCCGGAAGGACAGCCTCCAGCACCTGCGGGACTCGTTTTACGACGACGTGGGCGCGTACGTCGCGGACCTGCGGGCCGCGCGCGACCGCCGTGCCGAGCAGGTCGAGAACCCGTTCGCGGACGACGACGTCCGCCGGCTCTCCGACGAGGTGGAGACCGCCGAGGAGGTCGCCGAGGCGCTGTACGAGCGCCGAGTGGGCAAAGTCGTCAAGCTCGCCTCCTTCGCCGCCGCCGACATGTCCGTCGACGAGGAGGGGATGACGACGGAGGAGCGCCGGCTGTTCGACGACCTCGTCGAGCGCATCACCGCGAACAAGTCCGAGGTCCTCGACGTGCTCGCGGGCGAGTCGCCGGTCCCGGACGATTCCCAGACCACCGACGAGATCGCCGACGAGACCGCTGCCGCACCCGACGCCGCGGGGTCGCGCGACCCGACGCCGAGCGACCCGACATCCGAAACCGATGCGTCCCCGACGGGCGCGGAGCCGACGGATCCGAGTACCGAGGTGGCGGACGCCGCCGACGGCCCCGCCGCCTCGGACGCGCTCGCCGGTGCGATGGGCGGCGGCGAGTCCGATCCGTCCGCCGACGCTCCGCCCACGCCGCCCGAGCCGACCGAGAGCGGCCCGGATCCCTCCGAATCGGAGCCGGCCGAAGGAACCGGGGCGAACGGCGACGAGCCGACGCCGGTGCCGCCCGATCCGGCGCCTCCGGGAGCGGTCGGCGTCGACGAGGAGCCCGACGGGACTCCCGCGGGCGACGCCGACGAGGAATCGACCGCTGACGCGACGACGGACGGCGGAGCGGTGCCCGAGGGAGCGCCGGCCGGCGAGCCGGCGGCCGACTCGCCGACGACCGCCGACGCCGACCCGGCCGAAGGGACCGAACGGGCGACCGTCCGGATCACCCGCGACGTCGGGGCCATCTTCGGCGTCG
The DNA here is from genome assembly GCF_002355655.1 of Halorubrum trapanicum. Taxonomy (NCBI): domain Archaea; kingdom Methanobacteriati; phylum Methanobacteriota; class Halobacteria; order Halobacteriales; family Haloferacaceae; genus Halorubrum; species Halorubrum trapanicum. The sequence goes on along the minus strand of NZ_AP017569.1, from coordinate 2,059,611 downwards.
ACGAGCGGGAGTACGAACTCGCGAGCGAGGACGTCGTCTCCCTCCCGGTCGAGAACGCCGACCCGTTGGTCCAGCGCGACGCGGCCGAGCGGCTCGACTGACCGCGGTCGATGGCGCCCTCCGCGCCCTCCTCAGCCGACGGTCGGGCCGGCACCGACGCGGACTCTCGTTCTCCCGAAGTCGGCGAATTCGGGCGTTTCGCGGCCGCGTTCGGCGCCGTCGCGACGCTCTCGGCGCTCGGCGGCATCGCGCTCGCGGTGCTCCTCGATCCGACCTTCTCGTGGACGGCCGACGCGCTCTCCGACCTGGGCGTCCGCGACGGGAGCGCCGCCGCGTTCAACTGGGGGCTGATCGGCGGCGGGGCGGCGGGCGTCTGCTACGCCGCGGGCCTCGGACGGACCGGTCGCCCGCTCCGGGCGCTCCTCCTCGCGCTGTCGATGGTCGCGATGGCCGGGGTCGGCGTCTTCGACCTCACCGAGCCGCTCCACGGACCGGCGGCGATCGGGTTTTACGGACTGATAACGCAGGTGTTCGCCGTCGACGGGTGGGTGAGGCGAGACGAGCTGACCGGCCGCGTCGCGCTCGCGTTCGCCCCGGTCCACGTCGCCGTCTGGGCGACGTTCGCCGCCGGGTGGTGGCCCGTGACCGGGCTCGCGCTCCCCGAGCTTCCGGGGGCGCTCATGCTCGCCGCGTGGGTCTGGGTCGTCGGGCCGGCACCGGTGGTCGGGGCGATTCGGTCTTCGCCCGGCGACCCGACCGACGGACACTAACGCCGCGGGCGGCTACGGTTCGCCGATGGAGTTGGAGTTCCTCGGCGGCGCCCGCGAGGTCGGCCGGAGCGCCCTCCTCGTCGACGACGCGCTGCTCGTGGACTACGGGCTCATGACGGCGGACCCGCCGCGGTACCCGGTGCGGGACCCGGAGCCGGACGCGGTCGTCGTCTCGCACGGCCACCTCGACCACGTCGGCGCGGTGCCCGCGCTGCTGAAGGGCGACCGCCGACCGCCGGTCCACTGGACGCCGCCGACCGGGGAGCTCGCGCGGACGCTCGCCGAGGACACGCTGAAGCTCCACGGCAACAGCCCGCTGTGTCCGTTCGGCGCCGAACACGTCGCGCGGCTGGGCGAGGCCGAGCAGCGGCACGGCTACGAGGAAGCCTTCCCGGTCGCGGGCGGGATCGACGGCGGTGGGTACGAGGTGACGCTGTTCTCGGCGGGGCACATCCCGGGCTCCGCGCACGTCCTCGTCGACGACGGGGAGACCCGGCTGCTGTACACCGGCGACTTCCACACCGACGACCAGCGGCTGGTCGCGGGGACGACCGCGCGACCCGACGCCGACGTGGTGGTCTGCGAGTCCACCTACGCCGACGTGACCCACGAGGACCGCGCCGCGGTGGAGTCGGCGTGGGCCGAGGGCGTCGAGCGAACGATCTGGGAGGGCGGGACGGTCGTCGCGCCCGCGTTCGCCATCGGTCGGACGCAGGAGATGCTCCTCGTCGCGGCCGCGAACGACCTCACGCCGTACGTGGACGGAATGGGCGTCGACGTGACGGAGATGCTCCGGCGGTACCCGTCGTTCCTGCGCGACGCGGACGCGTTCGGCGAGGCGGTCGGTCGCGCGCGGGTCGTCACGGGCCGCGACGGGCAGCGCGAGCGGATCGCGGCCGAGAACGCGCTCATCGTCACCACCTCCGGAATGCTCGCCGGCGGCCCGGTCCAAACCTACCTGCCGGAGATCCGGACGAACCCGACGAACCTCGTGACGCTCACGGGGTATCAGGTGGAGGGGACGCCGGGGCGCGAGCTCCAAGAGCGCGGGCAGCTGGAACTCAACGGCCGGGTTCAGCCCGTGAGCGCGCGGGTGGAGTCGTACGACTTCTCCGCGCACGCCGACCGAGAGGGGTTGGAGTCGTTCCTGGCGTCGTATCGAGACGCGCGCGTGCTGGTGAACCACGGCGACCGCTGCGAGGCGTTCGCAGAGGACCTGCGCGAGGACGGGTTCGCGGCAAGCGCGCCCGAAATCGGGGAGCGGATCGAGCTGTAGCCGCGTCGAACAGAGGAGACCGCGTCCCGAGTTATTTTTCCCGCCCGCGCAGTTCGGGCGGCTCTTCGAGGTTCCCCAACCGAGCGCGCTCGCCGTAGTGGTAGTGGAGCAGCGCGGAGACGGTGAAGGCGGTGACTACGAACACGGCGGCGGTGGTCCCGTCGAGCGCGGCGAAGCCCGGCACGCCGACCGCGACAGCGACGAGGACGAGCCCCGCGAGGACGGCGAGCCCGAAGTAGTAGAGGCTCCAGGGTATCTCGCGTCCGCGTAACACCTCGATGTACACGTCAAGGTCGTCGAGCGTCGGGGTCGGCTCGACGAGGTTCGCCTCCTCGTCGACGCGGACCACGTTCTTCTCCTCCAGCTTCGGCAGGTGGATGCGCTGGAGCGTGCTGTACACGTTCCGGCGGTCCTCGTACTTGACCGCGTCCGGGTCGACGCCGCGCTCCCACGCGGTGACGTGCGTGGAGAGCTCGGACACGTCGACCGGCTCCTCCGCGCGCTTGAGCGCGTGGATGACGAACCGCCGGCGGCGGTTGGAGAGCATCTCGAAGACGTCGTCTTCGGACAGGTCGTCGACCTCCGAGCGCGATTCGGCCGTCGGTGCGGTGGTGGAGCCCATGCGATTGTTTCCTCCTCGTCGGCGTTCGTCTCGTTCGGAACGCCCGGTTTCGGACGATACTGCTCAACCGGGCTACATAAACCAGTTAGATAGTTAATCTGTTACTCTCTGTTAGGTGAGAGGAGATAACACGTCCCGTTGTTGGTATAGTGGGTCCTAACTCGCGGTTGGGTCTGTATACCGTCGAAACGACCGTTTGCGGTCGGGTTTCAGGGGGGTCCCGATGGTCGCCGTAATCGGTCGATTCGATCCGAGTACGTACTGTCGAGGGGTTCAGGGCCGTCCCGTCGGCGGCAACGAGACGAGCGTGTCACGCGACGATCAGAAGCCGAGGATCCGACGGGATCTCCCGGTGGGACCAACGGGGATCTCATAACGAAGTACCACCCGTCGTATGTGTTTCCCAAGCACTCCCGGCCCGGACGGCGGGTCGCGGGGGTGTGTGAACACAGGTGAGATACGACATGGACCGACGCAAATTCGTGGTTGGACTGGGCGCATTGGCTTCGGGAGCAGCGGCTGCGATGGGGACGGGCGCGTTCACCGCAGCAGAGATCAACGGGCGGAGCGTGGGAGTGACCGTGGCGGACGACAGTCAAGGCCTCGTCGCGCTCGTCGCGGGCGAGAACGACTACGTGAGCGAGGGCGACGACGGTGAGCTGGGAATCGATCTCTCCAACGGGAGCAACGGCGTGAACCCGAACTCCAAGTACCAGATCGGGGCGATTCCGGAGTTCGACGACGAGACGGCGCTGAAGTCTGACCCGCTCCACGTCGGCCCCAACACGGACCCGAGCGACCACGCCTTCCAGGTCCAGAATCAGAGCGCCAGCGACCAAGCTATCGAGGTCGAGGTAGACATGGACGAGTGTCCGGACGACGCCACCATCTACCTCGTCGGGTACACGGACGACAACACCGCCGACGACGGTCAGGAGGCCCTCGTCGAAGGAAAGGTGGACGCGGACAACGACTGGCAGGGACTGCTGTCGTTCACCGAGGAGACAAGCGGGGCGATCGTCGGTTCGGGCGGTGCGATCAGCGTCTCAATCCTCGTCGACCGCGAGGGCAAAACGACCAGCACGGAAAGCGAGGAGTGGAGCGGGACGATGACGGTCCGGGCCGGGGAGAACGACGACATCTTCAGTCCCAACTCGGGGTCGTAATCGAGGCGGCCGGCACTACGCTCCCCTCTACTTATGAATCGAAGACAACTGCTGTTGGGTCTCGGTGCCACCGCGAGCGGAATGACGGCCGCTCTCGGGACGGGCGCGTTCACTGCGGCGGAGCTGCGCAACCGTCAGGCGACGATCACCGTCTCGAACGACGACACGAGCCTGATCGCCTTAGACCCGAACGACGACCTCCGTGGGGTTCGGCTGGAGGACGGAGAGCTCACCATCGACCTCGACGATCCCGGGATCAACGCGAACTCGATCTATCAGTTCGGCTACTTCGCGGCGGGCGGAGGGGAGGTGAACGTCGCGAGCGACTCCTTCCCGCTGACCGTGGCAGATCCGATCTCGGGCCCCGGCATCGAGTCGGCGTTCGTCGTCCGAAACCAGTCTCGGAGCCCGAAATCGGTCACGTTCGACTTCACCGTCGACGCTGAGCAGTCCGATCCGGGGGCGGCCACGTTCGTCTATCAGACGCATTCCGCGGACGAAACGAACACGCTCATTTATCCCGACGATCAGGACCTCTCGCTCAGCGTGGACGAGCTCGGGGTCGGCGAGGAGTTCGGCGTGTCGTTCCTCGTCGACGCGACGGACGGGAGGGTCGGCGATCGGTTCCGGGCGTCCTTCTCGGTCACCGCCGGCCCGCCGACGCAGTAACCGCGTTTCTGCTGTCTTTTTTATTCGACCGAGACCGAAGGCACGAGGCGAACCCGCATCGGTCGGGTCCTCAGGTGAGCACGTGAGAGACCCCGAAGTCGGCGGTTCGTCGTTGCGTTTCCAGTCACTCCCGCTCGCGCAGTTCGGGCGGCTTCTCCAGATTCCCCAAACGAGCGCGCTCGCCGTAGTAGTAGTGGAGCGCGGCGGAGACCGCGAACGCGGTGACGACGAAGACGGCCGCGGCGGTCGCGTCAAGCGCGGCGAACAGGGGAGCCTCGACCGCGACGGCGACTTGGACGAGCCCGGCGAGCACCGCGAGCCCGAGGTAGTAGAGGCTCCACGGGATCTCGCGTCCGCGCAGCACCTCGATGTACACATCGAGGTCGTCGAGCGTCGGGGTCGGCTCGACGACCTTCGCCTCGTCGTCGTACTCCACCACGTCGTGCTCGTCGAGCTTCGGCAGGTGGGTGCGCGTGAGGACCGTGTGGACGTTCCGGCGGTCGTCGTAGTCGATCGTCTCGGGATCGACCCCGCGCTCCCACGCAGTGATGCGCGTCGAGAGGTCCGCGACGTCCATCGGCTCGCCCGCGTGTTTCAGCGCGTGGATGGTGTACCGGCGGCGGCGGTTCGCCAGCAGTTCGAAGATCGTTTCCTCCGGCAGCGATACGTCGCTCGTCGTTCCCAGCGGCGTCGTCGAGAGCATCGTGTGGCGTGCGCCGACCGAGATCGTGAGTAGATCTCCTGTTCGGCGTTTTACACGATACTGTGCGCTGGGCCACATAAATCGATCCGATACTTGATCTGAGAGGATCTGATTCTCGCCGGTTCTTCCGGTCCCTACGACCGGGTCAAGCGGTGCTTGAAACGGTGAATTCCGGGGTAAAACCGGCAATTCGAGTTCGTTTCCGTGATTCGACGTGATTTGGGGTTTAGGTCCCGGTCGAGGTGGGATCAACCGGTACCTGTGGCGCTTCGAGGTCGCGTCGTGACTGGTTTCGGGTGCGCATACGATACTTTGAGCGTGTCATAACGACATTGGATAGGGTGGCTCTGTTGAAACCCTCTTCTTCATAGATATTCTCGCCTGAAACAATCGGTCGATGAGAGTTGCATATTGATTTCTTGAACATTATCAGTCAGCAGGGATATGAAAACAGGCGGCTAAATACCGGCATGGATTGTTCAGTGTAGTTGCTGAGTTCACCACCTACAGTTGAATGTAATCCCTCAAAATATCAAAATTTCCATAAAATAAGTATAGCTGCCGCGGACCGGCTCCGCGGCGTCAGCCAATAATTACTCGGCCGCGGTATTAGAGTCGCCAGTAACGCCGGAGTCAGAGCCGAGATTTTGCGCACTCACTCCGAACTGCGCGGTTTCCACGATGATACCGACATGATCCGTGTTGTTTCGAAGAACGTTATACGGAATCCCTGCACCATCACTGTACGAGTCGAAGCTCTGGTAACCATCTTCTCCCTCCATGACAAGCCGTGAGTTACCTTCGTCAATATCAGACTCTTCTAGCCCGTCAATCTGTTCTACAGCAATAGATTTCTGTTCACTATCTGCGAGATTGCTGAACTCTTCTTCATCTGCCACGTCCTCAATCTGGTCATAATCAACGCGATATTTGAGCTGACTCAGGTTTGGACGCTGAAGTTCAATGGTGTATCGGAGTTGAACGGTCGTTGTCTCAGACGATCCATTTCCGGCATCATCGTTGTTGTTGTCAAATGGAGCCGTATCGCTTGCTGCACCGTAGTAACCGGCGTTTTGATCCGGGAAGTTATTCTGCGGCGTCGGGCCGCTACCGACGGGTTCAGACCCGTTCACGTAGTTCTCCGCGGACCCAAGGCTCGTCCCTGAAAGGAAGGAACTCAGGTCGGCGTCCCCGTAAGAGCCCCAATTCCATCCATCATAGTCGGGACGGCCTTGTTCGTCAGCGATGACGAGCGGCCCCAGACCCCCGTTGTTACTGTTTGGTCGGCTGAAGGTGCCGCTAGTTCCGATGTCTTCTGCACTTAGCCACGGCGTCGCACGGTAGATCGGCTGCCAGTCACCACCAGCGACCTTTGCTTCCAAAAGCCAGAAGACCTTCCCGACTGCATCGTCCAGACCGGACCAGTTGACATTAAACGCGGGATCAACAGTAACTTTACTGACATCCCCACGATCATTTGAGACTGTACTGGGCCCAGTAGCACTGATACTGACTGTAGACGCAGCCGCCCCTCCAGTCATCGACACCACTCCCGCACCACCTGCTACGGTTGCTGCTCCAATACCTCCGACCAGCTTCATAAATTTCCGTCGGTTACTCATGGATTTGCGTATTGTTTCGTGCTATCCGTCTGCTCCTGTTGACATCGCAGCAGAGGCATGACACACGGATAGCACGTACTATCACAAATGATTTCCAATAGTATGGTTATTAACTGCCAGAAGGACGTTGAGTAGACCCAGAAACCAGTCAAGTCCTTCTTGAATGTATTCAGACCTCCCTTTAATTACCCGGACTCTTTATAACGGGATTTGATACTATAGTTTTGTTACGTCTAATCTTACTCCCCGCCATCGGTGTACGCCCAGTCGTCGAGCACGCGCTCGGCGACCGCGTTCGCCTCCGCCGGCGAGGGACAGGAGCCGTCGACGACGTCCTGACAGAGCTCGCCCGCGAGGTCGTACACCGCGGCCCCGTCCGCGCGCTCGGCCACGCGCTCGAAGGTGGGCCGGTAGCCGGCGGCGGCGCGCTGACCGATCTCGTCGAGCGAGGCGTCGATGGTGTATTCGAGCTGACGGACCGCTTCCTCGGGTTCCATATCCGATTCACCGACCGCGACCCACTTAAAGGTACTCGGATTCGAAACTGAGTTAATTTCGGCTCCTCGCCCGCGCCGAACCGACGTTTATACGCGTCGGGGGCGTCGACTAGGGCCATGACCGACGAAGCCGAGCGCGGCGCCGCCCCGGGCGACCGCGCCGACGAGCCCTCCCCCGTCGCGGACCGCGCGGACGATGTCGCCGAGCGTGCTGCCGTCGCGAAGCGCGCCGCGGAGGCGGGCGCCGCGGTCGCGCACGAGCACTTCCGGAGCGACATCGCGGTGGAGACGAAGGGCGAGGACGACGTAGTCACCGAGGCGGACCGCGCCGCCCAGCGCGCCGTCATCGCGTCGATCCGCGAGACGTTCCCGGACGACGCGGTCGTCGGCGAGGAGGAGGACGAGCGCAAGACCGTGCCCGACGACGGCCCCGCGTGGGTGATCGACCCCATCGACGGCACGAACAACTACGTCCGCGACGTGCGGATCTGGGCCACCGCGGTCGCGGCCGTGGTCGACGGCGAGCCCGTCGCGGCCGCGATCGTCGCGCCCGCGCTCGGCGACACCTACACCGCCGACGCCACGGGCGCGTACCGCAACGGCGAGCCGATCGCGGTGAGCGACGTGGACGAGCCCCGCGACGCGGCCGTCGACCCGACGATCTGGTGGGCCTACGACGCCCGCGACGAGTACGCCCGCGCGTGCGAGGCGATCGTCACGCGCTTCGGCGACATGCGCCGGCTCGGCGCCGCGCAGGTGGTGCTCCCGACCGTCGCGGCCGGCGGGCTGGAGGGGACGATCACGAATCTCCGCGCGAACCCGTGGGACACGGTCGCGGGGGTCTTCGTGATCCGGCAGGCGGGCGGGCGCGTGACGGATCTGGACGGAAACCGCTGGCGGCACGACTCGAAAGGGCTCGTCGCCTCGAACGGCGCCCTCCACGACGCGGTGCTCGCGGCCGCGAACGAGATCGAATCGGACTGATACGTGGGGTTCGGGGTGGTTTTTGATCGATTCTCGGTCAGCGGTTGATGAGGCGAGACCGCGGATCACTCTCGGCAGAACACCGCCAAAGCCCCAGCCGCTCGCTTATAAATAGCCGACAGTAGATCGACGACGAACACTCCCAAAGCCCCAGCCGCTCGCTTATAAATGACTGGTAGCGGATCGGCGGTGAGCGCCTCCAAAGCCCCAGCCGCTTACTTATAAATGACTGGTAGCGGATCGGCGGTGAGCGCCTCCAAAGCCCCAGCCGCTTACTTATAAATGACTGGTAGCGGATCGGCGGTGAACTCCTCCAAAGCCCCAGCCGCTTACTTATAAATGACTGGTAGCGGATCGGCGGTGAACGCCTCCAAAGCCCCAGCCGCGAGGACTTGCGCGACTCGCTGTGCTCCTCAGTCGCTCGCTCCGCTCGCTCCTTGCGGTGCTTGCGTCGTCGTGCTTCGTCCTCGCGGCTGCCCCTTTGAGTCCCACCCCGCACCGCGACCGCACAGCACCTCACACCTCCCCAGCCTCGCGGCTCCCTCCGCTTCGCTCCGGTCGCCGCGTCCCTCGCGCGTGCTGCTCGGCCGCGGGGCGGCCTCGCAGGCACGCGCCACCGCATCGTGTGAGGTGTTCGCGGGCGCGGCCGCGTCTCGGAGCCGAGGGTTCAAATTCGGGGCCGGCGAATCCCCTCGTATGTACGCGGTCGTCGGCTGTAACGAGTGCGCCAACATGTGGCTGGTGACGGACCCGGAGACGAGCGAGACGGCGCAGTGCTCGCGGTGCGGCAAGACCCACCGGACCGCCAAGCTCAAGCGGTTCTTCGAGTCCGAGGACCGCGCGGCCGCGCGGGAGGCTCGGTCGGCGCTCCTCGCGAAGAAGCGCGGCGACAGCGCCGCGTTCGCGGACGTCGACCACGTCTCGGAGCTGGAAGCCGCCGTCGAGGACGCCGGCATCGACGACCGCGAGTACCTCGAAGCGTCCGGGCTCGACGCCGACGCGGTCGACGAGGCCGGCGAGCGCGCGGAGGGCGGCGGAGGCGGCTCGCGGAGCCGGACCGAGGTCGTTCGCGACGCGGTCGACGCGGTCGACGACCCCACCGAGTCGGCGGTTATAGAGCGGGCCGCGACGGAGGGAGTTCCCGCCGACGCGGCCCGCGAGATCCTGACCCGCCTCGCGCGCCGCGGCGAGGTCACCGAGTCGAACGGGCGGTACCGCGTCCTCTGAGACCGGTTCCGGACCGCCCGGAGCGAATCCCGGACAAAGCACTTATATCGCGGTCGTGAGGGGTCGCGTATGGACACCCGCACGGCCCTCCTGGCGGCGGCCGCCGCCCTCCTCGTCGCGAGCGCGGTCGGCGCCGTCGCCGCGCCCGGCGCCATCAGCGACCCCCGAGCGACGGACGAGCCGCCCGGGCGGATCGATATCGCCGGCACGACCGTCGCGCCCGGTGACGTGCGAGGCGAGACCGCGGAGCTCCGGCTCGGCACCGACCTCCGCCACCGCGGCGGGACGGTCGAGAACGTCACGGTGCGCCACCGCGCGATCGGCGCCGAGTCCGGCCTCCTCGTCGACGAGACCACGGTCGAGGTCGGCGACGTCGACATCGACGGCGAGCGCACCGTCAACGGCACCGTCACCGTCGAGCGCGAGGGCGGCTACCGCATCGAGACGGTCGTCTTCGCGGACGATCAGCGCCGCGAGCAGCAGACCACCCGGATCGCCGGCGTCGCGGCGCTCACGCCCGACTACGCGGACACGCAGGTCGGCTTCACCGAGGGGACGGTCTGGCCGACCGTCGCGGTGAGCGTCGTCGAGGCCGACAACGAGACGGCGACGCTGTCGACCGCCGTCTCGGTGACGAACCGAGGCGACCAGGCCTCCGACGACGTCGAACTCCGCCTCTACCTCCGGCAGGCGGAGTCGAACGTGATCGCCGCGGAGGCGACGGAGACCGTCGGCGCGGTCCGCCCCGGCCGCACCGACACCGTCACGGCGACCGTCGAGGTCCCGAGCGGCTACAACTACTACGTCGACGCCGCGCTGTTCGACGACGACGTGCTCGTCGACGAGACGCAGGGCGTCGCGAACCTGAACCCGCGGGAGACGATCACCGCGAACGAGACGGTCCGCGACGTCCAGTTCTCCGTCGAGGACTTCGAGCGTGACGACGTCGGCGGCGAGGGTGGTGACGGCGCCGACGCCGCACCGCCGGGCGACGGCGCCACTGACGGCTCGACGCCCGGCTTCGGCCCGCTCGTCGCGCTCGTCGCGCTCGTCGTCGCGGCGCTGACCGCGCGGAGGCGACGATGACGGACGACCGGCCCCTCGACGGCCCGACCGACGATCCGGACGCCGACGAACCGGCGACGGACCCCGCGACCGACGACGGCGACCACACCCCCGACCCACCACAGCCAATGACAGACGACACCGACGCGACCGACCGCACGGACCCCGAACGCACGGCGACCGCTCCCGACCGCACGGCGGCGGACGCCGAGGACACCGACGCGAACGGATGGACGGAGCCGGTCGACTCCTCGGGCTTGGACCGCCTCTCGACCGACGACCTCCGCGGTCTGCTCGACCGCGTCGGGCTGGCCGCGCTGTCGCTGCTCGCGGTCGTGGCCGGCTGGGGCTTCTACAGCCAGTCCGGCAACGCGATCCGCACGTGGTTCGACCCGGCCTACCAGTCCGTGGCGCTCGCCGTCTTCAACCTCGCGGTCCTGCTCGTCGCGCTCGCGGGCGTGACCCACCAGCTCCGCCGGATCCGGTCCAGCGAGCCCTGACGGAGGACGGGCTCGACCGACGAACGGGCTCGACGGCGCGCGCGGCCCGAACTGTTTGGCGGGACGCGGTGTCGAGCTACTCGTCGGGGATCTGGTCGGTGCTGGCCGGGATCTGTTCCACTTGTCCCGCGAGCGTCGCGGCGTCGCCGGCGACGGTCGAAGGCTCGACGCCCGCCTCGCCCGCGACCAGCCTGACGTGCGCGGCGAGCAGCGCGAGCGCCCGGAGCCCGGCGCCGTCGGCGTCGTCGTCGGTGCGCTGGGCGAACGTGGTGTCGACCTCGCCGTCGCGGACGACGCCGACGTGGACCGCGTCGACGTCGTCGCCGTCGAGGAGGTCGCGGGCGCGGGCGAGCTCCGCCTCGAAGTCGTCGTCCGCCGACGCGCTCTCGGCGGCGTCCGTCGAATCGTCGGCGGTCTCGGAGCCGTCGGCTCCGGCGGGCGCGTCGGCGTCTGCGGGGTCGTCGTCGCTCATGTCGGTCCCTCGGGCGAGCGGCGTGAAAAGCGCGGCGGGGACCGTCGGCTGTGCGGGACGCGGATCGGGAGGTGAGAAAATCAGGGACGAGACGGACGCGTTACTCTTCCGGGCGGGGCCGCGCGATGAACAGCGCCTCTTCGATGGTGAACGGGTCGTACGTCGACTGGTGGCAGACGCAGTAGGTCCCGTTGGCGGCGTCGTAGCGGGCGGACTCCTCTAGCACCTTGTAGCCCGGGATACAACAGAAGTGCGTACAGACGTTGAGGTACGCCATGAACCCCTGGTCGGTCGACGCCTGTAGCCACTCGTCGTTCTGGGCCGCCTCCTCGATCTGGGGCGAGCGGATGACGATCGCGCCGAGGTTCGTCTCGGCGTCCTCGGAGCGCCACGTGACCGACGCCGGCTTGCCGACGCCGTCGCTGCCGATCCCGTTGCCCCACTCGGTGTAGTCCGAGAAGTCGTCGATGTGGATCCGGTCGCCGCCCGAGTAGGTGTTCGACTGCCAGTCGTACGGCGGGGCGCTCGCGGACCGGAACAGGTTGTCCGACTCGAAGTTCGGCTGGACGTTCTCTTGGGACTCGACGCCGCAGTACTGGAACCACGCGCCGGAGTAGGTGAATCCGCCGAGCTCCTCTTGGGCGACCTCGATCTCCTGTCCCTCCTGGGTGACGGTGGTCGTCTCGGGCCAGATTCCCTCGATGTAGCCCTCGTCGGTGACCTGGACCGGAATCTGCGGGAGCCCGCGGGGCGCCGGACCGCCGGTCTGTGCGATCGTCTTCGCGATCGTCGACCCGCCGCCGACGCCGCCGGCGGTCGTCAGGGTGTTCACGGTCGCCGACCCCATCGCGCCGACCCCCGCGAGGGCCGCGCCGCCGACGACGCCCTTCACGAAGCGTCGCCGCCCGGACTCAGACGGATACTTGTCGGACGCACTCATACTCGCACCTGGGGTTGGATCGGTAAAAAGGGTGACGAACCCTCCACCGGCGCGAGAATCGGGGTCCTCATCGGCCAACACCGACGCCTCGAGTCGGGCACCGATGGCCGCGGCGTCTCGGCGCCGGTCACACAGAAACGTTCGTGAACGAATTTACTCGAAACCGAGGCAAACATTCGTTCAGACCGCGGTTTTAACCGATCGCGACCGCAGTGTGCGTGGTATGAAGTTGCACAATCGGGACGTGCGGACGGACGTTCGGGAACTCGGGGCGCTGGTGGGAGACGTCTTGGCCGCGCAAGCCTCGACCGAGGCGTACGAGACGGTCGAGACGCTACGGAACGCGGCGATCGACTACCGGCGGGGCGACGCCCCGAACCGCGACGCCCTCCACGAGGCGGTCGACGATCTCTCGACGACCCGCGAGGAGGTCGTCGCCCGCGCGTTCACGACCTACTTCGAACTGATCAACCTCGCCGAGGAGCGCGAGCGCGTCCGCGCGGTCCGGAACGCCGACGACGGGACCGCCCTCCACGACTCCTTCGACGCGACGATCGCCGAGTTCGCCGAGGCCGGCGTCGACGCCGACGAGTTAGAGGAGCTGCTCGCCGACGTGCTCATCGAGCCGACGTTCACCGCCCACCCGACGGAGGCCCGGCGATCGACCGTGAAGTCCAAGCTCCGTTCCATCGCGAACCACCTGGGAGAGCTCGACGAGCGCAACCTCACCGACCGCGAGCGGCGCGCCGTCTGGCGCGACGTCACCGCCGAGGTGACCAGCCTGTGGGGCACCCGACAGGTCCGCCAGCGGGCGCCCGAGCCGGAAGACGAGGCGCGAAACGTCCAGTGGTACCTCGAGAACACCCTCTTCGACGTCGTCGGCGACGCCTACGAGGAGTTCGAGGAGACCATCTCGAAGGAGTACGACGACGTCGACTGCCCGAAGCTCTTCGAGTTCCGCTCGTGGGCGGGCTCCGACCGCGACGGCAACCCGTTCGTCACCCCCGAGGTGACCGACGAGACGCTCGAACGCCAGCGCGAGATCGCCGTCGAGAAGTACCGTGACCGCTGTAAGCGGCTCTCGGCCGTGCTGAGCCAGGACGGCGACCGGTACGCCGCCGGCGACGCGCTCGCGCGCTCGCTCGCGGCCGACGCCGAGCGGTTCCCGACCGTCGTCGAGGAGGCCCGCGAGCGCTACCCCGACGAGCCGTACAGACAGAAGCTCCGGCTGATGCGCGAGCGGCTCGACCGCGTCAACGACGTCCGGCCGGGCGAGTACCCCGACGGCGACGCCTTCCTCGACGACCTCGACGTGATCGCCGAGTCGCTGCGCGAGGACGGCCAGGAGTCGGTGCTGGAGTCCTTCGTCGAGCCGTTCCGCCGGCAGGTGGACACGTTCGGGCTCACGCTGGCCTCGCTCGACTTGCGCGACCACCGCGAGAACCACACCGAGGCCGTCGCCGAGGCGGTCGCCACGGAGGGGGTCGACTACGAGGGGATGGACGAGTCGGAGCGCGTCGACTTCCTCACCGAGGCGATCCTTCAAGAGGAGCCGGTCGTCGACGTCGACGAGCCCGGCGACGTCTCGGAGACGACCGAGCGCGTCCTCGAACGGTTCGAGTCGTTCGCGGAGTGGCAGGAGGAGTACGGCCAGCAGGCGATCGACACCTACTGCATCTCGATGACGGAGGAGCCCAGCCACGTGCTGGAGGTGCTCTTCTTGTCCGATCAGGTCGGCGTCGTCTCCCTGCCGGACCACTGCGCGGTCGACGTCGTCCCCCTCCTCGAGACCGAGTCCGCGCTCAACGGCGCCGAGCGCATCCTCGGCACCCTCTTCGAGAACGAGGCGTACGCGAAGGCGCTGGAGGCCCGTGGCGAGGTCCAGGAGGTCATGCTCGGCTACTCCGACTCCAACAAGGAGAACGGGTTCCTCGCTGCCAACTGGGACCTCTACGAGAACCAGCGCCGGATCGCCCGGTTCTGCCGCGAGGAGGACGTGACCCTCCGGCTGTTCCACGGCCGCGGCGGCTCCATCTCGCGCGGCGGCGGCCCGATGAACGAGGCGCTGCTCGCGCTCCCGAACGAGACCGTCACCGGACAGGTGAAGTTCACCGAGCAGGGCGAAGCGATCGCCGAGAAGTACGCCAACCCGCGGATCGCCGAGCGCGAGCTCGAACAGATGCTCGACGCGCAGATCCGCGCCCGGAAGGAGGCGAACGAGGAGCCGGTCGAAGACGTGCCCGACCGCTGGGTCGAGGCGATGGAGGTCATGGCGCCCGCGGCGCGCGAGACGTACCGCGACCTGCTGAACGCGGACGGGTTCGTCTCCTACTTCGAGCAGGCGACGCCGATCAGCGTCGTCGAGGACCTCAACCTCGGGTCGCGGCCCGCCTCGCGCTCGGGCGAGCGCAGCGTCGAGGACCTCCGGGCGATCCCGTGGGTGTTCTCGTGGACCCAGACCCGGCTCATCCTCCCCGGGTGGTACGCGATCGCCTCCGGCATCGACGCCTACCTCGACGAGGTGGGCGAGGAGGAAGGAATGGAGACGCTCCGCGAGATGTTCGACGAGTGGCCGTTCTTCCGGACGACGCTCGACAACGCCTCGCTGGCGCTCGCGCGCACCGAGCCGGAGATCGCGGCCGAGTACGCCGACCTCGCCGACGACGAACTCCGCGAGCGCTTCTTCCCCGAGCTGGTCGGCGAGTACGAGCGCGGGCGCGAGCTGGTCTTAGAGATTAGCGGCCGCGACCAGCTGCTCCGCCGCGAGTGGCTCGAAGAGAGCCTCGACCGGCGGAACCCCTACGTCGATCCCCTCAACCTCCTCCAGGCGAACCTGCTCGGGCGCACTCACCGCACCGACGAGGAAGAGCGCACCCTGCGGCTCACCGTCAACGGCATCGCCGCCGGGATGAAGAACACGGGATAGCGCGACCGCGCCGGTCGAACCGAGCGGACACCGCCCGCGGTCCCCTTTTCGCTTCGTCGACGTCCGACGCGATAGCCTCACCTCTCGCTCCCGATCGCGCGAACCGACGGCACGGCGTTCGCACGAACGGGCAGGGTGCGGTGCCGAACCAATTCTATATAGCGGAATACAATATAATCCGACGATCGGCGGAGACTACCGAGCGGCGGGGAGAAACGACGAAACGTCACAGATCAGGCGTCTCGGCGGCGCTGGGCGGGGCTGCGGCTATCGAATTTCGACGAAAACGAACAGAAAGACGGTCTACGCGTAGCGTTCGAGTTCCGGGCGGTCGAGGTCCTCGAAGACCTCGGTCGCGACCTCAGAGAGGAACGCCTCGCCCTCGTCGGAGACGCGGCGGCCCTCGCCGCTCGCGGTGGTGACGAGCCCCTCCTCTTCGAGCGCCTGAAGCGACGAGCGGATGAGCTTGCGGGAGCCGCCCTCGTGCTCGCCGGGGCGAACGACGTAGCGGTTCGAGCCGCGCTTCTTCGAGCCGTACTCGGTGGCGAGCCGCTCGATGCCGATCGGCTCGTTCTGGGCGACCTTCCGCAGGAGGCTCGCGGAGCGGACGTACCAGAAGTCGTCCTGCTCCGGCGGGAGCTCCTTGCCGGCGCCGGTCTTGGCGAACTCAACCCAGTCGGGCTCGTCGATGCGGTCCTCGAGCCGTGCGGCGACGGCCTCGATGAGGTCGTCGGCCGGCACGTCGTAGATGGTTACCATTGGGTGTCGATTCACGCCAGCGTCGTTTAAAACCATCGTATCGTGTACGGCCCGTGTGAGCCGTTTTCACGGGGTTTCGGGCCGCTGCGGGCGACTCACGGATCGGAGAAACCGGGCAGATACGACGCGACCTACTCGACGTATTCGTACTTCCGCTCGTTCATCCGCCCCCAGCCGGTGAAGACGAACTCCCCGTCCGGCTGGGTGAACTCCTCGATCTCGCGTTCGACGTCCATGTCGTACTCGTGGACGTCGTGGACGTCCTCGTACTCGTCCCACGCGAGGTCGTAGCGGGCGTCGAGCTGGGCGTCGATGTCGAGCCCCTCGATCTCGGCCCGCCACCCCTCGCGGATCGTCTCGGCGTGGATCTCGGCCTGCGCGCCGGAGCCGTAGGAGGCGACGAGCAGCGTGTCGCCGACGAACTCCCGGTCGCGCTTCAGCGCGTCTCGCAGGGCGCTCACGCGGGCGATATGGACGGAGCTGGTGTACCAGTTACCGACCTCGCGGGAGAGCCCGAGCGTCGGCTCGACGGCCGTGTCGTACCACGTCTGGTACTGTTCGGTGGTCTTCAGCTCGTCCATGTACCCGCGGATCGCCTCCTCGTAGGCCTCTCGGTCCTCGTACTCGGCTTCGCGGGGCTGGCGGCCGATCTCGTCGGCGAGTGCGTCCTCGTGGGCGGTGTCGCGGATGACGTGCCGGTAGGCTAAGAGTGCCGCCTTCCGGACCATCCCCGGGAACGGCGTGTGGAACGGGGCGTACGCGAAGTCCTCCAGCTCGATGTCGTCGGTGACGGACTCGTAGTCCTCCAAGGCCTCGCGCATCCGAGAGAGGTACACCTGGACCGAGCGCTTCCCGTCGACGCTGGGGAACTGCTGGTTCGGCTTGAGGAAGTCCGTCTCGTCTTTCGACCCGTAGCCCTGATCGGTCGAGAGTTCGACGATAGACGGATCCTCGTCGATCAGCATCGCGACGGCGCCGGCGCCCTGCGTCGCCTCGCCCGGGTCACCGCGGGCGTACAGCGCCGTGTCCGTGGTGATGACGATCGCCGGTCGGTCTCGGTTCCGCCCCGCTCGGATCCAGTTGTACGCGTCGTCTATCGCCTGCGTGCCGGCGAGACAGGCGAACTTGCGCTCCCCCTTGTTCGCGTGGGTGAAGTCGCCGTCGTACACCTGTTCGAGGCAGCCCGCGATATACGTCGACACCGGCTTCGAGTGGTCGAACGCCGACTCGGTGGCGACGTCGATCCGGCCGACGTCCTCGGGTTCGAGCCCCTTCCGGTCCATCAGGCCCTTGGCGGCGTTCGCCCCCATCGTGACGATGTCCTCGTACACGTCGGGGAACGAGGAGTTGTTGAGCCCGAGTCCCTTCGTGTACTTCTCGGGGTCGTCGCCTTTCTCCGGCGCGAACGTCCCCGGCAGGTCGAGCTTGAGCTTCCCGGTCCAGATCTCGATGCCGTCGATCCCGACTGCGGTCATACACGGTCGTTCATGCGGCCGGCATATGGGTGTGTCGATAGTGGTTTACGTCGATTGTGGAAGTAGTTCCGGAATCGTATAGTGTTCCAACTACATTACAATCAAGACTTTGTTTAGACGGTTAGACCTAGTCAGCCTGAGGACTGTATTATAAGATACCAACAGGAGCCGGCGCTAAACAGAGGAGCATAAATTTCACTGAGAGGATTTTGCGAAATTAATGTTCTAATTACAAGTAAAATCGTTCAAATTTAACTCACTACCTCCACCAGTTAGATCGCTATCACTAGTACAGGTCGTATAGATATCTCCAGTCGCATCTGATAGTACAATAGTTACTCCGATACTGCTCGGTCCCATATTACCACTCCCTGTATCAAAGATCCTATTGAAGCTACTGTTCATTGAGATTTTCCTCGAATTTGTGCTTCCATCGTTATAATCGAGTTCTATTTCGATATCCCCATTTGAGTCAACATTATCGATATTTCCACTTACGCTGACCTCTCTGATCGCGTCCTGACCGTTATTATAATCATCAACAGTTGCGGTAAGCGTATTGAAAGATGGATTGTTATTCATTGGGGGGTCAGGATCACTGGCGCCCTCACTTTTGTCCGCTGGGCCAACGTTGTCTTTCGCCGTCTCCCCAGCCGGCTCTGATTGGATTCCGACCGAGTTCACGGTGACGTTGTCCGGGCTATCCGCCTGAAGCAGTAGCGCTGATACCTCGCTCGACGAGGGGTAAGCGGAGTCGTCTATGCCCTGATACGTGATAGAGCCGTTGTCAATCGACTCGTTCCAGTAGCCATCTCCACTCCCTAATCGTGTCGGGATTCGGATATCAAGCGTCCCATTCAATTCCGACAGGTTGCTGGCGTTGGTCGTCGGGTATATTTCCACAGCGACCCTCCGAGTGCCGGACGCGCTGAACTCGTTCTGGACGGCGGTCAGCCTGAGCGTGTCGTTGTCGACCAAGATGTTCTGGTCCTCGATGATCACAGCAGGACGGTTTGAGCCCGCCTCAGCGAGGTACAGAACGGAGTTGTCGTACCACGTCGACCCCGATTCGAGCTCGTTGTACCGCGGCCGGTACTCGATGAACCGCGTCGAGACGTTCACGGTGGTGCCGGAGTCGTCGCGGATTGTGATGTTGTACGCGTCGCTCGTCCGTAGCGTTCCCGCCGGGTCGGGTGGGTTGATCGTGAACGTCCGGGTCTGGTAGTTCGTGCCAAGTTTCACGTCGACGAACTGCGGACGCTCGGAGCTCCCGGCCGATAAGATTCCGTTCCTGAGCTCAACGAGGTCGTTCCTGACTTCCTCGAAGTGCTGAAACTCGACCTCCGCGTTCTCTTGCGGCACGATCTGTACCTGATACAGCGAGAGCGCCAGGATCAGAAAGCCGAACAGCACCACCGTTCCGACCACGACCGACTGGCCCCGACGGTCGCGATTGAATCGCATTATCCGATGTCGACGCCGAACGGGTATAAAATCCTCCGTCCGGGCTCTCAGTCGCGATACTCGGGTTCGCGCGGTCAGAACCTGGACGGACCCGCTCAGTCGCCGTCCGCCCGCCGGTCCGTCAGCCACGCCGACGCGACGGCCACGACGCCGGCGAACCCGCCGAGCAGCACCGCCTGCGTCCAGTTGAAGTCGAGCAGCGTTCCCGCGACCAGCGCGACGACGAGGAACGCGATCGTGAGGGCGCCGAGCGTCGAGACGAGCGAGGCGTCAGCGTCGGGCATATTCGAACTGGGAGTTATCGGGCGATAAATCGGCCGATCCGGGCCGATTCCGTCCGTCTCGTCGAGAGGAGGTTGACGGCATCTGGACCCGATTATAAATTTCATAGCGCGATATTAAATCCGTCTCGCGCCGATACCCCGCCCGCCGACCGGTCCGTTTTTGCGCGCGGCGGCTGTCCCCGCTCGTATGGCGAAACAGCCGCACCTGCTGGTCGAGGAGGGCGACGTACACGACATCGCGGTCATCCCGGGCGACCCGGGCCGCGTCGACCGGATCGCGGACCTCTGCGACGACAGCGAGGTCGTCGCGCAGAACCGCGAGTACAAGATCGTGAACGCGAGCTACGAGGGGACCGACCTCACGATCTGCTCGACCGGGATCGGCTGCCCGTCGGCCGCCATCGCCGTCGAGGAGCTCTCGCGGGTCGGCGTCGAGACGTTCGTCCGGTGCGGCACCTGCGGGGCGCTCCAGGCCGACATGGAGGTCGGCGACATGGTCGTCGCGACCGGCGCGGCCAAGGAGGAGGGGACGAGCAAGCGGTACGAGGACGAAGTGTACCCGGCGGTTCCCGACTACGACGTGCTCACGGGACTGGTCGGGGCGGCCGAGGACAACGACGAGGAGATCCACGTCGGGCCGATCGTCTCCGACGACGCGTTCTACAACGAGGACGACGCGTACGTCGCCGACTGGAACGACGCGAACCTGCTCGCGATCGAGATGGAGGCCGCGACCGTCTTCTCGCTCGCGCGCCGGAAGGGGCTCGCGGCTGGCGCCATCTGTACCGTCGACGGCAACCTCGTCGCTGGCTCGCAGAAGGGCGCCGACTCGGACGACGAGCTGCCGGAGAAGGCGAAGGACAACGTCGAGCGCGCGATCCGGATCACGCTGAACGCGATCACGTCGTTGTAGCGCTCCGGACGGTCGGCCCGCTCCGACCGCTCACTCCTCCGCGCGGAACTCCACGAGCGTCAGGTCGCGGTCGAGCGCGCACGTCTCGTGGGGCGGTTCGCCGAGTACCTGGTCGATGACGCGCTCCTCGTCGAAGTCGGCGCCGTCGGGGACGCAGTAGCCGTGGCTCGGGCACTCGGTGTGCGGGCAGGGACCGGCGAGCGACGCCTTGCTCCCGGCGTACGCGCGCTTCGAGGGGACGTTCGCGGGGACTGGGGCGGGCTCGACCTCGACCGCGCGGACGCCCGCGTCGTGGACGGCGCAGTCGAGCGTCTGGGCGTTCTCGCGGATCCCGGTCACCCGGTAGCGGGTGCCCTCTGAGAGGTTGAGGCACTGGCCGCGGTAGGGGCACCCCTCGCAGTCGGTCGATTCCCCCTCGTAGACGAACTCGCGGCCCACGTCCGCGAGCCGGGTCCCGATGAGCGTGACCGTGGTCATGCCCGGAGCGACGCGCCGAGCGTCCGTAAGCCTCCCGCCTTCGCGGGCGCGCCGCCGAGGCGACCCGGTAACGAGGACGACGGCGGTCCGGAGGGCAAGACACATGTCCGCGCCTCGGCAACGACGGGCGAAGATGATCGCGGGAGTCGCGCGCGACCTGCGCGCCGAGGCCGAGCGAACGAACGATCGGCGCGTCCTCGTGCTCGCCGGCGACCGCGACCGCGCGGTCGACGCCGCCTACGACGCGGTCGAGTCGCTCGGGGTCGACGACGGGGACGTCACATTGGTCACGACGCGCGAGGGGTTCCGGTTCGAGGAGGTGCGCCCGCGGAACGCCGACGAGCTACTGGGGCGTACCCGCGAGGCGGTCGTCCTCGACTGCCACGAGCGGTTCGTCCCGAACGCGCTCGGCCGCGCGGTCGGCGCGGTCGACGGCGGCGGCCTCCTGATCCTGCTCGCGCCCGCGCTCGACGACTGGCCCGGGATCCGCGACCGCTTCGACGACTCGCTCGCGGTGCCGCCGTACGGCCTCGACGACGTGACGGGGCGGTTCCGCGAGCGCCTCGTCGGAACGCTCCGAACGCATCCCGGTATCGCGGTCGTCGCGCTCGGAGCGGGTCCGGAGGGCGACGCCGTCGAACGCGACGGCCTGACGGGGGCGGGAGGCTCGGAGGGCGACGCCACGGACCGATCCGATGCGGTCGGCGGGGGCAGCGACCAGAGCGCGCCCCCGGGGTCGGCGTTCCCCGCGACCGCGTACGGCGCCTGCCGCACGGCCGACCAGGCGCGGGCGCTGCGGGCGTTCGAGTCGCTCTCCGAGCCCGGCTCAGCCGTCGTGGTCGAGTCGGACCGCGGGCGCGGGAAGTCGAGCGCGGCCGGGCTGGCGGCCGGCGCGCTCGCGCTCGCCGGGAGCGACGTACTCGTCACCGCGCCCGCGTTCCGGAACGCCGCGGAGGTGTTCGCCCGGGCCCGAGAACTGATCGCGGCGGAGACGGGGGGAGACGCCACCGCGAGCGAGCGGGACGACGGGGGCGGTCTCGACGGCGACCGCGACCGCGACGAGCGCGAACTCCGGACGCCGGCGGGCGGCCGCGTCCGGTTCCTGTCGCCCGCGGCGGCCGCGGCGGCAGCGGGAGGGGCGGACGCGGCGATCGTCGACGAGGCGGCGGCGCTCCCGGTGCGGCTGCTGGAGGGGTTCCTCGACGCGCCCGCGGTCGCGTTCTGCACGACGGTCCACGGCTACGAAGGCGCGGGCCGGGGGTTCTCGGTCCGATTCCGCGAGCGGCTGCTCGACTCGCGCTTTTCGGTCCGCGACGTGCGGCTCGACGAGCCGATCCGGTACGCGCGCAACGACCCGGTCGAGGCGTGGGCGTCGCGCGCGCTCCTGTTGGACGCCCGGCCCGCGGTCGACGACGCGGTCGCGGACGCCGCCGTCGAGGACGCGACGTATCGGGCGCTCGACCCGGAGGACCTGCTCACCGACGAGACGCTGCTCGGCGAGGCGTTCGGGCTGCTCGTCGCCGCCCACTACCGGACCGAGCCGAACGACCTCGCGCGGCTGCTCGACGCGCCGAACCTCCTCGCCCGCGCGCTCGTCGCCGACGGCCGAGTGGTCGCGGTCGCGCTCCTCGCGCGCGAGGGGGGACTCAACGCCGAGACGCGGCGCGGGATGTACGAGGGCGAGCGCGTCCGCGGGAACATGGTGCCGGACGTGCTCACGAGCCAGCTGCGCGACGAGGCTGCGGCCGAGCCGCGCGGCCTGCGGACGGTCCGGATCGCGACCCACCACGCGCTCCGGGACGCGGGGTTCGGCTCGCGCCTGCTCGACGAGGTCCACGCGGAGTTCGGCGGCGAGCGGGGGGCCGGCGGCGAGGACGACGGCGACGAGAGAGGAGCCGGCGACGGCGACTTCGACTACTTCTCCGTCGGCTACGGCGCGACGCCGCGACTGCTCCGCTTCTGGCGCCGGGCGGGCTACCGCACCGTCCACCTCTCGACGAGCCGGAACGACGCCTCCGGCGAGTACTCCGCGGTCATGCTCCGCCCGGAGACCGCGGCCGGCCGCGACCTGCTGGACCGCCACGCGGTCGCGTTCCGGGACCGCGAGCGCGACGGGCTCTCGGACGCGCACCGCGACGTCGACCCGGACGTGGTCCGCGGCGCGCTGCGGGCGTGTTCCGCCCCGGTCCCGGTCGACCTCACCGAGACCGAGTGGCGCTCGGTGGTCGGCGCGTCGGTCGGCCCGGGGATGTACGACAGCGCGCCCGGCGCGTTCCGCGACCTCGCGCTCGCGGCGCTGATCGAGGGGAGCGGCGGCGACGGCGTCGACCTCGACGACCGCGCGGAGCGCCTGTTCGTCCGAAAGGTCCTCCAGGGTCGGCCGTGGGCGGAGGTCGCCGACGAACTCGATTTCGTCTCGACGAGCGCGTGTATGCGCGCCCTCGGCGACGCCTTCGTCCCGCTCGTGGAGCGGTACGGCACCGAGTTCGCGCGCAAAGAGCGGGAGCGGTTTATAAGCGACTGAGCGGACCGGCGACGACTACTTATAAATAGATCCGCGGTGGCGCGTGCCGGCGAGCGGCCGGAGCGAAGCGACGGCCGCGAGTCGCACGCGCGAGGGAGTCGCTGGCGGCGGAAGCCGCCAGCGACGAGGCTGGGGAGGCGTGAGGTGCTGTGCGGTCGCAGCGGGGTGGACTCAAAGGGGCAGCCGGGAGGCCGCCGTAGGCGACGCAAGCACTGGAACGAGGGAGCGAACGGAGTGAGCGACCGAGTGAAGCGCGCAGCGAGCGTACGGCGGCCTCCCGGCTGGGGCTTTGGCGGTGTTCACCGCCGATCCACAGTTAGCTGTTTATAAACGAGCGGCTGGGGTTTTGGCGGTGTCCACCGCTGATCCACAGCCGACCACGTACAGCCGAGCGGCTGGGGCTTTGGCGGTGTTCACCGTCGCTCCTCAGTCAACTACTTATAAAAACTCGAACGACGGAAACCGTCCCTACACCGACAACGACTACTTATAAGCGGTTCTCGCGCCCGGGATCGACGTCGATCGCGTCCACGGGGCAGACGTCCACGCAGAGCATACAGTCGATACACTGGTCCTCGTCGGCGGGGTTCGCCTTCCGCTCGGACTCCGGATGCCCCGGCGTCTCGACCCACTCGAACACGTCGACCGGGCAGTCCTCCAGACACGCGCCGTCGGCGAGACAGATGTCGAAGTCGACCGCGACGTGGGTCCCGCGGATCCCCTGCTTCTCCGGCGGTTCGACGGGGCCCCAGACGGCGACCCCGTCCTCCTCGTCGACCCGCTCGCGGTTCACTTCGAAGTTCGAGTCGATGGCCATCGTTGCCCCCGCTTCGCCGGTCGCGGGTTTAAAGCCCGCGACGAACGGATTCGGGCGGCCGGGCGGAGCGCCGCCGACCGGCCGAACGGCAGTTCACGGATGCGCGTAGTACGCCAGCAGGTCCTCGGAGCCGTCCGGGCCGTCGTCCTCGTCGGTCGCCTCGGGGTCGAACGCGTCGATCCGGGCGAAGCCGACGCGCACGAACTGGACGACCGTGTCGGGGTCGACGTCCGCGAGCGCCGGCTCCGCGATCCCGCGCACGTCGCCGTCGACCGTCCGCAGGAGGGTGTCGAGCCCCTCGTCGGCGGGCGCCCAGTGGACCACGTCCACGTCGCCCTCGCGGACGATCTCGATGTCGGCGTCGAGGAAGGCGAGCTCGTCGCCCTCGTAGCGGACGGGGCCGTACCCCTTCAGCCAGACGCGCTCGCCCTCGGGCGGGAGGTCGGAGGACTCGACGACGACGCGGCCGGCTGGCACCTCGCGCTCGCCGCGGTCCGGGTGTTCGGGGTGGAACCGCGGGTGGCCCGCGTCGGGCGCGGGCGCGTCGCCGTCGACGACCGGGAGTTCGACGGCGGGGTCGTTCTCGCGGTCCCGGACGAAGAAGTAGCGGTTCGCGTCGTCGTCGATCAGGTCGCGGTTGTTCGCGTAGACGGACGACATCGCGAGATCGACGTCGGAGGTTGACATCCCGAGGTCGGTCATCGAGTCGACCAAGGCCTGCCCCTGAATGCCGCGACGCCGCATCGACTGGATCGTCGGCGCGCGCGGGTCGTCCCAGCCCGTCAGCTCGCCGTCCTCGATCAGCCCCTTGATCGTCGACGTCGACAGCTTCACGTCGTACTCGTCGACCTGGACGTGGCCCCAGTGGAGCACCTCGGGGTACTCCCAGCCGAAGTAGTCGTAGACGAACCGCTGGCGCTTCGCGGAGTCCTGGAGGTCGATGCCGCGGATGATGTGGGTGACGCCCGTGAGGTGGTCGTCGACGCCGGACTGGAAGTCGAGCATGGGCCAGCAGCGGTACTCCGCCGCCTCCTCGCGCGGGTGCGGCGTGTCGATCATCCGGAAGGCGACCCAGTCGCGCAGCGCGGGGTTCTTGTGCTCGATGTCGGTCTTCACGCGGAGGACCATCTCGCCGGAGCCGTACTCGCCGTCGACCATGGCCTCGAACTCCTCGCGGACCGTCTCGGCGTCCTTCTCGCGGTGCGGGCACGCCTCGCCCGCGTTCTTCAGCTCGGAGAACGCCTCGCCGGAACACGAGCAGGTGTACGCGCCCCCGAGGTCGATCAGCTCGCGGGCGTGGTCGTAGTACGTCTCCAGCCGGTCGGACGCGTAGACCACGCGGTCCGGCTCGAAGCCGAGGTACTCGATGTCCGCTAAGATGGCGTCGTACGCGTCGAGGTCGGGCCGCTTCGTCTCCGGGTCGGTGTCGTCGAACCGGCAGATGAACTCCCCGTCGTACCGCTCCTTGTACGTCCCGATGACGGCGGGCATCCGCGCGTGACCGACGTGCCACGGGCCGTTCGGGTTCGGCGCGGCGCGCATCACGACCTCTCCCGCCTCGGCGTTCGGGAGGTCGGGGAGGACGCGGTCGTCGGCCTCGTCGTCGGCCTCCAGCTCCGCGAGCTTCTCCGGCGCGAGCTCGCCGAGCCGCTCCCGGCGCTCGGCCTCGTCCATCTCGCCCACCCGGTTCACGACCGGGCCGAGGACGCCCGGAATCTCGTCGCCGTGCGGGCGGAACTCGGGGTTCTCGCCCATGAGCGGCCCCATGATCGCGCCCACGTCCGGGTCGCTGCCGTGCTTGAGCGCGTTGAAAAGCGCCGCGGCCTCGCCGGCCGCCGCGACGCGCTCGCGGAGTTCGTCGTCCATACGGTTCGCTTGTCGGGGTCGGGTCAAAAGCGCCGCGAAACGGCGGGGAGGGGCGGGTCCCGGGCTCGCCGCGTCGGCGAGGCGCTGCGAACGACGGCCGCCGCGACGCGCCGTGACGGCGGTCCGGGACGGCGGGTAGGGGCACTCGACACGAAGCGCTCGGAGCGGCTTAAACGACCGAGACCGTTCACGGGGGTAACGGCCCGCTACCGGCGTGAACGGTCGAGAGGCTTTTCACCGGCCGCCTCCGATCGGCGCGGTCGGTCGCCGCGGCGACCGGGCGTCGACGCCGGGCGGACCGAACGGGTTCGTCGCCTTGATGGTCGGCGGGAGCGTGGTGGGCGCATGAGCGTCGCGCCGGGAGCCGTCGGAACGCGAGGGGGAGCGCGGTGGTAGGACCCATCTCCGAGGCGGAGCGGGAGGCCGGAAACCGGAAGATCAAGCTCGTGCTGCTCGCGATCGTCACGGCCTCGCCGCCGCTTATCGCCCTCCAGTTGGACCCGTCGCCGATACAGCTGCTGGCCGGGGCGGGGCTCGGGTTCTGCCTCGGGCTCGTGGTCGTGTGGTACCTCGGACGGCTCGCGGCGGAGTTCGCCGGCAGCGGGCGGCGGCCCCGTCGGCGGCGCTGAGGTCGGCCGTTCGCGCTCCCGTTTCCGCGGCGGCGCCCCGTCAGTCGGCGCCCGTCTCCGCGCCCCGGGCCGGCTCGACGAGGTCGCCCGCCTTCTCGCCCGCGACCGACCGGGAGCTCGACAGCGGCGAGATGCTCACCTCGCCCTCGACGGCCGCACGGCGGTCCGAGCCGGGGTCGTCCTGAACGTTTCCGCGCAGGAACTCGCGCCAGAAGCGGTCGCGCAGCTCCATCCCCATCTCGCCGCGCCGCTCGCCGAACTCCCAGCCCTCGGGGACGTTCTCCTCGTCCGGCCCCTCCTCGCCCGGGCGGAACTCGATCACGTCGAAGCCGCGGGCGGGCTCGGTCAGGCGGTAGGTGGGGTCCGCCGCCGCCTCGTCGTCCGCGGCCGGGACGTTGACGTTCAGCACGTCGGCGCCGAACGGGAGTTCGAGGCCGCCGCCCGCTCCGTCGCCGGCGTGGCTCCCGGACTCGGCGCGGTCGATCAGGTCGGCGACGACCTCGCCGGCGACCGCGAAGTCGCCGTTGTCCAGCGTCGGCGGCACGGGGAGGTTGCCGCGGTCGTACAGCGAGACCGCGATCGCGGGCGTGCCGAGGAAGGAGGCCTCCATCGCGGCGCCGACGGTGCCGGACTGCCCGAGGATGTGGGCGCCGATGTTCGGGCCGTGGTTACAGCCGGAGACGACGACGTCGGGGTCGAGCCCGAGCGCCACGTCCGCGACCGCGACGCAGTCGGCGGGGGTCCCCTCGACCGCGTAGCCGCGGTCCGTCTCGGTGTAGTCGACCGTCGTGTCCCACCACGAGCGCGCGCCGCCGACGCCGGACTGGTTCGTCGCGGGCGCGACGACCGTCACGTCGTAGTCGCGCGAGAGCGCGTCCGCGAGCGCCCGGATCCCGACGGCGTCGATCCCGTCGTCGTTGGTGAGCAGGATCTCGGTTGGCATGCGTCACCCTGCGAGGGGACGGGAGAAAACGTCGCCGGTCCGCGGCGAGGAGCGGAGCAAGCGGGAAGGACGAACCGAGAGGAGACGGGAAAGGACGAACCGAGAGGAGACGGGGAAGGACGAACCGAGAGGAGACGGGGAACGAACGTCGCGGGCGTCGGCCGAGTGGTACTCCGTGTGGTCAGCGGAGGGCGCCGGAACGGAAAAGCGAGAACTCGGTGAGCGAGCGGTCAGTCGGCCGCGACTCGACGCGACGAGGTCGCCAGGTCGAGCACCTCGTCGAAGAAGCCGAGCGAGTCGTGCGGGCCGGGGTTCGCCTCGGGGTGGTACTGACGGGTGATGACGTCCAGCTCCTCGCTGTCGAGCCCCTCGACGGTGTCGTCGTTGACGTTCACCTGCGTCACCTCCAGCGGGCCGGTGTCGTCGACCGTGTAGCCGTGGTTCTGCGTCGTCATCACGACCTTGTCCGTGCGGAGGTCCTTCACCGGCTGGTTGACGCCGCGGTGGCCGAACGCCATCTTCTCGGTCGAGCCGCCGAGCGCGCTCGTGATCACCTGCTGGCCGAGGCAGATCCCCGCGAGCGGGAGCTCGCCCGCGAACTCGTCGACGACCTCCTGCGCGGCGACGAAGTTCTCCGGGTCGCCCGGGCCGTTCGAGACGAACAGCACGTCGGGCTCGACGGCGGCCACGTCCTCGGGGGTCGCGTCGTACGGGAGGACGTGGACGTCGGCGCCGCGCTCGGTGAGCGAGGAGACGATCGAGCCCTTCGCGCCGCAGTCGAGCATCGCGACGTCGACGTCGACGCCGTCGGCGCCCTCGTGGACGGTCGGCTCCGCGACCGAGACCTGCGCGCCGATGTCGACGTGGTCGCTCATCGGCTTGCACGCCTCCATCTCCTCGACCGCGTCCTCGGGGGTCGCGTCCGGGCCGGCGGCGATCCCGCAGGCCATCGCGCCCTCCTCGCGGACGGTGGTGACGATCTCGCGGGTGTCGACGTGGTCGACCGCCGGTACGCCCTCGCCGGCGAGCCAGTCGGCGACGTCGTCGGTCAACTCGCGGGCGATCGCCGCGCGGGGCTGGACCGAGTCGGACTCGAACCGCTCGCTTCGGACGCCGTAGTTCCCGATCAGGGGGTACGAGAAGGTGAGCACCTGCTCGGCGTAGGAGGGGTCGGTGAGCGACTCCTCGTAGCCGGTGTACGCGGTCGTGAACACCAGTTCGCCGCGGGTCCGCCCCGGCGCACGGGCGCGCGCTTCGAGCACGCGGCCGTCGGCCAGCGCGATGTAGGCGTCCGACATTACGAGAAACGTACGCGCAAAGGATAATAAATGCGTCGTTCGAAGGTTCGTTACGATATTCGTAACGGGTAAGGCGACGGGGGAGAGAGGAACCGGTATGGACGACCTCGACCGACGGATCCTCTCGATCCTGCGACGGGACGCGCGGACCCCGTACACGGAGATCGCGGACCGGGTGGGGACCTCCGAGGGGACCGTGCGCAACCGTGTCGACCGGATGACCGACGAGGGCGTGATCGAGCGGTTCACGGTGACGACCCGCACCGGCAACGTGAAGGCGATGATCGAGATCTCGGTGGAGATGAACGTCAACACCGACGCGGTCGGCCAGCGGATGGTGGAGTGGGAGGAGGTGGACTTCGTCTGGCAGGTCTCGGGCGAGGAGGACGTCGTCCTCGTCGTCGACGCGGTCGACACGCGCGCGGTCAACGAACTGATCACGCAGGCCCGCGAGATGGACGAGGTCAAGTCGACGAAGACGCGGCTCATCCTCGACGAGCGGCTGGGGTGAGCGGGACCCGGCCGACGGCTCGGCGACCCCCGCGCGGCGACTACTTCTCGGCCGCGCTCGTCTGCATCCCGTCCGTGTTGAACGCGCTCCCGGCGCCCTCCTCCCCGAGGACGATCACGCCGGCGCCCGACCCCGTTATCTCCTCGAACTCCTCGATCGCCCGGTCCGCCGCGGCCCGCGCGTCGAGGCCGTCGTCGAGGAAGTCGACGGCGCGCCGCGAGAGCGTGACGCGGGCGATGTCCTCGCCGGCGCCCGTCGCGCTCGCGCCGCCGGCCTCGGTACAGAAGAAGCCCGAGCCGACCTGCGGCACGTCGCCGACGCGTCCGGCGAGCGCGAACGACCGGCCGCCCGTTGAGGTGACCGCCGCGAACGAGTCGCCGTCGGTCGCCACCGCGCCGACCGTGTCGTGGTCGGGGGCTTCGTTTTCCGAGCGCTCCCCGGCCTGGTCGTCGCCCGAGCCGAACCGCGAGGCGAGCCAGTCGAGGTGTTCGCGGGGCGACCCCCGCGGCGGGTCCTCGGCCTCGTAGCGCTCGCGTTTCTCGTCGGTGAGGAGGTCGACGCCGGTCTCGACGCCGAAGTCGGCGGCGAGGTCGACCGCGTGCTCGCCCGAGACGAAGACGTGCGGCGTCTCGGAGTGAACCGCGCGGGCGACGCGCGCCGCGTGCTCGACGCCGGGCATCGAGCAGGCCGCGCCGACCTCGCGGTCCGAGGTCATCACGCCGGCGTCGGTGCGGACGACGCCGTCGGACTGGACCGCGCCGCCGACGCCCGCGTTGAACCGGGGGTCCGATTCGAGGACGCCGACCGCGGACTCGACCGCGTCGAGCGGCGAGGCGGCGTCGGCGCCGCGCGCGGCCGCCTCGTCGAGGACCGCCTGTCTGGGCTCCGGGTCGTCCGGCGCGCCGCCGGCGCCGCCGTGGACGATGACTCGCATATCGGTGGGACCCGCGGCGACCACATAAGCGTCCGGAAGCCGGCGGCGACCGCGGGGAGTCGGTCGGCTTGCGCGCGCGGCGCCGCAAGACCTATCCTCGCCGCCGGGCGATCCGGGGGCATCGTGACGACCGCCGACGCCGCGGGCGCCGACGCCGGGTCCCGCGCGGTTTCCCGCCTCCGCGCCGCGCTCCGCCGTCGCCTCGGGATCGACCCGCGCGCGCTGGCCGCCTTCCGGATCGCGCTCGGCGTCGTCCTCCTCGTCGACCTCGCGCTCCGCGCGCGGAACCTCGGAGCCTTCTACACCGACGCCGGCGCCCTCCCGCGCGCGGCGCTCGCCGAGGCGTACCCGCTCGCCGCCCGCCTCTCGCTCCACGCCGTCTCCGGCGAGTCGTGGGCCGTCTCGCTGCTGTTCCTCCTCGCGGCCGTCGCGGCCGCCGCGCTCGCGATCGGGTACCGGACCCGCCTCGCGACCGCCGTCTCGCTGGCCCTGCTCGCGTCGCTCCAGGCGCGGAACCCCTTCGTCCTCAACGCCGGGGACACCCTCCTCGTCTACCTGCTCGGCGCCGGACTGCTCTGTCCGCTCGGCGCCCGCTGGTCGGTGGACGCGGTCCGGCGTCGCGGCTCCTCGGAGTCGACGGGGACGGGCGCGGTCGACCGCGTCGCCGGTCCCGCTTCGGCGCTCCTCCTGACGCTCGTCGTCGTCGTGTACGTCTCGAACGCGGTCGTCAAGCTCCGCGGGACGACGTGGCCCGCGGGCGAGGCGGTCGAACGCGTCTTCCGGCTCACCTACCTCCACGGCCCGCTCGGCGGGCTCGTTCCCGAGTGGCCGGCGCTGCTCTCGGCGGCGACCTACGGCTGGCTCGCGCTCGTCGTCGCCTCGCCGCTGCTCGTCGCGGCCGCGGGGCGGGTCCGGGCCGCGCTCGCGGGGGCGCTGTTCGCGGCGCACCTCTCGATGGCGTTCACGCTCCAGATCGGCGTCTTCTCGGTGATCTCCGTGACCGCCCTGGTGCCGTTCTTCCCGCCGTTCGTCTGGGACCGGATCGAGGGGGCGGCCGCTCCGGCGGCCGACCGCTTCGGGGACTACACAGCGCGTCGGTTGGTGCCCGAAGGCACCTCCAACGGCGGCGGCTCGGTCGGGGGGATCCGCGATCGGATTGCGCCGGCGGCCCCGGTCGTCGCCGCGGTCCTCCTCGTCGCGCTCGTCGCGTGGAACGGGATGGCACTCGGGCTCGTCGAGACGCCCGAGGCGGTCGCGTCGGTGTCCGATCCGACGGAGAGCGGCTGGGACATGTTCGCGCCGAGGCCGCCCGCGACCGACGCGCTCGTTATGGCGACCGCGACGACCGCCGACGGCGACCGGATCGACGCCTTGTACGGCGACCGCGTCGCTCGCGACCGCCCGCCCTCGGACGCCCGCGCGTACCCCACCGCGCGCTGGCGGAAGTTCCTCACGCTGCTCGCGGACGACCCCGATCCGGACCGCGTCGACCCGCTGCTCGCGCACCTCTGCGACCGCGCGGCGGGGTTCGCCGCGGCGGGCGACGGCGGGTCGGTCCGGTCCGTCTCGGTCTCGGCGGTCGACGTCGACGTCGAGACCGGGGAGACCCGAGTCGACGAGCTCGGGACGCGCCCCTGTCCGGAGTCGTGAGCCGCGGCTCGACCGTGGTCGTTTATCCGTGAACCGGACGAAGCGCACGGCGTGACCGATTCGGAGCCGACCGCATCGTCGACGGGGCCGACGCCGGTGTCGGTCCTGCTCCCGACCGTCCGCTGGACCGACGCGTGCGACGAGATGGTCGGGCAGCTGCGCGGCCCGGAGGCGTTCGCCGGCGAGAACGGGGACGAGGGCGGCGAGTTCGACGGCGACCCCGCGGCCGACGAACTGCTCGTGATCTGCGACACCCCGGACGACCCCGTAGCGGACCGGCGCGGCGACCTCCCGGACCGGGTCCGGGTCGTGATCGCCGGCGAGCCGGCGGGCTGCTCCGGGAAGGCGAACGCCATTGCGGCCGGGATGGAGGCGGCCGCGAACGACCGGATCGCGTGGACCGACGACGACTTTCACCATCCCGCCGACTGGCTGGCGACGCTCGACGCGGACTACGACCGGCGGGGGCCGACCACGGAGGTGCCGGTGTTCGTCGGGGAGGACCCCCTCGCCCGGCTGTTCGAGCCGGCGTACGTCATCGGCGGGACGCTCGCGGTGTTCGCGGCCGGGGTCGCGTGGGGCGGCGCGGTGATATTCGAGCGGGACGACCTCCGCGACGGAGAGGCGGCGTTCCGTCGCGACCTCCGTCGGACCGTCAGCGACGACGGGACGCTCACCGAACACCTCGACGTGTCGGCGGCGGACCGGACGCGCTACGTCGAGGCCGGCGGCTCGCTCCGCGGCTCGCTGGAGCGGTTCGTCCGATTCTTCACGATCACCCGGTACCACGCGCCGCGGGCGACCGCGTTCAACGCCGTCTTCGGCGTCGCGATGGCCGCGCTCTGTCTGTTCGCGCCGTTCGCAGGCGTCGCGCTCGTCACCGCGCTGGCGGGCGCCGCGTACGCCCGGTTCGGAATCTCTCGGGCGACGTTCCTGCTCGCGGCGCCCGGGGTCCTGCTCGCCCCGCCGCTGATGGCGTACGCACTCGCGCGTCGGACGTTCGTCTGGGGCGGGCGCCGCTACCGCTGGCGGTCGATGTTCGACGTCGAGGTGGAGCCGGTCTGAGGCCGGGAGGGCGGCGACCGGTTCGGAACGTACCCGCGGTCGAGAACCGGCAAGCGCTGCGAGCGCGACGCTCACGCCGAAAACGGCAGGCACTTTAGGGGCCCAACTGAATCCACGAACGTTCATGAGCTACGATAAGGTCGACGTCCCCGACGACGGCGAAGCCATCACGCTCGCCGACGAGGAGACCGGCGAGCTGAACGTCCCGTCTAATCCGATCGTTCCGATCATCCACGGCGACGGGATCGGCACCGACGTCGGGCCGGCCGCGCAGCAGGTGCTCGACGCCGCCGCCGAGGCGACGGGCCGATCCATCGCGTGGATGCGCGTCTACGCGGGCGAGAGCGCCCGCGAGAAGTACGACGAGAACCTGCCCGAGGACACCGTCTCGGCGATCCGCAACCACCGCGTCGCGATCAAGGGGCCGCTGACGACGCCGGTCGGCGCCGGGTTCCGCTCGCTGAACGTCGCGCTCCGGCAGACGCTCGACCTGTACGCGAACGTCCGCCCGACCTACCACCTCGAAGGCGTCCCGTCGCCCGTCAAGAACCCCGAGGAGATGGACATGGTCACCTTCCGCGAGAACACCGAAGACGTCTACGCGGGCGTCGAGTGGGAGGCCGGCACCGACGAGGTCGAGCAGGTACGCGACTTCCTCGAAGACGACATGGGCATCGCGGACGTCATCCACGACGGCCCGGTCGGCATCGGCGTCAAGCCCATCTCCGAGTTCGGCTCGAAGCGCCTCGTCCGCGAGGCGATCGACTACGCGCTCGCCAACGACCGCGACTCGGTCACCCTCGTCCACAAGGGGAACATCATGAAGTTCACCGAGGGCGCGTTCCGCGACTGGGGCTACGAGGTCGCCGAGGAGGAGTACGGCGAGGACGTCATCACCGAAGACCAGCTCTGGGAGGAGCACGACGGCGAGCGGCCTGACGGCACCCTCGTCGTGAAGGACCGCATCGCGGACAACATGCTCCAGCAGCTGCTGACCCGCACGGACGAGTACGAGGTCATCGCGACGATGAACCTCAACGGCGACTACATGTCCGACGCCGCCGGCGCGCAGATCGGCGGCCTCGGCATCGCGCCCGGCGCCAACTTCGGTCACGGCCGCTGCCTCGCCGAGCCGGTCCACGGCTCCGCGCCCAAGTACGCCGGCGAGGACAAGGTGAACCCCACCGCGATGATCCTCTCGGGCCGCGAGATGCTCGACTACCTCGGCTGGTCGGACGCCGCGGACCTCGTGCGCGACGCCGTCGAGGAGACCATCGCCTCCGGGAAGGTCACCTACGACCTCCACCGGCAGATCGAGGGCGGCGAGAAGCTCGCGACCAGCGAGTTCGCGGACGCCGTCGTCGACAAGATCGACGAGCTGGCGTAAGCGGAGCTCCGGTCGAATTTCGTCGGATCGCCACCTGATCGGTTTCGGTATTTTTCAGATCTCGTTTCGGTGTCGACTCTCAGGTGTATTCCGTCGAACCGGTTTTTTAGGGGATGGCGGCGACCACGTCTAAAGTCCCGGTCGATCGCTTATAAATGAGATGCCGCAGATCAGCGGCGAACACCGCCGAAGCCCCAGCCGCTCGCTTATAAATAACTGACAGTGGATCGGCGGCGAACTCCCCCAAATCCCCAGCCGCGAGCTTATAAATGGCTACTGGCGGATCGCCGACGAACACCGCCGAAGCCCCAGCCGTGAGGCCGCCGTACGCTCGCTGCGCTCCTCAGTCGCTCGTTTCACTCGCTCCCTACGGTGCTTACGTCGCCTACGGCGGCCTCGCGGCTGCCCCTTCGAGTCCCGCCCCGCACAGCGACCGCACCTCACGCCTCCCCAGCCTCGTCGGCCTCCCTCCGCTTCGCTCCAGTCGGCCGACTCCCTCGCGCGTGCTCCTCGCGGCCGCCAAAGGCGGCCACTCGGAGGCACGCGCCGACCGCGGAGATCGATGGCGCGTCGTCGGTGACTTATAAATGACGCCGTCGACCTCGCCTCGATCCGGCTCGTCGAGCGCGGAGGCGAGGATACAAATCCGGGGGTCGCCTTGCGCCGGTATGGTAACCTTCCTCGCCGGGGGGACGGGCACGCCGAAGCTCCTCGACGGCGCGGCCCGGGTATGGGACCCGGCCGAGACCGCGGTCGTCGCCAACACCGGCGACGACATCGAGCTCGGCGGGCACCTGGTCTGCCCCGATGTCGACACCGTGCTGTTCGCGGGCGGCGGCGTCCTCGACCGCGAGACGTGGTGGGGGATCGACGGCGACACCACCGCGACCCACGAGGAGCTGCGGCGGCTCGCCGACGAGGTCGGACTCGGAACGGGCCCCCGGTACCTCGACGACCACGCGCAGACCGCGGGCCGCGAGATGGCCCGCTGGCGGCGATTTTCTGCGGTCGGCGAGTTCATGGAGATCGGCGACCGCGACCGCGCGGTCCACCTCACGCGGACGAGCCTGCTCGACGAGGGGCACACGCTCACCGAGGCGATCCGGGCCCTCGCGGACGCGTTCGACCTCGACGTGGACCTCCTCCCGATGTCCGACGACCCGGTGGCGACGCTGGTCCACACCGAGGGCGGCGAGACGCTCCACTTCCAGGAGTACTGGGTCGCGCGCCGCGGCGAGCCGCCGGTGGCCGACGTGGAGTTCCGGGGCGCGGCGGACGCCGAGCCGACCGACGCGGTGCTGGACGCGCTCGCGGAGCCGGTCGTGATAGGCCCCTCGAACCCCGTGACGAGCATCGGGCCGATGCTGGCGCTGCCCGGGTTCGAGCGCGCGCTCCGCGAGACGCCCGTCGTCGCCGTCTCGCCGTTCGTCGGCGACGAGGCCTTCTCCGGGCCGGCCGCGGACCTGATGGCGGGCGTCGGCCGCGACCCCTCGACCGCGGGCGTGACCGACTCGTATCCCTTCGCGGACGCGTTCGTCCTCGACGACGACGACCCGACCGAACTCCCCGAGCGGCACGTCGAACGCACCGACACCCGGATAGACGACGCGGACGACGCCGAGCGCGTCGCTCGCGCCTGCGAGCGTGCGCTGGCGGCGGTCGCCGACGACGCGGCCGGCGGCGACGCGGCGGACGCGCCGCCGCGGGAGGGCGCGGAGTGACGCGAGATCCCTTCCTCGTCGCCGCGAGCCTCAGCGGCGCCGCCGACGCCGCGTGGGCCCGCGACGCGGCCGAGCACGTCGACGTCGCGCTCCTCGGCGGCGTCGCGCTCGACCCGGCGAGCCGCGGCGCGGCCCGCGACCTCGTCGCGCGCGGCCGGTCCGAGTTCCTTCCGGCCGACCCGCTCGCGTTCGTCGCCGACCAGCTCGACGCGCTCGCCGACGCGCCCGTCAGGCCCGGCGTCAACGTCCGGAGCGCGACGCCGGAGCCGATTCGAGCGGCCGC
Organism: Halorubrum trapanicum; assembly: GCF_002355655.1. Taxonomy (NCBI): domain Archaea; kingdom Methanobacteriati; phylum Methanobacteriota; class Halobacteria; order Halobacteriales; family Haloferacaceae; genus Halorubrum; species Halorubrum trapanicum. The sequence goes on along the minus strand of NZ_AP017569.1, from coordinate 2,023,172 downwards.
CGAAGTCTGCGCCGACCGCGGCGCAGTCTGCGAGGTGAACGCCCACTGCCGGCAGCCGGAGCTGCGCGCGGTCGGCTGCGGCGAGTCGCTGCTGCGCGAGCCGGACCGCCTCGCCCGGTACGTCGCCGCGGCCGCCGAGACGGGCGCGACGACGAGCGTGAAGGTCCGCGCGGAGGTCCCCGGCGTCGACCTCGTCGCCGTCGCGGAGCGCGTCGCGGCCGCCGGCGCGGACTGGCTCCACGTCGACGCGATGGACTCGGAGGCGGTGATCGCGGACCTCGCGGCGACGATCGACGCGGGGGTCGTGAGCGGCGACAGGGGCGATCTCGCCGACCTGACGCTCGTCGCGAACAACGGCGTCCGGGGCCGCGAGACGGTCGCCGAGTACGCCGCGCACGGCGCCGACGCGGTGAGCGTCGGGCGCCCGACCGAGGACCCGCCCGTCCTCGCGCGCGTCGCGGACGCGGTGGAGGAGTGGCGGGCGGAAGCGCTGCGGGACCGGGGCGACGAGACCGGTCTCGAATCGGAGGCGCGGCCGTGACCCGGAACGAGCGACGCCGGGGAGCGGCCGCCGATCCGGTCGACGACGCGACGCTCGCGCTCCTCGTGGAGGTCGCCGGCACGCCGAAGCCCGGGAACGTCGACCGGCGCCGCGACCTCGCGGACCTGCGGTTCGAGGCGTTCCTCGGCGGCGCGGTCGGCGCGCGGCCGGGCCTCGAACTGGCGGCGACGAGAGGGACCGCGGGCGATCCACCCGGCGTCGGCGACGCGTTCGAGCGCGCCGTGGGAGGGATGGCCGACCGCGCCGGGACGAACACGCAGTTCGGCTGCCTGCTGCTTCTGATCCCGCTGGCGCGGGCGGCCGCGGATCCGGATCGGGAGCTCTCGCCCGACGGCGTCGACTCCGTCTGTCGGGCGACGACCGTCGAGGACGCGGTCGCCTTCTACCGCGCGTTCGAGGCCGTCGACGTCGCGGTCGACGACCCGCCGCCGGGCGCCGACGAGCTCGACGTGCGCCTCGGGAGCGACGCCGAGCCCGCGCTCCGGGAGCGCGGGACGACCCTGCGCGACGTCATGGCGCTGTCGGCCGACCCCGGCGACCCCGAGACCACGGAGGACCCGGACCGCGTCCCCGACCGCAACGCCGCGGAGTGGGTCGAGGGGTTCCCGCGGACGTTCCGCGCGGCCGAGTGGATCCTGACCGACGAGGGGCCGCTCGCCGACCGGGCGGCGCGGGCGTTCCTCGGGCTGCTCGCCGCGGAGCCCGACACGCTCGTCGCGTCGACGCAGGGGGCGGAGACGGCCCGCGACGCGAGCGGGCGGGCGAGAGCGATTCTGGAGCCCGAGGGGGATCCGAGCGGTCCGGTGGGAGACGTTTCCGGGGTCGACGCCGACGTAGTCCGCGGCGCCGATCTCGACGCCGCGGAGTCGCTGGCGGAGGAGTTCGTCGCCGAGGGGATCAATCCCGGCACGACGGCCGACCTCACCTGCGCGGCGCTGTTCGTCGCGCTCCGACGCGGCGCGGAGGTGGCGCCGTGAACGACGAGGGCGACGGGAGCGACGAGCCGAGAGAGTTCGAGGGCGTCGCCCCCGACGGCTGGCCGGTCGCACTCCGCGGCGTCACTGAGTCCGCGGTGACGACGCTCGGGCCGAACGACCGGTGGAACGTCGCGGCCCTTGGGCTCCACGCGCCCGAGACGGACGCGGACGGCGAACCCGAAAGTCCCGTCACCGCGCGCACCTACGGGCGCACCCGCACGTGGCGGAACTTCGCGGAGCGCGGCGGCGGGGTCGTCCAGTTCACCGTCGACCCGCGGACGTTCGTCGACGCGGCGCTGACGGTCACAGAGGTCGACGACCCGGTGCTACCGAGCGCCGACGCGTGGGTCGAGGTCGACGCCGAAGAGGTCGCGGCCGAGACCGAGGGGGACACCACGGTTCGGACGTGGGAGCTGTCGCCGGTCGAGTCCGCGGTCGTGAGCGAGCGCGTGCCGACCGTCAACCGCGGGTTCGGCGCGGTCGTCGACGCCACGGTGGCCGCCTCGCGGCTCGACGTGCCGGCGTTCGACACCGCCGAACTGCTCGAACGCCTCCGCTACTTCGCGGACGTGGTCGAGCGCTGCGGCGGCCCGGCCGAGCGCGAGGCGTTCGCGCGCATCGACGAGGCGACCGGGTGGCGCGAGCGCGCGGACGAGACGTGACGAGTCGGGACGAACACCGCCGCCGACTCACGGCTCGCGGCCGCTCGCGGCGGAACGAACCCTTTTAGTTCGGCCCTCCGGTATCGCTCGGTATGGCCATCAAACCCAAGTACATCAAACAGCTCGGGAACGCCCTGCTGGAGCGGTACCCCGACTCGTTCAACACGGACTTCGAGACGAACAAGGAGAGCGTCACGGCGCTGACGACCGTCGAGTCGAAGGGCGTCCGCAACCGGATCGCCGGCTACGTCACCCAGAAGAAGTCGCAGGCCGCGCAGAACGCGTAACCGCCCGGTTCGACTCGCCGCTGGTCCTGCCGACGGGCTCGACCCCCGACACCTTAAGTCCGGAGCCGCGGCCATCCCGTCTCGATGGACGCGCTCGTGCGGCCGGTGGTCGATCCGACATTCGCGGCGGGCGCGCTCGCCTTCCTGCTCGGCGGAGTCGCGCTCGGGACCGCGAGCGGGCTGGTCCCCGGGCTCCACGCCAACAACTTCGCGCTGCTTCTCGCGGGGTTCGCCCCGTCGGTGCCGGCCGACCCGCTGTTCGTCGGCGTCGCGATGCTCGGCGCCGGCGTCGTCCACTCCTTTCTCGACATCGTTCCCGCGCTCGCGCTGGGTGTGCCCGACGCCGCGACCGCGGTCGCCGCGCTCCCCGGTCATCGGCTGGTGATCGCGGGCCGCGGCCGGGAGGCGGTCCGCCTCTCCGCACTCGGTTCCGGGCTGGCGGTCGCGCTCGCGGTGCCGCTCGCGGTCCCGATAACGTGGCTGATGACGCGGTGGTACCCGGCGATGCGCGCGCACCTCCCGCTGCTGCTCGGCGGCGTCGTCGCCCTGCTCGTGCTCACCGAGTCGTCGCGCCGGGCCGCGGTCGGCGGACTGGTCGCCTTCCTCGCGAGCGCCGCGCTCGGGTTCGCGACGCTCGACGCCGACCCAGCGGCGCCGCTGTCGACCGGGGGCGTCCTCGCGCCGCTGTTCGCCGGGCTGTTCGGCGTGCCGGTCCTCGTCGACGCGCTCGGCGGCGAGGGGGTCCCGCCGCAGGCCGATCCCCGGATCGCGATGCGCGCGCGCGACCTCGGGACGAGCGCGGGCGCCGGCTCGCTCGCCGGCGCGGTGGTCGGGTACGTGCCGGGCGTCTCGGCCGCCATCGCCGCCGTGGCCGCGATGCCGGCGGTGCCGCGCGCGTCGGCCGACCGCGGGTTCGTCGTGGCGACGAGCGGCGCCAGCACGGCGAACACCATCTTCGCGCTGTTCGCGCTGGTTGCGCTCGGAACGCCGCGCACGGGCGTCACCGTCGCGATCGACCGGGCCGGCGTGCCGTTCGCGCTGCCGATGCTGGTCGTCGCGGCCGCGACCGCCGCGTGCTTCGGGTTCGCCCTGGTCGTGCTCGTCGGCGATCCGTACCTCCGAATCGTCGGCAACGCCGACTACACCCGGCTCTCGGTCGGCGTGTTGGGACTGCTCGCGCTCGTGTCGTACGCGTTCGCCGGGGCGTTCGGCGTCGGCGTCCTCCTCGTCGCCGGCGCGCTGGGGCTCGTCCCGCCGCGGGTCGGCGCCCGACGCGTCCACCTGATGGGCGTGCTGATCGGCCCGTTGATCGTCGGGTGAGCCGTCGACGGGGAGGCTCGGCGGTCCGCCCTCGCCGCCTCGATATCGATGGTCGAGCGGCACGGTACCGGGGCGCACGGCGCGTTCCGGCGGAAAGAACAACGGTTAAAAGTCGCCGCCGGTAGGTACGTGTATGAGCCAGAGCGACTCTCAAGCCACCCCGCAGTGCGTCTCCTGTGGGATTCAGGTGTCCGGCATGAACGCCGCGCGGTTCTCCTGTCCGGACTGCGGCGCCACCATCTACCGGTGCGCGAAGTGCCGGAAGCAGAGCAACCTCTACGAGTGCCACGACTGCGGCTTCCGGGGGCCGTAAGATGGGCGACGTCGCCGCCAAGATCAAGGTCATGCCGAACAGCCCCGAGGTCGACCTCGACGACCTCCAGGACCGTCTGGAGGAGGTCCTCCCCGAGGGCGCGAAGATCCGCGGCTTCGAGCGCGACGACGTCGCGTTCGGGCTGGTCGCGCTCCTGCCGACCGTCATCGTCCCCGACGGCGCGGGCGGCACGGAGGCCGTCGAGGAGGCGTTCTCGCAGGTCGAGGACGTCGAGTCGGTCACCGTCGAGAACGTCGGCCGCCTGTAAGGGTTCGAACTTCTCGCCGCGTCGCCGTCGGCGACGCTCGCGGTCCGATTCTTCGGTTTCGTTCGTTTCGGTGAGCGGTCGCTTCGCGATTCGCGCGGCGCGCTATCGGCCGGACTCGTAGAACTCCTCACGGTAGACGCGCCCGAAGGCGTTACGCCTGAGGGTGCTGGCCGCCGCGTCCGGCTCCTCCTGGTACGTCGCCGCGATCACGGTGCCCGCGAAGGGGACCGGGTGCCAGACGACGTTGTCGACGTTGTCGGAGCCGATCCGCACGACGTCCTCGTCGTCGAACTCGCTGTCGGCGAGCCACGCGTCGAACTCGTCGCCCTCGCCGACGTGGACGGCGAGCAGTTCGGCGAACGTCGCGTCGCGGGCGGTCCGGATCACCTCGGGCGTGACGCGCTCGTCGTACTCGTCGGCGTCGAACGACATCGCCTTCGTCGCCTCGCGGACAACCACCTGCGCGACGGGGCCGACCTCCTCATAGCGTTCTAGCGCGTCGGCGCGGGTCTCGGGGGCGAACGTGCCTCTGGTCTCCATACCCGGGCTTGCGCGGGGGTGGAAAAGGGCGTTCCGTTACGAGTCGCGGTCGTCGGTGTCGCGGTCGGCGTCGGGGTCGTCGGCGGTGTCGCGGTCGGCGTCGGGGTCGTCGGCGGTGTCGCGGTCGGCGTCGGCGTCTCCCTCGCTCTCCTGTTCCCGCGCTTCCCGAGTCATCTCGCGGGCCTCGCGCAGCGCCTCGGCGACCTCGGGGTCGTCGACCTCCTCCGGGTCGGGGACGCCGGCGTCCGCGGGCGGGTCGTGCGCGTGGTCGTGATTGTGGTCGGCGTGGTCGTGGCCGGCCGTGTCCCCGCCCGACCCCATCCCCACGTCGGGGCGGCCGCGGGGGACGGTGTCCTCAAACACCTCCTCGTACTCGGCGTCGTCGGCGTGCGGGGTCACCTCGGCCGCGAGCGCCGTGGGCTCCCGCTCGCTCCAGTCGTCGACGCGTTCGTCGAGCCAGTCGGCGTGGTCGCCGCCGTGGAGCATCGCGGTGAACGCGAGGTGGTGCGCGAGGTGTTCGCCGTCGCGCTGCGGGGTGTCACAGACCGGGCACGCGTATCCCATTATGAATCCGCGTTGACCCGTGAGGCGTAAATCGGCGTCGAACGTTGTCGGTCCCGACGGCGTTTGTTTATAAATCGCACCGGCCGTGAGGCGAACGACACCGCCGAAGTCCCAGTCGCTCGGTTATACGCAACCACAAACACAACTCCGGAGAACACCGCCAAAGCCCCAGTCGCGAGGCGGGCGCACGCTCGTTGCGCTCCTCGCTCAGTCGCTGACGCTCCTTCGCTGCGGTGCTTACGTCGCCTCCGCCCGCCTCGCGACTGCCCCTTTGAGTCCCGCCCCGCACCGCACAGCACCGCCCAGCCTCACGCCTCCCCAGCCTCGCGGTTCGCTCGGACTCCCTTCGGTCGCCCTCGCTCACCGCGTCCCTCGCGCGTGCTGTCTCGCGGCCTCCGCTTCGCTCCGGCCGCTCGCAGGCACGCGCCGCCGCACCGCGGCGCTGTTTATAAGCGTCCGCGGCGCTCGATGTCGGTTATTTATATACCACGTCGCCGTCGCGGTCGGCCGTCGGTCGGGAGCCGTCGCCCGGGCTGACGCCGCTATAACAGCAACTTTATCACTCGCACGGGGCGAAATTCGCATAAGACTACTCCGTTAGGAGGTCCAACAGTGACTGAAGCCAACACACAACCGGAGGTGAACATCGGTCTCGTCGGTCACGTCGACCACGGGAAGACCACGCTGGTACAGGCGTTGTCCGGCTCGTGGACCGACCAGCACAGCGAGGAGATGAAACGCGGGATATCGATCCGGCTGGGGTACGCGGACGCGACGTTCCGCCGCTGTCCCGGCGTCGACGAGCCCGAGTGTTACACCGTCGACGAGGAGTGCGAGGACGGCTCGACGAGCGAGCCGATCCGAACCGTGTCGTTCGTCGACGCGCCCGGCCACGAGACGCTGATGGCGACGATGCTCTCGGGCGCCTCGATCATGGACGGCGCGGTCCTGGTCGTCAGCGCGACGGAGGACGTCCCGCAGGCCCAGACGGAGGAGCACCTGATGGCGCTCGACCTCATCGGGATCGAGAACATCGTCATCGCGCAGAACAAGGTCGACCTGGTCGACCGCGACCGCGCCGTCGACAACTACGAGCAGATCCAGGAGTTCGTCGAGGGCACCGTCGCGGAGGACGCGCCGATCGTCCCCGTCTCGGCCCAACAGGAGGTCAACCTCGACCTGCTCATCGACGCGATCGAGACCGAGATCCCGACGCCGGACCGCGACCCGGGCGAGAGCGCCCGGATGTACGCGGCCCGCTCGTTCGACATCAACCGGCCGGGCGCGAGCGCCGAGGACCTCAAGGGCGGCGTCGTCGGCGGCTCGCTCGTCAGCGGCGAGCTGTCGGTCGGCGACGGCCTGGAGATCCGACCGGGCCGCGAGGTCGACGAGGAGGGTCAGACCGAGTGGCGGCCGCTGGAGACGACCGTCCGGTCGCTTCAGGCAGGCAACCGCGACGTCGAGACCGCCCACCCGGGCGGCCTCCTCGGCGTCGGCACGGGGCTCGACCCGAGCCTGACGAAAGGCGACGCCCTCGCCGGACAGGTCGCGGGCGAGCCGGGGACGCTCCCGCCGACCCGCGAGGAGTTCGAGATGACGGTCGACCTGCTCGACCGCGTCGTCGGCAAGGAGGACGACGAGAGCGGCGAGAGCGACATCGAGGAGATCAGCACCGGCGAGCCGCTGATGCTCACGGTCGGCACGGCGACGACGGTCGGCGCCGTGACGAGCGCGCGCGACGGCGAGTGCGAGGTGAGCCTCAAGCGGCCGGTCTGCGCCGAGGAGGGCGCCCAGATAGCGATCAACCGGCGCGTCGGCGCGCGCTGGCGGCTCATCGGCGTCGGGACGCTCACGTAACGTGACCGACGACGCCCGCGCGGACCGTCCGGAGTCGAGCCCCGCGGGCGACGCCCGCGCCGAGGGCCTCGCGGGAGACGGCTCCGAGGGAATTCCGGTCGTCGCGCTCGACGCGAGCGCGCTGATGGCGCCGGTCGAGGCCGACCTGCGGCTGTTCGAGGAGTTAGACCGGCTCCTCGGCGGCTACGACGCCGTGGTGCCGACGGCGGTGCTCGCGGAGCTCGACGGGCTCCAGGGCGGCAACGGCGCCGAGGCGACCGCCGCGAGCGTCGGGGCGGACCTCGCGGAGCGGGCGGAGGCGGTAGAGACGGACGAATCGTACGCCGACGACGCGCTCGTCGCCCTGGCCGCGGCCGGCCGGGTCGACGCCGTCGTCACCAACGACGGGCCCCTCGCGGACCGGGTGCTGGCCGCGGACGCACCAGTAATCGGTTTAAGGGGTCGGAACACACTGGCGATAACGGAACCCTAGCGGCCGCGGACAACCAACAACATGTACAAACGAGTTCGACTCAAGGACACGGTCGAGGTCCCGCCGAAGCACCTGGCGGACGTCACCGACGAGCGGGTGAAGGCCCTGCTCCAGGACAAGCTGGAAGGACGGATGGACGAGGAAGTCGGCAGCGTCGTGAGCGTCATCGAGGTTCACGACATCGGCGAGGGGGCGGTGTTGCACAACCGCCCCGGCGTCTACTACGAGGCGGAGTTCGACGCGCTCACCTACGACCCCGACATGCAGGAGGTCGCCGACGGCACCGTCGTCGAGACGGTGGAGTTCGGCGCATTCGTCGGGATCGGCCCGGTGGACGGGCTGCTCCACGTCTCGCAGATAACCGACGAGTACCTCACGTTCGACGGCGCGAACCAGCAGCTCGCCTCGTCGGACTCCGACAAGACGCTCGGCGTCGACGACGCCGTGCGCGTCCGCGTCGTGACGAAGAGCATCGACGAGCGCAACCCCCGCGACTCGAAGATCGGGCTCACGGCGAAACAGCCCGGCCTCGGCAAACACGAGTGGCTGGAGGGCCAGCGGAAACACCGCGAGCAGACCGGTGAGGAGGCCGACTGATGGCCGAGGACCGCCTGGCGTGTCGGGAGTGCCACCACGTCAACGACCCGGACGCCCAGACCTGCGCGCTCTGCGGGTCGTCGTCGCTGACGGAGGACTGGGCGGGCTACGTCATCATCACCGACCCCGCGGACAGCCAGATCGCCGAGGAGATGAACGTCTCAGACGCGGGCGCGTACGCGCTCAAGGTCCGCTGACCGGCCGCACTGAGGCCGAACGAAACCGATGAGCGACTCATCCGACGACCCGTCCGACCCGCTTCTCACGCTACCTGAATCGCTGCGCGACGCGTTCAAGGAGCCGCTGGGACCGGTGACGACCGACGCCGCCGCGCTTCTGGAGGCGGTCGACGAGACCCGCGAGCGACACGGCTCCCCCGACGAGGCCCCTCCGCGGCTGATCGCGGTCGGCGACGTGGTCACCTACCACCTCCGGGAGGCCGGCCGCGTCCCGGACGCCGCGCTGGTCGACGGGAAGACGGAGCGCGAGGCGGTCCGCGAGGAGATCGCGACCGCGCTGTCTGCCACGGGAGAGCGGCGAATTCCCGTTGAGAACCCCGCCGCGGCGCTGTCGGCGGCGCTGCTCGACGCGCTCGCCGAGGCGCTCGCGGCCGACGAGCCGGTGACGATAGAGGTGACCGGCGAGGAGGACCTGGCGGCGCTGCCCGCGATGCTGGCGGCGCCGCTCGGCTCGACCGTCGTCTACGGCCAGCCCGGCGAGGGGATGGTCCGCGTCGCGGTCACGCCCGAGACCCGACGGAAGGCCCGCGAGCTGTTCGAGGGGTTGGCGGGCGACACCGCGGCCGCGTACGAGCTTCTCGACGTCGACCCGGACGGGCTCGACGGGGCGGACGCGGAGTAGGCGACCGGGCGGTCGGCGTCACGCGCCGTCGACGACGGTGGCCGCGAGGACTGCGAGACCGACCGCCAGCGCGACCGCGCTCGTCAGTCGCGGCGTGACCGGGAGGGTCGAGACCGAGGCGTACGGTTCGATCCCGTTTCGCCGGAGGGCGTCGAGCGCGTCGACCCCCCAGTGCCCGCTCGCCAGCAGCGAGAGGCCGAGGGCGACGCCGAGGCCGCCGGTGACGAACCCGATCCCCGTGAGCGCGTCCTCGATCGCGAGGAACGACCAGACCGCGTCGTCCGTCGGTTCGGGGCCGCGCGCGAGGCGCCGGTGGAGCGCGACGAGCCCGAGGCCGGCGAGGCCGGCCGCGACGGTGCCGGCGAGCGCGACGGCCGCGACGGCGAGCGGGGTTGCGAGCGGCGGCCCCGAGAACGCTGCGTCGCGGACGCCCACGGGCAGGGTCGCGACGACCGGCGCCGCGAGCGACCCGAGGAGCGCGACGCCGCCGCAGATCCGGGCCTTCCGCAGGGGCGGCATCGGGACGATAACGTTCGCCGCCCGGACGAGCTCGTACTCCGAGCGGTCGGTCGGCTCGAATCCGGCGTCGTCGGACATCCGCGTGGTAACGGAACCCACGGTCCGGAGGAGTGAAACCCTGACGCCGAACGGGGCGTTTGGTCGACGGTCGGCGAGCGGTTCGGCGGCGTCACCCCCGCTTCGAAATCCTTTTACAGCTTTCGAGGGGATATACGCCCAACTGAACCATGGACGTCGATATCATCTCCGAGGAGGAGAACCCGATGCTGCACCGCACGGACATCCGTTTCGAGACGACGCACGAGGAGGCCACCCCCTCGCGGCTGTCGGTCCGCGACTCGCTGGCGGCCAAGCTCGACAAGGACTCCGAGGAGGTCGTCGTCCACGAGCTCGACACGAAGTTCGGCATGCGCAAGACGATCGGCTACGCGAAGGTGTACGACTCCGCGGCCGACGCCTTAGAGGTCGAACAGGACCACATGCTCGAACGCAACAAGATCGGCGGCGACGAGGCGGACGCCGAGGAAGCCTAACGCCGCCGGATGCGCGTTCTCGGCATCGAGGGTACCGCGTGGTGCGCCAGCGCCGCGCTGTACGACGCCGAGACCGACTCCGTTCTCATCGAATCCGACCCCTACGAGCCGGACAGCGGCGGCATTCACCCGCGCGAGGCCGCCGAACACATGTCGGAGGCGATCCCCGCAGTCGTCGACCGGGTGTTGACCGCGGCCGAGGCGGAACACGGCCCGGACGCGGTCGACGCGGTCGCCTTCTCCCGCGGCCCCGGACTCGGCCCCTGCCTCCGGATCGTCGGGACCGCGGCGCGGTCGCTGGCCGGGACGCTCGACGTTCCCCTCGTCGGCGTCAACCACATGGTTGCGCACTTAGAGATCGGTCGCCATCGGTCCGGCTTCGACAACCCGGTCTGTCTGAACGCCTCGGGCGCGAACGCGCACCTGCTCGGCTACCACGACGGGCGCTACCGCGTCCTCGGCGAGACGATGGACGCCGGCGTGGGCAACGCGATAGACAAGTTCACCCGCCACGTCGGCTGGAGCCACCCCGGCGGTCCGAAGGTGGAGACGGCGGCCGCGGAGTTCGCGGCGGCTGCGGGCGGAGGTGAAAGTGACGGGGAGACCGCCGACGCCGGCCTCCTCGACCTCCCGTACGTCGTCAAGGGGATGGACTTCTCGTTTTCCGGGATCAGCTCGGCCGCCAACGACGCCGCGGACGACGGCGTCCCCGTCGAGGAGATCTGCTTCTCGCTCCAGGAGCACGTCTTCGCGATGCTCGCCGAGGTGTCGGAGCGCGCGCTCTCGCTGACCGGGGCCGACGAGCTCGTGCTGGGCGGCGGCGTCGCGCAGAACGACCGGCTGCGTGAGATGCTGGCCGCGATGTGCGAGGCCCGCGGGGCCGACTTCTTCGCCCCGGAGCCGCGCTTCCTCCGCGACAACGCCGGGATGATCGCCGTGCTTGGCGCGAAGATGGCCGCCGCGGGGGACACGGTCCCGATCGCGGAGTCCGCGGTCGACCCGAACTTCCGCCCGGACCAGGTCCCGGTGACGTGGCGCGGCGGCGAGTCCGTCGCGCGGGCGCCCGGGAGCGGGATGTCGGCGGACGGAGCGCCCGCGCGCGACTCCGACGCGGATCGGCGGGGCGCGGAGGCGACCGTGACGGTAACCGGGAGCGACGGCGACCGCCGCGCGGTCAAGCGGCGGGTCGAGAAGTCCTACCGACACCCCGAGCTCGACCGGACGCTCCGGCGCGACCGGACCGTCGCGGAGGCGCGGCTGACGAGCGAGGCGCGGCGCGCGGGCGTGCCGACGCCGCTCGTGTCGGACGTCGACCTCGCGACCGCGACGCTGACGCTCCAGCACGTCGGCGAGCGCGACCTCGCGGCCGCACTCGACGAGCGTTGGACCGAGGCGGTCGGCCGTCACCTCGCGCGGCTTCACGGCGCGGGGATCGTCCACGGCGACCCGACGACGCGGAACGTGCGGGTGTCGCCCGAACGAGCCGGGAGCCGAGGCGGGAACGGTGAGGCCGACCCGCCGGAGACGTACCTCATCGACTTCGGACTCGGCTACCACACCGGCCACGTCGAGGACCACGCGATGGATCTCCACGTGTTCGAGGGGTCGGTCCGGGCGACCGCGACGGATCCCGACCCGCTGATCGCGGCGTTCGAGGCGGGGTACGAGGCCGTCGGTGACGGCGAGGTCCTCGAACGGCTGCGCGACGTTGCGGACCGCGGCCGGTATCGCTGACGGGGGATGGAGCCGCCGGCCGCGGCGTCGACACGGGCGCGCTCCCCGCCGCGATCGGCGTCCGATGGCGCCACGATTTATGGTGCCGGCGGATAGAGGAACAGGTATGGCAGACAAACCGTCGTCGGGAGAGATTCTCGGGATCCCGTACAACTTCGAGCGTCCGAGCCTCGGACGCATGCTTTCGTCGTACTGGCAGCCGGACAAGGGGATGCTCGTCGAGAAGCCGTTCGGCATCGGCTACACGCTGAACCTCGCCAACTGGCGGTCGTGGCTCGTCCTCGCGGTGGCCGGCGGGCTCTACTACCAGCAGCAGTCGGGCGGTACCGCCGCCTCGTCCGACGGTCACGACGAGGAGGCCGACGACGGCGACGGCCCCGTCGAAGTGATCGTCGACGACGACTGACCGCGGCCGCGACACCGCCACCGAGGGGACGCCGTGCGGCGTGGTACCGCGATCGCCGGTTTTCGCCGCTGATTCCGCGTCGGTTTCTTTTAAATACCAGAAGCGCATAGGAACGGTAGTGAAAGTCCAGTTCGAGTGCTCGTGTTCGGAGGAGATCTCCGAGTTCACCCGCGGCGAGGCGAGCCGCGGGGTTCACGTCGAATGCGGGAACTGCGGCGCGGTGTACGCCGTGACGATCACCGAGCTGGATTAGGCGGCGCCGCGGACTCGAACCGGAGTCGGACCGTCGTGCCGTCGTCGGTCGCGTCGAACCGGACGGTCCCCCCCTGCGTCTCGCACATCCACTTGACGAGCCACAGCCCGATGCTGCTCGCGTGCGAGAGCGGCGTCTCCTCTTCGGCCTGCAACACCGCGCGCTCGTCCGGGGGGATCCCCGGCCCGTTGTCGGTGACCTCCAGGCAGGTGGTCGTCCCGTTCTCGCGGATCGTCGCCGCCACGCGCCGCGTCGCGCCGTCGTTGTGGGTGACCGCGTTCTCGAACACCTCGCGGACCGGGAACTCGACGGAGTCGTCCGCGCGGATCCACGCCTCGGAGGGGGTTTCGACCGTGACCGCGGCGCCGTCGGCGTCGACGACGTCGACCGCCTCGTGGACCGCGTCGACGAGGTTCACGCGGCCGTCCGGCGGTTCGGTCGACGCGTCCTCGATCACCCGGAGCTTCTCGCTGATCTCGACGACGTCGTCGGTCGTCTCTCGGATCGTCTCCAGGCACTCCCGGCTCCGCTCGTCGTCGATCCGGTCGGCCAACAGGTCGGTGTACCCCTGAATCACGTTGAGGTCGTTGCGGACGTTGTGTCGGAACACCCGGCTCAACACCTGTAGCTGCTGGTTGGAGGTTTCGAGGTCCCGCCGGGCGGTCTCCGCCCGCCGTCGATGGTACGTGACCGCGCCGTAGAGGAGTCCGCCGGACCCGACGACGAGCAGGAAGTCCCCGACGAGGCGCGCCGGCGTCAACCCCGCCGCGGCCCCGTTCACCGACGCGGCCGCGAGGTCGACCGCGACCGCGAACAGCACGCCGAGACAGAGGTACGCCGCCGTGAGAGCGGCCGCGGACCGCCCGTAGATCAGTTCCGAATTAAACGTCATTTATATTTAACTTGTGCGCGCCGAATTTTCTCCGCGAGCAACTCCTCGACGGCCGTCGGCTTAAATTTTGACCGTCACACCCGATCGCAGAAAGACGGTCACCACGACGCGCAGTCGGCGCAGACGAAATCCCCCTCGTCCCGCCAGCGGCGCTCGACCGGCTCGCCGCAGCGGTCGCACGCCGCGCCGTCCGCGTGCCACGTCGAGGTGGCGACCGCGGGGTCGACGGCTGCCGGGTCGGCGGCGTCGTCGGAATCGGCGTTCTCGTCGACGGGGGCGAACTCGTCGAGCGAGCGGTCCTCCGGCATCTACGCCTCCCGCCGGAGCCGGTCGACGACGTAGTCGCGCTCCAGTTCGCCCAAGAACTCTCCCAGCCGCGGCCCCTGCGTGTCGTCGAAGAAGAGGCGGTAGCCCGCCGCGAAGAACTCGCTCACCTCGACGTCGTGGTCGCGGGCGGTCTCGTACATCGCCCCCTGAATCGCCTCGCCGTCGTGGCCCTCGGCGACGAAGTCGGCGAGGTCGTCGAGCGCGGCCGCGACGTCGTCGTCGAACTCGACCGCGGGGAGGTCCGTCTGGAGCCGGTAGTCGTACTCGTTTTCGGTCCGCTCGGCCCAGTTCCGGGCCTGCTCCACGCGGGCGAGCGCGGCGTCGACGGCGTCGGCGGCGGCGGCGTCCGGGATGTGCCCCTCGTCGCGGGCGAGCCGCTCGCGGAACTCGGGGTCGTCGACCATCCCGAGGACCGCCGCGAACGTGTACGGGAGCCGGAGCGGCTTCTCGGTCGGCGGGTCGTCCGGTCGCCCGACGACGAACGGGTAGGCGCGCTCGGCGAAGGCGGTGAGGTCGGGGTCGTCGACCTCGCCGAAGTACGCGCGCTCGAACCGGTCGAAGCGGTCGACCAGCTGGTCGAGCCGCTCGACGTCGAGGTCGCGGGCCTTCTTCGGGTGGAGCGCGAAGAAGTAGCGGAGCACCTCGGGCTCGATCAGCTCCAGAAGCTCCTGGACCGTGACGACGTTGCCCTCGGAGGAGGAGAACGCCTCGCCGTTGAGCGTGAACCACTCGTACACCATCGGCACGGGCGGCTCCTCGCCGAACACGTTCCGCGCGACGTCGACGCCGGAGGGCCACGACCCCTCGGCGTGGTCCTTCCCGAACGGCTCGAAGTCGACGCCGAGGACCCCCCACTGGGCGGGCCACTCCAGCCGCCACGGGAGCTTCCCCTCCCGGAACGTCGCGGTTCCCTCGTGGCCGCACCCCTCGATGGTGTTGCCGCCGGCGTCCATGTCGGTACAGACGTAGTCGACGGTCTCCGCGTCGAGGTCGATCCCCGTCACCGTCTCCGTGACCTTGCCGCACGCCTCGCAGACCGGGTTGAAGGGGACGTACTCGCCGTCCACCTTGTCCTGGTACGGCGAGAGCACCTCGCGGACGCGCTCGACGTCCGAGAGGACGGTCCGGACCGCGTCGTCGAACGTCCCGTCGGCGTACAGCTCGGTGTTCGAGAGCATCTCGACGGGGACGTTCAGGCGGTCGGCGTCGGCCTTCAGCAGGCCCGCGAAGTGGGCCGCGTACGAGTCGGCCTCGCCGAACGGGTCCGGGATCGCCGTGTACGGCTTCCCGAGGTTGCGGCCGAGCGCGCCCGCGTCGACCTCGCCGAGGCCGACGATCTCGCCGTCCGCGTTCGCCAGCTTTCGCGGGACCTTCCGCAGCGGGTCCCTGTCGTCGGAGGTGAACACCTGTCGGACCTCGTGGCCACGGTCGCGTAACACCTCGGCGACGAAGTAGCCGCGCATGATCTCGTTGAAGTTGCCGAGGTGGGCCACGCCCGACGGGGAGACGCCGCCCTTGATCACGATCGGCTCGTCGGGGTCGCGCGCCTCGACCTCGTCGGCGACCACGTCGGCCCAGAACGCGTGGAAGGCCCCCGCGGACCCCTCGGGCGCGCCCTCGCCGTCGTCGGCCGCGTCCTCGCCCGCTTCGGCCGCCCCCTCGTCGAGCGCGGTCTGCTCCGAGAGGATGTGCGGGGAGTCGTCGTCCGCGCTCATCGCTCCCCCGTCCAGTAGCTCGGCTCCTCGCCGTCGACGGGGACGACGTCGGTCCCGGTGTGGTCGCCGCGCAGCACGGCGTCGACGACGGCGGTCGGGTCGGTGCCGTCGAGGACGATCGACCGGATGCCCGCCCGGTCGATGAGCTTCGCGGCGAGCAGGTCGACGGGCGCGGACGCGCCCGCGTCCCGGCTCATCGGGAGGACGACCTCGACGAGCTCGGCCGGCGACAGCGACGCGAACTGAGTCGCGTCGGGGTCGGCGTTGGGGTCGGCGTCGTACACGCCGTCGGCGCTCGTGGCGTACACGAGCAGGTCGGCGTCGACCGACTCGGCGAACGCGGCGGCGACCGCGTCGGTCGTCTGTCCCGGCGTCACCCCGCCCATCACCGCCACCTCGTCGCGGCGGAGGGCGGCGGCCGCCTCCTCGGTGTCGACCGCCGGCGCGAGGCTCGCGTGATCGCCGAGGGCGGCGATCAAAAGCCGGGCGTTGAGCCGGGTCGTCCCGATGCCGAGCCGGTCGAGCTCCACCTCGTTGGCCCCGATCTCGCGGGCCGTCTCGATGTACTCGCGGGCGACGCCGCCCCCGCCGACGACGACCCCGACCTCGCAGCCGTCGGCGGCCAGCCGTTCGATCGCCTCGGCGTAGGCGGCCACGCGCTCGGGGTCGAGGTCCGGCGCGAGCACGCTCCCGCCGACAGAAACGACGACTCTCATTGGCGACGAGTACCCCTGTCGCGGTCTTAAGGATTGTCAAGCCCGGACGCGGCGGAGCCGGCGACGCGGCGCCGAACGACCGCGACGGGCCGACCGGGAAACGCCTAAGCCCGTCGCGGCCCGCCCTCGGGTATGCGACCGATATCGATCGTCGGCGACGGGGCCCCGGAGCTGGCCCGACGGCTCGCGGCGCGGCTCGACGGGCGAGTCGCCGTCGTCGAGCGCGACGACGGCTCGGCCGGCGGGGGGCGGAGCGAGCCGGCCCCCGACGAGCGGGAACCGACCGATCCGGCCGCCGACGGCGGGGTCGTCGACGGCGAGGGTACCGGCCCCGAACGGCGCCTCGACGCCCGCACCGAGATCGCGTTCGACGCGGACGGGAACTGGCGCGGCCGGGGGAGCGTCGAGGGGTTCGACGACCTGCTCGACGGGCTCGCTCCCGACCACGACTACCTGCTGGCGGTCGGCGAGTCGCGCCTGCGCGTGTCCGCGGTCCTCCTGGGCCCGGATCCGGACCCCGAGAGCGTGCCGGGGACTGTCCTCGCGACCGCGGGCGCCCGCGACGAGGTCGACCTCGACGCGCTCGTCGCCGACCTCGACGGCGCGGAGCCGTGGATCACCCGCGAGACGCTCGTCGAGCGGGTGGAGGCGTCGGCGGACGCGGAGCGGTCAGGTGCGATCGCTACGTTCACCGGCCGCGTACGCGCGCGAGACGGCCCCGACGACGACCGGACGACCCACCTCGCGTTCGAGAAGTACGAGGGGATCGCCGCGGAGCGGATGGACGCCATCGCCGACGAACTCGCGGAGCGCGACGGCGTCTTCGACGTGCGGATGCACCACCGCACCGGCGTGATCGAGGCGGGCGAGGACATCGTGTTCGTCGTCGTCCTCGCCGGGCACCGCCGGGAGGCGTTCCGGACGGTCGAGGACGGGATCGACCGGCTGAAAGACGAGGTGCCGATATTCAAGAAGGAGGCGACGGAGTCGGAGGCGTTCTGGGTCCATCGGCGGGACTGAGCGGGACTGCTGAGCGACGCGCACGGTGGGGCCTGACCGGGGCCGAGGTCGGCCCCTGCGACCCGCGAGGCGAGCGCGCGAGCGGCGCGCGGCCGCTCCGAACCCGGTACAGCACCAGCTATTCTTGCCGCCAAATGCCGGCCGCCGAGCCACGACGGGAGTTACTCGGGCGACGGGACAATAACCAAATTAACGTCTTAGAACCGGTTATAAAATTTCTACGCCAATTTGAAACCGTTGTGAAGAGTCCGTCAGACACGTTTTACCCCGGCGAGTTCGGTAAAACGCCCTGAAACCCTCTGAACGCCACCCAACGGTGTAGCCTTTATAACACCCTCCGGCGGGATGTGTGGGATGTACTATGAGCGCGACTGCGAACCCCTCCACGAACGCGAGCGCGAACGACGACCGCAGCAAGGAAGAGCGGCTGAAGCAGTACCTGCTCGACCGCGCGCAGGACGGCGAGATGTACTTCAAAGGGAAGTTCATCTCGGAGGACGTCGACCTCTCGCCGAAGGAGATCGGCGCCCTGATGGTGAAGCTCCGCGACTCCGCGACGGAGCTCACCGTCGAGAAGTGGTCGTACACCGGCGCGACGACCTGGCGCGTCGAGCCCGCCTGACGCTCCCGGTCCACCGACCGACGCCCGCAGCACCGCCTCCGACGCGCAGCACCGCACCGAAACCCGCGGTTCGGTCCCCGACTCGCGCTTTCTGCCCGCGCACGCGTCCGCCTCGCGAGCGGACGACCGGTCCCCCGCTTCCGGTTCGCTCGCCCGCCGACGCGGGGTTTATACTCGCCGACCAGCTACGACGATGCGATGTCAGAACACGAGGACGCGGCGGCGGCCGGCGACGGCGCGCCGCGTCCGGAGCCCCTCCGGACGTTCTTCCGGATCGACGAGGTCCGCCGCGAGGACGGCCGCGTGCGATACCGCGGCGAGTCGTACGTCCCGGAGCGGACGCTGCTGCGGAAGCTGACTCCACACTTCAGAGAGGCGGGCTACGAGGTCGACGTGGAGGTCGTCGACGACGGCCACGTCGTCGTCGCGACGCCGTTCGACCGCGGCCGCGACGGGATCCCCTGGGTGAACGTCGCCATGTTCGCGGCCACCGTGCTGTCGACGCTGTTCGTCGGCGCGTACGGGTGGTACTACGTTCCGCTCGCGGAGATCCAGTCGAACCCCCTCTCGCTGCTTCAGGCGTGGCCGTTCACCGCCGCCGTCCTCGGCGTCCTGATGACCCACGAGCTCGGCCACTACGCCGCCGGGCGCTACCACGGCGTCCCCGTCTCGCTCCCGTACGTCATCCCCTTCATCTTCCCGTTCGGCACGCTCGGCGCGGTGATCCGGATCCGCGGGCGAATGCCCTCTCGGAAGGTCCTCTTCGACATCGGGGCCGCCGGCCCGATCGCGGGACTGGTCGCGACGGTCGTGGTGACCGCCATCGGACTCTCCTTGGACCCGATCGGAGTGCCGGCGGAGCTCGCGAACTCCTCGGGGCCGGTGATCCGCTTCAACAACCCGCCACTCCTAGACCTCATCGCCGGCGTCCTCGGCCAGCCGACGAGCTACGCCGATCCGCGGATAACGGCCCATCCGGTCGTGATCGGCGGCTGGGTCGGGATGTTCTTCACCCTCCTGAACCTCCTCCCCGTCGGCCAGCTCGACGGCGGACACATGGTCCGAGCGATGCTCGGGCCGCGACAGGAGACGCTGGCGGCGCTCGTCCCCGGCGCGCTGTTCGGGATCGCCGCGTACCTCCACTTCTGGCGGGGGCTCGGGCTGAACGAGTCAGTCGGGCTGTGGGCGTTCTGGGGGGTGTTCGCGACGGTGATCGCGTTCAACGGCCCGGCCGACCCGACCGACGAGGAGGGCGTGGGCCTCCCGCGGCTGGCGGTCGGCCTCGCCACGTTCGCCGTCGGCGCGCTCTGTTTCCTCCTCGTACCGATCCAGGTCGTCGGCGCGTGACGCCGCGAGTCAGTCGTCGCGGCGCTGCTTCATCCCCTGCCTGGTGAACTGGGGCGTGGTCCGGAGCCCGCGCTTCTTCCGGAACGACCGGTACAGGGCGATCGCGAGCGGCGCGGCCAATGCGAGGACGACGAGCGCGAGCCGCCAGTTGTCCGCGAACGAGTAGAGGATCGTCGCCGAGAGGACGCCGACCGCGAGCAGCACGGAGTAGGCGATCCGCATCGCCAGCTTCTCTAAGACGTTCGTGTCGTCCTCCAGCACGACGTTCACCGTCAGGTCGTCGCGGTTGGCGCGGTCGAGGAACTCGTCGGCCTTCGGCGGCACCGTGAACAGCGCCTCGGTGGTCTTTTGCACCTGTCGGCCGGCGTCCTCGGCGAGGTCGCGGGCGGTCTGCTCGTAGTACCCCTCCTCGCGGAGGTAGTCGGTCGCCGTCGAGATGAAGTCGAACTCGGGGTCCAAGGTGACGCAGACGCCCTCGACGACGGTGGCGACGCGGAGGACCAAGGCGAGGTTCGGCGGGAGCCGCAGCGGGAACTCGTAGATGGTCGACTCCACCTGCTCGATGATCTGGTTCACCTGGTACTGCTCGATGTCCTCGCCGCTGGCGTCGGCGATGGCCAGCTCCATCACGTTGCCCATCACCTCGCGGTCGGCCTCGGGCGAGAGCGTCCCCATCGAGATCAGCGTGTCGAGGATGGCGTCGATGTCCTGGCGCGCGACCGCGACGTAGAACTCGACGATCTTCTCCTGGACGAACGGGTCGACCCGGCCCGCCATCCCGAAGTCGTAGAAGATCACGGCGCCGTCGTCCGCGACCGCGAGGTTCCCCGGGTGGGGGTCGGCGTGGAACACGCCGTCCTCGATTATCATCTGGAGGTACACCTCCTGGAGCGTCTCCGCGATCTGCGTCCGGTCGTGTCCCGCCTCGTCGAGCGCGTCGATGTCGCTGATCTTCGTGCCCGGGACGTACTCCATCGTGAGCACGCGCGGCCCGGAGACCGCCTCGTACGTCTCCGGGATCCGGATCCGGTCCTCGTCGGCGAAGTTGCCGCGAATCTCCTCGAGCATCGTCCGCTCGCGCTCGTAGTCCATCTCCTCGCGGATCGTCTTCGCGAACTCGTCGGCGAGGTTCTCCAGCGAGAACGCTCGACCGGCGCCGGTGAACCGCTTGACGAGGGGGATCGACCAGCGGATCGTCCGGAGGTCGGCCTCGACGAGCGACTCGATCCCCGGGCGGCGCACCTTCACCGCGACCGGGTTCCCCTCGTACTCCGCGGTGTACACCTGCCCGAGGCTTGCGCCGCTTATCGGGTCGCGGTCGAACTCGTCGAAGACGTCGTCGACCGGGCCGAACTCGTCTTCGAGGACGACCTTCGACTCCTCCCACGGCGCGGGCGGCACGTCGTCCTGGAGCCCCTCTAACACCTCGATGTACGCCGGCGGGAGGATGTCGGGGCGCGTCGAGAGGATCTGCCCGAGCTTGATGAACGTCGGGCCGAGGGTGAGCAGGATGTCGAGCAGCACCGCCGCGCGCTCGCGCTGCGTCTCGGTGTCGACCTCGCGGCTCCCGCCGAACAGGAAGTAGCGGCGGCTGTCACGCCAGTAGGCGATAATGAGCGGCGAGAACTGCCGCAGGACGACGACGAACCGCCAGTAGGCGCGAAGGTTGACCAGCGTCACCACCCGTCAGGCGTCGCCCTCGTCGTCCGCGTCGTCGACGGGGATGGTCCGGGAGACCTCGCGCTCGCGCTTCGGCAGCGAGATTTCGAGGACGCCGCGGTCGATCTCGGCGTCGGCGCCCGCGCCGTCGGCGTCGCTCGGGAGGGGGAGCTCCGCGTCGAGGAACAGCGGGCGGTCCTCGCGGACGTACTCGAACCCCTCGGGGACGGCCTTCTCGCGGCGCCCCTCGATGTCGATGCGCCCGTCCTCGACGAGGACCTCGGTGGTCTCGGCGGTCGCGCCCGGGAGGTCGACGACGAGGACGTATCCCTCGTCGGACTCGAGTAGGTCCGCAAACACCGCGTCCGGGAGGTCCCGGAGCGCGTCGCGTAGCGCTGACATGGACACGGGTAGGGTCGCCGCGGCGAAAAAGCTGTGGAAAAACGGGGTCCGCTCGCGGGAGCCGAGGCGGTCTGGTAGACGGGGTCGCGGCCGGAGAGCCCGAGGAGTGCCGTCGCGGTCGCCGGTCTCGGCTCAGTCGTCGTCGCCGATGTCGAGGTCGAACTTCCCGAGGTCCTCGCCCTGCGACTCGCCGGGGAGGATGTCGCCCAGTCCCGCGCCGAACGCGGCCGCGGCCCAGACGACCGCGACCCTGCCGACCCGTTCGAGCGCGGTCGGGTCACCCTCGTGAAGCCGGCCCCAGAACAGCAGCATGGCCGCCGACGTGGTCAGCGAGACGAGGAGGACGCCGGCGTACCGGCGGGGGATGAGACCGAAGATCGGGTGTCTGATCGCGATCTGCCGGAAGTCGGCGAAGTAGAGGAGCCCGGCGGTCGCGAGGAAGATGAACCCGACGTGGCCGATCAGGAGGACCGGGACGCCGGCGACGGTCGTCGCCGCGAACCAGGCCGCGATCTCGAAGACGCCGCCCTCGACGAGCAGCGGGAGCGCGAACAGCACCGCCCCCACGAACGACTCGGCCAGGTCCCGGGAGGTGTACTTGGTGATCCGCTCTGCGAGCGCCCCCGTCCCGGGCATCCGCTCGACGAGGGAGATCGTCTGTCTGACCTTCTCGCGCTCGTGTCCCTCGTCGACGGTGTCGCTCAGGGCGTCGAGCTTCGCGAGCAGGTCGTCGATGTCGGGGTCGGTCGGCGGACCCGCGGCGGCCCGCTCCTCCGAGTCGCCGGTCCGACCCGTGTCCGCGTCTCGTTCGTCGCTGTCGACCATGTGCCCCCGCGACGCGCGAGCGACCTAAAAGGGTACCTGCGCGACCGCCGCGGCTCCCGGCTTCGGGGCCGGTCGCGGCGGTCGACGGCCTACAGGCGATCGAGGAACCCGGAGAGCGCCTCGTTGAACGCGGCCGGCCGTTCGAGCATCGCGAGGTGAGCGGCGTCCGAGAGCTCGGTCCACTCCCCGTCGGGTATCCCCTCGGCGAGGTACTCGTGGTACGCCGGCGGGGTGAGCCCGTCGTGCGCGCCGACGAGCGCGAGCGCCGGGACGTCGACCGCGCCGAGGCGGTCCCGGACGTCGAAGCGGTGGCACGTCAGGAAGTCGCGTTCGGTGACCGCACGCCCGCACGCGCGCATCGCCGCCGCCGAGAGCTCGACGTACTCGGCGGGCGCGTCGTGGAACAGCCGATCCGGCTCGTGGAGCAGCGAGACCGCCCGCTCGAAGTCGTCGGCGAGCGCGTCGCGGAGGGGCTCGGCCACCCCGAGCTTCGCGCCCGTGCCCGCGAGGACGAGCCCGTCGAGCGCGAGGTCGCGCTCTAATGCGACCCACAGCGCGACCGCGCCGCCGAGGGAGTTGCCGCAGAGGACCGTCGCACCCGTCGCCTCCGCGACGGCGACGACGTCGTCGGCGTACGCGTCGAGCGTCTCGGGGCCCGCGGGCGTCGCGACGTCGTCGCTGTCGCCGTGCCCTGAGAGGTCGACGGCGACGCCCGGGAACCGGTCGGCGATCCGCGCCTGCGACTTCCAGACGTCCTTCGCGCCGCCGCTGCCGTGGACGAAACAGACCGTCGGTCCGTCGCCGCCGCGGTCGAAGCGGCGGTACGCCGTGTCGCGGCCGTCGTGGGTGACCCGTTCCATGGCCGGCGGTTCGGCGCCGAGCGGTATAAACGCCGGAGGGGAACGACTCGCGATCGGGGGGCGGAACCGGCCCGGAGATCCGACCGCTCGACGGCGGCCGATCGGGGACGATCGGGCCCGAACCGCTACACTACCGATGTGACGAAGAAACACTCACGTCATGCGATTTTGAGCGTCAAGTTTAAATAGCTGCGCGACTAACTCGTAGTTAGGATGAATCACATACAGACCCGATCGACCGGCGACGGCGCGCTGCTGCGTCGGTACGAGTACGACGACGAGTGGGTCGTCGCCGCCGACCTCGGCGTCGACGACGAGACCGTCACCGTCGACACCGTCGGCGGGACGGCGATCGTCGTCGTGGAGGGACCGGACGGGCCGGTCGAATCGGAGTTCGAGCTGCCCGGCGCGGCCGCGGACGCGGCCGTGAACAACGGCGTGCTCACCGTGGAGGGCGAGCGATGAAGCTCACCGTCAAGCCGCTGAAACAGAAGGACGCCGGCCGCCGCCTCGCGGCGATCGACCGCGTCGCGGCCGACGAGCTCGGGCTCTCCGGCGGGGACATCGTCCGCGTCGAGGGCGCCGACGGGGCGGTGATCGCCCGCGTCTGGCCCGGCTACCCCGAAGACGACGGCACCGGCGTGATCCGCATCGACGGCCGCCTCCGGCAGGAGGCCGACGTGGGGATCGACGACCGCGTGACCGTCGAGGACGTCGACGTCTCGCGCGCGGACGCGGTGACCATCGCCTTCCCGAGCCAGCTGCGGGTGCGGGGCCAGATCGCCCCGTTCATCCGCGACAAGCTCTCCGGCCAGCCCGTGACCGAGGGGCAGACGATCCGGACCTCCCTCGGCTTCGGGCTGATGGGCGGCCAGTCGCAGGCGGTCCCGATGAAGATCGCCGAGACGAGCCCGAGCGGCACGGTCGTCATCACCGACGAGACCGAGATCAGCATCTCCGAGATCTCCGCCGAGGAGATCGCCGACCGCGGCGACGCCCCGGGCGGCACCGGCGAGGGCCCCGACGTCACCTACGAGGACATCGGCGGGCTCGACGACGAGCTCGAACAGGTCCGCGAGATGATCGAGCTGCCGATGCGGCACCCGGAGCTGTTCAAGCGCCTCGGCATCGACCCGCCGAAGGGCGTCCTGCTCCACGGCCCGCCGGGCACGGGGAAGACGCTGATCGCGAAGGCGGTCGCCAACGAGATCGACGCGAACTTCCACACGATCTCCGGCCCGGAGATCATGTCGAAGTACTACGGCGAGAGCGAAGAGCAGCTCCGCGAGGTGTTCGAGGAGGCGTCCGAGGAGTCGCCGTCGATCATCTTCATGGACGAGCTGGACTCCATCGCGCCCAAGCGCGAGGAGGCCGGCGGCGACGTTGAACGCCGCGTCGTGGCCCAGCTCCTCTCGCTGATGGACGGGTTAGAAGAGCGCGGCGAGGTCGTCGTCATCGGGGCGACGAACCGCGTCGACGCCATCGACCAGGCGCTCCGACGGGGCGGCCGCTTCGACCGCGAGATCGAGGTCGGCGTCCCCGACCGCGACGGCCGCAAGGAGATCCTTCAGGTCCACACGCGGAACATGCCGCTGACCGAGGGGGTCGACTTAGACGAATACGCCGAGAACACCCACGGCTTCGTCGGGGCCGACCTGGAGTCGCTCGCGAAGGAGTCCGCGATGCACGCGCTGCGGCGTATCCGCCCGGAGATAGACCTCGAGAGCGACGAGATCGACGCCGACGTGTTGAACTCCATCCAGGTGACTGAGTCGGACTTCAAGGAGGCGATCAAGGGGATCGAACCCTCCGCGCTGCGGGAGGTGTTCGTGGAGGTCCCCGACACCACCTGGGAGGACGTGGGCGGCCTCGAGGACACCAAAGAGCGGCTCCGCGAGACGATCCAGTGGCCCCTGGAGTACCCCGAGGTGTTCGAGGAGCTGGACATGCAGGCCGCGAAGGGCGTCCTGATGTACGGCCCGCCGGGCACGGGGAAGACCCTGCTCGCGAAGGCCGTCGCCAACGAGAGCGAGTCGAACTTCATCTCGATCAAGGGGCCCGAGCTGCTGAACAAGTACGTGGGCGAGTCCGAGAAGGGCGTCCGCGAGGTGTTCAGCAAGGCCCGGGAGAACGCGCCGACGATCGTGTTCTTCGACGAGATCGACTCGATCGCGACCGAGCGCGGGACGAACTCCGGCGACTCCGGCGTCGGCGAGCGGGTCGTCTCCCAGCTGCTGACGGAGCTCGACGGGCTCGAGTCGCTGGAGGACGTGGTCGTCATCGCGACGACCAACCGCCCGGACCTCATCGACTCGGCGCTGCTGCGCCCCGGCCGCCTGGACCGGCACGTCCACGTGCCCGTTCCGGACGAGACGGCGCGCCGCCGGATCTTCGAGGTCCACACGCGGAACAAGCCGCTGGCCGACGACGTCGACCTCGACGCGCTGGCCCGCAAGACCGAGGGGTACGTGGGCGCCGACATCGAGGCGGTCGCCCGCGAGGCGTCGATGAACGCCTCTCGGGAGTTCATCGGCAGCGTCACGCGCGAGGAGGTCGGCGAGTCCGTCGGCAACGTCCGCGTGACGATGGCGCACTTCGAGGAGGCGCTAAGCGAGGTGAACCCGAGCGTCACCCCCGAGACGCGCGAGCGGTACGAGGAGATAGAAAAGCAGTTCAAGCGGTCTGAGGTCGACCGCACCGAGGCCGAGCCGGGCGCCGCGTTCCAGTAAGCGGACGGCGCGGCCGAACGAGTTTTTTATATCAGTCCGAGCGTCGACAGCACGTAGAACGCGGCGACGACGACGATCCCGATCGTGACGAGCCGCCACGCGAGCTTCAGCACGAACTTGCCGACGACGATTATCAGTGCGACGGCGACTAAGGCGACCAGCAGCTGCCCGACCTGACTTCCGAGCAGGGCGGCCTGTGCCGGCGCGACGAGCCCCGCGAGCGCGAGCGATGATGCGGTCATGTCCGGCCTCACGGCGACGCCGGGCATAAGCTTGTGGGACGATGGACGCTCCGGGTACGAATTCTGATAGGTGTCCGGCAAACTCGCGTCGAATTCGGATGCGAACTCGTCCGAACGCGCGCCACAGGGACGCGAGCACCCGGCGCCGCCGCCGGAACCACCGCCGAGCAACCCCCCTTCTGTTCCGGTGGGAGGCCGCTTCGGTCTTCCGTTTTGTTCGGTCAGTGTTCAGTTTCACTCCGGTCTACCTACGCTTATGTGTCCGGAGTCCCTTCCGTACCGACGTACCGGATTCAGCGTCAGACGCCCCGGACCGACGTTACATACCGAATCGGACATGTAGATGCCGGACGGGTCCGAACATCCGAACCTACAAGGGCCCGCCTCGCCAGTACACCAACACTACTGATGATCCATATCCCACGCCAAGCCAGCGGGGTGGCCGCCGAATGAGCAGCGACGGCGTCTCCGCCGACGGAGTCGAACTGCCGATCAAACGAACCACGGGCGACACCATGGAGGAGCGCCTCACGGGCAACGCCTACGGGAACATCCTGCCCGCGCGCTACCTCCGGAAGAACGCGGACGGCGAACCGATCGAGGACCAGGAGGAGCTGTTCGACCGCGTCGCGCGCAACGTCGCGCTCGCGGAGGCCGTCTTCGAGGCCGAAAAGCAGGGCGTCGAGGTCACCGTCACGCCCGACCAGCTGAAGCCCGATCACCCGCGGCGCGACGAGCTCGCCGAGGAGGTCTTCGGCGCGGGTACGACCGCCGAGGACGACGCGGAGACGACGCTCACCGCTCACAACGTCAACAAGTTCGCGTACGAGACGGTCGTCCCCGAGCTGCCCGAGGGCGTTCGCGACCACGTCGAGGCGACCGCCGAGACGTTCCGGCAGGGGATGGAGTCGCTCTCCTTCATGCCGAACTCCCCGACGCTGATGAACGCGGGCGACGAGCTCCAGCAGCTCTCCGCCTGTTTCGTCGACTCGCCGGGCGACGACATCACCGACATCCACCAGACCGCCAAGGAGGCGGCCGAGGTGTTCCAGTCCGGCGGCGGCATGGGGTACGCGTTCTGGAAGCTCCGCCCGTACGGCGACGCGGTCGGCTCCACCGGCGGCATCGCCTCCGGGCCGATCACGTTCATGCGGACGTTCGACCAGATGTGCGAGACGATCGCGCAGGGCGGCGCGCGCCGCGGCGCCCAGATGGGCGTCATGCGCATCTCGCACCCGGACGTCATCCAGTTCATCCACGCGAAGAACAAGGACGTCTCCCTGGCCCACTCGCTGCGGCTCAACGACCCCGACGACTTCACGCACAACTCCTTCGCGGACGCGTTGGAGGAGGCCCGCGACCTCATCGACGAGGACGGGAAGGTGCCCGAACACCTCCGGAACGCGGTGGAGGGCCACCTCTCGAACTTCAACATCAGCGTCGGCGTCACGGACGACTTCATGGCGGCGCTGGAGAACGACGAGGAGTTCACCTTCACCAACCCGCGCACGGAGGAGCCCCACGTCGCCACCCCCGAGACGAAGGAGCTCTACGACATGTTCGGCCTCGGCGAACACGTCGAGGTCGGCGAGGAGCTCTCCGTCCCGGCCGCCGAGATCTGGGACCACATGATCGAGGGCGCCCACGAGAACGGGGAGCCCGGGGTCGTTTACTTGGAGCGCATCAACAAGGAACATTCGTTCGATGTAGAAGAAAATCCAAGCCATAGAATACTCGCAACAAACCCCTGCGGAGAACAGCCCCTCGAGGAGTACGAGGCCTGTAACCTCGGCCACATCAACCTCTCGACGCTCGCGGACCTCGACGCGCCCGACTGGCGCGTCTGGTCGGACGAGCACGCCGACGAGTACGACTCCGAGGCGGCCGCGGTCGAGGCGTTCTTAGACGAGGCGATCGACTTCGAGGAGTTCGAAGAGCGGATCGCGTACGGCACCCGCTTCCTCGAGAACGTCGTCACGATGTCCGACTTCCCGGTCCCGGAGATCGAAGAGAAGGTCCGGGACATGCGGAAGATCGGGCTCGGAATCATGGGGCTCGCGCAGCTGTACGTCCAGCTCGGCGTCCGCTACGGCTCCGAGTCGGGCAACGAGATCGCCCGGCAGCTGATGACCCACATCAACCACGAGTCGAAGCTCGCCTCCCACGAGCTCGCCGAGGAGCGCGGGACGTTCAACGACTGGGCGGACTCGAAGTACGCGAACCCGACCGAGCACCGCGACTGGTTCGAGCACTACACCGGGCTCGACGCCGACGAGTGGGAAGACGGCTTCCCGATCCGCAACCACAACACGACGACGATCGCGCCGACGGGCACGACGTCGATGATCGGCAACACGACCGGCGGCTGCGAGCCCATCTACAACGTCGCCTACTACAAGAACGTCTCCGACGACGTCCAGGGCGACGAGATGCTCGTCGAGTTCGACGACTACTTCCTGCGCACGCTAGAGGCCAACGACGTCGACGTCGACGCCGTCAAGCAGGAGGCTCAAGAGCAGATGGCGACCAACGAGTTCGACGGCGTCGAGGGGCTCGACACCGTGCCGAACGCGATCGGCGAGCTGTTCGTCGTCACCGGCGACCTCTCGGCGAAGGACCACGCCGGCGTCCAGGTCGCCTGTCAGAAGGGCGTCGACTCCGCCATCTCGAAGACCGTGAACGCGCCGAACGACTCCACGCTCGGCGACGCCAAGGAGGTCTTCGAGTACATCTACGAGAACGGCGGGAAGGGCGTCACCTACTACCGCGACGGCACCCGCTCGAAGCAGGTGCTCACGACGCGCGCGCAGAACACCGAGTTCGCCGACGAGAGCGAGGCGGCCGAGACGATCGTCGAGCAGATCTCCGAGGTGTTCGGCGGCGTCGAGGCGTTCCTCGACAACGAGGACGTTCAGGCCGCGATCGACGCGGAGATCTCGGACCTGCTCGAAACGACGGAGCAGCCCCGGATCGACTACAGCGAGCGCAGCCCGCGTCCCGACTCACTGAACGGCGTCACGCAGCGCGTCGAGACGGGCTACGGCAAGCTGTACGTCACCATCAACGAGGACGAGAACGGGCTGCCGTTCGAGCTGTTCGCGAACATCGGCCACTCCGGCGGCTACACCAACTCCTTCACGGAGGCGCTCGCGAAGGTCATCTCGACGGCGCTCCGCTCCGGCGTCGACCCCGAGGAGATCGTCGACGAGCTCCAGGGCACCCGGAGCCCGAAGGTCGCCTGGGACAAGGGCGAGCAGATCCAGTCGATCCCCGACGCGATCGGCACCGCGCTCCGGCGCTACCTCGACGACGACGTCGACAAGGGGATCCCCCAACAGCAGAGCCTCGACGACGTCGAGGAGTCCGCGTCGGGCCCGGGCCGCCCGAGTCAGACCGACGGCGGCGCGGTCGACGCCGGCGCGGCGACCGAGGCTCCGAGCGGGTCCGAGCCGACGGCGGCCGACGACGCCGCCGGCGCCGACGACTCGACCCAGGAGCTCATCGCGGCGGGCGAGTCGCCCGAGTGCCCCGAGTGCGGCGGCATGAACCTCTACTACTCCGAGGGCTGCAAGACGTGCGAGTCGTGCGGCTGGTCGGAGTGTTAGACGGGCCGAACTGACGGTAAAAGCGCTTGCGGCGCGGTTTTTTTGCGGTTCGTACGAACGCGATCGATACCGGGAGTGAGTATCGTAGATCGGCGGTGGCGGGAGCATATTTAAAAGGCGATGAGCGACGGCGACGGGGGCTTATAAATGGTAGGCGGTGGCGCGCCTGCGAGCGGCCGCCACCGGCGGCCGCGAGCCAGCCCGCGAGGGAGTCAGTCGCCGGAGCGAAGCGGAGGCGACTGACGAGGTTGGGGAGGCGTGAGGCTGCGGTGCTGGGCGGTCGGGGTGGGACTCAAAGGGGCAGTCGCGAGGCGGCCGCAGGCGACGTAAGCACCGCAACGAGGGAGCTGTAGCGACCGAGTGAGGAGCGCAGCGAGCGTGCTGCCGCCTCGCGACTGGGGCTTTGACGGTTGTCACCCCACCAGCCTCAACCATTTATAAACAGCCGACAGCAACACCGCGATCCATCTTATAAACGGTCCCCCCCCCACAACGACGGTGTTCAGATAAGGATTGAAAGGTGAGGCGGTGCGTTTTCAAAGTGATTCATGCCCGAAAACGACCGGCTCAGCGGCTGTTTAGACGAGATCAACTTAGAGTTTGTGGAGCGAGAGGCAACACCGACGTTGTTGATGAAGATCAGTATTCAGCTCCATCTTGCTGGATTATCGCTTTCGAATACTGTTTCGTTTCTTGAGGTATTTGGTGTTGATCGGGTTCGATCTACTGTTCATAACTGGGTTCACAAGGCCGATCTACAGCCGGAATCTGGTCGGTGCCCGAATCACGTTGCGGTCGATGAAACCGTGATTCAGCTTGACGATGAACAATATTGGCTGTACGCCGCTGTCGATCCCGATTCAAACGATTTACTCCATACAAAGCTTGAGCCGACAAGAACGAACGTGATCGCAGATCAGTTCTTCGCGGAACTCCGCGAAAAACACGATGTGGATGACGCGATCTTTCTCGTTGATGGCGCGACTCCACTTCACCGTGCCTGTGACAAACATGACCTCGATTTCAGATACGAACGACATGGAAATCGGAACAGCGTCGAACGTGTCTTTCGTGAGGTAAAACGCAGAACTACCAGTTTCTCAAACTGTTTCAGCAACGCCGAAGCAGAAACTGCTGACGAGTGGCTCAGGTCGTTCGCGTTCGCATGGAATCAGCTTATCTGAACACTACCCCCACAACGTACTACACCTACTCCCGTAATCGATCGCTCGTCGGGTTCACGCGCTCGCCGGGGGACGAACCGCTCCCGCTCGAAAAACGCTCGACGAAGCGAAACCGGACGGCACGAGAAAGCCGAGAGAGACCGAAAGAAGTCGAAACGTTGGGCCGCGCCGTCGCCTCAGAAGGTCTCTAGGTAGCGGTCCTCCTCCCACTGCGACACCTGGGTGAGGTACTCGCTGAACTCCTGGGACTTCGCCTCGGCGAACTTCTCGGAGGTGTGGGGGCCGAGCGCGTCCTGCAGCACCTCGTCCGCCTCGAGCTCCTCGACGGCGGCGCCGAGGTTCGGCGGGAGCGTCTCGATGCCGTACTCCTCGCGCTTCTCGTCGTCGAACTCGTAGATGTCCTCGCGGACCGGGTCGCCGGGGTCCGCCTCGGTCTTGATCCCGTCGAGGCCGGCGGCGATGAGCGACGCCATGCCGAGGTAGGGGTTACAGGACGGGTCGGGGCTGCGGACCTCGAAGCGCGCGGAGACGCCCGCGGCGTCGGGCACGCGGACGAGCGCCGAGCGGTTCGTGTCGGACCACGCGACGTAGATGGGCGCCTCGTAACCGGGCACCAGGCGCTTGTAGGAGTTCACGGTCGGGTTGGTGACGGCCGTGAACGCGGGCGCGTGGTTCAGGATACCGCCCATGAACTGGTAGGCGGTCTCGCTGAGGTTGAACTCGTCGTCGTCGTCGGCGAAGGCGTTGCCGTCCTCGTCGAACAGCGAGATGTGGCTGTGCATGCCCGAGCCGTTGATGTCGGCGATCGGCTTGGGCATGAACGTCGCGTGGAGGTCGTGCTGCTCGGCGACCGCGCGGACGACGGCGCGGAACGTCGCGATGTTGTCCGCGGTCGTGAGCGCGTCGTCGTACTTGAAGTTGATCTCGTGTTGGCCCTCGGCGACCTCGTGGTGCGAGGCCTCGATCTCGAAGCCCATCTCCTCTAAGGTGAAGATGATCTCCTTGCGCACGTCGGACGCGAGGTCCTTGGGAGCGAGGTCGAAGTAGCCGCCGTTGTCGTGCGGGATCGTCGTCGCGTTGCCGTCGTCGTCCTTCTCGAACAGGAAGAACTCCGGCTCGGGACCGATGGAGACGGAGTAGCCCATCTCCTCGGCTTCTGCGAGGACGCTCTTGAGGACCTGACGCGGACCGCCGGCGAACGGTTCGCCGTCGGTGTCGACGATGTCACAGATGAGCCGCGCGGCGCCGCTGTCACCGTCACCGTCGCTGCGCCACGGGAGCACCGCGAACGTGTCGGGGTCGGGGACGAGCCGCATGTCCGACTCCTGGATGCGCACGAACCCCTCGATGGAGGAGCCGTCGAAGTAGATTCCCTCGGTGAACGCCTTCTCCGCCTGGTGGGCGGGGACGGAGACGTTCTTCACCACACCGAGAATGTCGGTGAACTGGAGCCGCAGGAAATCGACGTTCTGTTCTTCGATCTCGTCGAGTACCGCCTGTTCTTTGGCCGTGAGGCCGCCGTCCGGTTTCGCGTGTTCGTCCGTCATGTTCTGGACGCTTGATTCGTTATCTGCCAGTATAAAGGCCTTATCGCTTGGCGCATGAACCGCCGGACAGGCAAAACTGCTGGACGTTCGTAAAATTCTAAACCCCCGAAAGCGTGGATCGGTGTGATGACGTACGAAAACCTCGACGCGAAGCTTATCAACTCGCTGCTCAGCAACGGCCGCGCGAGTCTCCGGAGCCTGGGCGACGAGCTCGACGTCTCGGTGACGACCGTTTCGAACCACCTCCGCGACCTCGAAGAGGAGGGCGTGATTCGAGGGTACACCCCCGTCGTCGACTACGACAAGCTCGGCTACGACGTGACGGCCGTGCTCCAGCTCAAAGTGGAGGGGAGCGCGCTGCCGGACGTCACGGAGAAGCTGCGCCAGGAGAAACAGATGGTGAGCGTCTACGAGGTCACCGGCGACTACGACGTGATCGCCATCGGGAAGTTCACCGACACGGACGGGATGAACGACCAGATCAAGTCGATCCTCACGGACGCGGACATCCGCGAGTCGAACACGAGCGTCGTCCTCAACGCGGTCACGGAGAACGAGCAGTTCGACCTCGACGTCAAGGAGTAGCCGGTCGCCCGACTTGAACGCTTAGCCCCGCTTCGAGGCCGCTCGCCCTTCTACTGCCGTTCCGCCGCCGCTTCCAAGACCTCTACCGCCGGGAGCGGCTCGCCCGTTAGCGCGCGGATGTACGCGCCGCCCGCGATAGAGACGTGCGAGAAGTCCGCCTCGCTGAGGCCGTACATCTCGATGGCCCGGGAGGTGTCGCCGCCGCCGACGACCGAGAAGCAGTCCGTCTCCGCGATGGCTTCGAGGACGCCGACGGTGCCGTCCGCGAACCGCTCGTCCTCGAAGACGCCGAGCGCGCCCTTCACGAAGACGGCGTCGGACTCGCGGATCGCGGGCTCGTAGTCTGCGACCGTCGCCGAGCCCACGTCGAGGTACCCCGTCTCCTTCTCGTCGATCGCCTCGACTTCGACCTCGGCGCGCTCGCCGTCGTCGCCCTCGTACGCGAGGTCGCTCGCGAGCCGGATCGCGTCGCCGCGCTCGTCAAGGACCGACTCGATCAGCTCGCGGTTCTCTTCCCACTGCTCGTCGAACAGGTCCATCTCTCCCACGTCGCGACCGACCGGGTGGCCCGCGGCGCGCAGGAACAGTTCCCCCGCGACGCCGCCGAGGAGGAAGCGGTCCACCTTGTCGTCTAAGGCGTCCATCACGCCGATCACGTCGGTCGCCTTCGTCCCGCCGACGACCATGGTGACGGGCCCGTCGAACTCGCGGGTCGCGATGGCGGTGTTGGCCTCGTACTCCGTCTCCATCACGCGGCCCGCGTACGCGGGAAGGACGAGCGGGAAGCCGACCAGCGAGGCGTGTTTCCGATGCGCCGCCGAGTAGGCGTCGTTGACGTACGCGTCGAAGCGCGGCGCGAGCGTCTCGACGAACTCCGTCTCCGCCTTCTCCTCGGGGGACTCCTCGGGGAGTTCGTCGTCGCACATCCGGGTGTTCTCCAAGAGGAGCACCTCCCCCGCTTCGAGCGCGTCGATCGCTTCGAGCGCCTCGTCGCCGTACGTGTCCGCGACGAACGCCACGTCGCGGCCGACGTGGTCGGCGAGGATCTCCGCGTGGCCGGCGAGCGAGGTGAAGTCGTCGCGGCCGGGGCGTCCCTGGTGGGCCATGAGGACGACGCGGTGACCGGCGTCGGCCAGTTCGCGGACGGTCTCCGCGTGGCGCTCGAAGCGGCGGTTGTCCTGCGGTTCGCCGTTCTCGATCGGGGAGTTGAGGTCCAGTCGGACGAGGACGCGCGAGTCGGCCGGGAGGTCGTCGATGGTGTCGAACGTGGGCATGAGTGAGTGGTCGTCGATGAGGTATTTAAGCGGTTGTCCTCCGGGGGAACGTTACCGCCCGGGTGTCGGGCCTCGCTCTTCAACCGCGGTCGGGCGTTCAGGCCTCGTCCTGAACGTACGCGGCCATGTCGAGCATCCGGTTCGAGAAGCCGTACTCGTTGTCGTACCAGGTGAGGATCTTCAGCAGCTTCCCGCCGGCGATGACGTTCGTCGACCGGAGGTCGACGTAGCTGGAGAAGGGGAGCCCGACGATGTCAGAGGAGACGACCTCGTCGTCGGTGTAGCCGAGGACGCCCGCGAGCGGGCCGGAGTCGGCGGCGTCACGGAAGGCGGCGTTGACCTCCTCCTCGGTGACGTCCTCGTCGAGGCTGACGACGAACTCGGTGATGGAGCCGGTCGGGACCGGCACGCGCATCGCCATCCCGTCGATCTTCCCCTCAAGCTGCGGGAGGACCTCCTGGGCGGCGCCCGCGGCGCCGGTCGAGGTGGGGACGATGTTCTCGGCGGCCGCGCGGCCGCGGCGGCGCTTCCCCATCGGCCCGTCGATGAGGCTCTGGGAGCCGGTGTAGGCGTGGACGGTGGTGAGGGTGCCGGCGTCGATGCCGAACTCGTCGTCCAGTACCTTCGCGACCGGAGTAATGGAGTTCGTGGTGCAGGAGGCGTTCGAGACGACGTCGTCGCCCTCGTACTCGTCGTGGTTGACGCCGTAGACGAGCTGTTTGACCGGCTTGTCGCCCTTCGGGGGCGCCGAGATGATCACGGTGTCGGCGCCGCCGTCGAGGTGCGCGCTCGCGTCGTCGCGGGTGCGGAAGATGCCCGTACACTCCAAGGCGACGTCGACGTCGAGCTCGTCCCACGGGAGGTCCGCGGGGTCCTGAACGTTGAACAGCGGGACCGAGGTGCCGCCGATCGTCAGCTCGTCGCCGTCGCGCTCGACGCCGTCAAGCCGGCCCATGACGGTGTCGTACTTCGCGAGGTACCCCATGTCGTCGAAGTCCATCACGTCGTTGATCCCGACGAGCTCGATCCGCGGACTCTCCAACACCGCGCGGAACACGTTGCGCCCGATGCGACCGAAGCCGTTGAGCCCCACCCGCACGACCTCGTCGTCGCTCACGTCGTCGCCGGCAGCCAGATACGATTTACTCATGTTCGAAAAAAGCGACCCGCAACTACTTAAATCCGGCCCAGTCGCGCCGAGACCGTCATAATCGTTCGAATTTGTTACGGTCGGTCTCGGCGATCTCGGTCGGTCTCGGCGATCTCGGTCGGTCTCGGCGGGTTCGCGTCGCTCGTCGCTGCTCGTTGCCCGCTCGTCGCTGCTCGTTGCCCGCTCGTCGCGGGGCGGGTAGCGGCCGAAACGGCGACCGACAGAAGGCTTATCGGAGTCAGCGACCTCACGGGAGGTATGGACAGAGACGACCGCGACGATCCGTTCGGAGACTTCTTCGAGGAGATCGAGCGGATGATGAACGAGATGGCCAACGCGGACGCGCAGTCGGCCGACGACGCGGGGTTCGGCTCCGACACCCACGTCGACGCGTACACCACGGAGGAGTCGGTGCGTCTCGTCGCCGACCTCCCCGCCGTCGAGAAGGAGGACCTCTCGCTGCGCTGCGACGGCGACGCGCTCACCATCTCGGCCGTCTCCGACCGGCGCGAGTACGACGAGACGGTCGAACTCCCCGCGCCCGTCGACGAGCACTCCGCGGACGCGACGTTCAACAACGGCGTCTTGGAGGTCTCGTTCGACCGCGACGAGGACAGCGCCTCGATCGACCTGGTCTGAGCCGATCGCCCGTTTTTATGCTGTTTCTGCCGTCCGACGGATCAGCGCCGCGAACCGGTCGTAGAAGTCGTCCGCGTACTTCGTCGCGGCGTCGACCGTCGGGCGCGCGTTCGTCTCGTTGACGACGAGCCGGTCGTCCGTCGCGAGCAGGTCGACGCCGAGGTAGTCGATTCCGAGCGTCTCGGCCGCGCGCTCCGCGAGCTCGCGCGCCGCGGGGTCCAACTCGACCCCCTCGGCCGTCGCGCCGCGGTGGACGTTGTGCTTCCACCGGCCCGCGGCGAGCGCGTCGTCGTCGAGGACGCGCTCGACCGCGCCGGCGTACGCGCCGTCGACGACCATCGCGCGGTAGTCGCGCGCGTCGGGCAGGTACTCCTGGATCAGGAACGACTTGTCGCCGGTGGCGCGGTAGTCGTGGATCAGGTTCAGGTAGTCGACGACGCCCAAAAGCGAGTCGAGGTCGGTCGCGGTCGCGACGCCGACGCCGCGGGTCGCGGAGTTCGGCTTCACGACGACGGGGTAAGAGAACTCGCTCGCGGCGTCGACGACGACCGACTCGTCGACGGGGTTCGACACGAGCGTCGTCTTCGGCGTCGAGAGCCCGGCGGCCGACAGCCGCGCCAGCACGCCCGCCTTGTTGCGCGAGGCGACGACCGCATCGCGGCCGTTCACCCACGGGACGCCGAGGCGCTCGTCGACGACCGCACCCTCCATCAGGCGGGTGGGGTAGACGAGGCCGGCGTCGAATCCCGCGAACTCCTCGGGGTCGGCCGCCGGCGAAGCGTCGCCTTCACCGTCCGAAACCCGGAGCGACCGCTCTTTCGCCCGCACGTGGTCGACCTCGATGCCGCGGTCCGCGAGCGGCTCGCGCACGCGCTCGAACGTCTCCGCGTCGGTCGTCATCGCGAGCCGGAGCATAGCATTACTGGGCGCCGTTCGGACTTAAAAACCGCGCGAGCGGCGCGACGGCAGCGACACCAACGCGATACGAGATGCGGTGGCGCGCGCCTCCGAGCGCCCTTGGGCGCGAGGAGCACGCGCGAGGGAGTCGGGCGCTCCGAGGGCGACCGAAGGGAGCCCGAAGGACGCGCCCGACGAGGTTGGGGAGGCGTGAGGCGCGGTTGCGGGGCGGGGCGGGACTCAAAGGGGCAGTCGCGAGGGCGAAGGCGCGCGACGTAAGGACCGCAGGAGCGAGCGGAGCGAGCGACGAGGACCGCAGCGAGCGCACCGAGCCCTCGCGACTGGGGCTTTGGCGGTGTTCGCCGTCGATCTACTGTCAGCTATTTATAAGTGAGCGGCCGAAGCTTTGGCGGTGTTCGCCCTCGATCCGCCAGCAACGGTTTAAAAACGGGCGGCCGAGGCTTTGATAACGGTCACTACCAGCCCGCAGTCAGATATTTATAAATAAGCGGCCGGAACCCCCGCGACGTCTCACGTCGATCCACGCCAACCGAGTTATTGTAAGTGGCCTTCCTCGCGGAGCCGTTCCGCCTCGCTCTTCTCGTAGCGCCACGAGATGTCGGCCTTCTCGTCCTGCCAGTCCCACGGCTCGACGAGAACGATGTCGTCTTCGCGGATCCACACCCGCTTTTGCATCCGGCCGGG
This sequence comes from Halorubrum trapanicum, assembly GCF_002355655.1. Lineage (NCBI taxonomy): Archaea > Methanobacteriati > Methanobacteriota > Halobacteria > Halobacteriales > Haloferacaceae > Halorubrum > Halorubrum trapanicum. The sequence continues at coordinate 1,985,505 of NZ_AP017569.1, read as the reverse complement.
GATGCGCGCGGTCCGCTGTTTCCCGTCCGCACAGCGCACCTTGACGCGGTTCGCGCCGAGCATCTCGACGACCTCCGCGAACACCTCGTCGTCGTCGGGCATCCGGAGGTCGTCCTGACCGCCGCCGTCTCCGTTGCTCATGCGTACGCGGTGATACGCGCTCTTGGAAATAAAAGGGCCGCTCTCCGCCGCCGATCGTAGTGTTCAGATAAGCTGGTTCCATGCGAAAGCGAACGATCTGAGCCACTCGTCAGCAGTTTCTGCTTTGGCGTTGCTAAAACAGTTTGAGAAACTGGTAGTTCTGCGTTTTATCTCACGAAAGACACGTTCGACGCTGTTCCGATTTCCATGTCGTTCATATTTGAAATCGAGGTCGTGTTTGCGACAGGCTCGCTGAAGTGAAGCTGATCCATCTACGAGAACGGTTGCGTCATCCACGTCGTGTTTATCACGCAGATCAGCGAAAAACCGATCTGCGAGAGCGTTATTTGTCGTCGGCTCAAGCTGTGTGTGAAGCAGATCATTTGTTTCCGGATCGACAGCAGCGTACAGCCAATATTGTTCATCATCAAGCCGAATCACAGTCTCATCAACCGCAACGTGATTCGGGCTCCGACCAGATTCCGGCTGTAGATCGGCTTTGTGAACCCAGTTGTGAACGGTAGAGCGCACTCGTTCAACACCGAATACCTCAAGAAACGAAACAGTATTCGAAAGCGATAGTCCAGACAAATGAAGCTGAATACTGAGCTTCATCAACAACTTCGGTGTTGCCTCTCGCTCCACAAACTCTAAGTTGATCTCGTCTAAACAGCCGCTGAGGCGGTCGTTTTCGGGCATGAATCACTTTGAAAACGTACCGCCTCACCTTTCAATCCTTATCTGAACACCGCCCCGCCGATATCCCTCCGTTTTAAGCCCGACCGACGGCCACCCGACGACATGCGCGACACACTGGGAGTCGAAGGGATCGTCGGCGTCCTCGTCGTCTTCGTCGCGGTCGGCATCATCACCGTTCGCGACCCCGTCATCGCCGGCGCGGTGATGCTGCTGATCGCCGGCCTCGCGCTGATCGCGAAGGGGCTCGTCGACACCGCCATGCGGTCGTTCGGGCTGAAGTGACCGCACGCGACCCGGGCGCCTCGGCCGTCGTCGACGCCCGCCCGCCGTTCACCGTTCTCCCGAAAGAGTCATAATCGCCGACCGTTCCCCTCCGATATGGTCGAAGTACCCGCCGTCGCGGTCGAACTCGTCGAACTCCTCGCCGTCACCCTCGGCGCCGGCGCGGCCGCCGCGGTCGGCGTCGTCCTCGAACGCTTCGGACTCTCCGCGGTCTCGGGCGGCGACCTCGTCCTCGGCGCCTGGGCCGTCGGCATGGGGCTGCTCGCGCTGTACGTCGGGGTCGTCGGGCTGGGCTACGAGCAGGCGCTCCCGCGGCTGCGCCGGCTCGCGGGCGGCGAGTAGCGCCTATAAACACCCCTCGGCCGCCAGCTCGCGGACCTGCGCCGCGCGCTCGCGGATCGACTCCCACTCCGCGTCGTCCTTGTCGTCGACGTGCGAGTACATCAGTCCCATCCGGCCGGTGCCCCGCAGCGTCTCCTCGTTCTCCTTTAAGAAGTCCCAGTAGAGCGCGTTGAACGGGCAAGCGCCCTCGCCCGTGGTCCGCGAGACGGCGTACCGGCAGTCCGCGCAGTGGTCGCTCATCCGGTTGACGTAGCTCCCCGAGGAGGCGTACGGCTTCGAGGAGAGCACGTCCGTGCCGAACGACCCCATGGCGACGACGTTCGGCGTCGTCACCCAGTGGTACGCGTCGACGAAGCCGAGGTGGAACCACTCGTTCAGCTCGGCCGGGTCGGCGCCGTACACCAGCGCGAAGTTCGACAACACCATCAGCCGCTCGATGTGGTGGGCGTAGCCGTACTCGCGGACGTGGCCGACCGCCTCCGAGAGACACCGCATGTCGGTGTCGCCGTCCCAGTAGGCGGGCGGGAGGTCGCGCTCCTGTCCCAGCCGGTTCGCCTCGGCCAGCTCCGGCATCGCCTCGCGGTAGACGTGGCGCACGAACTCCCGCCAGCCGATCACCTGTCTGACGAACCCCTCCGCGGCGTTGAGCGGGACGGGGGCGGGCTCCTCGCCCGCCGCCGCTTCCGTCTCCTCCCCGGCACCGTCGCCCGCCTCGTCGCCGTCAAACTCGTCGCCGCCGAACTCGTCGAGCGAGGTCGCCTCCGCACCCGCGCCGACTTCGCCGTGCTCGGCGGGGTCGTACGCGCCCGGCTCGACCCCGCGCTCCGCGTAGGCGCGCTCGACCGCCCTGACGGGCTCGCGCGGGTCGAGCAGCCCGAGGTTGATCGCCGGCGAGAGCAGCGAGTGCGACAGGAACGGCTCGCCGCCGACCATCGCGTCCTGATACCGACCGAACGCCGGGAGCCCCGCGCGCACGAAGCGGTCGAGCGCCTCGCGCGCCCCCTCGCGGGTAACCGGCCACGCGAACCCGTCGAGCGAGTCGTTCCCCCACGTATCGAACCGCTCGCGGACCCACGCGTGGGTCCCGCGCGTCAGCTCGTCCGGCTCGAACCTCGGCCGCCCGGGCGGCTCCCAGTCGTCCGGCGGGGTCTCCTGGTTCAGGTCGTCGTAGTTCCACTCGCCGCCGACCGGCTCCTCGCCGTCCATCAACACCCCCGTCTCGCGGCGGACGTGGCGGTACCAGTTCTCCTGTCGGTAGGTCCGGTCGGCGGCGCCGTCGGCGCCGATTTCCGTCTCCCCCTCGCCGGCCCACTCGCGCCAGTCGCTCGGCGTCGTCCAGAACAGCTCGTTGTCGACGAGTTCGAGGGTCCCGCCGCGGTCGGCGACCAGTTCGCGGAGCCGCTCGCCGGCGCCGTGGCTCGCGGGGCGCATGAGTCGCAAGTGCGGGCCGTCGTCATCGCCCGCGTCGCCGTCCCCGTCCCGGCCGCCCATTTCCGTCTCCCGCTCCGCGAAGAACTCGTCGAGGCCCTCGCCGAACGACTCCGCCCGCACGTACGTCACGTCGCGGCCGCGCTCGCGGAGTTCGTCGCGGAAGTGCCGCATCGCCGAGAACACGAGCGTCAGCTTGTGGGCGTGGTACGGCTTCCGGTCGGCGAAGCCGTGCGCCTCGATCAGCAGCACGTCGTCGGCCGCGTCGAGGACGTCGAGGTCGGGGTTGAGCTGGTCGCCGAGCAGCCAGCAAGTGGTCCGGTCGCTCACGTCCCGTATCAGGGGTGCGAGCGCCATAGCTCCGGCGGCGCCCCGCGCGGCCGCGGCTCCCGACCGCCGCCGCTCTCCCGCGCGTCGCCGCCGCATCCGCGGCTTTTTGTCGCCCCCGCGTGACGGGCGAGCCATGGACGACATTCTCACGAACTGGCTGCTCGGCCTGATCGCCGCCCTCCTCGCAGTGCTGGTGCTCGACTCGACCGGCGAGCCCTTCCTCGCCCCGCTCGCGCCGGTCGCGAACGTGCTCGCGCTCGTCACCTTCCTCGCGTTCGTCATCCTCACCGGCGCGTTCCTCGTGTACACGGCGTCGTTCCGGGACCTCTGATATTTCCGGGTCGAGCCGTCTCACCCTGCGATCCCCGCCGCCGCGCGTAGCTTTTTGTCTCGGCCCGAACTGATCGACGTATGGAGTACACGACCCTCGGGAACACCGGCACCACCGTCTCGAAGATCTGTCTCGGCTGCATGAGCTTCGGGGACTCCGACTGGCGCGAGTGGGTCCTCGACGAGGAGGAAGGGAAAGAGCTCGTCGAGCGCGCGGTCGACCTCGGGGTGAACTTCTTCGACACCGCCAACATGTACTCGAACGGCGAGAGCGAGCGCGTCCTCGGCGAGGCGCTCGACGGGTACGACCGCGACGAGTTCGTCGTCGCCACGAAGGGGTACTTCCGGATGGACGAGTCGAACCCGAACTCGGGCGGGCTCTCGCGGAAGGCGATCGAACAGGAGCTGTCGAACTCCCTCGATCGCCTGGGGATGGACACGATCGATCTCTACCAGATCCATCGATGGGACGACGACACCCCGATCGAGGAGACGCTCGCCGCGCTCGACGACGCGGTCCGGCGCGGCGACGTGCGGTACGTCGGCGCCTCCTCGATGTGGGCCCACCAGTTCGCGGAGTCGCTCCGCGTCAGCGAGCGCGAGGGGTACGAGCGGTTCGCGACGATGCAGAACCACTACAACCTCGCGTACCGCGAGGAGGAGCGCGAGATGCTCCCGCTCTGCGAGAAGGAGGGGGTCGGCGTGATGCCGTGGAGCCCGCTCGCGCGCGGCTACCTGACGCGCCCGCACGAGGAGGTGGACGCCACCCTCCGCGGCGAGACGGAGGAGCACCTCTACGCGCACCCCTACCGCGAGGGCGGCGGGCGCGAGGTCAACGAGCGCGTCGAGGAGCTCGCCGCCGAGAAGGGCGTGAAGATGGCCCAGGTCGCCCTTGCGTGGCTGTTCGAGAAGGACTCGGTCGACGCGCCGATCGTCGGCACGACGAGCGTCGAACACCTCGAAGACGCGGTCGAGGCGCTCGACGTCGACCTCTCCGACTCGGACGTCGAGTGGCTGGAGGAACCGTACGAGCCGGTCCGCGTCTCCGGGCACGAGTAGTCGGCGCGAACGACGCTTCGGCCCGTTCGCGGCCTAAATCGTGTTTTAGGAATACACGGGTAAGCTATTTGTATGGTATTCGTTGACAATTAGGTATGACGGACGACACCGACCGATCCGCCGTCCGGTCGCGCACCGAGTACGCGCGCACCCGGACGCGCTGTCCGAACTGCGGCGACCGCGTCCCGGCGGCCGGCGGCGACGGGGAGCCCGCGGAGTGCCCGAACTGCCACCGCCTCGTGCGCGCGTGACGGCGGGGCCGACCGCTGCCCGGTCGCGAGGCCGACGCGGCTCCGTCCGGTGGCCGCCGCCCGCCCCCGACTTATAAACACTCCGTCGCGGGCGCCACGACAACCCTTTTCGGCGGCGCCGCCGAATCGTGGCGCATGGCAGACGACGACGCCACCGACCCCGAGAACGGCGAGGCCGGCGAACAGGGCGATTCCGCCGACGGCGACGGCGAGGAGAAGTCCTTCCGCGAGCGCGTCGAGGAGATCCGCGAGCGACGCGAAGAGGAGCGCGAGGAGGGCGACCGACCCGAACCCGAGGAGATGATGGGCGGCGGCGGCCCGCCCGGGATGGGCGGCGGGGGCGGCGGCAACCCCTTCGCGCAGATGATGTCCGGCATGATGGGCGGCGGCGGGGGTCCCGGCGGCGCGGGCGGCCCCCCCGGGATGGGCGGCGGCCCCGGGGCGCAGGGCGAGCAGGGCGCTCGCGGCGACGACGGCGGCAACGAGGAGCTCGTCCGCGAGGTGCGCCAGCTCCGCGACGAGGTCCGCGACGCGACCCGGCAGCTCCAGCGCATCGCGCAGGCGCTCGAAGACGACTGATTCGGCCGCTCCTCTCTCGGTTTTCCGAAGCCCCGTAGCGCCCAGTTCGTCGGTCGACGACGATGCGGGGTCGGGAGGGAACCGCGACGACCGCTCGGAGAACGATTCAGTTCGGGGCGCCGTTCATCGCCTCGATCCGCTCCGGCAGCGCGGGCAGCGCGACGACGGCGACCACGGCGGCGGTCGTGGCGACGAGCGTCACCGGGAGCGTCCCGGCGAGCGCGTAGGCGCCGACCCAGAGCCCGCCGGTGACCGCGAGCGCGGGGACCGCGACGCGGACCGGGACCGCGGGCTCGTCGCCCTCCACGAGCCGCCAGCCGACCGCGCCGCCGGCGCCGGTGGCGATCCCGATTCCCGCCTCGACCACCTCGCCGGTGTGTCCCCCCGCGACGGCGACGCCCAGCGCGCCGGTCGAGACGACCGCCGCGAGCAGGAACGCCGGGGCGGGGTTCAGCGCGGCGGTCGGGCCGGCCGCCGTCTCCTCCGTGCTCGTCGAGCGACGGACGCGCGGGTCGCCCGCGAGCCGCAGCGCGACGGCGACCGTCCCCGCGCCGACGGCCAGCCCCGCGAGCACGTCGACGAGGTAGTGGACCTCGATGACCACCCGCGAGGCCGCGACGGCGACCGCGACCGCGGCGGCCGCGACGTAGCGGGCACGGTCCGTCCAGAACCGGTCGTACAACAGGGCCACGGCGAGGTACGCCGCCGCGCCGCCGGTGGCGTGACCGCTCGGGAAGCCGAACCCGTCGGAGAGCACCTGCGCCTCGTACCACCCGGACAGGAGCGCGGGGAGCCACGTCGGGACGTCGGCGGGGGGCATCGCGCCGGGCGGTCGGGGGACCGCGAACCACGCCTTGCCGAGCGCCGTCGCGGCGTACGCGCAGGTGACGGCCGCGATGGCCGTCGCGCCGGCGCGGCGCGGCGACCCCGCGACCTCCTCGCTCGCGAACCAGTAGCCGACCGCGAGCAGCGCGAAGAGGAACCACGGGTCCGCGAGGTGGGTGACGGCCGCGAAGACGACGACGACGAACTCCGGGAGCGCGTCGACGAACGCGGTCTCGCCCAGCCCGCGCTCGGCGGAGACGAGTCCGGTCACGCGTCGATCACCCGGTCAGTCATCGCCGCGGCGGCGGGCGTAGTCGAGCGCCTTGCCGGGCGTCTCGATCAGGTTGAGGCCGATGCCGACGACGACGAAGATCGTGTACAGGCCGAGCGTCGAGAGCCCGAGGACGACGATGGCGCCGATCGCGTAGATCCCCTGAAGGGAGGTCAGCGCCGCGAGCGTCAGCACGGTGCCGTACAGCAACACGAGGTACGGGCCCCAGCCGCGGGCGTGGCCGCGGCGCATCCGCGAGCGCACGTACCGCTTCAGCTCCGACTCGACCTCGGGCTTGTCGACCGTGCGGCGTTCCACGTCGTCCTCGAACTCGTCGAGCTGCGACCGCAGCTCCCGGACCTCCGCTTCGAGGGCGGCGACGTCCGGCGCGCCGCGCGGCCGCTCGCCGTCGTCCCCGTCGGGATCCGACTCGCCGTTCATACCCGTGGGTCGGTCGCGGTCCTGTTGTAACTGCCGGTCCGCGGCGTCGTCCGAGGGGGTGACGGGGCCCTCCGGCCCGCCGTTCCGGAGACCGTCGCCGTCGTCGCCCCGCCCCGCGATCACCACGTTGATCGCGCCGCCGAGGACGACGACGACGGCCGCGAGGTACAGCCAGGTGACCAGGAGGAGGACCCCGCCGATGACGCCGTACACCTGGTACTGCGCGGCGCCCGCGGCGTACACCTGAAACCCGGCCTGGAGCAGCGTCCAGCAGACCGCCGCGAACGCCGCGCCCGGCAGCGCCTCGCGGACGCCGATCGACGGCTGCGGGAGGACGTAGTACATGGGGAGGAAGACGGCGGCGAGGAAGAGGGGGAGGGCGAGGACGCTCGCCGCCTCGATCAGGGGAAGCACGTCCGCGGCCGCGACGAACGCGCCGACGGCGACCATCACGCCGATGCCGACGCCGACGGCGACGACGACAGAGGCGGCGTCGGCGACCTGCTTGAGGAAGCCCGGCGGCTCGTCGCCGCCGTAGAGGGAGACGAACGCCGTGTCGAGCCCGCGGAACACCTTCAGCGTCGACCACAGCAGCACGCCGAGCCCGAGCAGGCTCGCGCCGGTCCGGCCGCCGGCGGAGGAGACGGCGGCGACGACCGCCTCCTCGCCGGCCGGCGTGAGGAACTCGCCCGTCGACGCGACCAGCTCCGCGGCGATAGTCTCGCCGAAGACGGCGGTGGCGACGACGACGAGCAGCAGGAGCGCGGGGACGAGCGAGACGAACGCGTAGTAGGCGATGGCGGCCGCGAGGAACGTCACCTGCCGGTCGATCGCGAGGTCGGCGACGCGCCGAGCCGTGCCGAACGCGGTGCGCGAGTGTCGAGACACGTCCGGCGTTTCGGTCGACCGCGACAAAAGCAGGGGGGTGCCGACCGCGGGAAGCGGCCGCGGTCGCCCGGAACGGCGCCGTCAGTCCGCGCCGTCGCCGAGGACCGCCTCGCGCATCTCGGGGATCGAGGCCGTGCTCTTGACGGCGGTGCCGCGGTAGTGCGCGCGGCTCGCCTCGTGGCCGGCGCCGCGGAGGCGCTCGACGAACTCCTCCATGCCGATCGCGGGCTCGCCCCACTCCTTGTACAGCCGGTGCTGGTCGTAGTGCGTGGGGGTGTCGAGCTCGCGCGCGACGGTGCCGAGCAGCTTGCGCGCGCGCTTCGCCTCGCCCATGTCGTCGGTCACCTCGCGGCGGACGGCGCGCGCGAAGTCGGCGTCGGCGACCGGCCCGAGCCAGATCGGGCCCGCCGTGAGGACGCGGTCGCTCCCGCACTCCGGGCAGGCGTCGACCGGGTCGGCGACGTGTCCCGGCGTCGCCTCCCGCCAGAGGCAGTCCTCGCAGTGGTCGACGTGCCCCACGCCGTCGAGACAGTCGTCGGCCGCGCGGGCGCCCGACTCCAGTTCGAGGTAGGTCCGCGCGTAGTGCCGCGAGACGTGCGAGAGGATCGGCGTCGCCGCCTTGTCGTAGCGGGCGGCGGTTCGCACCAGCGCGGAGATCAGCGTCCGGAGCCCCATCTCCGGGTGGTAGTCGGTGTTGCGCGGGACCGCGCCGTACTTTCTGATCCCGCTGTTGAGGTGGGCGCCGCACAGCGGCGCGGTGTCGGTGGCGGTGACGCAGACCAGGTTGCGGCCGTTGGCGAACGCCGCGTCCGCGAAGGGGATCGGCGTGCCGTAGGGGTCGAGGTCGACGACGTCGAACGGGCCCTCGTCGTACAGCAGGGCGTTGACGTCGCGGTGGACCGCCTCGCCGTCGAGGCCGTTGGCGTCGAGGTTGGCGGCGGCGAGCTCGACCGCGTCCGCGTCGACGTCGGCGCAGGTGACGTCGTACCCCTCGGCGGCGGCGCGGACGCCCCGGATCCCCGAGGCGGCCATCGCGTCGAGGTACGAGGCCGCGCGCGGCTCGCGGTCGCGGTAGGCGCGCAGCGTCGCGATCGTCACGTCGCGGTTCAGCTCCTGGGTCGGGTTGAAGAAGACGCCGCCGCCGGTGCCCTCGCTGGCGCCGTCGCGGGCCTCCGGGACGGAGACGGTGAGTCCGCCCTCTTCGATGTCCATACGCTCGGTTCGGTCATCCGGGCTAAAAGGGCCGCGCTCCGGGGGCGGCGAGCCGCGGGAGCGTCGGACGCGGCGGTCGGCGGCGACAATGAGAGGCTTTTACGCCGTGGGCGCGGAACTGAAACGTATGAACGGAGACGCCACGCGAAGACAGTCCGGCGCAGTCGACGACGACACGGAGGGACGAGGATGGTGAGTCCGGCGCGGGTGGACGCGATAACCGACATCGCGTACGGCGCGCTGATCGTCCTGTCGATCGTGCTCATCGCGACGCTGCCGGTGTTCAACGTCGCCATCGCGTTCGGGATCGGGGTGTTCGCCTCGTACGTGATCCACGTCGTCTGGAAGATGGCCCGGTTCGACCCGGACTGGATGACCCGCGAGGTCGCGGACCAGGTCGGCAAGCAGGTCGAGGAGAGCGTCGGCGAGACCGTCGACAAGGAGGTCGAGAAGACCGTCGGGGAGACCGTCAACAAGGAGGTCGAGAAGACGGTCGGCGAGACGGTGAGCAAGGAAGTGGAGAAGACCGTCGAGGAGACCGTCGGCGAGAAGGTCGAGGAGACGGTGAGCAAGGAGGTCGAGAAGAGCGTCGGCGAGACCGTCAACAAGGAGGTCAGCGAGGTGGCCGACGACGTCAGCGACACCGTCAGCGAGGAGGTCACGGGGAAAGTCGAGGAGACCGTGGGCGAGACGGTCGAGCAGACGGTGGGCGAGAAGGTGGAGGAGACCGTCGAGAAGACCGTCGAGGAGAAGGTCGGCGAGACGGTGGAAGAGAAAGTGGGCGAAACCGTGGAGGAGAAAGTCGGCGAAACGGTCGAAGAGAAGGTCGGCGAAACGGTCGAGGAGACCGTCGAAGAGACGGTAGGCGAGACCGTGGAAGAGACGGTCGAAGAGACGGTCGAGAAGACCGTCGAGGAGACAGTGGGCGAAAAGGTGGAAGAGACGGTCGAGAAGACCGTCGAGGAGACGGTCGGCGAGAAGGTGGAGGAGACCGTCGAGAAGACCGTCGAAGAGACGGTCGGCGACGGGGACGACGACGAGGACGACGAGGACGACGAGCGGTCGAGCGGGTCGTAGTCCGTTCAGGTCTGTGCGCGTTCCGTCGGTCCGGCCGCGAGCGCGACTCGGATTCCGGGCCGGTCGCCGCGGCCGAAACGCCTCGTTCCGGGTCGGTGCCGTCAGCGGACTATTATCAATCGCGTGCCGAGGAAAAGTCTATACGGCCTCCCGTATTCGTCCGTGTCATACGTGATGTCCTGTAAACAAGTCGGGCAGCGTTCCAAAGATCCGAGGCGACTCGACGCCTCCTCGTCCGGACTCGGCGGACGCAGTTCTGCGACCAGTAACGCGACCGACGTCGAACCCGTCGGGCCCGCGGACGTCGCACAGATCTCCATCGAGGGCACGGACTCAGACGAGTCCCTCCCCACGACCCACGACTGACGGATGCAGCGTTCACTCACCTACCGGACGAACCGCGACCTGTTCTCGAACCACTACCTCGACGAACACCTCCCCGAGACCGAGGCGTGGGAGGAAGTCGACAGCGAGGAACTGGAAGCCGCGTACGAGGAGATCGTCGACCTCTACGAGCGCGAGAAGGACACGGCCCCGAAGCGGAACGAGTCCCAGCTAGAGGAGAAGTTCATTCGGCCGATGTTCCGGAAGCTGGGGATTCCCTTCGAGGTCGAGGAGAGCACGAGCCGGACGCAGCGCCGGCCTGACTACGGCTTCTTCGAGAGCGACGACGCCGCGCGGAGCGCCTTCGAGCGCCGCGAGGAAGGGGGCGATTTCTACGAGAGCGCGGTCGCCGTCGCCGACGCGAAGCGCTGGGGACGGCCGCTCGACACGCGGGGCAGCGGCGAACACGAGCGTGACTTCGAAAATCCGAGCTACCAGATCCACGTCTACCTCCAAGAGACGCCCGCGCGCTGGGCGGTGTTGACGGACGGGAAGAAGTGGCGGCTCTACTACGGGCCGACGAGCCACCGCCTCGACTCCTACTACGAGATCGATCTTCCTACCGTCCTCGAAACGGGGGACCTAGAGGAGTTCAAATACTTCTACCTCTTCTTCCGGCACGGCGCGTTCCTCGAAGACGCCGGCGGGGACTGCTTCCTCGACGAGGTGTACGACGAGTCGAACGTCTTCGCGCAGGATCTGGGCGAGGACCTCCAAGACAACATCTACGAGGCGATCAAGGTGCTCTCGGAGGGGTACCTCCAGTACCCGGAGAACGACCTCGACGAGGGGGACCTCGACCTGATCCACGACGCCTCGCTCATCTACCTCTACCGACTCATCTTCGTGCTGTACGCGGAGGCCGAGGGGCGGGACCTGCTGGACACGGACAACGGGATCTACGAGGAGTCGTACAGCCTGAACTCGCTGAAACAGGAGATCGCCGCGGAGTTAGACAGCGGCGACCCGAAGTACCGCGACTGGCAGGACGACCTGAGCTCGCGGCTGGACGAGCTGTTCGAGCTGATCGATCAGGGGAGCAAGTCGCGCGGGATCCCCGAGGACGACCTCCACATCCCGGCGTACAACGGCGGGCTGTTCCGCACCGACCCGGACCCGGACGACGGCGCGGAGGCGCGGTTCCTCGCCGAACACACGGTCGGGGACGCGCACCTGGCCCGAGTCGTCGAACTGCTCACGCGGAGCCGGCAGGGGGACGGCGAGGGGAAGATCTTCGTCGACTACTCCTCGCTGGACGTGCGCCACCTCGGGAGCATCTACGAGGGCCTGCTGGAGTACCAGCTTCACGTCGCCGACGAGCCGCTGACGCTCGACGACGGCGAGTACGCGCCGGTCGACGAGGACGCCGACGCCGAGGACGTCGCGGTCGAGCCGGGCGAGGTGTACCTCACGACCGGGAGCGGCGAGCGCAAGGCGACGGGGTCGTACTACACGCCGGAGTACGTCGTCGAGTACATCGTCGACGAGACGCTCGGGCCGCTGGTCGACGACATCCGCGAGGACCTGGTCGGCTACGACTCGTACAGCGAGGGCGGGTTCGCGGACGAGTTCGCGGAGCGCGTGTTCGACTTAAAAATTCTCGACCCCGCGATGGGGAGCGGGCACTTCCTCACGAGCGCGGTCGACTACCTCGCGCGGGAGATCATCGACGCGCAGGAGCGGCAGGCGGCCCAGCAGGGCGTGGAGACGGTCGACGAGGAGCGCGACATCAACTGGGCGCGGCGGAAGGTGGCCCAGCGGTGCATCTACGGCGTGGACCTGAATCCGCTCGCGACCGAGCTGGCGAAGGTGTCGCTGTGGCTGCGGACGCTCGCCGCGGAGCAGCCGCTCGCGTTCCTCGACCACCACTTAAAAACCGGGAACTCGCTGGTCGGCAGCGACATCGAGGACGTGCTCGCCAACGGCGACGACGCCGACGCGAACGACGGGCAGTTGACCTTAGAGCAGTCGTTCGCGCACACTCGCCAGCAGGCCCTCGAACACGTGATGGACCGGTTCCAGAGTCTGCTCGCCATCGACAACGAGACGCTCGAAGACGCGAAGGAGATGGAGGACGTGTACGACGCGGTCCGCGAGGACCCCCTCTACCAGCACCTGCTGGCGATGGCGAACGTCCACACCGCCGAGCGCTTCGGCCTCGACGTCCCGAGCGACGCCGACAAGCGCATGGCGGAGGCCCTCCGCGCCGACTCGTGGAGCGACATCGAGGGGCAGGACTGGTTTACAAGCGCGCAGGCGATGGCCGCCGACGAGCGCTTCTTCCACTGGGAGCTGGAGTTCCCGGTGGCGTTCTACGACGAGGACGGCGGCCGCAAGGCTGACGCCGGCTTCGACGCGGTAATCGGGAATCCGCCGTATATACGAGGACGGAGCTTACCCGAAGAGTACAAATCTTATTTAAATAAAGAATTCGAGACAGCCCATAAGTCATATGATATTTATGTATTATTTTTGGAACTAGCAATAAAGAATATAAACCCAAACGGTTTGTCTTCAATGATCGTTCCACGTTCTCTCTTGTCTGAATCATACGGAGAAAAGATACGAGAGAAAATGCTCGACGAAACCCGGATCAGTTCAATTTCTGATTATTTAGGTGTTGATGTTTTTGATGGAGTTAGTGTCATCAATTGTATCCCAGTTCTCCGCAAAAAGCAGGGATCTCAAACAGAAAACGAGATTCAAATCAGAGTGATGCAATCAGATCAAGAATACAGTATTCGGCAGGATCTGTTTTACCAAACCCCACAATACACCTACCGAATCGGATTAACTCCAGAATTACAATCAGTTCTTAGTAACCTTAATCAACAAAAAGTTACTATCGGAGATGTTTGTTACGTGAGCTATTCGGTCGCAGCACATAGTGAGGTTGAGGATAAAGGGAAAGACGAGTATATATTTGAACAGAAAATAAATGAAAAATGTGTTCCATTCGCCGAAGGAAAAGAAATATCGAGATATGCGATTGATTGGGATGGACGGTATTTAGAATACGATCCGGAAATACTGAGACGGCCGAGTCTCCCAGAACTGTTTGAAAATACAAACATCGCGATTAAAGGGATTTCCGGGAATTCAGGGATATCGGCTGCTTACAACGATGATAGCTACTATCTAGGATATCCCGCAATCTGTCTCACGCTGAAGCACTATTTAAAAGACATCGGTCGATCTGACATATCATTTTCAACCGAGAATATCAACCAATCGAAAAATCACGATCTCAGATTTATCCTATCGATATTGAATAGCAAGTTGATGAAGTTATATTTTGATATTATGATATTTAGCACCAGTCAAACGATATATTCGACCGACATCAGGGAGATACCTCTACCGGACATTGAACAAAATAGTCGCCGTGAGACAGATGAGAGTGTCAAGGAATACCAAGATATATTAGACGATTATTTAAATAGCAACCTCGCTCCCCGTGAGTTTTTGTCAGATTTAGATACAGATGAAAATGAGTTGAACCAATATACGATGTTGGTTAGTCTGAGCGATAGAATGAACAAGTTGTCGTCAGCTGTGTTAGATCTTAACACTGATATTCTTGATTACCTCGGCAACTACGAGAACGGCCCGAGGCTCCCCGACGTCGGGCTCTTCCAGCCGAGCGCGTCGAACGTCCTCGACGCGACGACGGAGGAGTACGAGAAGCTCCGCGTGGGCGACGTGCGCGCCGAGCGCGACGGGACGCGCGTCACGATTTCGGCGACGGCGCGCTACAAGCCCGACGACGAGGACGCCCACGAGACCGACACGTACGGCTACACCGAGACGGAGTTCGTCGAGGCGTTCACGCTCGTCGACTGCTCAGAGGCGGAGGCCGCGCTCGTCGCCGCGTTCGTCCCCGTCGCCGTCGACGACGAGATCGCGGGCTTCCGCGACAATGCCACCAAGACGAACTCGCTCGTCGACCGCCTGAAGGCGATCACGCTGCCCGACCCCGACGACGTGGCCGACGACCTCGACCGCTACGTCGAGACGAAGGCGCGCGCCGACGAACTCGACGCGAAGATCGCGGAGACCGACCGACTCATCGACGAGATCGTCTACGACCTCTACGACCTGACCGAGGAGGAGATCGAGATCGTCGAGGCGGCGGTGGCGGAGTAGTCGTCGACGCGACCGAGCGGAGCGAGGTCGCGCTTTTATAAGTGACCGGCGTTGCCGCAGTGAACTCCTCCAAAGCCCCAGTCGCTCGCTTATGAATAGTTGACCACAGATCGGCGGTGAACCTCCAAAGCCCCAGTCGCTCGCTTATGAATAGTTGACCACAGATCGGCGGTGAACCTCCAAAGCCCCAGTCGCGAGCGCGACGTACGCTCGCTGCGCGCTTTACTCGGTCGCTCACTGCGTTCGCTCCCTCGTTCCAGTGCTTGCGTCGCCTACGTCGCGCTCGCGACTGCCCCTTTGAGTCCCACCCCGCACCGCACAGCACCGCAGCCTCACGCCTCCCCAGCCTCGTCGGTGGTCCTCCGCTTCGCTCCGGACCACCGACTCCCTCGCGCGGTGCTGTCTCGCGGCCGCCGAGGGCGGCCGCTCGCAGGCACGCGCCACCGTGATAGCTGGCGCTCATTGATTCGTCCGTACTGAGCGATGGGATCGGTCGAACGCGACCGAGCGGAGCGAGGTCGCGCTTTTTGGTCGAGCTTTTTCCGTGAGCGGTCGCCGTCTGAGCTACCGCCTGACTGGGATCCCCAAATAGCCTATTTCAAAATAGCCTACTTCAAGATAGCCTATTTTAAAATAGCCTATTCGGAAGTATTATTTTTCGCCCCGATGGAGGAGGGGTATGGACCGCTTCGTGAATCGGGACGACGAACTCGCTCGGCTCCGCGACTGCTACGAGTCCGACGACGCAGAGATGGCCGTGGTGTTCGGCCGGCGACGCCTCGGGAAGACGCAGCTCGTCCAGCACTCGCTGTCCGATCGTGACGACGCGGTGGTCTATCAGGCCACGGAGACCACCGCTCAGGTACAGCTCGACGAGTTCGTCGACGTCGCCGCCGAAACCTTCCCCGGAATCACGCGGATCAAACAGAACTGGGAAGCGCTGCTCGGGTATCTGGGCGATCAGGACGGCATCGTCGTCCTCGACGAATTCCCCTACCTCATCGACGCCGACGAGAGCCTCCCCTCGGTAATTCAGCGACTCTGGGACCAACGGCTCCAGGACACCTCGGGAACGCTCGTGCTGGTCGGGTCGTCGATCAGTATGATGGAAGAAGCGACGCTTCTCGGGAGCAGTCCCCTGTACGGCCGATTCACGGAACGGCTCGATCTCCGGCCCCTCGATTTCGCTGCCGCACAGGCGTTCGTTCCGGACGCGTGTTCGCCCGAAGAGCGGATTTTCACGTGGGGGATCTTCGGCGGCGTTCCGTACTATCTCGACGGCGTCGATCTCGGACGGGACCTCGGAACGGTTCTCACCGAGGAGCTCCTCTCCCAGAAGGGATACCTACATAACGAACCGGAGTACGTGCTCCGCACCGAACTCACGGACCCGAACCGATACTTCGCGATCCTCACCGCCATCGCCGCGGGAAAGACGACGTCGAACGAGATCGCGCAAGCGATTGGAATCGACGGGAAGCAGATATCGACGTACACACAGAAGTTGGAACGGCTGCGGCTCATCGAGCGCGAGGTACCGATCACCGAAGAGAAGGCGAAGTCACGCCGCGGACGCTATCGAATCCTCGATCCGCTGTTTCGGTTCTGGTTCCGCTTCGTTTACGGCAAGGAAGATCGATACGAACGCCTCGGGGCGGACGCCTACGACGCGGTCATCGAACCCGAACTCCCGGACTTCGTGAGCCACGAGTTCGAGCGGCTCTGCCGCGACGCACTTCCGGAGCTCTACCCGGACGAAACGTTCCTCGACATCGGCCGCTGGTGGTACAAGGAACACGAGGTCGACGTCGTCGGATTCACCACGGACGGAACGATGGTCGCCGGGGAGTGTAAGTTCACGAACGCACCGCTCGATTACGGAGCGCTCTCCTCGCTCGAAGACCACGCCGCCGAGATCCGCTGGACGCCGAACAGCGGTGAGAGGGACACCACGTACGCGTTATTCACTCGAAACGGTGCGACACGATCCGTTCAGGAAGCCGTGTCCGAGCGCGACGACGTACGGCTGTTCGACCTCGAAGACGTCGCGAAACACGCGTAGAGAGCAATCAACGGCCAGAGTGGGGGATAGCCGGTACTCGAAATAAAACTAGCTTCGGGGTCAGCCAATCCGTACCAATAAAAGGGCGTAAGAACCCCGAGAACGCCCGCTGGCGTTCAAGCCGTTCTCACTCGTTGCCGAACATCTGGCGCATCATCGGATGCATCTCCATCAGCTGCTCTTCGGCGATCTCCTCGTACAGCTTGTACGTGATAGAGACCGCCAGCAGCAGCCCGGTGCCGGAGACCTGTCCGATGGTGCCGAGCAGGTTCGCCATCACGGCGAGGAACCCGACGAGGGCGCCCCCGATGACGGTCACCTGCGGGATGTACCGCTCCATCACCTTCTCGACGACCTGCGGGTTCCGGCGGAACCCGGGGATCTGCATCCCGGAGTTCTGGATCTGTTTCGCGGTCGCCTCCGGCCCCATGCCGGTGGTCTCGACCCAGAAGATCGCGAAGATGGCGCCGCCCACGATCATGAACGTGAGGTCGACGGCGAGCCGGACCGCGATCATCCACGGTTCGACCGACGCCGGGATCTCCCCGAGGAACCACATCCACTGGCTGCGGCTCTGGATGGGGTTCAGGTAGTAGAACAGCCCGGAGATGGGCTGGCCCTGCGCGCTGTACTCGCCCAGGAACGCCGGCATCCCCGCCCACTGCGAGGAGAGGATCTGGCCGAGGAACTGGATGTTCGCCTGCAGCGCGCGAACGAGGATCATCGGCAGGACGGAGGCGTAGATCAGCTTCACCGGGAAGCGGCCGCGGGCGCCCTTCACGCGGGCGTGCGACAGCGGGATCTCGACGCGGACCGACTCCGCGTACACGACGATCCCGAAGATGAACACGGTGGTGAAAAGCGCCAGAATGCTGCCCGGATCGAACAGCAGGTTCTGGAGCCCCTCCGTCGTGAACGGCGACAGCGAGGCCGGCACGTCGCCGACGATGACGCCGTACCAGCTCGCGAAGAAGCCGGGGGGACCGAGGGCGGAGAAGCTGAAGAAGCCGCCGACGATCTGCTGGCTCACCGACGCGATGATGAACAGCCCGACGCCGGAACCGACGCCCCACTTGCTCACGATCTCGTCCATGAACAGGATGAGGATGCCGCCGACGAAGATCTGCGCGAAGATCAGCACCTGCACGCCGAACGTGCCGATGCCGAGCGCGTCACCGACGGCGGCGTCGGCCGGAAGGAAGCTCCCGGTGAACACCATCGGCGCCGCCGTCAGTGCCGAGACGATGATCACCAGCAGCTTCTGGAGGCCCTGGTAGAGGACCTGGTCACGCGGGTCGTTCTCCGTGTCGAGCCCGAGGAGGTTCGCACCGCCCAACAGCTGGAGGACGATGGACGCCGTGACGATCGGTCCGATACCGACCTGTAACAGCGACCCGGACGAGCCGGCGAGCACCGACCGGAACTGCCCGAAGAAGTCCGACCCCTGTCCGACCGCCAACCCGAACGGGTTGATGTTGGTCAGGAAGAAGTAGACGATCAGGACTCCGGCCGTCCACGTGAGCTTCCGTTTGAACGGGACGTGTCCCGCGGGCCGCTCCACGACGGGCATCCGCGAGAGCACCGGTTCGGCGGCCTCCTTCCAGCTCATGTTACGCCTCGTCGTTCTCGTCGTCGGAAGTGTTTTCCGGTTCGTCAGCGGGCTCTTCGGCGCGCTCGGAGAGCGTCGCCTCGCCGCCGGCCTCCTCGATGAGCTCGACCGCACCGGCCGTGAACGCGTCGGCCGTGACGTGAAGTTCGCTCCGGACCTGCCCGCCGCCGAGCACCTTCACGACGTCCGCCTCGTGACCGTCCTCGACGACGTCGCGCGCGTCGAAGACGTACGCGTCGCCGTCCTCCTCGGCGAGGCCGTCCGCGGCGTACAGCGCCGCGTCCTCGTCGAGCTTCTGGACCTTCACTTCGAGGACCTCCGTCTGAGCGTCCTCGGGGCGCTTGAACCCGTGCTTGCCGAGCGGGCCGTAGTTGTGGTACTCGTGTTTCGCGCGGCCGGCCGCGCCGCGGCCGCCGCGGTGTCCGGCGCCGCGCCGGTTCTTGTGCGTGCCGCCGCCGTGCGTCCGAGAGCCGCGCTGTCGTCGTTTCTTGCTCGTCATCGCATCGCCTCCAAGAGACTGTCGATCTCCTCGGTGGTGTGTTTCCCGAGCTCGCCGCCCTCGATCACGGGGTGTTTGATGCCCTCGTGACCGCCGCGGGGCGCGTGGAGCCGGAGCGTCGGCGAGAGGCCCTGCTCGCGCAGGGTCGTCTCCTCGTCGACGAGCGCCTCGGCCAGCGCCTCCAGGTCGGCGTAGTCGGTGTTGTCGTCGATCCACTCGTCGTCGACGTCGGCCGAGCCCTCGACGGGCTCGCCGCGCCGCGCGATCGTCCGCGCGACGGCCTCGACGCTCGGTTCCCCGAACGCGACGACGTCGTTGACCTTCGTGATCATGCCGCGGTACGAGTCCGTCTCGGGGACGAACGTCGCGTGGTTGACGCGCCCGATGTTCAGCATGTCGAGCGTGTCCTCGACGCCGGACCCGAGGTTGACCTCGCCGCGGAGTTGAACGAGCGCCTGCATCACTCGCTCACCTCGTCGTAGTGGACCTCACGCGCGTGCTGGGGGGTGCGGGACTGCGCCGCGTTCTCCAGAGCGTTGAACGTCGCCTTCGCGAGGTTCACCGTGGTGCGCGTGTTGCCGTCGGAGTTCGTCCAAGCGTCCTCGACGCCGGCGAGTTCCAAGATGTTGCGGACCGTCTCCGCGGCCGCGAGGCCCAGCCCCTGCGGGGCGGGCTTGACCTCGACCGTGACGGAGCCGGCCTTCCCCGTCGCCGTGCGAGTCAGGGAGTTGGTGCCGCCGGGCTGGTCCTCCCAGGAGCCGGAGCCGCGGTCGACCGAGATGATGTTCAGCTTCGCGACGTCGATCGCCTTCTGGATCGCGCCGCCGACCTGGTCGTCGCGGGCCTGCGCGTAGCCGAGGTAGCCGTCGCGGTTGCCCACGGCGACCACGCAGCGGAACTTCACGCGGCGGCCGGAGTCGGTCATGCGCTGGACCATGTTGATGTCCAGCACCTCGTCTTCGAGCCCCGGGAGGAGCTGGTCGACGATCTCCGCCTCCTTCAGCGGGAGGCCGGAGTTGAGCGCCTGTTCCATCGACGAGATCTCCCCGTCTTGTACCTTGCGGCCGAGTCGCGTCCGCGGCTCCCAGCCGTCGTTGTGTCTACTCATGGTCCTCCTGGATTGTCTCGAGCACGGAATCGAAGTGCTCGGGTAGCTCGCTGGCGTCGAACGAACCGCTGTACAGCGGCTCGTCGAGCTGCTCGGCGTAGTCGGCGATGTGCTCGCCGCGCGTGCGCGACCAGTCGGCCAGCACGTCGTCGTTGTGCGGGATCTCGAGGCCCGCGTCGATCGCTCCTTCCTGTACCGCGAACGTCTTGTTGCCGGGCGTCGCCGTGTTGAGCCCGATGTCGAGGACGGCCTCGTCGAGGCCGGCGTCGACGGCGCGGGCGCCCGCGAGGAAGCCGGTGAGGTACGCGCTGGGGAGGTTGCCCGTGGGGGCGTCCCAGCCGTACTCGCCGAGCTCCTCGCTGGAGGCGGCCGCGTGGGTCTCGTCGCCGTCCGGTCCGGGGGTCACCAGCTGCGCCCTGACGTGAGCGTTGCTCACCCGAGCGACCAGGCGAGGCTTGCCCGATTTCAGCAGGCGCAACCTCTGATGGTAATCCGTCCGGACCTCGCGGCGGCGCCGCATCGGCACCTTGTATCGTGGTCCTGTCGCCATTAGTCCGTCACCTCGTAACCGTACTGCGTCCGAATGTACGCCTCGAGACGGGCGACGTCCTCGAAGTCGCCGCCGCTCGCCTTGTTGTACAGCGTGCGGTACTCGGAGGCGTCGAGCACGTCTTCCTCGTCGCGAAGCTCCTTCAGGCGCGCCCGCTGCGCGCGGATGCGCGCCTTCCAGTCGTCTTTCGTGTCCTGTCGCGCGCCGGAGCGACCCTTGCGGGAGCCGGCGCCGGACTGGTGCCCGTACGAGCGCTTGTCGGCGCGCTCGCGGGCGCGACCGCGCGAGTTCGTCTTCTCGTCTTTCGCGCGGATCGTCCCCTGTTCGATGAGTTCGCGGACGTCCTCGCGGGTGATCGCGTCTTCGATCTCCTCCTGTGCGTCGGGGTCGAGCCAGACGCGGCCCTTGCCGACGTCCAGCTCGTCCGCTGCGAGCCGTTTCTGCGCCTTCAGATCACTCATCGTTGACCTCCACCTCGACGTAGGTCGGGTTCAGCACGCGAATGCCGCGCTCCTCCGCCTCGTCTTCGATCAGTTCGCGCTTGCGACCGCCGACCTTCGAGGCGATACGCACCGCCTGCGTGTCGCCGTCGACGCCCTCGAGGTCGTCCGTGTTGTGCACGCGGACCTCCTCGAAGCCGCTCGGGTGCAGGTCGCGCGACGCCTTGGGCGAGCGGAAGCCGGCCTCGACGACCGGCCCCTTCGATTTCATGCGGCGGCGCTGCTTGGAGAGCCCGCCCCGCGGCTTGCGCCACGACGTCGGGATCCGCTTTTTCTTGTGGTAGTCCTGCCGGTTGAACTGCGGTTTCCCCTCGCGGTGCTTCTGTGCGAGCGCGCGAGCGGTCTCGTCGTCCAGCTCCGGCGTCTTGTCGGCGTGGCCGCGGGGACGAAGCTCCGTCTCGACCTCCTCGTCGGATTCGGCCTCGTCGGCCTCCTCCTCGTCGGTCTCGTCTTCGATCTCCGCGTCCGCCTCCTCGTCGACCTCCAGTCCGCCGACGTCGGCCTTGATACGCGCGGCGAGCGCGTTGCCGACGCCCTCGACCTCGGAGAGCTCCGACTGGGAGGCGGCCTTCACGTCCTCGACCGTCTCGTAGCCGGCCTCGCGAAGCGCGTCCGCCTTCGAGGGACCGACGCCGCTGATGTCTTCCAGTTCGTCTGCCATTGGTTAGGCACCTCCGGTGGGCTTCTCGACGATGTACACGCCGTCCTGGAAGACGCGCGTGTCCTTGTCGGTCACCTTCGTCAGCTGTTCGATGTCGGCGGCGGTCTGCCCGACGGCCTCCTTGTCGGAGCCCGAGAGCGTGACCGTCTCGCCGTCGACCTGTACGTCCGTGTCTCCGCGGATCGGGGTGCGCCGCGCGGCGCTCTCCCCGAGGAAGTTCTCGATGACGACCTCGTCGCCCTCCACGTTCACCTGCATCGGGAAGTGGGCGTAGTACACTTCCATCGTGTACTCCCACCCGTCGGTGACGCCGTGGATCATGTTGGCGACGTGGCTCTCGAAGGTGCCGACCGTGGCGTTGGTCTTCGCGTCCTCGTTCTCCGAGGTGATGACCACCGCGCCGTCCTCGACGGCAACGTCGACGTCGGGGTACCAGAGGCGTCGCGTGACGCTCCCGTTGGGCCCCTCGACGGTGAGTTCGAGGTGGTCGGTCTCGGCGGAGACGTCGTCCGGAATCTCGATTTCGACTCTGTTCATTGTTAGTAGACGTATGCGATCACTTGGCCGCCGATGCCCGCTTCGCGGGCCTCGTAGTGGCTCATGACGCCGTGGCTCGTCGTGACGATGAGCGTCCCGTAGTCACGGGCGGGGAGGTATCGCTTCTCCCACTTCTCGAACTCGTCGGCTCCCGCCGAGTAGCGGGGCTTGACGGCGCCACACTCGTTGATCGCGCCTTTCAGTTCGACCTCGAACTTCCCGGCTTTCCCGTCGTCGACGTACTCGAAGCCGTCGACGTACCCGCGGTCGTAGAGGACCTCGAGGACGGAGCCGATGATGTTCGAAGCGGGCTCTACCGTGTACGACAGGTGGCCAACGCTCTCGGCGTTGTCCATGCCGGCGAGCGCGTTGGTGAATGGATCGTTTCCCGTCATGATCAGCTGTACTTCTCGAATCCCATGTCTCGGGCGACCTCGCGGAAGCACTGCCGGCAGAGGTTGATATCGTACTTGCCGACGAGTCCCTGCTCGCGGTCGCACCGCCGGCACGTGTGCCGGGAGTCGGTGCGCTTCGCGGCGTGCTCGCCCGTGTCGTTGTTCGCTTCGCTCATTCGGTTACCTCGACGTCGAAGTTCGTTTCGAGGAACGCGGCCGCGTCCTCGGCTGTCATCCGGTGGCGAGCGGGGATGGTCCCCGTCGCCTTGTCGCGCTTCGAGACGCGGTAGCCGGGACGGACGATCGTCGTCGTCACGTCGAGGCCGTAGATCCCGGTGTTGGGATCGTACTCCTGGCTCGGGAAGTCGGTGTGGTCCTCGACCCCGAAGCTGAGGTTACCCGTGTCGTCGAACTGGCTCCGGCCGATCTCGACCAGATCCAGCGCGGTCGCGAGGAACTCGTGCGCGTCCTCGCCCCGCAGCGTCACCTTCACGCCGATCGGGTCGCCCTTGCGGATCCCGAACTCGGCGATGGTGCGCTTCGAGGTGGTCCGGACCGACTGCTGGCCCGTGATCTCCTCGATGATCTGCTCGGCGTCGGCGAGGGGTTCACCGCCCTGTCCGACGCCCATGTGCACGACGACCTTCTCGAGGTACGGCTCGCGCATCTCGTGGTCGGCGCTCTCGGCTTCACTCATCCGAATCACCCGCCGCGTCGGCGTCGTCGTCGGTGAAGTTCTCGTCGATCACGACGACGTACTCCTCGACGGTCTCGTAGCCGCCGTCGTCGCTGGCGACGGTCACGGTGTTGTCTCCGGAGCCGAGCGTCACGTCGATGTCGTCGATCTCGCCGATGTGGCCGGCGTGCTGGCCGGCGACGGCGGTGACCAGGGCGCCCTCCTCGTACTCGAAGTGGGCGACGATCTCCTTCGTCTCGTTGTCGACGACGATCGAGTCGTTCGTGTCGTAGTCCGCGTCGTCGTCGACGCGGACGTTCGTCCCGTCGTGGAGCGTCAGCTGGACGACCCCGCCGGGGACGACGGTCTTGTTCGTGATCTTCCCGAGCCGGCTACCCGCGGCCTCCTCGTCGACGGAGGTCAGCGCGAGCCGACCGCCCTCGTCGGGGAAGACGCGGAAGTACTCCCCGCGCTCGGGGAACGCCAGGATGTCGAACATCCCGATCGGACGCTGCTCGTCCGAGACCGCGTCCCCGTTGACGAGGATCGAGTCGTTGTTCAGCGCGTAGCGCGCCTCCTTCGTCGAGTCGACGTAGCCGAGCACGTCCCGCAGCAGGACGACGAGCGGAACGCCCGCCTCGCCGTGCGGGCCCGCGCCCGCCTTCACGGTGAACGTGTCCGTCTTGCGCTCGACCGGCCAGGAGTTCGGTACCGACAGTCGCTTCTGGTGTCGCGTCATTCGTTGTCCTCCTGGAGCCGCGCCTCCCGGCGCTCGTCTTCCAGGTCCAGCTCGGTCACCCGGACGTTGCTCGCCGGGATGGGGCGGGGAACCTCCTCCCCGTCCGCCTTCTCGACGGTGACGTCCTCGACCGTGATCCGCTCGGCGGACAGGTCGACGGAGACGACCTCCGCCTCCGTGCCGGCCGCGTCGCCGCGAAGCACCTCGACGGTGTCGCCGGCGTTGACGCGGACGTTCCGCTGTCCGTACTCCTCGCGGAGATCCTCGGTGAGGGTGGCCCGGACCTGGTTCTGCCGCTCGTGGAGCGGCGCGGTCTCCGACCGTTTTCGCTGTTTGCGTGGCTGTTTCGTCATAGTTAGACGATCATCGTCGCGGTCGAGGCGATGCTCCCGAACCGTTCGGCGACCTCGCGGGCGACGGGGCCTTTGATCTCCGTGCCCCGCGGCTCCTCGAGGTCGTCGATGATGACGGCCGCGTTGTCCTCGAACTTCACGCGCGTGCCGTCCGGACGGCGGATCGGCTTGCGCTGGCGGACGACGACCGCCTCCAGCACCTGCCGCCGCATCTCCGGGGTCCCTTTGGTGACCGAGACGGTCACCTTGTCGCCGATCCCCGCCTTCGGGTGGCGGTTCTTCGTGCCGGAGTAGCCCGACACGGAGATGACCTTCAGCTCACGGGCGCCGGTGTTGTCGGCGCACGTGATCAGCGAGCCCTTCGAGAGCCCCTGCGTGACGTCGGCCTTGAGCGCCTCCATCACTGATCACCCGAGCGGATCTCGACGACGACGTGGGACTTCGTCTTCGAGAGCGGTCGCGTCTCCGCGATCGTCACTTCGTCACCGACTTCGAGCGAGTCGAGCACGCCCGGCACGTGGGCCGGGATGCGCGAGCGACGCTTCATGTACCGGTCGTATTTCGGTACGAACACGTCGTACTCTCGCTCGACGATGACGGTCTTTTCCATATCCGTCGACACGACCGTCCCCTCGCGGGTCTGGCCGCGGACGGAGAGCTGCCCGTAGAACGGGCACTTCTCGTAGTCGTAATCCTCCGGGTTGTCTGGCTCCGGAGGCGTGGGTACGTCGATTCCTATCGCCATTGTGTGGCACCTCGTTCGGTGCGTTCGGCGGGCCGATGCCGCAACCGATCGCCATCCACCGTCGCGTAGACCGCGTCTTTGCACTCGCCTCGTCGGCTCGCCGGACCCGCGCCGTCACCGGTGACGACGCTTTCGGACCCGGACGGGCCAGACTGACGGGGGCGGACCCCCGTAGTATCCGACCCGAGTTGGGACGCGGACCCCGGCGACTGTCCGTCGCCGGCGGCTTCATCTGTGCGAGCGGTCGGCGTCTCGACGACGCCGAACTCGAACGTCGCGCCCGACTTGGGCACGCGCTTGTCCCCCGACGCCGTCCGGACCACGAGGGTGCCGAACGTCTCGTCGAGCACGCGACCGGCGACGCCAACGTGGGCGTCGCTGTCGGCGTCGGCCACCCGAACCGGGAGGCCGACGAGCTCGTGTCGAACGATGTTGTCGGGGGAGATCATCTCACTGTTCGTCGTCGAAGTCGCCTTCTTCCGCCTGGATCGTCTTGATCCGCGCGATGGTCTTCTTCAGCTCGTTGACGCGGCCCGGGCTCTCCGGCATGCCGCCGGCGGCCCGCTGCGCCTTCGAGTTGAGCAGCTCGGTCTCGAGCTCCTCGAGTTCGACCTCCCGCTCCGCCGCGGTCATGTCGCGGATCTCGTCGGTGTAGAGGATCGCCATTTACTCGTCCTCCTCGGCTTCCTCGTCGGCCGCCTCCATCTCCGCGACGAGGTCGGCCGCCTCGGACTCGATCTCTTCGTCGAGTTCGTCGAGCTCGTCGGCGTCGACGTCCTCGTCGACCGGTTCCTCCGCGGCGACGTCCGTCGCCTCGTCGGCCGTCTCCTGCGTCTCCTCGACGACCTCTTCGACGACCTCCTCGTCGATGACGTCCGTGGGGTCCTCGTCGGGGACGTCGACGTCCTCGTCGTCGCCCACGTCGGGCACCTCCTCGGGCTCCTCCTCGAGGAGCGACTCGACGCCCTCGTCGGCGTCGGCGTCGACCGCCGCCTGCTCGACCTCCGGGACTTCGGCGTCCTCGCGGACGTCGAAGTCGTCCGGGAGCGTCGCGCCCGGCGGGATGATCTTCACGTTGACGCCGATCGTCCCGAGCTTCATGACGGCGACGCCCTGGCCGTGGTCGACGACCTCCTCGGCGGGCTCGCCGTTGTGCTTGATGTAGCCGCGGTTGAACTTCTCGACGCGCGAGCGCGCGCCGGTGACCTTCCCGCTCAGGACGATCTCGGCGCCCAGCGCGCCCGCGTCCATGATCCGGTCGATCGTCGTGTGACCGGCCTTCCGGAAGTACCAGCCGCGTTCTAAGGCGTTCGCGAGACGGTCCGCGACGATCTGGGCGTTCAGGTCGGGCTCGTCGACCTCCTGAACGTCGATCTGCGGGTCGTCCATGTCGAAGCGCTCCTCGAGCTCGGTGGTGATCTTGCGGATGTTCTTCCCGCCCTTCCCGATCACCATGCCGGGCTTTTCGGCCTTTAAGACGATCTGGGTGCCCATCGGCGTCTGGGCGACGTCCATCCCGCCGTAGCCGGCGCGGCCGAGCTCGTCCGCGAAGAACTCGTTGATCTGGGAACGGCGAAGGCCGTCCTCGATGAATTGGTGTTCGTCAGCCATTAGTTGTCAGCCTCCGGCTCCTCGATGATCAGTTCGACGTCCGCGAGGGTGGTGTTCCACTCCGTCGCGCCCGCGGCGCGGGGGTTTCGGCCGGGCCGCTCGCCGACCTTGTGGGGGGCGACGTGTTTGATGACCATCTCCTCGCCGTCGAACCCCTGTTCGTCGGCGTTGTTCCTGACGTTCTCTAAGAGCTTTAGGAAGTCCTTGGCGGCCTTCTCGGGGTACCGTCCCGCGTCCCAGCCGTCGATGTCGGAGCGGTGACCCGCGCCGGCGTTGTGCTGGCGCATCGGCACCGAGGTCTCCTCGTCGATCACTTCCTGGAGGAACTCCTCCGCGTCGGCGACCGTCTCGCCTTTGATCTCTCGGGAGATCTCCTTGCTGTCCTTCACGCTGATGGGCCGGTCGCGGAGCATCCCCTTGGCGGTGGTCTCCGGGTCGGCCTCGACGCTGTAGTTGATTCCCATGGGTTACTTGAGGGGCACGAACTTCGAGGACCGGGTCGCGCCGATGCCGGCCTGGCCGTGTTCGACGGTGCTTCGCGTCAGGTGGAACTCGCCCAGGTAGTGGCCGATCATCTCGGGCTCGACCTGAACGCGCTCGAAGCTGTGTCCGTTGTACACGGCGAAGGTGACGCCGACGAACTCCGGCAGCACCGGCATGTCGCGCAGGTGCGTCCGGATCGGGTCGTCCGCCGTCGTCTCCTTGTCGCGGCTCCGGACCGTCTCCAGCAGCTTCTGCTGTTCGGTGCCGAGTCCGCGAACGATGCTTCGCCGCTGGCGTGCGGGGAGCAGTTCCGCGACCTCGTCTACGTCCATCTCCTGCAGCTCGTCGAGCGAGTGACCGCGGTAGGCGAACTCCTTGCCCTCGCGGCCGGTTCGGTAGTCTGAACTCATTTGTTGCCACCTCGTCCGGTGCGCTTGGATGCGATGTCACCGACCTTGCGTCCCGGCGGAGCGTTCCGCGAGACGGACTTCGGCTGGCCGGGGTGTTGGCGACCACCGCCACCGAAGGGGTGGTCGACGGCGTTCATCGCGACGCCGCGCACGCGCGGGTATTTGGTGCCGCGCGCCTTCATCTTGTGGTGCTTGTTGCCGGCCTTGACGAAGGGTTTCTCCGTCCGGCCGCCGCCCGCGACCACGCCGATCGTGGCGCGGCACTGGGGGTCGAGCCGCTTCACTTCGCCGCTGGGGAGCTGGACGACCGCGACGTCGCGGTCGTGGGTGAGCAGCGTCGCGGACACGCCGGAGGCGCGCGCGAACTTCCCGCCGTCCCCGCGGTTGCTCTCGACGTTACACACCGGGACGCCCTCGGGGATCTCCGCCAGCGGGAGCGTGTTGCCCGGCTTGATCTCCGCCGAGACGCCGACCTGGATCGTCTCGCCCACGCGAACGCCTTCCGGCGCGAGCACGAGCCGACGGTCGTCGTCCTCGAACTCGACCTCCGCGAGGGGGGCCGAGCGGGCCGGGTCGTGTTCGATCCCGACGATCTCGCCGGTGATCGTGTCCACGTCTTCGAGCTTCTTGTGCGACAGTTCCGCCTTGTAACGGTGGGAGGGGGCCCGGAACGTCGGGCCGCCGCGTCCGCGCCGTTGTCCTTGAATTCGTCGTCCCATCTCAGAACACCCCGATGCGCGAGGCGATTTCGGTCGCGTCGTCGTCCGCGGACAGGGTGACGATCGCCTTCTTCTCGCCCTGCGGCGTCACCTGCGTGTTCACGTTGACGACGCCCACGTCGTAGCGCTCGGCGACCTCGGACTCGATCTCCGGTTTGGTCGCGTCCACGTCGACGAGGAACAGCAGCTTGTTGTTGAAGTCCATCTCGTTCATCGCCTGCTCGGTGACGATCGGATGCTCGATGATCGAGTTCATCGGTCCGCCACCTCCGAGACGGCGCTTTCGGTCCACAGCGTGAGTCGGCCCGGGTGCGCGCCGGGCGCGAGGTCCTCCGCGTTGACCTCGCGAGCGGTCGCGACGTCGACGCCCGCGAGGTTGCGGGCGGCGCGCGACGGCTCCTCGCTGGTGACGACGAGGACGGACTTGGGCTGGCGGTACTTGCGGCCGCGGGCCTTCCCCTGTCCGGCGCGGACGGAGCGGCCCTCCTCGGAGCGCTCGATGTCGGCGTCGACGCCGACGGCCTCGAGCACGCCCAGGGCCTCCTGGGTCTTCTTCAGGTCCTCGAACTCGTCGCTCACGACGAGCGGGAGGTCGAGGTCCTCGTCGAACGCGTGACCGCGCTCGGCGACGAGCTCGGCGTCGGTCGTGGCCGCGATGGCCGACCGGATCGCGAGCTGTCGCTCCTTGTCGTTGAGGCTCTTCGTCTGGTCCTTCTCGGCCTTCGGCGGGTGCGCGGCGCGGCCCGACACGGCGTGCGGGACGCGGCGGGCGACGTTCTCGGAACGTGGCACGTGCGCGAGCCCGCGGCCGGAGCCGAACGACTCGGCGGGCGTCCGCAGCCCGGCGAACTCGTCGGCCCCGTAGGCCTGCTTCCGGTTTGCCTGGGCGGCGCCGACCGCGCGACCGATGAGGTCCGGTCGGAACGCGGTGTCGAAGACGGCCGGCAGCTCGACGCTGCCCGCCTCGTCGCCGTCCAGGTCGTGTACTGTTGCGTTCATTGGTTATCCCTGGTTGGATTCGGTGGAAACGTACCGGACCTCGGGGTCGAGGCGCGGCTGGTCGTTCGGCCGGATGGCCGGGCGGAGTCGCAGCAGGCGCTGGTCCGGTCCGGGCAGCGAGCCCTTGATGAGCGCGTACTCGCCGTCGACCTCGCCGTAGTTGACGAAGCCGCCGTCGACGGAGGCGTCGTCGCCCTCGCCGAAGTCGATGAGGCGCTTGTTGAGCTCGGTGCGCTGGTGGTAGCCGGTCTGCCCCTGCTGGGGCACGGTGGAGCGGACGCGGGAGGGGTTCCACGGACCGAGGTTGCCGATCCGGCGCCGCCATCCCTGGCGGGCGTGTTTGCCCTTCCGCTTCTGAACGCCCCAGCGCTTGACGGGACCCTGCGTCCCCTTCCCCTTCGTGATGCCGGAGACGTCGGTGTACTGGCCGGCGCGGAAGACGTCGCCGAACTCGTGGGCGCCGCCTTCGGCGACCAGGTCCAGCGCGAAGTCGGCGCGCTCCTCTAAGGAGCCGCCGCCGACGCGCGTCTCCATGACGTCGGGCTTCTTCTTGGGGACGTTCGCGAGGTCCGAGGGGGCCGTGTGCGTGATGACGCGCACGTCGTCGACGACGTCGTCGTCGAGCAGCGCGCGCAGCTCGTCGGCGTCCTCCTCGAATGTTTCTTCGGCCGGGAGGTCGAGCGCGCGGTCGAGCTCCTCGTGGAACTCGGTCGCCCAGACCTCTTCGACCGGCTTCTGTCCGTACGGCGTGTCCTCGTAGGCTCGGACTGCGACGGCGTACATCTGCGGCGTCTCGACGACGGTGACGGGGACGGCCTCTTCCATCCCTTCACGCGGCGAGTTCGCCTCGTCGTTGACCATCATGACGTGGGTCATCCCGGCCTTGTAGCCGGCGAATCCCTGCAGCGCAGGGGCCCCGTCGTCGTCTGGCCACGAACGGATGCGCGGCACCTCGCTGTCTGCGCGGGTGCGCGGGCCGTAGCCCAGCGAGCCTTTTCGTGGTCGGCTTGGTTGTGGCATGTGTTTACTCCGTGAGTGTGAGCGAGCCGAGGGTCGCGAACAGAGCCTCCTCCGTCCGGACGACCTCGCTCGCCTGTGCCGGGATCGTGTTCAGCCAGAGGTCGAACCCCGGATCGGGTTCGACCGAGCGGCCGTCGGCGACGGCCGCCCGAATGCGGTCGGGCGAAAGCCCGAGCATCTCCGGAAGCCCCCGCTCGGGCGCCCCGAAGGCGACGGTGTAACCGCCGGCCTCGCGGGCGTCCGAGACGAGGTCGCCGAGCCGCGAGACGGAGAGCGATTCTCCGTGTCGCGACGTCGCGACGGCCAGTCCGTCGCCGGCGAGCGCTTCCGACAGGTCCGCGGCCACGACCTGGAAACCCTCCTCGGGCTTCCCGGCGATGCGGGCGCGGACCGGTTCTCTCGAAGAGACCCTGATGGTGACGCGCTCCCCCTGCTCGACCTCCATTCCGGAGGGGACGAGCAGGGAGATCGGGTGTTCCCGCAGCGGGGAATTGACCCGGACGCGGCCTTCAGGTCCGACCTCGGTCACGAGTCCCTGTGTTTTCGACTCTCCCCCGCTAGGGGTCGAGCCGGTCCGCCACGGCACGCGGAGCGGGGGGAGCACGCCGACGTACCGGAGCTCGTCGCGCTGCCCCCAGAGGTCCTTCCGGAGCTCCGGCGGCGTCGCGGCGTACCCCAGCACGGTGCGGACGTACTCCCCGCCCCGTCGGCCGTCGCCTTCCCGGTCGGGGAAGACGACGAGCCGATCCGCCCGGAACACCGCCGCCGCACGGGCGACGTAGCCGAGTTTGCGAGTCGCCTCGCGGTCGTCCTCGGCCTCCCGGACGACCGAAGACGGAACACATATCGTGAGTCCGTCTTCGGTACGCATCGTGGCGAGACTGTACCCCTCGATTCCGGACGCCACCGTAAAAGGATAGCGGTCCCGATTTTCGGCTGTGCCGCGTTCACACGGGGTTTCCCGCGGGATCTGGCCGGGCGATCGTGGGAACCGTCACCGCGGTGATCGAGGTCACGCCGGAACGATCCGCGCGACCGGCGCGTCGCCGGCGTCGACCGCGACGTAGAGGTGACCGGTGGTCGGCTCGACCGCGACCGCGCGCATCCGCCAGTCCCGGCCGTCGAGCAGCGGGCTGCGCTCGGTCACGGTCGCGTCGAGGCCGTCGCCGTCGACCGTGAACCGCCCGAGGTACTGCGCCGCGAGCGTGCCCGCGAACAGGTCGCCGCGCCACTCCGGGAACGCGTCGCCGTCGTAGAAGACGGCGCCGCTCGGCGGGAAGCCGCCGGAGCCGCAGGGCCAGTAGTGGACCGGCGCGATCACGTCGTCGCGTTCGTCGTGGCCCGGCGCGACGGGGTCGTCCGTCCCGTAGCGGCACGCCTCGCTCGCGATCGGCCAGCCGTAGTTGCCGCCGCGCTCGACGACGTTGATCTCGTCGCCGTCGCGCTCGCCGTGCTCGCACTGCCAGAGCGCGTCTGTCTCGTGTCGCACCGCCATCGCCTGCGGGTTGCGGTGGCCGTAGCTGTAGAGCGCGTCGGCCGCGTCGGGGTCGTCGACGAAGGGGTTGTCCGGGTGGGCGCCCCCGTCCGGGGTCAGGCGGAGCGTCGCGCCCAGCTCGTTCGACCGGTCCTGCGAGACGTGGTCCGGCCCGAAGTCGGTGTCGCGCCGGTCGCCGACCGTGACGAACAGCGACCCCTCGGGGCCGAACGTCGCCCGCGACCCGAAGTGGAGGTTCGTGTCGCGGAACGGCTCGGCCGCGAAGATCGCCTCGAAGTCGTCGAGTGCGGGCGCGTCGTCGTCGAGCGAGAGCCGACCGACGCCGACGTGGGTCGTCGCGCCGTCCGCGCCGTCGCCGGCGGGCGAGTCCGCCGCGGCCGCCGAGTAGGTGAGGTAGGCGCGCGCGTCGTCGGGGTAGTCGGGGTGGACCGCGACGTCGAGCAGCCCGCCCTGTCCCTCGGCGAACACGTCGGGTGCGCCCGCGACCGCCTCGACCGTCCCGTCCGCGGGGTCGACGAGCGAGAGTCGGCCGGGCCGTTCGGTGACGAGCAGGCGGCCGTCGTCGGGCAGGAAGGCGAGCCCCCACGGGTTCTCGAACCCCCCGGCGACGGTCTCGACCGCGTAGTCGACGTCGCCGCCGTCGTCGGGCGGGGCGTCGACGGGGTCGTCGGTCCCGTCGCCGCCAGTGTTGCCGAGACAGCCCGAAAGGGTCGGGAGGGCGGTCGTTCCGGCGAGGCCGCCAGCCGCGCGGAGGGCGGTGCGTCTGTCGATGCGGTCGGGGAAGTCGGCCATCGTTCGAGTTCGGGTCTACATGCGGACGCGGCACCGATGACCCTTCCGCCGGCTCTCGTTCGGAACCCTTATATCTCCGACCCGGGCTACGATCGAATGCGAAGCACGCACCGGTAGTGTAGTGGTATCACGCAACCTTGCCATGGTTGCAACCCGAGTTCAAATCTCGGCCGGTGCATTTCTCGAACGTAGTGAGAGAAATCTCCGCGAGATTTGAACGCTATCAGTCATTTATAAACGGGCGACGGGACGACGGAACACTCCGCCAAAATCCCGGTACTTTGCTTATAAATAGATGCCAGCAGATCGGCTGCGAACCCCTCCAAAGCCCCAGCCGCGAGGGCTCGCGCGGCTCGCTGCGCTCCTCGGTCGCTCACTTCGTTCGCTCCCTGCGGTGCTTGCGTCGCCGTGCTTCGCCCTCGCGACTGCCCCTTTGAGTCCCGCCCCGCACAGCAACCGCACCTCACGCCTCCCCAGCCTCGTCGGTCGCCGTCGCTTCGCTCGGCGACCGACTCCCTCGCGCGTGCTGCTCGGCCGCGGAGCGGCCTCGCAGGCACGCGCCACCGCCTGTCATTTATAAACTGCCGAGCAACTCCGCCTGCGATTTAAATACCGCTACGCAGTCATCGAGAACCGCGACCGAGGCGGGTTCCCCGACCGGTAGTTTCAATCGGCGATCCCCCGAAGGCGTTCGTGTGACCGTACCAACGAAGACGCTGCCGAGCGGCGCGGAGCTGCCGGCGCTCGGACTCGGCACGTACGACCTCAACGACGGCGAGACGGCCGACAGCGTGCGCGCGGCGCTCGACGCCGGGTACACGCACATCGACACGGCCGAGGGGTATCACAACGAGGCGGCCGTCGGCGACGCGCTCGCGGCGAGCGGCGTCGACCGCGAGGACGTGTTCCTCACCTCGAAGGTGCTCGCGAAGAACCTCAACTACGAGTCGGTGATCGAGTCGTGCGAGGCGTCGCTCGACCGGCTCGGGGTCGACTACATCGATTTATACCTCATCCACTGGCCCAACCCCGCCATCTCGCTGCGCGAGACCCTCCGCGCGATGGCGGAGCTGCGCGACCGCGGGCTCGTCCGCGACGTCGGCGTCTCGAACTTCAGCGCCTACCAGCTGAGCTGCGCCCATCACGTCTCGGACGTGCCGATCGCGGTCAACCAGATCGAGTTCCATCCGTGGCTCCAGCGACCGGACCTCGTCGACTACTGCCGCGAGTCCGACACCGTGGTCGAGGCGGCGGCGCCGCTCGCGCGGACGGACGTGTTCGGCGACGAGGTCGTCGCCGAGCTGGCGGAGAAGTACGACAAGCACCCGGCGCAGGTCGTGATCCGGTGGGCGGTCGACCGCGGCGTCGTTCCGCTCCCGCGCTCGTCGACCCCGGACCACGTCCGAGCGAACGCCGAGACGGACTGGAAGCTCGACGACACCGACCGGCGCCGCCTCGACGAGCGCGACCGCGACGCGCCGGTGTACGACACCCCGGCCCGCGACTGGACGAGCGACGTGTACGGGATCGAGCAGTAGCCCGAAGCGGAATCAGTCTCCGTCGAGCACCACCGGCTCCCCCGCCTCGGCCGACTCGTAGACGCCGGCGAGCGCCTCCATGTCCGTCAGGGCGTGCTCGCCGTCGGCGTGGAACGGCTCGCCAGCGAGGAGCTGGTGGCCGAAGTACGCGAACTCCGCTTCGATCTGGTGGACCTGGTCGAAGTCGAGGTCGACCCGGGTCCCGTCGCGGACGACCGCGAACCCGCGGTCCTCGCGCTCGTAGAACGCGGGGTCTAAGATTAGTCGGGCCTCCGTCCCGGTGACCTCCAGCCGGCTCGCGTGCTGTGCGTTCTGACTCACCGTACAGAAGGCGTCGACGTCGCCGGGGAACTCCAGCCGGAAGGTGGCGTGCTCGTCGACCTCGGCGAACGCCTCGTGCTCCGAGCGGGTGCGGCCCGACACCCGGACCGGGTCCTCGCGGAGGACGAACCGGGTCGTGTTGAGCGGGTACACACCGAGGTCCATGACCGCGCAGCCGCCGGAGAGCTCGGGGTCGAGCCGCCACTGGTCCGCGTCGCTGCCGAGCTCGCCCAGCATCGTCTGC
Source organism: Halorubrum trapanicum (assembly GCF_002355655.1). Classification (NCBI taxonomy): domain Archaea; kingdom Methanobacteriati; phylum Methanobacteriota; class Halobacteria; order Halobacteriales; family Haloferacaceae; genus Halorubrum; species Halorubrum trapanicum. The sequence continues at coordinate 1,950,754 of NZ_AP017569.1, read as the reverse complement.
GACATCGTCGCGTGGACGCCGACCACCTCGCCCGCGACGCCCGCGTCGAGGAGGTCGCGGAGCCGCCGGACGGCGGGGTCGGTCTGCATCCGGTAGCCGACCATCAGCGGGACGTCGGCGTCGCGGCACGCCGCCACGAGTCGACGGGCGCGCTCCGGCGTCACCTCCAGCGGCTTCTCGCAGAGGACGGCCTTCCCCTGCGCCGCGGCGGCCTCGACGTACTCCAGGTGGGTCGCGTTCGGCGTGGCGATATAGACCGCGTCGTACGCGTCCGCGGCGTCGCCGGCGCGGAACGCCTCGGGCGTCACGCCGGTCACGTCGCGCTCGGCGGCGACCGCCTCGACGGCCGCGGCGTCGACGTCGGTGACGACGGCCGCCTCGGTATATGCCGACCGCGCGATGCCGGGCAGCGCCCACTCGCGCGCGAACCAGCCGAGGCCGACGACCGCGACTCGCACGGGGTCGGTGACGGCGCCGGGGTCGAGCGTCTCCCAGTCCCGGCGCGTGAACTCGTCGAGGTACTCCGCGAAGGCGGCATCCATATCCGCCCCTCCGTCCGGGGGCGTCAAATAACCCCGCAGGTGCCCGCGGCCGGGCGGACCCGCCGGACCGGCGGGCTCGACGATGTCACCGCTCCCAGTCCGCGTCGTACTCCACCCGCGGGCGGTCGGCGTCGACCCCGACCTCGCGGAGGGTCTCGGTCGCGCGCTGAACCGGGGCCGGGTCGGCGCGGTCCAGCGCGTCGTCGGTCGCCTCGGCGAACCGGACCGTCCAATCGCCGTCGACCACGACCGTCGCGCGGCGCGGGATCTCGGAGTGGCCCTCCCACGACTCGGCGAGCAGGTCGTACGACTCGGCGACGCCGCCGTGGAAGTCGGCGACGACGGAGAACGGGAGGTCGAACCGGTCGACGTACGCGAACGCCGCGTACAGCGAGTCGCCCGTGAGCGCGGCGACGGCGAGGTCGTCGCGGGCGCTCCAGCCGGCGTCGCGGACCGCGGCGAACTCGGCCGTACACGTCGGCACGAACGTCGCGGGCGCGAACAGCACGGCGACCGCCTCGTGCGCCTCGACGAGCCGGAACAGCGCGAGTTCGGCGGCGCTCCCGTTCGAGACGGCGGGAGTGGCGAAGTCGGGCGCGGTGGCTCCCTCGTCGATCACAGAGGAACGAGGAAGAAGCCCACGGCTTCAACCGTGGGAGGAATCCGACACTCCCCGCAACATACCACGAGCGATAGCACCCTGACTCCCCACTACCAGTCGCAGAATTTATGAACAAATAGATTAATATGTGAGATACAGATGGGGGATGTGATTCGCACCGTCAAAGTCAAACTCGACGTGCCCGACGAGCGGTGCGACGACCTCCATCAGACCAAAGAGCAGTTCCTCCACTGTGCGAACACGACCGCAGCGTGGGCGTGGCGACATCCGGACGAGCATTGCGTTACCTCGAAACAACAGGCCGAAAACGCGCTCTACGACCGAATTCGCGACGAAACGGAGTTAACGGCGAACCTCGTTCAGAAGGGAATTCGACGCGCTATCGAGGCCACGAAAAGCGGTGTCGCCCGACTCAAAAAGGGCAAAACTACCAGCCAACCGCACTTCGACGCGTGGAGCGTGGTCTACGACAAACGCAGCGCGACGTTCCACCGCGACCACGTCTCTCTTTCCACGGTGAACGGGCGCGTCGAGTGTGAGTATATAATCCCTGACGATCCCGAGGGAACACCGATCGGCGAGTACCTGCTGAACGGGGACTACGAGTTCCGGATGTCCACGCTCCAGTACGACCGCTCGAGTGAGGCGTTCTACCTCCACGCGCGAATGCGCCGCACCACAGACGAACACGAGCAGTCCGCGGCTGCGTCTTCTGACGCCAAGCACAGAACAGTCCTTGGCGTCGACTTGAACGTGGACGGCTCGCTCGCCGTGACGTCGACGGGCGCGTTCATCGGGAACGCCGACGAGATGAATCATCGACGCCGCGAGTTCGAGAAGACGCGCGGGTCGATGCAACAGACGGGTACGCGGTCGGCACACCTGTCGATCCAGTCGATGGACGACCGCGAACACCGCTGGATACAGGACGAACTCCACCGTGCTTCCAACCAGATTCTCGACGAAGCTCGCGATCACGGGTGTACACACGTCGCGTTCGAGAACCTGACAGATATCCGTGATCGGATGGCTCGTGCGAAGAGATTCCACGCGTGGGCGTTCCGGCGCTTGTACGAGTACGTCGAGTACAAAGCCGAGATGCTCGATATCGAAGTCGAGCAGGTGAGTCCCGCATATACGTCTCAGCGGTGTTCGAAGTGCGGCTTCACGCACGAGAGGAATCGGCGCTCGAAACACCAGTTTGCGTGTCAGAAGTGCGAGTACGAGCTGAACGCGGACTACAACGCGAGCAAGAACACCGCTCGGAAACTACTAAAACGTCTCCACTCGGGGCAGACGTCTTCGAGTGGAGGCGCACCCTGTCAGTGTGCGCTGAAGTCAGGGACGCTGAACCTGAACGGCGGATTCACCGCTAGCGTCGATTCGACGACAGAAGGGGAGTCCACTGACAAGCCCACGACTTCAGTCGTGGGTCACTGACGTCACAGCACCGTCCCGTGCTTCTTGTCGGGCAGGTCCTTCCGAACGTCCTCGTAGAAGTCGAAGCGCGCGGCCAGCTCGGCGCGGAGGTCGGAGGGCGGCACGATCTCGTCGATGACGACCTCGCTGGCCATCCGGTGGACGTCGATCCCCTCGCGGTACTCCTCGCGCAGGCGCTGTTCCTCGGCCGCGCGCTCCTCGGGGTCGTCGATCTCGGCGAGCTTGCGGGCGTAGACCGCGTTGATCGCGGCCTCGGGGCCCATGATTCCGATCTCGCCCGAGGGGAGCCCGACCACGCTCTCGGGGTCGTAGGCGGGCCCGCCCATCGCGTAGATGCCCGCGCCGTACGCCTTCCGCACGACGACGGTCTGCTTCGGCACCGTCGCCGACGAGGTGGCGTAGATCATCTTCTTCCCCTTCTCTAGGATGGCGTCCTTCTCCACCTGCGACCCGGCCATGAAGCCGGGGGTGTCACAGAGGTACAGCAGGGGGATCTCGTAGGCGTCGCAGGTCCAGATGAACTCCGCGGCCTTCTCCGCCGCGTCCGGGAAGATGGCGCCGGAGCGCTCGGTCGGCTGGTTGGCGACGACGCCGACGGGCCGCCCGTCGATCCGGCAGAACGCCGTGACGATCTCCGGGCCGTACCCCTCCTTCAGCTCGAAGACGGATTCGGCGTCCGCGATCCGGTCGATGAGGTCGTGAACGTCGTACGGCCGGTTCGGCGCCTCCGGGATCAGCTCGTCGATCCCGTCGGGCGAGAACTTCGGCGGCTTCGTCTCGCGTCGCGGCGGCTTCTCGCCCGCTCGGTCCGGGAGGTAGCCGATCAGGTCCGCGACCAGCTCGCGGGCGTGCTCCTCGTCGCGCGCGACCAGGTCCGCGGAGCCGGACTCCTCGGCGTGGACGCGCGGGCCGCCGAGCTCCTCTAAGTCGATCTCCTCGCCGGTGACCATCTCCACCATCCGCGGCGAGGCGATCGCCATCGCGGACATGTCCTCGACCATCACGGTGAAGTCGGCGAAGACGGGCGTGTAGGCGGCGCCGGCGATACAGGGGCCGTAGAGGACGCAGATCTGCGGGACGGCGCCCGACAGCATCGAGTGGTTGTAGTAGTACTTCCCGATCCCCTCGCGGTTGGCGAAGAAGCCGGTCTGCTGGTCGATCCGGCCGCCCGAGGAGTCCATCAGGTAGAGGACGGGGTTGCCGGTCTTCAGCGCGCGCTGTTGCATCCGGAGGAACTTCTCGACGCCCTTCGACGCCATCGACCCCGCCTTCACGGTGAAGTCGTTGGCCATGAAGTGGACGTCGCGCCCCTCGAACTCGGCCGCGCCCGTCAGTAGCCCGTCGCCGGGGAGGCGGTCGCCGTCGCCCGCATCGTCCTCCCCGTCCGCGTCATCGCCGCGTTCGGGCGCGTCCGGGTGCCAGTCGTCGAACGCGGCGAACTTCCCGTCCTCGAACTTCACCCCGGCCGGGTCGCCGTCGGCCGCGCTCGCGTCGCCGGCCCCCTTCGTCCCGCCCTCGCCGCCGAACCAGAGGTCGAGGCGGTCGCGGACGAACAGCTTCCCCTGCTCGGAGAGGCGGTCGCGGTACTTCTCCGGGCCGCCCTCGCGGATGTCGGCGATCTCGGCGCGGAGGTCGCGCTCCCGGTCCGTGGGGCCGAGGTCGTCGTCGAGCGGGTAGCTCGGCTCGGACGGCTCGGCGCTGGCGAGCGGCGTCTCCTCGCCCTCGATGTGGACGTCGACGTCGACGCCGAGGTGCTCGGCGAGCGACTTCGCTATCGCCTCGGCCTCCTCGGGGGTCGCCGCCGCGCCGACGTGGACTTTCATGGACGCAAGATTTGCGGAGAGTCCTAAACAGTTTTCCATGCGGGATCGGCGGCGGGCGTCGAACGACGGGACCGAGCCTCGGGGGCTGCGGAGCAGCCCGGCTCAGTCCGCGTCGACGGCGGCTTCCAGCCGCTCGATCAGCGCCTCGTCGCCGACGTACAGCGGGACGCGCTGGTGGACCGCCTCGGGCTCGACGTCGAGGATCGAGCCGGTTCCGTCCGAGGAGGCGCCGCCCGCGCGCTCGACGATGTACGCGATCGGGTTCGCCTCGAACTGGAGCCGGAGCTTCCCCTCGGGCGCGCTCCGGAGCGCGGGGTACGCGAACACCCCGCCGTAGGTGAGCACCTGGTTCACGTCGCCGACCATCGCGCCGCCGTAGCGGAGCTTCAGCTCGTCCTCGATCGATCGGGCGAACGCGCGAAAGTCGCTCGGCCAGTCGGGCACCCGACCGCCGAACCCGTAGACGGTCGGGTCCTTCGGGAGCGTCAGGTCGGCCTCGACGACCGACCGCGAGACTGCCGGACCGTCCTCACCGCCGCCGTCGCGCTCGACGACCTCCTCGCGGACGCCCGCCTCGTCGGCGACGACCATCGTCGTGATCGGGCCGTAGAGGACGTATCCCGCGGCGACGAGGTCCCGGCCGCTCGCGGGCAGCGGGGCGTCGTAGATCCCGACGACGGTCCCCATCGCGTTGTTCGACCGGAGGTTCGAGGAGCCGTCGAGGGGGTCGATCGCGACCGCGTACGCGTCGTCCGGCCCGCTCCCCACGGCGCCGCCCGCGTCGACCGCTTCCTCGCGCTCCTCGCTGACGAACGAGCCGACGCCGTCGATCGCGGTGATCGCCTCGCCGAGCAGCTCGTCGGCGTACAGGTCGCCCGCCAGCACCGACTCGCCGGAGGCGTTCTCGGTCCCGCTCTCGACGCGGCGGCCGGGGAGCGCGGCGCGGATCTCGGGGGCGGTCGCCGCGACCGCGTCGAAGACGGCCGCGACGGTCGAGTCGGCGGGGCCGCCGTCGGCGCGAGGGTCGGAGTCGGACATCAGTCGTCGCTCTCGGCGGTGGCCAGCGCCTCGGCCGGATCGACCTCCTGGAAGATCACGGCCTCCAGCGCGTCGAGGATGCGCTCGGGCTCGTCGCGCTGGAAGACGTTGCGGCCGACGGCGATGCCGGTGGCGCCCGCGTCGATGGCGTTCGAGACGTTCCGGAGGAACGCCTCGTCGTCGCGCATCGTTCCGCCGGACATCACGACGTCCGCGGGGCCGGCCATCTCGACTGCGTCGCCCATCGCCTCGGCGGAGCCGGGGTACTTCACCTTCACCACGTCGGCGCCGAGCTCCAGACCGAGCCGCGCGCCGTACGAGATCACGTCCGGGCTCCCGTCGTTGCGGAGCCCCTGCCCCCGCGGGTACGACCACATGACGACGGCCATGTCGTGTTCGCGGGCGCCCTCCTGCGCCTCGCGGAACTCCTCGGCCATCTCGACCTCGTGGTTCGACCCGCCGTAGACGGTGAACCCGACCGCGTCCGCGCCTAGCTCGGCCGCGTACTCCGCCGTGCAGTTGACCGCGCTGTCCGGCTCTCCCATCCAGAGGTTCGAGGTCCCGTTGAGCTTCAACAGGAGGTTGACCTCGTCCTCGTAGTCGGGGTAGTACGCCTCCGCGAGCCCCTTCTGGACGGCCAGCGAGGTGACCGCCTCGTGGGTGGCGAGCTCGAAGATCCGCTCCGGGTCCGCCGTGTCCGGGTTCGGCTCGAAGTCGACCGGCCCGTGTTCGAGCCCGTGGTCGTACGCGAGGATGAGCGATTTGCCGTCGCGCGAGATGTCGTCGGCGGCGTGAGGAAGCATCGGTTCGTAGTTCAGTTACATACGTAAAAAGGGCTATGGTCGTTTCACCGAGCGTAAAGAAACAGAGACGCCGTCTGAGGGGCGTTTCGAGGCGAGCAACGAGCGATAGAGCGTGGGGATTCGTTACTACTCAAATTGTTAATTTCTTCGAACGGAGCGCGAACCGGCCCGGCTTCCGCAATACTTACCACCCGCGGCGCGGCAGCGGTCCGCATGCGAGAACTCTCCGAGGTGGACGTCGTCGGCGTCGTCGGCGCCGGGACGATGGGCAACGGGATCGCGCAGGTCGCGGCGACCGCGGGCTACGACGTGGTGATGCGCGACGTCGAGCCCGAGTACGTCGAGCGCGGCCTCGACAGCGTCGAAGACAGCCTCGACCGGCTGGCCGGGAAGGACGCGCTCGACGAGGAGCCCGCGGCGATCCGCGACCGGATCGCGGGCACGACCGATCTCGGCGACCTCGCCGACGCCGACCTCGCGGTCGAGGCCGTGGTCGAGGACCTCGACGTGAAACGCGACGTGTTCGCCGACCTCGACCGCGTCACCGACGGCGACGTCGTCCTCGCGACGAACACCTCCACGCTGTCGATCACGAGCGTCGCGAGCGCGACCGACCGCGCGAGCGACGTGGTCGGCCTCCACTTCATGAACCCCGTTCCGATCATGGACGGCGTCGAGGTCGTGGTGGGCGAACGGACCGACCCCGCGGTCGTCGACTTCGCGCACGCCTTCGCCGAGGACCTCGGCAAGGAGACGTGGGAGGCGGACGACAAGCCCGGCTTCGTCACCAACCGGATCCTGATGCCGTGGATCAACGAGGGGATCCGGGCGTACGACGAGGGGGTCGCCGACAAGGCCGACATCGACCGCGGCATGAAGCTCGGCACGAACGTCCCGATGGGCCCGCTCGAACTCGCCGACCACATCGGCCTCGACGTGGCGCTCGACGCCAGCGAGACGCTCCACGACGAGCTGGGCGACCGCTACAAGCCCGCCTACCTCCTCAAGCGCAAGGTGGAGGCCGGCGACCTCGGAAAGAAGACGGGGCGAGGGTTCTACGAGTACGAGTGACATCCTCCTCGCCGTAAACGGCGAGGCTTCCCGTCCCGCAGGTGGGATATTTGCTGGTCTACGACACGACCTGTTCTCTCGTGTGAAACGTCCCGCTCTCGCGGTCGAACAAGTGTGTCGATGGCTGTGCCACACAGCCGTTACTCCTATCCTCGCCGTGAGGACTCGGAGTTATCTTCTGACGCATATTCTCCGCCCCGTTACAATCCGCGTTGGCTACCAACTCGCACGACGAGCAGACGTACAGTCCACGTTCGACGCGGTTCGACTTCGTGTCGTCTCCACAGCGGGAACACGTTTTCGAGGTGTTCCACTCGTTCTCTTTCAGCACCTCCACACCGCGCATCTCGCCTTTGTATTCGAGGTACTGGTAGATGCGGTCGAACGGCCACGAGTGGAGCTTTTTGTTACCGGTCTTGCCCCAATCTGACTCACGCACGTCTTCAGGCCAACTCACCGCGAGCGTACCGACACCGCGTTCGACACACTCCGTAATGATGGCGTCCGTCAGCGTGTGGTAGTAGTGTGTCTCACGTTCGGAGAGTTTCCGACGCGCCCACCTCGACTGCTCTGATGGGCCACTCTCTCCCTCGGTGTCGTACTCGGCTCTGGTGAAGTAGTGTTTGTCTTCTTTGAGCGAATTACCGGGGTACAACACGTATTCATCGGGGAACGCGACCGTGGCGATGTTTGTGATGCCGAGGTCGATCCCTGCGATGCCGTCGCCAGCTGAATCCACTGTTTCGAGTTCGACCTTACACACGAAATGAAGTTCCCATTCGTCACCGTTCCAGACGGCACGAACATTCTGTACGCTGTTGACTTCCGAGAGGTCAACGTCTGGCCGGGTCTGGTACTCGCAAAGCAGGAAGTCTGAGAAGTGTTCTTTCAGATTCGAGCCTTTTGAGAGTCGGACCCGATTGTTGTCAGGATCGTGTTTGAACCCGTCTTCTTTGAACGTCACCGTGGAACGTGGCCGGGTGTCGCCGTGTTTGCGGTAGCCGGGCGGATTCACCTTTTGATCTTTCTGTCGCAGGTCGAACCACGACTGGAAAGCGTCAGAAAGTTCTTCGATGACTTTCTGACTGGATTGTGCGTTCAAATCTTTCCAGCACGACTGGTTTTTCATGTACGATTTCAGCACACTACCGTTTGGGATCTCACCGGTTGCGTCCCAGATACGGTCGGCTGTCCATCGTGCGACGTTCCAGATTTTCGAGGCGGAGTCTCCGAGCGAATCAAGACCATCACAGACCTGTTGGTGGTTCTGGATGGAACCAACGTAGGTACGTGTGGCCTTAATCGCCATACATAGACTATGTAGACAAACTAACTTAATGGTATGGATGTGCGTGGAATATCCGACCTGCCGTCCGTGAGGGATTGGGTCAGCGTTGTCGAATTCACTCCCGGCGTAAACGCCGGGATTCTCTCCTCGTAGAAAGATAGGCCGCCGCACGGCGCGGTCGGTGCGGTCGGCGCGGTCGTCGGCACGGCGAGGGCGCACGAGAGCGCGATGTGCCGCGAGAAATCAGGCCGCGTCCGCGTCGCCGTCGCGGTCGTCGTCCGCCGTCCACCGGCGCGCGCCCGGCAGCGAGCCGACCAGCTTCGTCACGTAGCCGAACTTGAACAGTCCCAGCTGCGAGAGCGCCCCGAGGACGAACACCGCGAGGAACGCGGGCGCGGACAGGTCGAAGAGGAGCGGCTGGACCGTCGTCTCCGCGGCGGCCGCCTCGAAGTCAGCGGGTGTCAGCGACCGCGAGGCGAACGCCGCGCCGATGAGCGCGGTCGAGACCACGAGCGTCGTCCGCGTGAGGACGAACCCGAACAGCGCGCCGACCGCGACGCCCGCCAGCGTCGCGCCGACGAGCAGCGCCGTCCCCTCGATCCCCGCCGCGTCGGCGGCGTAGAAGGGGCCGACCGCGAACCGCCCGGCGAAGCCGCCGACGATCGCCCCGATCCCGAGGACCGCGAACGAGAGCCCGGCGTACGCGAGGAAGCCGCCGAGGAGGCCGCCGACCGCGACCGCGCCGGCGGTGAGGACGGCCCCATCGACCGCGATCAGGCCGACGACGTTCGGCGCGAACAGGTAGCCGGCGCCGGCGCCGACGAGCAGCCCCGTCAGCGTCACCGCGTAGACGGAGACCGCCGCGCCGACGAACGCGAGCGCCAGCCCCGCGAGGACCAGGCCGCCGGTGAGTGGGGTGAGCATGTGGGTATCGTGGCGGCCGCTGGTATTTAAATTGTCGCGACCGAGGCGACGAGAAGCGCGCTGTCGGGTGGATCGGGGGCGACCGCTTTCACCGCGCCCGGCTCGCGGCCTGCCGGTCGATGTAGCGCGTGTAGCCGCCGACGGCCAGCCCGAAGCCGACGACGAGCAGGAGGAACCCGAGGAGGCGGCTCGTCCCGACGGTCATCACCGCGAGGAGGGCGCCGAACAGCAGCGCGAACACGCCCGCGACGACGACGCCGACGTCGAGCAGCGGCGACGGCTGGATCGCGCGGCAGTGCGGGCAGATCCGCGCGTCGGCGGGGATCGGCTCGCGGCAGTCGACGCAGCGGAGGCGGTCGCTCGGCACGCCGGGCACTTCGACTGCGACCGGTTTGGCTCTGTTGACTGCGTACGGACCGACGGGAGTCGCCCGCAGAACGCGGAGGACGTGGTCGACGCGAGAGTGGACCCGGCGGGAAGACCGCGCCCGCCGTCCGTGCGACGGGGAGAACTACGGGATATCAGTCGTCTCCGTCGTCCTCGTCGTCTTCGTCGTCTTCGTTATCTTCACCGTCTTCATCATCCTCTTCGTCCTCTTCTTCTTCCTCTTCGTCCTCTTCTTCTTCCTCTTCCTCACCGTCGTCGTCCCCCTCGCTCTCGTCGTCCGCGTCGCCCTCGTCATCGTCCGCGTCGCCCTCGTCGTCCGCATCCTCATCGACTTCGTACTCGTACTCCTCCTCGACGAGGGTCAGCGAGCCGTCCTCGACGACGTACTCCAACTCGCCCTCCGCGTGGTCGGACTCGTACTCGACTTCGAGCTCCTCGAGCGATTCGTCGCCCTCCGAGAGGGCCGAGCGATCGACCGACGCGGTCCCGTCGGCGTCGGTGGTGAGGGTAACCGATTCTTCCCCTTCGACACCTATCGAGGCGTTCTCCACGGGGTCACCCCCGTCCGTGACGGTCACCGTGACGGTCTCGTTATCGACCGTCGCGTCCATCTCGAGGTCGGACACCGACGCCGTCGACGCGCTGGCGTCCGTCTGTGCCACGCCCGTCGCTACGGCGCCGCTTCCGGCGACGAGCAAGACGACCAGCACCGCCAGGAGGCTTCTTGAGACTGGCATTACAGTCGGCGTAACGGCCGCGAGGGGCATAAATCGGAAGCATCGTCAAATCGATTTTTATCGGATTAACCGAGTTAGTGCGGTTCGGTTGCCCCGCGGAACGCGTGCCGGGCGCGTTTTTCCGCCCCCCGTCCCCGCTTCAGTCCGCTCCCGCCGCCGCGGCCGGCTCCTCGCCGGCGTCCAGCGTCTCCTCGACCTGCGTGAAGACGGCGATCAGCGCGAGCACGGCGGACGCGGCCCCGACCGCGAAGGGGACGACGAAGCCGAAGCCGTAGAGCCAGCCGGACGCCAGCGGCCCCAAGGCGACGCCGAAGCCGAACCCCATCGTGAGCACGGAGAGGGTGGTCCCGGACTCCCCTTCGCGGGCGAGATCGCCGGCGAGCGCGAGCGACGGGGCGAACACGCACGCGACCGCGATCCCCTGCCCGAGGCGGACGAGCATCATCAGCGCGGGCTCCGTCACGATCCCTTGGAGGAGCGTCGTCGGGACGAGGAGGACGAACCCGGCGAGCAGGAAGGGGCGGCGACCGATCCGGTCGCTGGCGCGCCCCACCGGCACCTGGAAGACCACGTTGGCGATCGTCACGGCCGCGAACTGGGCGCCGAACCAGATCGGCGCCTGGTCTAAGCGGACGTTCACCTGGTTCTGGAGCGTCGCGAACAGCGCGATACACGCGCCCATCGCGACCGTCGCGAGCCCCAGCGTGAACACGGGGTCGAGCAGGCGGTCCTCGCCGCGGACCCGGATCGAGACGTCGTCGCCCGCCTCGGCCTCGACGTCGGCGTCGCGGACGAGCAGGAACACGAGCGTGAAGCTGAGGTACGCCCCCGCGCAGGCGGCGACGAAGGCCGCGTCGAAGCCGTCGAGGACCGGGAGCCCGACCGGCGAGAGGTCGTACGGGCCGGCCTCGACGACGGCGCCCGCGAGGACCGGGCCGAAGCCGAAGCCGATGAGCCGGAACGTGTTGTACACCCCGAAGTTCCCGCCGCGGTCGGTGTCGCTCGCGGCGTACTCGTTGACGAGGGCGACCGTCGCGGGGATGATGAGCGCCGCGCCGAGCCCCTGGATCGCGCGCAGCGCGACCAGCGCCGGATAGCTCGTCGCGACCGTGTACAGCCCGCTCGCGGTGCCTAAGAGGAGGATACCGGCGAGAACGAACGGGCGTCTCGCGCCGATGCGGTCGGAGAGCCGTCCCGTGAACGGCTGCGAGAGGCTGTTGAGGAAGCCGAAGAGCGAGAGGACGACCCCGATGAGCAGCGGCTCGGTCAGCGTGACCGCGGCCGCGCCGACCCCGACCTCCGCGCCGAGGAGTCCCTCGATGTCGACCACGTCGCTGGTGATGTACAGCGGGAGGACGACGATGAGGAAGGAGTTCCCGGCAGCGCCGACCATCCGCGCGAGCGCCAAAACGATCACGCGACGGTCGGTCTCGGCGATGTCGGAGAGGGACCCCATTCGCTCGGAGCTTCGAAACGGAGCATAAAGGCCCTTTTGAACGGGGGGAGTCGATCCGCTTCTCGGGCGAATCGGGGCAGTTACAGAACGGGACCGCTCAGTGAGCCGCTGGCGTCCGCTTGTCGACCCCGCGGACCTCGAAGCGCGCGCCGCCGTCCTCGCCGGTCGTCGCCGCGACCGTCCAGCCGTGCGCGGTGGCGATCTCTTTGACGATCGCGAGCCCGAACCCGGTGTTGCCCGCGGTGCCGCTCTCGCCGGGCTCGAAGAGCGAGTCCGCGACCGCGGGGTCGATCCCCGGGCCGTCGTCCTCGACGAAGAAGCCGTCCGGGAGGTCGCCGACGCGGATCGAGACGTCCGGGCCGACGTGGTCGACCGCGTTGCGCATCAGGTTCTCGAAGAGGTTCCGGAGCCGGTCCGGGTCGGCGAGCACCTCGCGCTCGGTCTCGACCGAGAGGGCGGCGTCGGCGGTGTCGACGGTCGACCAGCTGTCGGCGACGACGTCTGCGAGGTCGACGGGCTCTGGGTCGCCGACGGTCTCCCCCTCCCGCGCCAGCGTGAGCGTGCGCTCGACGATCGACTCCATCCGCTCCAGCGCGTCGAGCGCGGCGGACAGGTTCTCGTCGTCCCCGTCGTTCGCCGCGTCCTGCGCGAGCTGGACGCGCCCCTGCGCGACGTTGAGGGGGTTACGCAGGTCGTGCGAGACGATGCTGGCGAAGGAGTCGAGCCGGTCGTTCTGCCGTTCGAGGGCGGCCTCGCGCTCCTTGAACGCCGTGATGTCCTCCTGGAAGCCGACCCAGTGCGTCACGGTGCCGTCCGCGTCGCAGATGGGGGCGACGCTCACCCGGTTCCAGAACTCCGTGCCGTCCTTCCGGTAGTTCAGCAGCTCGACGCTCGTCGACTCCTCGGCGTCGATCGCCTCCCGGAGCGCCCGGACCGACTCCGCTTCGGTGTCCGGGCCCTGAAGGAACCGGCAGTTGACGCCGATCGACTCCTCGCGGTCGTAGCCGGTCATCTCGACGAACCGGTCGTTGACGTACACCATCGGGTTGTCCTCCTGCCCGGGGTCCGTGATGGTGATTCCGACGGGCGCCTCGTCGAGCGCGCGGGTCTTCGTCTCCAGCTCCTCGCGGCGCTCGCGCTCGTCGGAGACGTCGCGGAGGATGCCGACGCTGCCGTCGAAGGAGTCGCCCTCGTACGGCAGCGCCGCCATGTGGTCGCGACAGGGGATCGGGTCGCCCTCCTTCGGGACGATATCGACCGCGAAGTGCTGGACGTCGGGGCCGTCGTCCGAGAGGATCGTGCCGAGCCGCGCTTCGGCCTCCTTGACCGCGGCGTCGTCCTTGATGAACCCTGGCGTCCGGCCGATGATCTCCTCGCGGTCGTAGCCGATGAGCTCGGCGAACGGCTCGTTGACGAACCGGAAGACGCCGGTCTCGTCGACGACGTAGACGGGGTAGCCGAGCGCCTCGATGACCGTCGAGTAGCGGTCGGCGATCTCCTTGGTCCGGTGCTCCTCGACGGCCTGGTCGACGCGGTTCGCGAGCCGGCGGAGCTGCTCGGGGCCGCCCTTCTGGAAGTAGCCGGTGACGCCGGCGTTGAGCGCCTGACTCGCGATCTCCTCGGACCCCTTACCGGTGTACAGCACGAAGGGTACCTTCCGGTGGCGCTCGCGCAGCGCCTCAAAGAACTCCAGCCCGTCCATCGCGGGCATGTCGTAGTCGCTGACGATACAGTCGAAGGCCGTCTCGTCGAGCTGTTCGAGCGCGGCCTCCGGGTCCGTCTCGGTCGTCACCGCGACCGCGTCGAGCTCCCGCTCGAAGTACGCCTCCGCGAGGTCGAGGACCGAGGGGTCGTCGTCGACGTGTAGCACGTCGATCGCTCCGGGCATACGGGAGGACAGAGACGCACGGGATAAACGACTACCGACCCGGCTATCGGATCTGGATCCGCGTGCGACGCCGACCGCGCTCCGCGTCCACTTCCGGCCCGCGTGGCTGGTTCTTAAGGCCGCGGAGCGCGGACCCGAACGCGATGACCGGGGGGACGCCCGCCGCCGGGGAGACGCTCCCGGGCGCCGGCGACGACGGGGACGACGCGCCCGAGCGCGTCGTCTGTCACGTCGACATGGACTGCTTTTACGCCTCCTGCGAGCGGCTGCGACACCCCGACCTCGCGGGCGAGCCCGTCGTGGTCGGGATGGGGTACGAGCCCGGCGAGTCGATCGGCGCGGTCGCGACCGCGAGCTACGAGGCCCGCGAGTTCGGCGTCGACAGCGCGATGCCGATCTCGAAGGCGCTGGAGCTGCTCCCGCGCCGCGTCGACGCCGCCCCCGACGACCCGGACGCGCCGGATCCGGAAGAGACGGGCCGGTACCTCCCCGTCGACCTCGACTTCTACGAGGAGGTCGCGAGCGAGGTGAAAGGGGTACTCCGCGACTGCGCGGACACCCGCCGCGAGGTGAGCATCGACGAGGCGTACCTCGACGTCACCGACCGGACCTCGTGGGCGGTCGCGGGAGGTGGCGGCGGGACCGACGACGACGACGGCGACGCCGGCTCCGAAGCCCCGCCGCCGAGCGGCGCCGCCGGGCCCGCCGAGGCGCGGACGCTCGCTGAAGGGTACGCACGCCACGTGAAAGACCGGATCGAGCGGGAGGCGGGCGTGCCGGCGAGCGTCGGCGTCGCGCCGAACATGTCGGCCGCGAAGGTCGCCAGCGACGCCGACAAGCCCGACGGCCTCGTCGTCGTGCCGCCGGGGTCGGTCGCGGAATTCCTCGCGCCGCTGCCGACCGCCGACGTCCACGGGGTCGGCCCCGTGACCGAGGAGACCCTCGCGGAGCTGGGGATCGAGACCGCGGGCGACCTCGCGACCGCCGACCGCGACCGCCTCGCCGAGGCGCTGGGCGAGCGCGGCCCGGAGCTCTCCCGGCGCGCCGCCGGCGACGACGACCGCGAGGTGACGCCGACCGGCCTCCCGAAGAGCCTCTCGCGCGAGTCGGCGCTGCCGACGACCGCCGACGAGTCGACGAAGCGGGAGACCGTCTCCGCGCTCGCCGCCGACGTGGCCCGCCGCGCCCGCGAGCGCGGCTGCCTCTACCGCACCATCGGGATAAAGGCGGTCGAGCCGCCGTTCGACGTCAACACCCGCGCGCGGAGCCTCCCCGGGCCGGTCGACGACCCGGACCTCGTCGAGGAGGTGGCGCTCGACCTGCTCGGCGAGTTCGACGACGCGCGGGTCCGCAAGCTGGGCGTGCGCGTCTCCAAGCTCGACTTCGCCGAGACCGACCAGGCGACGCTCGGCGGGTTCGAGGCGGGCGACGGCGGCGGCCGGGGGCACGGCGGAAAACGGGAGACCCGGAGTGAGGGGGGCGACGGCGGCAAGCTCACCGACTGGGTCGACGGGCCGCCGGACCGCGACAGCGACGAGGCCGGATCGAGCGCGGACCGCGAGCGACGGGGAACCGACGAGGGGCAGGCGTCGCTCGGGGACTGGGAGTGACCGGGTCGAGGCGACCGCCTCCTGGCCGCGACCCCCGACGCCCGGGTGCCGGGTATTTACGCAATGAGCGACGACCGCGATCCATGGACGATTCAGCCGCCGATCTCTCGTGGGAGACGCTCGACTCGGCCGTCGACTACGCCTGCCCCGGCTTCGACGTGCGCCGCGACGAAGTCCGGTTCCCGAGCGGCGAGACCGACGGATTCCACTACGTCGACGAGCCGCCGGCGGTCGTGGTGCTCCCGCTGACGCCCGACGGCGACGTCGTCGTCATCGACGAGTGGCGGCAGGCCGTCGGGCGGGTGAACCGCGGGATCCCGGCGGGGACGATGGAGCCGGCGGACGAGGGAGAAGCGAGCGCGGACGGCGGGGCGACCGACGACGCGATCGAGCGCGCCGCGGCGCGCGAGCTCGCCGAGGAGACGGGGTACGAGGCCGACGCATTCGAGCGGCTGACGACCGTCGAGCCGACGAACGGGATGGCGAACGCGGTCCACCACCACGTGCTCGCGACCGGCTGCGAGCCGACGGCTGACCGCGACCTGGACCACAACGAATCGATCGCGGTCGAGACGGTGCCGTACGACGACCTGCTCGCCGCGGTCGTCGACGACGGCCTGCGCGACGGGCGGGCCGTCACCGCGGTGCTGTGGTACGAGCTGCTCCACCGGTAAGCCGAAATTGTGTGTTCGAGAGCCGTTGAAATCCGGTGACAAGAGTGACGAGAGACAGGCCTTTGAGCAACCGGACCGTACTAATGGCAATGAATGATCCTCCTGAGTTCAACGCCGAATCCGATGACGGCGGACAAGATCTCAACGATCAGAAAGACGCCGCGGTCAGCGACGGCGGCGAGGCCGACAACGCCCACGCGGTGGTTGACACCACCGATCCGTCGGATGACCAGGACAAAGGTTCCACGCTGCGGACAGTCGGCGTCGCCTTCGGGCTGGGACTCGTCGGTATCCTCGGCCTCGTCGCCGTCGGCGCTGTCGTCGGGAGTGCCGTCTTCCTCGCGGCGAGGTCCACCGGCTGGCAACCGTCACTTCTCGGCTCGTTCGTCGCACCCCTCGTCGTTGGACAGGTCGTTGCGTTCGTCGGTTTGGGTCTCGGATACCTGCGATGGCGGGGGCTAACCCGTGAGGAGATCACGGCGTACCTCGGCATTCGACGGCCGGGTATCGTTGATTCCGTGATCGCCGTTTTCGGCCCGGTACTCGTACTAATTACGGTACTTATCATCAGCTCGCTCGTCCTCCTCATCGGGACGGAGCCGGCCTCGAACCAAGGCGCGCAGGTAGCCCTAGAGAATCCGTCGATCATCCCGGTAATGATCGCGGTCATGTTGCTCGTCGTGGGACCGTGCGAGGAGTTCCTGTTCCGCGGCGTCATACAAAACCGGGCGCGAGAGACACTCTCGGCGGCCCCTGCGATCTTCCTTGGAGCCGCTGTGTTCGCGCCCGCTCACATAGTCTCGTTGACCGGCGGCGTGAGTGCGGTGCTGACATCGAT
Source organism: Halorubrum trapanicum (assembly GCF_002355655.1). Classification (NCBI taxonomy): domain Archaea; kingdom Methanobacteriati; phylum Methanobacteriota; class Halobacteria; order Halobacteriales; family Haloferacaceae; genus Halorubrum; species Halorubrum trapanicum. The sequence goes on along the minus strand of NZ_AP017569.1, from coordinate 1,933,613 downwards.
AAGTATCCTCTTCGTTCCGAGCCTGATCTTCGGTGCGGTGTACGAATACACGGAGAATCTCGTTGTCGTCGCCGTGATGCACGGGCTGTACAACAGCCTCCTGCTGACACTCGGCTACATCGCTATTACGTATGGGCCCGAAATAGAGGGCGCAGGGCAGGCGGGAACAGCGCTATTGGGTGTATAGGCAGGCAGTGGCGTCAGCGACAAACGGGGATAAGCGACGGCCTCGCGATCGTCGACCTCGCGGTAACCTGAATCTACGGCCGAATGTGCGAGGTGGCGGCGAATGAGTACGAGATCGTTTCGTGGCAGGCCAGCGCGTGCGAAGAGATAGACTTCCGTAGGTCGTGATATTCACCGCCCTCTACGTCACCGTCACGCAGCTGGACCCGAGCGAGCTGCCGGCCGTCCTCGGGCTCCTCTGAAGACCGCGGGAACGGTCCCGGCCACGGCACACGTTTCGCGAATGTGAAGATAGATTTATAAATAGCGGCTAACAGTGTGGGATCGGACCATGGGACTGTTTAGCAGCCCGAAGTGCGACGCGTGCGGGAACAAGCTCTCTGACGCGAAGCACTTCCACTGTTCGAACTGCGGCATCGAACTCCACCTCCAGTGTGCGAAGAGCAAGGGGTGGATGCGCGAGGGTGCGACCGACAGCGGCGGCCTGTTCAGTTCGGGCGGAACGCAGTTCCACTGGGACTGTCCGAACTGTCCGCACACCGCCACCAAGAAGGTGTGAACTCCGCCGAGAGGGGCACACTGCGTCGAGAGACGGCCGAACTGGATTTTTCGAGACCGTCAGACGTGCTGAGAGAGGATTTTTCGACTCAGTACAGGTCGTCGAGAGTCTCTTCGACGTGCGAGTGCTCCTCGGCCGGGAACTCGCCGCTCGTCACGGCCTCCCTGTACGCCTCGACGGCGTCGACCATCTCCCCGCGCACGTCGCCGAACTGCCTCGCGAACGGCGGTGACCACTCACCGAGGCCGACCGCGTCGTTGATCACGAGGACCTGGCCGTCGCAGTCGGGGCCCGCGCCGATGCCGATCGTCGGGACGTCGAGCGCCTCGGTCACCGCCCCCGCGAGGTTCGCCGGGACGTGTTCCAACACGAGCGCGAACGCCCCGGCGTCGGCGTGGTCCCCCGCCAGCTCGATTATCTCCTCGGCGGCGTCCTGCTCGGTCCCCTGCCGGGTGTAGCCGCCGAGCCGGTTCACGTGCTGGGGAGTCAAGCCGAGGTGCGCCATCACCGGGATCCCGACCTCGGTCATCCGCCGGGTCGTCTCGACCGTGTGTGGCCCGCTCTCGATCTTCACCGCGTCCGCGTTCGCCTCTTTCAGCAGGCGGCCCGCGTTCCGCACCGACTCGGCCTCGTCGACGCCGAAGGAGAGGAACGGCATGTCGGCGACGACCAGCGCGTCCTCGGTCGCGCGCGCGACCGCCGCGGTCCGGCTCGCGACCTCGTCGAACGTCACGGGGAGCGTGGAGTCGTAGCCTAAGGCGGCGTTGCCCATGCTGTCGCCGACGAGGACGACGTCGATCCCGGCCTCGTCGACGACCGCCGCCGTCGGGGCGTCGTAGGCGGTCAGCATCGTGATCGGATCCTCGGCGTCCCGGAGTCCCCGCGTCGTGGTCATGCTCGGGAGTCACCCCCGCGACGCCCTAAATTCGTCGGGAACCGGAAGCGAGCGCGGGCGCGCGGCCGACGCCGCGCTCACCGCCGACCGCCGGCGCCGCGGCCGACCGCCACCGATTTGCCGTTCGGCCGCGGAGTCCGCGGTGTGCAACCAGTCGAGCGGGCCGAGTACGAGGGGGTCGACTACGCGTGGGTGATGCAGACGACGTTCGTCGTCACCATCCTCGTCGGCGCCCCCGCCGCGGCCCTGCTGTCGACGCTCGTGACGCTGGAGTCGTGGGGCGCGCGCGCCGCGTTCGCGGTCCGGGTCGGCGCCCCCATCTGGTTCGTCACCGCGGTCGCCGTCGCGCTGTACGCGAGGCGGGCGGAGGCCGGCGACGGCGGCGCGAGTGCGGACGACGGAGCCGGTTCGGACGAGAAAATCGGCTCGGCCGGCGGCGGAGAGCCGATCGAGAACGGAGAGCCGATCGGGAACAGCGAGCCGACCGACGACGGCGAGCCGACCGACGACGGAGAGCCGACCGAGGCCGGAGAGCCGACCGACGACGGCGAGCCGACCGAGGACGGAGAGCCGACCGAGGACGGAGAGCCGACCGAGGACGGAGAGCCGACCGAGGACGGAGAGCCGCCGACGAACGAAGCAGGAAAGCGAGACTGAACGCGCGCGACGCCTTTCTATACGCGCTACTTCGCGAGCAGGTCCGAGACCCACGCGAAGTCGACGCCGCCGCGCTCGGCGGCGACCGCGTCGGTCCGCGAGTCGCCGACGAACAGCGCGTCCTCCGGGGCGGCGCCGAGCCGGTCGATCGCCGCGAGCAGCGACGCCGGGTCCGGCTTGAAGCTCTCGACCGTGTCGCGGCCGACGATCGCGTCCGAGACGAGCGCGTCGTCGAGCCCGTGAGTGTCGACCGCGATGCGACACGCCGCCTCGCAGTTGAGCGAGCAGACGCCCGCGGGCGGATGCGAACCGGCGTCGGCGCCAGCCGCGGTTCCGGTCAGCCGATCCCCCAGCGGGAGCCGCGTCGACTCGCGGGCGCCGGGGCGCTCGTGGAGCGCGATCGCCTCCTCGACCTCGTCGCGGACCCCGTAGTCGTCGGCCGCGCCGAGCAGGTCCCACAGCTCCTCGGTCGGGGGGATGAGCGCGCGCTCGGCGTAGACGTCGAGGACGTCGGCGGCGACGGCGTCCCAGTCGACCGCGAGCTCGACGAGGGTGCCGTCGAGGTCGTAGACGACCGCGTCGTAGCCGGCGAGACGGGAACCGGCCAGCGCCGACTCCGGATCCCCGTCGGTCACTCGCCGAACACCCCCCGGGCGATGATCGTCTTCTGGATCTCGGTCGTCCCCTCGTAGATCTCCGTTATCTTCGCGTCGCGGTAGAGCCGCTCGACGTCGAACTCGGTCGTGTAGCCGTAGCCGCCGTGGATCTGGACCGCCTCGTTCGTCACCGACATCGCGGCCTCGCTGGCGCGGTACTTCGCCTTCGAGGCGGCGACGCGGTAGTCCTCGCCCGCCTCGGCCTGCCGGCACGCCTCGCGGACGAGCAGCCGCGCGGCCGACACGTCCGTCGACATCTCCGCGATCTTGTGCCGGATCGTCTGAATGTCGCCGATCGGCCGGTCGAACTGCTCGCGCTCCTCGGCGTACGACGTCGCCTCGTCGAGCGCGGCCTGCGCGACGCCGACCGCCTGCGCCGCGATCCCGATCCGGCCCTCGGTGAGCGTGCGGAACGCGGCCGAGAGCCCCTTCCCCGGCTCTGTGAGGCGGTTCTCGGCGGGAACCCGACAGTCGTCGAACGTGATCCCGGTGGTGTCCGAGGCGCGGAGGCCGAGCTTCTCCTCCTTCTTTCCGACCTCGAACCCGTCGGCGTCGGCCGGGACGAGGAACTGGGTGATCGCGTCGTCGTCGGGGGCGGTCTCTCCGTTGTCGCCGCCCTCCCCGGCGGCCTTCGCGAAGACGATCGCGACGCCGCCGCGCTGACCGTTCGTGATCCACTGCTTCTCGCCGTTCAGGACGTACTCGTCGGCCTCGGGGTCGTACGTCGCGGTCGTCGACATCTCGGCCGGGTTCGAGCCCGCGTGCGGCTCGGAGAGGCAGAACATCCCGACCGGGCGACCCGTCTCGGCCATCTCCGGGAGCCACGCCTCGCGCTGGGGCTCGGTACCGAACTCGGCGATACAGGAGGTGGCGAGGCAGTGGACGGAGAGGGCGGTCGCGACCGCGAGCGACCCGTGCGCCAGCGCCTCGTTGACGACCGCGTAGGTGGTCTCGTCGGCGCCGAACCCGCCGTACTCCTCGGGGACCGTCAGGCCGGTCAGCCCCAGCTCCGCGAGGCCGTCCCACACTTCCTCCGGGAACGTCTCCGTCTCGTCGGCCTCCGCCGCGGTCGGCCGGACCTCCTCGGCCGCGAACTCCTCGACGAGGTCGCGGACCGCCGCCTGCTCGTCGGTGAGCGCCGACCCGACGCGTGCTCCGGTCATGTCACCGCCTTCGGTCCCTCACCGAAAAAGGTGCGCGATCGGGCGGGGGAGGGAATCTATTCCCGGGCTTCCCAGAGCGGGTACAGCTCGTCCCGCGGGGGCTCCGCGAGCGCCTCGCCGTCGATCCGGACGGTCCCCGGCTCCGCGTCGCCCTCGGCCGAGCCGGCGTCGCCGTCGCTCTCGGCGGCCTCCACGACGCCGATCTCCGCCCCCTCGATCCCGGCCGCGTCGAGCGCGCCGAGCGCGTCGTCGACCCGATCCGGCGGGACGGCCGCCAGCAGCGCGCCGGAGCCGAACGTCGCGAGGGGGTCGACGCCGAGCGCGTCACAGCAGGCCCGCGTCTCGGGGCGGACCGGGACCGCGTCGCGCTCGACGGCGAAGGCGGCCCCGCTCGCGGCCGCCATCTCGACGAGGGCGGTCGCCACGCCGCCCTCGGTCGGGTCGTGGAGCGCGGTCGCGGCGTCGCGGACCGCGGCCGCGTCGGGGACGACGCTCACCTCGTCGAGGAAGCCGGCCGCGGCGTCGAGCGTCGCCGCCGGGACGCCCGCCTCCAGACACTCCTCGCGGAAGTCGGTCGCGAGGATCGCGGTCGCCTCGATCGCCGCCCCCTTCGTGAGGAGGAGCCGGTCGCCCGGCTCGGCGCCGCCGCTCGACACGAAGCGGTCCGTCGTCCCCATCGCCGTCATCGAGCAGAGCGGGCGGTCGAGCGCGTCCAGCACCTCGGTGTGGCCGCCGACGACCGCGACGCCGAGGGCCTCGGCGGTCGCGTCGACCTGCTCGGCGACCGTCCGGAGCCGGTCGGGGTCGTCGTCGGGCAAGAAGAGCGTGTGCGTGAGCCACCGCGGGTCGGCACCGCTCGCGGCGACGTCGTTGCAGGCGACGTGAACGGCCAAGGTGCCGACCGACTCCGCGGCCAGCGAGAGGGGGTCGGCCGCGACGACGAGCGTCTCCCCGGCGTCCGAGAGATCGATCGCGGCCGCGTCCTCGCCGTAGGCCGGTCCCTGCGCCACGGCCGGGTCCGCCGCGCCGGTGGCCGCGAGCGCGGTCGCGAGCGCGTCGGGACCCAGCTTCCCGGTCATCGCTCGCGGAGCCACGCCGCGACGGCCTCGGGATCGGCGTCGAGACCGCCGCCCTGCGCGAACGTCGGGCCGCCGCCGCCCCCGCCGCCGAACTCGTCGGTGACCGCGCCGACGACTTCGCCGGCGTCGACGCCGGGGTCCCCGACAGCGTCACCGTCGACCGCGACCACGACGAACGGGGCGTCGCCGGTGCCGACCGCGGCGAGGGCGTCGGGGGCGTCGTCGCCTCCGAGCGCCTCCTGCGCCGGCTCGCGGAGCTCGTTCGGATCGGCGTCGTCGACGGTCCCGATCGCCCACCGCGCGCCGTCGACCTCGACGGTCGGGAACTCGCGGAGGCGGGCGCCGAGCAGCTCCTCGCGGGCGTTTCGGAGCTCCGCCTCCAGCCGGTCGGCCTCGTCGCGGAGGCGCGCGACCGCGTCCGGGAGGTCGCCGACGCGCGCGTCGAGCGTCGTCGCGGCGTCGAGCGCGGCGGCGTGGACGGCGCCGAGCTCGTCGATGGCCGTCGGACCGACCGCGAACTCGACGCGGGTCACGCCCTCTCCGGGGTTCGACCGGTCAAGCACCGCTATCGGGCCTATCTCCGCGGTGCTCGCGACGTGGGTGCCGCCGCAGGCGGCGACGTCCCAAGGGTCACCCTCGTCGCCGACCGTCACGACTCGGACCGCGTCGCCGCCGCTCATCGCGCCCTCCTCGGTCTTGGTGTTGAACGCGATCCCGTCGACGTCGCGGGCCGCCTCGGCCGAGTGGGTCTCCCACGAGACGGGCAGCGAGTCCCAGACGGCGCGGTTGGCGAGCCGCTCTAACTCGATCAGGTCGCCGTCGCCCAGCGGCTCGGCGGTCGTCAGGTCGACGCGGACCTTCGTCTCGGAGATGTCGAAGCCGGCGTAGCCGAGGTCGTCGGCGATCCGGCGCGCGGCCCCGTACAGCACGTGCGAGGCCGTGTGCGCCCGCATACAGTACGTGCGAAACGCGTCGTCGACGAGGCCCGTGACCTCGTCGCCGGGCGCGAGATCGACCTCGACGTCGGGGGCGAGCGCGTGGACGACCGCCCCGTCCCGTTCGACCACGTCGTCGACGAGGTGGCCGTCGAGCGTCCCCCGGTCGGCCGGCTGGCCGCCCGACTCGGGGTAGAAGTACGTCTCGTCGAGGACGACCTCGCGGCCGTCGACGGACTCGACCGTCGCTTCGAACTCCCGGACCGTCGGCTCGGCCGGCGCGCGTGAAGCGGTCATTGCCGGGACGTGGGCACGGGCGGATAAATAGGTGGCCGCCGCGCTATCGCTTATAAATGAGGCGGTGCGGTGGCGCGTGCCTGCGAGGCCGCTTTGCGGCCGAGCAGCACCGCGCGAGGGAGTCAGTCGCCGGAGCGAAGCGGAGGCGACTGACGAGGCTGGGGAGGGTGAGGTGCTGTGCGGTGCGAGGGCGGGACTCGAAGGGGCAGCCGGGCGGCGGCCTGAGGCGACGCAAGCACCACAGGAACGAGCGAAGCGAGTGACGAGGAGCGCAGCGAGCGTCAGGCCGCCGCCCGGCTGGGGCTTCGGCGGTGTTCGCGTCGATCGGTCGTTTATAAACCGCACCATCGCACAGCCGAGCGGCTGGGGCTTCGGTGGTGTTCGTCACTGATCCGTCGTCGACCATTTATAAGCAGGCGGCCGGGGATACGGCGGTGTGAGTCGACGATCCGCGCTCCACTACTTATAAAGAGACACCGGCACCGCTCGCGACCGTTTATAAACCATAAAAACCGCGGACCGCGCTCAGCCCTCCAGCTCGAACGCGACCTCGACCTCGGCCTGGTACTCGCGGTCGGCCGCGCCGTCCAGTTCGACGCCGAACTCCTCGACCTCCGCCCAGTAGACGTTGTCCAGCGTGTCCTCGGCGCGGTCGATGGCGTCGTCGGCCGCGGCGTCGAAGCTCTCCTCGCTCGTCCCGATCAGCGTGATCTTCTTGAACACCATGTCGCGTGCTGGTAGGGAACACGGGGAGATAAAAATACGCGTCCGCGGAGGGCGCGGGCGGACGGACCCGTCGCCCGACTACGGGCTTCCGGGCGCGCCTTCCATCACCGCGAAGTCCTCGCCGTCGCGGTCGATGCCGATGACCGCCCAGTCGTAGGGGGGTTTCGCGGCGACGAGCCGATCCTGGAGGTCGCTCGCGCGGTCGCGCCACGTGACGAAACACCGGAGGCGCGCCGCGTCGCCCCCGTCTGCGAGATACGGGTCGAGCTCGTCGTCGTCCATACACAGCACCGTCACGAACACGCGCCGCCACTTGCGTTCCGCGACGAACTCTCGTCCGCCGTCGGAGACGGTGTATCCCAGTTCGCGGAAGACGTCTCTGGCCTCGGTCGTCGGGGGGATGCTCGCAGTGGCCATCTACCTCGGAGTTCGTCACCATCCGTGATAAACTTTCTCACGATTACGGGCGCGGAGAATCGGACGGGTCGCCGGGAACAGCCGGGAGAACCGCGGACGCGGCTCGTCGTCGGAGACCGTTCACCGGGCGGGAACCCACACCGCGAGCTCACTCGTGGGCCGCGTCCCACTCGTCCGGCTTCCGGAGGTTGCCGCACTCGGTACACTGGATCCGCCCCATCGTGTCCATCGCGGTGTCGAACGACCCGCAGTTGCCGCAGCGGAACCCCCAGCGGGACTCGCCCGCCTCGTCCTCGAACACGAGGTAGAAGGGCCCGTCCGCGCCGCGCTCGGTGCGCGACCGGTCGGTGTACACCCGCTCCCCGCTCGGCGTCGTTGACGCTTCCAGGCTCATGGCGTCCCGTACCCTCCCGAGCGACTTAAGCGGCGGACTCGCGCGTCGGCGAAAACGGAAGAAAATCCGAGAATCGGCCCGCGAGCGATCGCTACGTCCGGAACGACTCGCCGCAGCCGCACTCCGAGACGACGTTCGGGTTCTCGACCTCGAAGCCGGCGGCCTGCAGCCCGTGCTCGTAGTCGAGCGTGCTCCCGCCGATGTAGTTCTTGCTCGCGGGGTCGACGAACACCCGGAGCCCGTGGTGGTTCACGACGAGGTCGTCGTCTTCCGGTTCGGTGTCGAAGCGCATCCCGTACGACAGCCCCGCGCAGCCGCCCTGCTGGACGAACAGCCGCAGTCCGGCGACGTCGGTGTCGAGCCCCTCGCCGTCGAGGAGCGAGAGCGCCTCCTCCGCGGCGTCCGGCGTCACCTCGATCGCCGGGTCGTTCCCCTCGGTCCCGGTGTCGGCCGGTTCGGTACTCATGCGAACGCGTTCGGTACGGACACTCAAAACCCTGCCGGCGGGGAGTAGTCAGTCGAACCGCTTCCGGACGCTCTCGGCGTGCGCCTCCAGCCCTTCCGCCTCCGCGAGCGTCGTGATCGTCTCGGAGAGGTCGTCGAGGGCGTCGCGGTCGAGCCGCTGGACCGTCGACGACCGGAGGAACGTGTCCACGGAGAGCCCGCCGTACCGCTTCGCGCCGCCGTTCGTCGGCAGCACGTGGTTCGTCCCGGCCGCGTAGTCGCCCGCGGCGACCGGCGAGTACGGCCCGAGGAACACCGAGCCGGCGTTCGTGATCCGGTCGAGCAGCGCCTCGTCGTCGGCGGCGACGATCGAGAGGTGTTCCGCGGCGTACTCCTCGGCGAACAGGACGGCCTCGGGCATCGAGCGCGCGTGAAGGACGCCGGACGCGTCGTTGTCGAGCGCAGCCCGAATCGTCTCCTCGCGCTCGCGCTCGGCCGCCTGCGCGTCGACCGTCTCGGCGACCGCCTCGGCGAGGGCAGCGTCGTCGGTGACCGCGACGACCGAGGCATTCGGGTCGTGTTCGGCCTGCGCGACGAGGTCGGCGGCGACGAGGTCCGGGTCGGCGGTCTCGTCGGCGAGGACGAGCACCTCGCTCGGGCCGGCGAGGAAGTCGATCTCGACGTCGCCCTGGACGATCGACTTGGCCGCGGTGACCCACTTGTTGCCCGGCCCCACAACCTTCTGGACCCGCGTCACCGTCTCCGTCCCGTACGCGAGCGCGGAAATTGCCTGCGCGCCGCCGACCTGGTACACCGCGTCGGCGCCCGCCTCGTGGATCGCCGCGAGGGTGACCCGGTTGAGCTCCTCTGCGGGCGGCGTGGCGACGGCGACGTGGTCGACGCCGGCGACGACCGCGGGGACGATCCCCATCAGCGCGCTGGAGGGGTACGCGGCCGCGCCGCCGGGCACGTACACCCCGACGCGGTCGATCGGGCGGAAGCGCCGCCCCAGCTCTCGGCCGCCGAAGTCGTCGCGCCAGTCCTCGGGGTGCTGCCGCTCGTGAAACTCGCGGACGTTCGCGGCGGCCTCCCGAACGGCGTCGAGGACGGGGTCGTTCGCGTCCGCCAGCTCGTCGTGCGCCCGCGCCGCCTCGTCCGTCACGTCGACGTTGCCGACCGCGACGCCGTCGAACTCCTCGGCGAACTCGCGGACCGCGACGTCGCCCTCCTCGCGGACCCGCTCGACGATCTCCCGCACGTCTTCGCGGACCCCCTCGACGCCGGCGTCGCGCTCGAAGAGGGCGCGCCGCTCGGCCGGCGAGAGGTCCGCGACGGTTCGTACGTCCATACGCGCCATCCGAGGCGGCGGGGCAAGGGCGTTCCGACTCGGTCGAAGCGCGGGAGCCGAGCGACTCGGGCCGTCGCCGTTCACCCCAGCCGACGGATCCCGGTCACGTCGAGGACGGCGAGGACGACGAGGCCGGCTAAGAGCGCGGCCGCCGCGAAGAGGACGGGCGCCGACACGGCGACGGCGACCTCGTAGGGGGCCACCAGCCGGGTCACGCCGCGGAGGAGGAAGGAGACGAACACGAGCCCGAAGGCGGCGACAGCGAGGGCGACGAACCGGGAGCGGTCCACGGCCGCTCAGTCCGTCTGCGGGACGCCCGCGCCGTGCGGGCCGTGCCCGTGGCGGTCGCGGCCGGGGTCGAGGTCGGTACACATGTCGTAGAACACCGCCTCCGGGTCCCTGTTCCACTGCCACTTCCAGCGGGTGCGGACGAGCAGCGACAGCTTCCGGGTGAGCGACAGCTCGGGAGTGGCCGAGACGGTGTCGTAGCCGCGGTTCCGGATGAGTCGGTGGTGGTCGACGTACAGCACGGCCGCGAGCAGCACCGCGAGCTGGCAGTCCTCGGGGAGGTACTTGATCCCCGCGACGCCCTCCTCGTAGAGCCGCTCGGTGCGGGCCATCTCCTCGCGGATCGCGGCCGCGACGCTGTCGTCGAACTCCAAGTCGAGGATCTGCTGCTCGCTCACGCCGTGACGCCGAAGCGTCTCCAAGGGGAGGTAGATCCGGTCGCGCTCGACGACGTCCTCGCGGACGTCCCGGAGGAAGTTCGTCATCTGGAACGCCTCGCCGAGCTTCGTCGCGTGGGGGAGCGCCTCGGCCTCGGTCTCGGGGTCGAGGTCCATGATCGCCGTCATCATCCGGCCGACGGCGGCCGCGGAGCCGTCCATGTACGCCTCCAGGTCCGCGTACGTCTCGTAGCGGTCGGTATCGATGTCGCTCGCCATCGCGTCCACGAACGAGTGGACGTCCTCGTCCGGGATACCGTTCTCCTCGCACACCTCCGCGAACGCCTCCAACACCGGGTCGTCGGTCGGCTCCTCGCCGAGCGCGGCCGCCCGGAGGCGGTCGAGTTCGGCCCGCTGCTCGGCGGGCGGTGCGGTGTCCTCGGCGTCGACGACCTCGTCGGCGATACGGAAGAATCCGTACAGCACGTACGTCGGATGGCGGATCCGCTGGGGCAGCAGCCGGGTGGCGACGTGGAACGTCTTCCCGGTGCGGCGCTGGATCCGCTTGCTCCGGGCAACCTGCTTTTGCTCTACCATGCTGACCTCGGAAGGTCGGCGTGGAGGGTCGCGTACGGGTCGCCCATCATGGAAGAAAGGTCGGCCTCCAAGAACATAACAGTTCGCACGACCCAGTCTGGTTCTCGGTCACCCGTGTTAATTCCGGCGACTCACGGGTTCGCGAAGGGGGATTCGGCGTCAGTAGGCGTGCGTGGGCGTCAATAGAACGTGTCGCTACAGTCGTAGACGACGCCGTGAGACGGGCAGACGTACTTACAGTGCCGGTGGTACATCGGCGTCTCGCAGACCGGACACGGGCGGCCGCCGTCGTTCCTCGATTCCTCGCTCACGGCGGATCCACGCGGCCGGGAGACAAAACCCTGTCCGATGGTCGCCCGTCCCGCAGTACCTGACCAGTCAGTCGTCCGGGGTCGGTCGGCTGCGAGGCCGATCAGCTGTCGGCCAGCCGGTCGTAGACGGACCGCGCCACCCGCTCCTCGCCGAACGGGAGCGTCAACACGCCCTCCCAGTCGGAGCCGGTGAGCGCGTCGACGGTCTCCCGGTCGAGCTCGACGCGCCGCACCTCGGTCCCGTCGAGCGTCATCGACACCACGAACGCCGCCGGGTCGTCGGTCGCGCCGGCCTCGTCGAGCCGGGTCCGGAACGCCTCGACGCCAGCGTCGGGGAGCACCACCTGAACGAGGAACTCGTCCTCCTCGGCGAAGACGCCCTTGACGCGGTCGAGGTCGCTCGCGTCGAACAGCAGCGCGTCGGTCCCGTCGTCGTCGGTCAGCCGCGCCTCGAACGGCGCGTCCGGGTCGACAGCGGCCGATTCGGGGCCGTCGTCGGCCTCCTCCGAACCCCCGCCGGCCGGGCCCGAACCGCCGCCGAGCCCGCCGACCGCCCCCCCGTCCGTCACCGTCGCCGCGCCCGCGAAGCCGACGGCGCCGACCGCGCAGGCCGCGCCGAGGCCGCCGAGCACGCCCCGCCGAGAGATGTCCATACCTCGCGGTTCCGGCGAGCGGTAAAAAGGGTTACACGCCGATTTGCGCGCGCGATAACTGCGGAGCGGAAATCCGGAACGTTCGCGGCCGCGGGCCGGCCGCGAGCGCGACGAGTACCGTCGGCTACGCCGGCGCGAACGCGACCTCGTCGCGGGTCGTCGTCTCGCCGAACAGCCAGTCCGCGTGGTCGACGGCGTACTCGCGGTGCTGCTCGGTGATGTAGCCGAGGGCGTCCTCGACGACGACGGGGCGGTAGTCCCGGAGCCCCGCGCTGCCGGCGGTGTGGAGGACGCAGACGTTCGCGAGCGTCCCGCAGATCAGTAGATCGTCGATCCCGTGCGCGTCGAGGTACCCCTCCAGGTCGGTGTTGTAGAACGCGTCGTAGGTGTGCTTCTCGACGACGTGGTCGCCGTCGCGCACGTCGAGGTCGGCGACGAGCTCCGCGTCCCACGACCCCTCGACGACGTGTTCGCCCCATCGGTCGAACTCGTCGTAGTAGTGGGTCTCGTCGAACTGCTCGGGCGGGTGGACGTCGCGGGTGTAGACCACGCTCGCGCCGGCCTCGCGGGCGCGGTCGACGAGCGCAGTCACGGGCTCGACCGCCGCCTCGCTCGGCTCGGCGTAGAGGCTCCCGTCCGGGTGACAGAACCCGTTTTGCATGTCGACGACGACCACCGCGGTTGCTGTCGGATCGAACGCCATGCCGGGGGTTGGCGCGCGGCGGACAAAAACCGTCGTCCCCGCCGCGACGAGCGCGCGATGAAGTCGCGACGAGCGCGCGATGAGGTCGCGACGAGCGCGCGGCACCCGACCGCCGCCGCGACCGTCGAACCGCGCCGAAAAATCCGCCGGCCGCGGCGCCGAAGGAACCGACAAACTACTTACCGGAGCGGCCGATCACATTCGTATGCGACGGGTTCTCACCCCATCGACCGCGGCCGCGGTCGTCGCCGCGGCCGCCCTCCTGTGTGTCGCCTTCACCGCCGGCGTCGCCGCCGCTCCGGACACCGGCGCGGTCCCCTCCGCGTCCGCCAGCGGGCCGGGGACACCGGGCGCGACGCCCTCCGCGTCGGCCGACGAGTGCGGTCCCGGCGACGGCACCGAACTAGTGGGCTGTTGGAACGGGACCCACTACGAGGAGTCGGTCGACTTCGCGGAGACGGACGGGCTCAACGAGTCCCAGCTGTCGGCGCTGACCGACCTCACGATGGCCCGCGTCGAACACGTCCGGCAGCGGCCGTTCAAGCGGGACGTGCCGGTCGAGACGGTCACCCGGAGCGAGTACGTCAACGACACCGCGAGCGGCAACGGCTCCGAGGCGTTCCGGCGCTGGAACGACCAAGTGTGGGAGGCGCTGTTCGTCGTCGGCGACGACACGAACGCGAACGACGAGATCGACTCCGTGTTCGGCGGCGCGGTCTCCGGCTTCTACTCGCCCGCGCAGGACCGGATCGTCATCGTCGTCCCCGACGGCGAATCGCCCGACATCGACCCCTCGACGCTCGCGCACGAACTCCTCCACGCGATGCAAGACCAGTACCACGACCTCACCCGGCCCCGCTACGTCGGCGCCACGCAGGACGGCGACCTCGCGGTGGACGGGATCGTGGAGGGGGAGGCGGTCCACGTCGAGGAGCGCTACGCCGCCCGCTGCGCGGATAACTGGACCTGCGCCGAGGCGCCCGAGGGCGGCGGAGGCGGCGGCGACGGCGCCGACTTCAACTTCGGCATCCTCCAGACCGTCCTCCAGCCGTACGGCGACGGCGCGCTGTACGTCCGCGAGCTCCGCGCCGAGGGCGGGTGGGCGGCCGTCAACGAGACGATGAACGACCCGCCGACGTCGACGGCGGAGGTTATCCATCGGAACCCCGACTACGAGGAGGGCAACGTCACGTTCGAGAACTCGGCGACCGAGGGGTGGGAGACCTACCCGGACCAGGGCGTCGACGGCGCGGAGACCGCGGGCGAGGCGTCGATGTTCGTGATGTTCTGGTACCAGAGCCTGGAGTACCGGTACGCCGTGTTAGAGCCCGACGCGACCGTCCGGCAGAACGTCCAGATCCACCTCGACACGGAGGCCGACCTCCGGACGCGCGCGACCTACAACTACGCGCACCCCGTGACGGGCGGGTGGGCCGGCGACGAGCTGTACCCCTACCGGAACGGGGACCGCGACGGCTACGTCTGGGCGACCGAGTGGCAGACCGAGGCGGACGCCGCGGCGTTCCGCGACGCCTACGTGCGGATGCTGGCCGCGCACGGCGACGGCGAGTACGCGCGGGGGACCGTCTACGAGATCGGCGAGGAGAGCGACTTCCCCGGCGCGTACGGCGTCGAGCGCGACGGGACGAGCGTGACGATAACCCACGCGCCCTCGCCGGAGGGCGTCCTCGAACTCCGGCCGGAGGCCGACCTCGCGCTCCCGGACGCGAACGGCACCGACGGCGGCGACGGAAACGACGGCGGAGACGGCGACGGCAACAGCAGCGACGGGGGTGACGGCACTGACGGCGGCGACGGGAACGGAAGCGGCGACACTGACGGCGACGACGGGAACGGAAGCGGCGGCACTGACGGCGACGACGGGAACGGGAGCGGGGACACGGACGACAGCACCCCCGGGTTCGGCGTCGCGGCGGCGGTCGCGGCGCTCGCGGCGCTCGGACTGCTCGCGCGGCGGTCGGCGTGAACTGACCCGCTGAGAGATCGGCGCGCCCCCGCCGCGACACGGGTGGCTTTTCGTCCCCGCGGCCGAACCGGGGCGTATGAGCGAGTTCGACATCGTCGACGCGGCCGCGGTCCGGGAGGGCCGCGCGACCGACGCGTACTTCGAGCGGACCGAGGCGGCGCTGGAGGCGGCCGACCGGAACCCGCGCGTCGTGGCCGAGGTGACCGCGGACCAGTTCCCGGACGGGGAGTTCGAGCTGTTCGCCGGCCTCGGCAACGCCGTCGAGCTGCTCGCCGGCCGCGACGTCGACGTCGACGCGATCCCGGAGGGACGCCTGTTCGACGGCGGCCCGGTGATGCGGATCGAGGGGCCGTACCTGGCGTTCGCGCGGCTGGAGACGTCGCTCCTGGGCTTCCTTTCACACGCCTCCGGGATGGCGACGGCGGCGCTCGACTGCCGGGTCGCCGCGCCCGACTCGCAGCTCCTCTCGTTCGGCGCGCGCCACGTCCACCCCGCGATGACCGCCGCGGTCGAGCGGTCGGCGCTCGTCGCCGGCTTCGACGGGTTCTCGCACGTCGCCGCCGGGGAGCTGATCGGTCGGGAGGCGTCCGGGACGATGCCCCACGCGCTCGCCATCTGCTTCGGGCGTGGCGAACAGGAGGCCGCGTGGCGCGCCTACGACGAGGGCGTCCCCGCGGACGCGCCCCGGATCGCGCTGTGTGACACCTACTCCGACGAGGTCGACGAGGTGCTCCGCGCGGTCGAGACGCTCGGCGACGACCTCGACGGCGTCCGCCTCGACACGACCGGCTCCCGGCGCGGCGACTTTCGGCACATCATCCGCGAAGTTGGGTGGGAGCTCGACGCGCGCGGCCACGAGGACGTCGACGTGTACGTCTCCGGCGGGCTCGGCCCCGCGGACCTCCGGGAGCTGCGCGACGCCGTCGACGGGTTCGGCGTCGGCGGCTACGTCTCCAACGCGGACCCGGTCGACTTCGCGCTCGACCTCGTCGCCGTCGGCGGCGAGCCGGCGGCCAAGCGGGGGAAGCTCTCCGGCGCGAAGGACGTCTACCGCACCGCCGACGGCGCGCACGCGGTCGGGCTCGCGGACCGCTCGGGCCCGGAGGGCGCCGAGTCGCTCATGGAGCCCGTGATCCGCGACGGGGAGGTGGTCGCCGAGGGCGCGTTCGACCTGTCGGCGGCGACGGAGCGGGCGCTCGCGGACGCGGAAGCAGTTGAGTACGGAACGAGCGACTGAAACGGGACGCGCGGCCGGCGATTCGGAAAAAGCGGGCCGACTACAGCTCCTCGACGGCGCCGCCGTCGGCGCGCTCCCGGAACACCTGCCCCTCGATGAGCGTCACCATCGTGTCCTCCTCCTGCCACGCGGTGGGCGAGAGCTTCGCCTTGCGGCAGGTGCGCGAGAGGAACTCCGCGGCCGACCAGCCGTTCTCGACGGGGACCGTCGGGTAGAGCCAGCCGTGGGCGTTGCCGCTGTCGACGGCGACGCCGTGGGTGCCGATCTCGAGGTCCTCGGCCGGGTCGTTCGTGAGGACGGTGTTGGAGACGACGAACACGGAGACGGTGATGTTGTCGAGCTCCTTCGGCTCCACCTCGGAGCCGCAGGAGTCGCCGGAGGCCGCCTTGATCGCGGCCTCGACGATGGCGTGGCCGAGCTGATCTGAGGTGTCCCGCGCGCCGGCGCAGCCGCGGAGGCGGCCGCGACCCCGGGTGGACTGGAGCCGGACGAAGGCGCCCGTGCGGGCGTAGAACGCCTCTCGCATGCTGCCGGGCTGTTCGCGTTGCCCGTGTCGAACGAACGACTCGACCGCCTCCCGCGCGAGTTCGACCGCTCGTGCACCGTCGTCGTACGACAGCTGAACGGTCTGAGCCTCGGACATGAGAGTCCATTACAGTGCTGACGACTTGAACGCTTCCCTTGTGGCACCGTTCTCGCGGGGCTCGCGGCATCTCCGGCGAAACCCGCCGCGAACGGCCCGAAGGCGCCCCCGACCGAACCGCTTATTCGCCGGCGGGCGAAAGGACGGACCGGACAGAGGGAGCCCGACTCCCGTGCCCTTGGCATGAGGAAAGTCCCCCCACCGGCCGGACGGGCGACCGGGCACACGCCCGGAGTCGGAGACGGCTGGCTCTGGAACAGCAACGAGACCCCCCGCCTCGACCGATGAGTCGCGTGCGGTCGCCTCGGCGACCGACGGCGTTCGCGGGTGACCCCGCGAACGCGCGAACCGACCCGCAAGGGGAGGGAGTTAACCCGACGAGGGTCGACGGGCGGGAACGGATGGAACGGCGAATCCTCGCCGGTGCAAGTCCGCGCCACAAGGTAGTCCGGCCGCGGCGCGGACGCTCAGCCGAATGTCGGGACGAACCGAAGGGGGCTTACTCCCCTCAGTCCGCTCACACCGACCAGCGGCGCGACTCTCGCGATTATTTATAAATGAACGAGCGGTGGCGCGTGCCTCCGAGCGGCCGCCGAAGGCGGCTGCGAGGAGCACGCGCGAGGGAGTCGCTGGCTCCCGGAGCGAAGCGGAGGGTGCCAGCGACGAGGCTGGGGAGGCGTGAGGCGCGGTTGCGGTGCTGTGGGGTGGGAATCGAAGGGGCAGTCGCGAGGGCGGCGCAGGCGACGTAAGCACCGAACGAGGGAGCGAACGGAGTGAGCGACCGAGTGAGGCGCGCAGCGAGCGTGCGCCGCCCTCGCGACTGGGGCTTCGGCGGTGTTCGCGTCGATCGGTCGTTTATAAATCGCACCATCGTACAGCCGAGCCGCTGGGGCTTCGGCGGTGTTCGTCACGGATCTGCCCGCAACGATTTATAAACAAGCCGCTGGGGCTTCGGCGATGTTCGTCACCTGTCCGCGCTCAACGGCTTATAAATGACCGACTAGAAACTCCGAGACAAATCCGTCTCAGGCCGTCTCCATTTCCTTTTCCAGCTCGCGGAGCTTCTCGATGCGGTTCTCCGTCGAGGGGTGCGTCGAGGCGATCTTCCCGACGAAGCCGGCCTTGATCGGGATGATGAAGAACGCGTTCATCTCCGCCTCCTCGCGGAGGTCCTCCTCGGGCACCTTGTCCATCCGGCCGTCGATCGTCATCAGCGCCGAGGCGAGCGCGCCGGGCTGCCCGGTGATCAGCGCCGCGCCGCGGTCGGCGGAGTACTCGCGGTAGCGCGAGAGCGCGCGGATCAGGAGGAACGAGACGACCCACACGACGAGCGACACCAGGATGGCGACGATGACGGGCGCGCCCTGCCGGTTGTCGCCGCCCAGCAGCCACCCCCACCGGACGATGAAGAAGGCGATCGTCGAGAGGAACGAGGCGATGGTCATCACCATCACGTCGCGGTTCTTGACGTGGGCGAGCTCGTGGGCGAGCACGCCGTCGAGTTCGTCCTCGTCGAGCGCCTGGAGCAGCCCGGTCGTCACCGCGACGGTCGCGTTCTTCTTGTTCCGGCCGGTGGCGAACGCGTTCGGCACCTGCGTGTCCGCGACCGCCACGGTCGGCTTCGGCAGATCGGCCTGCTGGCTCAGCCGCTCGATCCGGCGGTGGAGGTCCGGGTACTCGTCGGCGCTCACCTCGCGGGCGCCCATGCTCCGCAGCGCCAGCTTGTCGCTGAAGAAGTACTGCGCGACCGCGAACGCGCCGAGCATGATCATCGGGAACAGGAAGTTCCCGAAGTAGGTAGTCAGCACGCCGATGAACACGACGTAGAGGGCGAAGAGGAGGAACATCGTGAACCCCATCCGTCCACGGAGTCCCCAGTCTGTCTTCCAGTCCATGCCCGGGAGTTACCGCTCGGCGCGTTAAAGCCTGCCGGAGCCGCGAACGATCCGGCCTGCCGGAGCCGCGAACCCCCCAGCCGGAACCCGCCGTCCGCGGGCGGGCCGGACCCCCGAACCGCGGCGCGCGGCTCCACGCCAACGGTGCGCTTTTGCCCGGCGGCGGCGACGCCGATCCATGGAAACCGTCCTCGTCACCGGCGGCCGCGGCGCCTCCGGACGCTGGGTCGTCGACCGTCTCGCCGGCGACTACGAGGTCGTCGTCGTCGACTACGACCACCCGGGGCTCGCCGTCGACCCGGCTCCGAACGTCTCGTTCCGCGCGGCCGACCTCGCCGAGCGCGACCAGGCGCTCGACGTCGTCGCCGCCGTCGACCCCGACGCGGTCGTCCACTGGGCCGCGATCCCGGTCGCCGGCACCCACCCCGAGGGGCGGGTGTTCGAGACGAACGCGCTCGCCGCGAAGCACGTCCTCGACGCCGCCGGCCGCGCAGACGCCCCGGTCGTCCAGGCCTCCAGCGACGGCGCCTACGGCTTCTTCTTCGCCGATCCGACCCCGTTCCCGGACGAGCTACCGATAACCGAGGCCCACCCGCTCCGCCCCGAGGACCCGTACGGGCTCTCGAAGGTGACCGCGGAGGCGGCCGCGGGCGCTGTCGCGCGCCGCCACGACGTGCCCGCGGTCTCACTGCGCCCGTCGTGGATCCAGTACCCCGGCGAGTACGCCTGCCGCGCGGAGGAGTACGTGACCGACCTCGACGCGGGCGCCGGCAACTTCTGGTCGTACGTCGACGTCCGCGACGTGGCCGACCTCGTCGCGACCGCGCTCGCCGACCTTCTCGGCGACGGCCCCGCGGTCGCCCCCGGAACTCACGAGGCGGTCAACTGCGTCGCGGCCGACAACGCGCTCGGCCGGCCCCTGCTCGACCTCCTGCGGGAGTCGTACGGCGAGATTCCGGACGCCTGCGCGGTCGACGAGAGCGAACTCACCGAAGGCGACGACCGCGGCGCGTACGCGATCCGAAAGGCCGAGCGGCTGTTCGGGTGGACGCCGGCGCGCGCGTGGCGCGACGCGGCCGCCGAGGCGGTCGCCGAGCCGACGCTGTTCGAGGGGTAGATCCGGTGGAGCCCCTTCGCGTTCCCAAACAGAGGTTCGGCCGAACAAGGCCTCAATCGTCGGAATAGCCGACGAACCGCGCCATCCGACGAACCGTCGTCTCGGTGACCTCGTCTTCGACCCGAGCGACCGCCCGGTCGACAGTCGCCTCGCGCAGCGACACGACCGCCCACGGAGCGACAAACGACTCTCGGTCGAGCCCTCCCTCGGCGAACGCGCCGGCGAGCGGCACCGACGCGTCGTACTCCTTGGTCGAGATCCCCGCCCCGATGTACTGCTCACCCGCGAACGGGTGGGAGCCGTCGCTGACGATCAGGTAGGGCCGCCGCGGCGCGTCGCCGAACGGGTCCGACGCGACGACCACGGTTCCGCGTCGATACATCAGCCGTCGGTCGATTCGTCTCCCGACTCGTCCGCGTCGAGATCCGGGAGGTCGGCGTCCCAGTCGTCGGTCCGGTCGTAGCCGTCGCCCGCGAACGCGTCCGCGACCGCGCGGAGACCGATCTGGGCCGCGGTGTGGGCGTCGTACGCCTCGGCGTTGATGGCCCAGTACTCGCCCTTGTGCCGGACGAGCCCCCGCTGTTCGAGTCGCCTGAGGGTCGTGCCGACGCTCCCGCGGGGGACATCGAGCTCTTCCGCGAGCTCGCTCGGCCGGAATCCCAGCTCCGGGTTCCGAGCGAGGAACTCGAGGATCCGACGCCCGTTGGTGTCTTCGTCCGGGAGATCCGTGGGACGGTAGCTCTCGAAGTCGACCGGCATGTAACTGTGTGTAATCTTACGTCGACAAGAGTAATAACGCTGTGGGTAATCGGTCCCGTGGGCCGGTGAGAGCGGCAACGCGGCCCCGGCCGCGGCGGTCCCGGATCGGCGACCCGGGACGACTCCTCAGATCGACAGGATCGCGTTGACGAGCGTCCGCGTCGCGATGGCGGTGCCCGCGCCGAGCCACGTCAGGAGGACGAAGTGGATGTAGCCGTTCGCGGGGTTGCCGCCGTCGATCCGGCGGATCATCTGCGAGGAGAGCGCCGCGTTGAATAACACGACCGTCAGGAGGAGGTACTCGATGAGCGGGATGTCGTACGCGCCGGGGTAGACGATCTGGCCGATGTCCATCTGGTCGAGCCCGAAGTCGGAGGTGAGGTCGGCTAAGATCGCGACGATCTCCAGCCCGATGAAGAAGGCGAACGTCGCGGCCGCCGTGATCCCGTACAGCAGCCCGATGAACGTCATCGCCGCCTGGCGGCGCTGCTCGCGGAGCTGGTTGACGGCGTTCATGTTCTTCGAGATCAGCTCGCCGAGCATCTTCGGGTCCCCGCCCATCCGCCGGCCGACCAGGTACATCTCGGAGAACTTCTGGATGAGGTACGAGCGCGTGTCGCGCGTGAACGCTCGCCACGCGCCCTCGGTGCTGATCCGCATGTTGAGGCGGCGGTAGAGCCGCTCGATGGCCTCGGAGAGCTCGCCGAAGTTCTTGTCGCGCAGCGTCGTCAGCACGTCCGTGGTCGTCGACTGCTTCGCGCTCTCGGTCGCGCCCAGCGCGCGCACGAACGACGGGAACTCGCCGTCGCGGGCCGTGATCGCCTGCTCCTCGTTCCGGAGGACCACCCCGGTGATGATGAGCGGCGAGATGGGGACCGAGAGGTACAGCGGCAGCCGCACGTCGTCGAGGAAGAAGAGGAGGCCGGGGAGGCCGGGACCGTAGCCGAACATCCCGGCGGCCGTGATCCCGATGAGGACGAAGGAGAGCCCGCCGCCGCCGATCAGAGAGCCCCACAGCTTCAGGTCGCCGGGCGCGCGCTCGTCCGGGTGGTACCAGATCGGGTCGTACGGCGACGTCGCGCGGATCATCGCGTAGAAGCCGAGCTGAACGAAGACGAAGAGGACGATGACGGCCGCGACCGTCGCGGTCGGGTCGTTGCCCGTGAGGATCGGGAGGACGACGGCGAACACCAGCGCGAACGTCATCGAGAGGATCATCGACATGTACAGGTCCTTCATCACCTCCAGGTTCGAGAGCGCGGACTCGTAGCGGGTCTCGTACTGCGCGAGCATGACGTCCTGCTCGGAGACGAGGAACTCCTCTAACGACTGCCCCGCCCCCATCGTGTAGCCGAGGCGGTCGAAGAAGTCGGCCATGGCGTCGGAGGGGACCTCCTGCGCGCGGCGGCGACACGCGTCGTCGAGGCTCTGGTTCCACGTGTCGACGAGGTGGACGACGCGGCCGATCTCCTCGGCGGCGACGCCGTACTCCTCCTCTTGCGCCAGCGTCCGGAACACCTCCATCCGGTCGATGTTCGTCGTCGACAGCACCGTCATGTGGGTCATCACGAGGTGCAGCTGGTTGTCGATCTTCGTCTCCAGGCTGGAGAGGTAGATCTTCGGGTAGATGACGGCCGCGAACAGCACGAGCCCGCCGAACATCGGGATCGGGACTCGGGCGGCGAAGGGGAGCGGAAGCGCGACCAGGCCGACGACGCTCCCGAGGAAGACGAACACGGCCGGCAGCAGCACGAGGCCGACGTACTTCCCCTTGGAGATGTCGAGCTGCTCGTACGACTCCATCACCTCGGAGGTCAGCTTGGCGGCCGTCGCGAGCCCGTCGCCCATCCGTTTCACGGCCATCGGTCAGCTCACCTCCGTCGTCGGCTCGCCGGCCGCCGTCAGTGCGCCCTTCATCGTCGCTACCTCGTGTTCCGGTGCATGTCGAAGGGGAGCCCCTCGACGCCGTCGCGCTGGAAGGAGTTGATCGCGTCGTTCACCTCGTGGTAGCCGAGGATTCCCTCCTGGATCATCCGCTCGATCAGCTCCGCGCGGAAGTCGAGGTCGTCGTAGATGTCGCGGGTGTCGGCGTACCCCAGCAGGGTCGCGATCTGCTCTTCGAGCACGTAGGAGTTGTTCATCCCCTGGAAGACGATCTCGTCTTCGACGGGGTCCCAGCTGAACACCTCGCGGGTGACGACCCCCTCCATCTCCTTGGAGTACCCCTCGATCTCCTGGACGCTCGTCACGCGGCGCAGCACCTGGTCGCCCTGCTTCACGCGGTTCTGGAACAGCGCCACGTCGGCGTTGTCCATGAACGTCTCCGGGACGTTGATCGGCTCGGAGGTGAACCGCTGGATCATCGAGACGATGTCGGACGCGTGGAACGTCAGCATCACGGGGTGGCCGGTCTGGGCGGCCTGGAACGCCATGCGACCCTCGGCGCCGCGGACCTCGCCCACGATGATGTAGTCGGGACGCGACCGCAGCGCGGCGGCGACGAGGTCGAACATGTCCACGTCGGAGGAGCCCTCGCCGCCCCCCTCCCGGGTCAACAGCTGCTGCCAGGTGCTGTGCGGCGGGATGACCTCCGCGGTGTCCTCCGCGGTGTAGATCTTCGAGTCGTCCGGGATGTACGAGAGGATGGCGTTCAGCGTCGTCGTCTTCCCGGACGCCGTCTCCCCGACCACGAACACCGTCTGCTCGTTCTCCAGGCAGAGCCAGAGGTACGCCGCCAGCTCCGGCGAGAGCGTCCCCCAGTTGGTGATCTGGTTGATCGACAGGGGGACCTCCTCGCCCTGCCGGATCGTGAGCGAGGAGCCCTTCAGCGACACGTCGTCGGAGTAGATGATGTTGATACGCGACCCGTCCGGCAGCGTGGAGTCGACGATGGGGTCGGAGTCGGAGAGCGGGTCCCCGATCCGCTCGCCCATGTTGCGCAGCCAGTTGTCGAACTCCTTCGGGGTGCCGAAGTCGACGGTCGTCTCCAGCATGCCGAACGTGCCGTGGTCGACGTGGCACTCCTTGGGGCCGATGACGTGGATGTCCTCGTTTGCCGGGTCGCGCATCACCGGTTCGAGCGGCCCGAGCCCGACGATGTCGCGGTTGAGCCGGTAGCGGATGTTCTCGTAGGTCTCCTCGGTGACCGACAGCTTCCCGAAGTTCTTCAGCTTCGAGAGCCCGCGGCGCCAGCCGGTGGAACTGTCGTCGACGTGCGTGACCTCCTCTAACAGCTCCTCGATGAGGTCGTCGTACTCGGCCTCGTTCTCCGGCGCGGTGTGCTGGCCGCTCACGGTGAGCAGCCGGTTTTTCACCTCGTTGAGGATCTCCGCCTGCGGGCCGGACACCTCCGGCTCGATGGCGTAGTACTTCGTGTCCTGCCCGAGGTCGCCGTAGATGTGGCTGTAAATGGGGCCGCCGACCGGGTAGATGACGTTCGGCCGGTCGGACTCGTACTCGTCTTTCGGCTCCTCGATGAACTGCGGGAACTCCCCCGTGATCTGTTTGAACTCGCGGAGGTGCTCCCGGAGGTGCGGCCGCCGCATGGCCGCCTTCCGGAGCTCTTCGGACGGTTTTGCGGTGCCGTGTTCGGTCATCTCCTACACCCGGTCGTCGTGGCGGGCCTACGCCCGGTCGCGGTGGTCGCGGTCCGCGCGCGCGGACCGGCTGTGCGTCGGCGGGTCATGTGTTAGGCGACGCTGCGGCTCTCGATGACGATTCCGGTTCCGGAACGGACCGAGAACCCGATCGTGTCGCCGACCTGCTCGCCCATGCCCGCGAACCGCTTCACGTTGATCTGCCGGCGGATGTCGTTGCCGACTTCGATCATCTCGAGCTGGAGGAACACGTCCGCGATCGACCGGAAGGGGCCGATGGCGTCGTCGTCGACGGCCGAGGGGTCGACGGTGAGCACGACCACCTTCCCCTGCGAGATGATCTCGCGGAAGAAGGAGATGATCTCCAGGGCGGCCTGTCGCTCCTCGTTCTTCCGCACCAAGGCCTCGAAGGTGGGGTCGTTCCGGAAGATGGCGTCGAACGTGTCGAGGAAGACGACGTCGGAGTTCCACATCGCCTCGGCCTCCATCAGCCGCTTGAGCAGCTCCTTGCGCTCGCCGTCGCCGTCGGAGAAGGCGCCGCCGGAGTCGAAGTCGGCGTGGAGGAAGAGCAGCTCCTCCTGGAGGAGCGGCTTCACCATGTCGTACTCCAGCGAGTGCATCTGGTCGATGAACCCGCGGACGGTGAGCTCCGTCGACATCATCGTGACGGAGGCGCCCTCCTGGACGAGGCCGTAGGCGAACCGCTGGGAGATTGCGCTCTTGCCCGCGCCGTAGTCGCCCTCCATGAGGACGATGCTGCCGCGGGGGATACCGCCGCCCAGCTCCTTGTTGAGCCGGTCGCGGTCGCCGAGGCCGAGGGAGAGGAGGTTGTCGTGGGGCATCTCAGTTACCCCCCTCCACGCGGAACTGGAACAGCTCCTCGTCGCCGTTGACGGTGATGAACACCCGGTGGTCCCCGTCGACGAGCCCGTCGCTCGACCCGTCGATCGCGTTGACGTTTATCGTGAGCCGTAACACGTCGCCGCGGCTCCACGCGTTCGCGCCGTCGGCGGAGACCAGCTCCCCGGAGAGCGCGTCCGGTCGGACGTACGCGCCGTTGAAGACGACGTCGAGGTCGGAGCCGTCGGGCGCCAACCGATAGGTGCCGGTGTTCTTTATCAACAGCGTGACGTTCTGGTCGCCGCTCGCGTTGTACACCCCCGCGCTGGGGTCCGAGATGATCGTCACGTCGGTCCGGAGCTGTTCGGTCGCGTCGAGGCCGGCGTCCTCGACGGCGGCGCTCACCCGGTCGACCCCGGTCGTGATGGTGCCGACGACGCCGGCGGCGATCACCAGGCTCGCGATGAACAGGATGAGGTGGGAGACGGGGACGCTGGCCATCTACGCGCCCACCTCCGTCACGGTCGCGGCGTCGCGGACGCCGGACTCGACGACGAGGACGACCCGCGTGCCGTCATCGATCGTCGTCTCCGTCTCGCCCTGTGTGACCCGCACGGTGAGGGTCTCGTCGCCGAGCCAGAGCGCGGTGTCGCCGTCGCCGTCGACGGTCGTGGACGCGTTCGCCCCGCCCACGTCGACGTACTCGTTACCGACGACGAGCGTCGCGTCGCCCGCGACGAGGCCGATCGCCCCCTCGTTGGTGGCGTTGACGGTGAGGGTCTCGGTGTCGGTGTCGTAGGTCGCGTTCGTCACCGCGAAGTCGGTGTTCTGCCGCTCCAACGCGCGCTCGTTGATGCCGTGTTGGGCGTCGGAGACGCGGTCGAGCCCGTTGGCCGCCACGGGGTAGAACGTCGTGAACGCGAAGAACAGCCCCGCGACGATGATGGCCGTGGACGCGGAGACGCTAACGCCCATCTCCCCACCCTCCGTCGGCCGGATCGGCGCGGTCGGAACGGGGATTCGGATCGTTCATCGGTCGCGCGGAACCGTTCCGGTCGCGCCGGTCGTCGCGGTGCCCGTCGCGTCGGTCCGCCTCCGCCTCGCGCGCCGCGTCGTCGCGCTCCGCCGGGTCGCGGTCCGCGCCGTTCGTCCGTCGCTCGCGCTCGTCGGGCGCGTCCCGCCGGCCGGACTCGTCGTGACCGTTCCGCTTCGATGCCGACCGATCGTTGCGGTCGTTGCGACCGTTGCGCCCGGAATCGACGCGCCCGCCGCGGCGCCCGTTGACGGGCCCGCCGCCGACGAGCGAGCCGCCGGCGAGGTCGTCCCAGCGGTCCAACAGGACCGTGTGGCTGCTGGTGCCGTTGAGCTGGGTCACGTACCGGAGGCTGCGGGTGTGGTGTTCGCGGACGAGCCGGTCGGTGCCCGGCCGGTCGACGAGGTTGCGGTCGATCGTGCCGAACCCGGAGAGGAAGTCCCGGAGCCGCGCGGCGGCGTCGGGCCCGATCCACTCGATCCGCTCGTAGTAGTTGATCGCGCGCACCGCGTCGGTGACGTCGCTCTCGGAGACGAGGAACTCCAGCCACTCCATCACGAGGAGGTCGCCGACGTAGTCGCCGGGGAGCTCGGTGAGGTACGGCTTACCGCGGCCGCCGCTCCCCGAGAGGTCGTCCTCGCCGACGTACTCGAAGCCGCCGGAGGCCTCCGCAGGGTCGCCGCCGGGCCGGCGGTCGGGCGCCGGCTCCGGATCGGCGCCGCCGGCCGGCTCCGGGTCGGCCGCGCCGCCCGCCGGCTCCGGGTCCGCCGGTTCGTCGAAGTCGACGCCGTCGTCCTCGGCGCCGGCGAGGTCGTCGTCCCCGAGGCCGCCGTCGTCGTCGAACGAGTCGGTTTCGTCGCCGGGGTCGGCGAACGAGTCGTCCCCGTCCTCGAACGGGTCCTCGTCCGCGGCGTCGTCGCCCTCCTCGGCCCAGTCGGCCTCCCCGGAGTCGTACTCTTCTTTCAGTTCGCTGAAACTCTTTCCATCGTCGTTCATGTCGTCTCCGTCGTCCGCCGCTTCGGTCTCGGACGCGGCGTCATCCGTGCTGTCGTCGTCCAGTTCGTCGAACTCGTCGTCGAGGTCGTCGAACCCGTCGTCGCCGTCGAGGTCGTCGAACCCGTCGTCGCCGTCGAGGTCGTCGAACTCGTCGCCGCCGTCGTCCTCGTCGAGGTCGTCGAACTCGTCGTCTTCCGCCTCCTCGTCGAGGAGGTCGTCGTCGAAGAACCCGTCCGCGTCGGCGTTCGCGACGTCCTCGTCGAGGTCCTCCTCCTCGCCGCCGTCGTCGTCGTCGAAGATGCCGAACGAGCCCTCGCCGCCCCCCTCGACGCTGTCGAAGCCGCCGCCGTCGTCGACGAACGGGTTGATGCCGCGGGTGACCATCTCGTAGATGTCGAGCAGGTTGCGGACGTCCTCCTCGATGTCGTCGACGGCGTTCGAGATCTCCTCGTTCTCCGAGCGGACCGTCGAGACGGTCGAGGAGAGCGACGCGACCTCGTTTTCGAGCTCGTCGAGCCGGTTCTCCAGCTCGTCGGTGGCCGCGCCGCCGCCGCCGCCACCGCCGCCGTCGTCGAACTCGTCGTCCCACTCGTCCATGCCGTCGAAGTCGTCGAAGCCGTCGCCGCCACCGCCGCCACCGCCCATGCCGCCACCCATCCCTCCGCCGCCCATGTCGCCGCCGCCCATGTCGCCGCCGAAGGGATCGTCGTCGCCGTCCATACCTCCGGAACCGTCGTCGTCGGATCCGTCGTCGTCGAGGAACCTGTCGAGGACGCTCGCACCGACGAGCCCCAGCGTGGCGACTGCCCAGGCGGCGGTTGGAGCTCCCCACACCGGTAGTTCGAGGCCCATTACCGTGTACCACCCGCAGAACCCACTTCAATTCACCCCTCAAAATATCAGCCGTGAGAAAGCACGCCGAGACACGAGTATCGTCGATTGAGCGGGGTGAGAGCGGATAAATCCGGAAGCGACCAGAAGCGAAACCAGTTCCGATCGACGGTCAGATCGCTCGTTCGAAGCCGTCCGCCGCCCGGACGACGAGCCGACCGTCCGGACCGAACCGGACGGTCCGCCCCACCGCGTCGCCGACGTCGCTGGCGACGACGGGGACGCCCGCGGCGTCGAGCACCTCGCCGACGCGCTCGACGTTCCGCGGGCCGACCGCGTCGGTGAGGTCCAGCATCTCGGCGCCGCCGGCGACGCGCGCCTCCAAGCGACGGGGGTCGGCGCCGGCGTCGTCGAGCGCCCCGATCAGCGAGTCGATCCCGGTGTCGACGTACTTCGCGGGCCGCGAGACGGCCGTCGTGCGGCCCTCGCCCGCGGGCAACATGGCGTGGAGGAGGCCGCGGACGCCCGCCCGCTCGTCGACGAGCGCGACCGCGACGCAGGAGCCGAGCCCGCTCGTGGTCAGCAGGGCGTCGCCGTCGGTGACCGCGAGCTCGCCCACGCCGACCTTGATCCGGCCGGGGTCGTCGGCCGCCGCGCCGCCGGTGACGGCCGCGGGCTCCGCGTCGGCGACCGCGTCCCCACCGCTCTCCGTTCGGTCCGCCGGCTCGTCCGGCCGATCGTCGGAGAGCGAGCGGGTCACGGCTCCGAAAGCCGGTCGAGCGCCCGAGCCAGTTCGCGCTCGTCGGGGAGCGCGTACACGTCGCACCGCGCCTGGATCCCCTCCGTCTGGATCGCGGTGTCGATCACGAACCCGTAGTCCTGCCGCTCGCTCAGCTTCGCGACCAGCGGGCTGATCGTCGAGGCGCCGATGTCGTGGACGAACTCCGGCGGCGAGTGGGTGATCGACGTGCCGAGGACGTTCGCCCACCCGTCGATGAACCCGCTCGTCATCACGTTGCCGAGCTCGCAGAGCGCGTTCTGTGCCATGTCGCCGAGGGGCTCGTCGGGGTCCATCGGAAGCATCGCGTCGGCGACGGCCGCCGCCGAGGACTCCTCGAAGAGGATCGCGAGGTAGCCGCTGGGCTCTCCCTGAAGCTCGAACACCGTGCCCGCGTGCGGCTCGGTGCCGACCTCCGCGGGCACGTCCGCGAGCGGGACGAACCGGAGCCGGCTCACGTCGACGCTGGTCTCTAACCCGGTCATCATCGCGATGTTGTCGGCGGCGTTCGCCGACCCCTTCTTCGCCAGCGACGAGAACGTCGACAGCGACTCGTACGGCACCGCCGTGCTCGCCGTCCCGCCGTCCGCCTCGCCGCCGGCGGTCGCCGCGGGCGCCGTCTTCCCGACGATGAGGTCGCGGAACGGCCCGGAGTCGGGGAGCATGTAGATCGAGAAATCGAGGTCCGTCGTCGTCGCGTCCAGCCGGCTCTCGAAGAGGAAGACGCCGTCGCCGGCGAGCGCGCCGTCCGGCAACACCGCCGCGCCGTCGGCCTCGAAGTACCGCGGCGGCGACATGTCGATCGCCTTTCCGAGGTAGTTCGCCCAGCCGTCGAGGAAGCCGCCGAGCGCGATGTTGCCGACCTCCGTCACCGCGCTGCGCTCCATCGACTGCCCCCCGGGGAGCAGCGAGAGCAGGGCGTCGACGTTGGCGGCGTCGAACGCGAGGACCGCCTCGCCGTCCAGCCCGCCGCGGAGCCCGACGCTCACGCCGATCGACTCCCGGCCCGCGAACGACTCCGCGAGGTCCTCGCCGCTGGCGACGCTCGCGCCCGTCACCTCGACCGCGAGGTCGGTCCCGGTGAGGTCCGAGAGCGCGCCCGCGGCCTGTTTCGCCCCCCGCTCCGCGAGGCGGTTGCAGGCGCCGAGCGCGCGGACGTCGACGCGCATTATACCGCCGAGCCGATGGCGTCGAGCACGTTCGGCTTCTGGAACGGCTTCGTGATGTACCCCTCCGCGCCCGCCTTGATAGCGGCCTTCATCTTCTCCTCCTGCCCGACGCTGGTACACATGATCACGGTCGCGTCGGGGTTCTCTTCGAGGATCTCCGTCGTCGCCTCGATCCCGTCGCGGATCGGCATCACGATGTCCATCATCACGAGGTCCGGCCCGTGCTCCTCGTACATGTTCACCGCCTCCACACCGTTTTCCGCCTCTCCGACGATCTCGAACTCGCCTTCGAGGATCTCCCGGAGGAGGTTCCGCATGAACTCCGAGTCGTCGGCGATGAGTACCCGCGTAGCCATTGTTGTCTGAAACCGGGCGCAGCGATCACTTAATCGCTCCCCCGCGGTTCTCAGCGATGAGAACGGAGCCGGGACGTCCCCGGCGAAGAGGGGAGTGCGTCTCGAGTCAGTGGCCGAGGAGGGCCTCAGACCCAGTGGCCGAGGAGGTGGATCGCGCCGACGAGCACGGTGCCGCCGAACGCCTCGCGCGTCCCGAACGGCAGCGGAAGCATGCCGACGGAGTCAGTCTCCTGCTCGGCGGGCGCGTCGCCGTCGCTCGTCGCGCCGGGGCCCCCGTCGCCGTCGGTTTCGGTGTCGTTCGAGTCGGCGCCGGAGTCCGACCCGTTCGGGGCGGTCGAGTTCGGTTCCGAGTCGCCGTCGTCGCCGCTCCCGTCGACGTCGGTGCCGTCGTCCGCGCCGCCGTCGCCGGTGTCGGTGCCGTTTTCGGTACTCCCGTCGCCCTCGTCGTCGATCGTCGTCGTCGCCGGGTCTTGTTCGACCACGAGCGTCCCGCCGTGAGTGTCGCCGTCGAGCCGGAGGGTGAACGGGTAGGTTCCCGGGTCGAGGTCGACCGTCACGGAGCCGAACGCGTACGTTCGGGACTTGCCCGGTTCGAGCCGGACTCCCCACGACCCCACCGCGCTGCCGTTGTCGACGGTGAGGGTGAGTTCACCCTCGCCGGTGAGGCCGCCCGCGTTGCGCGCGACGACCCGGAGCGCGGAGAGGTTCCCGCCCTCGGTGACGGTGACGTTCTCGGGGGCGTCGTCGATCACCAGTTCGTCCGGGTTGTCGGCGTCGCCGACGACGATGACAGTCCGGCTGTCGCGGAGGGTGGATCCCTCGTACAGCTCGTAGTTCAGCCGCGTCCCGGGTGATACCTCCTCGAGGTCGACAGCGATCGTGAAGTTCCCGTCCCCGATTTCGAGCGGTGACTCCGTTCGGAACGGGGCGTCGCCGGCGTCGTTCACGAACGTCGCGGTCATCTCCCGCCGCGGTAGCAGCGACGTCGTTCCCGTGAGCCGTCCGTCCTCAATCTCGACGAGGAGGTCGCCGTCGTCGGTGACGTGGTCGTACCGAAGGTACCGCTCCCGGACGGTGAACGACGCCTCGGCGCGGACCGTGCTGTCGCCGGCCGTCCAGTAGGGGAACTGCTCCGAACCGCCGTCGAAAGCCGAACTGGCGTTGAACGCGCCCGGCGGCTCACCGCCGTCGGCGAACGCGTACCGCTCGCCCTCGGTGCCCTCCAGCGCGAACTCGACGGCGAACTCGTCGCCCGGTTCGGGCTCCTCGGTGAAGTGGTCGCCGTCGCTCGTGTCGATCACGAGGTAGAAGCGGCCCGGCGCGTCCGGGGTCGCCAGTTCGGTCGCATCCGCGAAGATGAGCGAGACGTCCTCGGCGTCGGCGCGCGAGAGGTCGAGCGTCGCGGGCGGTTCGTTCATCCCCGGATTCGTCTGTCGGACGCGGAGCGACACGCCCGATTCCTTCTCCAAGAGGTCGGCCAACACTCGGTGGTCGACCGCCCCGCCGGCCTCGATCGGTCCCGCGTCGCGTTCCGCCGCGAAGTGCGACAGCGCCCCCCAGATGCCCGTCGACTCGAACCCGAGGACGATCCTGTTCCCCTTCGTCACGACGGACCGGTCGAGCCCGTTCTCCCGGAGCACGTCGAGCGACTCGGCGTCGACGTCCTCGCCGAGCGCGTCCCGGTCGGCGGTGGTGAACACCTCGACCTCCTCGCGGAACTTCGGCTTCTCCAAGAGGAGGTCGGCCTGATCCGCGCTCGCGGTCGGCGTCACCACGCCTGAGTCCTCCACGACGAACGTCCCGTTGGTGATCGCGAGCCGGTACCGCTGCGGGACGAGCGGACGAGCGAGCCCCCCTGCGCCGGTCGCGCTCGGGAGCGCGCTGAGGTTCTCGGCGACCGGGTCTCCGTTCTCGTCGACGAACTCCAGGTCACACGACGTGTCTTCGAGACCACAGCTCTCGACGTTGCTCGCGTCGGTGCCGAGCGTCCGGGTGTTGATCGTGGTTTCACTCGATCCCGTGATTTTGAGCACGTCGACGAAGCCGACCGGCTGTCCCGTGTCGGTGAGCCGGTTCCCGCCGATCAGCAGGTACTCGTCTTCGCCAGGGTTGTCGGCCGTGTACCTGATCCTGACCGGATCCCCGGCGACCCCGGTGTACGTCGAGCGGGAGAACCCACCGTCGATCTCCGGACGGTCCGCCGGACCGGTCGACCCGGGAGCCTCGACCGCGACGGGCGCCGTCGGTCCAGCCTCGACGGCCGGCGCGGACGACCCGGGCGCGAGGCCCGCCGCGGCCGGAGCGGTCGCGACGACGCCGGCGAGCGCGACGAGGACGACGAGGGCGATCACGCTCGTCTGAAACGCCGATGGGCCGATCTCGTCGGGACGGAACCGCCGGTCGGGTCCGGAGTCGACCGTCCGGTCGCTGTCGGTCGCCGTCGAGTCCGTCGAGCGCGTGTCGGTCGCGTGATCGTGGTCCATCGTCATGAGGGCTGGTCAACGAGTGCGGGCCGGACGACGGCCCGCGCTTGGTTGGCGACGACTCGGCGAGTCACCGACTAAAGCGTACTCACCCGATTATCAGGACTTGTAACGCGATCAGGTGCGGCGGAGCGGAAAACACGGGAATCGCCCGACGTGAGCGGACTCCTCGGTCCGAAGAATTAAGCCCGGGCGGCGCCCGATCCACGCCAAGATGCCATCGTGTCCCCGCTGTGACGCTCCGGTCGACGACGACGCGCGGTACTGCGCGCAGTGCGGCGCCCCGCAGACGGAGGACGCGGCCGAGGAGCTCGACGAGTACGTTCAGCGACAGGCGGAACAGGTCGCGGGGGGCGGCGGTGGCGGATCCGACGGCGGCGGCTCGGGCGGGAATGACGCGTTCCCGTCGAAGGAGGACCTGACCGACCGCGAGCAGCTCTGGCGCCGGGGGTCGTACGTCGTCGGGTACGGCACGGTCGTCGTCGCGCTCACGCGGGTCCCGGCGCCGGAGTCGTGGCCGCTGATCCTCGGCGGGATCGCGATTCTTCCGCCAATCCGGCGGCTCACCGCGGAGCCGCTCGGGAGCCCGCTGAAACGCGAGGTGATGGCGGGAATCTACGCGGTGTTCGCGCTGATCGGGATCGCGCTGTTCGTGTTGTTGGGGTAACGGGTCTCTCCTCCGGTAGTCACTCGATCCTGAACCCGCCTTCCTCTTCGGCCGCGCGAACTAAGTCGCCGATGCTGTCGCTCGCGGAGAGCCCCTGACTCGCCGCGAACCGCTTGATCACCACCGGCGGCAGGTCGACGGTCGTCTCGGAGGCCGCGAGCAGCAGCCCGATCGCCTCCGGCGTCGGCGAGCTCGGCCCCGCGTTCGACGCGAACCACGTGACGAGCGTGTCGAACGTCGCCGTCACGTCGTTCGACACCATCCGCTGGCGGGTGGTGTCGCCCTTCGCGTGGAGCGTCGCGTCGATGCCGTAGTCGAACCCGTCGCCGTCGAAGGAGTTCGCCAGCCACCGGCTCACCGACTGGCGGTCGACCGCGTCGCCGCCCGCTGCGGCCTGGTTTCGACGCTGCCCCTGCGCGTTCGGCGGCGGCTGTCCGCCGCCGGCCGGTTGCCCCGCGGACTGCTGTCCCCCGCCGGGCTGTGCGTCGGGTTGACCGCCGCCGGGCTGTCCGCCCTGCTGCCCGCGCTCGCCGACGCCGGGCCCGGCCGCGCTCGACCGCGGGTCGTCGCCGGCGGGCCGCCGCTCCTCCGGGCTCGCCGGGTCCGCGGCGGTGAACCCGGAATCGTCCTCGGGCGGCGCGCGGCGCTGGCCCCGCGAGCGGCCGACGTTGGGGCGGCCGTTCGTCCCGACGACGTAGCGACCCTCCCCGATCTCGACGACGTCCTCGTCGTCGGTGAAGTCGAGCTCCTCCGGGTCGGCCGGGACGGCGTCGTCGTCACTCATGGGTCGTGGTAGCGCGCGCCGAAAAATAGGTGTTGCGGGCGGCCGAGCCGCCGCGACAGTGGTTACCGTGCTGTTCGAGGCTCGTTAGAGCCGGACCGCTTCGCCACCCTCGTTGAACAGGTCGGGTGCGCGGATATCAACACTGGTCGTCGCACCGGAGGGTGAGACGATGTCAAGCGATGACTGTTCTCCTTGACCGAAGTTGTTGCTACCGTCACCGAATGGTTCGATAGCGGGATTGAACACGATCGTGAAGCGGTCCTCGTCATTCAGAACTGCGGAACTTTCCTCGACGAACTCGCCGTTAGAGTCTTGAACCGCGAACGTCCCTGCGGGGATGTCTGAGACGTTAGCACCAGTGAGGTTGCCGTTGTTCGAACCGAGGACCTGACTGTCGGTGAAGATCAAGTTCGCCTGGCCGTTCGGCCCGACTGCCTGTATCGTTGCCGAACTCAGATCGATTTGGTTAGACCCAGCAGCTCCAGCGACACCGACGCGGATCTCGGAAAGTTCCTGCGGGTCAGTATTGTTTTTGACGATACCAACTGTGCTCGTCACGTCAATACGCTCTGAGACGAGATCCGTACTCTCCTGTCCGGTCGCTTCCGCCTGTGACTGGAGGAACCCGGCCGTGTTGATCAGGACGCCGGCGGCGATCGCCGCCACCAGCACCATCGCGATGAACACGATGAGCGTGCCGATACCAACCTGACCGCGGTCGTCGTTGTTATTGATGAACTCAAACATTGTTACAGCCTCACCGAAGTCTGGTCTTTCGTAAGCGTCGTCGGCACACGAATCTCGGTCGTCGTCGTTGCGCCAGACGCCGTGGTGAACGTCACGGAGAGTTGCTCGCCCGAGCCCATGTTGCCGTAGTCCACGACCGTACTATTGTCAAGATCAACGTTGATCTCGGCCCGGTCGCTGCTGTCTGTCAAGACGACGTCCGTATTCTCAGGATCGGTGAAAATGTCCACGCTGGAACTGAGCTCGTCAAGTTGGAACGCCACTTGACCGTTTGCCCCAATCATCTCCAGGCTCACCTGGTTTAGATCGATAGCTCCAGCACCGGGCGCCTTCGCAACGACGAAGTCAATCTCGTCGACTCCCTGGCTACCATTAACATCGGTGACGTTACCCGACTGGCTCACGACCTGGAGCCGGTCGGAGACCTGACTTGTACTTTCTTCGCCCGTTGCTTCCGCCTGCGTCTGGAGGAATCCGGCCGTGTTGATCAGAACGCCGGCGGCGATCGCCGCCACCAGCACCATCGCGATGAACACGATGAGGGTCCCGATCCCCACTTGACCGCGTTGTTCCTCGTCCGTGATTGCTTCGAACATTGGTTGTGTTGCGTCGGCCCCCGGCCTGCCCGGCGGGCGTTATCGATGACGATGAGGAATTCCTACTTAAGATCACGTCCCCGGTTATCCATGTTGATAAACAACTCACTTCGTGCGGTTTTCGTATTTATTTTGGTCAGATAATTACAGAACTAATTAACGAAATCCGCGGAGCGTTCTCAGCGTTGGATCTGGGAATGCCGCGTCCAGCGCCGACGCTCACCGACAAAATTGCGGACGGAAACCGAACAGCGCGATCGACGTTAGCAGAAAGACCGAACCAGATAATCGGCGACCGCCGCCGGAGAAGTTACAGCACGCGTCGTGCTTGCGTTCCGGCTCTACGCGTCTCCGCTTTTCACTTTACCGATCGCGCAGGCGCGAGAGTTCCGATTCGGGGATCACGAACTCCTGCGTCCCCGGCTCGTAGACCGCGAGGCTCCCCGCGACGAGCGCCATCGACGCCGCGAGCAACCCGGTGTTGACCAGGAGTAGCGCCTCCGCGTTGCCGAACCCCGTCCGGAAGGCGGCCGCGGGCGTTCCGACCGCCGCGACGACGACGAGCCCGAAGCCGACCGCTAAGTACGCCATCGCCGTGCGGCCGGACGAGCGGTACGCCGCGACCGCGAACGCGACCAGCGTCGCGCTCGCGCCGGCCAGCACGGTGGTCGTCATCAGGTACAACCCCTCGATTATCTCCATACCGAACCTGCTCGAACGCCGGTAATAAACCCACGGTGGCGGGTATCAGCGGCGATAACACGATTCCGCGGGGCGGAGCGCCGAACCGGTCACGGTCCCCTCCCGCACGTCGAATAGAGACATTCGGCAATCGGGGCGACCACCGGTACCATTATAAACCAAAGAAATCAATCTCGATAACGTGAATGGTGGGGGACGATCTGATCACCGTACTCGGTAACAAATACAACACGGACATCCTGACGGCGACGGGCGAGGCGAAGTCGGCGCAGGACCTCAGCGACCAGCTGGACGTCCCGATCGCGACGTGTTACCGACGGATCAACGAGCTGGAGGAGGCGGACCTCCTGGAGCTACACGACCGGCCGCTCTCGGACGAACACCGGCGCGTGAAGGTGTACCGCCGGAAGGTCGACGGGGTCGAGGTCGACTTCCGCGACGGGCTCACCGTCGAGGTGGAGGAGCGGTCGGCGGTGAAGAACCGGCTCGACGACGTCTGGCGCGACCTCTCCTCGCGGGAGTAACGAGGTAATCGGCGGGCTCTGCGGCCGTCAGAACGACGGCTGGTCGTCGGAGCCGCCCATCATCGAGAAGCCGCCCGCGCGCTCGTGGACCGTGATCCCGCCCTGGCCGATCTCCATCGGGAAGATGTCGGTGTCGATGTCCTGTTTCCGCATCTTCGCCACCCAGACGTAGCGGTTGACGCCGGAGTCGGTCGGCGTCTGGATGAAGTAGATGTTCCCGTCCGTGAGGAAGTTCTCTAAGCCGACCTCGGTGTCGGGGAAGACGGCGCCCTGCTCGTTGATGAGCAGGGAGGTGAGCCCGTTCGCCTTGAGGATGTCCGAGAACTTCAGCAGGTACGTGCGCTTCTCCTGTTCGGCGTCGAAGAAGAGCTGGAACATCGACAGCGAGTCGAGCACGAGCCGGTCGAACCCGCCGTCCTCGACGGTGTCGAGCAGGCGGTCGACCGCGGTCGAGAAGTCGGTCTCCCGCAGCATCTCGCGTTTGTCGAGGATCACGATGTCGCCGTCGTCGACCATCTCGTCGAACCCCTCGAAGCCGACGGACTCGGCCGCGCCGCGGATGTCGGCCTCGTCCTCCTCGAAGGAGACGTAGACGCCGCGCTCGTCGTGTTCTGAGACGCCGTGATGGAGGTACTGGATCCCGAAGATGCTCTTGCCGGTGCCCGGGTTCCCGGAGACGAGGACCGTCGACCGCTCGGTGATGCCGCCGGTGAGAATGGAGTCGAGCCCCTCGACCCCGGTGGAGACGAGTTCTGACATTCGTCTCCCCATTGGCGGCCGGAGTATATAAAAGACGGTTCAGGGCATCGGGCGAACGGACGGCGACAGTTTTATTTCTCGACACGCCGCCCGTTCGTGTATGCCCGGTGAAGCGTGTCCGGTCGCTCCCGGCGGTGATCGGCGGTGAGCGACCCGTCGATACTCGTCGTGGAGGACGAGCCAGACATCGCGGCGCTGTACGCCGGCTTCTTAGAGGAGCGGTACGCGGTCGACGTCGCCGAGACCGCGGCCGAGGCGATCGACCGGGTCGACGCCGCCGTCGACGTGGTGCTCCTCGACCGCCGACTCCCCGACGGGAGCGGCGACGACGTCTTAGACCACATCCGCGGGGAAGGGTACGACTGCCGCGTGGCGATGGTCACCGCGGTCGAGCCCGACTTCGACATCATCGACATGGGGTTCGATCTGTACCTCACCAAGCCGGTGAGCCGCACGAAGCTGCTCGCGGCCATCGACACGCTCCTGACGCGCAGCGAGTACGACGACCTCGTCCAGGAGGCCGCCGCGCTCGCCAGCAAGCGCGCCGTGTTGAGCTCGCAGAAACCGGCCGCGCAGCGCGAGGGGAACGACGCGTACGCCGACCTCGTCGATCGGCTGGAGGAGCTGGACGCCGACATCGACGACCTCGGCGAGTCGCTGTCGACCGACGACTACCGCGCGATGTTCCGCGACCTCGGCGAAGCCTGACGCGACGCCGACCGCCTCGCCGCGATTTCTCGCGGCGCTCGCTCCGGTCGCTTTTCCCGCCGTCACGGCAGTGCGTACTCCGCCAACGCCGACGACGCTGGAGCGGTTTTCGGTCGAGGCCGCAGTTCAAGTGACTGTGGTCCCAACGACGATCGTGATCGATGTTACCGAGCGCCGAGAAGCGCTCCTCGCCGCGGCGACCGGCGCGGCCGCGGTCGCGGGCTCGTACCTCGTCACGGGGTGGACGCCCTCGTTCGTCGTCAGACCCCTCGATCAGACGATCGTCAACCTGACGCCGGGGCCGATCGTGACGTTCACGATCGAGACCCTCGGCGGCGCGGGACACTTGATCCACATCGCCATGGCGTTCGCGATCGCGGTCGGGCTGTTCGGTGCGGTCGCGTTCGCGGGCCTTCGGCTCGCCACGCGCACGGATCGGCGAGCGGTCGGCGCCGCGGTCGCCGGGGGCGGGTCCTGGCTGCTCGCCGCGGGGCTGACGGGCGTCTCGACGGGCGCGCTGGGTGCGGCGTTCCCAGCGGCGGCCGTCGTCGGGATCGGCTGGCTCCCCTCGTCGGCCGCGCCGTCCGGCGGCGACACCGGCACCGCGAGGGACGCGTCCGCCGTCGTCGACGCGGTGCGCCGCCGGACCTTGGGGGTCGTCGCCGGGGCGCTCGGGTTCGTCGCCGCGACCGCGGTGGGTCGGCGGACGCTCGCGTCGGACGACGAGCCACTCTCCGACGCTCCGCGGTCGGAGGGCGCGACCGCGCGGCTCCAAGCTCTCGACTCGGCGTCGCTGGCGTTCGAGAGCGACGACCTCTGGGGGATGGTGACGCCGATCGGCGAGTTCTACAACGTCGACATCGCGGAGTTCGACCCGGAGGTCACCGCCGAGGAGTGGTCGCTGACGTTCACCGGCGAGACCGGCTCCGAGCGGACGGTCGACTTCGACGAGCTGATCGACCGGCCCGTCGAGAACCGCGCGGTGACGCTTCGGTGCGTCGGCGAGGACCTGAACGGCCGCCGCATCGGCAACGCGGTCTGGACGGGGACGCCGATCCAGCCGCTGCTGGAGTCCGTTGACCCGGAGGGCGACTGTAACTGCGCCATGCTGCGCGGCGAGGACGGCTACTACGTGCAGTTCCCGGTCGACGTCCTCGCGGAGGGGTTCCTCGCGTGGGGGATGAACGGCAAGGAGCTCCCGACCAGCCACGGCCACCCGGTCCGGGTGCTGATCCCGGGCCACTGGGGGGAGACGAACGTGAAGTGGCTCTCGGAGATCGAGCTCCTGAATGTCGAGGACGACGGCTACTGGGAGGAGCGCGGCTGGGAGGGGACCGGCGAGGTGACCACCGTGGCCAAGCTCTGGGACGAGGGGATCACGGAGCTCGGCGACGGGCGGATCGAACTGGCCGGCCACGCGTACGCGGGGACCCCCGGGGTCGAGCGCGTCGAGGTGTCGACCGACGGCGGCGACTCGTGGACCGACGCCGAGCTCTCCGATCCGCTGCCCGACGCGGACGTCTGGCGGCAGTGGCGCCACGTCTTCGAGCCCGACGGGCGACACGAGGTCGTCGTCCGCGCAGTCGACGGCGAGGGGACGCGCCAGACCAGTGAGGCGTCCGGCCCGGTCCCGAGCGGCGCGTCGGGGTGGGTGCGTCGGACGGTCGGAGAGTGAGCGGTCAGCGAGTGAGCGGTCAGCGAGTGAGCGGTCAGCGCGTTGACCGCGTTCACGAGAGCTGATCGCCGACGATCCGGTCCGCCTCGGCCAGGAACGCGTCGCGCTCGTCGATCGGGATGGTCGCGCCCGCGGCCACGTCGTGACCGCCACCGTCGCCGCCGACGGTCTGGCTCGCCTCGCGCATCACCGCGGAGAGGTCGAGCCCCCGCCGGACGAGCGCGTGCGAGCCGCGAGAGGATACCTTCAGCTCCTCCGCGCTCTCCTCGGCGAAGGCGATCACCGGCTTCGAGCGGTCGACCGCCGGGGAGCCGACCGCCATCCCGGCGACGATGCCGACGATCGTCTCGCGGATGCGCGACCCCGCGTCGAACCACTGGAGGTTGTCCTCGTGGGTGACGCCCTCGTTTTTGACCCACTGGAGCCCCTCGGAGAGGTTCCGCCGGTGGGTGCGGAGCAGCCGGCGCGCCTCCGCGAGCGCGTCGCCGCGATCGCCGAGACACACCGCGAGTCCGACGTCGCCGCGCTCGTAGCGCGCGGTCGCGTTGAGCAGCGTGGAGAACTCGCTGACGTCCCGGAGCTCGGTGCCGGGCTCCTCGTCGACGAGCGTGTAGGAGGTGCCGACGAGCGCCTCGATCCGCTCGGACGGGACGCCGGAGGCGACCGCCCGGCGCATCAGTGCGGAGGCGAGCCGCTGTCGCTCCTCGCCGTCGAGGTCGACCCAGCGCCGCCACTCCCCGTCGCGTTTCACGTCGACGTCGAGGTCGGTGAGGAAGGAGATGGCCCCCGCCTCGTCGTTCGAGATCCCCGGGATCTTCACGTCGGAGGCGTACTCCAACAGCTTCGGGAGCGGCCGGGTCTGTCTGCCGTACAGGTCGAGATCGGTCCGGGCCTCGAGGACGCCCGCGTCGACGCCGTCGGCGACGATCGACTCGTTGGCGCCGACGAGTTCGCCGTCGGAGTCCTGCATGTCGCCGACCGCGCCGACGACCGCGAGCGCGGCGAGGTCTCGGTTGTCGCCGTCGGGCCCCTCCAGCGCGCGGGCGAGGAGGTAGCTCGCGCCGGCGCCGGAGAGCTCGCTCGCGCCGTCGATCCCCTCCAGCAGGGGGTTGAGGTGGTAGCGCGTGTCGCGGTCGGCGGGCTGGTGGTGGTCGGCGATCACGGGGACGAAGTCGCCGCGCTCCTCGTGGTCGGCGATGACGTCGAGCTGGCCGGAGCCGAAGTCGGTGAACAGCACCACGTCGAACTCGCGGGCGGCGATGCCGGCGATCGAGTCGGCGTCCAGCTGCTTCTCGAAGACGACCTCGTGGTCGATCTCGGCCCGGGCGAGCGCGGTGGACGCGATCGCGGCGCTCGTGATCCCGTCGGCGTCGATGTGCGACGCGAGCAGCACCCGGCCGGCCTCGCGCAGGCGGTCGGCGCAGTCGGTCGCGCGGTCGTCGAGGTCGGGGACTGGAGCGGCGACTGCCATTACCACCGGTTGGCGCCCGATCGGGCATAAACGCACGCTTCGGTGCGGCGGGCGCGGACCGGCGCGGCGGGGGCAATCCAGCATCGCGCTCGCCCCCGCGACGCCGTCGGCACCGGGTCGCCCGCGTCGCCTCCGCCGAAGGGGCATCAATTGCCGTAACTGACAGTTATAGACGTGCGTAGACGTATGAGCAACAAACATGACACGTGGGTTCAACACCCGGAGTCTCCACGCTGGCGCCGAGCCCGATTCGGCCACCGGCGCCCGCGCCACGCCGATCCACCAGACCACGTCGTACGTCTTCGACGACGCGGACACGGCGGCGGAGATGTACGCGCTCCGGGCGGAGGGTCACATCTACTCCCGGCTCTCGAACCCGACGGTGAACGTCTTGGAGGACCGGATCGCCGACCTCTCCGGCGGGTCGGACGCGGTCGCGACCGGCTCGGGCATGGCCGCGTTCGACGCGATCGCGACCGTCCTCGCGAGCGCGGGCGACAACATTGTCGCCAGCTCGGAGATGTACGGCGGGACCGCGGCGTACCTCACCAGCATCGCGGACCGGCGCGGGATCGAGTCGCGGCTCGTCGACACGCTCGACTACGAGGCGTACGCGGACGCGGTCGACGACGACACCGCGTTCGTCCACGTCGAGACGATCGCGAACCCCTCGCTCGTCACGCCCGACTTCGAGCGGCTCGCCGAGATCGCCCACGAGAACGCGGTCCCCCTCGTCGTCGACAACACCTTCGCGACGCCGTACTGCTGTCGCCCGTTCGAGCACGGCGCGGACATCGTCTGGGAGTCGACGACGAAGTGGATCACCGGCAACGGCACGACCGTCGGCGGGGTCGTCGTCGACGGCGGGCAGTTCCCGTGGGACCACCCCGACGCCGACTACGACGAGCTCGACGGGGAGTCGCCCGCGTACCCGATCGACTTCGTCGAGCAGTTCGGCGACGCGGCGTTCGCCAACGTCGCCCGCCAGCGCGGCGTGCGCCCGACGGGCGGCCAGCAGTCGCCCTTCGACGCGTGGCAGACGATCCAGGGGCTCAACACGCTCCCACTGCGGATGGAGCGCCACTGCGAGAACGCGCGGGAAGTGGCCGAGTTCCTCCGCGGGGACGACCGCGTCGACTGGGTGAGCTACCCCGGCTTCGAGGACCACGAGAGCCACGACAACGCCGCCGAGTACCTCGACGGCTTCGGCGGGATGGTCACCTTCGGCGTCGACGGCGGGTACGAGGCCGCCAAGACGTTCTGCGAGTCGGTCGACCTGACGAGCTTCCTCGCGAACATCGGCGACGCGAAGACGCTCGTCATCCACCCGGCCTCCACGACGCACGCGCAGATGGACGAGGAGCAGCAGCGGCTGGCGGGGGTCTACCCGGAGATGCTCCGGCTCTCGGTGGGGATCGAGGACCCGGAGGACGTGATCGCCGACCTCGACGCGGGGCTGACCGCGGGCGAGCGCGCCGCGAGCGAGGGAGAGGGAATAGGGGGGGCCGCGACCGGCGAGGAGGGGGAGTGAACCGATGAGCGCCGTCCCGACCGACCACGGGGTCGCCGAGCTCGGCGAGTTCACCTTCGAGTGCGGGCAGTCGGTCCCCGACTTCGAGGTCGCCTACGAGACCCACGGCGAGTTCGACGGCGACAACGTCGTGTTAATCTGCCACGCGCTCACCGGGAGTCAGAACGTCGCGCGCTCGCCCGAGCCGGAGCGCGACGCCGAGACGACCGGCGCCGGACAGGCCGGGCAGGCCCGCGCCTGGTGGGACGACGTGGTCGGCCCGGGGAAGGCGATCGACACGACGGAGTACTACGTCGTCTGCGCGAACGTCCCCGGCTCCTGTTACGGGACGACCGGCCCGGCCAGCGAGCGGCCGCCGGACCTCGACCTCCGCGAGGAGCCCGACCACGACCGCTGGGGGACCGCCTTCCCGCCGGTCCAGGTCGAGGACTGGGCGCGGGCGCAGCGCCGCCTGCTCGACCACCTCGGCGTGGGGCGGCTCCGCGCGGTCGTCGGCGGGAGCGTCGGCGGGATGAACGCCTTAGAGTGGGCGAAGCGGTACCCGGACGACGTCGACCGCGTGGTCGCCATCGCGACCGCCGGGCGCCTCGACGCGCAGTGCCTCGCGCTGGACGCGGTCGCGCGCCGGGCGATCCGCGCGGACGCCGACTGGAATGAGGGGCACTACTACGGCGACGACCGGCCGGACCCGACCGAGGGGCTCGCCATCGCCCGCCAGATCGGGCACATCATGTACCTCTCGAAGGCGTCGATGGAGCGGAAGTTCGGGCGCCGCTCGGCCGGCCGCGACTCGCTCACCCGCGAGGACGGCGACCTCGGGCTGCCCCCGGAGCCGACGGCCGGCTTCTTCCCGTACCGCGAGGTCGAGTCGTACCTCGACTACCAGGCGGAGGGGTTCGGCGACCGCTTCGACGCGAACA
The DNA here is from genome assembly GCF_002355655.1 of Halorubrum trapanicum. NCBI lineage: Archaea > Methanobacteriati > Methanobacteriota > Halobacteria > Halobacteriales > Haloferacaceae > Halorubrum > Halorubrum trapanicum. Next base: position 1,890,124 of record NZ_AP017569.1, on the reverse strand, counting down.
GCTACCTCTACCTCACGCGCGCGATGGACGAGTACGACCTCGCCGCGGGCCACGGGACCGACGCCGACGCGCTCGCCGCCTTCGAGGGCGAGACGCTCCTGCTGAGCTTCACCGCCGACTGGCACTTCACCGTCGAGCAGTCCGCCTCCCTCGCCGACGCCTTCCGCGAGACCGCGGTTCCGGTCGCGCACCACGTGATCGACTCCGACCACGGCCACGACGCGTTCCTCGTCGAGCCGGAACACGTCGGCCCGCCGGTCCGCGACTTCCTCGCCGAGGGCGTCGACGGCCGCGCGGTCTCCGACGAGGGCGGCGACGACGGCGACGACCCGCGGCCCGACTCCGACCACGCGCCCGTCCACGCGAGTCTGTTCCGGGGATAAGCGGACTCCGTTGAAACCCGCAACTGCTGACAGTGTGGAGAGGCCGTGCCGAATAGAGCGCGAACTCGGTGGACCAGCCGTTAAATCGACCGAGCAGCGGGAGCCGTACCCCGGAAGTCATTCCAGTGTGATAGATAACCGTTGAGATGACAAACTCGGCCGCAAGGGACTAATCCGAGCGATTACTACTCCTCAACCGAGCCACGCTGTCCGCGAGCAGGAGGATACCGCACGGTAGTAAGTACAATTGAGCTACAACTGATGGAACGGACACGTCGAAAGTACCTTCATCTCATTGCTGCCGGAGCTACCGCGGGCATATCGGGCTGTAGTAACAGCGCAAACACCGCGACGTCCGCTGGCCCCCCGCGGACCTCACTATCGGTATCGCGTGATACCGACGACCAGAGCACAGCCTGTTTCGAGATCAGTTTTGAAATCCCCCAGGGCGTCTCCGGTGTCACCGTCGATCTCCGGTCTGATGTCGTCGATTCCACCGATGGATTTGAACGCCGGAATAACAAGAATAGATACAGTTGGGATACCGAAACGTCTCGACCGTCTCTCTCCGTTATCGTAGATGTCGACGCGATCGACTACACGACCTACGAGAACACCTTCGCTGCCACCGCCTCGTGGGTGTTCGGCCCGACGCCTCGGATCCGATTGTGGTGGGAGACGGCGGGCGATTGGACGTCCGTCCGGCCCTTGATCGATTCGAGCGACGCCCGCGTCGCCATTTCACAAGCATCGCCCGGGGTGGTCGGAGGCGGGTTCTTTTACCTTGGTCCGCACCAGTCCTATACGACAGATACCGGCGGCCAGGTACTCCGTCTCGTCGTCCCGGATCAAGCCTCGCTTAGTACCCCTCCGTCAACGCTGCTGAATGCGATCGCGAACGCGTCTCAGTACATGGTCGACTCCCCCCACGAGTCGGTCTTGGTCTTTTCGCCGCCGGATCCCGTCCGGAGTGGTGGCCTCGCACACCCGGAAGCGGGCGAGTTCTGGGTGTATGACGGGTCTCGGTTAGCGGTTCCTGAACCGGTTTGGTTCCACGAGTACGCACATCTCTGTCAACAGTATCGGACGACGACGGAGATGCGGTGGGCGATTGAGGGCTTCGCTGATTGCTACGCGACGCTGGTGGCATATAGTGAGGACCTGATATCAGAGGAGACGACGTATGATCACTTCACGGAGTCAGAACACAAGTCAGCGGTGCTGTCGGAGCCGTCGAGCTGGTCCTCGGACCACGTTCCGTTCTCGAAGGGGGAATCCGTGCTTTACGTTTTGGATCGGAAGATCCGGGAGCAGACCGGGAAAGATAGCTGGTTAGGGGATGTCTCGTATCGGATGAACCGGCTCGACGAGCCGGTCTCGTACCGTTCGTTTAGATCGATTGTCGTCGATATCGCGGGTTCCGAAGTCGGCTACTGGGTCGACGAACACGTGACCACGTCTGCCTGGCCGGATTCCCTTGAATAATATCAACGCCAACGGTGAGTGTGGGAGTAGTCGTTTTGACCGGGATATTCGGCAGTGGTGCCGAGTATAGTCCCTGTATTGAGCAACCGGTACCAGTCAGTTGCTGAGGATTTCAGCGGCGCCAAACGGCCCCGACAGCGCGCGGGTAGACGGGGACCTTCGGTCTCTCTGATAGCCGTACACGATCGGCGATCGCACGCGAGAGAGACCGTGGGCACTTAAAAAACGGCCGCGGCGACCGGGCAGGCGTGAGGTGCTGTGCGAGGAGAGATCTCGGGGGCTTCACCGGCAAGCCGCAGTCGCCCGTTTATTAGCAAGCGATCGAGGCGAGACAGGCATTCACGGATGAGTCGCAAAGAGTCACGATCAATCATGATAACGTTCATAGTTCCCGGCCTCATGGTGTGTAAGGTATGCCAGGCGGACACGCTCAGACCCTGCGACCGTTCATGTGGCGCGCGGAACGACTGTACCCCGACACCGAGATCGTCTCGCGCACCCACGAGGGACGCACCCGGCACACCTACGCCGAGTACGCCGACCGGACCGCCAAGCTCGCGAACGCCTTAGACGACTACGGGATCGAGCGCGGCGACCGCGTCGCGACGTTCTGCTGGAACCACACGCGGCACTTCGAGACGTACTTCGGCGTCCCGAACACGGGCGCGCAGCTCCACACGATCAACCCCCTGCTACCCGACGAGCATATTCAGTACATCGTCGACGACGCCGACGACGAGATCGTCTTCGTCGACCCGTCGCTGGCGGAGAAGATCGCGGGCGCCGCCGAGGGCGCCGAGGAGTTCGACGACGTCGACTTCGTCGCCATGGGCTCGGAGGGGATCGAGGCGCTTGACGCGCCGGCCTACGAGGAGTTCATCGGCGACTACTCGACCGAGTACGACTGGCCGGACCTCGACGGCGACCAGCCCGCCGGCCTCTGTTACACCTCCGGCACGACGGGGCGGCCGAAGGGCGTCGAGTACACCCAGTCGATGCTGTGGAGCCACACGATGGCCTCCCAGACGCCGCAGGGGATCCCGATGGAGGACTCCGACGTGGTGATGCCGGTCGTCCCCATGTTCCACGTGAACGCGTGGGGGATGCCGTTCACCGCGGCCGCCGCGGGCGCGAAGCACGTCTACCCCGGCCCCTCGCCGGACCCGGCGGACCTCGCGGCGCTGATCGAGGAGGAGGGCGTGACGATCTCCGCGGGCGTGCCGACGGTGTGGCTCGGCCTCCGCGAGTACGTCGAGGGCGGCAACGACGTGGACCTCTCGACGCTCGACACCGTGATCGTCGGCGGCGCGGCCGCGCCGCAGGCGCTGATCGAGTGGTACGACGAGCGCGGCGTCGAGGTGCTCCACGCGTGGGGGATGACGGAGCTGTCGCCGATCGGCACCGTCTCGCACCTCACGGACGACCTGCGCGACGCCGACTACGAGACGCAGGTGAGCAAGCGCGCGAAGCAGGGGCTCGTCGTCCCCGGCTTAGAGTTCGAGGTCATCGACGAGGACGGCGAGGAGGTGCCGTGGAACGGCGAGGACTTCGGCGAGCTTCGGATCCGCGGTCCGTGGGTGACGAAGGAGTACTTCGCGCGCCCGGAGGCCAGCGAGGAGGAGTTCGTCGACGGCTGGCTGAAGACCGGCGACGTGGTCACCGTCGACGAGGACGGCTACATGCAGCTCGTCGACCGCACGAAGGACGTGATCAAGTCCGGCGGCGAGTGGATCTCCAGCGTCGAGTTGGAGAACGCGATCATGGCCTACGACGGCGTCAGCGAGGCGGCCGTCGTCGGCGTGCCCCACGAGCGCTGGCAGGAGCGGCCCGTGGCGTTCGTCGTCGTGGCCGACGGCGTCGAGCGCGAGGCGCTCGTCGACCGGATCGAGGCGGGCCTCCGCGAGGAGTACCCCAAGTGGTGGGTGCCGGACGCGGTGGAGTTCATCGACGAGGTACCGAAGACCGCGACCGGGAAGTTCTCGAAGAAGGACCTCCGGGAGCAGTACGGCGACCAGTCGCTCGTCGAGGGCGCGGTGCCGGAAGACGACGCGCCCGAGGAGTAAGTCGCCCGCGGCCGCGATCTACTCGCCGTCGCGCTCGCCGATCACCCACTTGTGCGAGTAGCTCTCGCCGCACGTACAGTGGGCGTACGCGTGGACGACGTCGCCCTCGGCGTAGAGGCCGCCGACCTCCTCGTTTTGCGCCTCCGCGAACGCGAAGACGAACCGGATCGCGTGGTCGTCGTCGGTCGCGTCGTCCGCGTCCGCGTCGTCCGCGAACGGACACGCCCCGTCGTCGAGCGAGCGCGCGATCTCGCCTTCGGCGTCCATCGCGGTCTTCGCAAACTCCATCGCACCCATGCCCGTGCCGGCCTGAAACGCGGACCGACCGGTCTCGCCGTCGAGTATCAGGCGGACGCCGCCGTCCGTCTCCTCCCCGACCTCGCGCAGCCGGGAGTCGTCGTCGAGGTACGCGTCGCTCAGGTAGAAGACCACGTCGTCGAGCCGCTCGCCCGCGAGGAACTCGTCGAGGTTGCTCATGCCGGCCGGAGGCGCGTGAGCGGTAAAAGGCGTGCGAGTCGCGGCCGCAGCGAACACGCGTGCGCCGACGCCCGTCGAACCGCGGGCGACCACCGATCGGTGCTAAATCATGTAGAATCGGGGTAACTGTTAAGACGCATCACGGAGATCCGTCGCGTGATGAGTACGCAGACCAGATCCGGCGACCGGCTCGCGGAGTGGGCGCAGCTGGTCGACGAGGACGTTCCCGAGGAGCTCCGAGAGGAGCGCTCCGCGGACGGATAACTTTCACCCCGCTTCGCGAAGGCTTTAGGCCGGTGCCGGCCAAGAGCCGTCGATGGCGACCGAGGCCGCCGGGATCGACAGGGATCTGCTCGTCGACGACTTCCTCCAGCGACGCCGCTACCAGCTCCAGCTGGCGGACGCAGCCGCCGACGAACACACCCTCGTCTGTCTCCCGACCGGCCTCGGCAAGACGACGGTCAGCCTGCTCGTCACCGCCGAGCGGCTCCACGAGGCCGGCGGGAAGGCGCTCTTTTTAGCCCCCACCAAACCCCTCGTCCAGCAGCACGCCGACTTCTACCGCGAGGCGCTACAGATCCCGGACGACGAGATCGTCGTGTTCACCGGCGACGTGAAACCCGACGACCGCGCCGCGCTCTGGGAGGACGCCCGGATCGCGATCGCGACCCCGCAGGTCGTCGAGAACGACCTCGTCGGCAACCGGATCTCGCTGCGGGACGTGACCCACCTCACCTTCGACGAGTGCCACCGCGCGACCGGCGACTACGCGTACGTCTACATCGCGGAGCGCTACCACGCCGACGCCGCCGACCCCCTCGTGACGGGGATGTCCGCCTCCCCCGGCGGCGACACGGAAGAGATCGAGACGGTCTGTGAGAACCTCGGGCTGGTGAACGTCGAGGTGATGACCGAGGAGGACGCCGACGTCGACGAGTACACCCACGACACCGACGTCCAGTGGGAGCAGGTCACCCTCCCGGACGAGGTCTTAGAAATCCGAGACGCGCTCAACGAGGTGATCACGGACCGGTTGGAGAAGCTGAAACGGCTCGGGGTGACGAACACGACGAACCCCGACCTCTCGCAGAAGGACCTCAACAAGATGCGGGGGCAGCTGAAACAGATGATGGACAACGACCAGTCGGACGGGTACAAGGGGATGTCCACCCACGCCGAGGTGATGAAGCTCCGGCGCGCGACCGAGCTGGTCGAGACGCAGTCCGTCGAGTCCGTCCGGCGCTACTTCGAGCGCCAGCGGGAGGCCGCGCGCTCGTCGGGCGCGTCGAAGGCGAGCCAGCGCATGGTCGCGGACCCCAAGGTCCGCGAGGCGATGCGGAAGGCGGAGTCGTTCGACGGCCTCCACCCGAAGTTCTCGAAGGCCCGGATCCTCCTCGCGGAGACCCTCGGCATCGACGGCGGCGAGCGCGCGATCCTCTTCACCGAGTCCCGCGACACCGCCGAGGCGCTCGTGGAGTTCCTCTCCGCCAGCTTCGACGTGCGGAAGTTCGTCGGGCAGGGCGACAAGGAGGGATCCGACGGGATGAGCCAGACACAGCAGCAGGAGACGCTCGACGAGTTCAAGGCCGGCGAGTTCGAGGTGCTCGTCTCCACGTCGGTCGCCGAGGAGGGGCTCGACGTGCCCGAGGTCGACCTCGTCTGCTTCTACGAGCCCGTCCCGACCGCGATCCGCTCGATCCAGCGCAAGGGACGGACCGGCCGGCAGGCCGAGGGGAAGGTCGTCGTCCTGATGGCCGAGGACACCCGCGACGAGGCGTTCTTCTGGATCTCCCGGCGCCGCGAGAAGAAGATGGCCAGCCAGCTCGCCGAGCTGAAGGAGGCCACCGACGACATCGAGGAGTCCGTCGGCGGCGACGGGCAGGCCGGCCTCGACGCGTTCGGCGGAGGGTCCGGGGGCGAGGACGAGAACGCGGACGCCGAAGTCGACGACGGCGCAGAGACGATCGACGAGGAGAGCGACGACAGCGGGGACGACGACGGCGGGAACGACGACGCCGGACTCACCGACTTCGCCGAGGAGGTGCGCGAGCGCGACGAAGGCGACGCCGAGGCGTCACCGACCGACGAGACGGAATCGGCCGACGAGACGGACGCGGACGACGGCGTCGTCGCGACCGCGGGCGTCGACGAGGGCGTCGAGGTCGTCGTCGACCAGCGCGAGCTCGACTCCTCCATCGCGAAGGACCTCTCCACGCGCGACGGGCTCGTCACCCGGCTGGAGACGCTCTCGGTCGGCGACTACGTGCTCTCAGACCGCGTCGCGGTCGAGCGCAAGTCCGCGGCCGACTTCGTCGACTCGATGCTCGACGCCGACCGCTCGATGTTCGAGCAGGTGGGCGAGCTCTCGCGGGCGTACGCCCGGCCCGTGATGGTCGTCGAGGGGACGAACCTCTACGGCCAGCGCGACATCGACCCCAACGCGATCCGCGGCGCGCTCGCGTCGCTCGCGGTCGACTTCGACGTGAGCGTCCTCCGCACCGAGGACGAGGCCGACACCACCGAACTGCTCGCGACGATCGCCAAGCGCGAGCAGGAGACGCGCGACCGGGAGGTGAGCGTCCACGGCGAGAAGACGACGAAGACCCGCGCCGAGCAACAGGAGTACGTCGTCTCCTCCATCGCCGACATCGGCCCCGTCACCGCCCGGTCGCTGCTGGAGCACTTCGGCACCGTCGAGGCCGTGATGACCGCGCGCGAGGCGGACCTGCTGGAGGTCGACGGCGTCGGGCAGGTGACCGCCGAGCGCATCCGCGAGGTCGTCGGGAGCGAGTACGAATAGACTTGATCGACGGTACGAACGGCAACAGCGACGAAAGGATATTGTATACGAGGTAGTATACGACCAAACATGAGCAAGAGCATCCGCGTCGACGAGGAGACACACGCCGCGCTCGCGTCGCTGAAAGGCGACGACGAGACCTTCGACGACCTGCTGACGCGGTTGCTTCGCGAGCGCCGCGAGGATATCCGGTCCGGGGCCGGTCTGTGGGAGGGAACCGACGCGCCGGACCGCGCCCGAGAGAAACGCCGGGAGATGAAACGCGGGGTCGACTCGCGGTGACCCTGTACGACAGTAGCGTCCTCATCGATTACCTCGCGGGACGATCCCCCGTCGTCGAGTATGTCGAGTCTCACGCCGACGAGCGTGCGGTCGCTCCGCCGCTCGTGCTGTTCGAAGTATATCAAGGAGAGGTCTTCAAGGCGGGAGCGACGGACCTCGGCGCGGTCGACGAGGCTCTGGACTGGGTTGACGTGATCGACACGTCGGCGGCGGTCGCTCGCGAAGCGGCGTTGCTTCAGGATGCGCTCCGTGATCGGGGAGACCCCCTCGCGGCTCGCGACGCGTTTATCGCGGGGGCTGCCGTCACACTGAATGATCGGCTCGCCGTGTCGGACGCCGACTTCGACGTCGACGGGATCCGTGACGCTCTCGACGTCGATTTCGTCTGAAGGGACTCAGCATAATACGAGGTGGAGCCTCCGACCTCAAGTCGTGCGGGACCGTAGGTCCCGCTGACCATCCGAACGGGCCTGCGGCCCGTGAGGAGAGAGCGAGCGAAGCGAGCGAGTAGGTCGGAGAGGGAACCGACCCGGCACTACACAAGTCACGTTCGATTGTCGGCCGACTCCCCACCGAATCGTTACTAATATAAAAACAAGTGTACACATCTGAATCACGGATGGAGGTCCGCCGCACCGTCCCTGTCAAGCTCAATGTGTCCGATAGCGACGCCGACCTCCTCCATGAAACTATCTCCGAGTTCCTGTGGGCCGCCAACTATGTCGTCGACCACGCCTGGCAAGGCGAGTATAAAACGACGAGCAAAGCCGAACTCCAACGTGAAACCTACGACGACGTGCGGGCTGAGACACGGTTACAAGCGAATCTCGTTCAGAACGCTCGCAACAAGGCCGCCGACGCCGTCCAAAGCGTCGTCGCTCGGTGGAAACAAGGCGACTACGCAGGGAAACCATCCTTTTCCGCTCCCACACTCGTCTACGATAAGCGGTGTGCGACGTTCAACGACGACCACGCGACGCTCTCGACCGTCGAAGGCCGCATCACCGCCGAGTACGTCCTTCCAGACGGGGGCCACGAGACGCCCCACTCGGAGTATCTGTTCAACGACGACTACGAAGTGACAGGCGGAGAACTTCACTATCGAGACGGCGAGTTCTACCTTCATGTCCGAACAAAGGCGGACGTGGAGTCCGAGACTGCCGATGAAGGTGACGACGAGCACAACACAGTCCTCGGCGTTGACCTCGGCATCGAAAACGTCGCCGTCACATCAACAGGCACGTTCTGGAACGGGTCAGAATTGAACCACTGGCACCGCGAGTTCGAAAAGCGGCGCGGGTCGCTCCAACAGCGCGGGACGCGGGCCGCTCACGAAACCATCCAATCGGTCGGACGAACGGAGACGGGACGCTACGACCACTTCTTACACACCGTCTCGAAGGAACTCGTCGCAGAAGCCGTCGAATACGACTGTGACGTAATCGCGTTCGAGAACCTGACGGGAATTCGCGAGCGGATGCCGAACGCCAAGAAGTTCCACGAGTGGGCGTTCCGGCGCCTGTTCGAGTATGTCGAGTACAAAGCCGAAGCCGTCGGCATCTCAGTTGAACAGGTGAGTCCCGCCTACACCTCCCAGCGGTGTTCGAAGTGTGGAACAACACTCCGAGAGAACCGCGAGACGCAAGCGCGGTTCCGCTGCCAGAAGTGCGGTTACGAAGTGAACGCCGACTACAACGCGGCGAAGAACATCGGTCTGAAGCATCTCCGCTCGGCGCAAACGTCGTCGGCCGGAGGCGCACCCGTAAACGTGCGCTTGAATCGCGGGACGTTGAACGTGAACGGCGATTACGAGCCTGCCAGCGATGGCCAGAACGGGAGTCCACGCGAAAGCCCCGCCCGCAACGAAGCGAACGGCGAAGCCGTGAGCGAGTAGGGCGGGGTAGTTTACTCGAACCCGCTCACCAGCGTCACCACCCACTGCCCGAGGTCGTACTCGGCCCGGACCTCCACGCGCGTCACCCACTTCACCCACTGGAACCCGCGCCGGTCGGGCGCGACGAGTCGGGCGGGCGCGCCGTGGCCGTGGCTCAGCCGCTCGCCGCCGACGTGGGTCGCGAGCAGGGCGTCCTCGGCCTCCTCGATCGGGAGGCTCCAGCGGTAGCCGGTGACGGACGTGAACCGGACGTAGGCCGCGTCGTCGTCGAGTTCGCCGGCCGCCTCGAGGAGCTCGCCGACCCGGGTCCCGCCCCACTCTTGGACCGTGTACCAGCCGCTGGTACAGTCGAGCAGCGCCTCCGTCTCGTGGCCCGCCGCCAGCTCGTCCGCCGTCAGTTCGACGGGGTCGCTCACGAGGCCGTCGACGGTCAACCGGTAGTCGTCGCGGTCGATCGGGTCGGGGTCGTCGGCGACCCACGAGGTGATCGGGAACGCCCCGTTTCCGTCCCCCTCGCGGGGCTGTGACCCGGTGAATCGGCGGTCGGCGCCCGCGGTGTCGAGCGCGTCGTTGACCCCCTGCTGGAGCCGGTAGGTCGCGCCGCCCGCGGCGAGCAGCGCGAAGTAGCGGACCGCGGTCCGCCGGCGCTCGAAGTCGACGCGGCGCGGGAGCCGGAACCGGGTGGCGGCGTGCGCGGCCACGAGCGGCACCAAGGCGAGCCCGAACCCGACGTGAACGGACAGCAGCGTCCAGTACGAGACCCGTACGTCGAGCCCGAACACCCACGCGACGCCGGTCCCGATCGCGCCGAGCGCGGCGACGAGCGTCAGGACGGACAGCGCGGTCGACCGCTGCCACAGGGTCGGGTCGGTGAGCCGTCGGCGGACCCGCGCGAGCTTCCACCCGAGCAGCGCGACGATCCCGAGCCCGAGCGCGCGGTGGAGCCAGAAGAGGGGCCACCCCTCGGGGACGCCGACGGTGAACGAGACCAGGCCGGTGCCCGCCTCGGCGACGACGAACGCGAACAGCGACCAGTCGACCGCGCGCGGCGGCGGCTCCAGGCGGTCGAGCGCGGTCCGGAGGCGATCCTGGGCGGCCATCTCGGAACGGGCTACGGGCTAGCGAGACAAAACGGTGCGGCCGGTCGACCGCGGCGTTCGGCGCGCGACGACCCGAGTCACAGCTCGTAGGTCTCGCCGTCGACCGCCAGCGGCTCCTCGAACGCCTCGTCGGCGGGGTAGAAGTGCGCGAGGTGGACGAGCCGCGTCCGGTCGGCGTCGAGGTCCTCGGCGAGCGCGAGCGCCCCCTCCCGAGTCATGTGTTTCGTGCCGAACGTCCGCGGGACGCCGTCCGGCCCCTCGTGGCGGCCGCCGATCGGGTGGTGCTCGCACAGCGAGGCGGGGACGATGGCGTCGGCGAGCAGCAGGTCCGCGCCGGCGAGCGCCTCGCGGGAGCGCTCGGGGACATCGTAACTGGTGTCGCCGGTGAGCGAGAGCTTCGCGCCCGTTTCCGGATCCTCGATCACGACGCCGTAACACAGCAGCGGCGGGTGATCGACGGGGACGAACCGCACCTCGAACCCGCAGGTCTCGAACGGCTCGAAGGGGTCGCGGGCGTGGACGCCGATCCGGTCCTCGAGGTAGTCGTACTTGTCGCGGATCGTCTCCGCGACGCTCTCGTCGGTCGCGGGGTCGGTCTCCGAGGGCGCGTGGACCGGGAGCCCGTCGACGAGCCGGTAAACGTTCCCCAGCCCGTCGAGGTGGTCGAAGTGGATGTGCGTCACGAGCCCGGCGTCCGGGAGCGGGACGTCGGCCGCGAGGAACTGCTGTCTGAAGTCGGGACTGAAGTCGACGAGCAGCGACTCGCCGGTGCGCTCGTTGGCGACGTGGACGGAGAAGCGCGACCGCGACACCCCGCGCTCGCGGGCCGCCTCGCAGGTGTCGCAGTCGCAGCCGACCGTCGGCGTCCCCGTCGTGTCGCCCGTCCCGAGGAGGGTGACCCGCATGGGACGCGCTCGGCGGGCCACGGCCTTAGCGTCCGCGGTCGGGAGCGGCGGGATCCGGGGAGCGCCGCGAGCGCGCTCCGGCCGCGTCGCGAGCGCAGCCCGGCCGCGTCGCGACGGCACCCCCGAGGTATAACCCCGATCCGCCCCGATCCGAACTATGCACACCAGCAGAGAGCTGACGCTCGCGCGGCTCCCCTCCGGCGTGCCGATCCGGACGACGGTCCACGCGTACGGCGAGGGCGAACTCGTCGACGGCGACGACGGTCCCGAACTCGACGCGCCCGACGACGCGCCCGTGGTGTACGCGCAGGCCGCCCAGCACGGGAGAGAGGTGAACGGGACCGCGGTCCTCAGGCGGCTCCACGAGCGACTCGTCGGAGACGGAGCCGATCCCGTCGACGGGGACGAAACGGGGCACGGACACGGTCCGACGGCCGCCGACCTCGCCGGCACGCTCGTGACGGTGCCCGTCGCCGACCCGCTCACCTTCGACCACGTCTCGTACACGACGCCGGAGTCGCTCGACTCGCGGCAGCCGAACATGAACCGCTGCTGGCCCGGCGACCCGGAGGGGTCGCTCCACGAGCGGATGGCGGCCCGGCTCTGGCGGTTCGCGGGCGCGGCGGACGCGGTCGTCGACCTCCACACGGGGTCGCCGTCGATGGCGACGCATACGGTGTACATGCGCGGCGACGGGGCCTGCCGCGGGCTCGCGGAGGCGTTCGGCACGGACCTCCTGCTCGCGGAGGCCGCGGGCGACGACGCGGACACCGAGTGGGACGAGCGGGGGTTCGCCGGGAAGCTCCGGGTCGCCGCCACGCGCGAGGGGATCCCGACGATCACGCCCGAACTCGCGCACAGCAAGGAGATCGTCCCGGAGGCGGTCGAGGCCGGCGTGGCTGGAACCCTCGGCGCGCTGCGGCACGAGGGGCTCTTGGCGGGCGAGCCCGACGCGTGGGACGGCGTCGTCGCGCGCAACCACCTCGGGCGCGTGATCGCCGACGACTCCGGGCTGTTCGTCCCCGAGCCCGACCTCGCGGTCGGCGACCGGGTGCGCGAGGGCGAGCGGGTCGGCGAGGTGTTCGACCCGACGACGTTCGAGACGCTCCAGGTCGCGCGCGCCGACCGCGACGGGATCGCGTACTCGGTCGCCCGGGAGGCGACCGTCACCGCGGGCGCGACGCTCGTCGGCGTCGCGGAGCGGATCGACGGGGAGTAGCGCGGGAGGGGCTTGAAACCTCGTCTTACGGCCGCCGGACGCGGATCTGTCCGTCCGCTGCGACCGTGACGAAGAGTCGGCTGCGGACCTCGCGGCCGCGGACCGCGTCGCCCGCGCGGTCGCCGATCGTCTTCATCAGCTCGGGCGCGGTCTGGTTCACCTTCACGCCCGCCTCGTCGCAGGCGTCGTACACCCGCTTGGGCGCGTCGTAGAGGTCGGTGCCGGTCTCGATCTCGACGCGGACCGGCGCCGACAGCGCCTCCGCGAACGCGACCGTTTCGCGGGCGCGCTCGACGTTGTCGCGGGCGCTCGCCTCGACGCTGGAGACGTTCGCGCGCGAGGTGCCGAGCCGGTCCGCGATGTCCGACTGCCGGAGCCCGCGCTCGCGGAGCGCCAGCACCTCCGCCTGCCGACGGGTGAGCACGCTCTCGTCGGCGTCGAAGCCGGCTCGCTCTAAGATCGAGTCGGCGTCGACGTCCGCGGGGTCGGGTCGCCCGTCGTCTGCGGCCATGTGGTCACCGACGGGCCGGTCGCTCAAAAAACGGCGGTTTCCCGCGGGGTCGAGGGCGGGGTCGTGTCGGTCGGAAAATCGACGGCGTCCGGACTGTCCGTGGGGCGGGGCTCCCCCGAGACGCCGTCACTTGCCCCAGAAGTTCTCGCGGCTGCCGAGCCGTTCGCGGTCCGTGCGGTCCGGGCGACCGCGCTCGTCGTCCTCGTCGTCCGCCGCGTCGCCCTCGGCGGCCTCGTCGTCCCCCTCCTCCGCTTCCGGGTCGTCGGGGAGGCGCTCGACCACCTCTTGGGCCGTCGCGTGACTGGACTTCACGCGGTGGATCTTGACCTCGGCGCGCGCCGGGGGGAGGAGGCCGTCGACGAGGACGATGAACCCGTCGTCGGTGCGGCCGACGCCGGCACCGCTCTCGTGGATGTCGTCGACCTCGACGACGACCGCCTCGCCGGGCTGGACCGGCTGCTGTTTCAGTTCGTAGATCGGCATGTCGTAGTGGTTACACCACTCCGCGCCGCCTTTGTTGCCGTAGTGTTGACACCCCATCCCCTGGATCCGTTCGTCGAAGCTGGGGCAGTCGTCGGCGAGTGGACAGTCCGCCATACCGTAGGGGAGACCGGCCGCCGTTGTAAACGTTTTCGACTCTCAGACCGAGATTTACGAAAACGGCCGATTCACGCGGTCGAGCGGCGGCTACCTCGATCGGACCGACGCGCGGCGACCCCAGCGGGGCTCGCGCCGACCGGCCCTACAGGAACTCGCGGACCTCGGAGTACCACATGTCGTGGTGGTCGACGGCGTCGAGCGCGTCCGCCACGTCGACCGCGATCGCGTGCCAGCAGCGGTCGTCGGGGTCGTCCGCGTCGAGGTTGTACGTCGCGTCCGCGCAGTTGCACTCGCCCTCTTCGACCACGTACTCGTCCTCGTGGCCGACGACGACGGTGAAGTCGCGGTAGCGCTTCACGCGCCCCTCGCCGACGGCCTCGATGGCGCGCTGGCCGCGGTCGCCGTGGGCCTCGACGATGGCCGCCGCGATCGGGCCGGTCAGCTCCCCGGCCTCCTCGATCGCCGACCGCCAGTCGTCGACCGGCTCCATGCCCGCCCGTTCTCGGGCGTTCGGTTAAACAGCGTCGGTCGGATCGGGGCGGGCCGGCGCGGGCCGCGCCGGACGGAATCGGAACGCTCGACGCGTGGTTTCAAGCCGCTCGCCCGCCTCCGTCCGCCATGGACGAGACGTGCCAGCACCTGTCGTATCGCGAGGAGGGAGACGGGAAGTCGTTCGACACGGCCCGCGCGTTCTGTACCGTGACGGAGTCGTTCGTCCAGCCCATGCGCGCGGACGTCTGTAACGCGCGGTACGACCTCGACCCCGCGGCAGACTGCGAGTTCTACGTGGATCCCGAGTCCGAGGCGGCGGAGGACGAGGACGCCGACCGCGGGGGCGACGGGGCGGAATGACGTACGACGACTACATCGACGGGAAGCCGGCGGTCATCACCGCGGCGCTCACGGGCGGCGTCCACGGGAAGGAGGCGCACCCGGACCTCCCGGAGACGCCCGCGGAGATCGCGGCGGCCGCGGCGGCCTGCGAGGAGGCGGGCGCGAGCGTGCTCCACCTCCACGCGCGCCGCGACAACGGGGAGCGCGCCTTCTCGACGGAGCGGTTTCAGGAGATCGCCGACGCGGTCCGCGAGGCGACCGACGACGCGGTCCTCCAGCACTCGACGGGCGGGACGGCGGCGCCGGACGCCCTCCGGCACGAGCCGCTCCGGACCGACCCCGCCCCCGAGATGGCGTCGCTCGACATGGGGCCGCTCAACCGCTACGACCGGCTCACCTCGGAGAACACCCGAGAGCTGGTGTCGTCGCTCCACGCGGAGATGAAAGAGCGGGGTATCAAGCCCGAGCTGGAGGTGTTCAACGACGGCCACCTCAACGAGTCGCTGGCGATACTCGACGAGCTCGACGACCCGCCGTACCTCAACTTCCTGTTCGGCGGTGGGACCACGTCGCCGCCGCATCCCCGGAACCTCGTTAATCGAGTCGAGGCGCTCCCCGAGGGCGTCGAGTTCAACGTGATCGGATTCGGCCCGCATCAGCTTCCCATGACGACCCAGTCGCTGCTGCTCGGGGGGCACGTCCGGGTCGGCTTAGAGGACAACCGGTACTACGAGAAGGGCGAGCTGGCGACGAACGAGCAGCTCGTGGCGCGGGCGGCGCGGATCGCCGAGGAGCTGGGGCGGCCCGTGGCGACGCCCGATCAGACGCGGAAGCTACTGGGGCTACGCGGTCGGTAACCTGAGTGCGCGACGCGAGCCTCGACAGCGAGACGATATTTAAGAGGTGCGAGAGGCGGCGACGACTACTTATAAATGAACGACGCGGTGGCGCGCCTGCGAGCGGCCGGAGCGAAGCGGAGGCCGCGAGCCAGCCCGCGAGGGACGCGGTGAGCGCTCGGAGAGCGCGAACCGCGAGGCTGGGGAGGTGAGAGGTGCGGTGCCGTGCGGGGCGGGGTGGGACTCAAAGGGGCAGGCGCGAAGCGGCCGCAGACGACGCAAGCACCGCAGCGAGCAGCGCAAGCGAGGAGCGCAGCGAGTGTGCGGCCGCTTCGCGGCTGGGGCTTTGGCGGTCCCCGCCGTCGGCCTAGTAACGGCTATTTATAAGCGAGCGGCTGGAGCTTTGGCGGTACTCACCGTCGATCCGCCAGCGGCTATTTATAAACAATAGCTTCCGTTGAAATTCCATTTTCAGATGTGTTTTCGACTGAAACGGCCGGTCGATGAGGGTGCCAATCAGTCACGTCGCAATTTCTTAATGTTCTAGGCCTGAAGAGGCGGATCGTGTATGGTTCCCGTTGACACGCGAACCCTCCTACTGGGCGAGGATCGAAAACAAGCGAGACGGTGGAGTATCGGTGCTGGAATACTCTTCGTTGCGTCGCTCTGCTACTTCGCGGCGGTGAGAATAGTAGGCTTTCCTCAGATCCATTTGCTGCTGTGGTGGCAGGGGTACGCCGTTCTGCTCACGATCTTCGTCGCGGTCCAAGCGTACTCCAACGGAGGGCTCGGGGTGAGTTGGTTGCTCGTGTTCGCCGGGGTCGCCGGCGTCATCCTGAACTACGGTGGTATCGGACTGAGCGGAGCCAAACCTGGGCTGCTGTGGCTCGTCAGATACGCCATCGTCGGAAGCGCAGTTGCCGCGGCGATCGTGGGGACGCTCGGCTTTACCATCGGAACCGCGGTCCGACGAATTGCTGGATAGGCTCTCTGTACACAATACTCTACGTTTGAAACTGCCGGGGTTGCGCGACTGAATTAGCCGCAAAAGCGCTCGCTTCCTGATCGGTAGCGGGAGTACGTGTAGTACGTCGTGAGTGAGGCCGTTTATAAAGAGGATCGCGGTGTTGCTGTCGCCCGTTTATAAGTGATTGACTGCTGGGATGATGATCTCCAAAGCCCCAGTCGCGACGGCTCGCGCGCCTTGCTGTGCTCCTCAGTCGCTCGTTTCACTCGCTCCCTGCGGTGCTTACTGCGGCGTGCTTCGCCCTCGCGACTGCCCCTTTGAGTCCCTCCCCCGCACCGCTCAGCACCACCGGAAGACGGTCCTGCTCGCTCACTCCGTTCGCTGCGCGGGCTGCGACTTCCGTACTCCCGCTCGCTCCCTCCGGTCGCTCACGGGACCGCAGCCTCACACCTCCCCAGCCTCGCCGCTCGCTCCGCTCGCGGCGTCCCTCGCGGGCTGGCTCGCGGCCGCCGATGGCGGCCGCTCGCAGGCGCGCCACCGCACCGCGGTGTTCTTTTATAAGCGATCATCGCCATCTCTCATCGCGTTTTAAATATACTCCCGCCACCGCCGATCTACGATACTCACTCCCGAAATCGCCCGTCGATACGTCTGTACTGACCGGCAGAGAGCTACGTATGTCACTCACTGTGGATTTCAGCGAAGCCAAGTGAAAAGCTAAGCCTCAGAACGTCTCACCGTAACGCTGTCCACTATTTATAAACAGCCACGTCCGGAGAACTCCGACCTCACTCCAGCACGATCAGCACGTCGCCCATGTCGACGCTGTCGCCCTCGCCGACGTGGACGCTCGCGACGGTGCCGCCGCGCTCGGCGACCACGTCGTTCTCCATCTTCATCGCCTCGAGGACGCAGACCACGTCGCCGGCGGCGACCTCGTCGCCCTCGTCGACGTCGACCGAGAGGATCGTCCCCTGCATCTCCGCGTCGATCGACTCGCCGCCCTCCGCGACGTCGACGCCGCCGTCGTCCCCGCCGTCGTCCGGCTTCGCCTGCGGGGGGCGCTGCTGGCCGCCACCGCCCCCGCCGGCGCCGCCTTCCGGGACCGGAATCGCGGGCGCGCCGCGCTCCTCCAGCTCCACGTCGAAGCGCTTCCCGTTCACCTCGACGGTGAACTCGCGCTCGGTGACCTCCTCGTCGTCGTCTTCGCCCGCGGACGCCGACTCGGTCCCCCACTTCTCCTGCGCCTCGGCGACCAGCTCGCGGTCGAGCTCCTCGTCGAGGTACTTCGTGGTGTGCGTCCCGTCGACGAACCGCTCGTCGTCGAGCATGAGCCGGTGGAACGGGACGATGGTGACGACGCCCTCCAGGTCGTACTCCGCGAGCGCGCGCTTCGAGCGCGCGAGACACTCCTCGCGGTCCGGGGCCCAGACTATCAGCTTCGCGATCATCGAGTCGTAGTCGGTGACGAGCTCGTCGCCCTGCCGGAGCGCGTCGTCGACGCGCACGCCGATCCCGCCCGGCGGGTCGTACGTCTCCAGCGACCCCTCGTTGGCGGGCTGGAACTCGTTCGCGGCGTTCTCGGCGTTGATCCGGAACTCGATCGCGTGGCCCTCCAGCTCGACGTCGTCCTGCGAGACGGAGAGCCCCTCGCCGCTCGCGACCCGGAGCTGTTCCTTGACGATGTCGATCCCCGTCAGCTCCTCCGTGACGGTGTGTTCGACCTGGATCCGCGTGTTGACTTCGAGGAAGTAGAACGGCGTCTCCGGGCCGAGCGGCTCCGACGGGTCGCGGTCGGGGTCCTCCTCGACGAGGAACTCGACCGTCCCGGCGTTGGAGTAGTCGGCGGCGGCGACGCCCCGGCGAGCGGCCTCCCCGATCTCCTCGCGCAACTCGTCGGAGAGCGCGGGAGAGGGCCCCTCCTCGATCACCTTCTGGTGGCGGCGCTGGAGCGAGCAGTCGCGCTCGCCGAGGTGGACCACGTCGCTCTCGGTCACCGAGGCGTCCCCGTCGCCGCTCCCGCCGTCGGACCCCGCGGCCGCCGGGTCGTCCGCGACGATCTGGACCTCGACGTGGCGGGGGGTCTGGAGGTAGCGCTCGAGGTACACCGAGTCGTTCGAGAAGTACGCCTCGCCCTCGCGCTTCGCGGATTCGAGCGCCTCCTCGGCCTCGTCGGCGCTCTCGACGACCTTCATCCCGCGGCCGCCGCCGCCGCCCTCGGCCTTGATCGCGACCGGGTAGCCGTGCTCGTCGCCGAACTCCGTGACGGCCTCGACGTCGGTGACGGGCTCGGTCGTCCCGGGGACGATCGGCACGTCGGCGTCGTCCATCACGCGTCGCGCGTGCGTCTTCTCGCCGAGCCGCTCCATCGCGTCGCTCGACGGGCCGACCCACGTGATCCCCTCGGCGGCCTCGACGCGGGCCGCGAAGTCGGCGTTCTCCGCGAGGAAGCCGTACCCGGGGTGGATCGCGTCGGCGCCGGCCGACCGCGCCGCCTCGACGACCGCCTCGCCGTCGAGGTAGGAGTCGGCCGCGCGGGCGGGCCCGACGTTGTACGCCTCGTCCGCGTACCGGACGTGGCCGCCGTGCTTGTCGGCGTCGCTGTACACGGCGACGGTGTCGACGCCCAGCTCCGCACAGGCGCGCATCACCCGGACCGCGATCTCGCCGCGGTTCGCCACGAGAACCTTATCGAACATTCCTGTCGGTTCTTCCACCAACTGCTACCAAACTCTGTCGGTCCGTGCCGAGACGAGTGAACTACTCCATCCTACTCGCTTACCGCTGACGCGGTTCGCTCCTTGAGGGTGGGGCTTCCTGTTTCCACGACGCGCTTTGCAGACACCGAAGTGGTGTCCGTAGGGAGCGCAGTCTCCACAGGCGGTGATTCGGAGTGTCCCACTCCTACTTTGTCGAGTCCGCGAGAAAGAATGTTCCACGACGCATTCGCGTCTCTGTCCGCCACAAACCCACATGATGGGCACGAATGCTCACGCACCCACAGCGGTTTGTCCGTCTCTGTCCCGCATGACGCGCATTCTTTCGTCGTTCCACGGGGGTCTACGGCAACGAAGTGCGTCCCCTCACGCTCACATTTGTATTCGAGCATTCGCAGGAACGTTCCCCACGAGGCCCCGGCACGGTTCCGAGAGTTGCCCGGTAGTTCGATTAGTCCCTTCGCGTCCAAGTCCTCGACGGCCACCAAGTCGTACTCTCGGGCGTAGTAGTTCGACAATTTGTGGAGGAAATCTCGACGCTTGCGTTTCAGGTCGGCGTGGCGTCGAGCGACCATCTCGCGCTGATCTTCCCAATTATTAGAGCCGCGTTCCTTCCGCGAGAGGTTGCGTTGAGCGCGTTCCAACCGCTCACGCTCGTCGGAGAAGTCTGGCGACTCGACAGCAGTGCCGTCCGTGTCGTGAGCGTACTTGACAATACCTACGTCAATACCCACCACATCCCTAGGATTCTCCGGTTTCTCTGACGTAGCTTCGTCCACGTCGATACCGAACGTGGCGTACCACTCGCCCGTGGGCTCTTGTTTGACCGTGACCTGCTTAATGGTCGCGTTCTCGGGGATGTCTCGGTGGAGGTGAATCGGGATCTCGCCGATTTTGCTCAACCGCAAGACAGGCCGACCACTCGTATTCTTGAGTTCGAAGCCGGACTGGTTGTAGGTGAGCGACCGATACTCCTGAGGCGGTTTCCACTTGAGCATCCCCACGGCGCGTCCGTTCTCCTTCTGCGCACGGAGCGTAGAGAGGTTGTCGTAGACACGCTTGACGACCATTTGGAGGACTTTCGAGTGAACGTCATTCAGGTCATCCCACCACGATTTGAGGTCGGGGAGTTGTCCCTGTACCTTGTAACGTGCTGGAATCTCGTCTGTCTCGTTGAGTTTGTAGAGGACGTGGTTGTAGAGTTGCCTACAAGTATCGACGTGGTGTAGAAGCGTCTCGGTAAGGGCTTCCGGTGGGTTAAGTCGATACTTGTAGCCGTAGTACATCTATGACTCTCGTTCCTCGATGAGTTCGTCCAGTTTCTCTTGGACGAATGAGGAGAGGCTCAGGTGATTGTCCTGAATCCACTCCTCTTGATCGTCACGGATGGAAATGGTCTTTCGCGTTGCCATATCATAACTTACGTAATTTACATACAAGTAGTTTGCGGGGGTGAGGGCTGCGGGCCAGTCGTCGCGGAGTGTTTGTGAGACGATAACAGCGTGAACGAATCATTTTGCGATTCGTTAACACTCTAGAGATCTCCAATTTCTGGAGACGCTGTATTCCCTCTATACTACGCGACTCGGTCTTCGGCCTGCGTTGTTCGTTGAGAAAGCGGGCTTAGCGCCTGAAAACAATTAAAAGGACTGCGGACGCCACGATGAGGTATGCTCGACGCGGGAAACCCCTACGTGCTGCCGTCGGTGTTGGTCGGCGCCGCCGTCTACCTCGGCCTCACGGTCGCGACCGACGCGTCGCTTCCGGTCCGGGTCGGCGCGCTCCTCGTCTTCGTGGGCGTCGTCCCAGTCGTCCTCAACCGACTGCTCGGCGACCGGAGCGGACCGAGTGACCCCGGCGACGGTGACGAGTCGGCCGCCGCGACTGCGAGGGAGGACGCCGGCGACGACGGGACGCGCTGAGCGACCGCGGGAGTGACTACCACAGTTATATATGTCAGCGGACGTATCTCCGGACGCGCCCTGAGGCGGATCGGGGTCGACGGCGCGACGGTTCGACGCCGCGCTGTCGGGGGAATGTACGCGGCCGGGCGCCCCCGCGTCCGGCGACGCCGTTCGACGTGTCGACTACCCGATCAGCGACGCTGCTCGTGACCGAGTCGGCAGAATCAGCGCGGCGCGCCCGCGGCTCAGAACCGGTCGCTGCGACCGACCGCTGTCCACGGGTCCGGAGGCGCGTCGGCGGGGACGCGCACCCGACGGCGGTGGAGCCGATCGATCCGACCGGCGAGCCCCCAGCGGTCCTCGTCGCGCCCCTCGTCTCCGTCGCTCGCGGCGGCCGCGGCAGCGAGTTCGCCGTCTCGGACGTGCGCCGCGACCGCGGCGGCGATGGCGGCCGCCTCGTCGTCGCCGGCGTCGTCCGGGATCGAGAGGCCGGCGAGCGCGGGGGTCGCCCCGTCGGTGGGCACAGCGGTCCCCCCGTCGGCGGGCGCGTCCGTGTCGGCGGAGTCGTCCTCTGCGGCCATCAGATCGGGATGTTGCCGTGCTTCTTCGCGGGCTGGTCCGTGCTCTTCCCCTTCAGCATCTTCAGGTCCTCGACGAGGCGGGCGCGCGTCTCGGTCGGCTCGATGACGTCGTCGACGAAGCCGCGGTCCGCGGCGGTGTAGGGGTTCGCGAACTCCTCGCGGTACTCGTCGATGAGCTCCTGTCTGCGCGCGTCGGGGTCGTCGGCCTCGGACAGCTCCTCGCGGTAGAGGACGTTGACCGCGCCCTTCGGTCCCATCACTGCGATTTCCGAGGTGGGCCACGCGTAGTTGACGTCGCCGCCGATGTGCTTCGAGGACATCACGCAGTAGGCCCCGCCGTACGCCTTCCGGGTGATGACGGTCAGGAGAGGTACCGTCGCCTCCGAGAAGGCGTACAGCAGCTTCGCGCCGTGGCGGATGATCCCGTTGTGCTCCTGGTCGGTGCCGGGCATGAAGCCGGGCACGTCCTCGAAGGTGAGGATGGGGATGTTGAACGCGTCGCAGAAGCGGACGAACCGCGCGCCCTTCTGGCTCGCCTCGATGTCGAGCGTGCCGGCGTTCACGCGGGGGTTGTTCGCGACGACGCCGATCGAGTGGCCGTCGAGCCGGGCGAAGCCGACGACGATGTTCTTCGCGAAGTTCTCGTGCACCTCGAAGAAGGAGCCCTCGTCGACGACGCTGCCGATCACGTCCTTCATGTCGTACGGCTTCCGGGGGGCGTCGGGGACGATCGACTCCAGCTCCTCGTCGGCGCGCTCGGGGTCGTCCCACGGCTCGACGCGCGGCGGGTCCTCCACGTTGTTCGCCGGGAGGTACGAGAGCAGCCGCGCGATGTCGTCGAGCGCCTCCTCCTCGCTCTCCTCGGCGAAGTGCGCGACGCCGGAGGTCGAGGAGTGGGTGACCGCGCCGCCGAGCTCCTCGAAGCTCACCTCCTCGCCGGTGACCGTCTCGACCACGTCCGGCCCGGTGATGAACATGTGCGAGGTGTCTTTCACCATGAACGTGAAGTCCGTGATGGCGGGCGAGTACACCGCGCCGCCGGCGCACGGCCCCATGATCGCCGAGATCTGCGGGATGACGCCGGACGCCTCCGTGTTGCGCCGGAAGATCTCCGCGAAGCCGCCGAGCGAGGCGACCCCCTCCTGGATCCGGGCGCCGGCGGAGTCGTTGAGGCCGACGACGGGCGCGCCCACGTCCATCGCCTTGTCCATCACCTTGCACACCTTCTCGGCGAACACCTCGCCGAGCGACCCGCCGAAGACGGTGAAGTCGTGCGCGAACACGAACGTCTTCCGGCCGTTCACCTCGCCGTAGCCGGTCACCACGCCGTCGCCCGGGATCTGCTTCTCCTCCATCCCGAACGTGTGGTTGCGGTGGGTCCGGAACCGGTCGAACTCGTGGAAGGTCCCGTCGTCGAGGAAGTAGTCGATCCGCTCGCGGGCGGTCATCTTCCCCTTGTCGTGTTGCGACTGGATCCGTTCCTCGCCCCCGCCCTTTGCCGCGCGCTCGCGGCGCTCGCGGAGGTCCTCGATGCGGTCGTCCATCGTCACGCCGGACCACCCTGAGTCATTACCTCGTCGGTCGGACAGCGGCGTCAAAAGGGTTCCCCTATCCGACGTTTTCGGCTTCGACGCGCGTCGAACCGCAGCGGCGGTGGCGACGACGAACCGAACCCCGGAGCCGACGGCGAACCGACGGGACCCCGCTCGCCCCCGCGACCGCCGCGGAGCGGCCCTGTCGCCGGTTCACACGGGGAGGGGCGGTTCGACGCTTTTAAACCTCCGATGGACCTCTCTCCGATGAGACAGGCTTCGCCTGTTTCACTGACCCGTAGGAGCGACCTGCGTACTACGGAGGTGAAAATGGCAGACACAATACAAGAGGCCGTAACTCTCGCACTCGACGATGCGCCCGAGCGGAACTTCCGCGAGACCGTGGACATCGCGATCAACCTGCGAGACCTCGACCTCAACGATCCGTCGAACCGTATCGACGAGTCCGTCGTGCTGCCGGCTGGAACGGGGCAGGAGACACAGATCGTCGTCTTCGCGGAGGGCGAAACCGCCGTCCGCGCAGAGGAGGTCGCTGACGAAGTGCTCGACAGCGACGACCTCGAAGAGTTAGGAGACGACGACGACCGCGCTAAGGACCTGGCCGACGATACCGACTTCTTCGTCGCCGAGGCCAACCTGATGCAGGACATCGGCCGGTACCTCGGTACCGTCCTCGGTCCGCGCGGGAAGATGCCTACCCCACTACAGCCGGACGACGACATCGTCGAGACCGTCAACCGGATGAAGAACACGGTGCAGCTCCGGTCGCGCGACCGGCGCACGTTCCACACCCGCGTCGGCGCCGAGGACATGGGCGCCGACGCGATCTCGGACAACATCGACGTCATCGTCCGGCGGCTCGAAGCGAACCTCGAGAAGGGCCCGCTCAACATCGACGGGATCTACGTGAAGACCACGATGGGTCCCGCGAAGGAGGTGCCCGTATGAGCTCGGTCCGCAAGACCGAGACGATCCCGGAGTGGAAGCGCGAGGAGGTCGACGAGCTCGTCGAGTTCATCGACTCCTACCAGTCCGTCGGGATCGTCGGCGTGGCCGGCATTCCGAGCCGGCAGCTCCAGGCCATGCGCCGGGAGCTCCACGGCTCGGCCGCCGTCCGCATGAGCCGCAACACGCTCACGAACCGAGCGCTCGAGGAGGTCGACGACGGCGTCGAGCAGCTGACGGAGTACGTCAGCGGCCAGGTGGCGCTCGTCGGCACCAACGACAACCCGTTCGGCCTCTTCAAGCAGCTCGAAGCCTCGAAGACCCCCGCCCCCATTAACGCGGGCGAGGTGGCCCCCAACGACATCGTGATCCCCGAGGGCGACACCGGCGTCGACCCGGGACCGTTCGTCGGCGAGCTCCAGACCGTGGGCGCGTCCGCCCGCATCATGGACGGCTCGATCAAGGTGACCGAGGACTCGACCGTGCTGGAGGAGGGCGAGGTCGTCGACGACGACCTCGCGAACGTCCTCGTCGAGCTCGGCATCGAGCCCAAGGAGGTCGGCTTGGACCTGCGCGCCGTCTACTCCGAAGGCGTCCTCTTCGAGCCGGACGAGCTCGAACTCGACGTCGACGAGTACGAGGCGGACATTCGGTCCGCCGCGGCCGCCGCGCGTAACCTCTCCGTCAACGCCGCGTACCCGACGGCCGCCACCGCCGGCGCCCTCCTCGCGAAGGCGTCCGGCGAGGCGAAGTCCGTCGGCCTGTTCGCGGAGATCGAGAGCCCGGACGTCGTGCCCGACCTGATCGGAAAGGCCGACGCCCAGCTGCGCGCGCTCGCGACCCAGATCGACGACGAGGAGGCGCTCCCCGAGGAGCTCCAGGGCGTCGAGGCCGCGCCGGCACCGGAGCCGGCGGCCGACGACGCCGACGAGGAGGAGGAACAGGCGGACGAAGACACGGAAGACGCCGAGGCGGCCGACACCGACGACGACGCCGACGACGACGGCGACGACGGCGGCGAGGGACTCGGCGCGATGTTCGGATAACACGAGGTACACACCAATGGAATACGTTTACGCTGCGCTCATCCTGAACGAGACTGGCGAAGAGATCAACGAAGACAACGTCACCGGCGTGCTGGAAGCCGCCGGCGTCGACGTCGAGGAGTCCCGCGTCAAGGCGCTCGTCGCCGCGCTGGAGGACGTCGACATCGAGGAGGCCATCGAGACGGCCGCCGCGGCCCCGGCCGCCGGCGCGTCGGCGGGCGGCTCCGCGGACGCCGAGGCAGCCGACGAGGCGGACGACGACGACGATGACGACGACGAGGCCGAGGCCGCCGACGAGGCGGACGACGACGACGAGGAAGAGGGCGACGGCGGCGAAGGGCTCGGCGAGCTCTTCGGCTGAGCCGGCGCACGACTCCCCGGCGCCAACCGCGTCGACCGACCACGAATTTTTCGCGACGCGTCAGTATCCGGAGTGATAACGCCGTCAGCGATTTTATATACCGATCGCGGAAACGGGCAGGCGATGAAGATCGTCGACGGCGACAAGGCGGAGTGCGACCGGTGCGAGTCGGTGTTCCCGCTCGCGGACGTCTCCCTGCTGGAGAAGGAGACCAACCGCGACTACGAGCGGGTGCTGTGCGGCGAGTGTCTGAAGATCGTCGGCGTGCCGCGCGGATACACCCTACGGCGGGACATCACGCACCTGGCGACGTGAGCGACCGGCGGGCGGAGCGCCCATCGAAGTCCTTTTTTAGCGGCGACGGGAAGCCGCACTCATGGAAATCGACGCGGAGCTCCGTCGGCAGATCGCGGTCTCGCTGGCGGCGGCCGCGGTGTTCATCGTCGGGCTGGTCGCCATCGGGGTCACCTTCGGCGGGTCGACGGTCCTCCCGGAGGCGGGAGCGATCGCGCTCGTCGCGCTGTTGGCCGGGTTCGTCCTGCTCATGGCCGGCGTCGGGACGTACCTGATGCGCGCGAAAGGCGAGTCGTAGCCCGTCGGGCGGTCGCAGCTTCTTTCTCTCTCGTCGCGGTCACGCCTCGCTCTGCTCGTCCCCTTCCCGTCCGTCCCGCCAGTCGGTTACGTCGTCGGCGGCGGCCACCCGCTTCTCGTAGTACGAGAGGGGGTCGGCCGCGACCTGCATGTGGTCGTCCTCGTTGTGGCAGATCCCGTAGTTCGCGAGCGTCTCGCAGGTCGGCGGGGGGTACTGGGTGCCGCGGTCGTCGGTCAGGTACTCGGTCTGGTAGCGGATCCCCTCGGCGTCGAGGCTCGTGTCCGCGCAGAAGGCGACGACCTCGTCGGGCGTCATGCCGATGCCGACGAGGAACGCCATCAGCGCGAACGACTCCGCCGCGGAGAGCGCGGCGTCGCGCTCGGCCTTCTCGATCAGGTTCGTCATACAGGGCGGGAACAGCGCGGGGGCGACGACGTCCGGCGGCTCGGCGTACGTCCGCTCGGAGAGCAGCCGCCGCAGGTCGGCGACGCGCGACTCTAACGCCGCGGCGATCTCCTCGTCGGCGCCCAGCTCGAAGGGGAGCCCCTCGGCGACCCGCGCCTCGACGGCGGCCTCCAGCGCCGCGAGCAGCTCCTCGCGGGAGACGCGCACCGCGCCGTCGGCGAGCGCGCGGTTGACGAGCCGCCACGAGTTCCCCCACTCGGGCGAGGTGAGCCGGAGGTACGGGCCGACGTCGATCCGGTAGTGGTCGGGGTCGCGGCCGGAACCGGTCCCGGTCGGGCCACCCCCGCTCGCGCCGCTCGCCGTTCCGCCGCGGACGCCGGCCGGCGCGGTCGCGTCCGGGCGCACGGCGTCCGCGAGGTCGAACTCGGCGAGCAGGTCGTCGAGCGAGACCGTCGCGGCCGACACCGACCGCAGCTCGTCGTCGGCTTCGAGGTCGCGGCGGACCCGCTCCATGGCGGTCGTCGCCTCCGCGGCGGCGTACTTCTCGATGGCGGGCTCCGAGTCGAGCAGCGAGACGAGGATCCGCGCGATGGGGTACGAGAGCAGCTCCGCCTGCGTGTCGGACGCCGACTCGCCGGGGAACTCGCCGCTCTCGGCGGCGACGGTCCCTTCGAGGAGGGCGCGCTCGACGCGCTCGCGGGCGCGGTCGACGGCCGGCGCGTCGGCCGCGACGAGCTCCGGCAGCGACACCGCGGCCTCGGCGACCGCCTCGCGGGCGCTCGCGAAGAACGGGTACTTGGCGTCGAGCGCGTCCATGTCGGCCCGAGGTAGTGAGGGCCGGCGAATAAGCGGTGCGGTCCGCGGGCGGTCGGGCCGGCAGGGGAGGGGAGCCGACCGGCGACGGCTACTCGTCGGTCTCCTCGACGGCCGCGCCCGGCGCGTTCGACTTGACGCTTCGGAGCCCCTGTTTCGCCTTCTGCTTCGAGGCGTACCCCTGTCCGCCGTCGGCGATGACGTTGCCGTTGTCGTGGCGGAGCCGCCAGCGGTACTCGTCGGCGCTGTCGCGGAACAGCTCGAACGTCGCGTCGCTGCCTCCCTCGTCGGGCGCTTCCTCGTCGCGAGAGGCGTCGACGACGTGCGCGCCCGGCGCGTTCCGCTGGACGCTCTCGATCCCCGAGCGGGCGTCGCGCTTGTCGGCGTACCCCTCGCCGCCGTCGGCGACGATGTTGCCGTTGTCGTGGCGGAGCCGCCAGCGGTACTCGTCGGCGCTGTCGCGGAACAGCTCGAACGTCGCCTTGCTCGCGCTCGCCTCCTCGTCGATTGCGGCCGCCTCGTCCGGCCACTCCATCTCGATCTCGAAGTGGACCGTCCCGTCCTCGCGCTCGAGTTCGACCTCGACGTCGCCGGTCGCCGCCGCGTCGACGGTCACCGTGCCGTCCTCGTCGACCGGCACCGGTTCGCCGCGGCCGAGCGCGCGGGCGATCCGGCGGAGGTACGTGGCCAGCCCCTGTCGGGTCCGCGACCGACTCGACTCGTGGATTGTCTCTTCTGGCATCAGGGAACGGTCTCGCGCGTGAAACAAAAGGGTACGCCCGAACACGGGCGTCTCGGGTGCCACCCCGGTTGTTCGGCGTCCGACGGTCACGCCGCGGGGGCCGACCCGCCCGGTCGCTCCGCGACGATCGTCTCGCCCGCGCGCACGCTGTCCCCCTCGGCCACCAGCAGGTCCTCGCGGGTCACGTCCGCGGGCAACACCACGTCGGCGCGGGAGCCGAACGAGACGTGGCCGACGCGGTCGCCGCGCTCGACGCGGTCGCCGGCCTCGACGGACGGGTGGATCCGCCGGGCGAACCAGCCCGCGATGACGAGCAGCTCGTACTCGCCGAAGTCGATCGCGACCTGCTCGTTGCGGTCCGACTCCTTGTCGAACGCCGGGCGGTTCGCGCCGGGGCGGTGGCGCACCTCGCGGACCTCGCCGGCGAGCGGCGCGCGGTTGACGTGGACGTCGGTGACGTTCATGAACACGCCGACGCGGAGCCGCGAGCCCTCCTCGCGCACCACGGAGACGGTGCCGTCGGCCGGGGCAACGACCGCCTCGTCGCCCGTCGGCGGGTCGCGCTCCGGGTCGCGGTGGAACCAGAGGACCCCGAGCGCGAGCGCGACGAGCGCGGCGCCGACCGGCGGGAGGAACGGCAGCGCGACGGCGCCCGCGAGCGCCGGGACGAGCGCGAGGTCCCACGCCGCGTCGACGACCGGGAACGGGAGGAGCCGCGAGAGCGGCGGCGCTCGGCTCACGGGGCCGCCTCCGCGTCCCGCAGCTCGGGCGAGAGCTCGGTCCGGCCGGCCGCCCACGCCGCGAGCAGGTGGACGAGGTGGGTCGTGTCGTCGAGCCCGTCCGACATGTCGAGGTCGGCCTCGCCCGCGAGCGCGTGGAGCCGGGCGAGGTCGTCGCCGCCGTACTCGGAGCCGGCGCGGGCGACGCGGAGCGTCTCGCGAAGCAGTTCCCCGCCGTCGTACCCCTCGTCGAGGAGGTCGTCGAGCGTCGAGCGCGCGTCCTTCAGGTCGCCGCTTCGGGCGTCGGCGAGCGCCTCGCGGAGCGCGTCGTCGTCGCCGACCTCGCCCAGCGCCTCGTAGGCGGTCGACATGGTGATCTCGCCGCCCTCGACCGCGGTCGCCTGCGCCGAGAGGATCGCCTCGCGGAGGTCGCCGCCGGCCGCGCTGGCGACGAACTCCAGCCCGTCGCCGTCGTAGTCGACGCCCTCGCGGTCGCAGATCGCTTCGAGGACGTCGATCGTCTCGTCGGTCGTCGGCGAGCGCACGCGGACCGGGAAGCAGCGCGACCGGATCGGGGCGATGAGCTTCGACGGCTGGCGGGTCGCGATCACGAACTGGGTGGTCCGGTGGTGCTTCTCCATCACGCGGCGCAGCGCCTGCTGGAAGTCCTCTCGGATCGCCTCCGCGTTGTCCAACAGGATCGTCTTGTACTCGCCGGACATCGGCGCGTACGACGCCGACTCCTTCAGCACGCGGTTTATCATGTCGCGTTTCGCCATCGAACTCCGCCCGGCGAGGAAGCCCTCGAACCGCGGGTCGGTCCGGATCTCCTTTTTCGTCCGGCCGAAGAAGTCAGCGACGTTGATCTCGATCAGGTCGGCGTCCGGGTCGGCGTGCGACGCGTCGGCGAGCGCGCGCGCCGCGGCCGTCTTCCCGACGCCCGGCGGCCCCTGGACGACGAGGTTCATCGGCTCGTCGACGGCCCGACGCAGGCGGTCG
Source organism: Halorubrum trapanicum (assembly GCF_002355655.1). NCBI lineage: Archaea > Methanobacteriati > Methanobacteriota > Halobacteria > Halobacteriales > Haloferacaceae > Halorubrum > Halorubrum trapanicum. Next base: position 1,860,391 of record NZ_AP017569.1, on the reverse strand, counting down.
CGGGCCTCGTCCTGCCGGATCTCGTCGAGGTCGGGCGCGTGCGTGTCTGTCCACAGCGGTCCGTCCATGCCGTGTAGGTCGGGTCCGCGCGCTCAAGAATCGGTCGGTCGCGGCGCCGTCCGCCTACCGCCGTCGCGCGCGCTCGACGGCGCGGCCCCACAGGTACGCGGTCACGAGGAGGCCGTACGCGAGGACGAACGTCCCGAACAGCGGACCGGCGCGCGAGACGGTGAACAGCGCCCCGCCGACGCCGACGGCGACGACGAGCGCGGTGAAGCCGAGGGTCCACCCGAAGAAGTAGGCGGCGTGGCCGGCGACCGGTCTGAGGGCGGCCGCGGAGAAGGCCCGGCGAAGCGACCCCTCCCGACCGTAGGTGATCAGCGAGACGGGGACGAGGTACGTGCCGAGGACGCCGAGGAAGAGGACGGCCGTCGAGCCGGCGAGGATGCGGCCGACCGGCGCGTTCGAGCCGGGGTCGAGCGTGACGACGCCGTAGAGCGTCACGAGGAGGGCCGCGAACGGGATTCCGAGGAAGACCAGACAGACGGCCGTCCCGCCCAGCGACCGGCGGGCGAGCGTCCGGCCGTCGGAGAGGAAGAGGGGCATCGAGTCTCCCCGTTCGCTGGCGGTCAGCACGCGCACGAGGTAGCCGACGACCGGCAGCGCCGGGAGGACCGGGACGACGACGGACAGCGCGAACAGCAGCCAGACGGCGAGAAGGGGCCGCTCCCGGGCGTCGCCGGCGATGGGGTACGTGACGGCGGCGATCGAGGGGCGCATGCGTACGCCAATCCGCCGGACGGTAGTATGCCCGTCGGTCCGTCGCCGTTCGACCGAGAGTAAAGAATTCCGATTACGGCCGGGGGTGACGGGCAGACGGGTCCTTCAGAAATAGTTCTAAAAGAATGAGTAAGTATATATGGGAATCATCCATTGTACATCGTGAAGTACCATGACAGACCAAGACAACCGGCTATCGCGGCGACACTTCGTCGGAGCGACGGGGGCAGCGACGCTCGCAGGGCTCGCTGGCTGTTCCGGCGGCGGTGACGGCGGGGACGGAAGCGACGGCGGAAGCGGGAACACGCTCGAAGTTCTTCACGCCTGGACCGGCGGCGACGGCGCGCGCGCGGCAGAGGCGCTCGTCACCGCCTTCGACGAGGCGCACCCGGACATCGAACACGAGTTCAACCCGATCGGCGGCGGCGGCAACCAGAACCTCGACGCCGTCGTTGCGAACCGCCTCCAGAACGGCAACCCGCCGAGCTCGTTCGCCAACTGGCCCGGCCCGAACCTCCAGCGGTACGAGGGCGTGCTGGGCGAGGTCGGCGACGTGTGGGAGTCCGAGGGCTTCGCTGACGTGATGGTGGACGAGGCGGTCGACCTCCACCAGTACAACGGCGCGTATCGCGCGGTTCCGCTCGGCTCGCACCGGCTGAACTGCCTGTTCTACAACACGTCTGTCGTCGAGGAGGCGGGGGTCGACCCCGACTCGCTGACGAGCGTGTCCGCGCTCATCGACGCGCTGGACACGGTCCAGACCGAGACGGACAAGACCCCGATGACCCACGGCGCGAGCGGTACCTGGACGACGACCCAGCTGTTCGCCTCGACGATGCTCGGGCAGGAAGGGTACGACGCGTACATGAGCTTCCTCGACGGGAACCCGGACGAGGCGGCCGTCCGCGCGACCTTCGAGTCGCTCGGCGAGATCCTCGAGAACTACATCAACGAGGACGCCGCATCGATCGGGCTCACGGAGTCCAACCAGAACATCATCGAGGGCAACGCGGCGTTCATCCACCAGGGCAACTGGGCCGCCGGTGCGTACCGGAACGCCGAGGACTTCAACTACGACGAGGACTGGGGCTTCAAGACGTACCCCGGCTCGGAGGGCATGTACATGCTCCACTTCGACTCGTTCCTCTACCCGTCGAACAACCCGAGTCCGGAGGCGAGCAAGACGTTCCTCTCGTTCGTCGGGAGCAAGGAGGCGCAGATCGCGTTCAACCAGTATAAGGGCTCGATCCCCACGCGGACCGACGTCGACATGAGCGAGTTCGGCCCGTACCTCCAGGAGACGCAGCAGGACTTCGCGGAGGCCGACGAGCGGCCGCCGAACCTCCAGCACGGGCTGGGCGTCCCCTCGGAGACCATGACGGCGCTGAACGAAGTGATCTCCAGCGAGTTCTCCCGACCGTACAACGTCGACGCCGCGACGCAAGGCTTCGTCGACGCGGTCTCCAACTGACTCCGGTCCTCGATGCGACCGGATTTTAGCGGTTTCGGCACACGACGACCCACATGACACGGAACACTGACACCGGTGACGGGAGTGGCGACGCGGTCACGGACGGCGGCGTCACCGAGGAGCGCGGCGGGTCCGGATTCAATCCGATCACCGCGCTGAACGAGCGCTTCGGCAGCGACTTCGTCGAGTCCTCGCAGTTCTGGCTGCCGCCGTTCCTGCTGGTCGGCCTCTTCGTCTACGGGGCGATCATCTGGAACCTCCTGATCTCGCTGACCGACTTCAGCGGCTTCGGGACGCCGGACTACAGCGACTTAGACCTCGAGATGTACGGGCGGGCGCTGGCGGACAGCGGGTTCGTCGACGCCGCGATAAACACGTTCATTCTGCTCGTCGGGTTCACCCTCGTGACGCTCGCGATCGGGCTCGGACTGGCGATCCTGATAGACCGGAACATTCGGTTCGAGAACACCTTCCGGACGATCTACCTGTTGCCGATGAGCCTCTCGTTCGTCGTCACCGCCCAGTTCTGGGCGTGGATGTTCAACTTCAACAACGGGGTCATCAACATCGTCATCACGTCGCTCGGCTTCGGCCGAGTCAGCTGGATCGGCAACCCCGACATCGTCCTCTGGGCAGTGATGTTCGCGCTGATGTGGCAGTTCGCCGGCTACGCGATGGTCGTGTTCCTCGCGGGCCTGCGAGCCATCCCGTCCGAGCACTACGAAGCGGCGAAGGTCGACGGCGCCTCGACGGTGCGGATGTACTGGCGCGTGATCATCCCGCAGCTGAAGGGGTCGACGATCAGCGCCTCGGTCGTCCTGATGGTGTTCGCGCTGAAGGCGTTCGACTTCCTCTACTCGCTGGTCGGCGGCTACCGGCCACCGAACGGGGCCGACATTCTGGCCACCAAGATGGTCCGCGAGGCGTACGCGAACCTGAACTGGGCGTACGCGTCGGCGATCGCCATCACCCTGTTCGTGATGACGCTCGGGATCGTCGGACCGTACCTCTACTACCAGTACAACCGAGGGAACCTATGAGCGACGACGCACGAACTGACGGCGGCACGGCATCGGCGACGGACTCCGGCGCGTCCGCGGGGCCGCTCTCGGAGGTCGACGGGTACCGGGTCCTCCTGTATCTCGGGCTCCTCGGGTTCCTGACGTTTTTCATGGTCCCGATCGAGTCCGGGCTCGTCACCTCGTTTAAGACTTCCAGCGGCGTCACCGGGTCGCTCCCGTTCGCGCCGCCGACGGGGAGCACGTTCACCTTGGAGAAGTGGCAGACGGCGTTCGACGCGCTCGGACGGGGTCTGGTAAACAGCGCGCTGTACGCGATCCCGGCGACCGTGATCTCGGCGCTGCTCGGGAGCTTCGCGGCGTACGGTCTCACGCAGTCTAACTGGAAACAGCGGTACAAGGCGCCGGTCCTCGCGCTGTTCGTCGCGGGGATCTTCATTCCGTACCAGGCGGTGCTAGTCCCGCTCTCGCAGTTCTGGTCGATGATCCCGCTCCAAGAGGCGCTCGGCTTCCTGTGGGCGCTCGGGATCAACAACGACTACACCGGGATCGTCGAGCTGATCGTCACCCACGTGGCCTACGGGCTCCCGATCTGTACCGTTCTGTTCCGGTCGTACTACAAGAACATGAGCGAGGAGATGATCGAGGCCGCGCGGTTGGACGGCGCGTCCATTCGCCGGATCTACCGCCGCATCGTGCTCCCGCTCTCGGGGCCGATGTTCGCGGTGGTCCTGATCTATCAGTTCACGCAGATCTGGAACGACCTCCTGTTCACCCTCGTGTTGGTCCAGACCGAATCCAGCGCGGCGGCGCCGATCGTGTTGATCCTCGCCGGACTGGGGACGTCGCTCGAAGGACAAGACTTCGCGCTCCGCATGGCGGGCGCGTTCATCGCCGCCCTGCCGACGCTCGCGGTGTACATCGCGTTCGGCGAGGAGTTCGCCGAGGGGGTGGCGACATGAACGCCGCCGCCCGCCAGCAGCAATCCATGACTCGACAGCAACAACGCAGCCGACCGGAGGTATCGCTCTCAAACCGCAGCGCCGTTTCGCGGGGGCGATAGCATGGGGACGCTCGAACTCGACGGCGTGACCAAGGTGTTCCCCGACGGCGACAACGAGGTCGTCGCCGTCGACGACGTCGACATCGAGATGCGCGACGGCGAGTTCCTCGTCGTCGTCGGCCCCTCGGGCTGTGGCAAGTCGACGACGCTCCGGATGGTCGCGGGGCTGGAGACGGTCACCAGCGGTGAGATCCGACTCGCCGGGGGCGTCATCAACGACGTGAAACCGCAACACCGCGACATCGCGATGGTGTTCCAGTCGTACGCGCTGTATCCGCACATGACCGTGCAGGGGAACATGGCGTTCGGGCTGGAGGAGTCGACGGACCTCTCCGAAGACGAGATCGAGACGCGCGTCACCGACGCGGCGGAGACGATGGGGATCGCCGAGCTGCTGGACCGGAAGCCGTCCGACCTCTCCGGCGGCCAGCAGCAGCGGGTCGCGCTCGGGCGAGCGATCGTCCGCGATCCCGAGGTGTTCCTCATGGACGAGCCGCTCAGCAACCTCGACGCCAAGCTCCGGTCCGAGATGCGGACGGAGCTCCAACGGCTCCAGGACGAGCTGGACGTGACGACGATGTACGTCACGCACGACCAGACCGAGGCGATGACCATGGGCGACCGGATCGCGATCCTCAACGCCGGCGAGCTCCAGCAGGTCGCGACGCCGCTGGAGTGTTACCACGAGCCGGCGAACCGGTTCGTCGCCGGGTTCATCGGCGACCCGTCGATGAACTTCTTCCCCGTCGAGCGCGACGGCGACACCCTCGTCGCCAACCGCTTCGACTACCCGCTCGCCGAGTCCACCCTCGGCGACGTCGGCGACGTCACCGACCTCACGCTCGGCGTCCGGCCCGAGGACATCTCGCTGGCCGACGGCGCGACCGGGGACCACACCTTCTCGACGGTGGTCGAGGTCGTCGAGCCGATGGGCGACGAAAACACCGTCTACCTCCGGTTCGAGGACGCGCCGGAGGGCGAGACGTTCATCGCCACCGTCGGCGGCCTCCAGCAGATATCGGTCGGTGACGAGGTCCAGATCGAAATCCCCGAGGAGACGATCCACCTCTTCGACGGGACCACCGGCGACGCGGTCCATAACCGCGAGATCGAGGAGTAACGCACCGGAAAACGTCCCGCGTCGGCGACGCCGCGGACGCGATTCACGCGGCTTCGACCTCTGTTACTCCCGGATTCGTTCCACTTCGCGCCGGACGCCCTCCCGCACCCTGTCGGCGACGTCGCCGCCCGGGTCGTCGACGGTCTCGGCGTCTTCCGTCTCCAAGAGGCGGTCCAACTTGCGCTCGAACTCCCGCTCGTCGATCTCGCCGCGCGCGTAGCGCTCGCGGAGGGCGTCGAGCGCGGGGTCGCCGGTCGCGTCCTCGCGCTCGTCGGGGTCGTCCTCGGGGACCGGCTTCGTGAGGACGTGGAAGACGGGGAGGACGATGAAGAGCCCGAAGAACCACACGAGCGGGAGGGTCCACCAGAGGCCGGTGAGGAGCGGGGCGGCGACGCCGGCGCCGACGACGCAGAGCGCGAACACCCGCCGCCAGCGGTGGCGGAGGTTCCACGCGATCCGGCCGGGGAGTCCGGTCATGGTCGAGGCGACGCCTGCGAGGCCCAAAGCGGTTTCGTCGACCGACCCGGCGGCCGCGACGGAGTCATTCCCGGTCGATCACGAGCCGGTCGCCGGGGTCGACGCCGTGGCGCTCGCTCCACCCGCGCGGGACTTCGAGGACGTACCGCCCGGTGCCCTCGTAGCGGGTGAGCGGCCGCGACTCCGGTTCGGCCTCGTGGATCGTCGTGACGGTCCCGTTCGCGTCGGCGAAGACGATGTCGAGCGCGAACGCCATGTCGCGCATCACGTACGCGCGCTCCGCCGAGTCGCCGTGGACGAACAGCATCCCCTCGCCGGCGTCGAGGTCGTCGGTCGCGGAGAGCCCGACGTACTGCTTCACGAACCCGTCCGCGACCCGGGCCTCGACGGTGGCGAGCGACTCGCCCGTCTCGCCGTCGACGGCCTCGACCGTGGCGGTGTCGTAGCCGGTGATGAGGAGGGCCGGGTTCGCGGCGGCGACGGCGACTCCGAGGAGGCCGACGAGCGCGACCGCGGCCGCGACCCCGACGAGACGGCGGTTCACGGTCGGGGTTCGCGGCGCGGAAGGAAATCGTTTTCCGCTCTCGGCGGGTTCAAACGGGTGAGGGCTCGTGGTCTAGCTGGTTATGACGCGGCCTTTACAAGGCTGAGATCGGCGGTTCGAACCCGCCCGAGCCCACTTGTCGGCGCCGCGAACAACCCGTGAGCGGCGCCGCTGTGAATGTTTGAGGGCGGGTTCGAAGCAGGGAACGGAGCGAGCGAAGCGAGCGGAGTGAGTGAGGTTCGAACCCGCCCGAGCCCACTGCTGTCGCGACTAACTCCGTGAGCCGATTCCTTACAGATCGTCCGCGTCGAACTTCAGCAGGCCGGCGAGCGGCGGCGCGAGCGTCCAGAAGACTAACATTGCGGCCGCCGACAGCTGCTGGTTCGCGGTGTCGCCGCTGAACAGCTGCTCCGCGAGGAAGGCGTTCGACAGCGCCTCGACGGCGGTCGTCGGGTTCGAGACCCGAAGGAACACGTTGATCTGGGTCGCAGACACGGGCAGCGTGTCGACGACCGGCCCGACGACACCCACCAACTGGCCGGTGAGGGGTCCCCACAGCAGGACGAAGAGGACGTATATCGCGACGCCGCCGATGAGCGCCCGGCGCTGGGTCGAGGACGCGGCCGAGCATCCGACGGAGACGGCGACGAACACGACGCCGAGCGCGGCCGCGAACACGGTGTAGCCGAGGAACGCGCCGGCGTTGAACACCACCGGCGCGGCGATCAACACCAGCGCGGGCAGCAGGAAACCCCCGAACACCGCGAGCGCGAGCGCCGCGCCGCGGCCGGCGACCTTCCCTAAGACCACGTCGGCCCGCGAGTGCGGCAGCGACAGGAGGAGCTTCAGCGAGCCGGACTCGCGCTCGCCGCTCACCGCGTTGTAGCCGACGACCACGCCGACGAGCGGGACGAGCGTCGTGACGAGAAACCGACCGACGAAGGCGCTCAGCAGTAGCTCCGTGGCGAACTGCTCGCTCTCGCCGGTGGGTCGCACCGCGTACGCGAACGCCGCGACGAGCAGCGAGAACAGCACCACTAAGGCGATCATGCCGCGCGACTGAACGGTCTCCCGGAAGTCCTTCCGGGCGATGGCGGCGAGGCTCATCGGTCCACCTCCTCCGCCGCCGGCTCGTCGTCGGCCGGCGGATCGGAGCCGGCCGATTCGACGTCGGTCCCCTCAGACGCCGAACTCGCCGCGTCGCCCTCCGTGTACGCCAAGAAGAGGTCCTCCAGCGAGGCCTCGCTCGTGTGGAAGTCGGCGACTGCGACGCCGGCCTCCTCCAGAGCGCCGATCACGTCCGTCTTCGCGTCGCTGGCGCAGTTCACCACCAGTTCGTCGCCGTCGCGGGTGACGCCGGAGACGCCCGGGAGCGCCCGGACCGCCGCGACCGCGTCGTCGTCGGCGCCCGCGGCCGCGACCTCCAGCGTCTCCTCGCCGCCCACCGCCTCGCGGAGCCCCTCGACGGAGTCCTCGGCGACGAGCTCGCCGTCCCGGAGGATCCCGACGCGGTCGCAGACGGCGTCGACCTGTTCGAGGATGTGCGACGAGAAGAAGACGGTGGCGCCGCGCTCGGCCTCTGTGCGGACGATCTCGCGCATCTCCTTGGCGCCGGCCGGGTCGAGGCCGGAGGAGGGCTCGTCGAGGATCAGCAGGTCGGGGTCGCCGACGAGCGCCATCGCGAGGGCGAGCCGCTGGCGCATCCCCTTCGAGTACTCGCCGGCGGAGCGGTCGGCCGCGTCGGCGAGGCCGACGCGGTCGAGGAGCGCGTCCGGGTCGTCGTCCGCCTCTTTCGACTCCACGGCGAATTCGACGTGTCTCCGACCGGAGAGCCGGTCGTACACGGAGAAGCCGTCCGGGAGCACGCCCGTCCGGCCCCGGATCTCGACTCCGTCCGTCGCGACGTCGGCGCCGAGGACGCGGACCGTCCCCGCGGTCGGCCGGACGAGGTCGAGCAGCATGTCGATCGTCGTCGACTTGCCCGCGCCGTTCGGTCCGAGAAATCCGTACACCTCGCCGTCTTCGACGGTGAGGTCGAGGCCGCGAACGGCCGTGACGTCGTCGAACTCCTTTCGAACGCCCCGCAGTTCGATCGCGGTCATACCCTTCGGTTCCGGCGTAGCTTGATAAAGGGTTGCGGGTCGAGGCGCGGGACGCCCGCCCGCTCAACGAATATATCGTCGAACATACCTTTTCCCGCCGGTCGAAATGTTTTGTTAAAAGTAATAAAGAATATCATCCAGTTATCTGACTGCTTTTCACCAGTCGAAGCGGGCCGATGCGAGGAAGAAAAGTAACTGTTTTTGGGGCGCCTTGAGGCTTTTGTCTACAGATCTATCCTCGTATAAAGATTTAAATGATAATACCGAACATACCCATCGGTATGGCTCCGATACCACTTCAGGCAGCTGTCGAGTTCACGCACAGTCCGCTACTAACTTTCATAATTGGGCTGATAATTGTGGTGGCCCTGCTGGTGTGGCTGGACCTCCCGGCGTTCATCGGGCTGATCATCTCCGCGTTCCTGGTCGGCGTGGTGAACACGATCTTCGTCGCCGACTTCTCAGCCGCCGACGCGGGGAGTCAGGTCGCAACGGCGTTCGGGAACGGAATGGCGGGGATCGGCATTCCGATCCTCATGGCCGCGATCATCGGCAAGGGGATGTTGGAGAGCGGCGCGGCCCAACGGATCGTCCGGGGATTCCAGAACATCCTCGGCGAGAGCAACTCCGATGTAGCGCTTCTGGGAAGCAGTTCGGTACTCGCGATCCCGGTGTTCTTCGACAGCGTATTCTACCTGATGGCGCCGCTCGCGCGCTCCATGCGGGCGCGCGTCGGCCGTGACTACACGCTGTTCATCGTCGTCGTCGGCGCTGGGGCCGCGACGACGCACGTGTTCGTGCCGCCCACGCCGGGTCCGCTCGCGGTAGCTGACCAAGTCGGCAGCAACCTGGGGACGACGATCCTCGTCGGACTGGCGGTCGCCATTCCGGCCGCGATCGTCTCCGGACTCGTCTACGGGCGCTGGATCAACAGCCGGCTCGACATCCCGCTGCGCGACACGATGGCGACCTCGACCGAGGAGCTCCAGGAGGTCGCGGACCGGTCGACCAGCGAACTCCCGGGCGTCCTCGAGTCGCTGGCGCCGATCCTGCTGGCGGTCCTGCTGATCGCGTCGTCGACGTTCGTCAACACGTTCCAGGATCCGGTTCCGGCGCTCGCCTCGCTACAGCCGTTCACGGACTTCCTCGGGAACAAGAACGTCGCGCTGACGGTCGCCGCGCTCGCGGCCGCGTACACGTTCTACCGCTACGATACGATGACGCAGAGCGAGTGGAGCGACGAACTCACCGAGGCGCTGCGGAGCGGTGGAAACATCGCCGCGATCACGGCGGCCGGCGGAGCGTTCGGCGCGCTGCTCGCCGCCTCCGGCATCGGTGACTACCTGGCCGGCGCGCTCCAGGAAGTGGGGATCGGCCTGCTCGTCACGGCCTGGCTCATCGCCGCGATCGTCCGCATCGCGCAGGGGTCGGCCACGGCCGCGATGCTGACCGCCGCGGGGATCATGGCCCCGCTCACCGGTCAGCTGACCGTCCACCCGGCGTACCTGGTGATGGTCATCGGCGCCGGCGGGAACATCTTCTCGTGGTTCAACGACTCCGGCTTCTGGCTCGTCAGCGAGATCGGCGGGCTCACCAAGCGAGAGACGCTCCAGACGTGGACCGCCCTCACGACGATCATCTCGGTGACCGGGCTGATCACCGTACTGATCTTGTCGACGGTCCTGCCGCTCGCCTGAGGCGAGCGACCGACCTTCGAGGATTTTTTCGGCGACTGCGCGCGCCCCGCGTCAGCGACGGCTCCGTCGCTACGCGTCGCCCTCGGGCGGCCAGGCCGCGCCGCGCTCGGCGAGCAGGTCGGCGAACTCCTCCTCGTCGACGACCGGGACGCCCTCGGCGTCGGCGTCGTCGCGCTTCGATTGCCCGGGACTCTCGCCGGCGACGAGGTAGTCGGTGTTTCCGGAGACGCTCGACGTGGCGTTCGCTCCGCGCGCCTCGACGTGCGCCTGCGCCTCGCTCCGCGGGACGGACAGCGAGCCGGTGAACACGAACGTGAGCCCGTCGAGCGCGTCGGCCGGCCCGTCACCCGTCTCGGTCTCGAACGGCTCGGGGTCGACGCCGCGCTCGCGGAGCCCCTCGATCGCCGCGCGGTTCTCCTCGCGGTCGAGGAACGACCGGATCGACTCCGCCACCTCGGGACCCACGTCGTCGACCTCGCGGAGGTCGGCCTCGTCCGCGTCGAAGAGCGCGTCGAGCGTCCCGAAGTGCGCGGCGAGCGCGCGGGCGGTCGTCGCGCCCACGTCGGGGATCCCGAGCCCGGCGAGGAAGTCGTCGAGCGGCGGGTTCCGGGTGGCGTCCAGCTCGGCGATCAGGTTCTCGGCGCTCGTCTCGCCCCACCCTTCCAGGTCGGCCAGCTCCTCGGCGGTCAGGTCGTAGAGGTCCGGCAGCGACTCGACGAGGCCGGCCTCGCGGAGCTGTTCGACGCGTTCCGGGCCGAGCCCCTCGACGTCGAGCGCGTCGCGTCGCGCCCAGTGTTCGACCGCCCGTTCGAGCTGTGCCGAGCAGCCGAGCCCGCCGGTACAGAACGCGAGCGGGCCGTCGCGCTCGATCTCGGCGCCGCAGACGGGGCAGGTCTCGGGGAACGCGTAGGTCCCCTCCGAGCGCTTCTCGACGACCTCCGGGACGTACGGGATCACGTCGCCGGCGCGGTAGATCCGAACGCGGTCGCCGACGTTGACGCCGAGCGCCTCGATCTCGGCGGGGTTGTGGAGCGTCGCGCGCGAGACGGTGACGCCACCGACGTCGACGGGGTCGAGCTCCGCGACCGGGGTGAGCCGCCCGGTTCGGCCCACCTGAACCGTAACTCCCTCGACGGTCGTCGTCGCGGTCCGCGGCGGGAACTTGTGCGCGAACGCCCAGCGCGGCGCGCGCGACGTGTTCCCGAGCGCCTCGCGGTGCGTGAGCGCGTCGACCTTGATCACGACGCCGTCGACCGCGTAGTTGAGGTCGTCGCGGGCCGCGAGAATTTCGTCGCGGTAGTCGATCGCGGCCTCGACGTCGTCGACGACCTCGACGCGGCCGTTCCGGCGGAGGCCGAGCGACTCGAACGCGTCGAGCGCGTCCCGGTGCCGCGCGGGACGCTCGGGCCCCTCGTCGCCCGCCTCCCACGCGAGCACGTCGAAGAAGAAGACGTCGAGGGGGCGCTCGGCGACGACCGACGGGTCCAGTTGGCGGAGCGTCCCGGCCGCGGCGTTGCGCGGGTTCGCGAACGGCTCCTCGCCCCGCTCGATCAGCTCGTCGTTGTACGCCTCGAACGCGTCCCTCGGCATGTACACCTCCCCCCGGACGGCGAGCCGCTCGGGGTGGTCGTCGCCGCGCAGGCGGCCGGGCACCGAGCGGATGGTGCGGACCTGCTCGGTGACATCGTCGCCCTCGCGGCCGTCGCCGCGGGTGGCCGCGCGGACGTACTCGCCGTCCTCGTAGATCACCTCGATCGAGAGGCCGTCGAACTTCGGCTCGCAGACGTACGCGAGGTCGGCCGGGTCGAACTCGGGGAGGTTGCCGGATTCCGCAGCGTCCGCGAGGCCCTGGCGGACGCGCTCGTCGAACTCGCGGACCGCGTCGGCGTCGGTCGCGTTATCGATCGACAGCATCGGCGCGACGTGCTCGACGGTCTCCAGCGCGTCGAGCGGCTCGCCGCCGACCTGCCGCGTCGGGGAGTTCTCGGTCGGGAGGTCGAACGCCTCTTCGAGCGCCTCCAGCCGCGCGAACAGCGCGTCGTACGCCGCGTCCGAGATCAGGGGGTCGGCCGCGACGTAGTACCGGTGGTCGTGCTCGCGGACCGCCGCCCGGAGCAGTTCGGCCTGCTCTGCGGCCTCGTCGGGAGAGAGGTCGTCGACCGGGGCGAAGTCGGTCGGCGGGTCCTCGACGTAGGGGTTCTCGTTTGGGTCCGCGTGCCGGGTCGACGACCCGGATTGCGCGCTCGTCATCGACCGACCCTTGCGTCGGCTCGGGTTAAAAGCGACCGTTCGACTCGCTTCGCGGTCGGGTGCGCAGATCGGCGGCGGCGAGACAATTTTTAAATGAACGCGCGGTGCGGTCGGCGCGTGCCTCCGAGTGGCCGCCGAAGGCGGCCGCGAGGAGCACGCGCGAGGGACGCCGCGAACGCCCGTAGGGCGTGAGCGGCGAGGCTGGGGAGGCGTGAGGCGCTGTGCGGTGCCGTGCGGGGCGGGACTCAAAGGGGCAGTCGCGAGGGCGTCGCACGCTCGCTGTGCTCCTCACTCGGTCGCTCACTCCGTTCGCTCCCTCATTGCGGTGCTTGCGTCGCCTGCGACGCCCTCGCGACTGGGGCTTTGGCGGTGTTCGCCGTCGATCTATTGTCGGTTATTTATAAACGAGCGACTGGAATTTTCGAAGCGTTCTCCGCAGAATCGCCGTTGTTTTATAAACCCCCGACTGCGACGCTGCTCGGCTATTTATAAGGCCCGCAGCCGAACCGGATTCCCTATTCTACGCGTTCACCGCGCGCGAACACGGCCTCGGGGTCCTGCCACGCCGCGACGTCCTCGGTCGGGTCGGCGTTGAGAACGACGAGGTCGGCCTGATACCCCTCCTCGACCCGCCCCACGTCGTCGAGCCCCAGCAGGTCGGCGGCGTTGACGGTGGCCGCCTCCAGCGCGCGCTCCGGCGAGAGCCCGTAGTCGACCATGTGCGCCAGCTCCTGCGGAATTTCCTCGAAGAAGTTGAACGGCGTGCCCGCATCGGTCCCCATCGCGATCGAAACCCCGGCGTCCAGCGCGTGGTCCCACGCATCGTCGAAGCGATCGGCGGCGTCCTCCGCCTTCGCGACGGCGTCCTCCGGGATCCCGGCCTCGACGCCGTTGTCGACGATGCCGCGGAGCGCGCTCGCGGTCGGCACCCAGTAGGTGCCGCGCTCGGCCATCATCTCGGCGGCCTCGCGGTCCATGAACGTCCCGTGTTCGATACTGGAGATGCCGGCCTCGACGGCGTTCTTGATCCCCGTCTCACCGTGGGCGTGGGCCGCGGTCGGCGTGTCGGTCGGCGCGGCCGCGTCGGTGAACGCCGCAAGCTCTTCGGGGGTCAGCTCCGGGGCGCCGGTCACCGCGCCCTCAGTGAGGACGCCGCCGGTGGCCATGCACTTGAGCACGTCCGCGCCCGCCTTCAGCTGCTCGCGGGCCGCCTTCCGCACCTCCGCGGGCCCGTCCGCCTCCCGGCCGAACCAGTTACCGTGGCCGCCGGTCATGATCACGTTTCGGCCGCACGCGAGGACGCGGGGGCCGTCGATCTCGCCGGCGGCGACCGCCTCGCCCGCGTCGAGCGCGAGCGTCCCGCGGCTCCCGAGGTCGCGGACGGTCGTGACGCCGGCCGAGACGGCCGCGTCGAGGTTGCTCGCCGCCCGGTAGCTCGCGGTGTAGTCGCTGTCGGACACCGCGGTCGCGACGTCCGGGCGCCCGTCCATCATGACGTGGACGTGGGCGTCGATCAGCCCGGGCGCGACGACGCGGTCGCTCGCGTCGACGCGTTCGAGCTCCTCGTCCGGGACGTCAGCGACCGCGGCGGCGACCGCGTCCGGGTCGCCGACCGCGGCGATCCCGCCGTCGATGACCGCCACGTCCGCCCGTCGGGTGCCGTCCGCGTCCGCGACTCGACCGCCGGTGAACAGGTACGCGTCTCCGTGTGCCATGCCGATCAGCGAGAGGGACGAGAAGGTAAAGGGTCGGGTCGCGGTAGGGGAGGCCGAAGGGCTTGCGGGCGGACCGCGGCCGGGACGCCGACCGCGTCGGGCCGCCGGCCGGGTCACGTGGCCGCCGGCCGGGTCACGTGGCCGCCGCCAGCAGCTTCAGCCGCAGGTCGCGCTCGTCGACCTCGTACTTGAACGCCGGGTGGCCGTCGACGAGGACGTACGGGACGCGCTCGCCGTACTCCTCGGCCAGTTCGGGATCGGTGTCGACGTCGACCGCGTCGAGGTCGACCGTCACGCCGTCGAGGTCGGCGGCGACCTCCTCGATCGCCTCGCGGGCGACGACGCAAAGCGAGCAGTCCTCGCGGGTGTAGAGGGTGACCGGGACGGTCGCGGGGTCGTCGTCGGACGCGTCGTCTTCGGTCGCCTCCGCGTCGTCTCCGCTCACGGCTCGCGGTCGTCGTCGCCGGTCAGCTCCTCGGCGACCGTCGCGGCGTCCAGCAGCGCGGGGTCGACCGCGAGGTCGGCGACGGTCGCGACGAACTCCGGCAGCGACCGGCTCGCGTACGTCACGACCCGGACGTCCGGGTTCAGCTCCTTGGCGACCGGGATGCCGGTCGCCTCTTCGACGTCGGTGAGGACGAAGTAGGCGGCGTCGGCGATACCGGCGTCCTCGAGCTTCGCCGCCGTGACGAGCCCATCGATCCGCCGGATCTCGACGCCGAGCGCGGCGAGCTCCTCTCCGAGACCGTTCTCGTCCGGGCCGGCGACGACGGCGATCGCGCCGCCGTCGGAGACGGGCTCGCCGGTGCGGTCGTCCTCGGCGCGACCGCCGTCGGGGCGGGCGGGGGTGGCGGTCCCCGCCATCACTCGTACTCGATCGTCGCGGGCGGCTTGTGGGTCACGTCGTACACCACGCGCGCCACGTTCTCGTTCTCGCCGGTGATCCGGCTCTGGATCCGCTGGAGCGTGCTCCAGTCGAGCTCCTGCGCGCGGGCGGTCATCCCGTCGCGGCTCTCGACGGAGCGCACGGCGACCACCCAGCCGTGGACGCGGTTGTCGCCCTTGACGCCCGTCGCCTTGCCGAGGACCGCGGCGAACGCCTGCCACGGGTCGTACTCCGCCAGCTCCTCCTCGACGACGTGTGTCGCCTCGCGGGCGACCGCGGCCTTCTCCGGCGTCACCTCGCCGACGATCCGGACGGCGAGCCCGGGGCCGGGGAACGGCATGCGCTCGGAGATGATCTCTTCGAGGCCGAGCGCGCGGGCGACCTCGCGCACCTCGTCCTTGTAGAGGTCGCGCACGGGCTCGACGATCCCCTCGAAGTCGACGACCTCGGGGAGGCCGCCGACGTTGTGGTGCGACTTGATGTTCCCCTCCGACTCGATGCGATCGGGGTAGATCGTCCCCTGAACGAGGTAGTCGGCGCCCACGTCGCGCGCGACCGTCTCGAACTCGTCGATGAACCCCTCGCCGATGACGTGGCGCTTCTCTTCGGGGTCGGTGACGCCCTCGAGCCGGTCGAAGAAGCGGTCCTGCGCCTCGATCACCCGCAGCGACTCCATGAAGTCGAACGTGTCGCGGATCTCGTCGGTCTCCCCCTTCCGCATCAGCCCCGTGTCGACGTAGACGGGGGTGAGCTGGTCGCCGACCGCCTCGTACGCGAGCGTCGCCGCGACCGAGGAGTCGACGCCGCCCGAGAGGGCGATCACGGCGTTCGCGTCGCCGATCGCCTCCCGGATCTCCGCTTTCGCCTCCGCGATGAATTCCTCCGTCTCGACCATCTATAGCCTCACGTCCGCGTTCCGCTCGGTTGTGTCCGTCGATCCCAGCGCCGCCTCGACGAGGGAGACGAACGGCGGGCTCGCGCGGTCCGGCCGCGACCGAAACTCGGGGTGCGCCTGCGTCCCGAAGAAGAACGGGTGGTCCGGGCGCTCGAGGATCTCCATCCGGTTGTCGGCGCGCCCGGAGAAAACGAGCCCGTCCGCCTCTAACGCGTCGATGTACTCGGGATTCACCTCGTAGCGGTGGCGGTGGCGCTCGGTACAGGCGTCGGCGCCGTACACCTCGGCCGCGAGCGTGCCCGGCTCGATATCGGTCTCGTGGGCGCCGAGCCGCATCGTTCCGCCCATGTCCTCCGTCTCGTACTGGTCGGGGAGGAGGTCGATGACGGGGTGGGGCGTGTCGGGGTCGATCTCCGCGGAGTGGGCCCCGTCGAGCCCGAGCACGTTGCGCGCGTGTTCGACGACCGCCATCTGGAATCCCAAGCAGAGCCCGAGGAACGGCACGTCGTTCTCCCGGGCGTAGCGGACCGCCTCGATCTTCCCGTCCGTGCCGCGGGAGCCGAACCCGCCGGGGACGACGACGGCGTCGGCCTCGGCGAGGCGCTGCTCGTGCTCCGCGCGCGTCTCGTCGGCGTCGACCCACAGCACGTTCACCTCGGTGCCGGTCTGGATGCCGGCGTGTTTCAGCGCCTCGTGGATCGACATGTAGGCGTCTTCGAGGGCGTACTTGCCAACGAGCGCCACGTCGATCTCCTCCTCGCGCTCTCGGGTGACTAAGTCGCGCCACTCGGTCGACCGCTCCGCCTTCGGGAGCGCCTCGTCGACGAGGCCGAGCCGCTCCATCACGTACTCGTCTAACCCCTCGTCTTCGACCATCAGCGGGACGTGGTAGATGTCCTCGACGTCGGGGTTCGAGAAGACGGCGTCCGTGGGCACGTCGCAGAACAGGGCGATCTTCTCTTTCGTCTCCGGGTCCAGCCGGTCCTCGGAGCGCCCGACGAGGATGTCCGGCTGGAGGCCGATCGAGCGCAGCTCCTTCACGGAGTGCTGGGTGGGCTTCGTCTTCTGCTCGCCGTTCTTCGAGTAGGGGACGAGCGTGACGTGGGTGAAGAGGATATCCTCGTCGTCCTCCTCGTGGGCGAACTGTCGCAGGGCTTCGAGGAACGGCATCGACTCGATGTCGCCGACCGTCCCGCCGATCTCGACGAGGCAGACGTCCGACCCCTCGGCCGCCTCCCGGATCCGGCGCTTGATGTCGTCGGTGACGTGGGGGATGATCTGGACGGTCTTGCCGAGGTAGTCGCCGGCGCGCTCGCGCTCGATGACGTGCTGGTACGTCTTCCCCGTGGTGACGTTGTGGTCGAACGTCATGTCGGTGCCGAGGAAGCGCTCGTAGTTGCCGAGATCGAGGTCGACCTCGCCGCCGTCCTTGAGGACGTACACCTCGCCGTGCTCGTACGGGTTCATCGTCCCGGCGTCGACGTTGAGGTAGGGGTCCACCTTGACGGCGGTGACGTCGAAGCCCGCGTTGGCGAGGAGGCGCCCGGTGCTGGCGGCGGTGATGCCCTTCCCCAGCCCGGACATCACGCCGCCCGTGACGAACACGAACTTCCGACCCAGCGAGGGGTCGTACCCCGTGTCGGGATCTGCTGGCATATCGACCGTCCGGCAGGCCGAGTCAAAACCGTTTCGGACCCCGCGTTTCGCTGGACGTTCGTGCGGGTCGCGGGTCGTCGGTGAGAACCGCTCGTCCGTCCGCTCAGGCCGGGACGAGCTTGTAACACATCCCGGCCGCGTCGCCGCCCTCCGGCGCGCGCTCCGCGTAGTAGATCGCGTCGTCGGCGACCAGCGGGGCGCTGGTCACCTCTCCTCGCCCCTCGACCGCCCAGGTCACCGAGCCGTCCTCGCGGTCGAGCGCGTAGAGGTGCGCGTCGTAGGAGCCGACGAGGACGTGCTCGTCCGTCGCGGTCACGCTCCCCGTGATCCACCCGCCCGTCGGGGTCGACCACTCCGCCTCGCCGGTCGCTAGGTCGATCGCGTAGGCGTTGCCGTCGTGGCTCCCGACGTAGACCGTCCCGTCGTGGACGGCCGGCGCGCACATGACGCCGCCCGTCCGGACGGGGTCGGGGTCGTCCGACGGCGAGACGCTCTCGTCGGTCTCGAACTGCCAGAGCCCCGCGCCGTCAGCGACGTCGACGGCGGTGACGGTGCCGGCCCACGACGGGACCACCGCGATCCCGCGGCTGACCGCGATCGGCGCCTTGACGTCGCCGCCGGTGTCGAACGTCCACGCGCGGTCGGGACCCGAGACCGACCACGCGTAGACGTGGCCGTCGTTCGAGCCGAACAGGAAGCGGTCACGCTCCAGGTCGACCGCCACGGTCGAGTGCGGGTGGTCGGTGGGCCGGTCGTCGCGCCACTCCACCTCGCCGCTCTCGGCGTCCATCACGACGACGGTCCCGCTCGGGGTCGCGTACTCGACGGCGACGTACAGCTTCCCCTCGTGGTAGGTCGGGCTGGCGGCGGCCGCGTCGCCGACCTCGGTCTGCCACAGCACCTCGCCGTCCGCCACCGACACGGCGGAGACGACGCCGTCGTAGGTGCCGACGTACGCCGCGCCGTCGGCGACCGCGGGGGTGCCGTGGCTCCCGCGGTCGTCGTCGGAGATCGAGGTGGACCACCGCACGGTCCCGTCGCTCGCGATCGACTGGACGCGGCCCGTGTCGTCGGCGAGGAGGACGCCGCCCGACGGCGCCGGCATCGGGCTCCCCTTCGAGGCGGTGTGGTCGCCGCGGTTCGCCGGCACGGCCCACTCGACCTCGACGCTGTCGGGGATCGTCGCGTCGATGTGGCCGTGGTTCCGGAGCCCCTGTCGGAACTGGGTCGTGAGGCCGTCCGGCGACTGCGCGCGGGCGTCGAGGTCCAAGGGGAGGTCCGCGCCCTCGAAGTCGGTCGGCCCGGCGTCCGACGGGTCGGTGCCGAGCGAGGCACAGCCGGCGAGCCCCACCACGCCGACGCCGCCGGCGACGCGGAGCAGGTCGCGGCGCGTCCGTTCGGTCATGCTCCCCGGTTCGCGGGAGAGGATAAAAAGGCATGCCGCTCGGAGATCCGGGCGCGCGGCGACGCGCCGACGCGGCCGCCGTCGGGGGACCGAGAGCGAAAAGCACTCACCGGGCGGGGGAGAGGAGCCGGGCGCATGGACTGGTCCCCGCTCCCGCCCGCGACGGCCGCTGCCGTCGCGCTCGCGGTCAGCCTCACGCGTAGCGTCACGACCATCGCCATCGGCACCGCGACCGACGTCCCGGGCCCCGGCGCGCTCACCCTGTACAGGCTCGGCGGGCGCGCGGTCGGGTTCGTCCTCGTCTACGGGCTGCTCCTCGGCGTCGCGTACCGCGTCGGTCGACGCGGCGACGCGCTCGATGTCGGCCCCACGACGCTCGCCACCGGCCTCGTCGGGGGCGTCGCGTTCCTCCTCGGGACGGGCGCGATCCTCGCGTGGATCGGGCCTCAAAACGTGATCGTCGCCGTCGGAACGGTCGGCGCCGCCGTCGGCGTCGGGGTCGAACTGGCGGTCGTCGCGCTCGCGGGGCTCTCGCTCGGGCGGCTGCGAACGACCGGGTGAGCGCCGTGTTCGGACGGTTCCGCACGGAGCCGTCACTCTCCGAGTCGCGGTCGCGTCGAGAAGTTTTGCGAGGGAAGAACGCTCCGAGAGCGTCTTCCGCATCACGGGGGTGGACCCCGGCGATGCGAGGGGAGGGATTTGAACCCACGGACCTCTACAGGAGCGGAGCTTGAATCCGCCGCCGTTTCCGGGCTTGGCTACCCTCGCACGCAGTCGGCACCAAGCCCTCCGGGTGGTTTAACTCACCGGTTTCCGCGGCCGCGGCCCTTTCCGCGACCGCCGCCCTTCCCGCGTCCGCCCCCGTTTCCAGAGGATCCGGGCTTCACCGCGATGTCCGCCCACACGAGGCGGTGGTCCGAGGCGGTCGCGACGTCGTCCGCGAGCCCGCGCTTGTTCGCGTTCGGATTCGGCCACACGACCGACGAGGCGCGCTTCGAGAGGTCGGGCGAGGGGAGGACCCAGTCGACCTTCGACCCGTCGCCGCCGAAGTCCGCCGTCGCGTACTGGTTCCCCAGCGTGGCGCCGCCCGGACTCGTCGGGAGGCTGCGGCTGTTGAAGTCGTCGTTGTCGACGAAGTACTTCGTCGCCGGGTCGAGGGGCTCGTCGCCCGGGCCGGCGTTCATGTCGCCGATCAGCACGTAGGAGGCCTCGTCGTCGAGGCCGCCGTGCGTTCCGGAGTCGTCGTAGATGTAGTCGGCTCCGTCGACGTAGTCGGCCCAGAACCGATTCTCGTCGTGGTTCCAGCGGCCGTTGAAGTTATTGACTCCGTCGAACCCGGTCGGCGTCGGATGGGAGAACAGCCCGTGGACGGTCTCGCCGTCGACGTCGAACGGCACGTCGATGTGCGTCTTCGAGGAGAGCCGAAAGGCGTCGAGCTCCTCGTCCGCCTCGGTCAGGTAGATCGCGGTCTCGTCTTCGCCCGGGTCGGTCACGACCCCTTCGTCGCCCGCGACGGGAATGAGGTTGCCCGGCATGTCCGCCCAGAGGAACTCTTGGAACGAGCGGATCGCGTCCTCGTCGAACGGGAACTTGCTCGCGATGCCGAACGCGTACTGGCCGGGATAGAACCCGAACCCGAACGCGTCGCCCGGCCGCGCGCCCGCGACGCCGTCCTTGTTGAAGTCGTAGTCCTCCTCGGGGAGGAGCCCGGTGTTGCTCTCCGGCTGGAGCGTGTACTCGTAGTCGGTTCCCTCGAGATGCGGGGCCTGCGGATCGCTGAGGTAGTTGTCGACGAACGCCTCGATGTTCGTCTGCTCTGTGGGAACGGTGTCGTCGACGGTCTCCTCCTGAATGTTGTTCGCGAGCTCGTTGACCACGAGCACGTCCGGATCGACCTCCTGTATCACGCGGGCGGCGGCCGCCGGCTGCGCGTTGTCCGGATTCTGTACCTGCTGCGTTTCGAGGTTGACGACGTTGAACGCCGCGTACCGCGGCGTCGGGGCGTTCCCGCGTCCCGCCGCGGTGCCGACGATCCCCGGCACCGCCGCCGTCGCGCCGATCGCCTTCAGTACGCTTCGTCGCGAGGTATCATGCGCCATGCGAATCCGAATATTGAGCACTATATATTAAATCTGAACAAATGTAATTTTATATATGATTCTCATCAGTAGTATGAAACTCGACGCCGGTGCCGATCCGTCGCGGTTCGTCCGCACAGAGAGGTCGCTACCGCGTCTCGGTCCGCCCGGCACCGACCAGCGTCGCCCGGAACCCGCCCTCGGCCGACTCGCCGATCTCGAGCGTCCAGTCGTGCGCGGCCGCGACGCGCTCGACGATGGCGAGCCCGATCCCGGTGCCGCCGCCGTGAGAGACGCCGAAGTCGGTCAGTTCCGCGCGCGCCTGCTCGTCGTTCGGAAGCCCCGGACCGTCGTCGGCCACGTACACCCCGCGGTCGTCGACGCCGACCCGGACCGTGGGCTCGTCGCCGCCGTGGTCGAAGGCGTTGCCGATGAGGTTCCCGACGGCGCGCCGGAGGAGGGTCGGATCGCCGGTTACCGGCCCGGGGTCCTCGACGACGAGGTCGGCGCCGGCCGGGCAGTCGCCGAAGTCGCCCGACTCCAAGCAGTCGGCGGCGAGCTCCGCGAGGTCGACCGCGGCGTCCGCGGTCTCGACGGCGTCCGGGTCGCGGGCCATCACCAGCGCCTCGTCGATCATCGCCTCGATCCGGTCGAGCGCCTCCTCGGCGGCCGCCAGCCGCTCGGTGTCGCCCGTCTCGCGGGCGAGGTCGACGTAGCCGCTGACGACCGACAGGGGATTCCGGAGGTCGTGCGAGAGGAAGCCGGCGAGCCGTTCGAGCCGCTCGTTGAGCCGCTCCAGCTCGCGTTCGCGCTCGACGCGGTCCGTGACGTCGCGGATGACGCCGACCGCGCCGACGACCGCGCCGTCGCGCTCGATCGGCGTCAGCCGGGTCTCGGTGGTCACCTCGCCGCCGTCCGCGAGCGTCGTCGTGAGCTGGACGCGCTCGTCGTCGGCCTCGCCTGCGAGGACGCGCTCGACGGCCGCCCGGTGGCGGTCTCCCGCCTCCTCGCTCCAGTACCCCTCCTCGACGAGTCGCTCGGGGTGTTTCGCGTGGAGCACGTCCTCGTCGAAGCCGGTCACCTCGCGGAGCCGGTCGTTGACGAACACGCGGTTCCGGTCGGCGTCGAGGACGTACGCGCCGTCGCCGAGGGCGTTCACGATCGACTCGGCGTGGTCGATCGCGCTTGACTCCGGCGAGGAGTTCATACGAATGGTACGGGCCGAACGGTCAAGTGTCTCTCGGGTAGCGGCAGACGTGACGGGGGAGGCGGGGGGCGGCTCGTCCCGCGCACCGCCTCGTCTCGCGCGCCGCCTCGTCTCACGCACCGTCTCCCCTCACGTGCGGTCTCCCCTCATGCGCCGT
Source organism: Halorubrum trapanicum (assembly GCF_002355655.1). Classification (NCBI taxonomy): domain Archaea; kingdom Methanobacteriati; phylum Methanobacteriota; class Halobacteria; order Halobacteriales; family Haloferacaceae; genus Halorubrum; species Halorubrum trapanicum. The sequence goes on along the minus strand of NZ_AP017569.1, from coordinate 1,837,869 downwards.
CTCCCCTCACGCGCCGTCCGCCCCACGCGCCGCCTCAGCCCGCGATCATCGCGACGCCGACGACCGCGAGGACGGCCGCGACGAGCCGGAGCCGGAAGTGGCGCTCGCCGAGCAGCACGCCCCCGAGGACGACCGCGACGATCGCCTGCGTGTTGATCACCGGGGAGGCGACGCTCGCGGGCAGCGCCGCGAACGCGACCGTCGTCAGGTGCTCGCCCAGCGCGACGAGCGCGCCGGCCGCGAGGAACTTCGGGACGTCGTCGCGGCTCGCCTCGATCGGACTCCGGACCGCCGCGGGGAGCAGCACGACCGCGACGCCCGCGAGCAGCAGCGGCACCCAGAGCGTGCCGGGAATCGCGAGCTCCTGAAGCGCGACCCGCTTGCCCACGTCGGCGACCGCGTAGCAGGCCGCGCTCGCGAGCGCCAGCTGCGCGGGTCGCGATCGGGCGGCCCGCGCGAGCGGCGCGAAGAAGCTGCCCGGCTCGTAGTTCGCGACGTACACGGCGAGCGTGGTGACGACGACGCCGGCGACCTGGATCGGCGCTAACACCTGCCCGAGCAGCCCGACCTCCAGCGGGAGGACGAACATCGGGACGACCTTGTTGATCGGCGCGACGTACGACACCGCCCCGTTCTCGATGGCGCGCAGGAAGAGCACGAACGCCGCGGCCGTCGCGAGGCTCGTGACGGCGACGACGGCGAACCGCCGCGGGACGACGAGCCCGGCCAGCCCGGCCGCGGCGTCGCCGAAGCCGACCGTGAGCCCGGTCGCAGCGAGGAACCACCCGAGCGCCGCGGCGTTTATCGCCACCGTCAGCGCGGCGGGGGGATAGTCGGCGAAGGCGCGCTTCAGGACGAAGAGGTACGCCCCCCAGACGACGGCGGCGCCGAGCGCGGCGAGGAGTCCGGCGTCCATTCGTTCTCCCCGAGCGCGACCGGGGGAAAGAAGGGTTCGATCCGGTCCCGAGCCGGTTCGTCCCCCGCTCCCGCGAAACGGTTAGGTCGCTCCCGCGTGAACGGCCCGCACATGGACGACCACACCCGCGACCCGGGCGTCGCCCCGCCGCTCGGGAACCCGACCGGGTGGCACGCGGGCGACGCCGGCCCCGACGAGTCCGGGGCGGGCGACGAGGACGAGTCGTCGGGCGGGCCGCCCGACGCGCACGCAGTCGGCGGCTACTGGGAGCACGCGACGCTGCGGCGCGCGACCGAACACGGCGTGCGGCTGTTCAACGACGGCGCCTACCACGAGAGCCACGACTGCTTCGAGAGCGAGTGGTACAACTACGGCAGCGGCACGGTCGAGAGCGCCTTCCTCCACGGGATGGTCCAGGTCGCGGCCGGCGCGTACAAGCGCGTCGACTTCGAGAACGACGCCGGGATGCGGTCGCTGTTCGAGACCGCGCTCCAGTACCTCGACGGCGTCCCCGGCGACTTCTACGGCGTCGACGTCGACGACGTCCGGGAGACCCTCCGCGCCGCGCTCGACGATCCGAGCGCGGTCGACGGCTGGCGGATCGCCCTCGACGACGCGCGGCCCCCCGCCTACCCCGCGGACTACGAGTACGCGGAGCGGGTGGACGAGGGGCACTGAGATCCCTCGGTGCGGGCGGCGGGGTCGCCTCCGGGGCGTCGCGGATCCGAACGCCACTTATCCGCCGCCCGCCTGGAAGTCGTATGGAAGTTTACGATCTGGGCGACGGGGAGCCCGAGGTCGCCGTGGTCGGCGCCATTCACGGCGACGAGCCCTGCGGCGCCCGCGCCGTCGAGCGCCTGCTCGACGCCGACCTCGCCCCCGAGCGCCCGGTGCGGCTGATCGTCGCCAACGAGGAGGCGCTCGCGGCCGGCGAGCGGTACCTCGACGCCGACCTGAATCGGGTGTTCCCGGGCAACCGCGACGCGGCGGCCCACGAGGTGCGGCTCGCGGCCGAGCTCGTCGACGCGCTGGAGGGGTGTACGACCCTCGCGATCCACTCGACGCAGTCGTACGCCGAGCCGTTCGCCGTCATCGACTCGATGGACGAGGTGACGCGCGCCGTCGCGCCGCACCTCCCCGTCGACGCCGTGATCCAGACGGACGCGTTCACCGAGGGCCGGCTCATCGAACACCCGCACACGCTCGAAGTGGAGGCGGGGCTCCAGGGCTCCGACGCCGCCGCCGACAACGCCTACTGGCTCGCCCGCGCGTTCCTCGCCGCGACCGGGGCCGTCTCCGCGCCCGGCGCCGACGACGTACTCGACGTCGGCGGCCGCGAGGACGTCCCGGTGTTCCGGCTCCGCGAGCGGATCCCGAAGCCCGCGGCAGACACCTACGAGGTGTTCGCGCGCAACTTCGAGCGCGTCGAGGCCGGCGAGCGGTTCGCGGCCGCCGACGGCGAGCCGCTGCTGGCCGACGAGGCGTTCTACCCCGTGCTGCTGTCGCCGAACGGCTACCGCGACCAGTTCGGCTACGTCGCCGACCGCGTCGGGACGCTGGAGTAGCCGGCGCGCCTCCCGCTCCGACCCCGGCGAGCGCGGTCGGCCTCGGCTTCCTACTCGACGAGCTCGATGGTGTCGTCGCCGTTCGGCACCGCGCAGATGAACGCGCCGGGCTCGTCGCCCTCGTTGCGGTACCAGTGTTCGACGCCCGCGGGGATGAGGAGCGCGTCGCCGGGAGACACCCGACGCTCCTCGTCGCCGATCCCGACGACGTACTCGCCGGCGAGGACGTACTGCTCGTGTTCGACCGCGTTGGTATGGCGGGGGACCGCGGCGCCCGGCGCGAGCTCGAACCGGCGCATCGCGAAGGTCGGGGCGCCGTCGGACTCGTCGAGGAGGACGCCCTTCGAGAGCCCCTCGGCGGCGTCGACGGGCTCGTAGTCGACGTCTTCGCCGCGCTTCACGACCGGACCGGAACCGCGTGCGTCGGTCATGGCCGACACTGAGGGGAGCCGTGTATTTAACCGATCACCGACCGAACGCCGTGGTATGCGTGGAATCAAGGTCGGGAGCGCGTTCGGCATCCCCATCCGGCTCAACTGGACCTTTCTGATCGTCTTACCGCTGTTCGCGTACCTCATCGGCGGGCAGGTGGGAGAGATCGCCGAGGTGATGAACGAGGTCGCCGGACTCGGGATCGACGCGGGCGCGGTCGCGGCCGGGAACACCCCGTGGCTGCTCGGGCTGGCGGCCGCGGTGGGGCTGTTCGTCGGCGTGTTGCTCCACGAGTTCGGGCACTCGCTGGTCGCGATGCGCTACGGGTACGAGATCGAGTCGATCACCCTGTGGCTGCTCGGCGGGCTGGCCAGCTTCAAGGAGTTCCCCGAGGACTGGAAACACGAGTTCTGGATCGCGATCGCCGGCCCGCTCGTCAGCGTCGCGGTCGGGGTCGCCTGCTACGGGGTCGTCCTCGTCGGCGCTGGCGGCTCCGACGCCCTCCGCTTCGTGTTCGGCTACCTCGCGCTGCTGAACGTCGTCCTCGCCGGCTTCAACATGCTCCCTGCGTTCCCGATGGACGGCGGCCGAGTCCTCCGGGCGCTGCTCGCGCGGAACCAGCCGCACGCGCAGGCGACCCAGCGAGCCGCCGCCGTCGGGAAGGTGTTCGCGTTCCTGATGGGGATTATCGGCCTGTTCACGTTCCAGCTGCTGCTCATCGTCCTCGCCTTCTTCGTCTACATCGCCGCCTCGGGCGAGGCGCAGCAGACGACCCTGAAGGCCGCCTTCGAGGGCGTCACCGTCACCGACATCATGACGCCTCGCGGGGACCTCCACACGGTGTCGGAGGACACCTCCGTCGCCGACCTGATGGGCCGGATGTTCGAGGAGCGCCACACGGGCTACCCCGTCCTCGACGGCGGCGAGCTCGTCGGGATGGTCACCTTAGAGGACGCCCGCTCGGTCCGCGAGGTCGAGCGCGACGCCTACCGCGTCGACGACGTGATGGCGACGGACATCGTCGCCGCCGACCCGAACGCCGACGCCCTGACCGCGCTCCAGACGATGCAGGAGCACGGCGTCGGGCGGCTCCCCGTGGTCGACGCCGACGGCGAGCTCGTCGGCCTCATCTCCCGGTCGGACCTGATGACCGCGTTCAACATCATCCAGACCGGCGGCACGCCCGGGATCATCAGCGGGCGGCAGCAGGGGGCGGGCGACGAGCCGCGAATCCTCTGAGGACTCGGCGGCTCGGCGCCGAGCGGTCGTCTCCCCCGGCGTGGGGTATATACGCGGCAACGACCTACCTCGGCCCGTGACAACCCGGACCATCCGCGCCCGCGACCGGCCGGTGTTCGGCGTCGACGTCCACAGCGGCGACGTCCGCGGCGACAGCCCCTCCTACGCGCTCGTTATCCTCGATCCCGTCGACGAGGACGACCCGGACGCGCCCGACGCCGAGGGCCCGATGGCCCGGGTCACCCGCGACGTGGTCTCCTTCCGAAAGCTCTGCCGCCTGATCGACGACCGCGAACCGCTCTACGTCGCCACGGACAACGCCTACGAGCTGGCGGCGGACAAGGGAGAGCTCGTCAACTTCCTCCGGTCGCTCCCGGACGGCACCAGGCTCGTCCAGGTGACCGGCGCGGAGCGCCCGGAGCCGCTCTCGCGGGTCGCCTCCCGGCACGGGATCCCCTACGGGAAGGAACCGATGAAGGAGGCGGAAGCGTCGGCGCGGCTCGCCGCGGCCAACGTCGGCCACGAGGTGACCGCGTTCACCGACGAGACGCGGGTGAAGGTGTCTCGCGGGCGCTCGACGGGCAAAGGCGGGTGGAGCCAGGACCGCTACACCCGGCGCATCCACGGCAACGTGAAGAAGCGGACGCGGCAGGTCCAGTCGAAGCTACAGGAGGCGAACCTCTCGTTCGAGCGGGACGTGACCGAGAAGTACGGCGGCTACGCGAACGCGACGTTCACCGTCGAGGCGCGCCCCGAGGACATTCCGGTCTCGGACTCGCGGGCCGGCGACGTGCGCGTCGAGGTCGAGCGCGAGCGCCGCGACGGCATCGAGTACGAGCCCCTCGTGAAGCGGCGCGACCGCGTCATCGTCGGGATCGATCCCGGCACCACCACCGCGGCCGCGGTCGTCGGGCTCGACGGCACCGTCCACGCCCTCTACTCCTCGCGGACCGGCGACACCGCCGCGGTGACCGAGTGGATCGTCGAGCAGGGCCGACCGATCATCGTCGCGGCCGACGTCGAGCCGATGCCGGAGACCGTCGAGAAGTTCCGGCGATCGTTCGACGCCGCCGGCTGGCGCCCCACCACCGACCTCCCGGTCGACGAGAAGCTCCACCGCACCCGCGAGGCGAGCTACGACAACGACCACGAGCGCGACGCGCTCGCGGCCGCGCTGTACGCCTACGACGACCACGAGGACCAGTTCGAGCGGATCGCGGCGAAGACCCCGCCGCGGCTCGACCGCGGGGCGGTGATCGCCGGCGTCGTCGCGGGCGGTTCGTCGGTCGAGGCCGTCATCGACGACCTGAGCGAGGACGACGGGAGCGGCGGTGGCGGGAGCGGCGACGGCGACGGCGACGAGGCGGACCCCACCGAGCCCGAGCGCACCGAGGAGGAGGAGACGATCCGCCGGCTCCGCGAGCGCGTCGACCGGCTGGAGTCGCACGCCGAGTCGCTGGAGGAGGACCTCGACGAGCGCGACGATCGGATCGCGGAGCTGGAGTCGGAGCTGGAGGAGGCGAAACGCGAGGAGCGCATCGAGGCGCGCGAGCGGCGGGCGGTCTCGCGGCTGGAGCGCGAGACGGACCGGTTGGAGCGCGAGCGCGACGAGGCCCAAGAGCGCGTCGAGGATCTCGAACGGAAGGTGGAGACGTTAAAGGAGCTGTGGCGGCTCGACCACTCGAACTTCGGCGACGTCGCGGAGGGACGGGGGCTCGTGAGCGTGAAGGTCGTCGAGCAGTTCACGCTCGACGCGCTCGACGCCGCCGACGAGGCGTACGGGCTCGTCGCCGGCGACGTGGTGTTCCTCCGGGACGCGTCGGGAGCCGGGCGTCGAACCGCCGAGCGGCTCGCGGAGACGGAGCCGCGGGCGGTGATCCGCGGCGAGGGGAACCTCTCGGACGTCGCGGACGCGGTGCTGTTCGACCGAGGGGTTCCGGTGGTGCCCGCGGACGCGGTGCCGGTCCGCGAGGTGGACGAGCTGGCGGTCGCGAGCGAGGAGGCACTCGCTGACGCCGTCGACGACTGGGAGGAGCGCGCCGAGGAGCGCCGGCGCGACGAGAAGGCCGAGCGGATCGACCGGATCATCTCCGAACACCGGGCGGGGCGGACGCTGCCCGAGACCGAGGAGAGCGACTGAGGCGCACCGCCGCCTCGTTCGGGACGCGATCGCACGCATCCAGAAGTCATATGTCCGGGAACGCACACTCGGAGGTATGGACGCTCACGAGCTGATCACCCGGAACGCGGCCGAGGTGGTCACCGAAGAGGAGATCGAGGCGCTGGCCGACGACCCCGAGGGCAAGCGGGCGTACGTCGGCTACGAGCCCTCGGGAGTCCTCCACATCGGTCACATGCTCACCGCGAACAAGCTGATCGACCTCCAGAAGGCGGGATTCGAGGTGACGGTCCTTTTGGCCGACGTACACGCCTACCTCAACGACAAGGGGTCGTTCGAGGAGATCCGCCACACCGCCGAGCGCATGCGCGACCAGTTCATCGCCTACGGGCTCGACGAGTCGAACACCCAGTTCGTCCTCGGCTCCGATTTCCAGCTCGACGACGACTACACCCTCGACCTCCACGCCTTAGAGCTGGAGACGACGCTCGCCCGCGCCGAGCGGGCGATGGCCGAGATCACCTCCGGCGACTCCGTGAAGGTGTCGCAGGCCGTCTACCCGCTGATGCAGGCGCTCGACATCCCGTACCTCGGCGTCGACCTCGCGGTCGGCGGGATGGAGCAGCGCAAGGTCCACATGCTCGCGCGCGACGTGCTGCCGAGCATCGACCGCGAGCCGCCGACGAGCCTCCACACGCCACTCATCGCCGACCTCGGGACCGGCCGCGGGAAGATGTCCTCCAGCGAGGGCGTCACCATCTCGATGGAGGACTCCCGCGAGGACATCGAGTCGAAGGTGAACGACGCCTACTGCCCGCCGACGGCCGACCCCGAGCCGACCGACGAGGGGGAGTCGCGCGAGAACCCCGTCCTCCAGGTGTTCGAGTACCACGTGTTCCCGCGCTTCGACGCGGTGACCGTCGAGCGCCCGGAGGAGTACGGCGGCGACTTGGAGTACGACGCCTACGACGACCTGGAGGCCGACTTGGAGTCCGGCGAGCTCCACCCCGCGGACGCGAAGGGCGCGCTCGCGGAGTACCTCGACCGCCTCATCGCGCCGGGCCGCCAGCAGCTCGCGGAGTAGTCGACGCGACGCTATCCGGTGTTCGGATCCGGCGTTTCCGCCGTTCCGTTCTCCGTCTTTTCGCCGTCTATCGTGTGCCCGTCGAGCGGACAGGTGCCGTCCAGACAGCCCAGCCCGGCCGCCGTCTCGAAGACGGGGAGCCCGCAGTCGCACTCGTCGACGACGACGCCCGCCGGGAACGAGAAGGTGGTCTCGCAGTCGGGGTCGTTCTCGCAGGCGAGGTAGACGCGGCCGGGCGCGAATCGGACGCGGAGGTCGCCATCGCAGTCGGGACAGTCCCAAACTCCGTCGAACCGGTCGCTGACGGCGTCCTCCATCGGGTCGCAGGCGGGGTCGAGACAGAGGTGGAACGGCTCGCCGCGCTCGACCCGGATCTTCGGGAGCCCGCAGTCGTCGCAGGTCGCGTCCGTCACGCTCGCGCCGGCCGGGAGCCCCCAGCGTTCCTCGCAGTCGAGGCACACCACATCGCCCCGCGAGCGGACGAGCGGCCCGCCGTCCTCGGGGCAGGTCCCGACCGGAACGCCCGCCTCGGTGACCGGGAGCGCGCGGCTCGCGGTCGCCTCCTCCGCGACCACCCGGAGTCGGCGGGAGCCGTCGCGGGCGGTGACGGTGAACCCGTCGCCGTCGCCCTCGACGACGACGCTCTCGGGGCGGGTGAGCCACGCGACGGGCTGGTAGCCGTCGGCGTCGTGGACGAGCGTCGTGTCGTCCGGTTTGATCAGGACGACGACGCGCCCGCGGTGGGTGCGGGTGCGGTCGCCGCGGTCGGTCACTACGCAGTCGCCGGCCAGCACGCGGAGTCGTTGCGGCATGGGGCGGGTGGCCGCGGTATGGGTGAAAAGCGCTCGTTGCGGGGGTTTATGTGGGATACGTGGCGGGTCGCGGTGAACACTAATGGAGGGACGAGGTGGCGAATCGCTCTGACGCTCCGGTCGTTTATTTATAAATGGCTGATACCAGAGTAACGGTGGACACCACCAAAGCCCCAGCCGCTCGTTTATAAGTAGATGACTGCGGATCGGCGCCGAACACCGCCAAAGCCCCAGCCGTGAGGGCTCGCGCGCCTTGCTGCGCGCCTCACTCGGTCGCTGGCGCTCCCTCGTTGCGGTGCTTACTGCGGCGTGCTTCGCCCTCACGGCTGCCCCTTTGAGCCCCGCCCCGCAAGCACCGCCGGAAGACGCGGCGCCTCGCTTCGCTTGGCGCCGCGTCTTCCGTGCTCCCGCTCGCTCCCTCCGGTCGCTCGCGGGACCGCAGCCTCACGCCTCCCCAGCCTCGTCGCTGGCGCCGTCGGCGCCAGCGACTCCCTCGCGCGTGCTCCTCGCGCCCAAGGGGCGCTCGGAGGCGCACGCCACCGCCTCGTTTATTTATAAACTATCGACGCCACCGGTGGTGGTATTTAAATACCCGATTGCTGGTGACAGTTCGCAAAATCGGGGTCAGACGCCGGCTCGCCTACGCCACCCGAACCGTCCGGGTCGCGGTGACGGGCAGCAGCGGCAGGTCCGGGAAGACGACCTCGACGACGAACTCCAGTTCGTCGGCGTCCGGTGGGCCGAACACGCCCACCGGGACCGTCGCCTCGCCGTCGAGGTACGTCGTCGTCGCGGTCATCTCCACGTCGTTGACGGTGACCCGGATCCCGGCGCGAGCGCTCCCGGAGACGGCGGTCACGGCGACCTCGCACATCTCGTTTTCGCCGACCGCGATGGCCTCCGGGAACTCTCCCCAGTCGACGTCGATCCGGGGGCAGTCGCGCGCGGCGTCGACGATGCGCTCCGCGACGGAGCCGCTCATCCCGGCGTTTTCGAGGTCTTTCGCGCCGGCGTCGACCACGTCGGCGGGCGAGGTGAGACCGGCGTCCGCGAGGCGCTCGGCGCGGCCGGAGCCGACGCCCTCGATCGCCGTGAGCGCGACCGCCTCGCGGGAGACGCCGTGCTCGACGCGCGCCTCGACGCGGCGGGCGAGGTTGGCGGCGCGCGGGCCGGCGAAGCGGTCGAGGAACTCCGCGAGCGCGGCGAGCAGGCGCAGCGCGTTCTGCCGGATCACCCACGCGTCCGACCGGAGGTCCGAGGGGATCGAGTCCGCCATCCCGGCGAGCAGGATGGCGAACACCTTGCGGTGGCCGTCCTCCAAGTCCGTGTCGCGCCCGTCGAGAATTCGGTCGATCGCGTCCGACTCGGCCGAGCGCGCCGAGACGGAGTCGAACTCGCCGGCCGAGGCGACGGTCTCCAACACGGAGTCGACCGTCAGCGTCTCGCGGTCGGCGAGGCGCCGGAAGCGGCGCGCGGTGTCCAGGCGGAGGTAGTACTTCGAGGCGAGGCGCCCGAGTCCGGTCGGCTCGATCGCGAGGTCGTCGTCGGCCGCGACGAACCCGTCGTCGACGAGCGATTCGAGCGTGTCGCGCACGCGGTCCCGGAGCGTCGGGAAGTCGTACGCCTCGGGCTCGGACTGCGCGCGGACGTAGTAGAAGGTGGTCTCCAGCCACGCCATCACGTCCTCCAGCCCGCGGATCGTCCCCATCGCGATCTCGGCGTTGAGGTGCGACTCGAGGTCGGCCGCGAGCCGCGACTCGATCTCTTTGCCCTCGCGCAGCAGCTTCCGGTACTTGTCCGCGTCGGCGCGGTCGCAGACCACCCAGCCGTACCCCACGTCGTCGTACTCCGGGCGCCCGGCGCGGCCGAGCATCTGGAGCACGTCGAGCGGCGAGATGTCCGTCTCCCCCTCCAGCGGGTCGTGGTACTTCGTGTCCCGGATGACGACGCAGCGGGCGGGGAGGTTCACCCCCCACGCGAGCGTCGACGTCGAGAAGAGGAACTTGATCTTCCCCCGCTTGAACCACTCCTCGACGCGGTCGCGGTCCGCTTTCCCGAGCCCGGCGTGGTGGAAGCCGACGCCGTCGGTGACCGACTGGCGGAGCGTGTCGTTGGTCAGCTCCTTGGCCTCGTTGTGGAAGTCGTAGTCGTCCCGCGAGTCGATCGGGATGTCGCGCTCGGTGATCTCGTCGCGCGCCTTCTTGGCCGCCTGGACCGTGTCCTGCCGCGAGGAGACGAACACCAAGGCCTGCCCGTCCTCGCGGACGTGCGGCTCGGCTAAGTCGAGCGCGCGGTAGAGCCGGCGGTACTTGTCGGCGAACGCGTTCGACCCGTGCGAGTACGTCTTCACCCCGGTCTCTAAGTCGACCGGGCGGTACTCGTCGCCGAACGCGTACGTCGTCTCCGCGGGGGCGTCGAGCCACTCCGCGACGTCGTCGATGTTCGGCATCGTCGCCGACAGCGCGACGACGCGCGGGTCCTGGAGCCGGCGGAGCCGCGAGACGGTGACTTCGAGGACCGCGCCGCGCTTCTCGGAGTCGAGCAGGTGGACCTCGTCGATGACGACGCAGTCCACGTCGGTGATGAACGAGTAGCGCGCGGAGTCGTGCTTCCGCGTCGCGCTGTCGGCCTTCTCGGGCGTCGTCACCAGCACGTCCGCGCGCTCGGCGCGCCGGGGGTTGAGGTCGCGCTCGCCCGAGACGACGTAGACGGAGTAGCCGAGTTCCTCGAACCGCTCCCACTCGCTCTCCTTCTCGTTGGTGAGCGCCCGCAGCGGCGCGATGAAGAGAGCGGTCCCGCCCGCCGCGAGGGTCCGGCAGATCGCGAGCTCGGCGAGCGCCGTCTTTCCGGAGGCCGTCGGCGCCGACGCGACGACGTTGTGGTCGGTCTCCAGGATGCCCGGGAGCGCCTCCCGTTGCATCCGGTTGAACTCGTCGAACCCGAAGGCGTCGGCGAACTCCGGCACCGCGTCCGCGACCTTCACGGCACACCACACCCGTGCGCGAGCCGTCGGGAACCGCGGCTGTGTCGCATCGGATCGAGAGGGGGGCTTCGAGGGCAAAGGCGTTTCTCATGCGGGCGCGGCGGGACCGGGCCGGTCGCGAGTGGGCGGCGACGGCGTCGCGAGGTACCGCCATCGACCGTCGAAACGTCGCCGCCGACCCACACCGTTTAGGTGGTCCCGGTCGACCGCCCGGGTATGATTCCCACCTCGCCGCTCGTCGTCGGCCTCGCCGTCGCGGTCGCGCTGATCGCGCTGTTCGTGCTCGCCCGACGGCTCCGCGGCCCCTCCGCCGACGCGCGCGAGTCCAAGCGCGCCCACGACGCGGCTCAGGAGCGCGACCCGCCGGTCGAGATCGGCGAGACGTACGAGTTCGGCGTCACCGAGCTCACCGACCACCACTCCGGCGAGGAGGTCGCCGTCGGCAAGGTCGAGGGGTTCGTTCTCTTCACCGAGGACATCCCGGGCGGGCTCGAAACGGGCGACGTGATCCGCGCGAAGGTACTCTCGTTCAACGAGGGGCGCACCTCCGCCGACGCGACGTTCGTCGGGCGCGCGTAATCGGAGGCGCGGCGAGAGCGTGCCGTGGCTTCCCACCCCCGCCACGCGACCACGTCCGCCCCGAACCGGAGGTTCATACGTGATGCCGACGAAGTGGTGTCGCAATGGCTCAGGCCGGCACCCAGGACCTCACGGAGCGGTTCATTCAGTTCTATCGCAACTACTATCGGGAGGAGATCGGGCAGCTCGCGCAGCGGTACCCCAACGAGCAGCGCTCGCTGTACGTCTCCTACGACGACCTCTTCCAGTTCGACCGCGACCTCGCCGAGGACTTCCTGAACAAGCCGGAGCAGATGCGCGAGTACGCCGAGGAGGCGCTGCGGCTCTACGACCTCCCCGCCGACGTCAGCCTCGGCCGCGCGCACGTCCGCATCGAGGACCTCCCCGAGAGCGTCGATATCCGGGGAATTCGCGTTCACGACGACCACATCGGCAAGCTCGTCTCGATCCAGGGCATCGTCCGCAAGGCCACGGACGTCCGCCCCAAGGTGACCGAGGCCGCCTTCGAGTGCCAGCGCTGCGGCACCATGACGTACATCCCCCAGAGCGACGGCGGCTTCCAAGAGCCCCACGAGTGCCAGGGCTGCGAGCGGCAGGGCCCGTTCCGCGTCAACTTCGACCAGTCCGAGTTCGTCGACTCCCAGAAGCTCCGCATCCAGGAGTCGCCCGAGGGGCTCCGCGGCGGCGAGACCCCCCAGTCGCTCGACGTCGACATCGTCGACGACATCACCGGCGAGGTGAGCCCCGGCGACCACGTCACCTGCGTCGGCGTCCTCCACATCGAGCAGGTCGAGCAGGGCAACGAGAAGTCCGCCATCTTCGACCTGTACATGGACGGCGTCTCCATCGCCATCGAGGACGAGGAGTTCGAGGACATGGACATCACCGAGGCGGACAAACGCGACATCATCGAGCTCTCCGAGCGCGACGACATCTACGAGGCGATGGTCGGCTCCATCGCCCCCGCCATCTACGGCTACGAGGAGGAGAAGCTCGCGATGATCCTCCAGCTGTTCTCCGGCGTGACGAAGCACCTCCCCGACGGGTCGCGGATCCGGGGCGACCTCCACATGCTCCTGATCGGTGACCCGGGTACTGGTAAGTGTTTGAAATATAACACAAAAGTGACACTTACAGACGGACGAGAGGTTCCGATAGGCGATCTCGTCGAGGAAAACCTCGATGATCCGAAACCGGTCGACGACGGCGTCTTCGACGAGGTCAATTTCGAGGTTCCATCGCTACAGTCGGACGGAACGATCGGATCCGCGCGAGCGACTAAAGTCTGGAAGCGCGAGGCTCCCGAAACGATGTATCGTATCGAGACTACCTCCGGCACGGAACTGGAGGTGACACCGTCGCATCCGCTTTTCGTCCAAGATGGTGCCAGACACGTTCCTCGGCGTGCGGATGAACTCAACGTCGGCGACTGTGTGGCCGTCGCACCGCGCGCTGCCACAGATGGTGGCGTCGCCGCGTCTGGTGGTCAGAACACCTCGGTCGTGGAAGAAGTTCGATTGGAGTCGATTGCGTCCATCAAGCAGGTCAAATCCGAGGATGACTGGGTCTACGACCTCGAAGTAGCGGAAACGCACAACTACGTCTCGAACGGGGTCGTCTCGCATAACTCCCAGATGATCTCGTACGTCGAGAACATCGCACCGCGGTCCGTCTACACGTCCGGGAAAGGCAGTTCTGCAGCCGGCCTTACTGCTGCAGCCGTAAGAGACGACTTCGGCGACGGGCAGCAGTGGTCGCTCGAAGCCGGCGCGCTCGTGCTCGCAGACAAGGGGATCGCAGCGGTCGACGAGCTCGACAAGATGGACTGCGTCACCGGCGACGCGCTGGTGACGCTCGCGGACGGCCGCGTCGAGCGCATCGACGAACTAGCGCGTGAAGCGGCCGAGGACGGCGACGTCGAGGAGCTCTCGAACGGGCGCCGCGTCCGCGACGTCGACCTCGACGTCTGGTCGATGGACGAGGACGGGAACCTCGTCGAGCGCCCCGTCTCCGCAGTCCACGAGTACGACGCGCCGTCGGAGCTGACCCGGGTGACGACCGAGACCGGCGAGTCATTGACCGCGACCGCCGACCACCCGTTCTTCGTCCTCGACGACGGGGAGCGCGTCGAGCGCGAGGCGGCCGCGCTCGACGACGGCGACTGGGTGTACGTGCCCCGAGAGATTCCGACGAAGGCCGCCGACGGCGCCGGAGCGGCAGCAATGGCGGGCGGCGTCGGGAGCGTCGAACCGCTCGACGATGGATCCGTCGACGCTGACGGCGTTGACGCCGCGATGGCGAGCGTCCTCGGATACCTCTCGGGCGACGGCAACGTCTTCTACGACCGCGACGAGGGCGTCTACGGCGTCCGGTTCACCAACGCGGACGACGAACTCTTAGACGACTTCGAGCGCGCGGCGCGGGCGGCGTTCGACGCGGAGCCGGTTCGACCGCCGAGCGAGAAGCGTGACGACGGCGTCGAGACGGTTCGCATCACGGGGAAGGAACACGCCGACGCCGTCCTCGACGCGGGGATGAACCTCGGTCGGTACGACGAGAAGTGCTTCCCGACCCCCGTTTCGGCCGGGAGCCGCGCGGCGAAGGCCGCGTTCGTCCGCGCGCTCGCCGACAGCGAGGGACACGTCGACGAGTCGGCGGGCAACGTCCGGATAGCGTCGGCGAGCCGGGACCTGCTGGAGGGCACGCGGAGCCTGCTCTTAGGGTTCAGCGTGTCGAGCCAGCTCCAGCACCGCGAACGAGACGGCGGCCGCGACGTGTACTACCTCACGGTGACCGACGCCGACTCGCTCGCGGCGTTCCGGCGGTACGTCGGATTCACGGCCACGCGGAAGGCGGCGGCGCTCGACCGCGTCGTCGACGCCGCGGACGGCGACCGAACGATCCTCGACGTGGTCCCGGAGGTCGACGACGTGCTCGCGCGGTGTCGCGACTCACTCCGGCTCTACCAAAGCGAGTGCGGGCTCGACGCGGTCACGTATCACGACTTCGAGACCGGGGCCGCGAACATCTCGCTCCACCGCGCCCGCCAAGTGCTCGCGGCGTTCGAGAACAGACTGGAGACGGCCGCCGCCGACCGGGACGCGCTCGACGAGACGCCGACGTGGGAGACGCTCTCGGAGCTACGGCGCCGATACCACGTCTCGCAGTCCGAGTTGGCCGAGGGAACGACGCTGTCCCAACAGCAGATTTCCCGCGAGTGGGGCGAACGCGACGAGGTCCGTCGGGCGGTGACTGAGCGGCTCCGAGAGATCCTTACCGAAGTCGCGGAGACCGACCTCGACGACCTCCGCGAGTTCGTCCGCGGCGACGTGAAGTGGCGACGTGTGGAGTCGGTCGAAACCGTTCCGCCGGAGTCGACCGAACACCGTGGTGAGGTGCTGCGACAGCGCCTCGCCGACGTGATCGGCGGGTCGGTCGACACGGCGGAAGAGCGCGCTCGCGAACTGCTCGACCGCGGTCCGGTCGGCGAGACGCGAGCGGAGCTGTCGGCGGCGCTCGACGCGTATGAGATCAGTCAGGCGGACGTGGCGTCGAGACTGGACGTGAGTCAGGCGACCGTGTCGCGCTGGTTGTCCGGCGCCGTCGAAACGGACCGTCTCGGTGACCTGCGCGAGGCCGTCGCGGCTGAGGTCGACGCCGTGAAGACGGAACTGCGGTCGATACTGGCGCGGATCGAGGACGGACGGCGGCCGAAGGTGTACGACCTGACCGTCGAGGGGACGCACAACTTCGTCGCGAACGGGCTCGTCGTCCACAACTCCTCCGACCGCTCCGCGATGCACGAGGGCCTCGAACAACAGAAGATCTCCGTCTCGAAGGCAGGGATCAACGCGACGCTGAAGGCGCGGTGTTCCCTGCTCGGTGCCGCGAACCCCAAGTACGGTCGATTCGACCAGTACGAGCCGATCGGCGAGCAGATCGACTTAGAGCCGGCGCTCATCTCGCGGTTCGACCTGATCTTCACGGTGACGGACAGCCCGGACCCGGAGCACGACTCCCGGCTGGCGAAACACATCATCAAGACGAACTACGCCGGCGAGCTCAACACCCAGCGCGAGGAGCTGGCGAGCTCGGAGTTCACCTCCGAGCAGGTGGCGGAGGTGACCGAGGAGGTCGCGCCCGAGATCGACTCGGAGCTGCTGCGCAAGTACATCGCCCACGCGAAGCGGTCCTGCTTCCCGACGATGACGGACGAGGCGAAGGAGCTCATCGAGGAGTTCTACGTCGACCTGCGCTCGAAGGGCGCGGACGAGGACGCGCCGGTGCCGGTGACGGCGCGGAAGCTGGAGGCGATGGTGCGCCTCTCGGAGGCGAGCGCGCGGGTGCGCCTCTCGGACACCGTCGAGCGCGAGGACGCCGACCGCGCGACCGACATCGTCGAGTCGTGTCTCAAGGACATCGGCGTCGACCCGGAGACGGGGCAGTTCGACGCCGACGTGGTCGAGACGGGCACCTCGAAGAGCCAGCGCGACCGCATCAAGAACATCAAGGCGCTGATCGCCGACATCGAGGAGGAGTACGAGGAGGGCGCGCCCGTCGACGAGGTAATCGATCGCGCCGGCGAGATCGGGATGGATCCGGGGAAGGCCGAACAGGAGATCGAGAAGCTCCGGACGAAAGGCGAGGTGTACGAGCCCAAGCAGGGCCACCTCAGGACGACGTAGATGGACCGCATCTCCGCGATACGGAACGTCGAGGACGCGCTCCGTGAGTTCGAGAACGGCGACGCCGACCTCGCGGCCACGGAGCGGCGCGTCGCGGCCGTGCTCCGGACGTACGCCACCGAGTTCGACGGCGACGGTGACGTGTTCCGCGCGGTCGGCGACGACCCGGTCGACGGCACCGTGGTCGTCGCGCCCTCCAAGCCGGCCGCGCGCGAGCGCGCCCTCGCGGCTAGCGGGATCGGCGGCGAGGGCGACGAAGACGGCGACGCCCGGATCGACGGCGACGCCGACCGGCCGGATTTCGACGTCGAGCGGTTCTGAGGACCCGACTTCGGAGCCAGGGATCCGCGTGTCGGGTCGGCGTCGCTGAAGGCGGCTGAAACGTTCCGGTCCGGAACGGCTAAATTGGAAAACCGACCACCGGCGGGCGTGCTGCTGGTCGTGACGTATTCGGCGGCCGCCCGAACCGGTCTCCGGAACCTGTGTCGCCGCCACGAGTCGGTCGTCTCCCGGCGGTTCGGCCGCGCCGCGCTGTTCGACGAGACGGTGTACGCCGCCTTCCTCGCGCTGCGGCTGCGGGAGTCGTACGGCGGCGACGTCCAGATAGAGCGCACCGAGCCGTTCAACGAGTTCGTCGCCGTCGACGAGCCGGTCCGAGAGGCCGCCGCGGCCTACGCGGACCGGTCCGCGAAGTCGACGCCGTACGCCGCCTTCGCGGCGGGGACGGAGCATCCGGACCCGGACGAAATGCGCGAGCGAGAGCTGTGACCGGGGCGAGGTCGACGGCGTCGGGATCGGACAACGAGGAGGACGAAGACGAGAGGGAAGACGAGACCACCGCCGTCGAGGAGCCGCCGGAACCGAGCGCGATGCTCGGGCGGCTCCCCACCGAGGCGGGACTCCGGCGGCAGCTCGCGGCGGCCGCGCGCTCGCGGGGCCGGACCGCGTCGGTCGCGGCGGAGATCGACGGGATCGAGGCGGAGCTCGCGGCGATCGAGATCGACCCGGTCGACCTGACGGCGGCGCGGCGACGGGTCGCCGAGACTACGGGGGAGACCGAGCGGCTGAAAGAACGGGTCGCGGCGCTGCGCGGCGACGCCCGGGCGCGACGCGCGGTCGACGCCGAGGCGGACGAGACGCTCGACGATCTGGAGGCGGCGGCCGCGGAGCTGTCGGCCGCGCAGACGGAGGCGATCGCCGCCGAGCAGGCGCTCGAACGGGCGCGGGCCGAGGCGGCCCGGAACCGCGACGAGCGGCGACGGCGGCTGCGGCTCCGCGACCGGCTCCGAAACCGGCGGCGGACCGCCCGCCGCGAACTCGGCGAGGCGGTCCATCCGGCGTTCCGGCGCGCGCTCGCGGTCGTCCCGGGCGGCGATCCGGACGCGGCCGGCCCGGCGCCGGGCGACTACGACGGAGACCCGGTCGCGGCGTCGCTCGCGGCGGTCAGGGTCGCGGCGCTCGACGGCGCTGTCGAACTGCGCGGCGACGCGGCTCGAGCGGTCGCGGCGTCCGAGCGGAGCGCGCGGTCGCTGCTCCGAGCGAGGGACGTTCGCCTCCGAGGCGCGTCCGACGGGCGGTGAGTCCGACGGCGGCGGCGCGCGGCGGGTCCGTCCCGAGACTTAAATACGATTCCGCGGCACTCGGCGCATGAAACTCGACTGGTCCGTCGACCGCGAGGGGGACGCGTCGCTCGTCGGCGTCCGGGTGCGCAACGACGGAGCGGTCCCGCGGCGCGTCCGAATCGAGAGCCGGCTGGACGGCCCCGTCCTCCCGCCGCGGCGCGGCGGCGTCCCCGAATCCGGGTGGGACGAAGACGGCGTGATCGCGGAGATCGATCCGGGCGACCGCGCGGCGTTCGGGTTCGCTGCGCTCGCCGATCCCGTCGAGCCGCCGGTCGAAATCGCGAACGTCGAGCCCGCGGACGCGGACGACGGTCGTACGGCGGCCGAGGGCGAGTCCGACCTCGCGCGGGCGGCGGTGCGCGACCTCGAATCACATCGCCCCCCGCGGCGCGCGGTCGCCGGGGCGGAAGCGGGTGACGCCGTCAACGGGGTGGACGGTGACTCGGTAATTGGCGACGGCGAGGAGGGCGACGGCGAAGAGGGCGACGGCGTCGACGGGGGAGCGAGGGACGGCAACGCGGACCAGTCGGCGGTCGCCGATCCGACGCCGAGCGCGGCGGACCCCGACGAGATCGACGCGTGGTTCGCGGCCGTCGAGGCGCGGATCGAGCGGGCGGAGCGACTCGACGACGCCGACCTCGCGACGGCGACGGCGGTCGTCGAGGAGGCCGGCGGCCTCGACGCAGTGGAGGGACTCGACGAGTGCGTCGCGGCCGACGCCGAGCGCCTGAAGGCGGTCCGCGACCGCGCCGCGGCGCTGGCAGAGCGCGCCGAGGAGAGCGAGGTCCCGACCGAGGCGCTGGAGGGACTGGCGTGATCCTCGCGGTCGCGGGCGGGAAGGGGGGCGTCGGGAAGACGACGCTCGCGTACAACGTCGCCGCCGCGCTCGGCGGGGTCGTCATCGACGCCGACCTCGGGATGGCCGACCTGCCGGACGGCCGCGGTCCAGATCTTCATGACGTGCTCGCCGGCGCGGCGGACCCGACAGAGACGGTCCGGTCGGGGCCGGTCGACGTCGTCCCGTGCGGGCGGACGCTGGCCGGCGCGCGGGCGGCCGACCTGACGCGGTTGGCGGGGGCGGT
Source organism: Halorubrum trapanicum (assembly GCF_002355655.1). Classification (NCBI taxonomy): domain Archaea; kingdom Methanobacteriati; phylum Methanobacteriota; class Halobacteria; order Halobacteriales; family Haloferacaceae; genus Halorubrum; species Halorubrum trapanicum. The sequence continues at coordinate 1,818,751 of NZ_AP017569.1, read as the reverse complement.
CGCCGCGGTCGAGCGCGAGTTCGGGACCGTCGTCCTCGACTGTCCCGCGGGGCGCCGCGCCGACGCCGGCGTGCCGCTCGCGGTCGCGGACGCCTGCCTCCTCGTCGTCTCTCCCCGGGCGTTCGCGCTGGCCGACGCGATCCGCACCCGGGAGCTCGCTCGCGAGCTCGACGCCGGACTGGTCGGCTGCGCGGTCAACCGCGTGACGGAGGAGCCGCCGGTCGGACCGATCGGCGACGCGCTCGGCGCGCCGATCGAGGTGGTCCCGGCCGACCCCCGTGTCGGGCGGTCCGTGGCGACGGAGCGCCCGATCGTGAGCGCCGCACCCGACAGCGAGGCCGCGGCGGCGGTTCGGGCGCTCGCGCGGCGCGTTCCGGAGTGAGGAGCGAGACGGGTGAGGTGTGCGAGACGAGAAGAGCGGAAACGCGTCGCGACACCGCGCCTTTTTACTCCGGTCGTCCCGTCGGCGAGAGCGATGATCAGGGTCGCGCTCGTCGTCGGCGTCGGCGTCCTCGCCGCGCTCGCGGTCTCGGTGGGACCGCTGTACGCGGCCGACCGCTACCGGGAGTTACGGGAGCCGACGGACGCGGAGCGGGCACAGATCGCGGCGCTGGCCGACCCCGGCGGACTCGACCTCGACCGGGTCGCGATCGAGTCCGTCGACGGGGAGGGCGACGACCGCGGGGACGACCACGGCGGCGACGGCGACGAGGGCGGAGGATCCGCGGCCGCCGGCCCCGCAGAGGTCTCGGTCCGGGGGCCGCCCGGCCGTCGGGTGCTGTTCCTCACGGCGGACGTGTTGACCGACCTCGACGAGGACGTGGCGGTCGGGCTGCTCGCGGCGGAGGCGGGGCGGGCGGCGACGTACTACGCCGAGTTCCGCGCCGTCGCAGTCGGGGCCGTGCTGGCGACGTTGGCAGCGGTCGTCACGGCGCTCGTCCCGTTCGAGTCCGGCTTCGCCGCCCTCGTCGCCGTGGGGGTCGCCTCCTTCTGGGCCGGCCGACGGGTCCAGTACGCGGCTGACGCCCGCGCCGCGGACGCGGTGGGCGCTGAGCGGGTCGCGGACGCGTTCGAACGGGTCGCGGAGCGCCGCGGGGTCGAGCCGGAGACCGGCGACTGGTCGACGTGGTTCGAGGTCCAGCCGCCGCTCGGGGACCGGATCGCGCGGCTCCGCGAGCGGGCGGGCGGCGAGAAGTAGACGCGTCGCCGATCGGTTCAGTTGCCGTCTCGACGGGCGACCGCGGTGTCGGGGCCGACGCGGACGTCGTAGCCCGCGACCGTGAGCGAGACGTCGACGTCGCTGTCGGACCGACCGGCGACGAGCGCGTTCAGCGCGTCCGGGTCGACGTGGTCGTACAGCACCACGCCCGCCTCGGGGAGGTCGGTCGGGTCGACGCCGGCGAGTTCGGCGATCGCCTCGACGACGGCGAGGCTGGGCGCGGGGCCGTCGCCGCCGTGGCGGACGCGGGTCGTCTCCGGGGCAGAACCGGAATCGCTCGATCCGGCCGTTGCGCTGCTCATAGCTCCCCTACACCGATACAGTATATAACTCGTCCGTTCAATTTATTAGAAACGATTCTCTTCCGGCGTCCCGGTCCCGGAACCGTTACCAACCAGCCGCACGCGTGTAGAGACAACTCGAATGCGACTCCCGGAACGACAGCTCGCGGTCCTCGAGGCCGCGAGCGCGACGGACGAACGAACGGTGGCGGAGATAGCTGCGGAGACGGACCTGAAGCCGGAGACGGTCGCCGGCGCGGCGTTCGACCTAGCCGACGAGGGGCTCGTCGAGGTCGGGTCGGCGACCGACGAGACGCTCGAACTCACCGACGAGGGACGGACCTACGTCGACGCGGGGCTCCCCGAGACGCGGCTCTACCGGGCCGGGCTCGACGCGGGCGCCGACGCCGAGCCGGCCTCGATGGGCGAAGTCATCGGCGGAGCGGGCCTGGAGGGCCCCGAGGTCGACATCGCCTTGGCGAACTTCGCACGGAAGGGGTTCGGGAGCGTCGACGGCGGCGAGCTCTCGGTCGACCCGGACGCCGACCCGAACGCCGACCCCGAGGCGACGGCGCTCGCCGCGCTCGCTGGCGCGGGCGGTGAGGGTGAGGGGCTCGACGCCGACGCCCTCAGCGTCGACGAGTCGGTGATCGACCAGCTGGACTCGCGCGGGTTAGTGGCGGTCGGCGAGTCGGTCACGCGGACGGTGACGCTGACCGACGACGGCGTCGACGCGCTGATGACCGGCGTGGAGGCGACCGAGACGGTCGGGGCGCTCACGCCCGAGCTCCTCGCCAGCGGCGAGTGGCGCGACGCCGAGTTCGCCGAGTACAACGTCGAGGCCGAGGCGGAGACGGCCCGCGGCGGCCGGAAACACGTCCTCCGTCGGACCGCCGACCGCGTGAAGGACGTGCTGGTCGGGATGGGGTTCCAGGAGATGGAGGGTCCCCACGCGGACGCCGACTTCTGGATCAACGACTGCCTGTTCATGCCCCAGGACCACCCGGCGCGGACCCACTGGGACCGGTTCGCGCTCGACGTGGACCCGATGGAGGGAATTCCCGACGAGCTGATGGCCCGCGTCGAGGCCGCCCACCGCGACGGCTGGGGGCTCGACGGCGACGGCTACCACTCGCCGTGGTCGGCCGACTTCGCCCGCGAGGTCGCCTTACGCGGTCACACCACGTCGCTGTCGATGCGCTACCTCTCCGGGATCGCGGGCGCGGAGCTGGAGCCGCCGCAGCGCTACTTCTCGGTCGAGAAGGTGTACCGCAACGACACGCTCGACCCGACGCACCTGCTGGAGTTCTTCCAGATCGAGGGGTGGGTGATGGCGGAGGACCTCTCGGTGCGCGACCTGATGGGCACCTTCGAGGAGTTCTACCGGCAGTTCGGGATCACCGACATCCGGTTCAAGCCGCACTACAACCCCTACACCGAGCCCTCCTTCGAGCTGTTCGGCGAGCACCCGGAGACGGGCGAGGAGATCGAGATCGGCAACTCCGGCGTCTTCCGCGAGGAGGTCACCGGCCCGCTCGGCGTCGACTGCGATGTGATGGCGTGGGGGCTCGCCTTGGAGCGACTGGCGATGCTCACGACCGGGGCGGAGGACATCCGCGACCTCCACGGCACCCTCGCCGACATCGACTTCCTGCGGAACGCGGAGGTGAGCTACTGATGCCCGTCGTCGACATCGACACCGACGAGCTGCGCGGATTGACGGGTCGCACCGACACGAGCGACGAGGAGTTCAAGGAGGACCTGTTCGGGCTCGGCTTGGAGTTCGAGGGCGAGACCGACGACGGGCTCCTCCAGTTCGAGTTCGCGCCCGACCGGCTCGACCGGCTCTCCGTCGAGGGGGTCGCGCGCTCGCTCCGCTACCACTACGGCGACGACCGCGGCGTCTACGTCCCCGACACGAACGACCCCGAGTGGACGATCGAGGTCGACGAGTCGGTGCCCGACGAGCGGCCGTACGTCACCGGCGCCGTGGTCCGCGGCCTCGACCTCGACGAGGGCGCGCTCGACTCGCTGATCCAGCTCCAAGAGAAGCTCCACGCGACGATGGGCCGCGGCCGCGCGAAGGGCGCCATCGGCATCCACGACCTCGCGATGGTGAAGGGCGCGCCCCTCCAGGAGGGCTCGGAGCCGTCGATCGCCTACCGCGGCGTCGACCCCGACGGCGATACCTTCGTTCCGCTCGACGCGAACGACGAGCTGACCCCGAACGAGGTCTTGGCGGAACACGACACGGGGACGACCTACGCCGACCTCGTCGAAGGGCTCGACCGCTACCCGGCGATCTACGACGAGCTCGGGCTGTTCTCGTTCCCGCCCGTCATCAACGGGAAGCGCACCGAGGTGACGACCGGCTCCCGCGAGCTGTTCGTCGAGCTCACCGGCACCGACCAGTGGACGATCGACCGGATGTGTACGATTATCTGTTACGCGCTGTCGGCCCGCGGCGCGACGATCGAGGAGGTCGAGGTGAACTACGCCGACGGCGCGACCCACCCGAGCGAGTACGGCCGCGAGCTCGTCCGCCCGAACCTCGACGTCGACGAGAAGACGGTTTCGCACGACCGGATCGAGACGCTGCTCGGCGTCGAGTTCGAGCCGGAGGAGGTCGTCGACTGCTTCGAGCGCGCCGGCCTCGACGCCTCCTACACCCTCGACGAGGACGTGTCTTACGAGGTGGAGATTCCGCCGTACCGCGTCGACGTACTCCATCCGCTCGACCTCGTCGACGACGTGGGGCGCGCGTACGGCTTCGACAACTTGGAGCCGCGCTACCCCGACGTGGGCACCGTCGGCGGGCGCCACGAGCGCTCGCGGTTAGAGGACGCGGTCCGGACGAGCCTCGTCGGCCTCGGCTTCGAGGACCTCCTGAACTTCCACATGACGAGCGGGACGGAGAACTACGACCGGATGAACGTCGAGCCGGGCACTGGCGGCGCCGCGGTCGCCGGGGCGGACGAACCGAACGCGAGCGCCGGCGTCTTCGGCGGCGGCGACCCCGTGGAGATCACGGAGCCGTACAGCGAGGAGTACACCCAGCTCCGCACCTGGGCGCTCCCGTCGCTCGTGATGCTGTTAGAGCGGAACACCCACAACGCCTACCCGCAGGACGTCGCCGAGGTCGGCTTCGTCGCCGAGCGCGACGACGACGAGGACGCGAACGTCGCCGAGTCCCGCCACGTCGCCGGGGCGGTCGCCCGTCGCGACGCCTCTTACGAGGCCGCGAAGGGGCGCCTCCAGGCGCTCTGTGACGACTTCGACGCCGAGCTGGCGACCCCGCGGACCGAACACCCCTCATTCATCGAGGGCCGCGCCGCCGCCGTCGAGGTCGACGGCGAGCGCGTCGGCGTGATCGGCGAGCTCCACCCCGCGGTGCTCGTCGAACACGACTTGGAGGTGCCGGTCGCGGCCTTCGAGTTCGAGCTCGACGCGCTGCGATAGGCGGCCGCGCTCGGAGAAACCGAGCTGAATCTCCGTTCCGTCGGTTTTCTACCGAATTATCACGGATGCGACCGCGAGCAGAAGACATATATCCGTCTTGGCGTAGTTCCCGGCCATGAACTGCGAGAGGTGTGGTATCGACGCCTCGCTCACGCATCGAGACGTCGACGGGTTCGCGTACTACCTCTGTGAGGCCTGTATCAGCGGGTGGGACGCGGTTCGGTCCCCGTCTCCCGACTCCGCCGACGAGACTCGGTCGCCAGCGCGGTAGGGGCGTCGCGCACGGCGGCGGCACCGAGTCGGACCGCCGAACGAGTCACTCCCGCGCGGCGGAGACGGCCTCGACGACCGCGCGCGCGTTCGCCCGGATCGCGTCGAAGTCGCCGGCGGCGACCGCCTCGTCGTCGACGATCGAACTGCCGACCCCGACCGCGACCGCGCCCGCCCGGACGTACTCGCCCGCGTTGTCCGCGCCGACGCCGCCGGTCGGCACGAGCGGAATCTGCGGGAGCGGGCCGCCGATCGCCGCGACGTGGTCCGGTCCGCCGGTCTTCGCGGGGAACACCTTCACCGCGTCGGCGCCGGCCTCGTAGGCCTCGATCGCCTCGGTCGGCGTGTACGCGCCGACGACGACGGGCGTCCCGTAGCGGTTCGCCGTCCGGATCACGTCGGGGTTCACCGTCGGCGTCACGAGGAACTCCGCGCCGGCGAGCTGCGCCGCGCGCGCGGTCTCCGCGTCGAGGACGGTGCCGGCGCCGACTACGGCGTCGTCGGTGCGCTCGGCTATCGCCTCGATGGAGGCCATCGCGTTCGGCGTGTCCGCCGTCACCTCCAGCGCCGTCACGCCGGCGTCGACGACGGCGTCCGCGACCGCCACGGCGTCGTCCCATTCGACGCCGCGGAGGATCGCGATCACGCCGCCCTCCGTGATCCGGTCGAGTCGGTCGGTTCGCATGCGTGGTACCTGCCCGCGGGGGGTCTTAAATCGGCCGTGTGGGGGTCGGGCGCGGACGACCGCACCCGCCCGCTATTTAACGGACGGACGGGCAAGTACGACCGTGGCGACGGACCGGTCCGGGTCGGACGCCGGCGGCGACTACGGACGCCCGCCGCGACGGACGAAGCCCGAGTCCCGCGACCGGCGGACCGGTTCGGAGTTACCCCAACACACCATGCACATCACCGACTACGAGCTGTTCGAAGTGCCGCCCCGCTGGCTGTTCCTGAAGCTCACGACGAGCGACGGGAGGGTCGGCTGGGGGGAGCCCGTCGTGGAGGGCCGCGCCAAGACGGTCGCCGCGGCGGTGGAGGAGCTGCTCGACAACTACCTGCTCGGCGAGGACCCGACGCGGATCGAGGACCACTGGCAGACGATGTACCGCGGCGGCTTCTACCGCGGCGGGCCGGTCCTGATGAGCGCCATCGCCGGGATCGACCAGGCGCTGTGGGACCTCAAGGGGAAGCGGCTCGGCGCGCCCGTCCACGAGCTGCTCGGCGGCCGCGCGCGCGACCGGGTCCGCGTCTATCAGTGGATCGGCGGGGACCGCCCGGCGGACGTCGGCGAGGCCGCCCGCGAGAAGGTCGATGCGGGCTTCTCGGCGCTGAAGATGAACGCGACCCCGGAGCTGGAGTCGATCGACGCGCCGGCGGCGGTGGACGCCGCGGCCGACCGGATCGCGGCCGTCCGGGAGGCGGTCGGCGACGAGGTCGACATCGGGGTCGACTTCCACGGGCGCGTGGCGAAGCCGATGGCCCGCCGGCTCGCGGCGGCGCTGGAGCCGTACGACCCGATGTTCATCGAGGAGCCGGTGTTACCCGAGAACAACGACGCGCTCTCGGCGATCCGGGCGTCGACGACGATCCCGATCGCGACCGGCGAGCGGATGTACTCGCGGTGGGACTTCAAGGAGGTGCTGGAGGCGGACGCGGTGGACCTGATCCAGCCGGACGTCTCCCACGCCGGCGGGATCACCGAGCTGAAGAAGATCGCGTCGATGGCCGAGGCGTACGACGTGTCGGTCGCCCCGCACTGTCCGCTCGGGCCGATCGCGCTCGCCTCCTGTATCCAGGTCGACGCCTGTACGCCGAACGCGCTCATTCAGGAGCAGTCCCTCGACATCCACTACAACGAGACGAGCGACGTGCTGGACTACCTCGCCGACCCGTCGGTGTTCGAGTATCACGACGGGTTCGTCGAGGTTCCCGACGGCGACGGCCTGGGGATCGAGATGGACGAGGCACACGTCCGCGAGCAGGCCGAGAAAGACGTCGACTGGCACAACCCCGTCTGGCGCCACGACGACGGCTCCGTCGCGGAGTGGTGATCCCGATGGCGACCGAATTCCGACGACTGCGGAGGAACCGATGACCCGCCGTCCCGAGTCGCCGACCGAGGGGGCGGTCCCCGGACGGTTCGCCGGCGAGACCGCGATCGTCACGGGATCGACCCGCGGGATCGGCGCCGGGATCGCGGAGCGACTGGCCGCCGAGGGGGCGAACGTCGTCGTCAGCGGGCGCTCCGAAGAGGCGGGGGAGGCCGTCGCCGAGCGGATCGCGGATCGGAACGGCGGCGAGTCGGGCGACGACCCGGAGACCGGAGACGCGACGTTCGTCCGCGCCGACATGCGCGACCCGGACGACGTTGCCGCGCTCGCGGAGGCGGCCGCCGAGCGCTACGGCTCGGTCGACGTGCTGGTGAACAACGCCGGGGTCCAGACGGAGACGGCCGCCGACGAGGCGACGCTCGACGACTGGGCGTTCGTCGTCGAGACGGACTTCCGGGCGTACTGGCTCGCCGCGCGGGCGGCCCTCGAACACATGGACCGCGGCGCGATCGTGAACGTCTCCTCGAACCACGCGTACGCGACGATGCCGGCGCACTTCCCGTACAACGCCGTGAAGGCGGGGATCAACGGGATGACGCGGTCGCTCGCGGTCGACTTCGGTCCCCGCGTCCGAGTGAACACGGTCGTCCCGGGGTGGGTGGAGATCGAGCGGACGCGCGAGGAGCTGCCGGAGGGGCGGTTCGAGGAGGTCGAGTCGATCCACCCGACCGGGCGGATCGGCACGCCCGCGGACGTCGCCGGCGCCGTCTCCTTCCTCGCGAGCGAGGACGCCGCCTTCGTCACGGGCGCCGCGCTGCTCGTCGACGGCGGCCGCGGCGCGGTGATGCAGGACGACACGCTCCCGGACTACCGGGCTCGGGAGGACGCGAAGTAGCCGGGCGGCCGGGCGCAGTGCGGAGCGAGCGCGGTGCGGAGCGGGCGGGCCCCGCGAGGCGGGGGACGCGCGAGTCCCCGTTCTCGCCGGCCGACGGCGATCACCGTTTCTTATAAGCGACCGAGGCCAGCAACGAGTATGAACTCGTTCGAGGCCCGCAGCGCGGGGTGGCGCCGGTGACCGACCTCGTCACGTTCGGCGAGACGATGCTCCGGCTGTCGCCGCCGCGCGGCGAGCGGCTGGAGACGACGCGCGACCTGACCGTCCAGGCCGGCGGCGCGGAGAGCAACGTCGCGGTCGGGGCCGCGCGGCTCGGCGCCGACGCCCGCTGGCTCTCGAAGCTCCCCGACTCGCCGCTCGGCCGGCGGATCGTGACCGAGCTACGGAGCCACGGCGTCCGGCCGGGCGTCGCGTGGGCGGACCCGGACGAAAGTCGGGTAGGGACCTACTACCTCGAACACGGCGGCGAGCCGCGCGGGACGAACGTGATCTACGACCGCGCCGACGCGGCGATCACGACCGTCGAGCCCGACGAGCTGCCGACGGACGCGGTCGCCGAGGCGGAGTGGTTCCACACGACGGGGATCACGCCCGCCCTCTCGGAGGCGACCGCGGCGACGACGACCGCGCTGTTGCGAACCGCCGGCGAGGCGGGGACCACGCGCTCGTTCGACCTGAACTACCGGGCGAAGCTCTGGGACCCGGAGACGGCGCGGGCGGCCTACGAGGACCTGTTCGAGCACGTCGACACCCTGTTCGTCCCGCGGCGGGACGCCCGCGAGGTGCTCGACCGCGAGGGCGGCGCCGTCGAGATCGCGCACGGGCTCGCCACGGAGTTCGGCTTCGACACGGTCGTCGTCACCCGCGGGCTGGAGGGGGCGGTCGCGCTCCACGACGGCTCGGTGTACGAGCAGGACGTGTACGAGGCGGAGACGTTCGACGCGATCGGCACCGGTGACGCGTTCGTCGCCGGCTACGTCGCGGAGCGGCTGCGCGGCGGGGACCTCCCCGCGGCGCTCCGGTGGGGGTCTGCGACCGCGGCGCTGAAACGCACCACCGACGGCGACCTCGCGGTGACGAACCTGGCGGAGGTCCGCGACGTCATCGACGGCGAGGGCGGGATCGACCGGTGAGCCGCGCGGCGGCGCGCGTACCGTAGTAACGGAATCCGGAGGCTGCGATCCGGTTCCCGCGGTCAGAGGTCGACCGGGCCGCCGTCGGCGGCGCTCGCGGCGAGCGCGTCGATGACCTCCATGTTCGCTATCGCCTCCGCCCCATCCGTCAGGGGGGCGGTCCCGTCGGCGACGCGCTCGGCGAAGTGGTCGACCTGGAGCCGGTACTGGTCGACCGCGGGGAACGTCTCGACGCCGTGCCGGCCGTCGATCTCGTACTCCAGCTCGACGGGCTCGTCGGTCGGGGCGTCGAACGCGCGCTCGACTTCGACCCAGCCGTCGGGCGCGTCGACGCGGTACCGCTGGACCAGTTGGGTGTCGAAACCGGACGCGACCCGCGCCGAGCGGCCGTCGTCGTACGCGAGCACGCCCGCGAGCTCCGTGTCGACGCCGGCGTCCCGGGTGTCGCCGGCGTGGGCGTACGCGCGGTCCGGCTCCCCGAGAATCGTCCGAGCGAGCGAGACGGGGTAGCAGCCGACGTCCATCAGCGACCCGCCCGCGAGGTCGGGGTCGAGCCGCACGTCGTTCGGGCGGTCGTACAGCGGGAACCGGAAGGTGGCCGTCACCGTGCGGACGTCGTCGAGCTCGTCGGCCGCGAGCGCGACGGCGCGCTCGGTGCGCGGATGGTACCGGTACATGAACGCCTCCATCAGCGTGACGCCCCGTTCCTCGCAGTGGTCGACCACCGCCCGCGCCTCGTCGGCGTCGGCGGCCAGCGGCTTCTCGCAGAGGACGTCCAGGCCGGCGTCCGCGGCGCGTTTCGTCCACTCGGCGTGGCTTCCGTTCGGGAGCGGGACGTACACCGCGTCGAGCGCGTCGTCGTCGAGCAGCGCCTCGTAGGAGCCGTAGCTGCGGGGGATCGAGTTCTCGGCGGCGAACCGCTCCGCGCGGGCGGCGTCGCGGGACGCCACCGCGCCGACGGCGTGGTCGCTGGCGGCGATCGCCGGGATCACCGCTTTCCGGGCGATCGACGCGGTGCCGAGGACGCCGAATTCGAGGCTCGTCGAGCCGTTCGATGAAGCTGGCATGAGCGGGGGGACGCGCCCGCCGGGCAAGTCGGTTTGGGTCGGCGGGCTCGACGGCGGCCGCTATCGGTTCGTCGCTACCGGTCGACGGCCAACTCCCGGATGCGGTCCGTCCCCGCGGCGACGTGGCCGCCGTGGAAGCAGAACGTCTCCGTCACGGCCAGATCGGCGAGCGTCTCGACGCTCTCCCACGCGGTTTCGAGGTCCTGCGTCACCTCGGGGCGGGGCCCGACGAGCGCGCCGTCGACGACGTTGAGCGCGTCGGCGCTGACGAGGAGCTCCGCGTCGGGGAAGTGCGCCGACACGTGCCCCGGACTGTGGCCGGGCGTCGCGATCACCTCCATCGGCCCCGCGGCGGTCGCGAACGTCTCGCCCCCCGTCAGGCGGACGTCGACCGTCGTCGGGTCGATCGACAGCGGTCGCTCTTCGCTGGATTTGACGAGCTCCTCGTCGCCCTCCAGGTACGGCGCCTCCGTCTCGTGGGCGAAGACGACGGCGTCGGTCCGGTCGACGACGGTCGCCAGACAGCCGGCGTGGTCCGGATCCTGATGGGTGACGAGGATCCCCCAGGTGTCGGCGAGGGCCAGTCCCTCGTCGTCGAGCGCGGCCTCGAGGACGTCCGCGGTGTCGGGGAGGCCGACGTCGATCAGGAGGAGTCCCCGCGGCGTCTCGACGGCGGTCGCGTTGAACGTCGCCTCGCGGTCGTCCATCGATACCCGTAACGGGAGCCCGTGTACGCCCGGCGTCAGTTCCATACGAACGACACGCCGGCGAGCGCCTTGAAACGGACGGGGTCGGCCGAGGTTCCCCGCGGTAGTCGACCTGGACACGTTGCCGAGAAAATCCACCCGGAGCGCCCGTCGCCGCGACGTCCGGTAGCTCCCGTTCGAACGGTTCGCGGCGACGGCGACCGGCGACACTGGTTTGCCCGCTGAGCGTCTACCCCGAGTAATGGCACAACGGTCCCTGCTCGTTCGGGCGCTGTGGTTCCTGTTCGTCGGCTGGTGGGCGACGCCGATCGTCGTCAACGTCGCGTGGCTGCTCAACGTCACCGTCGTTCTGCTCCCCGTCGGGATCAAGCTGATCAACCTCGTGCCGACGGTGCTCACGCTCGCGGAGCCGCGGTCGCTGTCGGACCCCGACTCGGCCCGGGGGCAGCGGTCGCTCGTCGTTCGAGCGGTCTACTTCGTCCTCGTCGGGTGGTGGCTGAGCCTGCTGTGGGCGAACGTGGCGTCTGCGCTCGCGATCACGGTCGTGGGGCTACCGATCGCGATCTGGATGCTCAACCGGCTCCCGTACGTCACGTCGCTGTTCCGGTTCCACGGGTAGTCCCGCCGGGCACGCGGGGCGGACGGTTCGAACTCAGTTGACTTCGAGAATTTCGACGTCGAACGTCAGCGTCTCACCGGCGAGCGGCGGGTTGAAGTCCGCCCGAACGGTGTCGTCGTCGACGTGGACGACTTCGCCCTGACTACCGTCTTGGGCCTCGAGGTACGCGCCCTCCTCGGGCAGCTGGCCGCCGAGCAGCTCCCGGAGTTCGTCGGTGTCGAACTCCTCGACGTTCTCGTCGCTGGGCTGTCCGTAGGCCTGCTCCGGCGGAATCGTCAGCGTGTCCGTCTCGCCGGCTTCCAACCCGATGAGTCCCTCCTCCATCCCCTCGATGACCTGTCCGGCCCCCACGTCGACCGTTAGCGGCGTGTACTCGCGGTCGGGCTGGGCCTCGGCGAGGCCCGCCTCCTCGGCGACCGATTCCTGGGACGTGTCGAAGACGGTGCCGTCGTCGAGTCGGCCGGTGTACTCGAGCGTCACGGAGTCGCCAGTAGTTATCGACATACGGACACGAGGAGTGCCACACGGAAAGCCTGTGTCATCTGCGGACATCGGCCGCGCCGTGAGAACCGACGGCCGACGGCGTCACCCGGACGCCGGGTGCTCCTCGACCACCGCGACGTCGTGTCCGGCGGCGTAGCCGTTCAGCTTGGCGGCGATGGGTGACTCCCGCACCGCCTCGTCGTCGTATCCCGCCGCGTCGAACGCGTCCATGAGCGATGAGACCGACCGGAGCTTGTACTTCTGGTGATGACATCCTTCCACGGCTGAAGCCGTGGGATTCCTCTCGTGGGATAGTGGCTATGCCGTCTCCCCGGAGGCAAGGTTCCCGTGACTGTCGACGGTACTCCGGTCTGTGCGCGCTTCTTTGGGACTGTCGTGAGGGCGTGGTTGCCCCGACCAGTCGTGGTCGTCCCACTCGAATCGCACGGGCCGTGCCATCGGCCTGACCTCTTGCTCTGTCTGCCGCTCGAGGAACGTTTTCGACGCCGTGAGATCCGCGTGTCCCTCGAACCCGCACGGACACGTCAGCGTCTCCTGATGCCGCGTGGTTCGATCTGTCGACCCGCACTGCGGGCACTCCTGACTCGTCCACGCTTCCGACCGCACCTCAACCGAGATACCGTACTCTTCGGCGGTACAGACCAGTCGGTCCACGAATTTCCGGAACGCCCAGAAATTGTGTGTCTTGGCGTTTGCCTCAACGGACCAGTGCGTCTCTAACACGCCCGTCAGGTCACCGATATACACCGTGTCGACACCCTCGGCGTACAGCCGTTCGATCACGTCACGACACAGCGCTGCTTGCGCGTGATCGCGGCGCCGAGTACGCTTGCGATACAGCCGCCGGATGCGCTCGCTGCTGTGTCGACCCGCTTCGAGTTTGGCCTGTAACCGGGCAATCTCTTGTGTCGTCTCGCGGAAGCGGGCGAACAGGTCGCGTCCCTCGTATAGATACTGTTCGCCGGTCGTCGTGGTACAAGCAACCAGATTGTTCGCACCGATATCCAGAGCGGCCGTTTCTGCGGCCAGTGGAGTTGCCCGTGTCTCGTCAGAAACAGTCACGGGCTGCGAAGCTCGGAAGGTGCCGTCGGTCTCGTCGTACCACAGGTCTAGTCGGCCCTGTTTTTCGTAGTCGGGCCAGTTCGGCTCGCCGGCGACTTCGAGTCGGAGACGTCCAGTGTGGTCGTATCTGTCTTTCAATTCACTCCCGACCAGTATCTCGAGCCGGGAGCGGTCACCCCATTCGATGGTATATGATGTGTTGCGAATAACGGTCTTGAGCTGACGCCCCTCGGCCTCATTGCCACGGAAGCCCGGCGGTTCAGGGTGATCCGTGACGGACGTGTTCGAGGCGTCGTGATACTGCTCTTTCAGCCGGAAGAACGCTCGCCACGCCTCGCTGTTCTTCCGGATTACCTGTTGGGCGGTGGATGCGCCGAGAACGCCTTTGTATGTGCCTTCAAGCTGGCCCGTATCGGCATCCCACACCCCGCCTTCGAATCTGTCTTCGTCGTTGTACCGCATGAGCCGCTGATAAGTGACTTCGTTCCAGAGAGCGGCGGAAGCGTCCAACAGGTCCCGTAGCAGCTGCTCTCCGTCCTCGGAGAGCGGACGTACTGCGAACGTGTTGGTACGCCTCACGACGATAGACCCTTATACTTTTAGTCTTAAAGACTTTTCGTTGTGCGCCCGAACATAGACATTTCACACACGCTCGGTGGTCGAATCAAAGACTACGCAGAAGCAAACGATCTGGAGCTCTCAGAGGCATACACCGAAGTGCTAGAGGCGGGGTTGGATGAATTGAATAGTTAAATATTCAATAATATTAGCGACAAACCGGAATGCACAGAACGCCGCGCGTTGAACTCAGGCATCCTCCGTTGGCTGCCGGATATCGACGCGTGGGCGTCAGTCGTCGCCGAGCTATTGAATCCGGGCGGCGTCTTCTACCTGGCCGAACACCACCTAGTCGCTACGGCGCTCTCGAATACCCTCGGTACCGACGGCGACCCGATTACGATCGAACACCCGCACTTTTCGGCCGAGATATCGGCCACACCGGGAGATGGACCGCCGCACAAGTAGACGCACAGGCTGGGTGAGTTCCATGGGGGTTACTTTCCTGTAGAGCCGTCGGAGGGCGGTTCGTGGGTCGGCCCGTATCTACCGACGGTCGGGCTCGCAGACGTATATGTCGTGTGTTGGCGTGTCTCGGTTCTGGACGGAACGAGGGTCGCCTTCCGGTCGCCGTCAGTCGAGCCCGAGCGCGGCCGTGAGCGCCGCCGTCGCGCCCTCGTGGATGCTCGTGCCGTGGCCGACGAGGACGTGGTCGGGGTCCCACTCCGCGAGCTCTTCCGGCGACGCCTCGACTGCGGGGTGAACGCCGAGCGCGTCGCCGTCGTCTCGGAACGCCGGGAGCGTCCCGAGCGTCTCGGGGACGAGCAGCGTCTCGCGCTCGTCGTTCCACAGGACGGCCTCCTCCCAGTCGTCGTCCAGTCGGAGCTCGTGAACCTCGTACGCCGACCTGGAAAGCGCCGAGCCGGTCGGTTCCGCGTCCGCGTCGAGCTTCTCACGGGTGAGCGTCATTCCCTCCGGCACGGATACGGCGACGTCGTGTCGACGCGCCACCGCCGCGGCGTCGCGCGTGTGTCGGTCCTGAAGGACGACGACGCCGGCGACGTCCCCAGCCTCGCGGAGGTGCTCGTCGAGACCCTCGACGTCGACCGGGTCGACGAGCCAGACGCCGGCGTCCGTCGTCAGCGCGTGGCTCGTTCGGCGCGCGTCCTCGTCGGGGTACGCGATCCAACTGAACCCGCCGTCCCACTCGGCCGTCTCAGCGGGTGTCGTGTCGTCTGCGGCATCGGTGTCGGCCATACGATCCATTGCTGGGCCAGAAGCTTACGTCTGTGCCCTGAAGGATCAGTAGCCAGCGCCGGCAGGCGGCAATTGAGTTGGATTTCCGGCTGAATCTGGCTAGATTACGCCTCTAACCGCGACGATCCTGCCACAACACAGGTTCGGAACGGGCGCTGTCTGATGACTCGGACTACTTCCACCGTGCTTGGCGCAGTTTTTATTCATATTAGTCGGTTGCCACTACCATGGACGAAGTTACGGCGAACATCTCATTCGACAAGTACCCGGATATGCCGGAGTTCTACGGGTCAGGGGCGGCGAAATATCGCTTAGCGATGGTGAAAGATCGGAGTGACTTTCTGGATTTGTTCGAAGGCGCTCGCCACGTGGATGCGGTAACGTACGCAGAAACGCCGGATCTGATGGTGAAAATGCTGACCGAGTATGATATCGGTTCGTTAGACGTTCTCATCGGCAATTCTGACGACTACGCGGAGCGGGTGAACGAGGTTGCGACCGCGAAATCGCTCGTTCAACTTCGGCAAGACGACCGCCTGACAATCCGATTGAAGAACCAGAAGACCGTTCATTCGAAGATCTACCGGATTGTCATGCCGGATGAGACGGTAAAGCTCGTCCACGGGTCAGCGAATCTCTCGCGGAACTCCTGGGAATACCACACGAACCAGATTGCTGTACTGACGACCGAGGTGGGCACTGAATTGGATTCGGAATTCAAGCGGTTCATCGACGAATACCGGGAGGGATACAGCGATCAAACACTCTTGGAAGGGTTAGTCGACGCATTAGAGCAAGCCGATTCGCCAGAGGAACGGGAGAATCGAATTGAGTACTGGGTCGGGGCCGGCGATCTCGACGTCAGCGACACAGCCGCGCTGAATCAGGATGCCGTCGAGGATCTAAAAGACGTCGCTGATCAGGTCACTGCGGTTGTCGATGATCCAGATGAGGCAGACGAAACTGTCGCATTCGTCGACGAGCCTGACAACGCGGATCGTAGTATTGTGGAGTCAAGTGATACCGACGAATCAGGTGACGAAGGCGACGGTACAGGGGATGAATCACCAGATGTCGGACTCGTCGAATCAGACCATGAGACAGGCCTGACTGCCAGCCTAGATCGACCTCGCGTTCGAGCCCCAGATGAGAAGATCCGAATGGGGACCAGCAAAGTCGATAAAGACACCGCAGACAAGTTTGGATCGCGACTTCGCGATAGCGGTGCCACCATCGAAGATCACAGTATCACGGCCCCGATGAGTGCGTACACCAGCGAAGTCAAGGAGTCAACATCGATTCCGACGATGTCTGTGCTTCCAGAGGCCGAGCAGGTTGTCATCGGTGAGGACGATGAGATGATCCTTGTTGCGACTGAGGACCCAACCCCCGAAGTCCTTGACCACTGTCTCGAGACAATTGAAGACTACATACTGACCGTCAGGAACCACGGCCACACCCAATCTGAGGAGGCTGTGATGGCGCAGATGTACGAAGCCTTTCTCTACGGGTTCTGGGCACCGTTCGCAAATCAGTACGCAGAGGCGCTATCGTCACCATCTCGAACGCTCGATAACGTCCTCCAACATCTGTACATCGAAGGCAAAAGCGACGCAGGGAAGGATAAGCTCACCGAGTATATTTTGCGACTCGTCTCTGATAACACGGTCATTTCCGGAGTTGACGCTGATGAGATTGGCGTCAAAGAGGTCCGTGGGATTCGTGAGTGGGATACGTGTTTCCCGTACGCCATCATTGACGCCGAAAAGGAGAAGATTCAGCGTTGGAGTCCGATTCGGAACTACTGGAGCGATTGGACCCCGACAAGTGTCGATCAACCGTGTCTCATTTTCACCACGAATGACGCGCTTCCAAAGTCGGAATTCCGGAACCGGATGAAGATTCTTAGCATGGACGTCTCGTTCCCGTCAAATCCAGAAGATCCCGGTTTCAGGGAAGCACAAGAGGACCTTTCTGAAGTGTTAGAGCGTCAAAATCCCATCTTCAGTTATGTGGCTCGGCGGATGGTAACCGAGAAACCGTGGACCGAGGGGGGTGGGACAGTTGAGGATGTCCGCCAGATCATGTGTGAGTTCTACGAGAAGGCCGGCCGAAAGCAGCCAGACTACTTCCCGACAGATGAGCCAGCGGAGAAAGAGTACAACACGGGCCGGCTGATGTGGCAGCGGGATATTCAGGGTGGTCGCGTCACGTTCAAGTCAGAACCGGGGGCAATCACAGCGAATTTCGACCGGGAAGGGTACGAAGTGTACGATTACGAAAAGCGGCTTCCAAAACGGTTCATGTCAGAGAAGTCAGCGACGAGCGTGTATATTGGGGCTCCTGAGGAGTTTGCGGAGTGGGTCGGATTCTCAGTTGAGGAACTGTTGAGTGACGAGACAGCAGCCGAGAGAGGTGGAGATGGCTCCGACTCTGATGATGGTGAGGCCACCGAAGCAGAAGACGAATCCAAGGGATTCCTGTCCAAGTTGCTCGGACGGTAAGCCAAGCCGTCGGAAAGTATATCAAGCGATTCCCACACAGAACGGGCTGATGGCGAACCCGGAGGCCCCGCAGGACGCGTACATCGAAGCAAACCGGACCCACTGGGAGCAGCTGGTCGCGGACCACCCAGACATCGAGTCGGCAGAGTCCGTCGAGGCGTTCTTGGACGGCGACGCGGCGTTGCTTCCGGTCCAGCGCGACGAGATGGGCTCCGTCGCGGGGAAAGTCCCTCATCGACCTCCAGTCGCATCTCGGCGTCCGCACGCTCTCGTGGGCCCGGGCGGGCGCGACGGTGACCGGCGTCGACATCGCCGCCGAGTCCGTCGCCGTCGCGCGGGACCTCGCCGCCGAAGCCGGACTGGCGGACCGCGCGGAGTTCATCCAAGCGAACGTCCTCGATCTGCCGGCCGCCCACGACGAGCGCTACGATATCGTCGTCACGAACTTCGGCGTCCTCTGTTGGCTGCCGGACCTCAACGCGTGGGCGTCGGTCGTCGCCGAGCTGTTGGAGCCGGGCGGCGTCGTCTACCTGGCCGAACACCACCCGGTCGCGACGGCGCTCTCGGATAGTCTCGGTGCCGACGGCGACCCGATTACGGTCGAACATCCGTACTTTTCGACCGAGACGCCGGCCACATCGGGCGATGCGCGGCCGCACAAGTGGACGCACGGACTGGGTGAGATCCTGACCGCGCTCATCGAGGCAGGTATCGAGCTCGAGTTCGTCCACGAACACCCGTTTTCGGTGATCCAGCGCGCACCCGAGATGGTGCAAGCCGACAATGGCACCTGGCAATTCGACTCCGACGTCGATCTCCCGCTGCTCGTGACCGTGAAAGGCACGCGACGCGCTGACGGCACCTGAACGAACGCAGGAGCGAAACAGCCAGCCTGTGAGGTCACCGGTATGTTTCCACAGAGACACCAGGAATCGTAGCGAAGTGACTGTCGGCGGCCAGGACGGATTCATCGCGTTCCACCGCGGTTGCGGCGATCACTGCGTCGCCTTTCCCGATACCGGGTCCATCACCTTCGTCTGCCGCTGCCATCCGTTCACCGAGGAGCTGCCCAGCCCGCCGAGAAACACTCGGAGTCATGTCTACGATCGGGTACGACGCAAGCACAGCATCGACTGCTTGCCGCTCCGCACGTGTGTTTGCCACCTTCCCAACGCCAATGTACAGCTCGAGAGCGGTCATCGAGGGGATCACCAAGGGAATACTCTCAGCTTCGAGTTCCCGCTCTTTCGTGACAGCCGCATCAACGTCGCCGATAACGTCTAAGACAAAACTTGTGTCAACAATCATTCGAACCGCTCCGCAACTTCACGGACCTCATCGCGGTCCGCCCGGTCAGCAGCTTCGACTGCGGTCCGCATCTCGCTCACTTGCTCCTCGTCAAAGACGCCGCGGAGATCACGAAGGGAGCGCCCCCCAATGAGTCGCCCGACAGCGTCGCTAAACGATTCATCATCTCGTTTGTTTGCCTTGATGCGCTCGTACACATCGTCCTCGAGCCGCACTTGACGTGACATCCTTGTTGACAGCGTTGACACTCTACGGGAATGAAGATTTGGGGACTTCTCACGCCGAGTTGAGTCGTTGAACCGCAAGTATGTGCTCATCGGGGGTAGGCTGTGGTAAGCTGTCACGCCAGCCGGAATTGCGTCGCTGACAATCTCTTCGCTTCCTTTCCCAGTATAGAGAAGAACCGGCAGGTCCGGATACCGCTCGGAGCTCTTTGAGAAGCTCAATACGGTTCATGACGCGCAAGTGGCTGGTTGGATACGACCGCTGAAGCCACTACAGAACCGAGCGCTCCAGTTGACGACTCAGTGGGTGCTATCCGGCGAGCCCTGATTTGTCGGGGCGCAGCGACCGCCCAACAGGCTAGTTCGGGCAGCCACAACACGTTCGAAGGCGAATCGAGCGAGCGGTTCGACGGGTCTTTCGTTGTTGGCGGCGACCTCCGCGTGAATGAGTCGCTCCCGGACAGCCGGCCGCTTCCTGTTGCTGTGCGCAGTGTGGGGGACGGCGTTCATGGCGACGGACGTCGGCCTCGCGGACCTCCCCGCAGTCCCGTTCGCCGCCGTGCGCTTCGACGTCGCTGCAGTACTGTTGTTCGCCGCCGTGCTCGTCGCCGGCGTGGAGATCCGCCCCCGGACGCGGGACGACTACGTCTACGTGCTCGTCGGCGGGGCCCTCATCATCGGCGCCCACCACGCGTTCCTGTTCGCCGGCCAGCGGTACGTCACGGGCGGCGTCGCCGCCGTGCTGTTGGGGCTCGTCCCCGTGGTGACCCCGGCACTCACGCGGCTCGTCTCGACCGACGAGGAGTTCACCGCCGCCACCGCGCTCGGCGTCGCGCTCGGGTTCGTCGGCGTCGTCGTCATCGCGAATCCCGACCCGGCGAACCTGGCGGACAGCGTCCTCGGCGTCGCGCTCGTGCTCGCCGCCGCGCTCGCGTTCGCCGTCGCCGCGGTCGTCACCCACAGCCGGTCGCCGTCGATGCCGTTCCTCGCGACGCAGGCCTGGATGATGGCCGTCGGCGCGGTCGTCCTCCACGCCGCCGTGCTCGCGCTCCCTGGCCAGTCGTTCGCGGCCGCCACGTGGACGCTGTCCGCGCTCGCCGCCGTCGCGTACCTCTCTGCGGTCGCCGGCGTCGGCGGCTTCCTGCTGTACTTCACGCTGCTGGACGACCTCGGACCGATCGAGATGAGCTTCATCGAGTACGTGATTCCCGTGTTCGCGGCGCTCGCGGGCTGGCTCGTGCTCGGGCAGGAGGTGACGCCTGCGACGGTTGGCGGCTTCGTGTTCATCCTCGCGGGGTTCGTTGCCGCGAAGTGGCGGGCGCTCCGTGGGACGTAGCGGCGCACGGAACACCCCCGCGTTAGCCGGCGTCCTCTCGCAGCCGTCTGCTCCGCGACGCGACGACCGACGAGGCGGTGCGACACGGGTCGGTCTCGCAGCTGAAACGCGACCGGGCTCACCGGGCGGGACCGCGAGGGCGGCGACCTGTACCGCGACGCCGCCGGCGAACTCGCGCACGAGGGCGCGATCGGATTCGTCGACGAGGACGGCCGCCCGTGGGACGTGAAGAGATCAATGGTCAACGGCAGCGACCGACGTTCGAGTTCTGGGAGCACGAGACGCTCGCGGACGCTGACGGTGGCTACGCGCTCGTGTTGCGGTCGAGATCGTCGCGAACCCGCCGGTCGACGAGAGTGTGAGACGGGACGCAAAAGGGCGCGACGGGATCCCCGCGAGCGACCAAAGGGAGCGAGCGGGGGTCAGTCGCGCCCGTGACTGAGCGAAGCGAAGGAACGGGCGCGACGGGATTTGAACCCGCGGCATCTTGGTCCGGAACCAAGTGCTCTGTCCGCTGAGCTACGCGCCCTTACGAGCCGGTACCCGTGGCGAGCGTTTAACGCTTCTGACTCGGATCCTCGGCGGGCGACCGCGGGTCAGTCTGCCACTCGAACGCGTCGGCGCCGGAATCGCCGTCCCCGGCCGACTCGTCCGTGCCGCCGTCGGTGCGAGCCCGGTCGCTCGCGTCGCCCTCGCCGACCGCGATCACGTCGGCGGCGTCGAGCAAGCGCCCGACGAACAGGAGTCCGGGGCGGCGCTCGACGACGGCGACCCAGATGACGAGCGCCGGCGGCAACACGATCAGCGACGCCAGGTACGCGAGGGTGATGCTGGCGGCCGTGAGCAGCCCGAACTGGCCGAGGATCGGGGTGATGGCCAAGACGAGCACGCCCATGCCGAGCGCGGTCGTCGCCCACGTGCCGGTGAGCGCGCCGCCGGTGCCGCGGAGCGTGGTGACGACCGCGGCGTCGACGTCGCCCCCGCGGGGGTACTCGTCGTGGAAGCGGTGCGCGACGTGGACGGTGTAGTCTACCCCGAGCCCGATGGTGATCGCGAGGATCGTCGCGGTGATCGCGTTGAACGGGATGCCCGCGAGCCGCATCGTGGCGGTGAGCGTCGCGACGGCGACGGTGACGGGAACGAGCGTGACGAGGCCCAGCGTCGGGCTGCCGAGCAGCAGCCAGAATAAGATTACGAGGAACACGGCGGAGAGCCCGAGCGCGGCCGCCAGCGAGACGATCGCGGAGTCGAATATCGTGTCGGCGACCGCCTGAAACACGACGATCTGGCCGGTCGCGGTCGCGTCCCCGCGGTAGCGGTCGGCGACGCGCCGGGCGTCGGCGGTGATCTCGGCGTCGCTGGCGTCGGACTCGACGGCGTACACGATCCGGGTCGACCGGCTGTCGTCCGCGAGGTACTCACCTGTGAAGTCGTCGTACGGCGAGTTCCGCAGCTCGGTGTAGATCCGTTCGAGGTTCCGGTTCGGCCGCCCGCCGTCGAGCGAGGAGTCCTCGACGAGCTGCTCGAACTCTGGGTCCTCGGCGGCGTACGCGTCGATCGCGCTCTGGACGCTCTCGGCGCTGGCGCGGCCGTCGACCGCCACGAACGTGTCGGGCGGGTCGCGCTCGGCGCGCGCAAGGCTGCGGAGGGCACTGTCGCTGGTCATGCGCCGCTCCACGTAGATCGTGACGGTGTCGTCCTCGCTCGTGGCGAAGTTCTCGGAGAGGAAGTTGATCGTCTCCGTCGCGGTGTACTCGCCGGGCTGGAGCGGGCCAGGGAAGTAGTCGATGTACGCCGGCTCCTCGCTCGGCGGCAGGAAGTCGTCGTCCTCGAAGGTGGTGTCCACGCCCGCGCCGTAACCCGCGGCGCCCGCGGTGATCAGGAGGACGACGACGAGGAAGACGGCGGGCGCGGGCCGCGAGATCGCGGACAGCCGGGGGAGGAGACGCCCGAGCGCGGATTCCTCGGCGCCGAGGGGGCGCGAGCCGAACTCGGGCAGGTCGTGCTCGGCGCGCCAGCGGTCGAGGATCAGCTTGGCGGCCGGGAGGAAGCCGACGAAGATGACGAGGGTGAAACAGATGCCGAGCCCGGCGACGACGCCGAACTCCCGGAGCGGGGGGAGCGAGCTGGTGAGGTTCGCGAGGAAGCCGATGATCGTCGTTCCGGCGATGATCGAGTACGCCACCACGAGCTGGCCGAGCGCGCCGCGCATCGCGGTCTCCGGCGGCGCGCCCGCCGCGCGGTCCTCGCGGTAGCGGTTCACCGTGTGGATCCCGAAGTCGATCCCGATCGCTAAGAGGAGGACCGGCACCGCGATCAGCACCTCCGAGAAGGCGATCCCCGCGTACCCCGTGAAGCCGAACGTCCACACGACCGTCATCAACAGCGCGACCCCGCCGAGCACGAAGTCGAACGGGTCGCGGTAGGCGTACGCCAAGAGGCCGAGGATGACCGCGAGCGCGGCTGGCACGACGATGGCGAGCGAGTCGAAGATGACGCGCTGGAACTCGGCGTCGACGATTCCACCCCCGAACGCGGTCACGTCGCCGGGGGCCTCCTCGGCGACGGTGCGGGCCTCCTGCTGGATCGCCTGCGTGTCCGCCGAGGCCGGGAACGAGTGGGAGACGACGCCGAGCGACGCGGAGGCCGTCCCGGACTCGCGGTTGAAGTCGTCGGAGAGCAGCGTGGCGAAGCCGGGGTCCTCGGCCGCGGCGTCGACCGCGTCCTCGATTTCGCCGTCGCTGGCGCGCTCGATCGCGTCCCGGGCCGCCGCGGGCGTGTCGGCGTCCGCGTCGATCTCGGCCGCGACGTCCATCGCGGGCGCGGAGACGTCGGTCACCCGCAGCCCGTCGCGCTCGGCGAGCCGCTCGGCGGTCGCCAGCATGTCGAGCAGGCCGCGGCGGTCGAGCACGTTCACGTCGCGCTGGATCAGCTGCGTCGTCGGGTCGTCACCCCCGAACGCCGGCTCGAACCGCTCGTTCACGCGGTCGAGCGCGTCCGCCTCCTCGATTCCGTCCGTGAACTGGTCGCTGCCCGCGCTCGCCTCCAACAGCGCCATGCCGGGCGCGAACAGGGCGGTGACGACGAGGCAGGCGATCACGACCCGGCGCGGCTGCTCGATGACCCGGTCGGTGATCGCGCCGAACAGCCGGGTGACTGGGTCCATCTATCGGGAGCGGAGCCGGCTGCGGAACTCGGAGATCGCCCGGCTCACCCGGCCGCGCTGCCACACCAGAGCGCCGCCGACGGCGACGACGCCGAGTAGGGCGACGATCCCGAGCGGCGAGGAGAGCGCCCCGCCCTCGTCGTCTTCGACCACCTCGACCGGGAGCTGGTAGGTGTCGGAGAGCTGTTCGTCGCCGTCGGCGTCGTCGTACCGGAAGTCGACCGTGGCCGCATACGTCTTCGGCGTCGCGCCGCCGTCGACCGCGACCTCGAAGCTGACCGTCGTCTCCTCGCCCGGGTCGAGCGAGGTGACGAACGCCTCGTCGGACGACGAGGAGAGCGGCGAGTCGACGAACAGCTTCGCCTGGACGTTCGAGATCGGTTCGGGCCCGGTGTTCCGGACGACCGCGTCGTACCGGACCGTCGACCCCGGCGTCACCGACGACGGGTCGGTCGCGTTCGGCTCGGCGGGCGACACGGCGAAGACGTCCGCCTCGGGCGCGACGTCGACGACGACGTCGAGCGTGTCGGAGACGATGACGTCGCCGGCCGACCCCGTCGAGACGAGCGAGACGGTCCCGTCGTCGCCCTCGCTCGCGCTCACCCCCTCGTCGGTGCCGAGCCCGCGGTAGCGGACCGCCACGGTGACCGTCCGGGGGCCGGGGTTCGCGTCCGTGCGGAGTCCGGCGTCGAACGTCGCGGTGGCCGTCTCGCCGACCGCGAGGTTGCCGACCGTGTCCCGCGTCGAGCGGGGGACGATGTTCGGGTCGGACTGGATCGTCTCCTGACCGACGCCGTCGGGCGCGGGCGCCTCGTTGCTGAACAGGACGACCGCGTTCTCGATGTCTCGGGGCCCGCGGTTGCGGACCTCGACGGTGAACGAGCCGTCCTCGCCGACGCGCAGCGTGCTGTTCAGCCCCTTCGCGGTGAACGCCTGTCGCGAGAGCGGCGTCACGCCCGTCCGGACCGTCCGCGCGGCCGCGTTCGCGCGCTCGGCGTCGCGGTAGTCGACCTCGAACTCCAGCGTCGACGCCCGCGCGGTGGCCTGGCCGGCGGCGGCGAACCGGTAGGCGAACGTGCGGTTCTCGCCCGGCGCCCACGCACCGACGTACGTCTCGGTCGTTCCCGCGTCGGTGGCGAACGAGAGGTCGGGGTCGATCGGGTTCGCGGCGACGCTCGCCTCGTAGGCCGTCTCGTTCCGGACGTTCCGCATCGTCACCTCGACAATCCCGCTGTCCCCGGCCTGGACGACGCCGTCGACGTCGACGACCGCGAACTGCGCGCGGTCGGTGATCTCCACGGAGACGTACACCGTCTCCGTCACGACCTCCTGGTCGCGAACGGTGGCGCCGTCGTCCACCTCGGCGCTCTCGACGTTCCGGTACTCCAGTCGGATCGGGACGCGGTAGACGCCGGGATCGGCGTCTTTGTCGGGGACGACGGTGAACTCGATCGGCCCGGTGACGCCGCGCGTAACGTCGCCGACGGCCTGCTCGCCGGTCCGCACGTCGAAGGGGACCTCGCGGTTGGCCTCGTCGCCCGTGAGGATCCGCGCGGTCGTCTCGTGGGCGGTCACCACCTCGCTCTCGAGGTTGTCCGCCCCCTGCGCGTCGATGTCGCCGCGGTTGTTCAGGCTCACCTGGAGCGTCGACTCCTCACCGGGGACGAACGCCGTCTCCGGCGCGAACGCCTCGATGTCGGGGTCGCCGCGCACCGTGTCGTTGGCCGACTGCGCGACCGCCGTGCCGGTCGCGAGCAGGGACGCGACGAGGAGGAGGACGACGGCCGTCCGGATTCGACTCATGTTGGTTGCGAACGCGTACGGGACTGCGACGTAATACCCTTCGGGAACCCGTGACAACAACGTGTCTGTTTCCGTAGAGTACCTGTTGAGACGGGCGGCGGAACAGGTTGTACCAAAGTCGTCTTTTCATCGGTTCTAACGGCGTTGAGTCGGTATTATCCAATTCGCGAGCGGGACACCGGAGGCGAACGACGAAACGATCGGGCGTTGTGCGTCCGCTCTTTTATATATTGACGCGAGCGAGAGCGCCGACGCTTTGTGTGGGACCCGCTTACCGGGACTCATGGAGTCGCTCCGCGACCTCGGGCTGTCGAGCTACGAGGACCGGGCGTACCGCGCGCTGCTCGCGCTGGGCACCGGGACCGCCGCGGCCGCCGCCGAGGAGAGCGGCGTACCGAAGGGCCGGATCTACGACGCGCTCGGCGGCCTGGAGTCGCGCGGGCTGGTCCGCGTCCAGACCGACCGCGAGCCGAAGCGGTACGCCCCCGTCGAGCCCGCCGTCGCCGTCGACCGCCTCGTCGAGGCGAAGCGCCGGGAACTCCGACAGCGGATCGAGACGTACGAGTCCGGCAAGTCGGAGCTGATCGACCGGCTGGCCGACGCCGAGGCGACCGACGACGAGTTCTGGACCGCCGCGGTCGGCGCCGACGACTCGCTCGACCTCCTCTTCGAGCGGATCGACGCCGCCGAGGAGTCGATCGTCGTCGTCGCCACCGACGTCTCCGCGCAGTTCGACGTCGACCGCGAGGGGCCGGAGCTGCTCGACCGGCTCCTCGCGGCGATCCGAAGCGGCGTCGACGTCTCCGTGCTGCTGTCGCCGGGCGTGTTCGACGACGCCCGCGCCGCCGTCGACGAGGACCGCGCGACGCTGACGATCGCGCAGGGGCCCTTCGAGCTGCGGATCACGGAGGACGCGTACGGGAACTTCTACCTCATCGACGGCGAGGAGGTGTGCCTGGAGGTGGCCGACCCGCTCGCGCCCGACCGGCTGTTCGGCATGCTCGACCTGCGCGACCGCGGGTTCGCCGCCCGGGTGCGGGACGGCTTCGAGGCCGCGTGGGCGAACGCGGCCGTCGTGGACGAGGTGTGACCGCTCGCGGGGTCGTTCTCGCGGAGCGCGAACCGCCGACCGGACGCGGCGGGCGAGCCGGGGGCGCCCTCGGCGCTCGTCGAAGCGTGTGTTATCAAAACTGATTTTCTCAGCGCGCGGTTTTATATTCCCGCGTCCGTACGGGCGATAGAACTCACAGTGACCCTCCGGAGATCCGACACGCCGACGCCCGCCCGCGGCGCCGACGAGGGCGACGCCCCAGAGGGCGACGACGACGCGCCGGTCGACGCGCCGACCCGACCCCCGGAGCGGCGGGGCCGGTCAGGCGACCGCGCCCGTGCCGAGCGCACCGACGCCCGCCGGACCGCGAACGCTCCCGACGGCGGCCCGACCGCGGGCGGCGACGACGCTAGGCCGGTTCGGACCGGTGTGCGCCCGCCCGAGCCCGACCGGTTCCTCCTCGCGGTCGCCGTCGACGGCGAGGTGCTGTTCGCCGGGCCGTCCGTCCCGGACGTCGTCGGCGTCGAGCGCGACGCGCTCGTCGGGAGCGACCTCCTCGACCGCGTCCACCCGAGCGACCGCGAACCGGTCGCCGACGCGCTGTCCGCGGTCGCGACGAGCCGGACGGTCACCCACCGCATCCGCCGCGCGAGCGGGGGGTACGCGTGGGTCGAGTCCGTCGTCGACGAGGAGCTCGCGCCGGAGTTCGCCGGCCGGATCGTCACGGTCCGCCGGATCGACGCCGACCGCACCTTCCCGGAGCGCTACCGCGCGTTCTTAGAGTACGGCAGCGACCTCGTCACCGTCGTCGACGACGACGGGCTCGTCGTCTACGAGAGCCCCTCCGTCGAGGAGGTGCTCGGCTACGAGCAGGGGTCGACGGTCGGGCGCTCCCCGCTCGGCTACGTCCACCCGGACGACCGGGACCGCGTGACGGAGCGGTTCTACCGCGCACTGGGCGAGCCCGACGCGGCGCCGACGCTGGAGTACCGCTACCGCGCCGCCGACGGCGACTGGGTCTGGCTGGAGTCGCGGACGCGGTCGCTGCCGGCCGACAGCCCGGTCGGCGAACTGCTCATCAACTCCCGCGACGTGAGCGAGCGGAAGGCGCGCGAGCGGCGCCTCACCGACCGCAACGAGCGGCTCGACCGCTTCGCGAGCATCGTCTCGCACGACCTCCGGAACCCGCTGTCGGTGATCCGGGGGTCGATCGAGATGGCGCGGCTGCGCGGCGAGACGGAGCCCCTCGACCGCGGCGAGCGCGCGGTCGACCGGATCGATCAGCTCGTCTCGGAGCTGCTCACCCTCGCGCGGCAGGGGACCGGGATGGACGAGCCCACGGAGTTCGACCTCGCGAGCGTCGCCCGCGACGCCTGGGAGACCGCCGCCGGGGGCGACGACGCGGAGCTGGTCGTCGCCGGCGACGCGCGGGTGTACGGCGACCGCGGCCGGATGCGACAGGCCTTAGAGAACCTGTTCCGCAACGCGACGGAACACGCGACGACGGACGCGTCAGAGGCGAGCGGGGACGAGTCCGCCGGCGACGCGTCGGGCGACGACGCGCTCGCCGGCGACGACCTCACCGTCCTCGTCACCGCCACCGACGAGGGGTTCCTCGTCGCCGACGACGGGACGGGGATCGACCCCGACCACCGGGAGTCGGTGTTCGAGTCGGGGTTCACCACCCGAGCGGACGGGACGGGGTACGGGCTCGACATCGTCCGCGAGGTCGTCGAGTCGCACGGGTGGCGAGTGGAGCTGCGAGCGGCCACGGACGGTCCCGTCGACCTCGCCGACGGGCGGCGGCTCCGACCGCCGGACGGCGCCTGCTTCGAGGTGTGCGCCCCCGACCCCGCCGACGCCGACCCGGACGAGCCCTGGATCGACGCGTGAGGGAGGCCGCGCGTCGCCGCCGCGGCCCTCGTCGACCCGGCGCGTTCCTTCTCAGCACCCCTCCGCCGACCCGGGGCGTTTATTCTCCGCGGCCCGCAAGCCGACCCGTGAGCGTCCCCGACGTCGCGGTCCGGCGGGCCGAGCGCGCCGACCTCCTCGCGGTGGTCCGGATCGAGCGCGCCTGCTTCTCGGACCCGTGGCCGCACGACGCCTTCGAGCGGCTGCTCGACGAGCCGGCGTTCCTCGTGGCGGAGCGAGCGGGCGCGGTCGTCGGGTTCGTCGTCGCCGACCGGACGCCGAACCACGGCCGCGACATCGGCCATATCAAGGACTTGGCCGTCCACCCCGACGCCCGCGGCGAGGGGATCGGTCGGACCCTCCTCCGGTCCGCGCTGGCCCGACTCCGCGCGACCGGCGTGGCGGTCGCTCGGCTGGAGGTGCGCGAGGGGAACGACCCCGCCCGGTCGCTGTACGCCGACGAGGGGTTCGATCCGATCCGGCGGGTCGGCGGCTACTACCGCGACGGCGAGGACGCGATCGTGCTCGTCGTCGACCTCGCGGACTGGGCCGAGGGGGAGGCGGCGGGCGGTCGCGGCGAGTCCGGCGCGGACGGCGACGCGTCGGGGACGGACGGCGACGACACAGCGAAGCGGTAACGCACCGCACGCATATCGGTCCGCCGCGCGGGGTTTGCCAAGGCTTAGTGTGCGCGAGGCCGACCCGAAGGGTATGAGTTCGGTTCCCGAGCGGTCCGAGATCGACGCCGAGTACAAGTGGGACCTCGACGGCATCTACGCCGCCGACGAGGCGTGGGAGTCCGCCTACGAGGCGGTCGCCGACCGGATCGACGAGCTGGCCGCCTACGAGGGGCGCGCGACCGAGGACGCCGCGACCCTCTTCGAACTGCTCGAACTGCGCGAGGAGATCTTCCGCGAGCTCCAGCAGGTGATGACCTACGCCCGGCTCCGCAGCGCGGAGGACACGCGGAACCAGGAGTACCAGGCGATGTCCGCGAGGGCGTCGTCGCTGGGCTCCGAGGCGTCGAGCGCGGTCTCGTACCTCGAACCGGAGATCCAGTCGCTGACGGAGGGCGACGTCGAGGCCTTCCTCGACGAGGAACCCGCGCTCGCCGAGTACGAGCACTACCTCGACGACGTCCTGCGGAAGAAGCCCCACACGCGGTCGAGCGAGGTCGAGGAGGTGCTGGCGGACCTCTCGGAGGTCACCGACGCGCCGAGCGAGATCTACTCGATGCTGACGAACGCCGACATGACGTACGGCGTCGTCGAGGACCCCGACGGCGAGGAGGTGGAGATCACGCAGGCGAACTTCACGAAGCTCCAGACGAACCCGGACCGCGAGTTCCGCGAGCGCGTCCACGAGACGTTCTACGACGAGTGGGAAGACGTCCGCAACACGGTCGGCACGTCGCTGGAGAAGGCCGTCCGCGAGCACGTGACGAGCGCCGAGATCCGCGACTACGACTCCGCGCGCGCCGCCGCGCTCGACGGCTCGAACGTTCCCGTCGAGGTGTACGACACCCTCGTCGACACGGTCGACGACAACCTCGACGTGCTCCACCGCCACGCGGCGCTGAAGGAGGCGGCGCTCGGCGTCGACCAGCTGCGGAGCCACGACCTCTACATGTCGCTGACGGGCGACCAGGGCCCCGACGTGGAGTACGAGCAGGCCCGCGAGTGGGTGATCGAGGCGGTCGCGCCGCTCGGCGACGCCTACCAGGAGCGGCTGGCCGAGGGGCTCGACTCGCGGTGGGTCGACGTGTACGAGAACCGCGGGAAGCGCTCCGGCGCGTTCTCCTCGGGCACGTACGACACCCAGCCGTACATCATGATGAACTACCAGGACGACATCGCCTCGATGTTCACCTTAGCCCACGAGCTGGGCCACTCGATGCACTCCGAGCTGGCGGGCGACGCGCAGCCGTGGCACGACGCGAGCTACGAGATCTTCGTGGCCGAGATCGCCTCCACCGTCAACGAGACGCTACTCACCCACCACCTGCTCGACACCGTCGAGGACGACGAGCTCCGCACCCACGTCCTCGACGAGTACCTCGAACGCTTCCGCTCCACCCTCTTCCGCCAGACGATGTTCGCGACGTTCGAACAGCGGATCCACGAGCGCGTGGAGGCCGGCGACGCGCTCACCCCCGACGCGTTCGACGAGATGTACGGCGAGCTGAAGGGCGACTTCTACGCGCCCGCCGAGCTGACGGGCGGCATCGAGCGCGAGTGGCAGCGGATCCCCCACTTCTACTACGACTTCTACGTCTACCAGTACGCGACCGGCATCTCCGTCGCGGCCGCCATCGTCGAGCGCGTGCTCGACGAGGGGGAGGAGGCCGCCGCCGACTACCGCGAGATGCTGAAGGCGGGCGGCTCCGAGTACCCGCTCGACGTCGTCGAACTCGCCGGGATCGACATGGCCTCGCCCGACCCGATCGAGTCCGCCGTCGGCGTCTACGACGACTACCTCGACGAGATCGCGGCGCTGCTCGACCTGGAGTGACGGCCCCCGGCCCACACAAAGCATATAGTTCGCTCGGGGCTATCCGCCCGGCGCGATGGACCGCAGGCTCCTCGCCGTCCCGGGCGCCCTCCTCCTGCTCGTCCTGATCGCGGACGTGAGCGTCGTCGGCTGGGAGGCGACGTTTCGGGCGGGCGCGGGGCTCGACCAGCACTCGGCCGTGAACGCCAGCGACCTCCCCGCGCGGTGCGCCGACACCGCGGTCGCCCTCGCGGACGGCCGCACCGTCTCGATCCGCGGGTATCGGGTCGCGCCCGGATCGATCGACCTCCTGTTCGAACGCGCCTCGACCTCCGGAGAGTGGGCCCTCGGCGACGCGAACTGCGCGGACCGGCTCGCCGGCCTCGACAACCTGCGCGTCGACGGGGAGTCGTACAGGGTCCTCGGAAGCTACTCGCGCGACCGGCTGGACCGGACCCCGGCGGCCGGGCTGGCGAGGCTCGGCAGCGGGCTCGTCGGCGTCGCGCTGCTCGCGATCGGGCTCTTCGCGGCCGTCCACCGAGACACCGGGTGACGACCGCGGTGGGAAGGTGCGATCGCCCGCTCGACCGGGACGCGACGCCGGCCACCGGCCGATTTTAATACCTCCCTGTCCCGATGGCGACGGCATGGAGTGGCACGACCGGGTGGACGACGGAGCGGACATGCTGCGCCGACAGGCGGTCCGAATTCCCCTCCCCGATGCGGAGGCGGAGCGGGACCTCCACGAGAATATGAGCCGGATCGCGGACGCCGGCGAGCGAAAGAGCCGGCTGCTCGACGATCCGGACGTCCCGCTGACGGAGGTGTACGAGGACGAGCTAAAGGAGATGCGACGGAGCTTCGAGCACCGCCTCCAGCAGGTCGCCGGCGAGGAGTACTACGACGTCGCGACCGCCTACCTCGACGGGGAACGCGACGACTGGATCGGGGCGCTCGCGGCGTACTACCTGGAGTGTTACTACCGCTTACAGGAGCGCTACACCGTCGACGACCAGATCTTCTTTCTGTTGATCCTGCGGTACCCCGACAGTTTCACGGTGAACCTCAGTTTCCTCAGCGGTGAGATCGGCGCGGACGCGGTTCGGTACGAGTCCGCCGCGCTCGCGGACGCGGACCTCACGGATCGCGGTCGGGAACAGTACTACGCGGACAGCCAGTACTCCCAGCATGAGGCCGCGGAGTATCTCCGCGAGAGGGTCGGCTGTATTCGCGAGGCGTTCCCGGACCCGGACACGACGCCGATCGAGCGGCGGCGTTACGGCGGGTTCATCCATCTCACCGGACGACAGGGACCGACGTTCGCGGAGCTACTCGACTCCCGCACTCCGGACCCGGACCGATTCGACGAGCCGGCCACGACGCCAAGCATCGTCTCGGAGGGGTCGGAGGCGAAACGAGCGAAACGAACCCTCCTCACCGACGCCGAGGTGTTGATCTGACCGGCCGGGGGTGACCGGTTCGACCGTCCCGGCACCGATTTACCGCTCCCCCGCCACACACCGGATAATGGACGAACGCGTACGCGAGCACGCCGAAGTGCTCGTCGACTGGAGCGCGCGGGTCGAGGCCGGCGACGACGTCGTCGTCAGCGTGGCGGAGGACGCCCACGAGCTGGGCGTCGCGGTCGCCGAGGCGCTCGGCGAGCGCGGGGCGAACGTCACGGCCCTGTACGGGTCGAGCGAGGTCTCCCGCGCTTATTTAAAAGGGGTCGAGGCGAGGGTCGAGGGCGAGGCCGACGACGACGACGCCGAAACCGGAGCCGACGCCGCGGTCGAGGCCGACGACTTCGACGCGGACCCCGAGGTCGAGCGCGCGATGTTCGAGGCGGCCGACGCGTACCTCCGGATCGGGGGCGGGCGCAACACCACCGCGACCGCGGACGTCGGCCGGAAGACACGGCAGGCGTACGCGAAAGCGCGGCAGGGCGTCCGCGAGGCGCGAATGGACACCGACTGGGTGTCGACGGTCCACCCCACCCGCTCCCTCGCCCAGCAGGCGGGGATGGCCTACGAGGAGTACCGCGACTTCGTCTACGACGCGGTCCTCCGCGACTGGGAGTCGCTCGCCGAGGAGATGGCGCAGATGAAGGAGATCCTCGACGCGGGTGAGGAGGTCCGGATCGTCACCGAGCGCGACGGCGCGCCCGACACCGACGTGACGATGTCGATCGCGGGCCGCACCGCGGTCAACTCCGCCGCCTCCGTCGCGTACGACTCCCACAACCTCCCGAGCGGCGAGGTGTTCACGGCGCCGTACGACACCGAGGGCGAGGCGTTCTTCGACGTGCCGATGACCATCGACGCGACCCGCGTTCGGAACGTCCACCTCGTCTTCGAGGGCGGGCAGGTCGTCGACTTCGCGGCCGAGGCGGGCGAGGACGCGCTGGCCGACATCCTCGACACCGACCCGGGCGCCCGGCGGCTGGGCGAGCTCGGCATCGGGATGAACCGCGGTATCGACCGGTTCACCGACTCGATCCTCTTCGACGAGAAGATGGGCGACACCGTCCACCTCGCGGTCGGCCGCGCCTACGACGCCTGCCTGTCCGAGGGGGAGTCGGGCAACGACAGCGCGGTCCACGTCGACATGATCACGGACGTGAGCGCCGACTCCCGGATGGAGGTCGACGGCGAGGTCGTCCAGCGGAACGGGACGTTCCGGTGGGAAGAGGGGTTCGAGGAGTAAGTCGGGAGGACGATAGCTCGACGGGAGAAACACCGGTTGGCTCTGTTGGAATCCTCAACTGGTGATATGTTCATAAAGGCGTGTTGAACGTAGAGCGCGTATCGGTCTCAAGATGAAGCGTATCTCACGAAACGTTTTCCGCGACGCTACTCCTAGGTCAGCTATGTCCACGACTGTGGCGACCCCGAATGCGAACGAACCTCGCGCGTACTGTGACTCCCAAATTTTCGACCACGATCCAATCTGTGTCCGTGATTGTGACGACAACTGCGGGTCCCCCCAGTACTTCTGTAACTACGCGTGTCTGGCGGCATATATCGATGAAAATGGCCTGACGACGGGAAATGCATGTGCGTGGAACCCCGATGAAAGCAACTGCTGCTAATCAGCTGTACTGCTAACAGAGATTGATGACTACATTCTCTATATTCATCACTCCGCACATTCCCATATCACACTTCAGACAGTTGTTTCACCAAATTAGGCAAGAGCCTGAGATTTTAGTGTACCT
Source organism: Halorubrum trapanicum (assembly GCF_002355655.1). Lineage (NCBI taxonomy): Archaea > Methanobacteriati > Methanobacteriota > Halobacteria > Halobacteriales > Haloferacaceae > Halorubrum > Halorubrum trapanicum. The sequence continues at coordinate 1,784,656 of NZ_AP017569.1, read as the reverse complement.
GATTCGGTCGGTCTGTAAACCGGTCTCTCCCCGGGTAAATAGCGTGGCGGGATTGTCACCCAATCTCAGCGAGGTCGGTCGGTGTCATCCTCTCAAGAGTGGAGGAACTCTCACTGACAGTCCGGACACTCGAAGACTTGGCTGTGGTGCCCCCAATCGATCCACCGTTTCTGGGTTCCACAATCGCTGCAGTACTGAGCCATGTTACGCTGATCCTCACCACAGGCACAGCTCTGTCCGGGCATATTGTACATACCGAGAAACACGGGACGCCAGTCAAAAAGACTGCGTCAGACGATTTCGTCGGCCGTCGACACGTCATCGTCCGCTTACATTCTCCGAATGCGATGAGAATCGTTCTTGAGGGTTCGCCACGAGGATATTGCAGACTAGGAAGGGTCAAACCAACATACGGCTATCGAACCATAAGAATATCCTTTCCCCCGCAAAAGGACGACACGTCACATGGCATGGATAGACTCCAACGGGGCGATCTACAAGACGATGGCCGAAGAAGAGCAACTGGGGTGGATAGACTCCAACGGGGCGATCTACAAGACGATGGCCGAAGAAGAGCAACTGGGGTGGATAGACTCCAACGGGGCGATCTACAGATCGATGTTCAAAGAAGAACAATTGGGGTGGATAGACTCCAACGGAAAGATCTACAAAACGATGGCCGAAGAAACCCCGCTCCAATCCTTCGAGTGACAGACCAACTCAATCGCTCCAAACCAAAGACCGCTCAAACTCGAACGCTGAGACCTACTATCCCCTGTGTCGTAACCGGCTTGATGTGACACTGGCCAAGGGAGTACGCAAGCAATTTAATCGATAACCGTTCCTCAGAAAAGTCACCAGTCTTCGCCCCCTATATAGGGCAGCGAGACACGGTTAAAGATGGATCTTCACGATGCAATGTATACCAGTCTGCAAGAAGGGAAGGATCTCAGAACTGCGGGTCTCAGAAGCCCGAATTGTCAGCGAGGCGAGTCTCAGTCGGAAGCACCGGAACCATTCCATCGGGCGAATCACGACCCAGAGGCCAGGAAACTCCGAGATGGACGGTATCAACGCCACCGCAGCCGAGTTTTCCCCAGCCGATTCGAGCGGCGGCGTTCAATGTGGCAACCCCGATTGTCCCAGGGAGGTAATGTAGATGCATCCAGCACCACCAGGTGACAAAGAACACTGGATCCGAGGTGAGGACGACATATTACACATTCCAGACGCGACCGAAGACCCCTTGTGCGGCCACGAGACCCACAAATCTCCCTTCCACTACACGCAGATCGGGCTGGATGTCGATAGCGTAGAAGACTGGCGACTACAGTACGTTTGTGACGAATGCACGGGCCAGTTAGACGCCTGAGGTCGACGACCGGTCGTTAGACAGTCAGGATGACAGAATACAGTATCGGAACGAACCCCAATAGGTCGAACTATCGACCCACCCTAACGTTGTCGCTGGCCGGAATGGAGATTAAGTACCAACTTCTACATATCGCAGTCGCTCGAATCGCATATCCAAACCGTCGGAAACGAGCGGGTCGCGGTTACGCGGTCGCCGCCTCGATGGCGGCCTCCAGGTCCGCGACGATGTCCGCGGGATCCTCGATGCCGACCGAGAGGCGAACCATGTCGTCGGTGACGCCCGCGGCCTCCTTCTCTTCGTCCGTCAGCTGCTGGTGGGTCGTCGACGCGGGGTGGATGACGAGCGTCTTCGAGTCGCCGACGTTCGCGACCAGCGAGGCGAGGTCCGCCTCCTCGACGGTCGCCCGCGCGGCCTCGTAGCCGGCCTCCAGCCCGAAGGTGAGCATGCCGCCGTAGCCGCCTTCTAAGTACTCGCTCGCCTCCTCGTGGGTCTCGTGGTCCTCGAGGCCGGGGTAGTTCACCCACGCGACCTCGTCGTGGTCTTCGAGGTACTCGGCGACGACGCCCGCGTTCTCGCAGTGGCGGTCCATCCGCAGCGGGAGCGACTCCGTCTGCTGGAGCGTGTTCCACGCGTCGAACGGCGACTGCTGGTCACCGAGGTCGCGGAGCCCGCGGGTGATCGCCGCGAAGGTGAAGGCGGCGTCGCCGAACCGCTCGGCGAAGTTGATCCCGTGGTACGCGGGGTTGTCCTGCGCGATCTCCGGGTACTTCTCGGCGTGGTCGGCCCACGGGAACGAGCCGCCGTCGACGACGACGCCGCCGACCGTGGTGCCGTTGCCGGTGAGCCACTTCGTCGTCGACTCCCAGACGAGGTCGGCGCCGTGTTCGAGCGGGCGACAGAGGTACGGCGTCGCGAACGTGTTGTCGACGAACAGCGGGACGCCGTGGTCGTGCGCGATGTCGGCGATCCGCTGGATGTCGGGCGTGACGAGGGCGGGGTTGCCGATCGTCTCGAGGTGGACGTAGGCGGTGTCCTCGTCGATGGCCTCGGCGTACCCCTCGTAGTCGAGCGGGTCGACGAACCGCGTCGAGACGCCGCGGCGCTCCACGGAGTGGGTGAGGTAGGTGTAGGTGCCGCCGTACAGCGCTGACGACGAGACGATGTTGTCGCCCGCGGACGCGAGCAGGAACGTCGTCACGTCGAGCGCGGCCATGCCCGAGGCGGTCGCGACCGCGCCGACGCCGCCCTCCAGCGAGGCGATCCGCTCTTCGAGGGCGGCGTTGGTCGGGTTCATCAGCCGGGAGTAGACGTTGCCGGCCTCCTCTAAGGCGAAGAGGTCCGCGGCGTGGTCGGCGTCGTCGAACTGGTAGGCGGTCGTCTGGTAGATTGGCGTCGCGCGGGCGCCCGTCGTCGGGTCCGGGTCCTCCCCGGCGTGAACGCTTCGCGTGCTGAACTTCGGGGCGTCGTCTCCTTCGTCGGATGGCATAGATCCTCGTTCCGCAGCTGCGTAGTTAAATCCGGCCGGCCCGTGCCGACGTTTCCGGTATCTCGGAGACCGGCGCTGCGGATGACGAATCGGCCGGCGGGGCGCGGGTCGACCCGTAAACTCGTGCCAACCGTTAACAGCGTCGGGCCGTAACTTCACCTATGGGAACACAAGGTCCGCGCGGCGAGTCCGCCGAGCTGGAGGAGGTGCTGGGAGAGATCCCGGACGGGGTCTGGCAGTACCTCGCGCTCGGCGTCGCCCTCCTCGTCGGCGTCGCCCTCCTCGGACAGAGCCTCGTCTTCGGCGTCGCGGCGCTCGCGGTGCTTTTGGCGGCCGTCACGGTCGTCAGCGCCGTGGAGATCGTCGACGCCTACGACAAGGAGGCGCTCACCGTCTTCGGGGAGTACCGGAAGCTGCTCGAACCGGGCGTCCACGTCATCCCGCCGTTCGTCTCGCGGACGTACGCGTTCGACATGCGGACGCAGACGATCGACGTGCCGAGCCAGTCGGCGATCACGCGGGACAACTCTCCCGTGACGGCCGACGCGGTCGTCTACATCAAGGTGATGGACGCCAAGAAGGCGTTCCTAGAGGTCGACGACTACAAGAACGCCGTCTCCAACCTCGCGCAGACGACCCTCCGCGCCGTCATCGGCGACATGGAGCTCGACGACACGCTCTCCCAGCGGGAGCTGATCAACGACCGGATCAACGAGGAGCTCGACGAGCCCACCGACGAGTGGGGGATCCGCGTCGAGGCCGTCGAGGTCCGCGAGGTGAGCCCCTCACAGGAGGTCCAGCGCGCGATGGAGCAGCAGACCGGCGCGGAGCGCCGCCGCCGCGCGATGATCCTCGAAGCGCAGGGGGAACGCCGCTCCGCCGTCGAGCAGGCCGAGGGTGACAAGCAGTCCAACATCATCCGCGCACAGGGGGAAAAGCAGAGCCAGATCCTCGAAGCGCAGGGGGACGCGATTTCGACCGTGCTGCGGGCACGGTCCGCCGAGTCGATGGGCGAGCGCGCCATCATCGAGCGCGGCATGGAGACCTTAGAAGAGATCGGCAAAGGCGAGTCGACGACGTTCGTCCTCCCGCAGGAGCTCACCAGCCTCATCGGCCGCTACGGGAAGGCGCTCTCCGGCTCCGACGTCCAGCAGATGGAAGGACTGGATAGCAAGGAGTTCGACGAGGAGACGGAGAAGCTGCTCGGCTTGGAGGACATCGAGAGCGCGCTCGAACAGCTCGACACCGTGGCCGACAGCGACCTCCGGACCGACGAGACGCGGGACGCGGACACGGCCCGCGACGTCGACCTCGGCAAGCAGGAGGCGGCGACCCGCGAGGCCGACCGCGACATCGAGCTAGAGAGCGAAAGCGAGCGGCCGGGGACGTGAGCCCGACTACGGGTTAGCGGTCAGCTCTCACAGGCCCGACACTCGAGAATATCTCGACTGAATTTCTGTGCGGCGTTCACGCTGTGCTGGTAGTAGAGGCTCTTGACTCCTTTCTTCCAGGCTTCTATGTAGAGCTGATTGATCTCCTTGACGCTCACTTCGCTCGGGTCGATGGAGACGTTCACGCTCTGTGCCTGGTCGATGTGTTTCTGTCGCTGTGCCGCCTGGTTGATGATCGCCATCTGCGGTATCTCGGCGAACGTCTTGAACACCTCCTTCTCTTTGTCCGTCAGACAGTCGAGGTGTTGGACGCTCCCGTCCTTATTCGCGATGCTGTCCCAGACCTCGCGGGTGTCTTTACCCCGCTCCGCCAGCAGCGCCTGTAGGAATCTGTTCTTCTGCGTCGACTTCAGCTTCGCACCGTCGCGCACGAAGTAGTTCGACTTCAGCGGCTCGATGCTCGGACTGACCTGCCCCAGAATGACGCTGCTCGATTTCGTCGGCGCCACGCTCATCGTCGTCGTGTTCCGCCTGCCGTACCCCTCGAGAACCGCCGGCTCCCCGAACTCGTCGGCGAGCGCCTCGCTCGCCTCGTAGCTCCGCTCTCTGATCGTCCGGAATATCTCCTCGTTCTTCTCCATCGCCTCCATGCTGTCGAAGGGGATCATGTTACTCTGGAGGTAGCTGTGCCACCCGAGGACGCCGATCCCGATCGCCCTGTGTCGCTTCGCGAACCGCACGGCCCGCTCCATGAACCGGACTCCCTCCGTGCGCTGGATGAACTCCTCCATCACCGCGTCGAGGAACCGGGTCAGCGTCTCCACCGCGTCGGTGTCCTTCCACTCGTCGTAGTGGAGCGCGTTCATGCTCGAGAGACAGCAGACGAAGCTCTCGTCGGCGGTGGCCGGCAGCGCGATCTCGGTACAGAGGTTGGACGCGTTTATCTGGTAGTCCTTGTCCTTGTACACCTGCGGCTTCCCCTCGTTCATGTTCCCCCGGAAGATGATGTACGGAACGCCGACGTTGATCCGGGTCTCGATGATGTCCGCCCAGGTCTCCCGCTTCTCCTCGTCGCCGTCGATCATCGCCCGAAACCAGTCGTCGCCGACGATGACGCCGTAGTAGATGTCCTGTACCGGGTCCCCCTCGGTTTTGATGTTGAGCCACTCCTCCAGGTCGTCGTGTTCGACGTCGATGTAGCCGGCGAACTGCCCGCGCCGGGTTTCGCCCTGGCTGATGACGTTAATGATCGTGTCGAACAGCTCCGTGAAGCTGTAACTCCCGTTGCTCTTGCCGTTGTTCGTTATCTGACTGCCCCGCGGCCGCAGCTCGCCGAAGTACCCGCTCGTGCCGCCGCCCTGCTTGGTCATCTCACCCACCTCGGCTTGGGTGTAGAGGATACTCTCGATGTTGTCCTCCATGTAGCTGCCGAAACAGCTGATAGGGAGGCCTCTGTCCAGTCCGAAGTTGGCCCACACCGGGCTGGCGAGGCTGTAGAAGCCGCGGCTCATGTACTCGTAGAACCTGTCCGCGAAGCCCTCCTCGCCGAGGATCTCTTCGGCGCGCTCCGCTATCTGTCTGACTCGCTCTTCCGCTTCGACACCCTCGATCAGGTATCCCTCTCTGAGGAACTCCCTGCTGTCCTCGTTCAGCCAGTAAAACGGTTCATTATGCTGTTCCGCAACGCCGTCGAGTGCTGTTTGTGCCATCGTTAGAACATGTCCTCCGCGGTAACGCTCTGCGTGTGTTTGTTGTACGTGGTCGACCGCTTGCTGAAGAAGTCGTTATCCTTCGTCATCATGATGTCCTCGTCGAACCAGCGCGTCTCCTCGAGCAGGTCGTCGTCCGTCTCGAATATCGGTTCCACGCCGACGTTTGCGAGGCTCTGATTGAACCGGTCTCGCAGGAACACGTCGACGTGCGCCCGGGGGAGGAACTCCAGTTCGCCGTCGGCGAATATCCAGTCCAGAATCTCCGTCTCCGCCTCGTAGGCCTGCCGACAGGCCTCCTGGACGTCCTCCTCGAAGTCGTCGTCGAAGAGGTCCGGGTTCTCCGCTCTGATCGTCTCCACCAGCTCGACCCCGAACAGCCCGTGAATCTGCTCCTCCTTGCTGGTCGCTTCGACGGCGTTCGCTATCCCCGTGAACTTCTTTTCGTGCTTGTCGAAGCTCGTCATGATGAGAAACTGGCTGAACAGCGACACGTGCTCGACGAACGCGCTGAACAGCAGGATGCTCATCACGTACTCCCGCTCGTCGTCGCTCTCGCTCTTCTCCAGATACTGGTCGAGGTACTCGATCCGCTCTTTGATCGCCGGCTCCTCGGTCACCTGCTCGAAGTCGTCCGTGATCCCTAAGACGTCCAGTAGGTGACTGTACGCGTCCATGTGCCGCACCTCGCTTTCCGCGAAGGTCATGCCCACGTTCCCGACCTCGGCTTTGGGCATCTCCTCGTAGATGTCCGACCAGAACGTCTTCACCTGCACCTCGATCTGCGCGATAGCCAACATCGTCCGCTTGATAACCGTCTGCTCGGCGGGCGTCGTGTTGACCTTGAAATCCTGGACGTCCCCGTCGAAGTTGAACTCCGTGTGCACCCAGTAGCTGTTCCGGATCGCCTCGACGTAGTCGAGGAACTCGCCGTACTCGTAGGGCTTCAGCTGTGTTCGCTCCGAGAAGATGTCCGTCTCTCTCTCTGTGTCTGTACTCGCGTCGGTGTTCGCGTTGGTGTTCGCGTTTTCGCTTTCACTCATTTGGCCGTCTCGAACGTGACCGATCGCGTTGAATTGCCGCTGCCACTGTCTGTCGTCAGTCCGGTGGGTCCGACCGCAGTCGTGTCGCTCGGGAGACGGTCTCACAGCGTACCGTGTGTGTAGCCGTGTGAACCGTATCGGACCACACAGACTCCACTGGGATAAGTATTACCAACAGAGTTGTAATATAACAATCTAACTTTCATAACGGGAGATCGAGGTCGGTCCCCCGATCCGCGAACGGGCGGTGCCGAGACGGGGACTGCGCGGTGATCTCCGGAGACGGGCGATCGCGACAGCACCCAACTGGCGGCGTCGAACCCCCGCGCTGGTCCGATTGCGAGGGCTCCGACGAGCGGTTCGGCGAGAAGCGCGAACTCAGAGCCAGCCGCGAGCGAGCGGCCGGGAAGCTGATCGGCGGCGAGCGAGCGGGGCCGGCAATCAGGGCCGCCGGCGCTCAGGGCCGCCAGCGCTCGGGGTCGACCGCCCAGAGGAGGGCGACGGCGACGGCGCCGCCGACGCCGCCGGCGACCAGCGAGAGGGGGTCGGACGCGCCCGCCGCGATCGCCACCAGTAACAGGACCGCGCCGGCGAGGAGCGCGCCGGTGTCCTCCGTGATCGTCGCCTGAACCACCGGCGCTAGGGCCGCACCGACGACGGCGCCGGCGGCGATCCCGCTGCCCCGCCCGATGAGGGCCGCGTGCGCCGCCGGATTTGTCGCCGTCTCGGGGACCGACGCGGGGGCGAGTACGAGACCGACGCCGAACGCGAACGCGGCGGCGGCGCCGAGCGCGGGCGCGACCAGCGCGGCGCGCGCGGAGCGCTCGGTGCCGCCCGCGGCGGCCGCGCCGCCGACGAGCAGGACCGACCCGGCCGCGAGGAGTGCGGGGGCGGCGAGGAACGAGACGGGCGAAGGGGTGACGAAGGCGATTCCCTCTGCCGACGACGGCGAGGGGACGAAGCCGGGCGCGACCGTTCCGGCCAGCCCGAGCGCGGCGGCGGCGGCGACGAGGAGGGCCGATCCGAGGAGCCGACTGCGGAGTGACATGGAGGGTCGGACGCGTTCCGATCACAAAACGATCGCGGGACCGAGTCGAGGAAGGGGCGCCTCGGGCCGAGCGCACTCACACCGTGATTCCGGCGCGCCCGTCACCGATGGCAACGATCACGCGCTCCGGCGGCCCGCGCTCGTCGGTGAGCCGCAACAGGAGCGTCTTCACGACCGGCTCGTCGGTCTCGATCTCGCCGCGGACGCCGCTCCGGTCGACGGCGATCCGGAGCGAGCGGTCGCCCGTGCGGCTGATCCCGCCGAGTCGGAGTTTGACCTCCGGCGCCGTGAGCCGCTGAGCGATCACGAGGACCGCGTCGCCGCCGTCGTCGACGAAGTCGGTGCGCTCGACGAACTCGCGGGACTCGGTCGCGTCGGGCTTGAGCGCGCCCCGGGCCGCGTCGGCGGAGCGGAAGGAGGCCGCGTGCGTCACCAGCTCCTCGGGCCGGGCGAGGACGCTGCGTTCGTCGACCATCGGGTTGCCGTCGACGTAGCGGCTCCGCACGCCGAGGTCGCCGGGCGTCGAGGCGGCGACGTCGTGGAGGCGATCGACGCACCCGCCGGTGGCGACGGCGAGCGCGCCGGCGACGACCGCGCGACGGTACACGTGCCCGACTGCGACGCAGCGAGGTAAAAACCCCGTCGTCACGGTGACGCGGACTGAGAATCGGAGCGGCGGGGGCGGCGCGGGCGCCGTCGACGGTCGCGGCGGGGACGACGGCGCCGGGAGGCAACGCGCGCCGACGGCGACCGTTACTCGTCCATGGCCGGCGCGGGGACGCCCTCGTCGCCCGCGTCGAGCTCGAAGGCGCGCCGCAGCTCCGCGATCCGGTCGCGGATGTCGGCCGCCAGCTCGAACTCCAGGTTGCTCGCGGCCTCGTCCATCCGGTCTTCGAGCGCCTCGATCTGCGCTTTCGCCTCGTCTTCGCTCTCCACGTCGCCGACGCTGACCGACGAGGTGTCCGTCTTCGAGCCGGGGAGGTTCGTCTCGCTCACCGGCTTGTCGATGGTGGTCGCCTCGTAGCCGTGTTCGGCGTTGTACTCCAGCTGGATCTCGCGGCGGCGCTGGGTCTCCTCGATGGCTTCCTCCATCGAGTCGGTCACCTCGTCGGCGTAGAGGACGACCTCGCCGTTGACGTTGCGGGCGGCCCGCCCCATCGTCTGGACGAGGGTGGTGGTGGAGCGTAAGAATCCCTCCTGGTCGGCGTCGAGGATGGCGACGAGGCTCACCTCCGGGATGTCGAGCCCCTCGCGGAGCAGGTTGATGCCGACGAGCACGTCGATGTTTCCGAGGCGGAGGTCGCGGATGATCTCGTGGCGTTCGAGGGTGTCCGTCTCGTCGTGCATGTACGCCACGTCGACGCCGGCCTCTTCCAGGTACTCCGTGAGGTCCTCCGCCATCCGCTTGGTGAGCGTGGTGACGAGCACGCGCTCGTCGCGCTCGATCCGCTCGTCGACGCGTTCGAGGAGGTCGTCGACCTGCCCCGTCGCCTCCGTCACCTCCACCTTCGGGTCGACGAGGTGGGTCGGGCGGACGATCTGCTCGACGATCCGGTCGGAGGTCTCGCGCTCGTAGTCGCCGGGCGTCGCCGACACGTAGAGCGTGCGGTCCGTCTTCTCCTCGAACTCCTCGAAGGTGAGGGGTCGGTTGTCGTAGGCGGTCGGGAGCCGGAACCCGTTCTCGACGAGCGAGTCTTTGCGGGATTTATCGCCCTCGTACTGGCCTTTGATCTGGGGGATCGTCTGGTGGGACTCGTCGACGACGGTGAGGAAGTCGTCGGGGAAGTAGTCCAGCAGGGTGTAGGGGGCGTCGCCCGACTCGCGGTCGTCCATGTGGACGGAGTAGTTCTCGATTCCGGAGCAGTAGCCCGCCTCGCGGAGCATCTCCAGGTCGAAGGTGGTGCGTTCCTCGATGCGCTGGGCCGCCACGAGGTCCCCCTGCCGCTCGAAGTAGCTGACGCGTTTCTCCATCAGATCCTCGATCTCCGCGATCGCCTGTTCGAGCTTGTCGTCGGGGATCGAGTAGTGCTCCGCCGGGTGGAGCATGACGGCGGGCTCCTCGCTCACGACCTCACCGTGCATCGGATCGACCTTGATCATGCGGTCGATCTCGTCGCCCCACAGCTCGACGCGAACCGCGTACCGGCCGTACATCGGGTAGATCTCGACGGTGTCGCCCCGGACGCGGAAGGTGCCCTGCGTGAAGTCCACGTCGTTGCGCTCGTAGTTCAGGTCGACGAGGTCGGCGAGCAGCTCCTCGCGGCCGATCTGCTCGCCGACTTCGAGGCGCAGCGCCATGTCCCGGTAGTTCTGCGGGTCGCCGAGGCCGTAGATGGCAGAGACCGAGGCGACGACGATCACGTCGTCTCTGGTGAGGAGGGAGCGCGTCGCCGAGTGGCGCAGGCGGTCGATCTCCTCGTTTATCGACATCTCCTTGTCGATGAACGTGTCCGTCTGCTCGACGTACGCCTCCGGCTGGTAGTAGTCGTAGTACGAGACGAAGTACTCGACCGCGTTGTCCGGGAACAGCTCGCGGAACTCCTCGTACAGCTGGGCCGCCAGCGTCTTGTTGTGTGCTAACACGAGGGTGGGTTGATCGAGTTCCTCGGCGACCCACGAGACGGTGTTCGTCTTCCCGGACCCGGTCACGCCGAGGAGGGTCTGCTTGTCGGCGCCCGACTCGAACCCCTCGACCAACCCTTCGATCGCCTCCGGCTGGTCGCCCGCGGGCTCGAACGGGGCGTCGACGCGGAGGGGGCGGTCGACGGTCGGGCGGTCCTCGGAGAGGGGGGAGTCGGCGTCGCTCACGATACGCGTCGTTGGGCGGCGAGACACTTGAGCGGCGCGGCTACGTCGGTGACTGCGACGAAACCGGTCTCGCGCGGACGTTTCCGCGTGGGGGAAGACCGATTACCGATCGGGCTGAACGCACATCCGTGTCCCTCCTCACACCGGCCGCCGCGTTCGGCGCGGCTCTCGTCCTGTTCGTCTGGCTCGCGTCCGGCGTCTGGGTCAACTTTGACGCCCACGCTCGCGGGAGCGACTATCCGGCCGTTTGGGGGGTTCTCGCACCGCTTTCGGGCGTCGTGTTGTTCTACTACCTGCTGTGGTGGCGTCGCAGTCGGTCTCGGGAGTGGTCGCCGTCCCAACTGGAGCGAGCCACCGCCACCGTTGTTATCGCCGGTCTCGGTGGATTGATCGTCGGGAGTCTCGTGTCGCCGCCCGATCCGACCTCGCAGTTGACCACGTGGCCGATCGCGTTCGCCGGCTGTCTCCCAGTCGCGTACTGGCTGGTCAGAAGGAGATTCGACACGACCGGCGGCTCGCTTATAAATAGTTGAGAATAGATCGGCGACGAACACCGGCAAAGCCCCAGCCGCGAGGACTCGCGCGGCTTGCTGTGCTCCTCGCTCAGTCGCTTGCGCTCCTTCGCTGCGGTGCTTACTGCGCCGTGCTTCGTCCTCGCGGCTGCCCCTTTGAGTCCCGCCCCGCACCGCAACCGCACCTCACGCCTCCCCAGCCTCGTCGCTGACGGCGTCAGCCGCCAGCGACTCCCTCGCACGCGCTCCTCGCGCCCTGTGGTCGCTCGGAGGCGCGCGCCACCGCAATCGATTTCTCCGTCCTACACGTCTCAATTGTCGGCCGCACGCGACGCGAACACCCATGTCCAATCCTCACTCACTGTCCTCGTCTCGGTCGATCATCTCCGTAACCTCCTCCCGCGAGACGAGCTCGGAACTCTCGGTCCGGAGCTCGTGCTCGCTCGTCGCGATCTGTCGCCATCCCTCCCGCGAGAAGTCGGGGTGTTTGACGGCGTCTCGGACGGCGTACCGGAGGAACTCGCTCCGGGAGTTGAACCCCTGCTCCTTCCACGTCGCGTCGATGTCGTCGAGGAACGGCTTCCCGAGACGGAGGTTGATCTGCACCGTCTCCGGGCCGCCGTCGTCGGACCCCGTATCGGCGTTTGACATATATGCTTGCTTTACGCACGTATAGACATAGCTGTTTTGCCGAAGAGGCCGCGCAATCGGACGAAAACGTTTCCCCCTGTCCCCGCGACGCGTTCCGTATGCGCATCGCCGTCCCCAACAAGGGTCGCCTGCACGAGCCGACGCTCTCGCTGTTGGAGCGCGCGGGGCTCCACGTCGAGGAGACCGCCGACCGCCAGCTGTACGCCGACACCGTCGACGAGGACGTGACGGTGCTTTTCGCGCGGGCGGCCGACATCCCCGAGTACGTCCGCGACGGCGCCGCGGATCTCGGCGTCACCGGCCTCGACCAAGCGGCCGAGTCGGGCGGCGTCGCAGAGTCCGCAGACGAGGCGGGCGACGACGACCTCGTCGACCTGCTCGATTTAGGCTACGGCTCCTGTAAGCTCGTCCTCGCGGCACCGGAGGACGGCGACGTGGCGGCCGTCGAGGATCTGGCCGGCAAGACCGTCGCCACCGAGTTCCCGAACGTCACCCGCGACTACCTCGACCGCGTGGCCGTCGACGCCGACGTGGTCACCGTGACGGGCGCGACGGAACTGACCCCGCACGTCGACATGGCCGACGCCATCGTCGACATCACCTCGACGGGGACGACGCTGAAGGTGAATCGGCTGGCGGTGATCGACGACGTGCTCGACTCCTCGGTGCGGCTGTTCGCCCGCCCGGACGTGGTCGACGACCCGAAGGTCGAGCAGGTGGTGACCGCCTTCGAGTCCGTCCTCGCGGCGGACGGCCGCCGCTACCTGATGATGAACGCTCCGAAGGCGCGACTCGACGAGGTGAAAGAGGTGATCCCCGGGCTCGGCGGCCCGACCGTGATGGACGTCGAGGCCGACGAGAACGGGAACGGGATGGTGGCGGTCCACGCCGTCGTCGACGAGCGCGACGTGTTCGAGACCATCTCGGAGCTGCGCTCCGTCGGCGCGACGGGCATCCTCGTCACCGAGATCGAGCGGCTGGTGGAGTGAGAACGGGGCTCAGGCCCCGTTAGCGCTCTCCTCGCCGGGCTCGCCGATCAGCCGCACCTTCTCGGCGCGCGACAGCGACTTGATCGCGTGCTCTCGCGACATCGCCGCCGACTTCGAGTCGAACGACTCGACGTGGCGCAGGGTGACTGGGGTCCGCCCGCGCGTGTACTTGGCGCCCTCCCCGGCGTCGTGTTCGGCGACGCGGCGCTCGACGTCCGTCGTGTACCCGGTGTAGAGGGTACCGTCGGCGCACTCGATCACGTACACGTGGTGGTCGGCCACGGCCGGTCGTCCGGGCGCGAGCGCAAAATGGGTGCGGATATGCCCGAGTCGGATTGAGGGAGTGACCGGGTCGGATCGGGGGGTGCCCGAACCGAGGACGAGACGGAGCCGCCGCTCTCCGTGCGCTCGGTCTCCGATCGGCGTTTCGCCGGTCAGTCCCCGGTTCGCGTCCGCTCGCGAGACACCTCGGCGATGCCCGCGTTCGCGGAGCACTTCGGGCACGCGTTCAGGTCGCCGCGCTCGTCCGCGAAGACGCGCGCGAAGCGGTCCGAGACGTGCGACCCGCAGTGGTCACAGCGTGGCATGTGATGCCGACGTACGTCGGCAGTTACCGTACGGACTCGACGAACAAATACCCTTTCTCGGGCCCGCCGACTGCCGGTATTCGCCCGTTTAATCCCACCCGGAACGCGCCGAGACTCGCGGGAGTCCGCGAGGGGTGATCGCGGCGGTCGCGTCGGCGGTCGGCCGGTGCGGACGGGACCGCTCACTCGGCCCGCGCCGCGTCGACCGCGCGGGCGATCAGGCCGGCCTGCGCGCCGGCGACGAAGCCGGCGTCGACGTTGACGGTCGTGAGCACGGAACACGACTGGAGCGCGCCCGAAAGCGCCGCGATCCCCTCGCCGCCGACGCCGTAGCCGGTCGAGACGGGAAGCGCGATCACGGGGGCGTCGACGAGGCCGGCGACGACGGTCGGCAGGGCGCCCTCGCGGCCGGCCGCGACGACGACGACGTCGGCCTCGCGGATCCGGTCGACCTGGTCTAAGATTCGGTCGAGGTTGGCGACGCCGACGTCGTCGACCCGGTCGACCGCGGCCCCGACCTCGCGGGCGACGACCGCCGCCTCGCCGGCGACGGGCGCGTCCGCGGTCCCGGCGGCCACGACCGCGACCGCGGCGTCGAGCGACGGGGGCTCGAAGTCGGCGGCGTGCGCGACGACGGTCCCGGTCCGGTCGTCGCGGTCGACCGTCGCGCCCGGGTCGCCGTCGCCGACAGCCGACGCGACCGCCGCCGCCGTCGCCTCGTCCGCGCGCGTCACCAGCGCCCGCCCCGTCGTTTCGACCGCCGTCGTTGCCAGCGCGGCGACCTCCGCGGGCGTCTTCCCCTCCGCGAGGATCGCCTCGGGGATCCCGCGCCGCCGCTCGCGGGCGGCGTCGAACCGCCCCGCGTCCGTGGTCGCGTAGCCCGCGAGCCGCGACTCCGCCTCCTCGACGCCGATCTCGCCCGCTTCGAGCGCCGCAAGCGTCTCTCGCATGCCGGACCGTCGGCGGGGGAGCCGGTCGAACCTGTCGGTTCGCCGCGGGAGAGCGCCGCGCGCGAAGCGATCAGGGGTCGAAACGCACTCGCGAGCGTCACGCGACGGGGATCCGGCCCGGTCGAGGCGAGTCCGAGGCGGTGTCGAGAGGGGTTCGGAGCGCGTTCGAGCCGGAACGGAGACGAGAATCTCACAAGATTTATAAGTGACTGTGTTCGCAGCCCCCCGCGAACCGGCTTCACGGCGCCCCTCGCGGGCGAATTCAGGAACTCTTATTAACCATCACCGGGAAGGACCGATCGCATGGCAGACCTCATTGTCAAAGCGGCCGTCAAGGAAGCCCTGGACGACAAGAACGTCGCTTCGGACTTCTACGACGCGCTGGACGACGAAGTGGACGAGCTGCTCGAAGACGCCGCGCGCCGCGCCGAGGCCAACGACCGGAAGACGGTCCAGCCGCGCGACCTCTAAGACGGAACTCGTTTCCGTTCCATTTTATTTGAACGCTACGTGACGAGCGGCCGCGCTGTCGGCCGTGGCGCCGTGATTCGCCGGTTTCAGAGCTCGTCGACCCGGACGCCCGACTCCGTCCCGACGTGGACCTCGTCCGCGAACCCGACGAAGAGGCCGTGTTCGACGACGCCCGGAGTCGACGACAGCGTCGCGGACAGGGCGGCCGGATCGGCGATCTCGCCGAACGCGCAGTCGGCCACGAGGTTCCCGTTATCGGTCACCACGGGGCCGTCCTTCCGCTCCGCGCACCGCAGCGTCGGCTCGCCGCCCGCCTCCCGGACCGCCGCGGCGACCGCGGTCCGCCCCGCGGGGAGCACCTCGACCGGGACCGATCGGTCCAGCCGCGGCGACTCCTTCGAAGGGTCGGCGACGACGAGAAAGTGGTCGGCCGCGGCGTCGACGAGCTTCTCGCGGGCGTGCGCCGCGCCGCCGCCCTTTATTAGCGCGCCGCCGGGGACGGGGTCGTCGCCGTCCGCCTCGCCTCCGGCGTCGGCCCCCTCCCCGGTTCCCGTCGCCACCTGGTCCGCCCCGTCGATGGCGACGTCGATCCCAGGTCCCTTCGGACCGACCGCCTCCGGGAGGTCGAGGCAGGGAATCTCCTCCTCGCCCGCGAGTTCGCGGCTCGCGAAGGAGGTGGGAACGCCCCGAATGTCGAGGCCCGCGTCGACCCGGTCGCCGAGCCGTCGGATCGCGTGGGCCGCCGTCGACCCCGTTCCGAGGCCGACCACGTCGCCGTCGGTCACCCTCTCGGCCGCCGACTCGCCGGCGCGTCGCTTCATCGCGTCGCTCCCGCCGCTCGTCTTCATGGCGTCGACTGCGTTCGGGGGCGTTGAAAAGGCGTCGGGGCTGAAAGCGGTCGGTCCTGTTGAAATCGTTAGCGGTTGATACTTTATGTGTTCAATCGCTCAGTACAGACGTAGCGACGAGCGATTTCGGGAGTGAGTATCGCAGATCGGCGGTAGCAGGAGCATATTTAAAAGGCGATGAGCGATGGCGACGATCGCTTATAAAAGAACACCGCGATGCGGTGGCGCGCCTGCGAGCGGCCGCCACCGGCGGCCGCGAGCCAGCCCGCGAGGGAGTCAGTCGCCGGAGCGAAGCGGAGGCGACTGACGAGGTTGGGGAGGCGTGAGGTGCTGTGCGGTTGCGGCTGGGTGGGACTCAAAGGGGCAGTCGTGAGGACGGCGCAGGCGACGCAAGCACCGCAGGGAGCGAGCATCGCGAGCGACTGAGGAGCGCAGCGAGCGTGCGCCGTCCTTACGGCTGGGGCTTTGAGAGTGTCCACCGTAGCACCGCCCTACGCTTATAAACAACCGATACCGACACCGTGATCCGATTTATAAACGACTGACCAACTGTATCGATACACGTACTTCCGCTACCGATCGAGAAGCACTCTTCAGTGACCGGCGGTTACGAACAAAATATATTTAAAAATGATATTCAACAGAGCAAGCGGCCGACTTCGCCGTCACTCCAGCCGGTCCAGCACCGCCTCGGCGTCGTACGCGAGCGAGAGCTCCCGCGAGCGGCCGCGGCCGTCGACGTCGGCGTACTCCGCGTCGATGACGCCGAGCTGGTCGAGCTTGTTGATGATCTCCGAATAGCGGGTGTAGCCGAGGTCGGTCTCGTCGTTGAAGGCGTCGTACACCGCGCCGGCGCGCTCGCCGTCGTGTTCGGCGAGGACGCGGACGAGGTCGCGCTCGGACTCCGAGAGCCCGCGGAGCGACCGCGAGAGGTGGACGTGCTTCGACTTGTCGTAGGCGTCTTCGACGTCCTCCTCGGAGATCGTCTTCGACGCGCGCATCTCGGCGTTGAGCCCGGCGCGGCGCAGCAGGTCGATCCCGACCCGGAGGTCCCCGCTGTCGGCGGTGAGGTCCGCGACCCGCTCTAACTCGGCGTCGCCGATGACCCCCTCGTGGAAGCCGCGCTTGGCGCGCTCGGCGAGGATGTCGTAGATCTCGGTCGCGTCGTAGACGGGGAAGTACACCTCCTCGGGGCGGAAGACGGACTGGACCCGAGTGTCGAGGTCGTCGATCACGTCGAGACCGAGGTCCGAGGAGACGACGATGACGCCGATCTTCGCGCCGGAGTGGGCCTCGTGGGCGCGCAGGAGGGAGTACAGCGTGTCTGACGCCTCGTTCTCGTAGAAGAGGTAGTTCACGTCGTCGAGGGCGACCACCAGGACCTCGTCCTCCTCGACGAGCCGGTCGGTGATCTGCCCGAACAGCTTCTTGAAGGAGATGCCGGAGGAGGGGGGTTCGTACTCGAAGATGCCCTCGAACAGCCGGGAGAACACCGCGTAGCGCGTGGAGTCGACCTGGCAGTTGACGCGCACCGTCCGCACCTCGGTCCGGGCGCCGAGCTCGCCGAACAGCTTCTGGACCGCGGTGGTCTTCCCCGTCCCCGGCGGCCCGCGGACCATCGTGTTGAGCGGGCGGGAGCCGCGGACGGCGGGGCGGAGCGCGTACTTGAGGTTCTCCAGCTGGCTCTCCCGGTGGCGGAACGTCTCGGGGACGTGGTCGATCTCGAACACCGACTCGTCGCGGAACACGGACTCGTCCCACGAGAGCATGTCCCCGGCGTCCCCGGTCATGCGAGTACCACGAGAGGCCGCGCACTTAACCGTTGCCCGGCGCCGGAGCGAAACTGAAACTTGTCGCGCGAGCCCCGAAGGGAAGCGATTCCGCCGATCGGTCGTTCACTCTCGGTCCGCCGAGAGACCGGCCGCGACCCCTCCGCTCCCCGCCGCGTCGCCGCGACGCAACACAAGCACGTGACGCGTCAGCGACCGGTGGACGCGGCGCTCGAACGCCGCGTCGACGGTCCACCCGGCGTCGCGGGCGGGGGCGCGCCAGTCGCGGTCGGCGACCAGCACCGCGCGGGGCGCGACCCGAGCGGCCTCGTCGAGCGCGCCCGCGACGAGATCGGCGAGCTCGTGGCGCGCGATCTTCGACTGCCGACCGTACGGGGCGTCGAACGCGACGCCGTCGACGGCGTCGTCAGAGAGGGGCAGCGCGGTCGCGTCGCCGCGCGCGACGTGCCACTCCGGGAATCCGTCAGTGTCGGGAGTACCGAGGTACTCGCGGAAGTTCTCTCGCGCGCCGCGGACCATCTTCGCCTGCGCGTCGCAGGCGACGGCGTCGGCGCCCACGAGCCCGGCCTCCAGCGGGAGCCCGCCGGTGCCGCACATCGGATCGAGCAGGGTCCGCCCGGGTGCGGCGCCCGCGAGGTTGGCGTAGGCGCGGGCGTCCGCGGGGGCCATGCTCCCCGGCTGGAAGAAGGGGCGGTCGGTGGGGTTCGGGGCGAAGTCGCGGGCCGCCTCGGCCGCGACCCAGCCGAGCGCGCAGCAGTCCGCGTCGCCGCCGTCGGCGCCGGCCACCGCGTCGTGTTCGGCGCGCGGGCCGGCCGAAAAGAGCGCGCGGAGGACGTGGTCGGGGTCGTCGAGGTCGACATCGAACCCGCGGTCGACGAGGACGCCGCCGAGCGCGCGCTCGGCCGCCTCGGTGGAGACCTCGGACGTGCCCCGGACGTTCCGGGCGCGGACCGCGACGCTCCCGGATCGGTCGAGCGACGCGGCCCGGAGCGCGGCGGCCGCGGCGTCGACGTCGGCGTCGGTCCGCGCGACCGCCTCGTGGGCGGCGCGGGTGTACGCGAGCCGGCGGACGCGGACGCGGTCGATCCCGCCGGCCCGCGCGATCCCCGGCGCGAGGAGGTCGACGCCGGCCGCGGCGGTCGCGGCCTCGCGGGCCGCGAACGCGTCGGTCTCGCCGGCGAGTTCGAGCCAGTACACGCCGCCTGCTCCGCGCGGCGGCGCCAATAGCGTGGCGGTTCCGACCAGCCACCTTTTTACGGCGTTCGGGCGAGAGTGGAGGTAATGACGGCCGACCCGAAGGAGACGATCACCGTAGAGAACGTCGTCGCTTCCACGGGGATCGGACAGGAGCTCGATCTCCAGAGCGTCGCGATGGACCTCGAGGGGGCCGACTACGACCCCGAGCAGTTCCCCGGGCTCGTCTACCGCACCACGGACCCGAAGTCGGCCGCCCTGATCTTCCGCTCCGGGAAGATCGTCTGCACCGGCGCGAACTCGATCGAGGCGGTCCACGAGAGCCTCGACATCGTCTTCGAGGAGCTCCGGGCGCTCCAGATCCCGATCGAGGACCCGGAGGTCACGGTCCAGAACATCGTCACCTCGGCCGACCTCGGCGAGAGCCTGAACCTGAACGCCATCGCGATCGGCCTCGGCTTGGAACACATCGAGTACGAGCCGGAGCAGTTCCCCGGCCTCGTCTACCGCCTCGACGAGCCGGAGGTCGTCGCGCTGCTGTTCGGGAGCGGCAAGGTGGTCGTCACCGGCGGGACGACCCCCGACGACGCCGCGGCCGCCGTCGACGTGATCGTCGAGGAGCTGAACGGCCTCGGACTGCTGGAGTGACGACGCGGACCGAAGCGGCCGGCGGCGGACGGGGGAGCGCCGCGCCCGCGACGCGGATGCGACGGCGCCGACCCGTTCCGCGGCCACTTTTACCCCTCGTCCCGTAGCCCGACCATGCTCTTACAGACGGTGACGCCGGTCTCCGTGCTCGGGACGACCGTCCTGCTGGCGCTGTTCCTCTCCGTCACCGCGCACATCGCGGCCCGGAACGTCCTCGGCGACGTCGACCCGCGACGCGCCCTTTACATCGGCCCGCTGCCCGCGGTGATAAGCGTCGTCGGGAACGCGTTCGAACTCTCCGGGGCGCTCATTCTCCTCGCCGCGCTCCTCGTCGACGGGACGATGTTCCGGTGGAGCTACGAACAGCCGCGGCGGGCGGTGGTCGTGATGACGCTGATCCACGCCGTGGTCACGACGCTGCTCAGCGGGCTCCTGCTCGTGGCCTCGATCCTGCTCGCGTCGATGCCGGGGTGATCGGCAGAGACGCCCGCCGCGCGCGACCGCCTCACGGCGACGGCGGCGGCCCGTCGTACGCGTCGTGATCCTGATAGAAGTTCAGCATCGCGAACTTCAGCTTCTCGGGGTCGACGTCGAGCAGTTCCTCGCGCTCCTCGGGCGGGAAGGCGGAGCGGACCGAGTACTTCCCCATGTCGGCGGTCGTGTAGCGGCGGTCGGCGAGGATCCGGACGCCGAAGTCGTCGGGGCCGCGGATCACCCGGCCGAGCGCCTGCCGCGTCTTGCGGATCGTCGGGATCTCGACGGCGTAGGTCCACCCCGGGTCGCGGGAGCGGTCGCGGTCCGCGAAGGCGCGGTCGTAGGCGTCCTGAACCGCCTCGGTGCGGTCCGAGAGGTGCGGGTACGGGACGCCGACCACGACGACCGTGCGGGCGTCGTCGCCGTCGAAGCTCACCCCCTCCCCGAGCGTCCCCCACAGTGAGGTGAACAGCGCGGCGCCGTCGCTCTCGACGAACTCGCTGCGGAGCGCCTCCTCGTCGACGCCCGGACCGTCGAGGTGGATCGGGCCGAGGTCGGCGGCGGCGGTCTCAGGGGAGCCGTCCGTGAGCCGCTCGTGGTACCGTTCGGCCTCGGCGTACGAGGGGAAAAAGGCGAGCGTGTTGCCGGGCGTGAACCGGATCGCGTCGCGGAGCAGCGACGACACCGCCGCCTGCGTCTCCGGGTCGTTTCGGTCGGAGGCGAAGAGCGGCGGCACGTCGGCGGCGAACGTCCGGCGGTTCGCCTCGGGGTAGCCCATCTCGTAGGCCATCGACGCGACGTCTTCCAGCCCCAGCACGTCCTCGGTCACGTCGAACGGGCGCAGCGTCGCGCTCATCAGGACGGAGGCGGCCACCTCGTCGAACAGCTCGCTGGTGACGTTCCGCGGGATACAGGTGTACAGCTCCGCCCGCCCGTACACCTCGTCGGTGCCCGCGTCGCGCCGGACGGAGACCACCGGGTACTGGCCGAACTCGACCCCCTCGTCCATCCACGTCGCGACGAACCGGGCGGCCGCGAGCGTCTGCGACTCCGACCGAGTCGTCGCCTCCCCGTCGCGGTAGCGGCGCTCGTACTCCTCGTCTATCGCCTGTCCGAGCTGCACGGCGAGCTCGGCCTCGGTGTCTATCCCCCGGCCCTCGTAATTGCGGAGGAACGCCAGCGTGAGGTCGTCGCGACGGTCGTCGTTGGCGATCGAAACGTCCTCCCAGCTCTCGTCGACCCCGCCGAACCCGAGCGCGTCCTCGTACGTCTCGACGAGGGCCTCGCGGAAGGCGCGGAGGACGTTCTCGGCGGGTTCCGCGCGGGAGTCGTCGCTGTCGGCCAGCTCGTCGAGCGCGGCGTCTAAGGTGTTCTCGGTCAGCGTCCGCGTGGCGTGGTCGCGGGCGGCGTCCTCGATG
This sequence comes from Halorubrum trapanicum, assembly GCF_002355655.1. Classification (NCBI taxonomy): domain Archaea; kingdom Methanobacteriati; phylum Methanobacteriota; class Halobacteria; order Halobacteriales; family Haloferacaceae; genus Halorubrum; species Halorubrum trapanicum. Next base: position 1,763,264 of record NZ_AP017569.1, on the reverse strand, counting down.
TTGTGCGCCTCGTCGAAGACGGTGATTATCTCGCTCGGGTCGCGGTCGATCCAGCGGAAGAACTGCTCGCGGATGTTCGGGTCGAGCAGGTGGTGGTAGTTACAGACGACGAGGTCGACCCCCTCCATCCCCTCCTTTAACAGCTCGTAGCCGCACAGCTCGCGCTCGTCGGCGTACTCGTACACGTCGTCGGGGGTCCGGACGTCATCGAAGAGCCACGAGAAGAACTCGTCGGTGTCGCGGGTGAGGTTGTTGCGGTAGTGTTCGCAGACGTTGGCGGTCTCGTACTCGTCGACTTCGGCCTCCAGCTCGTCGAGCTCCTCCATGATCGCCTCGCGAGCCTCCGCGGCGCCCGCGTCGCCCTCGCGGCTCTCGGCCAGCAGCTCGCGCTGGCGCGACTCCAGCTCGCGCACCTCGCTCTCCGTCTCCACCATCTCGCGGGTGGTGTCCCGGAGGGTCTGACACTCTTGGTAGTCGACGTCGATGTGGCACATCGACGACTTTCCTTTAAATACGACCGCGCGAATGGGCTCCTCGCGGGTGATCGCGCGGGCGTCCTCGACGAACTGCCGCATCTGCTGGTGGACGTTGGTCGTGATGACGACCGTGCGGTCGTGCTCGCGGGCGTGTTCGAGCGCGGGAACGAGCGCGGAGAGGGTCTTCCCCGTCCCGGGCGCGCCCTCGAACAGCACGTCCTGCCCGCGGTCCAGCGCGTTGGCGACCCTGTCCATCGCCTCGCGCTGGTTCGGGTAGGGTTCCTCGTACGGGAAGAACCGCAGGTGCGGCGACTCTGACACGGGGTGGGGTTCGGCGCCACCGGCCAAAAGGAGTCGGGTGCCGGAGCGGAAGTGGTCCGGCGCCGAGGGGGTTCTCCGGTCGGATCTCTGAATTTCGTTTCAGGAATCATATATAACTACCGGGCGAGTGCGTCGCGACCGCATTATTCCGGCATATTTTACCGCTTCTGACGCCGTCGACCGAACGACATGGCGACCGAAACGGCGACGACGGACGTGGTATCGACCGAATCCGGGAACTGGAAGGCGGGCGTGGCCGGCGGCCTCGCCGGCAGCGCCGTCTTCGGACTGCTGATGACGTACATGATCCGCGCCCCGCTGTTGGAGGTGGTGATCCCGTCGATGTACGGGCTCGCACCGCCGGCGGCGCCGTTCACGGGGTGGGTGATCCACATGGCCCACGGCGCCGTCCTCGGCGTCGGGTTCGCCGCGCTCGTCGGGCTCGCACCCTCGCTCGGCGGGAGCGTCGGGCGGTCGGTCGGCGCCGGCGCGGTCTACGGAATCGCTGTCTGGGTCGCGCTCGCGGTGATCGTGATGCCGATCTGGCTCTCCGCGGTCGGCTCGCCGGCGAACCCGCCGCTGCCCAACGTCAGCGCCATGAGCGCGGTCGGTCACCTCGCGTACGGGGCCGTGCTCGGCGGGGCGTACGCGGGCCTGTCAGGTTGATCGCGGGGCGGGACCGCCCGCGCGTCGGCGGCCGCGACGCACCCTGATTTATCACGCCGCGCCGACACCACCCCTAGTAACGAATGTTCGACGAGATCCTCGAGAAGTTCGAGGGGTCACCCAGCCAGCAGGCCGTCATTCGACTGTTCTTGGAGCGCGGCTTCTCCGTCAACGAGGAGGGGCGGGTCGTCTCCGGCGGAATCGAGATCCCGTACACCGGCATCGCGCGCGAGCTCGACGTCGACCGCCGCGTCGTGGACTCGACGACGGACGCGATCCTGGCCGACCCCGAGCTGAAGCGCATCTTCACCAACATCTCGTCGGTCCCGAGCCTGATGGACCTCGCGCCGGTCTTGGACCTCACGGTGCTCACAATCGAGGTCGCGGCCGCCGACGAGGCCGGGATCGTCGCCGAGGTCACCTCCATCCTCGCCGACCGCGGCGTCTCGATCCGGCAGGTGCTGAGCGAGGACCCGGAGTTCACCGACGACCCGAAGCTCTACGTGATCACCGACGCCGACCTGTCCGGCGACCTGCTCGTGGAGATCCGCGACCTCGACTACGTCCGCCGCGTCGGCTTCTGAGGGACTGAAATCCGGAGTTTTCCGGACCGCCGGACCAGTTTCACCGCCCGGTCCGACGGGCAATTCCGGCGAGGCGTTACGAGAGATGACGAGCCACGACCGAGCGACGCCGCCGCGCGCATTTCACTTTCACTAGGGTGTAAACCAGTCTTTATACCCGATGGCGAACAAGGGTCGTGTACATGCCTGAAGACGAACTCGAGGACCTCCCCGGCGTCGGCCCGGCGACCGCGGACAAGCTCGTTGACAACGGATTCGAGAGCTACCAGTCGATCGCGGTCGCGAGCCCCGGCGAGATGTCCAACACCGCCGACATCGGCGAGTCGTCCGCCAGCGACATCATCAACGCCGCCCGCGAGGCCGCCGACGTCGGCGGCTTCGAGACGGGCGCGACCGTACTCGAACGCCGCCAGGAGATCGGCAAGCTCTCCTGGCAGATCGACGAGGTCGACGACCTGCTCGGCGGCGGCATCGAGACCCAGTCGATCACGGAAGTGTACGGCGAGTTCGGCTCCGGGAAGTCGCAGGTCACCCACCAGATGGCCGTCAACGTCCAGCTCTCGAAGGAGAACGGCGGGCTTGAGGGCGGCTGCATCTTCGTCGACTCCGAGGACACGTTTCGGCCGGAGCGGATCGACGACATGGTCCGCGGGCTCGACGACGAGATCCTCGCCGACGAGATGGAGCGCCGCGAGATTGAGGGCACCCCGAGCGACGAGGAGGCGCTGGAGGACCTGGTCGACGCGTTCTTAGACCAGATCCACGTCGCGAAGGCGTTCAACTCCAACCACCAGATCCTCCTCGCCGAGAAGGCGAAGGAGCTGGCGGGCGAACACGAGGAGACGGAGTGGCCGATCCGGATCGTCTGCGTCGACTCGCTCACCGCGCACTTCCGCGCGGAGTACGTCGGTCGGGGCGAGCTCGCCGAGCGGCAGCAGAAGCTCAACAAACACCTCCACGACCTGATGCGGCTCGGCGACCTGTACAACACCGCCATCCTCGTCACCAACCAGGTCGCGTCGAACCCGGACTCCTACTTCGGCGACCCGACCCAGGCGATCGGCGGCAACATCCTCGGCCACGCCTCCACCTTCCGGATCTACCTCCGGAAGTCGAAGGGCGACAAGCGGATCGTCCGCCTCGTCGACGCGCCGAACCTGGCCGACGGCGAGGCCGTGATGCGCGTCCAGAACGAGGGACTGAAGCCGGAGTAAGCGAGGTTTCGACGCTGTCAGCCGCTCGGCGATCACGTCGAACCGCCACCGATCGGTCGAATCGGCCGTCGAATTCGAGATCCGGTTGACGAACGTCAATTTTCATTGAGAGGCCTCTAGCCGTTCGAATTCGCGGATGAGGGCCCGTACGACGGCGAATCGCGAGACAGCGGCGTGGCAATACTCGCCAGAACCGGCCGCGTACGGGCACAGAGCGGCCCTCGACGGCGGATCGGGGCGGAATAGATAGAAATATTACACAACGTCCGTCCGCTTCGAGCGCAACGATTGCCGCGAAATCACCGAGGAAACGCCCTTATATTCCATAGACATCTCCTTATATCGGACGACCGCCGTATTATCAACCCTCTTTTTTGTGAAACTCAACTCTAACGTTTATGTGTAGCCGTTCCCGGGAGTCGAAACGTGATTCAGCACATGAACACGAGCGAAACGAAGCGTGAACCGGACAGTCGTTCAGTAGAGGTGGTTGAGTCGTGACGGCGAACGTTCTCGCCACGATCGATCCGAGCACGTTCGCGTCCGCGATGAACGGGACGTGGATCCTCGTCGTGACGTTCCTCATCTTCTTCATGCACGCCGGCTTCGCGATGCTCGAGGCCGGGCAGGTGCGGTCGAAGAACGTCGCCAACCAGCTGACGAAGAACCTCCTGACGTGGAGCGTCGGCGTGACGGTGTTCTTCCTGATCGGCACGGCGTTCACGAGCCTCGTGAACGGGTCGCCGGGGATCGCCTCCGCGGCGGGCTCGCTGTTCTCCGGCGGTGAACTGGCCGTCGAGGAGGGCGTCATCGGCCCGTACGTCAACTGGCTCTACGGCGCGGTGTTCGCGATGACCGCCGCGACGATCGTCTCCGGCGCGGTCGCCGGTCGCGCGAAGCTCCGCGCGTACGTCACGTACACGTTCCTCCTCGCCGCGGTGATCTACCCGATGGTCATCGCGTTCACCTGGTCGGCCTCGGGCGACGGGCTCGTCGCGCAGCTGACCGGAACCGCGTTCCACGACTTCGCGGGCGGCATGATCGTCCACGGCATGGGCGGGATCGCTGGCCTCACGGCCGCCGCGGTCCTCGGCCCGCGGATGGACCGCTACGCGGAGGACGGCTCGACGAACGTCATCCCCGGCCACTCGCTGACGTTCGCCGTGCTGGGGACGCTCGTCCTCGCGTTCGGCTGGTACGGCTTCAACGTCGGCACGGCCTCCGTCGTCAGCGGCGGCGTGTTCAACACGCTGACGCTCAACCTCGTCGCGATGGGGACGACGATCGCGATGGCGGCCGGCGGGATCGGCGCCGCGACCGTCGTGTGGCTCCGCACCGGGAAGGTCGACACGCTCTACGTCGCAAACGGGCTGCTCGCGGGGCTCGTCGGCATCACCGCCATTCCCGACACCACGGCGTGGTGGGGCGCGCTGGTCGTCGGCCTCCTCGCCGGCGGACAGCTCCCGCTCGTCTTCGAGTTCGTCTCGGACACGCTCAAGATCGACGACGTCTGCGCGGTGTTCCCGGTCCACGGGAGCGCCGGCGTCCTCGGCACGCTCCTCTTCCCCTTCGTCGCCGCGCCGGGCGAGCTCAGCGCGGGCATCGGTGCCCACTTCGTCGCCCAGCTGACCGGCGTCGTCATCATCGGCGGCTGGACGCTCACCGCGACCGCCGCCGTCTGGTACGTCCTCAAGGTGAGCGGCGAGGCGCGCGTCACCGCGGAACACGAGCAGGAGGGCCTCGACATCTCCGAACACGGCGTCGAGACCTACCCCGAGTTCGGCGGCGACCGCGTCGCGACCGACGGCGGTCCGTCGGTGGTCGACACGACCGAGTCCGACAGCGAGTCCCCCCGCGCCGACGGCGGCGCGGAGGCGGGCACGCAGATCAAGATGGTCACCGCGGTGGTCCGCCCCGACAAGCTCGGGGCGATCAAGCAGTCGCTCGCGGAGATCAACGCGCCCTCGCTGACGGTGACGAACGTCTCCGGCCGCGGCAGCCAGCCCGCGAAGAAGGGCCAGTGGCGCGGCGAGGAGTTCACCGTCGACCTCCACCAGAAGGTGAAGGTCGACGTCGTCGTCGCCGACATCCCGGCCGACGAGGTCGCGGAGGCGATCGCCGACGCCGCCGAGACCGGCGAGCCCGGCGACGGCAAGGTGTTCATCATGCCCGTCGAGGACGCGCTCCAGGTCCGCACGGGCGCGACCGGACCGGAGGCGGTGTAGGCGGCGCGCCGACACCGGCTCCGTAGCGGCACCGCACTTCCGACGAACCCTTTTGTTTTCTGCGCCGCGACGTGAAGCATGACGACCGAGACGCGGCTGTACGGCGCGGCGATCGCGTTCGCCTCGGGCGGTTACTCTCTCGCGAGCGCCGCGGGCGCGGCGCGGATGACCGCGAGCGCGTGGCTCATGCTGGGCCTCGGCCTCGTCGTCGTCGCGCACGGCGGCGCGCTGCTCGCCTCGGTCGACTTCCTCTCCGGACGGGCGAGCGGGGGACTGATGGTCGCGTACGCCGTCGTCATGCTCGCCAATCAGACGGCCCTGCTGACCGGTGCGATGGGCGATGGCGCGATGGGCGCTAGCGCGATGGACGGCGGAATGACGGGTACGGACGGCACGGGGATGGCGGGCGGTGACGCGGCGATGACCGCGGCGATGTCGTGGGACCTCGGAATGGTGACGCTCGCGCTCCTCATGTTCGTCAGCGGCGCGATCATGCTGCGAGACGACGGGATGTAGGCCGCGACGGCCGACTCAACAAGGTCTTTCCACGGGGCGTTCGAACCGATGCGTATGAACCACGAGCGCTCGCGCGGGCTGTACGACCGCGCGCTGTCGGTGACGCCGGGCGGGGTCAACTCCTCGGTCCGGGCGACGATGCCGCACCCGTTCTTCGTCGAGCGCGGCGACGGCGGCCACGTGATCGACGCCGACGGCAACCGGTACGTCGACTGGGTGATGGGGTACGGCCCGCTCCTCTACGGCCACGACCTGCCCGACCCGGTCGAGGCCGCGGTCCAGTCGCACGTCGCGGAGGGGCCGATGTACGGCGCGCCGACGGAGATCGAGGTCGAACACGCCGAGTTCGTCGCCCGCCACGTCCCGAGCGTGGAGTCGATCCGGTTCGTCAACTCCGGCACGGAGGCGACCGTCTCGGCGGTGCGGCTGGCGCGGGGCCACACCGATCGCGACAAGATCGTCGTGATGCGGGGCGGCTATCACGGCGCGCAGGAGTCGACGCTCGTCGAGGGGTCGCCGGGGGACGCCCATCCCTCGACGAAGGGGATCCCCGAGGAGTTCGCCGAACACACCCTGCCGATCCCGTTCAACGACGAGGCGGCCGCGAAGGAGGTGTTCGCGGAGCACGGCGACGAGATCGCGGCGGTCCTCGTCGAGCCGATCCTCGCCAACAAGGGGATCGTCATGCCGATAGAGGGATACCACGAGACCCTGCGGGACCTCTGTGACGACCACGGCTCGCTCCTCGTCTTCGACGAGGTGATCACCGGGTTCCGGGTCGGCGGCCTCGGCTGCGCGCAGTCGAAGTTCGGCGTCACCCCCGACGTGACGACGTTCGGCAAGATCATCGGCGGCGGCTTCCCGGTCGGCGCGATCGGCGGGCGGGCGGATATCATCGAGGGGTTCACCCCCGCGGGCGAGGTGTTCCAGTCCGGTACCTTCTCCGGGCACCCGGTGACGATGGCCGCCGGGAAGGCCGGGCTGGAGTACGCGGCCGAGAACGACGTGTACGAGCACGTCAACCGCCTCGGCCGGCAGCTCCGCGAGGGGATCGCCGAGATCTGCGCCGAGCGCGCGCCCGAGTACACCGTCGTCGGCACCGACTCGATGTTCAAGACGATCTTCACCCGCGAGGCGCCCGACGACGTCGACGCCTGCTGTCCGGGCGGCTGCCGGCAGGACCCCGACTGCGCCCGCTACGACAGCTGTCCGAAGACGGGCGCCGACGTCGCCGCGGCCGCGACGGACCGCTGGGAGCGCGTGTTCTGGCAGGAGATGAAAGACCGGGGGGTGTTCCTCACCGCGAACCAGTTCGAGTGCCAGTTCACCTCCTACGCGCACACCGAGGAGGACGTCGAGCGGACCCTCGAAGCGTACCGGGAAGCGATCTGACGCCGGCGAGAGCCGTTATTTGAGGCTGCTGTCGTCGCGGCGGTTTTTAAATAAATGAAGTCGTAGCGACGATTACTCATAAAAGCGGTGCGGTGGCGCGTGCCTGCGAGCGGCCGCCCTCGGCGGCCGCGAGGAGCACCGCGCGAGGGACGCGGTGAGCGCTCGAAGAGCGCGAACCGCGAGGCTGGGGAGGTGTGAGGCCGTGCGGTGCTGTGCGGGGTGGGACTCAAAGGGGCAGCCGCGAGGCCGGCGCAGACGACGTAAGCACCGGAACGAGTGAGCGGAGCGAACGAGTGAGGAGCGCAGCGAGTGTGCGCCGGCCTCGCGGCTGGGGCTTTGGTGGCGTTCTCCATCGATCCGCCATGAGCCATTTATAAGCAAGCGGCTGGGGCTTTGGAGGTGTTCGCCGTCGATTCGCACTCAACCATTTATAAGCAAGCGGCTGGGGCTTCAGCGGTGTTCACCGCCGATCCGTCAGCAACTATTTATAAGCGAGCGGCTGCGGCTTCGGAGGAGTCCGTCGCCGATCCGCTGTCAGTCACGGATTGCGGAACAGTTTTATATCGGAGATCGGTACGTACACCCGATGACCGCAGCGGCTCGTCTCGACGCCGCCCTTCTCCGAGGCCGACGAGCCCTGCGACCGCGACGAGACGTCCGACCGCCGCGACCGGATTCCGGCGCGGCGCGACGACGAGGCCCCTCGGGCCGATAACTTTCACCTCTCGTCGCGTTCGCGCCGTTCCGTTCCGAAGAGTCTCGACTCCGCGTTCCGCGAGCGACCGCTCTCCGATTTTCTTACAAAATTAAAACCGCTGAATTTAAAGGTGTAGGCCGGGTGTACTCTGGTAATGACGAGCGTTGCACTCGCGTTCAGCGGGGGACTCGACACGACAGTGTGCGTACCGCTACTGAAAGAGGAGTACGGCTACGACGAGGTCATCGGCGTCAACGTCGACGTCGGCCAGCCCACAGAGGAGTTCGACGAGGCGGAGGAGACCGCGGAGGCGTTGGGGCTCGACATCCACGTCGTCGACGCGAAAGAAGAGTTCGCGGACCTCTGTTTCGACGCCGTGAAATCCAACGCCAGCTATCAGGGCTACCCGCTCGGCACCGCCCTCGCGCGCCCGGTCATCGCCGAGGCCATTCTGGGCGTCGCCGAGGAGCAGGGCTGTGACGCCATCGCGCACGGCTGTACGGGGAAGGGCAACGACCAGCTCCGGTTCGAGGCCGTCTGGCGCGGCTCCGACCTCGAAGTGATCGCCCCCGTGCGCGAGCTCGGCCTCACCCGGGAGTGGGAGATCGACTACGCCGCGGAGAAGGACCTGCCCGTCGAGGCCGGCGACGGCGGCGTCTGGTCCATCGACGAGAACATCTGGTCGCGCGCGGTCGAGGGCGGCAAGCTGGAGAACCCGGACTACGAGCCGCCGGAGGACATCTACGAGTGGACCGCCGAGCCCGAGGGCGAGACCACCATCGAGATCGCCTTCGAGGAGGGCGTCCCGGTCGCCGTCGACGGCGAGGCGATGGATCCGGTCCCCCTCATCCAGCACCTCAACGAGTACGCCGGCGGCTACGGCGTCGGCCGCACCGACGTGATGGAGGACCGCATGCTCGGGCTGAAGGTGCGCGAGAACTACGAGCACCCGGCCGCGACCGTCCTGCTCACCGCCCACCAAGCCCTAGAGGATCTCGTCCTCACCAAGAACGAGCGCTCGTTCAAGAAGGGGATCGAGCAGGAGTGGTCCGAGAAGGCGTACGAGGGGCTCGTGTTCGCTCCCGTCGTCGACGCGCTGAACGCGTTCATCGACGAGACGCAGGACGTGGTGACCGGCACGGCGACGGTGAAGGTGTCCGGCGGCGACTGCCGCGTCGTCGCGCGCGACTCCGAGTACGCCGTCTACTCCGAGGAGATGGCCTCGTTCAACACCGAGGACGTGGCGGGCATCGCCCAGTCGGACGCCACCGGCGTCGCGAAGTACCACGGGCTCCAGGAGCGCCTCGCGAACGACGTGAAGGCGAGCGTCTCGAAGCCGGAACTCGCGACGGACGGAAGCGGTGAGACGGCCGAAACCGACGAGACTGAGAACTGAATGACCGACGACGATCCCGACGCCGCGACGGACGCCGACGCTCGAGAGAGCGGCGCCGACGAGGGCGGCGCCGACGAGGGCGGCGACACCGCCGTCCGCCGCGACCGCTTCAGCGGCGGCCCCGCCCGCGAGTTCTTATCGAGCCTCGCGGCCGACGAGGCCATCTTCGAGGCCGACCTCGCGGTCGACCGCGCGCACGTCGTGATGCTCGCGGAGCAGGGGATCGTCGACGAGGCGGTCGCCGGCGAGATCCTCGGGGCGCTCGGCGACGTCGAGGCCGCCGGCCACGCCGAACTGCCGGACGGCGAGGACGTCCACGAGGCGATAGAGACCGCCGTCATCGACCGGATCGGCCCCGACGGCGGGCGGATGCACACCGCCCGCTCGCGCAACGACGAGGTGGCGACGTGCATCCGCTACCGCCTGCGCGAGGACCTGCTGGCGGCGGTCGAGGCGACCCTCACTGCCCGCGGGGCGCTCGTCGAGGTCGCGGGCGAGCACGCGGAGACGGTGATGCCGGGGTACACCCACCTCCAGCCGGCCCAGCCGACGACGGTCGGCCACTACCTGCTGTCGTACGAGGGCGGGCTCGCGCGCGACACCGAGCGGCTGCTCGACGCGTACGGCCGGACCAACCGCTCGCCGCTCGGCGCGGCCGCGTTCACGGGGACGCCGTTCGACGTCGATCGCGACCGCACCGCCGAGCTGCTCGGCTTCGGCGGGACCGTCCGCAACTCGATGGACGCGGCCTCGACGCGCGATTTCCTCGCAGAGGCGGCGAGCGCGCTCGCGACGCTCGCGACGACGCTGTCGGGGCTCGCGGAGGACCTGATCGGCTTCTCGAAGGACGGGGTCGTCGAGCTGACGGACGCGTACTCGTCGACCTCCTCGATCATGCCCCAGAAGAAGAACCCCGACACGCTGGAGCTGACCCGCGGCGTCGCGGGCGACGCGATCGGCGAGGCGACCGGCACGCTGAGCCTGCTCAAGGGGCTCCCGCGCGCCTACAACCGCGACCTCCAGCGCGCCCACGCGAGCGTGTTCGAGATCGCCGGCGACGTGCGGGAGGCGACCGAGGTTGCCGCGGGCGCGGTCGCGACCGCCGACTGGGACGAGGCCGCGCTCGCGGCGGCCGCGGGCGAGGGGTTCTCGACGGCGACGGGCGTCGCCGACCTGCTCGCGATGGGGGGGATGCCGTTCCGGACGGCCCACGAGATCGTCGCGGCGGCCGCGGAGGCGGTCGCGGACGGCGACTCGCCGGAGGCGGCGGCCGCAAAAGTTGACGAGGCCGCGCGAAAGGTGACCGGCGAGCCCCTCTCCGCGTACGTGAGCCGCGAGGACGTGGAGTCGGCGCTCGATCCGGCCGAAAGCGTCGCGAGCCGCGACTCCGCCGGCGGACCGGCCCCCGAGGCGGTCGCCGACGAACTCGCCGCCGCCGAGGCGGGGATCGACGCGGACGACGAGGCGCTGACGGCCGAGCGCGACGCGCTCGCCGCCGCGAGCGAGGCGCTGGACGCGGAGGTCGATCGCTATGTCTGAGCCGCGACCGCGCGGCGGTCGCCCGCGCGGCCGACACCGGGCGAGCCGCCGGCGGCCCGGGCGGGGCCGACCCGATCGACGCCGACGACCGTCCCCGTAGGGGGACATATTTACTACCGAGATCTGACATCCGATCTCGATACGGCGCTATTTCGTCGAACTGGTTCCGTTAGCGACCGATCTGTTTTATGTAAAGTATCCAATAAGTTCGAAGCCTTTATGCCTATTCGAGGACGAGTGTCTGCCACGATGACGAGCGACACCGACACGCTGACCGCGGAGGACCCGATCACAGGCGAGGAGATCGAGATCCCGGCCGACGTCGAGGTCGGCGAGATCATCGACAGTCCGGTCACCGGGACCGAGCTGGAGGTCATCTCGCTCGACCCGGTCGTCTTAGAGGAGGCGCCCGAGCTCGAGGAGGACTGGGGCGAGTAGATGGCGACGACCGCCACGGCCGCGACACGCGAGTGGTCGACATGCGCATGAGCGCCGACGCGAACGGAGGGGGGTCGACGTGCGCGTAGGGATCCTCTACTCCCGGATCCGGAAGGACGAGAAGCTGCTGCTCAACGAGCTCCGCGAGCGGGGCCACGAGGTCGAGAAGATCGACGTCCGCAAGGAGCGGTTCGGGCTGGAGTCGACGACGGCGAACGTCGCCGACCTCGACATCGCCGTCGACCGCTGCCTCTCCACGAGCCGGTCGCTGTACGCGACGCGGTTCCTCGACAGCTACGGCGTTCCCGTGGTGAACTCACCCGAGACGGGCGACGTCTGCGCCGACAAGGCGAAGAACTCGCTCGCGCTCGCCGAGGCCGACGTGCCGACCCCGGCGACGGAGGTCGCGTTCACGAAGGACGCCGCCTTGGAGGCGATCGAGTCGTTCGGCTACCCGTGCGTCCTCAAGCCGGTCACCGGCTCGTGGGGGCGGCTGATGGCGAAGATCGACTCGCGAAACGCCGCCGAGGCCATCCTCGAACACAAGGAGACGCTCGGCCACTACGAACACAAGGTGTTCTACGTCCAGGAGTTCGTCGACAAGCCCGGCCGCGACGTCCGCGTCCTCGCGGTTGACGGCGAGCCGATTGCGGCGATGACGCGGTCGTCCGACCACTGGCTCACCAACGCCGCGAAGGGCGGCGAGACGAAGTCGTTCGACCTCGACGAGCGCGCGACCGAGCTGGTCGAGCGCGCCTCCGAGGCGGTCGGCGGCGGCATGCTCGGCGTCGACCTGATGGAGGTGGGAGTCGACCCGGACGCCGACCCCGCCGAGGGCGGCGTCGATGCGGAAGGCGACGGCGCGGCCGACGACTACACCGTCCACGAGGTGAACCACACCGTCGAGTTCAAGGCGCTCGACTCGGCCACCGACGTCGACGTCCCCGCGCGGGTCGTCGACTGGCTGGAGGCGAAGGCGGCCGAGCTGGCGGACGAAGAGACCGAGGAGGCGAGCGCATGAGCGCCGACACCGAGGCCGACGGGGTGACCGCCGACACCTACACCGCGAGCGTCGTCGGCGGCACCGGCTTCACCGGCGGCGAACTGCTGCGGATCCTCGCCGGCCACCCGAGCTTCGAGGTCGTTCAGGCCACCTCGCGGTCGGCCGACAACATGACCGTCGGGCGCTCGCACCCGAACCTGCGCGGGCTCGACCTGCGCTTCTCCGACCCCGACGACCTCGAATCGGTCGACGTGCTGTTCGCGGCGACCCCGCACGGCGTCTCGATGGAGCGGATCGACGAGTTCTTCGAGGCCGCGGACACCGTCGTCGACCTCTCGGCGGACTTCCGGCTCCCCGAGGCCGACGCCTACGACGAGTGGTACGACGGCCACGAGTCGCCGGAGTACCTCGAACGCGCCGAGTACGCGCTCCCGGAGCTGAACCGCGAGAACCTCCCCGGCGCCGACCTGATCGCGGGCGGCGGCTGTAACGCGACCGCGACGATCCTCGGCCTCAAACCGCTCGTGGACGCCGGAGCGCTCGGTCCCGAGACCGGCGAGGTCGTCGTCGACGTGAAGGTGGGCTCCTCGGAGGGGGGCGCCGGCGGCGGCGCGGCCTCCTCGCACCCGGAGCGCTCGGGCGTCGTGCGCCCGTACGCGCCGACCGGCCACCGCCACGAGGCGGAGATCGAGGCGTACCTCGGGCTCTCCGTCTCCTTCACCGTCCACGCGGTCGACATGGTCCGCGGCGCGAGCGCGACCTGCCACGCCTTCCCCGACGAGCCGGTCTCGAAGGGGGACCTGTGGGGCGCGTACCGCGACGCCTACGCCGACGAGCCGTTCGTGCGGATCGTCTCCGGCGGGGGCGGCGTCTACCGCTACCCCGAGCCGAAGTCGGTCGCGGGGACGAACCACGGCGAGGTCGGCTTCGAGCTCGACCCCGGGAACCGGCGCGTCGTCGTCTTCTCGGCCATCGACAACATGACCAAGGGCTCGGCGGGGCAGGCGGTCCACGCGGCGAACGTCGCGCTCGGGCTCCCCGAGACCGCCGGCCTCGAGTTCGACGGGCTCCACCCGGTGGGATCGCCATGAGCGGTGAGGAAAAGGGAACGGCCGCCGAGCCCCCGGTCGTCGTCAAGGTCGGCGGCGCGAAGGCGGTCGACCCGGCCGGCGCGGTCGGCGACGTCGCGCACCTGACGGCCAACGGGCGCGCGGTCGTCGTCGTCCACGGCGGCTCGACGGTCGTCGACGAGACGCTCGAACGGCTCGGTATCGAGCCCGAGTACGTCGAGTCCGCCTCCGGCGTCACCGGCCGCTTCACCGACGCGGAGACGATGGAGGCGTTCGCGATGGCGATGGCGGGCAAGCTCAACACCGAGCTGACGGTGGAGTTCCGCTCGGCCGGCGTCGACGCGGTCGGCCTCTCGGGCGTCGACGGCGGGCTCCTCGCGGGCCCGCGCAAGTCGGCGGTCCGCGTCGTCGAGGACGGGAAGCGGAAGATCCGCCGCGGCGACCACTCGGGGAAGATCGAGTCGGTGAACGCCGACCTCCTCGACGACCTCCTCGACGACGGCTACACGCCGGTCGTCTCGCCCCCGATGGCTGGCGACGAGGGGGACGGCGAGGTCACCCCGGTCAACGCGGACGCCGACCGCGCCGCGGCCGCGATAGCGGGCGCGCTCGGCGCCGACCTCGTCCTCCTGACCGACGTCTCCGGCGTGTACGCCGACCCGGACGACCCCGAGACGCGCATCGACGCGGCCGCGACGCCCGACGGGCTAGCGGCCGTCGAGGACGCCGCCGAGGGGTTCATGGGCAAGAAGGTGATGGCCGCGAAAGAGGCGCTCGAAGGCGGGTCCGGCCGCGTCGTGATCGCGGACGCCAACGTCCGCGACCCGGTCGTCGCCGCGCTCGGCGGCGAGGGAACGACGGTCGAGCGGTCGGCGCTCGGGGACGGGTCCGAGGACGCGGATGAACCGGAAGGGGTCGAGACCGACGGGGGTGAGACCGCGTGAGCGGCTTCGTCTTCTCGGAGAAGCCGATCGAGATCGCCTCGGGCGACGGAGTCCACGTGACCGACACGAACGGTACCGAGTACCTCGACTTCGGCGCCAGCTACGCGTGTACGCCCGTCGGCCACTGCCACCCCGAAGTCGTCGACGCGGCGACGGGCCAGCTGGAGGAGCTGCTGTACGTCCAGGCGTCGTACCCGCACGCGGCGCGGACGGCGTTATACGAGCGGCTGGCCGAGGTCGCGCCCGGCGACGTCGACAACGTCTGGCTCTGTAACTCCGGCACGGAGGCGAACGAGGCCGCGCTGAAGTTCGCCCGCCACGCGACCGGCCGCGAGAAGATCGTCGCGACGACGCAGGGGTTCCACGGCCGGACGATGGGGACGCTCGCGACCACGTGGAAGGAGAAGTACAAGGAGGGGTTCGGCCCGCTCGCCGGCGGCGTCGAGTTCGTCGAGTACGGCGACGCGGCGGCGATGCGCGAGGCGGTCGACGAGGACACCGCGGCGGTCATCTTAGAACCGCTCCAAGGCGAGGGCGGGATCAACCCGGTCTCGACCGAGTACCTCCAGGCCGTCCGGGTCGCGACCGCGACGAACGGGGCCGCGATGATCCTCGACGAGATCCAGACCGGGCTCGGCCGGACGGGGTCGATGTGGGCGGCCGAGGAGCACGACGTGGTGCCCGACGTCCTCACGACCGCGAAGGGGCTCGGCAGCGGGCTCCCGATCGGCGCGACGCTGTGCCGCGACTGGGTCGCCGCGGACGCAGGCGACCACGGCTCGACGTTCTCCGGCGGGCCGGTCGTCTCGGCGGCCGCGGGCGCCACCCTCGACGTGATCGAGCGCGAGGGGTTGGCCGAGCACGCCGAGGAGATCGGCGCGTACCTCCGCGGCGAACTCCGCGACCGCCTCGGCGACGACGTGCGCGACGTGCGCGGCGACGGGCTGATGGTCGGGATCGAGGTCCGCCGCGGGTCGAACCGCCTGCTGCGCGACCTCGCGATCGAGCATCAGATCCTCGCGCTCCCGGCGGGGCGGACGGTGCTGCGCCTGCTCCCGCCGCTGACGATCGAACGCGAGCACGCCGACGCCGTCGTCGACGCGATCGAGGAGGTGGTCGGCTGATGGCGACCGGGCAGGAGCGGGACGCGGAACGCGACGGGGAAGAGAGCGAGGGCTCCGAGGACGGGTCCGCGGCCGGCACCGACGTCGTCGCCGGCGGCGGCTACCCCGCGGCCTGCGACACGCCCGCCCGGAAGCTGCTGTACGACATGGTCTCGATCCCCTCGCCGTCGGGCGAGGAGGAGCGGGCGGCCGAGCGCCTCGTCGACTTCTTCGAGGCGAACGGTCGCGAGGCGTGGATCGACGAGGTCGGGAACGTCCGCGCGCCGGCGGACGACGCCGTCCTCCTCACCTCCCACGTCGACACCGTTCCCGGCGACATCCCGGTCGAGGTGCGGCCGGCGCCGCCCGAGGGCGAGCTGCCCGAGCCCTCGGACGTCCGCGTCGGCGAGCCCGGCGACCCGGTGCTGTGGGGGCGCGGCGCGGTCGACGCGACCGGCCCGCTCGTCGCGATGGCGGTCGCGGCGGTGAAGACGGGGGTCTCGTTCGCCGGCGTCGTCCGCGAGGAGGTCGACTCCGCCGGCGCGCGCGCCCTCATCGACGACCGCGACGCGCCCGAGGCGGTGGTGAACGGCGAGCCGTCGGGCTGGCGGGGGATCACCCTCGGCTACCGCGGCCTGCTGGAGGGCACCTACGTGAACACGAGCGAGTCGGGCCACTCCTCGCGGCCGGAGCCGAACGCGATCCAACACGCGATCGACTGGTGGCACGGCGTCGAGGAGGCGTTCACGCCGGACGACGCCGAGACCGCCGTCTTCGATCAGGTGACGACCAAGCCCATCTCGGTCGACGGCGGGCTGAGCGACGACGGGCTCGCCGTGGAGGCGACGATGGACGTCCAGCTCCGGATCCCGCCGTCGCGCCCGGTCGACGAGGTCCACGAGCTGGCGGAGGCGGAGCTGACCACCGGCTCCGTCCACTGGGGCGAGCCGATGCCGCCGGTGATGGAGAGCCCGCGGACGGAGCTGGCGCGGGCGTTCCGCGTCGCGATCCGGGGCGCCGGCGGCGACGTGCGCCTGCTCCGGAAGACCGGCACGAGCGACATGAACCTCTTCGCGGCCGCGTGGGACTGCCCGATGGTCACCTACGGCCCCGGGAACTCCGATCTCGACCACGCACCCGACGAGCGGCTGCCGCTGCCGGACCTCGACCGCGCCGTGGACGTGCTGACCGACGTCTGCCGGAAGCGACCCTAACGCGCCTCGTCGCCCTCGCCGACGCTCGTTTTTAAACGACACCACGACACACACTCACACTACACACGATGCCACTCGCCACCGACGACTTCCTCGACATCGACGACGTGACGCCCGCCGAACTGGACGCCCTGCTCGACCGCGCCGCCGCGATGAAGGCGGGCGAGACGGACCCCCGACTGGCGGACGCGACGCTCGGGATGATCTTCGAGAAGCCCTCGACGCGCACCCGCGTCTCCTTCGAGACGGGGATGACGCGGCTGGGCGGCCACGCGATGTTCCTCGGGCCCGACGACATCCAGCTCGGGCACGGCGAGCCGCTGCGCGACACCGCGCGCGTCCTCGGCCGGTACGTGGACGGCGTGATGGCCCGGCTGTTCGACCACGCGGACGTCGAGACCCTCGCCGAGTACGCCGACTGCCCCGTGATCAACGGGCTCACCGACGAGGCGCACCCCTGCCAGACGCTCGCGGACCTGCTCACGATCCGGGAGACGGTCGGCGAGGACGCCACCGTCGCGTGGGTCGGCGACGGCAACAACGTCGGGCAGTCGTTCGTCGTCGGCGCGGCGATGGCCGGCCTCGACGTCGAGGTCGCCACGCCCGCCGACTACGGGATGAACCCCGCCGTCTTCGACCGCGCCGCGGAGTTCGGGCTGGACGTGGCGCCGACGACCGACCCCACGGCGGCGGTTGAGGGCGCGGACGTGGTGTACACCGACGTGTGGATCTCGATGGGACAGGAGGACCAGCGCGAGGAGAAGCTCGCCGCCTTCGACGGGTTCCAGGTGAATCAGGAGCTGCTCGCCGGCACCGACGCGACGGTGATGCACTGCCTCCCCGCGCACCGCGGCGAGGAGATCACCGACGACGTGCTCGAATCCGACCGCGCCCTCGTCTGGGACCAGGCGGAGAACCGGATGCACGCGCAGAACGCGCTGCTCGTCGAACTGCTCGGCGGGGAGTGACGGGCGACGTGCCGCAGGCGTCGTCACCTCACTGACGCCGCGGCGGGTCGCGGTCGTCCATGAGGAAGACGCTGTCCTGATTCGGGTCGAAGTAAACCTCCAGCGCGCGGAGGGCGCCCACGTACGCCGCGATCGCGGCGAACACGAACGAGACGGCGGCCGGAACGACGAGACCGAGGACCATACTGAGCCGTTCGCTCCGCAGCGAACAAATGCGTATCGACGGAGCGGCGGCGCGTGCCGGCGAGCGTCCGACGGACGCGAGCCGCACGCGCGAGGGAGTCGGCGGTCCGGAGCGAAGCGGAGGACCGCCGACGAGGCTGGGGAGGTATGAGGTGCTGTGCGGGGTGGGGCTCAAAGGGGCAGCCGAGAGGCGGGCGCAGGCGACGTAAGCACTGGAAGGAGCGAACGAAGTGAGCGACTGAAGCGCGTGGTTCGAGAGAGCGGAGCTCTCTCGTCATCACGAAAGGCGCTCCGCGCCTTTCGAACGACAGCGAGCGTGCGCCCGCCTCTCGGCTGGGGCTTTGGAGGGATCCGTCGTGGAGTTACTAGCACCAGTTTATAAACGAGCAGCTGGGGCTTTGGAAGCGTTCACCGGTAATCCACGAGCGCTCACTTAGAAACAACCGACAACGACCGGATCTAGTTTCCGGTCCAGCGCAGTATCGCGAGCGTCCCCTCGAAGAGGGCGATCATCGTGAGCGTCACGATGATCGGCGCCATCCCGGTCGGGTCGGGGCTGAACAGGAACGCGATCCCGAGGAACGACCCCCAGAAGATCAGCCGCTTCGCCTCCAGCCACTGCCGGGTGACGAGGTTCATCATGATCGCGAGCATGATGAAAAGCGGGATCTGGAAGACGATCGCCATGAACGCGAGCATGATGACGATCAGGTTGAACGTCTCCGCGAGCCCGAAGGCGATCGTCGCGGCGTCGGCGGTGTAGGTGGTGAAGTACGAGAAGATCGCGGGCAACACGAGGAAGTGCGCGAACGCGATCCCGATCCCGCCTAAGATGAGGCTGGTCGGGACCGCCGCGAGGTAGTAGCGCCGCTCGGTCTGGTAGAGCCCCGGTTTCATGAACCGGTAGGTCTCGTAGACGAACGCCGGGAGCCCGACCACGACGCCCGCGAGGCCGGCGACCTTCAGTCGGGTGAGCGGGAGTTCCAGCGGCCCGTACAGCCGCGGCCGGTTCTCCATCGGCGCCGGGATGTGGTAGCTCCAGAAGTAGTTGATGAGCTCCGTCGACTCGGTGACGACGACGAGCGTCGCGAGCCCGCCGAAGAGGAACACGACCGCCAGCCGGCGCATCATCTCCTCGATGTGGGCCGCCAGCGGCATCTCCTCGTCCGTCTCGGGGCCCTCGATCCCGTCGAACGGCTCGTCGTCCTCGGTCGCCGGCACGCCGGCGGTCGCGGGGTCCGCGGCGTCGGCGGTCGTTGCCGGGGTACCGCCGTCGCCGGCGGCCTCGGTGTCCGCGGTCGCGGCGTCTTCGTCCGCCGAAGCGTCATCGCCCGCCGAAGCGTCATCGCCCGCCGAAGTCTCACCGTCTCCCGGATCCCCGTCGGCCTCGCCCCCGTCGTCGAGCGCGGCCGACCGACCGGCGTCCTCGGCCTCGACCACCTCGTCCGGGTCCGAGAACGTGTCCGGCGACCCGTCTTCGGCCCCGTCCGCGTCCCCCTCGGCCGAACCGACCTCGGGCTCGACCTCGGCGGTCACCTCGGACTCGACGCCCTCGGAGGCGTCCGAGTCGGCGGACTCGTCGGCCTCGGACCCCTCGTCGACGGCGCCGTCGCTCGCGGGTTCGCCCTCGTCGGTCGACCCGTCAGCGGCGGCCGAGTCGTCGTCGCGCGACCGGTCCGAGTCGTCCATTCAGTTTCCCTACGCGACCGGGCGGTTATCAACCTTTTCGGATAGCGGCGCCGCGCGGGGTCGATCGGTCCCGTTCGCCGGCGCGTCAAGGAGCGTCGTCGGCCGGACCGACGTGGAGCGTCGCCGGCGGGAGCGCCCGCGGTCGAAAAGGTTGATAACGGCGACGGCCTTCGCCCTCCGTATGGCGAGCGCCCTCGACGAGGACACCCAACAGTCGATCGCGGAGGGCCAGGAGACGGTGAAGGCGTTCCTTCGGTCGATCCAGAAGGACCTCCAGAAGGTGTTCGTCGTCTTCCTGATCGGCTTCCTCGCGACGTTCTGGGCGCTCCGCACGTACATCTGGGACCGGCTCCGGGAGGTCACGGAGTCGAACATGAGCGCCGCGGTCGCCGAGGAGACGGACATCATCGCGACGACCCCGTTCGAGGTGATCCTCCTCCAGGCGAAGATCGGGCTGGTCGTCGGCGCGATCGTCGCGATCCCGCCGCTGATCTACGTCACCCGCGACGAGCTCCGCGCCCGAGGGATGTGGCCGCGATCCCCGATCGCTCGGTGGAAGCTCGCGCTGCTCGGGCTGCTCGCCGCCGGCCTCTTCTCCGCCGGGGTCGCCTACGGCGTGTTGGCCTTCTTCCCGCTGATGTTCGGCTTCCTCGCGGAGTTCGGCCTGGAGGCCGACATCCAGCCCACCTACGGGATCGTGATGTGGACGGAGTTCATCGTCTTCCTCTCGCTTTCCTTCGGGCTCGCCGGGCAGATGCCGATGGTGATCACCGGCCTCTCGTACGCCGAGATCGTCCCGTACGAGACGTTCCGCGACAAGTGGCGCCACGCGGTCGTCCTCATCTTCGTGTTCGGCGCCGTCTTCTCCCCGCCGGACCCGTTCACCCAGCTGCTGTGGGCGTTCCCGCTGGTCGCGCTGTACGGCTTCAGCCTCTACCTCGCGAAGCTCGTCGTCACGGCGAAGCGGAGCTCCGACCGGATCGACGTGCTCGGCGCTGTCCGGAACCACTGGAACGTCGTCGGGGGCGCGACCGTCCTCGGCGGCGCGCTCGTGTACGGCTTCTACGAGTACGGCGGCCGGACCGCGGTCAACGACCTCCTGCGGCTCGCGGGGAGCACCCGACGCTTCCTCGAACCGGGCGCCGGCCTCGGACTCGACCCCGCGACGGCCCTCGGGGTCTACGCCGCCGTCTGGGCGCTGGCGTTCACCGCGGTCGCGACGCTGTGGGCGGTGTACACCGACCTCGACACGACGAGCGCGGGCCGCCAGTACGGCGACCCGACCGCCATCGACGTGAGCGAGCTCGACGCCGCGGGCGTCCGGGCGGCCCCCGCGGACGCGTTCGCCCAGATGGAAGAAGAGGAGTCGCTCGCGCTCGCGCAGGCCGCGATCGACGACGACGATCCGGAGAAGGCGCAGGCGATCCTCGACCGCTACGACGAGGTGAACGAGGGGAGCGACGGCGAGGGCGGTGACGCGGACGGCGACGCGAGCGACGGCGGGGACGCGGGCGATTCCGGAAGCGGCGGCGTCGACGCCGGCGGGGACGGGCTGGTCGGCTCCGTCCAGAACCGGACCTCGCGCGCGAGCTCGACGTTCCTCGCCGAGCTCACGGACGGCGAGGAGGAAGCGGCCGAAGACGACATCGGCGGCTACTACAAGGACCTCAAGTTCATCTTCGACTCGCTGCGCACGCGGTCGTTCCGGATCGTCGCCGTCTTCGGGATCGTGATGGCGGCCGCGTTCACGTGGCTGTACCTCGGCGGGCTCGGCACGGTGCGGCGCGACCTCGAACGCCGCGTGCCCGCGGAGATCGAAGGCGGGATCAACATCATCACGCTCCACCCGGTCGAGGCGCTGATCTTCATGGTGAAGTTCTCGGTGATGCTCGGGATCCTCGCGGCGTTTCCCGTGGTGCTCTACTACGCGTGGCCCGCGCTCCGCGAGCGTGGCTTCGTCGCCGGGCGCATCTATCAGGTGTACCTGTGGACGGGCGCGTTGGCCGCCGGGATGATCGGCGGGTTCGCGCTGGGTTACGCGTACATCGCGCCCGCGCTCATCGGCTGGCTCGTCACCGACGCCCGGCTCGCGGACATGATCATCACCTACCAGGTGAGCGACTTCTTCTGGCTCGTCATCTACACCACGATCGGGATCGGCTTCCTCGCGGACATCCCGATCGCGATGATCTTGCTGAACAACTCGGGCGTCCCCTACCGCGTGTTCCGCGAGCGCTGGCGCGAGGTGACGATCGGGATCATGCTCGTCGCGGCCGTGTTCACCCCCGCCGACGTGATCACGATGTTCCTCGCGACGGTCCCGCTAATGCTAGCGTACGGGATCGGCGTCGGCGTCCTCTTCCTCGTCACCTTCGGCGGACGCCGCGACCTCTCGCCGCCCGCGGAGTTCATCGCGGAGTGAGTTCCGGGCTCGGCGCGGAGTGAGTTCCGGGCTCGGCGGGGTCGGCGGCGGAAACGACCGCCGGCGGTCCCCGCGACCGACGACTATTCCCGCGCGCGCCCGCAACGGAGGAGTGAAATGAGCAAGGAGTACATCGAGGTCCGCGGCGCCGAGGAACACAACCTCAAGGACCTCGACGTCCGGATCCCGCGGGAGGAGTTCACCGTCGTCACCGGGCTCTCCGGCTCGGGGAAGTCGTCGCTCGCGTTCGACACCGTCTACGCCGAGGGGCAGCGCCGCTACATCGAGTCGCTGTCCGCGTACGCCCGCAACTTCCTCGGGCAGATGGACAAGCCGCAGGTGGAGTCGGTCGAGGGGCTCTCGCCGGCGATCTCCATCGACCAGAAGAACGCCGCGAACAACCCCCGCTCCACCGTGGGGACCGTCACGGAGCTCCACGACTACCTCCGCCTGCTGTACGCCCGGATCGGCACCCAGTACGACCCCGTCACCGGCGAGGAGGTCGGCGAGCAGTCCGCACAGGACATGGTGAACCAGATCCTCGACCTCCCCGAGGACACCCGCGCGAAGGTCGCGGCGCCCGTCGTCCGCGATCAGAAGGGCGCCTTCGAGGAGCTGTTCGAGGAGCTGGTCTCGGACGGGTACAGCCGCGTCGAGGTCGACGGCGAGCCGGTCGATCTCACCCTCGATTCCCCCGACCTCGACGAGAACTACGACCACACGATCGACGTGATCGTCGACCGCGTGACCGTCTCGCCGGACGCGCGCTCGCGGATCACCGACTCCGTCGAGACCGCGCTGGAGGAGGCCGACGGCGCCCTCAAGCTGATCGTCCCCGACCCGCCCGAAGACGTCCCGTTCGCGTCGAACGCGCGCTCGACGGGGTCGCTCGCGGCCGACGCCGACGGCGACGACCGCCTCGTCGTGGAGTTCTCCGAGGAGCTCGGCAACCCCAACTCCGACGTCCAGTTCTCCGAGATCGAGACGCGCTCGTTCTCCTTCAACAGCCCGTACGGCGCCTGCCCCGAGTGCGAGGGGATCGGCTCGACGAAGGAGGTCGACGAGGACCTCGTGATCGAGGACCCCTCGAAGCCGCTGAAGCACGTGTTCGAGCCGTGGAGCTACGACCGCACCTACTACTCCAGGCAGCTCGACAACGTCGCGGAGCACTTCGGCGTCGACCTCGACGCGCCCTTCGAGGAGCTCGACGAGGAGATTCAGCGGCAGTTCCTCTACGGCACCGACGACGTCGTCCACTTCGAGTGGACCACGAAGAACGGCACCCGCGAGAAGACGGAGCGGTTCGAGGGCGTGATTCCCAACCTGGAGCGGCGCCACGTCGAGACCGACTCCGAGCGCGCCCGCGACCACATCGAGGAGTACATGGCCGTGACGACCTGTCCCGAGTGCGAGGGGACGCGCCTGAAGGAGCAGTCGCGGCACGTCCTCGTCGCGGACACCGCGATCACCGAGGTGAACGAGCTGTCGATCGCCGAGGCGCGCGAGCACTTCGAGGGGCTGGAGGACGAGCTGAACGAGCGCGAGACGACGATCGCCGAGGAGATCTTAAAGGAGATCCGCGCGCGGCTCGGGTTCATGGAGGAGGTCGGTTTAGAGTACCTCACGCTCGACCGCGAGGCCTCGACGCTGTCGGGCGGCGAGAGCCAACGCATCCGGCTCGCGACGCAGGTCGGCTCCGGGCTGGTGGGCGTGCTGTACGTCCTCGACGAGCCCTCCATCGGGCTCCACCAGCGCGACAACGACCGCCTGCTCGACACGCTGGAGGGGCTCCGCGACCTCGGTAACACCCTCCTCGTCGTCGAGCACGACGAGGAGACGATGCGGCGCGCCGACGAAATCATCGACATGGGGCCCGGCCCCGGCAAGCGCGGCGGCGAGGTCGTCGCGCAGGGCGACTTCGAGGAGGTGGTCGCGACCGACGAGTCGGTGACGGCCGACTACCTCGCGGGCCGGAAGTCGATTCCGGTGCCCGAGGAGCGCCGCGAGCCCAACGGCGAGCTCGTCGTGCGCGGCGCCCGCCAGCACAACCTGAAGGACCTCGACGTGCCGATCCCGCTCGGCACGCTGACGACCGTCACCGGCGTCTCCGGCTCCGGGAAGTCGACGCTCGTCAACGACATCCTCTACAAGGGGCTCGCCCGCGAGATGAACGACAACACCTCCGTCGACCCCGGCGAGCACGACGCGATCGAGGGGCTCGACGAGGTGGAGACGGTCCGGCTCATCGACCAGTCGCCGATCGGGCGGACGCCGCGCTCGAACCCCGCCACGTACACGGACGTGTTCGACCACGTCCGCGAGCTGTTCGCGGAGACGAAGCTCTCGAAGCGTCGGGGCTACGAGAAGGGCCGCTTCTCGTTCAACGTGAAGGGCGGGCGCTGCGAGGAGTGCGGCGGGCAGGGGACCGTCAAGATCGAGATGAACTTCCTCTCGGACGTGTACGTCCCCTGCGAGGAGTGCGGCGGCGCCCGCTACAACGACGAGACGCTCGACGTGGAGTACAAGGGGAAGACCATCGCCGACGTGCTCGACATGAGCGTCGCGGAGGCGCACGAGTTCTTCGAGAGCCACCGCGGGTTGGAGCGCCGCCTCAAGCTCCTGAAGGACGTGGGGCTCGGTTACATGGAGCTGGGCCAGCCCTCGACGACGCTCTCGGGCGGCGAGGCCCAGCGCGTGAAGCTCGCCGAGGAGCTCGGCAAGCGCGCGACCGGCGACACCCTCTATCTCCTCGACGAGCCGACGACGGGGCTCCACAAGGAGGACGAGCGCAAGCTGATCGACGTGCTCCACCGGCTCGTCGACGCCGGCAACACCGTGGTCGTCATCGAACACGAGCTCGACCTCGTGAAGAACGCCGACCGCGTGATCGACCTCGGCCCCGAGGGCGGCGACGGCGGCGGCGAACTCGTCGCGAGCGGCACCCCCGAGGAGATCGCCCGGGAGGACGCCTCCCACACCGGGCGCTACCTCCGAGATATGCTCCCGAAGGTCGACCTCGAAGGGCCCCGCGACGACCGCCGGAAGCCCGCGGTGGCGGACGACGACTGAGGCAGGAGCGCTTCGGCGGGGTTCCGCGCCTCGGATCGAACGGAGACACAACTGATATTTCCGGTCGTCGAGCGATAGCGAGAGGAAGTATCGCGGATCGGCGGCCGCAATGTAGTATTTAAATAGCCGTGAGCGACGGCGACGAGCGCTTATAAAAAGAAAGTGCGGTGGCGCGCCTGCGAGCGGCCGCCACCGGCGGCCGCGAGCCAGCCCGCGAGGGACGCCGCGAACGCGAGCGGCGCAGCCGCGAAGCGTGAGCGGCGAGGCTGGGGAGGAGTGAGGTGCGGAGCGGTGCGGGTGGGACTCAAAGGGGCAGCCGCGAGGCCGACATAGGCGACGCAAGTACCGCAGGGAGGGAGCGGCAGCGACCGACGAGGACCGCAGCGACCGCACCGAGCCCTCGCGGCTGGGGCTTTGGAGGCGTCGTCCGTGGGCTTGCTAGCAGCTATTTATAAACGAGCGACTGGGCTTTGGATATCGGCACCCTAGCAGCGTCGGTCGTTTATAAATAGCCGACAGCGACACCACGGTCTACCTTATAAAGGTCACCCCGCAGTCGGGCGACGACCGGACGATCCGATGACGCTCGCAACGACGAGGAGCGCGACCAGATCGACGGCGACCGTCGCGATGACGCCGAAGCGGAACAGGACCAGCAGTCCGAGCACCGCCACGGCGAGCCCGACCGCGGCGCGACGAGCGCGGCCGGTGGTCGAAAGCGAGCGAGACACCTGAGCGCCGACGCCGACCTGCGCCGCGAAGAGGAGGACGCCGAACGGGGACACGGCTGGCATACGGCTCGATTCCGACCGAGCCTGTATGAATATGTCGGCGGGGCGAAGAGCGTCCGGAGCGGTCGGGGTGACCCCCGCGACCCGCATCTTGATACCGCGGCGCGTCGTCCTCCGAGCAATGCGAGAAATCACGACGGACGACGTGCCGGAGGCCCTCGGTCCGTACTCGCAGGGGATCGTCTCCGGCGACACGGTCCGCGTCTCGGGGAAGACGGGCGTGGACCCCGACACCGGCGAGGCCCCCGAGTCGGTCGCCGAACAGACGACGCAGACGCTCGAAAACGTCGCCGCGATCCTGGAGGCGGCCGGGACGACCCCGGACGCGATCGTGTCGGCGACCGTCTACCTCACGGACATGGACGACTACGACGCGGTCAACGAGGCGTACCGGGCGTTCCTCTCGGAGCCGTACCCGGCGAGAACCTGCGTCGAGGTGTCTCGGCTCCCCGCGCCGCTCGACGTCGAGATCACGGTCACCGCGGAGCTCGACGGCGACTGAGCCGACCGATCCGAGGGCGACTGAGCCGACCGAACCGACGACGACGGCGAGTAGGGTCGGCGCCGACGAGCCACCCCTCAGAACTTCTCCAACAGGTCGCCGTAGAACTCGCCGCCGCGGTCGTCCGCGAGCTTCTCGACGATGAGTTCCGGCGTCGACCGCGCGAGGTGCCCTTTCTTCGGCGAGCGGTTCACCCGGAGCTCGCCGTCGACGAGCCCCGCGGCCTCGATCCCGTCGACCGCGACCGCGAAGTCCGCGGCGTCACGGATCTCGCGGGCCAAATGGGAGACGAAGACGGCGGTGGCGTCCTGGTCGTCGAGCGCCTCCAGGATGCCCGCGATGATCTTCGCGGAGGCGCCCGGCTCGGTGATCGACTCCAGCTCGTCGACGAGGACGAGCCGGCCGTCCGCGCCGTCGACGAGGTCGCCGAAGTCCCGGAGCGTCGCCTCGAACGCGCCCGCGTCGAGGGTCCCCTGCGACTTCGCGTAGTAGTGGACCTCCTCGAACCGCTCGACGGTCGCCGACTCGGCGGGCACGGGCATGCCCATCTGCGCGAGGACGACGACCAGGGCGACCAGGTCGAGCGTGGAGGTCTTGCCGCCGGAGTTGACCCCCGACAGCAGCGTCGCGCCCGAGACGGCGTAGTCGACCGGCTCGACGGCCGCGAAGTCGACGTCGAGCAGCGGGGAGCGGCCGCCCTCGATGCGGAAGCCCGCGACCGCGTCGCCGCCGGCCTCGGCGTCGGCCTCCTCCGGCCCGACCACCTCGGGCATGACGCAGTCGAAGTCGCGTGCGAACCGCGAAATCGCGAGTTCGACGTCGAGTTCGAGCGCGTCGCGCACGAGGTCCTCGACCGGCTCGCGGAGGTCGCCGAGGTCGCTCGCGAGGTCGGCCTTCAGCTTCGCCGCGCGGCGGTCGCGGGCCGCGGAGAGCTCGGTGCGGAGCCGGGAGACGGCGCTCTCGTCGTGGTCGACCGGGAAGGAGGGGTCGCCGCCGAAGACGCGCTCGGCCAGCTCCGCCTCCTCGGGCTTCAAGCGGAGCGCGTCGGCGAGGTGTTCGCGGGCGGCGTCGATCGCCTCGTCGTACTCGTCGGCCAGCTCGCGGTCCAAGAGGGAGTCGACGCGAGCGCCCTGCTCGACGAGGGAGAGGAAGTCGGTCCCCTCGATGGTGACGTCGCGCTCGCGGATCGCCTCGCGCAGGCGGTCGTCGGCGACCGAGGCCGCCGTCGACACCGCGGCGTCGAGGTCGTCGACCGCGGCCGTCAGCCGGTCGAGCTCCGCGTCGCCCGCGATGGTGCCGTCGTCGTCGAGCCGCGAGAGCGCGTCGCGGAGCCGGTCGAGGTCGACCGGGGGGGCGGGGTCAGAGCCCCCGCCCGAGACCGGGTCGCCGGCCGCCGCGGCCGCCTCGTGGACCGCCGCGGCCGCCTCCAGCCGCTCGCGGTTCTCGGCGAAGAACGCGAGCAGCCGTTCGGGGACGGTTTCGGCGGGATTTTCGAGCGCGTCCGGCCGCACGCTCACGTCGCCCTCGACGTCGAGCCCGGCGAACGACTCGTCTAAGACGATGACGGAGGCGTACGACCGGCCGAGCTCGGAGACGTCGCGCGCGTCCTCGACGGTCTCGACGGAGAGTTCGGGCACCTCGGCCTCGGCGCGCGCGAGCGTCTCGGCGTCGGCGGTCGCGAGGCAGCGGTCGCGGACGCGGACGGTCGGGGGGTCCGACAGGGGCGCGCAGTCCGCGAGCGCCTCGCGGACGGCCGGGTCGGGGTCGCGCGCCGTCGCGTCGGCCGCGAACGCCTGCGCCTCCTCGATCCGCGAGGCGGACGCGCTCGGGTAGAACGTCTCCAGCCGCTTCGCCGCGTAGTCGGTGACCGTGCGCTCGCGCAGCAGGTCGATCGCCTCGCGGTACAGCTCGCGGGCGCGGTCGGTGGCCAGCACGCGCCCGTCGTCGTCGTGGCGGCGGCGGATCGCCCCGCGCGCGATGCGGGCCGCGCGTGCCTCGTTGACGCCCGGCGCGCGGGCGATGGCGGCCACGTCGCCGGACTCGACGGTCGCGGCCGGGTCGTCGAGCTCGCGTAAGGCCGCGGCCGTCTTGGCGCCGACGCCGGGGATCGCCTCCAGCTCCATCTACCCGCCGGTATCGCGGCAACGGTCTAAAGCGTGCGGGTCGATGGCGCGGGACGGGGGTGACGGTCCGAGGGCGGGCCGAGACCGGTTCCGCGTGCGACGGGCTTTTTCGCGCTCGCCGCGAACGCCGGCCATGAGCCGGAACGCGCGAGCGGCCGACGACGGGTCGCTCGCACCCGAGACGGCGGCGAAGGCGGCGAGCGCCCGCGACGCGCTCGGCGAGCGCGACGGGGTTCTCGTCGCGTTCTCGGGCGGCGTCGACTCCGCGGTGGTGGCCGCGCTGGCGCGGGACGCGCTCGGCGACGACGCCGTGGCGTGCACCGCCCGCAGCGAGACGCTCCCCGCGGCGGAGCTCGACGACGCGAAGCGCGTCGCCGACGAGATCGGAATCGACCACGAGACGGTGACGTTCTCCGAGCTGGACGACCCGAACTTCGTCGCCAACGACGGCGACCGCTGTTACCACTGCCGGACGATGCGGCTCGGAGAGATGTACGAGACGGCCACGGAGCTCGGCATCGACACCGTCTGCGACGGGACGAACGCGGACGACCCGGGCGAGGGACACCGGCCCGGGCTCCGCGCGGTCGAGGAGCTCGACGTGTTCTCGCCGCTGCTCGACGCCGGGATCTCGAAGGAGGAGGTCCGCGCGATCGCCGACTCGTACGACCTCTCCGTGGCCGACAAGCCCTCGATGGCGTGTCTCTCCTCACGGATCCCGACCGGCCTGGAGGTGACCGAGGAGCGGTTGACCCGCGTCGAGAAGGCCGAACGGGTGCTCCGCGAGTGGGGATTCGAGGGGTTCCGCGTGCGCGACCACGACGGCCTCGCCCGCGTCGAGATCGCGCCGGACGAGTTAGAGCGCGCGCTCGACCCCGACTTCGCCGACGCCGTCCACGAGCACCTCACCGACCTCGGCTTCGAGTACGTCACCCTCGACATGGCGGGCTACCGGACCGGGAGCGTGAGCCCGGGCGGCGGCGAGGAAGGCGGCTCCGACGGGACGGGCGGCGGCGAGGAAGGCGGCTCCGACGAGGCGGACGACGACGTCGACGGCGCGGACGACGACGATTCCGGCGGCGTCGACCTCGGCCGGAGCTATCCGCGCTGAAACGGGGCCGGACGGATTCGGCCGGCGCTCGCGGCGTTATCACCGGAGAGAACCCGGCGGGAACGCTTATAAACCGTGTTACTGAAGCGACACCTATGCGCGAGGCACAGACCCTGGCGGTGATCGCCGGCGGCGTCGGCGGGGCCGTCGGGGCGTTCGTCGGCGTCGCGATCGGCGGGTCCGCGGTCTCGGTGACGCTGACCACCCTCGGAGTCGCGACCGTCGTCGGGGTCGGGGTCATCGCGAGCGCGGTGATCGCCGGCGACGTGGAGTTCCTCGCCGACGCGGACGGCGAGTGACGGAAGCGGCGTGAGAAAGGGTCGCAACGGGGGAGAGCGGGCCGATTCGGGAGAAACGTTCAAATACGAGTTTCTCGTGATCGCACGTGATGGCCGCCGCGGCGTCGTTCTGGGAGGAGTGTGACCGCTACCACGAGCTCGCGGAGCGGTTCCAGCGCGGTATCGAGATCACCCACCCCGACCGGCTCACCGGGCGGAGCGGCTACTATAGCGAGTGCGGCTGTTCCTGGTGTGCCGAGGAAGTCACCTACTTCGAGTACCGCGGCGAGCGGCTGTAAGCGGGGGCGTCCGGTCGGCAGTAGCGCTCGCGGTCGACCGCGCGCTTCAAGGCCCCGCCGCGACGAACGGACGCCATGAGCCTCATCGCGTTCGACTTCGACGGGACGCTCTCCGACTCCGAGATGACGGTGCTGCTCGCGGAGCGGGCCGGCGTCACCGACGAGGTCGCCGAGATCACCGAGCGGGCGATGAACGACGAGATCGGCTACGCCGAGAGCCTCTACCGGCGCGCGGCGCTGCTAGAGGAGCTCGGGGCGACGGAAGTCGAGGACGCGTTCGACGCGGTCCGGATCCGGCCCGGCGCCGCGCGCCTCATCGAGCGCCTGCGGGAGGAGGGCCACCACGTCGCCGTGCTCACCGGCGGGTTCGAGCGCGGCGTCGAGGCGGCGCTCGCCCGCGAGGGGGTCTCGGTCGACACGATCGTCGCGAACCGGCTGCCGACCGACGCGGACGGCGCGCTCACCGGCGAGGCCGAGGGGCCGCTCATCGAGGGGACGAAGGACGACGCGCTGGCCGACCTCGCGGCCGAGGTGGGCGTGCCGATGGCGGAGACGGTGGCGGTCGGCGACGGCGCGAACGACCTGCCGATGCTGGAGGTCGCGGGGCTCGCCGTCGGGTTCGTCCCCAAGTCCGCGGTGCGGCCGGTCTGCGACTCGGTCGTCGCCTCCATGTACCGGCTCGGGAAGGTGTTGGAGTCGCACGGCGTGCTCGCGGCCGAAGCGTGACCCCCGAACCGGTTCGGGCCGGGGATACCTGACCACGTTCGGCTGAAGGGTTAAACAGAAATAGGGAGTACACATGGGCATGAGCGTCCTCGTTGGGGTGGTCCGATGCTACCGACGCTGACGTATCTCCAGTTTCATCTCGTCTTCAGTCTCCCCGTCCTGGCGCTGCTGTGGTACGTCGCCCCGCGGTACGAGCCGAAGCGCCAGCGCCGGGCGGTCGGCGGGATCGCGATCCTCGTCGCTATCGCGTACGCCTACACCACGCCGTGGATCAGCTACATGATCCGACGGGGGGCGTGGGGGTACGCCGACGGCGCCGTCGTCGCGCGGGCGCTGTCGATCCCGCTGGGGGAGTACCTCTTTTTCACGGTACAGACGGTCGTCGTCGCGCTCGCGCTCCACCGGATCGGCTTCGACCCGACGTTCCGGGAGGGAGACTTCGACCGCGCGCCGCGGGCCGCCGGGGTCCTCGTCGGCCTCGCGATGGTGCCGGTCGGGCTGGGACTCGTTCGGCTCGACCCCTCGTTCCTGTACCTCGGCGGGCTGATCGCGTGGGTCGGGCCGGTCCTCGCGCTCCAGTGGAGCGTGGGCGGGGGGTACCTCGCGCGCACGCCTCGGCTGTGGGTCACGGCGACGCTGGTCCCGGCAGCGTACTTCTGGGTCGCCGACCGGATCGCGATCGGGATGGGGACCTGGTACCTGTCGCCGGAGCTGACGAGCGGGATCACGGTCCTCGGACTTCCGATAGAGGAGATGCTGTTCTTCGTCGCCGCGGGAGTGATGACGATCAACGGCCTCGTCTTGTTCGAGTGGGTGCTCGACTGGAACGACCGCCGGGGGTCGGTCGCTGGGCCGTCGCCGTCGGGCGGGACCGAGCGCGACGTCCCCGGCCCGGAGCCGCCGGCCGACCCGGACCCAGACGTGGTCGATGACTGAGGCGTCATCGGCGTCGACGGGCGCGGCCGACGCCCCTCCGGCCGAGGCTCGCGAGCGCGACGCCGGGGTGACGTCACCGAGCGAGCGAGCCGGGACCGGAACCGACGCCGCGGCCGAGCGCGTCGACCGCTGGTTCGCGCGGCGCCCGGCGTTGGCGCTGGCCGCGCTACTGCCGGTGGGCGCCGTGACCCCCCTGTTTCCGGTCGAACTCGGCGTCGCGACGTTCGCGCTCGGCACCCTCGCCGTCGGGATGGCCCACGGCGCGGTGGACCATCTCGTTCCCCTCCGGGGCGCGCCGGGCGTGTCGCTCCGGCGGTCGATCGCGGTCGTCTCGGTCGTCTACGCGGTCCTCGGCGGCGCGGTCGCCGCCGCGTTCTTCGCCGCGCCCGTCGCCGCGTTCGTCGGGTTCATCGCGCTCACGTGGCTCCACTGGGGACAGGGCGACGTGGCGACGCTCGCGATCGCCGGCGTCGACCACCTGCCAACCTCCGGGGAGCGGTGGCTGGCGCTCGTCGTCCGCGGCGGCCTCCCGATGGGCGTTCCCCTCCTCGCGCACCCCGAGGAGTACCGGCTGGTCGCCGAGTGGGTCGTCGGGCTGTTCCTCGTCGACGCCGGCGCGGCCGCGACCGCGGTCGACCCCCTGTTCGCGCCTTCGGTCCGGATCGGCGTCGGCGTCGGGATGGCGACGGCGACGCTGGCGTCGGTCGTCTTGGGCTACCGCCGGGTCCGGGACGGGCGCGACGCGGACGGCTCGCGGCGTGACCCGGGCGGCTGGCGCCGCGACGTCGGCGAGCTCGCGGTGCTGTGGGCGTGGTTCCTGCTCGCGGCGCCGGTGTTCGCGATCGGCGTGTACTTCGCGCTGTGGCACGCGCTCCGGCACGTCGGGCGGCTCGTCCTCGTCGACCCCGAGGCCGCGAGCGCGGCGTCGGCCGGCGACGCCGTCGGGGCGCTCGCCCGCTTCGGCCGCGACGCCGCGCCGCTCACGCTCGGCGGGTTCCTCGTGGTGGGCGCGGTCGGCCTCTCGGTGCCCGCCGGCGTGGCGGCGCCGGGCGACCTGCTCGCCGTGTCGCTGGTCGCCATCGCTGCCATGACGCTCCCGCACGTCGTCGTTGTCGCGTGGCTCGACCGGCGGCAAGGGGTCTGGCGGCCGGGCGTCCGGCGGCCGCGCGGCGGGAACTAGGGGGCGAGAGGCTCACTCCCCCCAACCCGGCGTGCCGGGCGCGCCCGCGTCGTCTTCGAGGTCGCGGACGAGTCGGTCGCGGGCGTCGGCGTCGAGCGCGACGCGGTCACCGTTCTCGCCGGCGCGCTCGGTCCACGCCGCGATCGCTTCGCCGACCCACGAGTCGGCCTCGCGGGCGCGTTCTCGGGCTTCGGCCATGCGCTCGCGGGTCACCGACAGCGACCCCGGGCGAGAGCCGACGGCGGCGCCGGCGAAGCGCGCGCGGTCGTCGGCGGTCCCCTCCCCGTCGCGGAGTCGGGCGACGACGCCGTCGAGGTCGTCCGGGTCCGGGTAGGCGAACACGGTCGCGCCGAGCGCCTGCGGGCCGAACGGCGGCGCCGGGAGGTCGTCCGGCGGCTCGTCGTCGAGGAGGCGGTCGCCGCCGCCGGCGGCCTCGACGCGCTCGCACTCCGTCTCGGCGCCGAGGTCGAGGTTGTGCCCCGGGTACGTCGAGCAGGTGCGCGGGTAGCGGTCGGCCCCGTGGATCCGGCACTGGAGCGTCGTCGGGTCGAGGAAGGCGCAGGCGTCGAGCCAGCGCGGCTCGTCGGTCCCGATCGGCGCGACCGGCTTCGGCGGTTTCCGGAGGCCGACGACGAAGACGGGCCGGCCGTCGACCGCGGCGAGGTCGGTCCCGTCGATCCGGACGCTGTCGTCGCGCTCGGCGGGCTCGAAGAGGCGGGGGACCAAGGCGTCGCCGAGGCCGTCGTCGACGAACCGGGCGACCTCGTCGCGGGTGAGGGGAACGAGGTCGTAGGCGTCGTCGAGCGGGGGGCGCGGGCCGGTGCGGTCCGAGCCCGCCGCGGCCGGATCGAGCGGGCGCCAGTCGACACAGCAGCCGGCGCAGCCCTCGCAGTCGAGTTCCATACGAGCGTGCGAACGGTTCGCAGTGGGATAAGTGGTCGGCGGAGCCCGGGGTGCGAGCGGGCCCGGACCGTTTTGCCGGGGGCGGCCGAACGGCGTCACGAGATGGACTCGGAGACGGAGGAACTCAGGCGGCTTGCCGTCCGGATCGTCGAGGAACACGAGGCCGCGGCGGTGACGCCGGGGGTCGTCGTCCAGCGGCTCGCGGTCGAGTACGACCGCGACCGGGAGTACAGCGAGGTGTTCGACCTCCTCCACGCGCTGGAAGACGAGGGCGAACTCGTCTACCACCACGGGGAGTACAACGAGTTCGCCGCGCCCGAGTGACGGGACGGGGAGAGCGCGCACCGCGGGCGCGGCCGTCGCCTCAGAGCTCCCCCTTCGTGCTGGGCGTGTCGCTGCGGCGCTCGTCGAGGCGGGTGGCGTCGTCGAGCGCGCGGGCCAGGGCCTTGAACAGCGCCTCGACCTCGTGGTGGGCGTTGTCGCCCGTCTCGACGGTCGCGTGGAGCGTCAGCCCGGCGTTGTGCGCCAGCGAGAGCGCGAAGTGGTCGGCCATGGCGCTGGTGAACTCCCCGACCGACTCCTGCGAGAACTCGCCGGAGAAGTCGTAGTACGGGCGCCCGGCGACGTCGACGACGACGCTCGCGACCGCCTCGTCGAGCGGGACGCGCCGGTCGGCGTACCGCCGAATTCCGCGCTTGTCGCCGAGCGCCTCGTCGAACGCCTCGCCGAGGCAGATCGCAACGTCCTCGACCGTGTGGTGGTCGTCGATCGCGAGGTCGCCGTCACAGCGGACCGTCAGGTCGAAGAGGCCGTGCTTGGCGAACGATTCGAGCATGTGGTCGTAGAAGCCGATCCCCGTCGAGACCTCGCTCTCCCCGTCGCCGTCGACCGCGAGGGTGAGTTCGATCGTCGTCTCGCTCGTCTCGCGGGTGACGGCCGCGGTCCGGTCGTGCTCGCTCATACGGGCCCGTCGCGGGGGATTCGTAAGTCGGTTGCGGGTGGGGCGGGGTTCGGTTCCGCAAGAGAGGAGCAGTCGTGATTGGGGAGTCGAGAGAATGCTTATAAATGGAGTGCGGTGGCGCGTGCCTGCGAGGCCGCTTTGCGGCCGAGCAGCACCGCGCGAGGGACGCCGCGAGCGACGCGGGCGACCGAAGGGAGCCCCGAGCGAGCGGCGAGGCTGGGGAGGCGTGAGGTGCGGTTGCGGTGCGGGGTGGGACTCAAAGGGGCAGCCGGGAGGGCGCCGCAGGCGACGCAAGCACCGCAACGAGGGAGCGAACGCAGTGAGCGACCGAGTGAGGAGCGCAGCGAGCGTGCGGCGCCCTCCCGGCTGGGGCTTTGGAGGTGTTCGCCGGCGATCCACAGTCAGTCATTTATTAACAAGCGACTGGAGTTTTGGAGGTGTTCTCCGGCGATCCGAGTGTCACTTATAAATAAGCAGCAACAGATCCGGAGTTCAGTATTTAAATCTCATCGGCCGCGTTCTGCGCCTCTCGGAGCGTGAACTCGCCCTCGTACAGCGCGGTGCCGACGACGACCGCGGCCGCGCCGGCCTCTTTTAAATCGACAACGTCCTCGACGCTCGCCACGCCGCCGGAGGCGATGACGGGTATGTCCACGGCCTCGACGACGCTCGCGACCGCCTCGCGGTCGATCCCCTCTAACTGCCCTTCCACGTCGACGTTCGTAAAGAGGATCGCGCCGGCGCCCAGCTCTTCGTAGCGCGCCGCGGCCTCGGCCGGGTCGAGCCCGGTCCCCTCGGTCCACCCCGACACCACGACCTCGCCGTCCTTCGCGTCGAGGCTGACGACGACGCTCCCGGGGTGCGTCTCGTCGATCTCGGCGACGATCTCGGGCGTCTCGACCGCCGCGGTACCGAGGATGACGCGGTCGAGGCCCAACTCGAGGAGGTCGCGCGCGCCCTCTGCCGTGCGGATGCCGCCCCCCAGTTGGAGGCCGACCGCGTCCGGAACGCTCTCGACGACCGACTCGATCGCCGCCGCGTTGACGCGCTCGCCCTCGAACGCGCCGTCGAGGTCGACGAGGTGGAGCGTGCCGGCGCCCGCCTCGATCCACCGCTCGGCGGCCGCGACCGGGTCGCCGTAGCGCTTGCCCGTCCCGCGCTCGCCGCCGACCAACTGGACGACCTCGCCGTCCTGCACGTCGACGGCGGGGATCACCTCGAACTCGGGGAAGTCGCTCATACGGAACGAGAGTCGGGGACGCCGATTAAACAGGTCGGTTCGAGACGAAACGGAGGGTTGCGCGGCGAACGTCTCCGAAGGCTCAGTCGCTCGTTTATAAATAGCTGAGACTTGATCGACGGCGACCACCGCCAAAGCCCCATCGCTCGGCTGTACGTGGGTGGCCGCTGATCAACGGCGACCACCGCCAAAGCCCCAGTCGCGAGGACGCCGTACGCTCGCTGCGCTCCTCGCTCAGTCGCTACCGCTCCTTCGCTGCGGTGCTTACGTCGCCTACGGCGTCCTCGCGACTGCCCCTTTGAGTCCCACCCGACCGCGACCGCACCGCCGGAAGACGGTCCTGCTCGCTCGCTTCGCTCGCTGCGCGGGCTGCGACCTCCGTGCTCCCGCTCGCTCCCTCCGGTCGCTCGCGGGACCGCAGCCTCACGCCTCCCCAGCCTCGTCGGCCTCCCTCCGGTCGGCCGACTCCCTCGCGCGTGCTCCTCGCGGCCGCCTTCGGCGGCCACTCGGAGGCACGCGCCACCACACCGTATTTATAAATGATAGAGTTTCGACGGAACTCGGTGATTCCGGAGCCTCGACCCGCTTACTCCACCGATATGAGCAGCTGCGAGACGTCCTCGTCGTAGACGGCGGGGTCGGTCGCGAGCGCCTCGGCGGTCTCGGCGTCGGCGAGCCGCGTCACCGCGCTCTCGGCGTCGATCGAGTCGGGTAGCGCGTCGTCGAAGACCTCGAGGAGCGGCTCGGTCGGGTACGCGCCGCCGGCGACGATGACGTCGGTCCCGTCGTGCCAGACGCCGAGCCGGGCCTCGATCTCGAGCGGGCGGTCGATCTCCGCGGTCGACCCGGTCGGGAGCGGAATCTCACCGTCGAGCGCGTACTCGCCCGTCAGTCGCCACGCGGTCGCGGTGTGGCCGGAGCGCACGGTAGTGGTCATCTCCTCGGCGACCTCGACGTTCTCGATGCCGGCGTTCCGGAGCTGCGCGCGGAAGGCGTCGACCGCCGCCGTCTCCACCTCGCTCATCACCCGATCCCGGCCGACGCCGGCCGGGAGCCCGTCGATCGCGGGCCGGAGGTCGATCCGCGTCGCGAAGAAGACGACGGGCGACCCCGACGCGTCGACCGTCTCGGCGAGCGCGTCCGCGACGGGCGCGTACTCGAAGATCCGCGTGCGTTCGAGCGCCCGAACCGTGACGGGGCCGTACGACCGCTCGAACACGGTACCCTCGGACTCGTCGGTCTGCCGCCAGTCCTCGATCCGGTCGCTCGTCACCTCGGGGGCCGGCACCGGCCCGTCGCGCCCGCCGAGACAGCCCGCGAGGCCGACGACCCCGACCGCCGCGCCGCCGGCGAGCAGCCGCCGCCGCGTCGTCCGCGTCGACCGCGCTCCGGTGTGCTCGTCCATGGATCGGGGTGGTCGCCTCCGGATAAATGGATGTCGCCGGTCCGAGCGGCGACGCCCCTCGTCCCCGCCGCCCGGAGGTGAAGCGGACGGCGCGGACGGATCCCTTATGTAACCACCGGGTACAACAACCGAGTGATGACTACCGACGAGAGCGAGACGCGGCGGCGACGCGCCCGGTCACGCACCCGACGACGGTTCCTGACGGCGGCCGGGGCGGCGGGGGCCGCCGCGCTCGCCGGCTGTAGCGCCGAGCGCGTCGGCGACGGGGGCGACGGCTCCGGGAGCGACGGCTCCGAGAGCGAGGGGGACGGTGCGGCCGACGGAAACGACACCGACGACGGTGAGGACGGAAGCGACGGCGAGACGCCGACGCTGACGGTCGCGACGTACACGAGCTTCATCGACGCGCCCTCCGTGAGCCCCGGCGAGTGGCTCAAAGAGGAGTTCGAGAGCCGCGTCGACGCCGAGCTGGAGTGGGCGACCCCGAGCAACGAGGTGAACTACTACATCGAGCGCGCCGCGTCCGGCGCGTCGATCGACGCCGACCTCTACGTGGGGCTCACCACGGAGGACCTCGTGCGCGTCGACGACGAGCTCGACGGCGACCTCTTCGTCGAGGCGGGCGACGTCGACGGGCGCGACGCGGTGAAGGAGGGGCTCCGGTTCGACCCGTTCGACCGCGCGGTCCCGTACGACACCGGGTACATCAGCCTCGTGTACGACGGCACCGCGACGGAGGCCCCGGAGACGTTCGAGGGGCTGCTCGACGAGGAGCACAGGGGCGCGCTCATCGCGCAGAACCCCGGCGCCTCCTCGACCGGGCGCGCGTTCCTCCTCCACACGGTCAACCGCTTCGGCGACGGCGGCGTCGCGAGCGACGGCGACGGCGAGGCGATCGCGGGCGAGGACGGCGACCCCGACTACGACTACCTCGACTACTGGGCGGACCTCCAGGAGAACGAGGTGCGCGTCCTCGGCTCGTGGGACGACGCGTACGCGGCGTGGAGCGAGGGAGAGGCGCCGATGGTCGTCTCCTACTCCACCGACCAGGTGTTCGCCGACATGGAGGGGCAGGACCTCGACAAACACCAGATCCGCTTCCTGAACGACCAGGCGTACGCGAACCCCGAGGGGATGGCGGTCTTCGCCGAGGCGGACGAACCCGACCTCGCCCGGGAGTTCATGTCGTTCATGCTGGAGCCGGCGGTTCAGGGCCAGATCGCCCGGCGCAACGTCGCGTTCCCGGCGACGAACGGCGCCGAGCTGCCGAGCGACTACGCCGAGCTGGCGAAGGAGCCGGCCGACCCGGTGACGTTCACCTACGACGAGCTTCAGGGCTCGGTCGACGCGTGGGTCGAGGCCTGGGAGCGGCAGTTCGCCGGGAACTAACCGCGTGGCCGACGAGGAACCGAGCGCGTGACGGGAGTCGACGGCGGGCGTGCGACCGGTGACGACGACCGGGCGACCGACGACGGCCGGCGTGCGGACCGGCTGACCCGCCTCCGCGAGGGCGTCGAGTCGCACGCGCTGACCGCGCTCGCGGTCCTCACCAGCGCCGCGCTCGTCGTCGCCTTCTACTACCCGACCGCGACCGTCCTGATCGAGGCGGTCGTCGTCGACGGCGCCGTCACCCTCGCGGTCTTCGCCGAGGTCCTCACCGACCCGTTCTACTTCGGCGAACTCGCGCGGCTGCTGTCGGGCGAATCGCCGGCCGCGGTCGCGCGCTCGCTGCTCTCTCCGGACCGCCGGCTGGGGATCGTCGGCTTCACCGCGTACCAGGCGGTCCTCTCGACGCTCGCGAGCGTCGCCCTCGGGCTCCCCGCCGCCTACCTGCTCGCGCGCTTCGAGTTCCCCGGCCGGCGGACGCTGCGTTCGCTCACCATCGTCCCGTTCGTCCTCCCGTCGATCATGGTCGCGGTCGGGTTCGTCGCCACGTTCGGCGACAACGGCACCCTGAACGCCGCGCTGACCGCGATCGGGCTC
This sequence comes from Halorubrum trapanicum, assembly GCF_002355655.1. Classification (NCBI taxonomy): domain Archaea; kingdom Methanobacteriati; phylum Methanobacteriota; class Halobacteria; order Halobacteriales; family Haloferacaceae; genus Halorubrum; species Halorubrum trapanicum. The sequence continues at coordinate 1,723,697 of NZ_AP017569.1, read as the reverse complement.
CCGCCGGTCGACCTGCTCTTCACCCTCGAAGCGGTGGTGATCGCCCACGCGTTCTACAACGCGCCGCTCGTGGCGCGCGTGACGGCCGCGGCGTGGGAGTCGGTGGACGCGAGCGCGGTCGAGACGGCCCGGAGCCTCGGCGCCGGCCCGGTCCGCGCGTTCGTCGACGTGGTCGCGCCGCAGGTGTACCCCGCGGTGCTGACGGGCGCGGCCCTCACCTTCGTGTTCACCTTCGGCACGTTCCCCATCGTCTTAGCGCTCGGCGGGTTCCAGCTCGCGACCGTGGAGGTGTTCATTTATCGGCTGGTGCGCGACCTGAGCTACGCCGAGGCCGCCGCGCTGGCGATCGTCGAGCTCGCGATCTCGCTCGGGGTCCTCCTCGCGTACCTCCGGTACGAGGCCCGCAGCTCGACGAACACGCGGGGCGCGCGCCCGCTGCCGCGGCGACCGCTGTTCCCGCCGGCCCCCACCCTCCGAGAGCTGCTGCCGCGGGCGGGGCTCGCCGCCTACGTCGCCGTCGCGGGGATCATCTTCCTCGCGCCGATCGCGTCGATGGTCCTCGCGAGCGTCACGGGCGGTGACGGCGCGCTCACGCTCGACCACTACCGGTTCCTCGTCGAGCGCCAGCAGACGGGGGCGGCGTTCCAGGTGCGGCCGTGGCCCGCCATCCGGAACTCGCTGGTCTTCGCGACGGGGGCGACCCTGCTCGCGCTGCCGATGGGCGTCGTCGTCGCGGTGCTGACCACGCGGCGGTACCGCGGGCGGACGCTGGTCGACGCGGCCGTGATGGCGCCGCTGGCGGTGTCCGGGATCATCGTCGGCCTCGGCCTGCTTCGGGGGCTCGTCTTCGGCGTCGAGATCGCGGGGTGGCGGATCGCCGCGAGCGGCGCGGTCGCGATCGTCGTCGCGCACGCGGTCTCGGGCTACCCGTTCGTCGTGCGCACCGTGTCGCCCGGGCTCGCCGGGCTGGACCGCTCGCTCGTCGAGTCCGCGCGGGCGCTCGGCGCCTCGCGGGCGCGGGTGGTCCGCGACGTGGAGCTCCCCCTCGTCTGGCCCGCCGTCGTCGCGGGCGCGGCGTTCGCGTTCGCGGTGTCGATCGGCGAGTTCACCTCGACCGTCGTGCTGGCGACCGGCGCCGACGCGTACACGATGCCCGTCGCGATCGAACGCTTCATCGGGCGGCGGCTCGGACCGGCGACCGCCATGGGCGTCGTCCTGCTGGTCGTCACCGGCCTCAGCTTCGTCGTCATCGAGCGGCTGGGAGGTGAGCACCGTGGGCTCTGAGCGGGCTACGGGTTCGGAAAACGGCCACTCAGTCGCCGTCGAACTCGACGGCGTGACGAAGCGCTACGGCGAGACGGCCGCCGTCGACGACGTGACGCTCCGGGTGCGCGAGGGGGAGTTCTTCACGCTCGTCGGGCCCTCGGGCTGCGGGAAGACGACCACGCTCCGGCTGATCGCGGGGTTCGAGGAGCCGACGAGCGGGGCGGTCCGGTTCGGCGGCGAGTCGATGGCCGGCGTCCCGCCCGAGGACCGCGACGTGGGCGTCGTCTTCCAGAGCTACGCGCTGTTCCCGCATATGACCGTCGGCGAGAACGTCGCGTACGGGCTCAACTTCGCCGAGCCGCCCGAGGGGACGACGCGCGACGAGCGCGTCGCGGAGCTGCTCGAACTGGTCGACCTCCCCGACGCGGCCGACCGCGACCCCGAGAGCCTCTCGGGCGGGCAACAGCAGCGGATCGCGATGGCGCGGGCGCTCGCGCCCGGGCCCGACGTGCTCCTCTTGGACGAGCCGATGAGCGCGCTCGACGCGCGGCTCCGCGAGCGGCTTCGCGCGCAGGTGAAGGAGATCCAGTCGGAACTCGGGATCACCACGATATACGTCACCCACGACCAGGAGGAGGCGCTGGCCGTCTCCGACCGCGTCGCGGTGATGAACGACGGGACGCCCGAGCAGGTGGCGCCCCCACGAACCGTCTACCGCGAGCCCGCGACCCGGTTCGTCGCCGAGTTCGTCGGCGACAACAACGTGTTCACCGGGGAGGTGGTCGACGCCACCGCCGACGGGGAGCTCGCGGTCGATGTCGACGGCGGGGACGCGACCCTGCGCGTGGGGGTCGGCGACGGGCGCGACGTCGACTCGCCGACCGCCGGCGACCGGATCGCGTTCTGCGTCCGGCCGGAGAACCTCCGCGTCGCGGGCGCGGACGGGAATTCAGGGGACGCCGCGCCCTCCGCGCGCGGGAACGCGCTGCGCGCGACCGTCGCCAGCGCGGAGTTCCTCGGCGAGACGACGCGCGTCACGCTGGACTGGGAGGACCGCGACCTCGTCGTCCGCGTCGTCGACCCGATCGACGGCGCGGTCGCGGTCGGGTTCGACCCCGAAGACGCGCACGTGATCGAAGTAGAATCACGGTGACCGACGAACGCTTATAAATAGATCCGCGGTGGCGCGTGCCTGCGAGCGGCCGCCATCGGCGGCCGCGAGGAGCACGCGCGAGGGACGCCGCGAGCGACGCGGGCGACCGAAGGGAGCCCCGAGCGAGCGGCGAGGCTGGGGAGGCGTGAGGTGCGGTATCGGAGCTGTCGGGCGGGACTCAAAGTGGCAGCCGGCGAGGCGGGCGCAGGCGACGTAAGCACCGAACGAGGGAGCGATAGCGACCGAGTGAGGCGCACAGCGAGCGTGCGCCCGCCTCGCCGGCTGGGGCTTTGGAGGTATCGTCCGTCGATCTATAGACAGTCATTTATAAGCGAACGATTGGGACTTTGGCGGCGTTCACCGAGGGACGACGGACGTACCAGTAAACGTATCGAGGCGACACGCCTTACCCCGCGGACCCAGTAGGACGCACATATGGCCTCCGAGGCGTGCGACGTCTGCGAGCGGTCCGTCCGGATCGCCGGCGGGATCGGCGACCTGTGGAACTTCGCGTTCGAGTCGACGCAGGGACTCACGCTCGAACTCACCGACGGCTCGGAGTTCTTCCTCTGTTTCGACTGCATGGAGAAGCTGCCCGACGACCACGAGCCGACCGCCGAGGACGTGGCCGACCTCCGGGAGCGAACCGATCCGGTCGAGGACGACGGGAACCACTTCTGGCACTGGGACTAGCGCGGAACGGTTCGGCCGGCTTCCGCGCCGCTGCGCTCCCGACCGTTTAAAAAGAGCGCCGCCGCGTCAGTCGGACTTCGGCGCTTCGCCAGCGCTCGACTCCGAACTCTCGTCGATTTCGGGCGTCGACGGCTCCGGCTCGACGCCGGTGTCGGCGGGCGTCTCGGTCGTATCGGTGACGTCGTTCGACCGCGCGCCGCTGCCGAACAAGCGGTCGAGGAGGCCGCGGTCGCTCTTCGGCTCGGCGAGCAGCACGGAGCACTCCACCTCGCCCAGCACGTCCAACACGAGCGAGCCGCGGACCAGCCGCGAGAGCAGGCCCTTCTGCGTCGCGCCGATGATGAGCATCGTCGCGTCGCGGGCGGCGCGCTCGATGCTGGCCTCGACGTCTCCGGTCTCGATCCGCAGCGTGGCGTCCGAGAGGTCGTGGTCCGCGGCCCACTCGGAGAGGAACGCGCGGCCCGCCTCCTCGCCGTCCTCGGCGACGTGGAGCAGGGTCACCTCGCCGTCGAACTCCGCCTGGAGCATCTTCGCGACGGCGCCGGAGAGGTCCGATGCCGGACCGCCCGCGGTCGGCACGAGAATCCGCGAGGCGTCGAAGCCGCGGTCGCGGAACACGAGGAAATCGGAGGGGAGCGAGTACGCCAGCTCGTCGACGGCGGACTCGGCGCGCCCGGGCGCTCCGTGGGAGTCCTCGCCCCAGCCCATCACGGTCATGTCGGCGCCGTAGGTGCGCGCGGCGTCGAACACCTCCTCGAACACGCGGTGCGACAAGACGACGTGCGTCTCCACGTCGACGCCGAACGTCTCGGCGTCCTCGCGGGCCTGATCGAGGAGGCCGTGGGCCGCCTCGTGGGCGCCGCGGTCGCGCGCCGCTTCAAGCGAGGTCTGGTCGGGGACGTTCGCGATGTTGACCGCGACGACGGTCCCGTCCCGCTGCTTGGCGATGGCCGAGGCGAGCGTGATCAGGTGCTCCTCGGTCTTGGGGTTCGCGAGCGGCACCATCACCCGGTAGTCGTCGCCGCTCGGCTGGACGGCGGTCGCCGCCGAGACGGCCGGCTCGGGCAGGTCCTCGGAGCGGTCGAGGATCCACGTCCCGAGCACGCCGCGCGCCTCAACCTTCCCGCGGGCGTACAGCAGGTACCAGAGCAGCGCGAAGACGACGAGCCCGGCGGACAGCAGGATGATCGTCGGGTCGATGTAGTAGATCAGCGCGAACGACGACACGGTGCCGATGATCGGGACGGCCGGGTAGAACGGCACCTCGAAGTCCGGGTCGTACCCCTCGACCTCCGACTCGCGCATCACGATGAGCGCGAGGTTGAGGAGGCCGTACACCACCAGGTGTAACACCGAGCCCATCGTCGACAGCGACTCGACGCTCCCGGCGAGGAGGAACACGACGATGAGCGCGCCGGTGAGCGCGATCGACTTGTACGGCGTGCCGAACCGCTCGTGGATCTGGTTGAGCGACGGGGTGACGATCTTCTCGCGGCCCATCGCGAAGTTGATCCGCGACGAGGAGAGGATCGACGCGTTCGCGGAGGAGGCGGTCGCGAGCAGTCCGCCGATCAGGAGCATGCCGGCGCCGACGGCGCCCAGCGAGTAGCCGAACACCTCGTACTGCCCGAACAGGAGCCTGGCGGCGTCGACGACCGCGGTCTCGTTGTTCGCGACGAGGTCGTTCGGCACGGCGGCGAGGAGGACGAGGAGGAACAGCGCGTACACGACCGTGACGATGATCACCGAGCCGAGCACCGCGAGCGGGAGGTTCCGCCCGGGGTCTTTGATCTCCTCGGCGACGGAGGTGATCTGGACGAACCCGAGATACGAGACGAAGATGATCCCCGTCACCGGCAGCACCTGACTCGTCGTGCCCGGCGGCGCGAGCGGGCGCAGCGACGACATCTCGGCGTTCAGCAGGCCGACGACGGTGAAGACGGCGAGGATGCCCAGAAGCGACATCACGATGACGATCTGGAGCCCCCCCGTCTCCTTGGCGCCGAAGTAGTTGACCGCGATAAAGAGGAGCGCGCCCGCGAGGCCGATCACCTGTGCGGCCTCCAGCGTCACCGGACCGAGCCCGACCGGGCCGAGCCCGACGAGCGCGTTCACGTACTCGCCGAAGCCGTACATGTAGAAGGCGGACGCGAACGCGAGTCCGAGCCAGTTCGCCCAGCCCGCGACGGAGCCGAACATGGGGCCGAGCGCGCGGTTGACGTAGAAGTACGCCCCGCCGGACTTCGGCATCGCCGTCCCGAGCTCGGAGGCCGACAGCGCCGTGAACAGGGCGATCACGCCGCCGAGGACGAACGTGAACGCCGCGAGCGGGCCGGCGCGGGCGACCGCGGTGCCGGGGAGGACGAAGATGCCCGCGCCGATCATCGTCCCGATCCCGATGGTGAGGGCCGCGAGCGGGCCGAGGTCCTTCGCCAGCTCCTCGTCGCCGCTCACGGCGGCCCACCTCGGACGGTTGTAACTCTTCGGACGTGTATCATACGTCCTTTCGCGCCTCCGTTCGTATAAACCCGGTTGATCCGGCCGAGGGCGCCGTTTCCGACGGGCGAAAGCGGTCGCGCGCCGCGCCCTCCGAACGGAACGCGATCGCGCCTTTTGAACGGAACACAAGGTCCATACCCTCACGCGTCCCGGTACGATCCAACAGGTGGATCCCGTGACGAAGAAACGCGAATACCGCGACGACTACGACGACAAGACGCTGTACATCCCCGGGCCGACCGAGGTCCGCGACGACGTCATCGAGGCGATGACGGAGTCGACGTTCGGTCACCGGATGGACCGGATGACCGACCTGTACACCACCATCGTCGAGGACACGAAGGAGTTCCTCGGCACCGACAACGAGGTCGTAATCTTAACCGGCTCCGGCACCGAGTTCTGGGAGGCGACGACGCTCAACCTCGTCGACGAGCGCGTCCTCGTCCCGACCTGCGGCGCGTTCAGCGAGCGCTACGCCAACGTCGCCGAGCGCCTCGGCAAGGACGTCGACCGCCTGGAGTACGAGTGGGGCGAGGCGGTCAAGCCCGAGGACGTCCGCGAGGCGGTCGAGGCCGCCGACGCCGAGTACGACATGGTCGCGGGCGTGATGAACGAGTCCTCGACCGGCGTCCGCAACCCGATCGAGGAGATCGGCGACGTGTTGAAGGAGTACCCGGACACCTACTTCGCCGTCGACGCCGTCTCCTCGCTCGGCGGCGACTACGTCGACATCGACGCCCACGGGATCGACGCGATCTTCGCGTCCACCCAGAAGGCGTTCGCGATGCCGCCCGGGCTCGCCGTCTGCGTCGTCAGCGACGACGCCTACGACCGCGAGGTCGAGAAGGGCGACTCCTCGTGGTACGGCGGCTTCCGCCGCACCATCGACTACTACGACCGGAAGGGACAGACCCACTCGACGCCCGCCATTCCGATCATGTTAGCGTACCGCAAGCAGATGAAACACATGCTGGAGGAGGGCCACCGCGCCCGCGACGAGCGCCACCGCGAGATGATGACGTACGTCCACGACTGGGCCGACGAGCACTTCGCGATGTTCCCCGAGGCGGGGTACGAGTCGCAGACCGTCGCCTGTATCGAGAACACGCGGGGGATCGACGTTGCCGCGACCATCGAGGAAGTGAACGAGACGTACGACATGGCCTTCTCGAACGGCTACGGCGACCTCGGCGAGGAGACGTTCCGGATCGGCCACATGGGCGAACACACCGTCGAGAGCGTGACGGAGCTCACCGACGCCATCGAGGACGTCGCGGGCCTGTAATCCGGCCCTCCACCGACCGAATTCGAGCCGCTTCAGCCCTCGTCGCGGTCGGCGACGAGTTCGATCCGATAGATCCGGCCGCCGCTCTCCGTCCGGTCGGCGCCGACGACGACGAAGGCGTGGTCGCCGACGTCGACGATGTCGCCCGTGTCGAGCGGTCCGGCCGGCTCGTCTGTTTCCCCCTCCCCTCCGCCCCCGACCGCGTCCGCGCCGACGGCGAGCGCGGCCGCTCCCCGGTCGATCGCGCGCCGCCAGAAGGCGTCCGAGGGCGGCCGCGGCCCCACCCGCGACGCCAGTTCGCTCCGCGTGAGTCGTCTCATCGGATTCGCCTCGTCGCGCGCGCCCTTAGCCGGTTCGGAATCCGGCGAAATCGGAGGCGCCGCCGCGACGGGCTCACAGCCAGAGCAGCTGCGCGTGCCGCGTCCCCTCGAACTCCAAAACGGTCTCCTCGTCGACGAGTCCCGCCTCGACGGCGACGCCGACCGCCTCGGTGCCGACGATGTTCGCGACCTGCGCGCGCTGGAGCCCCGCGACCACCTCCTCGGCGGTCGCCTCGACGGCGTCGTCGCCGCCGTAGAACTCCTCGCTCACGGTGAGCGTCGCGCGCCCGTTGTCGTACGTCTCGCCGAGGCAGTCGGGGTCGCAGACGGAGACGAGCCGGCCCTCGGCGGTCTCTCGCTCGCGCAGCAGCATTCAGAAGCCCTCGGGCCCCTCGCCCTGAAGCTCCCGCTCCGGGCCCTCCGCCTCGCCGTCCTGCCCGGTGCGGCCGCCCTGCCCGCCGCGACCGCCGGGCTGGCCGCCGGGGCCGCCGCCCTGCCCACCGCGACCGCCGCCCTGCCCACCGCGACCGCCCTGCGGAGCCTGTCCGCCGGGACCGGGGGCCTGTCCGGTCTGCTCTTCGACCATCTGCTCTTCCGCCTCGCGGCGGAGCTCCTCGGCGCGGTCGGCGACCTCCTCGGCCTGCTCGTGGTCGCCCGCCTCTTCGAGGGCCCGCGCCTTCTCCTCTAAGACGCCCGCGTCGCGGTAGCCGAGGCGGATCGCGTTGTCGAAGCACTTGACCGCGTCCTCGGCGAGCCCGCGCTCGACCAGGAGGAACCCCCGGTTGTACCACGCCTCGGCGAAGCGCGGGTCGGTCTCGACGGCGCGCTCGGCGTGTTCGAGCGCCTGCTCGCCCTGACCGGACTCCCAGAGCGCGTACGCGAGGTTGGTCTCGGCGGTCGCGGCGTGCTCGGACTCCTCGTCGATGCGCAGCGCCTCCTGGTACGCGCCGATCGCCTGGTCGAACTCCTCCAGTTGCGCGTGGGCGGCCCCCTTGTTCACCCACGCCTCTTGGGCCTCCAGCGAGTCCTCCTCGGCGAAGTTGGCGGCGCGCTCGAACGTCTCCGTCGCCTCCTCGAAGCGGTTGATCCCCATGTACGAGAGGCCGACGTCGATCAGCTGCTCGACGTCGACATCCTCGCTGCCGATGTTCCGGCGGTCCAGCTCCTCGGTCAACACGCGGGAGTCGACGGGGTCGACGCGGCTCGGGTCCTCGCCCAGCTCGGGCGGGTCCAGCGTGAACGCGTCGTAGTCGGCGTCGACGCCCTGCCCCGAGGAGAACTCGTGGCCGTCGTCGTCGCGTTCGTCGGTCATGCGCCGTGATTGGCGGTCACGACGCGTAAGGGTTGCGTCGCACCGCGTCCCGCGGGGGAGACTCCCACGGGTGAACCTTTTCCTCGCTGCGGACCGTGTTCCCGCCCGCATGCCCTCCGAACTCCGACTCTCAACGCGGCTCCGGTTCGGCGTCGCGGCCCTCCTCGTCGCCGTCGGCGCCGCGGCCAGCCTCGCGGTCGCACCGGACCTCCCCGAGCGGATGGTGACGCGCTGGAACGGCGCCGGCGAGCCGACCGGCACGCTCTCCCGCGCGCTCGGGATGTGGCTCGTCCCCGGGCTCGCGGCCGGGCTGATCGGCCTGTTCGCGCTGCTCCCGCGGATCGACCCCCTCGGAGAAAATATCGCCGCGTTCCGCGTCCACTACGACCGGTTCGTCGTCGTGTTCACGGCGTTCCTCGTCGCCGTCCACCTCGCCGTGCTCGCCGTCAACCTCGGCTACGCGGTCGACGTGACGACGCTCGCGGTCGCGGGCGGCGCCGCGCTGTTCTACTACCTCGGGACGCTGTTACCCCACGTCGAGCCGAACTGGTTCGTCGGGATCCGGACGCCGTGGACGCTCAGCGACGACGCGGTGTGGGAGAAGACCCACGCGCTCGGCGCCCGCCTGTTCAAGCTCTCGGCGCTGATCGCGGTCGCCGGCCTCTTCGCCGGCGAGTACGCGGTGTACTTCCTCGTCGGGCCGGCGCTCGCGACCGCCGCGGTCACCGTCGCGTACTCGTACCTCCGCTACGCGCGAGGGACGGACGAGGGAGACGACGGCGACGCGGCGCCCCGGACCGCGAGGTAGGAGAGAGCGCCGACGGCCGGCGAGGCGCCGATGGTCGGCGAGGCACGAACGGCCGGCGAGGAGCGTCCGTCGCTCGGGCGAATTCCGCCCCGGTGCCCGGCGTTTATATCCGCGGCCCCGAAGAGGAGTGTATGACCGAGGAGTCACGCGCCGACCGAGAGTCCCCAGTCGGCGAGCCGGTGGTCCGGGCGGACCCGGCGGTGACGGGCGACCGGGCCGCGGACGCGGTGGGGTTCGACCCGAACGACCCCGACAGCGTCGCCGAGGCCGCGGAGACGGTGGGCCGGTTCGCGGCCGGCGACGTCGGCGACGGCGACAACGTCCTGATGCTGCGCGGCGCCGCCGCCTGCGCCGCGCTCGTCCGCGGTGTCGGGTCGTACAAGGAAGCGGCCGAGCGGGCGGGAGAGGACGTGTCCGTCGCGTTCATCCGCAAGTGGGCGCGGGTCCACGACCTCCCGCAGGCGATCCGCAGGCAGGTCGCCAACGGGCGGATCGCGCCGAGCGCCGCCAAACACGTCGCGCGGCTCGGCGGGCGGGACCGCTACCTGCTCGCGTGGGCGGCGATCGACGGCGAGCTCACCGTGCGGGAGGTGCGAGCGATCGCCTCCGCCGTCAACGACGGGGAGGACATCGAGGCCGCCGTCCGCGAGGCGGGCGTCGAGCTCGGTCGGCTTCAGCTCCGGCTCCCGGCCGACACCTACGTGGAACTGCGCCGCCGGGCCTCGATGGAGAACGTCGAGCCGGGCGAGATCGTCGCCGACGCGGTCGACGAGTACCTCGACGACGACGGAGAGGACTGAGCGCCGCCGACCGGCTACGCCGCGTAGTCGCGCGCGAACCGCGCCGCGGCGGCCGCGATCGCCTCTCTCGCCCGGACGACCTGCCTCCACGCGATCGTCTCGTCGGGGTAGTGCGCCTCGTCGATGGTACCCGGACCGAACAGCACCGCCGGGATCCCGGCCGCGACGAAGTGTCGCGAGTCCGCGCCGTACGTCGCGCCCCGCGGCTCGACGTCCGGGAGCCCGGTCGCGGCGAGACCGGCACGGACCGCCTCGACGACCGGCTCGTCGACGGCGATCTCCGCGGGCTCGAACTGGACCGAGAACCGCTCGAACCGGGGCGGGTGCTCGCGCAGCCAGGGGTCCTCGGCCGCGACCCGCTCCAGCCGCTCGCGGAACGCCGCTTCCACCTCGGCGACGGTCTCGCCGGGCGCGACGCCGATCCGGAACTCCGCGTCGAGCGTCGCCGGGACCGTCGACGCCCACGAGCCGGCCTCGACCCGGCCGCAGACGACGGGCCAGGGGACCGAGAACCGCTCGTACAGGGGATGGTCGACCGCCTCGCCGCGCTCCGCCTCCAGCTCCATGAACGCCTCCCGGATCGCCTCGAACCGCGGGAGCACGTCCTCGCCGCGCCACCGGGTGGCAGCGTGCGCGCTCCGCCCGCCGATCTCCAGCCGGGCCATGAGCGACCCCTCGCAGGCGACGACCGGGCGCAGCTCGGTGGGCTCGGCGACGATCGCCGCGTCGCGCTCGAAGGGGTAGGGACTCGCGAGCGCGGCGGTCGCCGCGCCGTAGCCGCCGTCCTCCTCGCCCGCGACGGCCTCGACGACGAGTCGGAGGCCGGACGGCGGGAGGTCGATCGACCCGTCAGCGACCCCCTCGCGGACGTCTACCGCGGCGCCGACGCAGGCCGCGAGCCCGCACTTCATGTCGGCCGCGCCGCGGGCGGTGAGCGTCTCGCCGGACGCGTCGCCGTCGGCTCCCGTTCTCCCGTCCGAACCTCCGCCCCCGGCGTCGCGCCAGACCGGCTCGAAGGGGTCGCTCGACCACTCGGACGGCTCGGCCGGGACGACGTCGAGGTGGCCGTTCAGGACGAGGGTGGGGACCGGATCGTCGTCGTCTTCGCCGACCGCGCCGCCCGCGTCGTCACTGTCGCCTGCGTCGGCCGCGTCGGCCGCGTCGCCCGCGTCGCCCAGTTCGAGGACGCCGGCGACGCTGCGCCGCCCCTCGACGGCCGCCGCGTCGAGGTCGTCCGGGAAGGAGGGGTGGTCGGCGAGGACGGCGGGGTCGGCGTCCCAGGCGTACGTCTCGAAGCCGAGGTCGGCGAGGCGCTCCGCGACGAACGCCGCCGCGGCCGCCTCCTCGCCGGCGGTCGAGCGGTGCCGGCAGCAGTCGGCGGCGAACGCGCGCATGTCGAACTCCATGCTCGCGGCGACGGCGGGGGCCGGGAAACCGTTTCGGGTGCCGACCCCGACCCCTGCCGCGGTTCTAAACGTTTATCCCTCGGCTGACCCTATCCGGAGTCGTCTGGGCCGGTAGCTCAGTTAGGGAGAGCGTCCGGCTTTTAACCGGACGGTCGGGGGTTCGAATCCCTCCCGGCCCGCTGTACCGCCGCGAGCAATATCGCGAGCGGCGGTGCTGTGCTGAGGGAGGGTTCGAACCCCGCCAGAGGCAGCCCGCGCAGCGGAGCGAGCAGGAACCTCTGGCTTTGGTTCGAATCCCTCCCGGCCCGTACTCCTCGCGGCGAGCACTCCGCGAGCCGCGAGGCCGTCGAAAAGGGAGGGATTCGAAGAGGCCAGTCGCGCGCAGTGAGCGAAGCGAACGAGCACGTCTGGGCGTGGTTCGAATCTCGTCGCACCCGACGGGTGCGACTGACCCACGCTCGCTTCGCTCGCGTGGATCCCTCCCGGCCCGCTGTCACCGGCGAGCGGCGTCGCTATATGATGAGCAGTTAAACGACGGTCACTCCTCCCGACCGACCCACTCCAGCGCCGCCGCCCGACGGTCGAGCAGCGTTCCGAGGTGGTCGGCCTCGGCGGTCTCCAGCGTTCCGTCGACCGCGTCAACGAGCGTCCGGGCGGGCGAAAGCGGCGTGTTCTCGTCGCTCGTCCCGTGCCAGACGCGAACCGGGACACTGACCGAATCGGTGTCGAGCGACCCGCTCGCGAACGCTCGGTTCTCGCGTTCGACCGCCCGGGCGCCGGGGGCGAGGGCCTCGTGGAAGTCGGCCGCCACCGCCTCGGCGACCGGGTCGGAGACGGACCGGTCCGTGTACTGCGAGACGACCGCGCTCGGGCCGGAGACCGACGCGACCACGTTCGAGATTCGGAACAGCGCGCGCAGCGCGAACGGGACCGACGCGAGCGTCGCGAGGGCGTTCTCGGCCGGGGGAACGACGCTGCTCACCAGCCCGACCCGAGCCACCCGGTCGTCGCTCGCGGCGGCGAGCGCGAACGGGCCGCCGCCGGAGAAGCCGAGGGGGCCGGCCCGGTCGACGGACTCCGCGTCGAGGAGTTCGCCGAGGTCGGCCGGCCAGTCCTCCCACGACCAGTCACCCGGGGGCGGCGAGGAACGGCCGTATCCCGGGCGGTCGGGAACGAGGAGCCGAACGCCAGCCTCGCTCGCGGGGTCCGACAGCAGCGCTCCGAACAGCCGCGATCCGGGCGTGCCGTGCTGGACGACGACCGGGACCCCGTCCGGGTCGCCGCCGGTCGCGTACGAGAGGGTGCGTCCGTCGGGGAGGGTACACGCGTCCGTCGAGAGATCCGCTGGGTCGGGCGTCATGGTGGGACCTACGCGGCGGTTCTCGGAGGACCGGAAAACGGATTTCGGTATCGCGGTCCCGGAACCGCGAGCGGCGTCGCTCGCGATCGTCGGAAGGGGGAAGAAAGTGTGTGAAGCGTCGACGTGTGACACGTCATGTGTGACGCGTCTGCGCGTGATGCGAACCGCTCAGTAGCCGAGCTGCTCGCGCACGAGGACGACCGTCGTCCGGCCCTCCTCGGTCTCGCGCCGGTAGATCAGCTGCTTCGCGATCGCGGACTCGACGCCGTACGCCTCCTGCGCGCGCTCGTTCTCCAGCGGGTACGCGACCGACTCCAGCCGGTCGAGGGCGTCGTCGAGCGTCGGGACGATCTTGTTGATCCCGGTGACGATGACGACGTTGCCCGCGGCGAACGGGTACGCGCCGATGCGGCTGCCGGAGAGGTCGGCGGCGACGAGCTCGCCCGTCTGCGCGACCGCGTTGATCCCGCCGAGGAAGTAGTCCGCCGTCTGCGACTCGCGGCGCGCGGCCTGTCGCTCCGCGTCGTCGTCGATGCCCCAGATCTGGTCGGGGAGGCTCTCCCACTCGTGGTCGCCCCCGCTCAGGAACTCGTCGAACCCGATCTCTTCGAGCGTCGTCGAGTGCCCGTTCATCACCGAGACCCCCGCGGGGATCTGGGACTTCACGGCCTCCAGCGCCTCGTCGGCGTCGTCGACGACGACGGCGTCGAAGCCGCGCTCCTCCAGGCTCGCGACGGTCTCCTCCACGGTCTCGTCGTCAGGGAGTTCGTCCAGTTCCGCGTCGATCTCCGTCTCGTCTGCGTAGTCGGCTTTCTGCTGTGGCATAGTGAACGTGAGAACCTCGTCGACGGATCGGAGGGTCGGGAGTCACTTAACCGCTCGCGGACGCCGTTGTCCGGTGGTTACGCCGGTGTTACCCTCGTGTCGTCGCCGATGAATATGCGGCTCGGTACCGATAAACGCGGCCGGTCGACGAGCCCGAGGCTCAGCGGTCACGCCGTCGATAAAAGTTGCGTGTCGTCGAGGCCCGAAGGGGCTCGCGACGGTCGGTCTGCGGACGGTTCGGCGAAGGGGCTGTGGTCGGCGTGGGTGGTGTAGTTGTCCTATCGGACGCTTACATCGCGCCGCCCATACCGCCCATGCCGCCCATGCCGCCGCCCATGCCGCCGGGCGCGCCGCCGGGGCCGCCGTCGTCGCCGCCGTCGTCCGTGCCGCCGCCCTTGAGGTCGCCGGCCGCGATGACGTCGTCGATGCGGAGGATCATGACGGCCGCCTCGGTGGCGGACTCGATGGCCTGGGTCTTGACGCGGAGCGGCTCCACGACGCCCTCGGCCTCCATGTCGATCACGTCGCCCGTGTAGGCGTCGAGACCGGCGCCGAACTCGCCGCCGTCGTGGCGGGAGCGGAGGTCGACCAGCGAGTCGATGGGGTCGAGACCCGCGTTCTCGGCGAGGGTGCGCGGGACGACTTCCAGCGCGTCGGCGAACGCCTCGACGGCGAGCTGCTCGCGGCCGCCGACGGAGTCGGCGAAGTCGCGGAGCTGCAGGGCCAGCTCGGCCTCGGGGGCGCCGCCGCCGGGCAGGACCTGGCCGTCGAGCAGCGTCGTGCGGACGACGCCGAGCGAGTCGTCGATGGCGCGCTCGACCTCGTCGACGACGTGCTCGGTGCCGCCGCGGAGGATGAGGGTGACGGACTTCGCCTCCTCGACGTCCTCGACGAAGATGCGCTCGTCGCCGCCGATGTCCTTCTGGGCGACGGAGCCGGCGAAGCCGAGGTCGTCCGTCTCGATGTCGTCGAGGTTGGAGACGACGCGGCCGCCGGTCGCGCGGGCGAGGCGTTTGAGGTCGCCGGACTTCGCGCGGCGGACGGCGAGGATGCCCTCCTGCGCGAGGTAGTGCTGCGCCATGTCGTCGATGCCGTCACCGACGAAGACGACGTCGGCGCCGATGTCGGTGAGGTGGTCGACCATCTCGCGGAGCTGCTCCTCCTCCTGGTCGAGGAACTGCTGGAGCTGGTCGGGGTCCGTGACGTTGACCTCGGCGTCGATCTCCGTCTCCTTCACTTCGATGGCGCCGTCGAACAGCGCGACGTCGGCGTCCTCGACCGCGAAGGGCATGTTCTCGTCGACGCGCTCCTTGTCGACGATGACGCCCTCGACGAGCTCGGACTGGTCGATCGAGCTGCCGACGACCTTCTCGACGGAGACGTTCTCCGTGTCGATGCCGTCGTCGTCCTGGACCGCGAGGACGGCGTCGACGACGAGCTCGGCGAGGAGGTCCTTGGAGTTCTCCGCGCCCTTGCCCGTCATCGCCGTCTCGGCGATTTCGACGAGCGTGTCGCGGTCGTCCGCGGAGACGTCGATGGCCTCCTCGTCGAGGATCTCCTTGGCCTTCTCGGCGGCCTGTCGGTACCCCTGCGCGAGGGTCGTCGCGTGGATGTCCTGGTCGAGGAGCTCCTCGGCCTGATCGAGGAGCTCACCGGCGACCACGACCGCGGAGGTGGTGCCGTCGCCGACCTCCTCCTCCTGCGTCTCGGAGACCTCGACGATCATGTTGGCCGCCGGGTGGTCGATGTCCATCTCCTTCAGGATGGTGACGCCGTCGTTCGTGACGACGACGGACCCGCCGGAGTCGACGAGCATCTTGTCCATCCCTTTCGGGCCGAGCGTGGTGCGGACGGACTCCGCGACCGCCTTCCCGGCCGTGATGTTCATGTTCTGCGCGTCCTTTCCGGAGGTACGCTGCGACTCTTCAGAAAGTACGATCATGGGCTGATTGCCCATCCGCTGACGCTGTGACATTACAGCCATTGATTGATTGTGATTCTATATAAACCCTTTGCTCGGGTCGTGCGAAACCGCAACACGGTGCGGGAGTATCGGCCGGTATGCGGTGCGTTCACACGGGCCTTTATATAGAACTCTAGATCAACTGCTGGACGCAAATCGCTTATAAACGGACCGCGGCGGCGCGTACCGGTGAGCGCCGCAACGCGGCGCGAACCGCACCGCGCGAGGGAGTCGCTGGCTCCCGGAGCGAAGCGGAGGGTGCCAGCGACGAGGCTGGGGAGGCGTGAGGTGCTGTGCGGGGTGGGACTCAAAGGGGCAGCCGTGAGGCAGGCGCACGCTCGCTGCGTTCCTCGGTCGCTCACTTCGTTCGCTCCCTGCGGTACTTGCGTCGCCTGCGCCTGCCTCACGGCTGGGGCTTTGGAGGTGTTCACCGTCAATCAGGGGGTGTCAGCGTATAGCCGAGCGGCTGGGGCTTTGGAGATGTTTGCCGTCGATCTGTGGTCAGTTGTTTATAAGCAAACGGCTGGAGATGTAACAGTAGTCACGACACCGCTAGTAACAACGATTTATAAACGAACGACAGCGGCGACGCCAGCACAGAACTCCACTTATTGCGGCGCGTTGAAGCTCACGTCGTCGTCGAGCTCGTTGGACATGCGCTCCAAGTAGGAGTACACCGCGCCGTGGGGCGCCCCGTCGAGCAACATTCCGACCGCCCGCCGGACCACTTCGAGCTCCTCGGGCTGGCCCACGGCGCCCACGGTCGAGCCGTAGACGACGACGTTGGCGCCCGACAGCTCCTCGATGAGTTCGCGCGTGCGGCCGTTCTCGCCGATGATCCGGCCCTTCTTGCGCTGGAGGTCGTTGTCGTTGCGGGTGTGCTCCGACAGGTCGATTAAATCGAGCGTCCGGAGGTCGTGGTCGAGGATCGACAGCGCCGTCTCCGGCTTGAAGCCCCGCCCGATCGCCTTGATGATGTCCGGGGCCACCATCGCCGCCACGGGGTCGTCGCGCTCCTCGATGGCGACGCTCCCCGACTCCGAGTCGATGTCGAGCCGCACGTTCGCCCGCTCTTCGATCTCCCGCATCGTCTCGCCGCCGGCGCCGATGACGACGCCGATACGGTCCTGCGGAACCGTCACGTGTTGCATATCACGGAGTACCCGGCGGAGCCTTTTAAGCGTGTTCCGCCGCGGACGGTGTGTGGCCGCGTGACGGTGTCCTCCGGCCGCTTTCGGGCGACGCGGCTCCGATCTACTCGTCAGACGGCCCGTCAGATTCGCGCTCCGGCTCGCCCGACTTCCCCTCCGGCTCCCCCGTCGGGTCCGGCTCCGGCTCCGTCACGTACGCGCGGAGGTCGTCGGGGTCGACGTCGATCCCCTGCCGGGTGAAAAAGGCCGACACGTTCTCGCAGTCGCGCTTCAGGAACTCGCCCGCGTTCGGGTGGTGGACCGTCACGGCCTGCCCGAGGTCGATGACAACCAGTTCGCCCTCGTGGATGATCATGTTGTACTCCGAGAGGTCGCCGTGGATCAGCCCGGCGCGGTAGAGCCGGCGCATGTACTCGCGGACGACCTCGTAGGCGGTCTCGGGGTTCTCCACGTCGACCTCGCTCAGCCGCCGGGCGCGGTCCTCGGCGTGCCCGACCAGCTCCATCACGAGGACGTTGCGCTGGACCGCGATCGGTTCGGGCACCCGGACGCCGGCCTTCCGCGCGCGTTCGAGGTTCGCGAACTCCTTGCGGGTCCACGCCAGCACGACCGCCTTCTTGTCGCTCGCGATCCCCTCGAACCGCGGGTCGCCCTCCAGGTAATCGCGCATCTGCCGGAAGTTCGAGGAGTTGATCCGGTACACCTTCACCGCGACCTCGCGCTCGGGCGTGACGCCCTCGGGGCCGCCGCGGGCCGCCTCCGACCCCGGCTCCGGCCGCTCGCCCGCCTGCCCGCCGAGCGCCTCGAAGACGCTCGCCTCCTTGCCCGTCGACACCGGCCCGCCGAAGGCGTCGACGTAGCCGTCCTGGACCAGCTTGTAGACGGCCGCGAGCGTGGCGTCGTCGAACACCGACTCCTGGAGCTTGAACTGCTCGGTGTCCTTGATCCGCTTGCGGAACTCGTCGAACTCCCGGTCCTGCCGCCGGGCGATCCGGTCGGCCTCGGTGTCGGAGACGTCGAGCTGCTCCCACTCGTCGCCCGGCTGGTCCGCGGGTTCGAGCAGGCCGAAGTCCTCGCTCATTCGTCGGGTCGTTCGCCGCCGCGAGGGATAAGCGAGGGGGTCGGCGGCGACGAGCCCGTCGCGCGGGCGGAGCGAGAGCGCGTGTGGACCCCGCTACAGCACGTCGAGCGCGTCCTCGACCGGCATGTGGCCGTCGCGGACGGCCTCTAAGATCGTCCGTCGTTCCTCGGTTTCCGGGTCGATCCCGTCCGCGTCGTCACCGGTTCCGTCGCCCTCGCCGACCTCCGCGAGCGTCACCTTCTCCGTCTCGCCGACGAACTCCGGGAAGTCGGTGCCGTCCGCGAGGGCCTTCTCCTTTTTAACGCGGTAGGAGCCCGCGTCGGTGGTGTAGAGGTCGCCCGGGTGGAAGAAGAACCAGTCCTCGCGGTCGAACCGCACCGCGATCCGGGCCTTCGCGCCGAAGTTCCGCGCGAAGAAGAGGAGGGCCTCCACCTCCTCGCCGGTGAGGTAGATGGGGTCGCCCGCGCTCGACTTCGCCTCGATGGCGTAGAACGTCTCGCCGTCGCCCGCGAGCACGTCGGGCAGCTCCCGCTCCGTCGCGGAGCCGCTGGCCGGCGCGCGCATCACGGCGAACCCCGCCTCGTCGAGGGCGTTCACCAGCTCGCGCTCGCGGCGGTCCCCCTTCCGGTTAGCGGACACGGTCGTCGTCACCCGGTTCGGTCATGGGGGCCGTAGACGGGAGCCGGGCAAAAGCCCGGCGGGTTTCGGTTTCCGGATGACGCGACCGCACGCGGTCACCCTCGCAGCCGCCACCACAGCGACCGGAGCTTGTAGCCGAGCGACCCGCGCTCGTACCCGTTCCAGCCGCTCATTCCGCCGGCGAGCGTCGACGCCTCGTATCCCGCCTCGTCGAGCACCCGCGTCGCGCGCTTGGCGACGATCCCCATCTTGCAGACGGTGACGACCTCGCGGTCGTCGGGGACCTCGTCGAGACGGCGGCGGAGCGCGGCGTCGTCGCCGCTCCGGAGGTCGTCGTACACCGGCACGTTCCGGCTCCCGTCGATCGCGCCGCTCACGTAGTCCGACTCGGGCCGGATGTCCAGCAGGAACGGCTCGCCGTCGGTCCCGAGGCGCTCGTCCAACTCGTCCGGACGGATTCGACTCATCGGCGGAACGTCGGGCCCGCGGCGGAAACCCCTGCCGCCTGCGGCGCGTCGCGGGCGGCAGTCACGCGTCCGTCGCCGGTCGTCACGCGTCCGTCGCCGGTCGTCCCCGCATCCGCTCGGCGTGTTCGAGGACGACTCGCCCGAGTCGCTCGGTGCGCCGGCGGAGGTCCTCGTCGGTGATCCGCGGCTCGCCGTCGGGACTGGCCGCGCCCGTCTCGATCTTCGAGGAGGCGCCCTGGATCCCGACCTCGTGAGGCACGGTCCACGCGTGGACGTTCCGGAACGTCGACCGGAGGTGTTCTAAGGTTCCGCCGTAGGAGCCGCCGCCCGCGGTCGCGAGCAGGCCCACGGCCGTGTTCGCGTACTCGTCGGAGCCGCAGAAGTCGTGGAAGTTCTTGAACGTCGACGAGTAGGAGCCGCGGTAGACGGGCGTGCCCGCGAGGACGCCGTCGGCCTCGCGGACGCGGCGCTTCAGCGCCTCGCTGTCGCCCTGCGCGCCCTGGTCGGGGTGGTACAGCGGGAGGTCGACGGCGGCCAGATCGATCAGATCGGTCTCCGCGCCGGCGTCGGCCGCGGCGTCGAGCGCGACGCGGAGCGCGGCCCGCGTGGTGCTGTCCGCGCTCCGACTGCCGGAGATCGCGACGATTCGGGTCATACGCCGGGTTCGGGAGCGAATAATAAAAACGGAGGCGATCGGAACGGTCCGGAGACGAAATGACGGTTGCCGACGGCTCGTCAACGGCCCTGGGGAGCGTTTCGGTCTTTTAAATCCCAGCTGATCGTTTATAAGTAACCGACCACGGACCCGCGGCGAACACCTCCAAAGCCCCAGCCGGGAGGCTGTACGTGGTCCACTGTGGATCGACCGCGAACACCTCCAAAGCCCCAGCCGGGAGGCGGGCGCACGCTCGCTGTGCTCCTCGCTCAGTCGCTACCGCTCCTTCGCTGCGGTGCTTGCGTCGCCTGCGCCCGCCTCCCGGCTGCCCCTTTGAGTCCCGCCCCACAGCACCGCAACCGCACCTCTCACCTCCCCAGCCTCGTCGGCCTCCCTGCGGTCGGCCGACTCCCTCGCGCGTGCGGTTCGCGGCCTGCCGGCCGCTCACCGGCACGCGCCACCGCGGTTCGTTTATAAATGTCCGCTGTCGGCTTGCCCGCGCAAACCTCGCGACCGGCACGGGGCATTATTGTCCCGGCCGGTGACGTGGTCGACATGGATCAGATTGCCTTCGGCACGGACGGCTGGCGTGCGACGCTCGACACGTTCACCGACGAGCGGGTGCGAATCGTCGGGCAGGCGGTCGCGGACCACCTCAACGCGGCGGGCCGCGACGGGACGGTCGCGGTCGGCTACGACGCCCGCGAGACCTCGAAGGGGTTCGCCGAGAGCCTCGCCGAGGTGCTCTCGGGGAACGGTTTCGACGTGATCCTCCCCGAGCGCGACGCGCCGACGCCGGTGATCGCCCACGCCATCGTCTCCCGCGGGCTGGCCGGTGCCTGTATGGTCACCGCCTCCCACAACCCGCCCGAGTACAACGGCGTGAAGTTCATCCCGCACGACGGCGCCCCCGCGCTCCCCGAGGTGACCGAGGACATCGAGGACCGCCTCGCGGAGCCGGACCTCCTGCCCGAGGCCGAGCGCGGCACGGTCGAACGGGTCGACCTCGTGCGCGACCACGCCGACGCGGCCCGCGACCTCGTGGGGCGCGTCGCCGCCCCCGGTACCGGCGACGCGGTCGACCTCTCCGGGCTCACGGTCGCGTACGACGCGATGCACGGGAGCGGGCGCGGCGTCACCGACGCGCTCCTCGAGTCGGCCGGCGCGGAGGTCGTCCGCCTGCGCTGCGAGCGCGACGTGACCTTCGGCGGCGGCTCCCCGGAGCCGTCCGCGGAGCACCTCGAAGCGCTGGCGGAGCGCGTCACCGACCCCGACAGCGACGTCGACCTCGGGGTCGCCAACGACGGCGACGCCGACCGGATCGCCGTCGTCACCCCCGAGCGCGGCGTCCTCGACGCCAACCTCTTCTATTCCGCCTGTTACGACCGGCTCCTAGAGACCGACTCGGGGCCCGCGGTCCGCACCGTCTCGACGACGTTCCTCGTCGACCGCATCGCGGAGGCGCACGGCGAGGACGTGTACGAGACGCCGGTCGGGTTCAAGTGGGTCGCCGAGGCGATGGGCGAGCACGACGCGCTGTTCGGCGGCGAGGAGTCGGGCGGGTTCACCCTCCGCGGCCACGTTCGCGAGAAGGACGGCGTGCTGATGGCGCTGCTCGCGGCCGCGACCCACGCCGCCGAGCCGTTCGACGCGCGCGTCGACCGCCTGCTCGACGAACACGGGCGCATCGCGGCCGGGAAGGTGTCCCTCGACTGCCCGGACGACCGGAAGGAAGGCGTCCTCAACGAGCTCGAAGACCACATCCCGGAGTCCGTCTGCGGCTCCCCCGTCGCGAAGGTCGTCACCCTCGACGGATTCAAGCTCCTCTTGGAGAACGGCTCGTGGCTGCTCGTCCGCCCCTCTGGCACCGAGCCGAAGCTGCGCGTGTACGCCGAGGCCGACTCCGAGGGCGCCGTCGACGACCTGCTCGCCGAGGGGCGCGACCTCGTCGAACCGCTCATCTGAGGCCGGACCCGAACGGCGGGCGGTGACCGGTCGGGAGCGTCCGCCCGGACGAGTTTCAGTTTCGCCTTGCGTTCGGCTCGTTTATTTATAAATTAACCTCGTATCGTCGCGTACGGCCTACCCCGGCCGAGAGCCCACATGATCGACGAGCCACTGCCAGCGACCGAGGGCATCGACGCGGAATCGAACTCAGCCGACGAGACCGCGAGCGGTGACGCGGGCGGTCACGACGCGACCGATCGAAAGGAACCCGACCGCGACGCGTCCCACCGGTCCCGCGAGCCGGCGACGCCCGACCGGGACCCGCGGGAGGAACCGGACCGAGCCACCGACCCGCCGCCCGACCGGCTCGACGGCGACGCGACCTGCGAACGCGACCGCGGACCGGACGGCGAGGGAGACGAGACGGACGAATCCGACGCGCGCGAATACCGGCTCGAACGGCTCCGACTGTGGCGGACCGTCGTCACGCTCGCGGTCGTCGTCGCCCGGCTCCTCCGGTCGCTGTGAGCGGCCGGTCGCCGCTCCGATCGGGTGCCTTTTTAGGTGATACCGCCCAAGCTGAACGTATATGTTCAAGGCCATCGTGGGCGCGTCGACGTTTCAGGACGCGCTCGATTCGGTGAGCGTGTTGGTCGACGAGTGTAAGATCCGCCTCAACGAGGAGGAGCTCTCCATCCGGGCCGTCGACCCCGCCAACGTCGGCATGGTCGACCTCACCCTCGAAGCCGCCGCGTTCGAGTCCTACGACGCCGACGGCGGCGTCATCGGCGTCAACCTCGCCCGCTTAGAGGACATCGCCGGCATGGCCAACTCCGGCGACCTGATCCACCTCGAACTCGACGAGGAGACCCGCAAGCTCCACATCGAGATCGACGGCCTGTCCTACACCCTCGCGCTCATCGACCCCGACTCGATCCGCCAGGAGCCGGACATCCCGGACCTCGACCTCGCCTCCGAGATCGTCGTCGAGGGCGCCCAGCTCGACCGCGGGATCAAGGCCGCCGACATGGTCTCCGACCACATCCGCCTCCGCGTCGACGAGACCGACGAGGCGTTCTTCATCGAGGCCGAGGGCGACACCGACGACGTGAACCTCAAGCTCGACCGCGAGGACCTCATCGCGCTCACCGCCGGCCCCGCCGACTCGCTGTTCAGCCTCGACTACCTGAAGGACATGAACAAGGCGATCCCCTCCGACGCAGAGGTCACCGTCGAGCTCGGCGAGGAGTTCCCCGTCAAGCTCCACTACGGGTTCGCGGAGGGGCTCGGACAGGCAACGTATATGCTTGCACCGAGGATTCAGAGCGAGTAAATTGCCCAGGGAAACGTGTCCAGGATGCGGAAAATCGTTCAAGCGGGTCGGTAGTCACTGGGCACGCGGAAGCTGTTACTACCCCGAAATACCCACGTACCTTCGCGAGATTCTCATCGGCTGTTTCATGGGTGACGGGTCCGTCCCAAAGACGAACGACGGGGCTCACGGCCTGTTCCGTCTCCCTATGGTTAACAAGCAATTCTTGGAGTGGTTCGACCACGAGATGGGTATATTGAGTACCGGTGTCTCGCTTAAAAAGACGGCAGCGGAGCTGGCACGCAATAACCGTGAATCGGGGTTCAGTCCAAATGCGAGGGCTGAGAACTATCACGATATGTATACCGTCATATCGCGATCCCACCCGTTCATGCGGTCACTTCGCCGATGGTACCAGTCGGGTGAGAAGCGGTTCCCAGAGAGCCTATCGCTAACCCCACGGATCGCAAAGATGTGGTACGTCTGTGACGGGTATCTCGATGTTCAGGAGTACGGCGAACCGAGAGCAGCAATACGGATACGACACCGAGACGACCGTCAGGAGTTCCTTTTAAATCTATTCGAGGAGGTCGGCCTCTCACCGTCGTACGGCCGCGAAACGATCCGCTTCGGGGTCGAAGAGACTCGCTCGTTCCTCGACTGGATGAGCACCCCACCGCCCGGGTTCGAGTACAAGTGGGTGCTCGACTCGCGAGAGCGCTACAAGCGCCTGAAGGCACAGGCGTACGGCGAGGCACACGCCTTATAAATCGTCCACGACCGGAATCGACACCGTCACCCGCGTCCCTCGCGGCTCCCGGTCGGCGTACTCGACGTCCGCGCCGACCGCGGCGGCGCCCCACGCGACGACCCACAGCCCCAGCCCCGACCCGTGTTCGAGGGCCGTCTCGCGGCCCGACTCGACCGCCTCGACCTCGTGGTCCGGGATTCCGGGGCCGTCGTCCTCGACCGAGAGGCGGAAGCGGTCGCCGCCGTCGCCGCGTCCGGATTCCTCTCCGTCCCGATTAGCTTCTCTGCGGAGCGAGACCCGCACCCACGCCCCGCCCTCCTCGCGCTCGGTCCCCTCACCGTCGTGGTGGTCGATCGCGTTCTCCACGGTGTTCTCGACGACCGCGCGGAGCGCGTCGGGCCTGACGCGCGTGGTCCAGTTGGCGTCGTCGGCGCCGTCGACGGCCGTCTCGACGACGGCGTCCGGGTCGCGCTCGCGGGCGTCCGCGGCGACCGAATCGAGGAGCTCGCGGACGTCCGTCGCCTCGGGGTCGGTCTCGGCGAGGAGGCGCTCGACGGTGCCGGCCTTCTCGCCGAGCGCGGCCAGCGCGCCCGCGCGGCGCTCGATGGCGTCGGCCATTCGGACGAGCTCCGGGTCCTCCAGGCGGTCGCGGAGGATCTCGCCGTAGCCGTGGACGACGCCGGCGTCGTTGCGGAGGTTGTGGCGGAGGATGCGGTTGAGCACCTCCAGCTGCTGGCGGCGGCGCTCGCGCTCGGTGACGTCCGAGAGGACGACCGTGTAGCCGACATGGGTCCCGTTCGGGTCGGTCAGCCGGGAAACGGACACCGCGTACGTGCGGCGGCCGGCGCCGTCGGCGGCGTCGATCCGGACCGTCTCCCGGGAGATGCTCTGGTCAGGGTCGGCTGTGTCGTGGGAGTCGGCGTCGGCGGACTGGCCGCCGTCAGGCTCCGCCGTATCTTCCTCCCCGAGTCCGACGGGCAGGTCGAGAAAGTCGGCGAGCGGGCGGTCGCGGGCGGTCTCGGCGTCGACGCCCAACACCGCCTCGGCGGCGGGGTTGAGCCGGACGACCCGCCGGTCGAGCGCGAGCGCGACGATGGGGTCCCGGAGGTCGTCGATCGCGGTGCGCTCGGCGGCGCGGCTGGTGGTCGGGTTCCGGTCGAACATCTCCGCGCGGTCGAACGCGTACGCGTCGAGCAGGACGTGCGGGACGAACATGAGCGGCGCGAGCTGTAGCTGCGGGACCGGCCCGATCTGGAGCGCCCACGCGACCAAGGCGAACCCGGGCGGCAGCGAACTCAGCGCGACCGCAGCGCTCTCCCGGCGGTAGAGGGGGCCGTAGCTGAGCAGCGTGTCGACGAGGAGGAAGACGGCGCTGGCGACGAGGACCGTCTCCGCGGCGACGGTGAGGTACGCCCACGGGCCGAACGCGTAGGAGACGGTCTCGACGCCGAATGCGGGGTCGACGCCGAAGTCGGTCCAGAAGGCGCCGTGGAGCGGGTTCGTGGCGACGAGCGCGGACGAGAGGAGGCCGAACCCGACGATCGACCCGAACAGGCGGCTCCGGACCACGTCGCTCCGACCCGTGTACTCCAGGGCGAAGCCGAGGAAGGCGATCCCGGTCCAGATCACGCCGAGCCACATCGTCGCCTCCAGCGCGGCCCGGAACGTCGGGTCCGAGACGAGCAGTCCGACCCCGTACGAGAGACACCACGTCGCCTGCGCGGCGAACACCCCGAGGAACCAGTCGACGCCGGGCCGGCCGCGGTGTTCCCGGATCGCCCACGCGAGCGCGAGCGCCCCCGCCCCGCCCGCGAGCGAGCCGACGGCGGGCCACGCCGGGACGAGGTCGAGTGCCATGTGCGAGATACGACGGCGACGGAGGGCGTAAAACTGTCGTGCGGGGACGGGGCGGCCGCTCGCCGCCGACTCGGCGGGACGTCACCCGGTCCGGCGTCCGAACGCGACCGCCACGGGGACGAGGAGCAGCGCGCCGATCAGGAACGGCGACGCGACGGCGACGGTGTACAGCACCGCCATCAGCGGCGGGCCGACGGTCCGGCCGAGGCTCGACGCGCCCTGCGTCACGCCGAAGGCGGCCCCCTGGTCGGCGTCGTCGGCCGACGCGGAGACGAGCGTCGCCAGCGAGACGTTGACGAGGGCGTTGCCGAGCGAGAGCGCGGCGAGCGCGGCGAGCAGCGCGACCAGCGGGAGCGTGAACCACCCCGGACCGCCGAGGGCGGCGTCGCCGGCGACGCGGTCGACGAGCCCGGTGGCAGGGATCGCCGCGAGCGCGACCCCGAGGACGACCGACCCGGCGGCGACGAGCGTCCGGGAGGAGACGACCCGGGAGAGCCGCCCGACGAGGACGCCCTGGTTGATCGCGCCGAGCACGCCGACGTACGTGAGTAAAAAGGCCGCGGCCGTCGCGTCGTAGCCGAACGCGTCCGCGACGTACGGGATGAACATCACCTGGACGCCCGCGAACGCGACGGCGACGACGAAGTACGCGACCGTCAGCGGCCGGAGCGACGCGGAGGCGAGCGCGTCGCGGAACTGGCCGATCGCGGTGGTGCGGCCGCCGCGAATCCCCTCGGTCTCCGCCGCCGGGCGCGTCCGCGTCGGCTCTTCGAGGAGGGCGAACCCGACGAGGACCGCGAGGAAGCTCATCCCCGCCGCCGCGAAGCTCGGGAGGGAGTAGGCGGTGGCGGGGACGAACGCCGGGAGGAGCGCGTCGGCGCGGGCGACGACGGCGTCGGCGGCGAGGAGGCCGCCGATCGCCGGCCCGAAGACGAACCCGAGCGCGAACGAGGCGCCGACGAGGCCGAGCGCGCCCGCCCGCCGGTCGCGGGGCGTGATGTCGGCGACGTACGCCTGCGCGGCGGCGATGTTCCCGCCCATCGCGCCCGCGAGCGTCCGGGAGGCGAACAGCGTCGCCAGCGCCGCCACGGGCCCGAACCGCGTCCCCGCGGCCCCGGCGTAGCCGAACGTCGTCCACGCGACGCCGGCGGCCGCGAGCGACGCCAGCAGGACGGGGCGGCGCCCGATCCGGTCGGAGAGCCGGCCGAGCGTCGGCGCCGCGAGGAACTGCGCGAGCGAGTACGACGCCGCCAGCAGCCCGATGAAGGCGTCGCTGACGCCGAAGGACCTGACGTAGAAGGGGAGGATGGGGATCACGATCCCGAAGCCGACGAGGTCGATGAACACGACGCCGATCACCACCGCGAGCGCCCGGCGCGGGTTGGCGACGGCCGGGGTCCGGTCGCGGTCCCCCTCGGTTCCGGGGGTGTCGGCACCCGCGGGATCGGCGTCCGCGGCGTCGGCGACCTCGTCGGGGCCGTCTCCAGTCGACGCCGCGCCGGCTTCCGGGTGTGTCACGGTGGCGAGAGGTCGCGCTGGAACTTAAGCGGGCGGCCGCGAGGAGCCCTCAGATATGGCGTTCGATGACCCGCTTGGCGGCCTGTCCCTTCTCCTTCCAGCCGTACCCCTCGTCGTACACGTGACGCTTGGCGTCGACGAGCTCCTCGGGCGTCGACTCCTCGAAGCCGCCGCGGTCCCACGCGCCCGACTGATGGAGCCACTCGATCACGTTCTCGCGCGTCTCGGGCCACGAGAGGCCGACCATCTCGTACCACGCGACCATCGCGAAGACGGCGTTGTCGTGGCAGCCGGGGACGGAGCCGTGCTCGTAGACGGTGCGCATCGGCTCGCGGGTCGGCTCGGAGACGCGCTCCTTGAACTCCGCGGCGGTGAGCAGCCGGAGTCGGTCGCCGTCCTCGACGACGCGCTGATCGCGTTGGAGCGCGCCCAGCGCCGCCTTGTGGAGCCCGCCCCACTCCGCCGGAATCGCGTCCCGAAGCGCCGACTCCGAGAGGCCGTCGGGCTCGGCGGACAGCACCGAGAGGAGGTCCGTGTACGCCTTCTCGACGGTCGGCCAGCTCACGCCCTCGAACTCGCAGTCGGCGTCGTGAAGGCTGTTGGTCGTCCGGCAGCCGGGACACGGGTAGCGGAACGTCGGCACGAGGCGACGCTTCGACGCCGCGGGAGTTAGGGGTTTCGCGACGCGACCGTCACGAACGTTACTGCGGTTCCGAAACGTTTACTCGCCGTCCGGTCGCGGGTACAGACGGTATGACAAAGGTCAGCGTTATCGGTGCGGCGGGGACCGTCGGGGCCGCGGCCGGCTACAACCTCGCGTTACGCGACGTGGTCGACGAGCTCGTCTTCGTCGACATCCCGGACCAGCGCGAGACGACGATCGGGCAGGCGGCCGACGCGAACCACGGCGTCGCCTACGACTCGAACACGACCGTCCGGCAGGGCGAGTACGCGGACACCGCCGGCTCGGACGTCGTCGTCATCACGGCGGGCATCCCGCGCAAGGAGGGCCAGACCCGCATCGATCTGGCCGGCGACAACGCCCCCATCATGGAGGACATCGGCTCGTCGCTCGCCGAGCACAACGACGATTTCGTCACGGTCACCACTTCCAACCCGGTCGACCTGCTCAACCGCCACCTCTACGAGGCGGGCGACCGCGACCGGCACAAGGTGGTCGGCTTCGGCGGGCGGCTCGACTCCGCGCGCTTCCGCTACGTCCTCTCCGAACGCTTCGACGCGCCCGTGAAGAACGTCGAGGCGACGATCCTCGGCGAGCACGGCGACGCGCAGGCGCCCGTCTTCTCGAAGGTGCGCGTGAACGGCCGCGACCCGTCGTTCGACGCCGACGAGAAAGAGGAGATCCTCGCGGACCTCCAGGAGTCCGCGATGGACGTGATCAGCCGGAAGGGCGCCACGCAGTGGGGGCCCGCCACGGGCGTCGCCCACACCGTCGAGGCGATCCTCAACGACACCGGCGAGGTGCTCCCCTGTTCGGTCGTGCTCGACGGCGAGTACGGCTACGACGACACCGCGCTCGGCGTGCCCGCGAAGCTGGGCTCGGACGGCGTCGAGGAGGTCGTCGAGTGGGACCTCGACGAGTACGAGTCGGAGCTGCTCGACGAGGCCGCCGAGAAGCTCTCCGAGCAGTACGAGAAGATCGCGTAGGTCGCCACGGAGTGGGCCGACCGCTCGGACTCGGTCGCCGCCAGTCACCGGATTTTTACCGCTGCCGCGCGCTCTCTGGAGCATGAACCGCGCCGAGATCGACACCGACGACCTCCTGAAGGTCGTGCTGCTGCTCGTCGTCGTGTGGCTTCTCCTGGAGATCGTCGGGGCCGTCCTCGAGGTCGCCTCCTGGCTGTTCGACGCCCTCGCGCCGCTGATCGGGCTCGCGCTCGTCGTCGTGATCGCCTTACACCTCACGGATCGGATCTGAGACGAACGGCGACGTGTTCAGCCTCAACGTCCCGCTGCCGTCCGCGGTCGAGCGGCTCGCGAGCGATCTCCACCCGAAACTAACGGGGTTCGACCGCGTGCGCGACCGGCGCACCCTCGTCTGTAAGCGGTTCGGCGTCGACGACGTGCGGGACGAGGAGGGCGGGCGAGCGGAGGGGCCAGAGGTACCGGGCAAAGAGGCCGCCCTCGACCGCCTCCGTGAGCGCCTCCGCCGGCCGCTCGCTGGGGTCGATCCCTTCGAGGTCGCCGTCACCGGCGTCGACGTCTTCGACGCGCCGCGGTCGGGGTCGCGGCCGGTGGTATACCTGACTGTCGAGAGCGAGGGGCTGGTTGGGGTTCACCGCCGGCTCTGTGACGCGTTCGGCGCGGTCGAGGGCATCGAGGGCGACGAGTACGTACCCCACATCACGCTGGCTCGCGGCGGGAATCCCGAGCCGGGCGCGGTCGCCGGCCTCGTCGACAGCGAGTTCGACCCGGTCCGGTGGCGGGTCCACGCGCTCGACGTGTGGGACCCGGAGTTCCGAGAGGTCGCAGCGAGCGTCGAATTATAACTGATCGATTGCGGGGTGTCGGTGACCACCTCCAAAGCCCCAGTCGCGAGGACAGCACACGCTCGCTGCGCTCCTCAGTCGTTCGCTCCGCTCACTCCTTGCGGTGTCGCCGGCGGCTCCGCCGCCGGCTTTCCGTGGCGCGTCGCGCCACGCTACTTACGTCGCCTGCGCCCGCCTCCCGGCTGCCCCTTTGAGTCCCACCCGACCGCGACCGCACCGCCGGAAGACGGTCCTGCTCGCTCGCTTCGCTCGCTGCGCGGGCTGCGACTTCCGTGCTCCCGCTCGCTCCCACCGGTCGCTCGCGGGACCGCAGCCTCACACCTCCCCAGCCTCGTCGGCCTCCCTCCGGTCGGCCGACTCCCTCGCGCGTGCTCCTCGCGCCCGCTGAGCGCTCGGAGGCACGCGCCGACCGCAGGAGCACTTATTTATAAATGAAGGACACCGCGGCTGACGGTCGAGACCGCCTACGCGTCGTCGACCGCGTTCGGCTCCTCGACCGCGTGGTGCGGCCCCACCGGCCCGTGGGTCGGGCAGACGCCGGCGATGGGGGTCCCGTTGAGACAACACGCGCGCTGTTCGCTCGCGACGAGGCCCCGCGAGAGGGGTTCGCCGCAGCGGGCGCAGTACGACGCCGTCTCGTCACCGGGCATCCCTCAGCGCTCGCGGATCCGCATCGGCACCGGGTGGTTCGGGTGCATCGTCAGCGAGCCGCGCAGGGCGAGGCTCGGCCCCTCGTAGTCGAGGTCGAACCGCGAGCAGACGGTCGCGAGGATGATCTTCGCCTCCAACAGCGAGAACGCCTTCCCGATGCAGTGGCGCGGGCCGCCGCCGAACGGGAAGAAGGCGAATCGGGGGCGTTGACTGCGGCGCTCTGGCGTCCAGCGGTCCGGGTCGAACGCCTCGGGGTCGTCGTACCAGCGCTCGGACCGGTGGATCACCCACTGGGAGACCATCAGCGCGGACCCCTCGGGGATCCGGTAGCCCCCCAGTTTCACGTCGAGCTTCGGCTCGCGGAACAGCGTGTAGACGGGCGGGTAGAGCCGCATCGACTCGTTGAGCACGTTCTCGGTGTACGCCATCTCGCGGACCGCGTCCGCGGTCAGGGGGCCGCTACTCACGGCCTCCCGGGCCTCGCTCGCGACCCGGTCGCGGGCATCCGGGTGGTTCGAGAGGAGGTAGAACGCGTAGGTGAGCGCGAGCGCGGTGGTGTCGTGGCCGGCCAAGAGCATCGTCACCAGCTCGTCGCGGAGGTTCTCGTCGGTCTGCTCGCCGCGGTCGCGGGCGCGGAGCAGGACGGAGAGGAGGTCCATCGGGAGGTCCGCGTCGGGGTCGCCGGGCGGCCCGCGGACCCCGGTCCCGTCGGGGCCGGCCGGGTCGACGCTCGGGTCGCGCTCCGTGCCGCGGCGGCGGGCGACGATGTCGTCGATGACGGATTCGAGCGTGTCGATCGCGGCGTCGAACTCGCGGTTCTCGCGGGTCGGCAGCCAGTCCGGGATCAGGTACCGGCGGGGGTCGGGCTCGAAGCGCGCGCCGAGGGGTTCGAGGTTCTCCTGGACCGTCTTCACCTCCTCGTCGCTGATGTCGGCGCCGAACATCGCCGTGACGATGATCTTGACCGTGAGCCGCGCCAGCTCCAGCTGGATGTCGACGACGTCGCCGTCGTCCCAGTCGGCGACGTGCGACTCGGCGTGGTCGGCCATCACGCCCGCGAGGGCGCCGATACGGCGGTTGTGGAAGGCGGGGTTCGCCAGCTTCCGCTGGCGCTGCCACGTCTCCCCTTCGCTCATCAGGAGGCCGTCGCCGAGCAGCGTGTCCATCGCGTCGTCGAACTGCGGCTTGCGGTAGCGTTCGGCGTCCGCGACGAGCACGCGCTCCACGTCGGCGGGGTTCGTGAGCAGGTACGTCTCGCGGGGGCCGAGGTTCAGCCGCACCACGTCGCCGTAGCTGTCGGCGCAGGCGCGCAGGAAGCCGAACGGGTCGTCCGCGAACTGGCGACCGTTGCCGAACAGGGGGTCGCCCAGCGGTCCGGGCGGCGTAACGGACATACGATTTCTGGGGGTTGAGCGGGGTTAAACGTTCGGCGGGACGAGAGCTGGGGGAGAAAACCGAAGGGGCGCTAGCGGAGTCGGAGCGTTACCGCGCGTCGAGCTGCTCGACGCGAGCGATCAGCTCGTCGACGGCCGCCTCCTGGTCGTCGGTGGCGTCGACGATGCGCTCGGTCGCGTCCTCCGTGCGGTCGGAGCGCTCGCGAACCGCCTCCAGCGACGAGGTCAGCTCCTCGACGGTCGCGGCCTGGTCGTCGGTAGTGCGGGCGACCTCCGCGACGCCCGCGGCCGCCTCGTCGACCGCGTCGGCGATCTCCTCTAAGGAGTCGAGTACCGTCTCGATCTCGGTGCCCGCGTCCTCGATGCGCTCGTGGGAGCGCTCGACCGCGGTGGTGGTCTCCGCGGACTGCGCCTGCAGCTTGTCGAGGCTCTCCGTGATCTCCTCGGTGTAGCCGCGGGTCTCGTCGGCGAGCTTCTTCACCTCCTCGGCGACGACCGCGAAGCCGTCGCCGCCCTCGCCGGCGCGGGCGGCCTCGATGTTGGCGTTGAGCGCGAGCAGGTTCGTCTGCTCGGCCACGTCGGAGATCACCTCGATGACCTCCTCGATGTCGTCCATGCGCTCGGAGAGCGCGCCGACGCTCTCGACGAGCTCGTCGCCGATCTCGACGACGTCCTCGGTCGCCTCGCGGGCGTCCTCGCTGGCGTCGAGCCCCTCGTCGGCGGCGTCGGCCGCCGCGACCGCGGCGGAGTCGACCTGGTCGGCCGTCGCCGCGACCTCCTCCATCCCCGCGGAAAAGGACTGCATCTCGGAGACGCTCTCTTCGAGGAGCTCGTTCTGCTCGTCGACGTTCTCGGCGATGTCGGCGGCCGCGGCGCTCGCCTCCTCGACCGTCTCGTCGAGGTCGCGCGCCTTCTCGTGGACGCCCGAGGAGAGCTGGTCTAAGTTCTCGGCCATCTGGTTGACGACGTCGACGACGCGGACCAGGTCGGCGCCGAGGTGATCGAACGAGTCGCGGCGGCTCGCGCGGGCGTCGAGGTTCCCCTCGCCGATCGCCTCCGCGGTCTCCCGGACCTCGGCGACCAGCTCGCCCGTGGCGTCGCGCTCGTTGACGTTCTCGGTCCGGTCGATGACGACCTCGGTCACACCCACGAGCTCGGCGGTTTCGTCGTCGTACATCGGCGTCGCGGTGAACTCGATGTGCTTCTCGTCGCCGTGGCGGTCGACCATCGTGCTCGTGTCGCGGTAGCGGGTCCGGGCGCTTCCGCATCGCTCGAGGTCGTACACCTCGTCGGCGTTTTCGGGCGCTTCGAGCACCTTGTCCGCGAGCGTGTCCGCGCGCCGGCCGTCGGGGTAGAACAGCTCCGAGGCGTAGCCGTGGCCGAGGGCGTCTCCGCGGTCGACGCCCGTGAGCGCCGCGAGCGACTCGTTCCACTCGGCGACGTTCCCCTCCTCGTCGAGGATGAACGTCGGGACCCCCGTGGCGTTGAACACCTCGGCGAAGCCGGCGCCGGCCAGGGCTCCGGCCCGGTCCGCGCCGTCCGTCTCCGCGACGCTGTACGCTCCGCCGTCCGGGTCGCCGGACTCGTCGACCGCGGCCGTGTCGGCGTCGGCCCCCGGCGCGTCCTCGACGACGACGCCCCCGTCGGGGACCGATCGGGAGTCGCCGCCTCGCCCGAAGACGTTCCGCAGGCGCTCGCGAAGTCCAGTCATGTCTACGTCACCGTCTCCCAACCGCCATGATAAACCGCACGTTCCGGTGTTCATTTTTGATAACCGGCGGGTGACGAACGAGAGGGTCGCCCGCGGGCCCGCAGCGTTCAATGGCGTCGGGCGGCTACGGCGATCCGAGACCGATGGACGCCGACGCGGTGCGCGAGCGGGCCCGCGACCTCCCGACGGAGCCGGGGGTCTACCAGTTCCGCGCGGGCGAGACGACGCTGTACGTCGGGAAGGCGCTCGACCTGCGCGACCGGGTGCGGTCGTACGCGGACCCGCGTTCGGGCCGCATCCGCGGGATGGTCGAGCGCGCCGACCGGATCGAGTTCGCGGTCACCGACACGGAGACGCAGGCGCTCCTCTTGGAGGCGAACCTCATCAAGCGGCTCCGGCCGCGGTACAACGTCCGGCTGAAGGACGACAAGTCGTACCCCTTGGTCGCCTTCTCCGACCACGAGGTCCCCCGGATCGAGGTGACGCGCGACCCCGAGGCGGGCGCGGCCGCGTACGGCCCGTTCACCGACGTGGGGCGCGTCGAGACCGTGGTGAAGGCGGTGCGGGAGGTGTACGGCCTCCGCGGCTGCTCGGACCACAAGTACGAGGGGCGCGACCGGCCCTGCCTCGACTACGAGATGGGCATCTGCTCGGCGCCGTGTACCGGCGAGATCTCGCCGGAAGAGTACGCCGAGGACGTGGCCGCCGCGCGGCGCTTCTTCGAGGGCGAGACCGGCGTCCTCGCGGACCCCCTCCGCCGCCGGATGGAGGCCGCCGCCGAGGCGAACGAGTTCGAGCGCGCCGCGAACCTCCGCGACCGGCTCGAAGCGGTCGAGGCGTTCCACGGCGAGGGCGGCGAAGCCGTCAGCGACCGGAGCGACGACCGCACCGTCGACGTGCTGGCGGCCGCGGTCGAGGGCGACACCGCCCGCGTGGCCCGACTCCACAGCGAGCGGGGCCAGCTCGTCGACCGGAGCCGGCACCGACTGGACGCGGCGGCGGTGGAGGAAGGGTCGACGGGCGACGGAGATGCGGGCGACACGGGAGACGCCGACGCCAACACCCCCGCCGCCGTCCTCGCGGCGTTCCTCGCGCAGTACTACGCCGAGCGGGAGTTCCCGGACGCGGTCCTCCTCGCCGAGCGCCCCGCCGACCCGGACGTGGTCGACTGGCTGGAGGGCGAGGGGGTCGCGGTCCGGGTCCCCGGCGCCGGCCGCGAGGCGAAGCTCGTCGAACTCGCGCTGAAGAACGCCCGGAAGCGCGGCGGCCGCGACGACCCCGTCGGCGCGCTCGGCGACCGGCTCGGAATCTCACGCCCCGACCGGATCGAGGGGTTCGACGTGAGCCACGCGCAGGGGACCGCCGTCGTCGGCTCCGACGTGTGCTTCGTCGACGGGAGCGCCGAGACGGCCGACTACCGCCGGAAGAATCTCACCGACCGCAACGACGACTACGCGAACATGCGCGAACTGATCCGCTGGCGCGCCGAGCGCGCGGTCGAGGGCCGCGACGACCGCCCCGACCCCGACCTCCTCCTGATCGACGGCGGCGAGGGCCAGCTCGGGGCCGCCCGCGACGCGCTCGCGGAGACGGGGTGGGACGTGCCCGTCGTCGCGCTCGCGAAGGCCGAGGAGCTGGTCGTCACCCCGACGGGTACCCGGCGGTGGGACGACGACGCCCCGGAGCTCCACCTCCTCCAGCGCGTGCGCGACGAGGCGCACCGCTTCGCCGTCTCCTACCACCAGACCGTCCGCGACGAGGTGAAGACCGTCCTCGACGACGTGCCCGGCGTCGGCCCCGAGACGCGCCGCCGACTCCTGCGCAGATTCGGCTCGGTCGAAAACGTCCGCGACGCCTCCCGCGCGGACCTCACCGACGTCGACGGCGTCGGCGACGCGACGGCCGACACGATCCGGGAGCGTTTATAAACGGAACTGTGGACGGCAACGATATCTTATAAATGGACGCGGCGGTGGCGGTCGGCGCGTGCCCGTGAGCGGCCGCCCCGGCGGCCGCGAACGGCACCGCGCGAGGGAGTCGCCCGGCCGGAGCGAAGCGGAGGCCGGGCGACGAGGCTGGGGAGGGGTGAGGTTTCGGTGCCGTGCGGTGCGGGGCGGGACTCAAAGGGGCAGCCGTGAGGCCGGCGGAGGCGATGTAAGCACCGCAGGGAGCGAACGGAGTGAGCGACCGAGGAGCACAGCGAGCGTCCGCCGGCCTCACGGCTGGGGCTTTGGAGGCGTTCTCTGTAGGTCTATTATCAGGCGTATATAGCCGGACGGCTGGGACTTTGGAGGTGTCCGTCTCGCTGAGAGTAGTTTATAAATCAACGAGCGACACTACGCCAGACACTTATAAACAAACTCGATCAAAAACTCACACGTAATGCGAGCGTTCTTCGCCGTCGACCTCCCCGACTCCCTCGCGCCTGCCATCGCAGACGCGCAGGCCCCATTCGCGGACGCACCCGGCGTCAACCCCGTCGACCCCGAACAGGCGCACGTGACGATGAAGTTTCTCGGCGAGGTCGACGAGAACGACGACGGGACCGAACCCTCCCTCAGCGACGTCATCGAGGCCGGCGAGCGCGCGGTCGACCGCGCCACCGTCGTCCCATTTAAATGCGCAGTCGCCGGCCTCGGCGTCTTCCCGAACCGCGAGTACGTCTCGGTCGTTTGGGCGGGGATCGACCGCGGCGGCGACGACCTCGCCGCGCTCCACGAGGCCCTCGAAGTCGAGACGACCGCGCTCGGCGTCGACCCGGCCGACCACGACTTCACGCCGCACGTGACGCTGGGCCGCGTCGAGAACGCGACCGGCGCCGAGGCGGTCCGGGACGCGCTCGACGCGACGGACCCGGAGGTCGGATCGTTCTCGGTCGACGAGATCCGGCTGGTCGAGTCGACGCTGACCGCGTCGGGACCGGAGTACGACACCGTCCGAGAGTTCGGGCTCGGACCGTGAGGTCCCGCTCGCCGACCGGCGTCGATTCTCACCGGTGATAGCCGCGGGCGTACGTTTAACGTACCGGATCGGTGAGGGGTTCACAGATGGACGACAGGCCGCGATCGGAGGGCGCCACGGGATCGGCGGAGAGCGGCGGCGCCGGGCGGAGCGGCCGACCGACCGACGGTGACCCCCCGGCGCTGGCGCGGCTCGACCGGCGGTTCGACGCGTCGGCGCGGCGCGAGGCGGCCGAGGCGCTCGGCAACCCCTCCAGCTCGATGAGCGCCGCCGCCGAGCGGATCGTCGAGGCGCTGTTCGAGACCGCGCTCGACGACCCCGACGAGGCCGTCCGCGCGGCGGCGATCGAGTCGCTGTACTTCCACGGCGACGACCACGTCGACCGGCTGGCGCGGCGGATCGCGAAGCGGCGGGGCGACGGCGAAGACGGGGCGAACGGCGCGGGCAGCGGATCCCGGGCGGCGGGACGCGATGCCGCGGAGACGTTCGCCCGGTGGCTGGAACACGATCGGGCCGCGTATCGGATGGTCGCGGCGACCGGGCTGGCGGCGGTCGGCGGGAGGGGTGCCGCACCCCGGCTCCGCGAGGCGTTCGACGACGACGACGCCCGAGTCCGCGCCCGGGCCGTCAGGGGATACGCGCGGGTCGGCGGCGAGGCGGTCGAGGCGGTCCGACCGCTGGTGAACGCGCCGAACGACCTCGTGCGCGGCGCCGCGGCCGACGCGCTCGTCGCGATGGACAGCGACGACGCGGTCGAACTGCTCGCGCTCGCGGCGCGGCGCGGGAACGAGCGGCTCCGCCTCGTCGTCGTCGAACGACTGGGAGCGCTCGACCGACGGGACGCGACCGGGGTGCTGATCGGGTCGCTACGGGACCCCTCCGAGGCGGTCCGCCGGGCGGCCGCGAGGTCCGTCGCCGCGGTGGTCGCCGGGGCGGACGCGGTCCCCGCGGGCGACGTTCGCGACCGCCTCCTCACCGAGCGACCGTTCGAGACCGACGGCCCGCTCGCGGTGTTCCGGGCGGTCGCCGCGGAGCGAACCGCGGCCGACCGGGCGGGAGAAAGCGGGAGCGCGGTCTCCGGATCGCGAGAGCGCGTCGACGCCGAGACCAAGCGGTACGCGGCGTGGCTGTACTGTGAGCTCCTCGAAGCGGCGGACCCGGCCGCCGCCGACCGGTCGACCGCGGTCGAGTGGCTGATCGACGCGCTCGACCACCGGGACCGACTGGTTGCGGACCTCGCCGCCGCGTACCTGCCGCGGATAGCCTCGGCGGACGGGTCCGCGGAGGGGCCGGACCGCGGGAGCGAACCGCCGCTCGGCGTCGACGTCGAGCGAAAGCTCCGGGCGCTCGCGAGCGACGGGACCGCCTCCGAGGCGGCGCGGGAGCGCGCCAGAGCGGTGTTGCGACGGTTCAAGCGGGCGGTCGTCGAGGCGGCCGCGGACCGGCACGTGGAGTACGTCTACGTCCGCTGGCCCGCGGACTACACGGAGAGCTACGAGGGCTAGACGGGCGAAGAGTCGGAGAGACGGCGCCTACGGCCGGCGAACGAACCGGCCGTCGTCGACCGCGACCGTCAGGTCGATCGTCTCGTCGAGGAAGTTCAGGACGGTGGCGACGTTTCGGTCCGCGTCGGCGTCCACGTACAGCTGTAACACTCCCTCTGCGTCCGCGAGGCGGGCAGCGAGCATGCGAACGAACGCGACCGCGCGCTCGACGTCGAAGGCGGCGACGATCTGGCCGAAGACGCTCACCTCCAGCGAGACGCGCTCGCCGGACTCGTGGTTGGCGTCGAGGATCCGCGAGACGGTCTCGCCGACCTCGTCGGGGGAGAGGCGCGGGTCGAGCTCGACGAGCTCGACGTCGAGCCCCTCGAAGTCGACGTCGGGGGTCGCCTCGAAGTCGTACTCGCCGGTGGTGACGAGCACCGTCCGGCGGGGCCACGACGCGAGGCGCTCGTCGAGCGTGCGGACCAGTCGCTCCGGCGTCGGCGTCACGGCGACGACGAGCCCCGCGGCGCCGTGAAAGTGCGTCCGGAGCGCGTCGGCCTCGCCGCCGGTGGGCGAGGCGTCGACGCGGACGACGCCGTCCCATCCCAGCCGGTCGGCCACGTGGACCCCGTCGGCGATCCGGTCGACCACGTGGTCGTGGAGGTGCGCCTTGAACTCGGCGACCGCGCCGTCCGTGTCGTAGGCGGTCTTGGCGGTGGCGCAGTACGGGCAGTCCCAGCTCACGCGGAAGTCCGACTTCGAGAGCGCGTCCGAGTGGTGGGCGAGCAGGTGCGACCCCGTCACGTCGGCCATCTCCGAGCGGTCCCGCGTCCACGCGACGAACCCGCACCGGTCACACGCCCAGCGGCTCACCATGATCGAGAACGTGTGTTCCGGGACCCGCCGGACGCAGATGTATGTTGTGTTATGTGTGTGGCGCCGCGGGGGCGACGGCGACGGTCACGCGGAGCCCGCCGGCTCGTCGCCGCTCCCGCGAGCCGCGGCGAACCCGTTCTCGTCGGCGTGTTCGACCCGGACGCGGGTGACCCGCGTCGTGGTCGCGCCGGTGACGGCGAGCGTGACGTCGCCGACCGCGACGCGGTCGCCCTCCCGGGGCAGTCGGCCGAGCTGTCGGGTTATCAGGCCCGCGACCGTCTCGGCGCCCGCGCCCGCGGGCAGCGAGAGCCCGAGCGTCTCGTTGAGGTGCGTCACGGTCGTCCAGCCGCGGACGACGGCGGCGTCGGGCGCGACCACGTCGACGGCGTCCGTCTCCCAGCGCCCGACCAGCTCGCCGACGACCTCCTCGAAGAGGTCCTCCAAGGTCGCGATCCCGACGACCGCGCCGTGCTCGTCGACGACGATCACCATCCGCGCCTCGCTCGCGCGCATCTCGGCGAACAGCTCGTCGAGCGGCTTCGTCTCGGGGACGAACGCCGGCTCGCTGAGCGCGCTCGCGAGGTCGGCGCCCGACTCGTCCGCGCGGATCGCGTCCCGGACGTCGACGATCCCGACCACGTCGTCGCGGTTCTCGCCGTAGACGGGCATCCGGGTGACGCCCTCGCTCGCCGCCCGCGAGAGCGCGTCCGCCGGCGTCGCGGTGTCGGGGAGCGCGACGACGTCGGTCCGCGGGACCATCACCGCGGCGACGGTCGTGGTCTCCAAGTCGAGAACGCCGCGGATCATCGCGCCCTCGTCGGGGTCGAGCGCGCCCGCGGCCTCGCCCGACCGGACGAGCGTCGCGATCTCCTCGCGGGAGAGGTACGACTCGATGTCGGACTCCCCGCCGGTGAAGCGGTTGACGACGCCCGACAGCGCCTCGAACACGTACAGGACGGGGCGGAGGACGCGCTGGATCGCGACGACGACCCGCGAGACGCGGAGCGCGTGCTTCTCGGCGTTCGCGACCGCGTACGACTTCGGCGCGATCTCGCCGAAGACGATGACGAAGAGCGAGGTGACGAGCGTCGACCCCGTGGCCGCCTCGCCGCCGGAGAACCCGAAGCGGACGAACACCGCGGTCGCGACCGAGGCGGCGGCGATGTTGGCGACGTTGTTGCTCACTAAGGCCGTGACGAGGAAGCGGTGCGAGTCGTCGCGCAGCGCCGACAGCGCCCGGGCGCCCGGGGCGTCGGTCGCGACGAGCGAGTCGATCCGGTGGGTCGGCACGGAGAACACCGCGAGTTCCGAGCTGGAGAAGAAGGCGCTCACGGCGGTCAGCGCGAGGATGGCGCCGACGCCGACGAACGCGATCGTGAGGTCCATACGACCACATGCGCCCGGGTATAAAAGGGAGTACCGACGGCGAGGATACCCACGAACGCGCATTCTCCACCGGAAACGGAGGGGTCGATACCCACGAGCGCGGATCCGTCCGGGCGGCAAAACGGCGCGATTCGGAAAGCGTTAACCCCGCGCCGCGGGTGCGTTTCGGCATGAAGGTACTCGTGACCGACCCCATCGCGGACGCGGGGTTGGACCGACTCCGAGACGCCGGCCACGAGGTCGTCACCGACTACGAGAGCGAGGGCGACGCGCTGCTCGACGCCGTCGCCGACGCGAACGCGCTGATCGTTCGGTCCGGGACCGACGTGAACGAGGCCGTCTTCGAGGCCGCGACCGACCTCGTCATCGTCGGCCGCGCCGGCATCGGCGTCGACAACATCGACATCGAGGCCGCCACCGACCACGGCGTCATCGTCGCCAACGCGCCCGAGGGCAACGTCCGCGCCGCCGCCGAACACACGGTCGCGATGACGTTCGCCGTCGCGCGCTCGATCCCGCAGGCGCACGGGCGCCTCGTCGGCGGCGAGTGGGCGAAAGGCGAGTTCCTCGGCACCGAGGTGAACAACAAGACGCTCACCATCGTCGGCCTCGGCCGCGTCGGCCAGGAGGTCGCCAAGCGGCTCGACTCGCTCGGGATGGACCTCGTCGTCTACGACCCGTACATCTCCGAGGAGCGCGCCGAGCGGATGGGCGCCGAGCTCGTCGAGGACCTCCACGACGCGCTCGCCGCGGGCGACTTCGCGACGATCCACACCCCGCTCCTCCCCGAGACGGAGGGGATGATCGGCGAGGCCGAGCTGGCCCAGCTGGAGGGCGGCTACCTCATCAACTGCGCCCGCGGCGGCATCGTCGACGAGGACGCGCTCGCCGAGGCGGTCGACGACGGCGTCCTCGCGGGCGCCGCGCTCGACTCCTTCGCCGAGGAGCCGCTCCCCGCGGACTCGCCGCTGCTCGACGTCGAGGATATCGTCCTCACGCCGCACCTCGGCGCCTCGACCGAGGCCGCACAGGAGAACGTCGCGGTCGACACCGCGGAGGCCGTCCTCGCGGCGTTCGACGACGAGCCGGTCTTGACCGCGCTCAACGCGCCCTCGGTCGACGAGAGCGCCTTCCCGCGGATCGAGCCGTACATCGACGTGGCCGAGACCGCCGGGAAGGTCGCCGCCCAGCTGCTCGACGGCCGGATCACCGAGGTGGAGGCGACCTACGAGGGCGACATCGCCGCCGAGGAGGTCGACCTCGTCACCGCGAGCGCCCTGAAGGGCGTCTTCGAGCCGCTGGAGTGGCAGGTGAACGCGGTGAACGCGCCCCGGCTCGCCGAGGAGCGCGGCATCGAGGTGACGGAGTCGAAGACCCGGCAGACCGACGACTTCCAGAGCCTCGTCCGCGTCACCGTGCGCAACGGCGACGACGAGATCGCGGTCGAGGGGACGCTGTTCGCGGGCGAGGACGCCCGCATCGTCCGGA
This sequence comes from Halorubrum trapanicum, assembly GCF_002355655.1. Lineage (NCBI taxonomy): Archaea > Methanobacteriati > Methanobacteriota > Halobacteria > Halobacteriales > Haloferacaceae > Halorubrum > Halorubrum trapanicum. Next base: position 1,682,165 of record NZ_AP017569.1, on the reverse strand, counting down.
TCGACGGGTTCCGCGTCGACGCGGTCCCGTACGGTCACATGCTCGTCGCGCGCAACACCGACGAGCCGGGCGTCATCGGGCTCATCGGCACCGTCCTCGGCGACCACGACGTGAACATCGCCGGGATGTTCAACGGCCGCGAGACGCAGGGCGGCGAGGCGCTCACCGTCTACAACCTCGACTCGGCCGTCCCCGACGCCGCGATCGATGAGCTGCTCGCGGACGACCGGATCGTCGAGATCACCGAGATCACGCTGGACGGCGCCGACGGGCGCGCCGACGAGTAGGCGTCTCGCACCCTCTCGAACGCAACCGGCAGTTTCCGGGCGGGTTTCCTAGTGGGCGTTTCGATTTATAAGCGAAAGTGTCGAATGTCCGAATAGTCCGGTCACTCATCGTCCGACTCGTCGCCTCGGTCGGGTTCGGTCTGATCGAGTAACCGTTTGAGAACCGCGTCAACGGGCTCCTCCCCCAGCTTCCGCCGATGGAGCCGATCGTACGTCTCCTCGCTGATCTCGATCCGTTCGCTGGTCACGCCGTTGGCTGTTTGTGAGACGAACAATTAAAATTCGATGCTGACGCCCCTCTGGTCGATTTTACTCGTGTAGGTGCTCGACGACCGCGTCCACGTCGTTCGGGACCGGTTCGGGGTCGCCGCCGGCCTCGTAGGCGGCGTCGGGGTCCTTGAGGAGGTGGCCGGTCGTCAGGCAGACCACTTGCTCGTCGTCCGCGACGACGCCCTCGCGGCGGAGCTTCCTCAGGCCCGCGAGGCTCGCGGCGGAGGCGGGCTCGACGCCGACCCCCTCCTCGGCGAGGTCGCGCTGGGCGTCGGTGATCGCCTCGTCGCTCACGGCGACCGCGGTGCCGCCGGTGTTGCGGATTCCGGGGATCGCCTTCGGCGCGTTGACGGGGTTGCCGATGCGGATCGCGGTCGCGCGCGTCTCGACCTCCTCCCAGCGCCGGATCTCGTCGTTCCCCTCTTCGATCGCCTCGACCATCGGGGCGGCCCCCTCGGCCTGGACGCCGGTGAGCTTGGGGACCTCGTCGACGGCGAGCGCGCCCGACTGGACGAGCTCGCGGAATCCCTTATAAAGCGCCGAGGTGTTGCCCGCGTTGCCGACGGGGAGGACGATCCGGTCCGGGAACGCGCCATAATCGGCGTAGAACGCCTCTAAGATCTCGAAGCCGATCGTCTTCTGCCCCTCTAAGCGGAACGGGTTCAGCGAGTTGAGCAGGTACGCCTCGCCCCGGGCGGCCAGCTCCTGAACGATGTCGAGGCAGGCGTCGAAGTTGCCGTCGACCTCCAGGATTCGGGCGCCGTGGAGGCTCGCCTGCGCGACCTTCCCGGCGGCGACCTTCCCCTGGGGGAGCAACACGAGCGTCTCCATGTCGCCGCGGCCGCCGTAGGCGGCGAGCGCGGCAGAGGTGTTGCCCGTCGAGGCGCACGCGAGCGCGCCGACGCCCAGCTCCTGCGCGACGCGGACGCCGACGGTCATCCCGCGGTCCTTGAACGAGCCGGTGGGGTTCATCCCCTCGTGTTTGATCCGGAGCGCGTCGACGCCCACCGACTCCTCGATGCGCGGGACGCGGTGGAGCGGGGTGTCGCCCTCGGGGAGGGTGACCCCGAGGTCGAAGGGGAGCGCCTCGCGGTAGCGCCAGACGCCGCGGTCGGGGCCGTCGGAGGGCGCGCCCGCGCCGAACTCGTCGAACGTCGGCGGGTCGGCGTACCGGACTTCCAGCAGGCCGCCGCAGTCGTCGCAGGTGTACCGGACGTCGTCGAACGGGGCGAACGTCTCGTCGCACTCGATACACGCGAGCCACGTCCCGTCGGCGGCGCAGTCGGGCGCCGCCGGGGCCGGGGCGTCGATGGCGAGATCCATTACGTCAAGGTCCGTTCCGCCGCGGCTTAAGACGGGCGGTCGGAACGGACGTTGCCGGCCGGAACGAAGGTGTTCGGTCGTCGGCCGGAACGAAAGTGTTTGGTCTCAGTCGACGATGATCTCGGAGGTGTCGTCGCCCTCATCGCCGCCGGAGCCGAGGCGGTCTTGGTAGCGCTGGATCCAGTCGGCGAAGCAGTCGGGGCAGAGCCGCTGGGTGTCGATGTTCGCCCGGTCGACGCTCAGCCGGACGGTGCGCGAGAGCGCATCCGTCGTCGGCTCGCCGCAGGCGTCGCAGGGCTCGGTCGTCGGCGCGTCGCTCATGTCGTACCGGTCGCGGCGGCGGCTCTTAAAAGTACGTCGACGGGTCGGGGACGGCGACGAGGGGACGGGGGACGGCGCCGGGAACGCCGGAGGATGGCACCGGAACTGTCGGACTGAGCCTCACACCGTCCGGAACGCGCGGTCGCCGGCGTCGCCGAGGCCGGGGACGATGAACCCGTCGTCGTCGAGGCGGTCGTCGATGGCGACCGTCAGCAGGTCCGCCTCAGGGACGGCCTCGCTCACGCGGACGAGGCCGGCCGGTGCGGAGACCGCGGAGAGCACGAACAGGTCCTCGAAGTCGTCGGCCTCGTCGAGGACGTGGTCGAGGACGGCGACCATCGTCGATCCCGTCGCGAGCATCGGGTCCGCGACGATGACGGTGTCCTCCGGGCGGATCTCGGGGAGCTTCACGTAGTCGATGGTGATCGGGAACTCGCCGTCCGCGGTCATCCCGGCCTCCTCGTCGCGGCCGGCGGAGATGACGCCCTGCTTCGCGCGCGGGAACGCTTTTAAAAGCCCCTCGACGAACGGCGTCGCGGCGCGGAGGACGTTGATGATCACCACGTCGTCGAGCCCCTTCACGCGCTCGCCGGTCGTCTCCGCGAGGGGGGTCTCGACGGGGACGTACTCCGTCTCCATCGCGCCGTCGATGATCTCGTAGCCGCAGATGCGGCCGAGCTTCACCAGCCCCTTTCGGAACGCGACCTGCTCCGTCTCGACGTCGCGCAGCCGCGAGAGGGTGTCCGTCGCCAGCGCGTGCGTGATGAGGTGTGCGTCGTCTCGGTCTTCGATCGTCATTGTCGGGAGAGGGGCCGCGTCCGGCTTAAAATATGGCGGACCGGGCGTGACGGCGCCGCTCGGCCGCGCCTCGGCGGCGGACCCGACGCGTCCGGCCGGCTCGGAAAACGCAGCCGGCTCCTCGAACCCCGCCGACTCACCGCAACACCGCGAGGTACGTGATCCCGAAGATGAGCAGCGAGAGCCCGACGACGTTCACCGCGTTCAGCTCGGTCACGCCGAGGCGGTCGAGCCCCCAGACGACGGTCCAGCCGAACCAGGCGGACAGCACCGCGTTCAAAAGCAGGATCAGCCGCAGGTCCCCCTTCGACTCCTCGACGCCGTCGCGGATCCCCTTCGGCTCCTCGCTCATACGAACTCCCGCGGGAGACCGACACTTAGCTCTTTGTCCGTGCGGCCCGTAGAACACCCATGAGCGGCCACGTGCGCGTACGCAACCGGCACGGCGATCGGATCGACCCGGTCCCGTTCCTCGTCACCGTCGGGATCGCGTTCACGTTCGCGCTCTCGTTCGGGCCGATCTACGGGCTGTCGTACGGGCTCACGCTTCAGGCGTCGCTGACGCTGTCGACGCTGGCGTTCGCCGTCGCGACCGCCGTCGCGTACCGACAGCTCGTCCGCCACGCGCCGCCGATCGACGCCGGCCCGCTCCCGCCGGGACCGCGGGTCGAGCGCCTGCTGTACGCCGGCATGGGCCTCGGCGTCCTGATCGTCGCGCTCACCGTTCCGCTGTTGTGACCGTTCGACTCCCCTCGACTCCCGCCGGAGCCGCGCCTGTGCGTCACGTTCACACATCACCGGAGAAATAAGGTGGCGGATTTCGTACGATCGTTCATGGGAATCTTCGACACGGTGACGGACGTGATGGAGGGGTCGACGCAGCGCGCGCCCGGCAACGCCGGCGACGACGGCTCGGAGGGCTCGTACTGGTGCGACGACTGCGGGGTCCGGGTCCGAGACGTCGACGTCGAGGAAGAGGGGCTCGACCGCGACGGCGACGGGACGCCCGCATGTCCCGACTGCGGCGAGTCGATGCGGTTCGAGCGCGCGAGCGGGACCGGCTGCGCCTGCTGAGATCGGCTCCCGCGGCGCGGCGGCCGACGCTCTTTTTCACGGCTCGCGGAGCGCCAGCTCCTCGCCCTGCTCCGTCGGGAAGGGGAGCTCCCCGCCGATCTCGTCGTCGTCCGCCTCGGCCGCCGCCCACTCCTCGTCCGTGACGAGCGCGTCGTCGAGGCGCTCGCGGATCGCCGCCTCGTCGATGTCGGTGCCGATGACGACGTACTCCGTCAGTCGGTCGCCGTGTTCGTCGTCCCAGTCGAGGTTCGGCCGGTTCGAGCGCAGCATGTCGCGCTCGACCGACGGGAGGCTCGCGATCCAGGGGCCGAGCGCCTCGACCCGCACCGACGCGCCGGCCTGCCCGACCTGCTGGCGCTGGTCGGTGCCCGCGATCCACAGCGTCCCCTTCGAGCGGACGACCTCGGGGGGGAGGTCCCGGAGGACGGCGGCGATCCGCTCCGGCTGGAACGGTCGGCGGCGGCGGTACGTGAACGAGGAAACCCCGTACACCTCGTCGGGGTGGCGGTGGCCGTGGTCGTCGCTCTCCCCGTGGCCGTCGCCCTCCCCGTGGCCGTCGCCCTCCCCGTGGCCGTCTTCCTCTCCGTGCCCGTGAGCCCCGCCCTCGGCCAGCGCGCGCTTCCACCCCGGCAGGTCCCCGAGCTCGCTCGCGTCGAACAGGCCCACGTCGAGGATCCGGTCAGGGTCGACCGCGGAGAACTCCGCGACGACCGTCTCAGCGTCGGGCTGGAGCGCGCCCACGAGTTCGATCGCCTCGTCCATCTCCGCGTCGGTACAGAGGTCGGCCTTGTTACACACCACCAGGTTCGACACCTCGACCTGCTCGACGAGGAGGTCAGAGAGGGGACGCTCGGCGTCGCCGTCGCCCGCGCCGGCCTCCGCGTCGGGGTCGACGCGCCGCTCCGGCGCCTGCTCGCCCGCGAAGGCGTCGAGGAACTGCCGCGTGTCGATCACGGTCACCAGCGCGTCGACCCGGTACCGGGCCGCCGCGCGCGACTCGGTCGTGAACAGCCGGGCGACCGGCGCGGGCTCGGAGATCCCCGACGACTCGACGACCAGGGCGTCGAAGGAGCGCTCGTTCGCGAGCCGCACCACGGCGGTCTCTAAGTCGTCCTGAAGCTCGCAGCAGATACAGCCGTTCGACAGCTCCGTGACGCCCTCGACGCCGACCTCCGACTCCTCGGCGATCAGCTCGGCGTCGACGTTCACGTCGCCCATGTCGTTGACCAGCACCGCGAGGTCGCGGTCGCCGGCGTTCCGCAGCAGGTGGTTCAGAAGGGTCGTCTTACCGGCGCCGAGGCTCCCCGAGAGCACGGTCACCGGGATGCGGTCGTCCATACGGTCGGATCGGCCACGACGCTCTTGAACCCCCGGGCGGCGCGCGGGAGCGGTCGGACGCGGGCCCCCGCCGCAGGCCGATCCGAGCCGATACGTTGATAGGCTGCGGTCGTCGAACTCGGGACATGGTTCTGTCCGCCGCCACCGTGTCGCTGGTCAGCGTCGCGGTGACAGTGCTGATGGTCGCCGCGATGCTGTACCTCGTCTGGGGAGCGCTCGGCAGCGATATCCACACCCCGAGCCCCGGTAACGAGGATCAACCGGAACTGGACGACGACGACGCCGACTCCGACGAGGCGTCGGGCGAACTCGCAGAAGGGAACACCGCCTGACGCCTCGCGCTCCGAGGGCGATCCGCACCGGAGACCGCGATCGCGGCGCCCCGGCCGCGACAGGTTTTAACGCCGGAAGAGTATCATGAGAGATGATGACAGTAGCCGACCGGATCGAAACGTTCCGAGCCGCGCTGGAGGAGTGGCTCCGCGGCCTGTATCACGGGATGTTCACCCATCCGGCCTACGAGAAGATTGAGAAGGAGGCCGAGGACGTAGAAGACGAGTTCATGCTCGCGTGCTTCCCGGACGCGTTCGGGGTCCCGTCGCCGGTGTCGTACTACACCGCCGAGCTGCTCCCCTACCTCGAAGACGAGTTCGAGGCGTGGGAGCGGCGGCTGTGGGACCGGGAGAGCCTCATGGAGCGCAAGGGCCAGCAGTACCACTTCTGATGGAGCAGTTCGTCTTCTTCGGCGGGAAGGGCGGGGTCGGCAAGACGACCGTCTCCTGCGCCTACGCGTACCGTTGCGCCGACGCCGGGCTGCGCACGCTGGTCGTCTCGACCGACCCCGCGCACTCCGTGTCCGACGTGTTCGACCAGGGGTTCGGCGACGAGCCGGAGTCCGTCGACGGCGTCGGCGGCCTCGACGCATTGGAGCTCGATCCCGAAGACGAGATGCAGCGACACCTCCAAGAGATCCGCGAGGCGCTCTCCGAGCAGGTGTCGGCGGCGATGGTCTCGGAGATCAACCGGCAGCTGGAGATGTCCCACGGCACGCCCGGCGCGTACGAGTCCGCCCTCTTCGACGCGTTCGTGGACGTGATGCGCGAGGAGAGCGAGCCGTACGACCGCGTCGTCTTCGACACCGCGCCGACCGGGTCGACGCTGCGGCTGCTCGGGCTCCCGGAGTTCCTCGGCGACTGGATCGACCGCCTGCTGTACAAGCGCAAGCAGTCGATCGACCTGTTCGAGAAGGCCGCGATCGGCGATATGGAGCCGCGGCGACTGATGGACGGCGACCCCGTCTTAGAGCGCCTCCAGCGCCGCAAGGAGTTCTTCGAGTTCGCCGGCGACACGATGCGGAACGACGCCGCCTTCTTCCTCGTGTTGAACCCCGACCAGCTGTCCGTCAACGAGACGGGCCGGGCGATCGAGGAGTTCACCGAGCGCGACCTGCGGGTCCGCGGGCTCGTCGCGAACAAGCTCACGCCGTCGCCCGAGGAACACGAGGAGGGGCGCGGCGCCACCTACCTCCGCGACAAGGTCGCGACCGAACGGGAGCGGCTCGACCAGGTCCGCGAGGAGTTCGACCCGCCGCTGGTCGCCGAGATCGAGTCGCGGACGCGGGAGGTCCGCGGCGACGTGCTCTCGGAGGTCGCGGCCGCGCTCGACGTCGAAACGGGAGAGCCGGCCGCCGCTCGCGAGTAGCCCTCTTCCCCTCTTCGAGGGGGCGCGCGCGAATAAGGACTGGCAGTTTAAATACAAAATTAATTTTCACAGAGCCGGAACGAATTGCGGTGCGGCCTCTGACCCAGTCATTCGATCGGATCTGGCGAAAACTATCACGGTCGAAGCCAATATTTAATACGTTCTTTCCAAACCGAGTTCGTGAGGCAGGGGAACTCATGACAAACGTAATATGGATAATGGTCGCGGTTCTCGGAACGTTCACCGTCGGATACATGGGGTACTCGCGGTACCTCTCCCGCTTCGTCGACCTCGACGACGAACGAGAGACGCCGGCGCACAAGTACGAGGACGGACAGGAGTACGTACCGTCGAAGAAGCCGGTACTACTGGGGCATCACTTCTCGAGCATCGCGGGGGGCGCACCGATCGTCGGCCCGATCACTGCGGGCGCCATCTGGGGATGGGTTCCCGCGATGCTGTGGATCGCGCTCGGTAACCCGCTGATGGGCGCGGTCCACGACTTCATCTCGCTGTCGAGCTCGATCCGCCACGAGGGGCGCTCGATCGGGTATATCGTGGGGCAGTACGTCGGGGAACGAGGGAAGAACCTGCTGCTGTGGTTCGCGTTCCTCACGATCATCCTCGTCGTCGCGGTGTTCGCCCTCGTCGTCGGGATCGTGTTCAACGCGTTCCCGCAGGTGACCACCGCGAGTACGGTGTACGTGGTCTTAGCGCTCGCGTTCGGCGTCTACCTCTACCAGCTCAACGGTCCGTTCGTCCCGGGGACGATCCTGTTCGTCGCCGGCGTCTTCGCCGGCGTCTGGGTCGGCATCCAGTACCCGTTCGCGCTGTTCGCGCTCGCCGAGGGGAGCCACCCCGCGGGGACGTTCGTCCTGTTCAGCGGGAGTACCGGAAGTTGGGTTCCCGGCGCGGCGGCGCTCGGCGGGAACACCGCCGCCTGGATCCCGGTCGTGATGGTGTACGCCGGCGTCGCGAGCGCGCTCCCAGTGTGGGTGCTGCTCCAGCCGCGCGACTACCTCTCGTCGTTCCTGCTGTACACCGGCGTCGGCGGGGGCGTGCTGGCGATCATCGTCGGCACGCTCATCACGACCCCGGCACAGCCGCTCGTCATCGACTCCTCGATCGGCGTCTTCGAGGGGTTCTGGGGGATCGAGGCGGCGGGGCTGTTCCCGCTGTTCCCGTTGCTGTTCATCACCATCGCCTGCGGGACGATCAGCGGATTCCACTCGCTCGTCTCCTCGGGGACCACTTCGAAGCAGCTCAACAAGGAGAGCGACGCCCGCCTGATCGGCTACGGCGGGATGCTCGGCGAGGGGCTGCTCGGCGCCCTCGCGCTGTCGACGCTCGCGGTCGCCGGCTTCGCCGGTGACGCCGCCGCCGGCGGTATCGGCGGCGCGCTACCGAACTTCGCGACCGGCGGCGGGATCATCCTCACCAGCTTCGGGATCCCGCAGGCCATCGGGAGCGTGTTCATGGCGCTCGTCTTAGTGAGCTTCCTGCTCACCTCCACCGACACCGCGGTCCGCCTGGGTCGGTACATGATGGAAGAGATCGTCGGCATGGACGACGGGATGACCGTCTCCGGGCTCTCCGGCGGCATCGGGGCCGCAGCCCGCGGCCGATACACGAACCCGGCCATCCAGATCGGCATCGCGTACGTGCTCGTCATCTCGGGCCAGTGGCAGACGCTCTGGGGGCTGTTCGGCGGCGCGAACCAGCTGCTTGCGGCGCTCGCGCTGCTGACGGCGACGGTGTGGCTCGCCAACTGGGACGAGTCCAAGCAGCTCGTCTCCACCGGCGTTCCGATGGCGATCATGGTGACGATCACCGTCCTCGGACTGACGTGGGTCGCGCTGTACAACAACCTCTACATCAACCTCATCCAAGGGGGCGCCGGGACCCTCGGCGCGCAGCTCTCGTCCGTGGCGCAGATGGTCCTCGGGCTGGTGCTGATCTACATCGCCCTGTCGCTCGTCCGGATCGGGATCGGAAATCTCAGAACGGTCCGCGGCGGCGACGCGCCCGCGGCCGAACCGAGCGACGACTGACGGCGTCGCCGCTCCGCGACACGAATTCTATTTTAAAGCCGCTCTCGTGACGCCCTAGCGCCAGAACCGCTTCGCGAACTTCGAGAAGATCCCGTCGTCCGGCTTCTCGACCCGTTCCCACAGCCGGAGCGCCTCGGCGCTGCTCGCGGCCTCGCTGGCGACGAGTCGCTCCTCGTCGGGCGCGACCACGACGAGGTTCACCTCGTAGTGGCCGTAGTAGCCGAACTTCAGGAGCGTCCGGTCGCGGAACCCGTCGACGAACTCGTCGACCGCGTCGGGGATTCGGTCGGCGACGAGCACGACCGTGACGTCGGTCCCGTAGTGCTGTTCGTTCCCGTCGACCCGCTCGTCGGCGACGCCGTGAGCGAACTCCACGAGTCGCTCTAACTCGCCGACAGACGGGGTCGCGACGCGACGAGCGAACAGGTGTTCCATCACGTCGTGGTCCGCGTAGCTCAGCGCGGGGTGGAGGAACTGCTTCTGGTTTCGCATCCGCATCTCCGCGGTCAGCTCGAACCGCTCGCCGTCGACGACCACGTCGCGGTCGAGGTCGTAGCTGTACATCAGCCGGTCGGAGACCCGGTCGAGGTACTCGTCGTCGTAGTCGGGAACGGCCTCGCGGATCTCGGCCGGCAGCTCCTCGGGATCGCGGCGCCCGTCTCCCTCCGCCGGGGTCGCCGCGTCGTCGCGAGTCTCGTCGTCGCTCCCCTCGGCCGCGTCACTCATCGTCCGGGTCGTAAGCGACCGCGTCGCCGTCGGCCGGCGGCGCGCCGATCGCCAGCACGGTCACGGAACCGTCGGCGTCCGCCGGGTTATACGCGCGCTGCGGGCTCTCGGGGTCGACGACGAACAGGTCGTCCGCGGGCACCTCGTAGGTCCGCTCGGGCGTCTCCACCGAGAGCGTCCCGTCGAGCACGTAGAACGCCTCCTGTTGGGTCTCGTGGTAGTGGTACGCGAGCGGGAGCTGCTCGCCCGGCTCGGCGCGGAAGCGGTTGATCGCCGCGGCATCGAGACCGCCCGGCTCGGAGAGCTTCCGGCACTCGCAGGGTCGGTCGGGCTTCGGCTCCACCGAGTCCGTGTCGACGACGCGGTATCCCATGGGAACCAATTCCACGGAGCGATTGAAAAGGTCATCGGGCCGGCGGTCGAGTCGGCACCGATGCCTGCATCAAGTCGGCGCCGATGCCGACGTCGAGCCGGCGGCGATACCGACGTCGAGCCGGCGTTAACCGGTCCCGATTTTAAACGCGGTGGCGGAGAAGCCGCCGTAGCGACGCCGCCGACGGGTTTTAAGTCCGTCAAACACGATCGTTCGGTAGAGATACCCATGTCCGACGAAGAGATCCAAGCGGAGGCGTGCGGACGGTGTTCGATGTCGACCGTCGTGGGCGCCGTGAGCGGGGACCAGGACTCGGAGGAGCTCGCCGAGCGCGACCCGTTCGCCGGCGAGCGAATCGAGGTCGACGAGTCGTCGTTCCGGCAGGTCTCGCCGGGCGGGTTCCTCAGCGACCTCAAGGACCGGGTCGACGAGTTCGGCCGCCGGCTCTCCTACGGCAAGTAGCTCACACGGACTCGCGAATATCCCGTTCTCGTTCGCTCGACCGACGCTCGCGCTCACGCGCGGTCGGGGAGACTTATACGCGTTCGTGTCGTAACGGGGGCAAGCGATGGAAGAGAGCATCTCCGGCTTCAAGGTGCGCGGCGACTGGGGCGACGTCGTCGAACACGGCGAGCGGATCGCCCTCGCGCTCCGGGAGGTCGGCGTCGACGGCGACGCCTACTACGAGTTCGACGAGTGGCGTCCCAAGACCCACGAGCGCATCGACGAGGACGTCTCGGAGAAGACCGCGGCGCAGGCCTCCGTCGACGAGGGGAAAGGCGAGCGCGCGGGGAAGTCGCCGGGAGACGACCTCCAGACGGCCGGGGAGAAGCTCACGGAGTCCTACGAGAAGGTCGAGGAGAACGACACGGAGAGCGCCCGCGAGAGCTGGGGGGAGTCGATCGAACACGTCGCCCGCGCGGCCGACTCGGCCAGCCGGAAGGCGCTCCGGAAGGTGGAAGACGCCGTCTACCGGAACGTGATGACCCAGATGGCGCCGTACTACTTCGACAACGAGCTCGTCAGCGCGAACATCCAGGAGGTCGCCCGCGCCGAGGACGGCGAGACGTTCGTCTTCGAGGTGAACGTCAACGACGACGAGCTGAAAGGCGAGGTGTCCGAGGTCCTCGGCGAGTACGAGTCCGAGATCGACCGCTGGCACGTCGAGACCGAGAAGCGGACCGACGACGTCGCGGCCGCCGAGGGCGTCGAGCCGCCCGCCGAGGAGGGGGGCCCGGACTCGACGACGACGTGAGAGCGGTTAGCGACTCGGTCCCAAAAACGCCGAGACGCATCGGTCGCTTTTAACTCGCCGACCGCCGAATCACACCCATGAGCGAGGTACTCCGAGTCGAGGCGGGCGAGCTGTCCGCGGACGAACTCATCGACGCGCTCAACGACGGCCGGCGGATCCTCGTCGACGTCGAGGTCGCCGGGGCCAGCCACGAGGTCGCCCTCCGCTACGACGGGGAGACGTACCACTGCGACACGCCGACGAACCTCCATCGGCACGCGGACGAGTCGGGGATGCGGGGCTGCATCGACCAGATGGGGTACGCCGCCGAGGAGTGACGCCGTCGACCAGAAACCGACATTTAACCTCGCCGCGCGCGAACCGGGTCGCATGAGCGATCCCGAGATCGAGGACCTCGTCGGCGACACCTCCCCTTCCTTCGAGCACGTCCTCTCCTGCGTCTTCGGCGTGCGCGACCACGAGAGCCGCGCGTACCTCGAACTGCTCGAGTACCCGGGCAGCACCGTCTCGGAGCTGGCCGACGCGCTCGACCGGGACCGGTCGAACGTGAACCGGTCGCTGTCGACGCTCCGCGAGAAGGGGCTCGTCGAGCGCCGGCGGCGGCTGCTCGACTCCGGCGGCTACGTCTACCAGTACACCGCGATTCCGGTCCCGGAGGCCAAGCGCCGGCTCCACGACGCCCTCGACGAGTGGGTCGGCGACGTCCACGACGCCATCGACGGGTTCGACCCGGACGAGCGCTGAGTTCGCTTTCCCCTACTCTTCCGCCTCCTCTCCGTCCGCGCCCGCGGTCAGCCCGTCGTCGTCGGGGCGGTCGAGCGCGCGCTCGGCGTCGTGGTGGTCGGAGTAGCCGTCGAACCAGCGGGCGATGCGCTCGATGCGGTCGACGACGTGCCCGGGCTCGCCAGACCGAGAGAGTTCGTGGCCCTCGCGGGGGTACCTGACGAACCGCGTGTCGACGCCGTTCTTCCGGAGGATCCGGTGGTACAGCTCCGCCGTACAGATCGGCGTCCGCGTGTCGTCCTCGGAGTGGACGAGGAGCGTGGGCGTGTCGACCGCGTCGGCGTGGCCGGTCGGCGACTGCTCCCAGAGCCACCCGGGCTCCTCGGAGGGGACCGTGTCGAAGTCGCCCTCGACGAGCTTGTAGGCGGCGTCGGTCGAGCCGTAGAAGCCGGTGAGGTCGTAGACGCCGCGCTGGGCGACCGCCGCCCGGAAGTAGTCGGTCTGCCCGACCGCCCACGAGGCCATGAACCCGCCGAAGGAGCCCCCGGTGACGAAGGCGTTGTCGGCGTCGACCTCCGGGCGGTCGGCGACGGTCTCGACGCCCGCCATCACGTCGTCGAGGGTGACCGCGCCCCAGTCGCGCTCGATGGCCTGCGTGAACGCCTCGCCGTAGCCGGTCGAGCCGCGGGGGTTCGACCAGAAGACCGCGTAGCCGCGGGCCGCGAGCGTCTGGAACTCGTGCCACATCGTCCCCGCAGTCGACCACATCGCGTGCGGGCCGCCGTGGATCTCGACCGCGAGCGGGTACGGCTCGTCGGCGCCGTCGCCGGCGGCCGCGTCCCCGTCGCCCGAACCTGCCGGCGGCGTCAACAGCCACCCCTGGATCTCCACCCCGTCCGACTCGAACCGGAGTTCCTCGGGCTCGCCGACCGCCCGCTCGGCGAGGTAGTCGGCGTTCAGCTCGGTCAGGCGGGTCGTCTCGTCGGCCGCGGCGTCGTAGGCGAACGCGTCGCCCGGGTGGTCCCACTCGCTCGCGGCGTACGCGACGGTGACCGACTCGGGGCCGGCGCCGGCCTCGCCGCCGACGGTCGCGCCCGAGACGGTTCCGGGTCGGAGCAGGCGCTCCGGATCTCGGCTCCCGTCGGCGGGGACGTGCCACAGCGCCGTCTTCCCCTCGTCGGGCGTCGCGAAGTAGATCGTCTCCTCGTCGGGCCCCCACCCCGGCGTCACGTCGCGGCCGAGCCCGCGGTCGATGCCGCCGGTGAGGTCGGTGACCGCGCCCGAGTCGGCGTCGAGGACGCGGAGGTCCGTCGGCTGCATCGACACCTGCTCCGGCTCCGCGTGCGTGAACGCGACCCGGCCGTCCGCGGTCGCCGCGAGGTCCGCGCCCCAGCCGGTCGTGGTGTGGACGCGCTCGGCCTCGTCGGCCGCCAAGTCGTGGGCCCAGATCGCGATCTCCACGGAGTCGTCGGGGTCGTCGCCGACCGCCTCGGTGTAGTACAGCGTGTCGGCGTCGCCCCACGACGGGCCGGCGAAGTCGGCGTCGCGGTCGGTGACGCGCTCGACCGCCCCCGACTCGGCCGGGTCAGGGTCGGTGACGCCGCCGACGCTCGCGTCCGCGTCGACGACGTACACGCCGGGGCGCCGGCCGTCGAAGTACCGCTCGGCGGAGCGGTAGACGGTTCGGTCGACGACGCGCGGGTCGGGGTGCTCCTCGGGCTCGTAGTCGTCCGGGACGGCGAGGTCGCGGTCGGCCTCGCGGTCGTCCGCGGTCACGGACTGGACGAACGCGATCCGTTCGCCGTCCGGAGACCACGCGATCCGCGAGACGCCGCCGACGACGTCGGTGACGCGGCGGGCCTCGCCGCCGGCGACCGGGAGGACCCACAGCTGCTGACGGTCGTCGGCCGCGCCGCGGGTGGAGGTGAACGCGAGCCGGTCGCCGGAGGGGCTCCAGCGCGGCTCGGCGTCGGACCCCTCCGGGATGGTGAGTCGGCGCGGGTCGCCCTCACCGTCGGCGTCGACGAGGTAGACGGTCGTCTCGTACTCCTCGTCGTCGGTCGGCTGTCGGCGCACGAAGGCGACGCGGTCGCCGTCCGGCGAGATCCGGGGGTCGGACGGGACCGCGATGTCGTGGTAGTCGGCGGCGGTGATCGGTTCCATAGGACTCACTCGGACGGGGGAGGCAAAAGGCGTCGGGAGCCGGAAAGGCGGGGGGCGGTCCCGCCTCCGCGGTCGCCGAGTCGGACCGGTCGCCCGCGGGAGCGCGGCCGGTCAGTCGTCGCCGTTGTCGAACGCCAGCGAGACGCCGCCGTCGTCGACGGTCGCGCCCGCGGCGCAGACCGGGTGTTCGAGGTCGGCGCCGAGCAGTTCCGTCGCGACCGACGGTGCGTCGGTCGCCGTCAGGTCGTACGGCTCGGGCGCGTCCGTCTCGTAGGTGGCGACGACGGTTGGCTCGTCGACGGTCCTGACGAGCAGCGCGTCGCGGCGGACGGTGCCGATCGCCGCCGCGTCGACGCCGACGACGCCGGCGACGCGGGGCGTGTCGTAGTCGTCCTTCTCGAAGTCGAGCGCGAGTAGCGCCGACGCGAGCGCGTCGCGGGCGGGGTAGCCGCGCTCCAGCTTCTCCGCGATCGGGTCGACGTGCGAGCCGTTGCCGAGGGCCGCCAGCGGCTCCTCGGTCGGCGTCTCGACCGCCCGCGCGCAGTTGTAGGAGACGTAGGGGTTGTCGGTCCCGGGCGCGTCCGGCGTCGGGCCGACGGTGAGCGTCTCGCCGCGGTCGCGGACGCGGCGGTTCGGGAACGAGCGCGAGGAGACGCGGTAGCCGCCGATCCCGGGCGCGACGACGACGAATCGTCCGACGTACATACAGCTTCGTGCGGATTGGGTCGTGTAAAACGCGTCGATATACCCACGAACGCGATCCGCAGGCGGCGCGAGGCGAACGGCGACCCCGCGACGGGGAGACCGTCGCACGCGGGAGCGTCAACCGATCGCACGGCGGCCGCAACGCGCAACGCTTACAAAGACGTACTGGCTACCGATAAGTGCGCAGTCCATTGGGGTAGTGGCCAATCCTGTTGCCTTCTGGGGGCAACGACCCTGGTTCGAATCCAGGATGGACTACTTCTCTCGTTTTCGCTTCGCTTGGAACCGAGCGGCGACCCCGTCTCGCGGTCTCCAGTCGAAACGAAGGGGTGGCAGACATCGGTCCCGAACCCGCGGTCACTTCTCGACGTCGAGCAGCGCGACGCGCTCGCGGACGACGTCGATGAGGTCGCCGTTCGTGGCGGCGAGTTCGCGGTCGGTGACGCCGTAGAACTCCCGGACGCGGTCCTCGTCGAACGCGGTCCCGAGGTCGGCTCCGTCGGTGATTTCGGTCGAGCCGGCGGCGAGTTCCCGAACCGCCTCGACCGCGCCGTCGAGGTCCGCGGTCGGTCGGTCGGCGCCGGGGACCTCGCCGAAGTCCGCGACGAGGACGACCGCGGCGCGCTCGCCCTCCGAGACGCCGAGTTCGAGCGCCCGGTCGATCTGGCGGCGACCGGCGGCGTACAGGAGGACCTCGACGCCGGGGTCGCGCGCGACCGCCTCGCCGCGGGCGATCGACCGCGCGGCGAGCCGCGCCGCCTCGCGGAGCTGCGTCGCGGAGACGACGAGGCCGGCGTCGAACGCCTGGACGATCGCGCCGGTCTCCACGGCGATTTCGTCGAGATCGGCGAGGAACGCGTCGAGGTCGGCGATCGCGAACGTTCCGTCGACGAGGCGGACCGCGGGGTCGGGCGCCGGCTCGCCGTCGGCGCCGACAGCCGGGTCAGTCATCCGAAATCACCCAGACTCGCCTGCCCGTCGCCGTCGCCGTCGGCGTCAGCGCCCGCGGTCGCCGCCGCGCTCGCCGAGCGGTCCGGATCGACGCCGTCGAGCGACGGGTCCTCGCGGCCGGCGTTCTCCAAGATGCGCTCGGCGGTGCGCTCGCGGCCGCGGAGCGCGCCCAGCACCACCGCCTTGTCCGCCTCCCGGAGGTCGGCGCGGCTCTCGATGCCGGCCTCGAAGAGGCGGCGGGCGCGTTTGCGGCCGACGTTGCGGACGCCGGCGAGGTCGAGCAGCTCCTCGCGGACGCCGTACTCCAGCCGCTTGCGAGCCTCGCGGACCTGAACGACGACGTCGCCGTCGATCCCCTCGACGTCGCGGGCGAGCGTCTCGGCGGCGCGGAGGAGCCACTCGGCGGTGTCGACCTTCCCGCGGATGTCGCCCGGTCCGACGCCGTAGCGCTCCGCGATCCGGTCTTCGTCGACCTCGTTCGCCCAGTCCTCCAAGAGGCGGCCCGTCTTCAGCGCGGCGAGCCAGTCCTCGAAGCGCACGTCCTCGTACTCGGAGGGCACGTCGCCGAGGAACTCCGCCTCGCGCTCGTAGCAGACCTCGGTGTACTCCTCGCGGTCGCCGGACTTCAGGTACAGCTCGTAGGTGTCGGGGGTCCGGCTGACGAGGTGATAGAGGCCGAGCGGGGTGACCGCGGGGGCGTCGGCGCCGTCGTTCGAAGCCGCCGTCTCGGCGTCCGCGTTGCCGTCCGCCTCGTCGTCCGCCCGCGTGTACGTCGTGAACCCGGCTTCGTCGGCGCCCGCGTCGGGGTCGGCGTCCGCGCCGGCGCCGTCGGCGGGGACGAAGTCGCCGGCGGCGTCCTCGTCGTCGCCGTCCGCCACGGTCCGCAGGCCGTCGAGGATCTCGGCCGCGCTCATCGGGTCGAGGTAGAGCCGCGAGACGGTGTGGCCGATGCCGGTCGCGGCGAGGCCCTCGCTCCCGCCGTCGCGGTCGCGGTCGACGAAGCCGTTGACTTCGAGGTAGTCGAGGACGGTGTCGGTGACCGCGGCGAGGCGCCCCTCGTCGTCGGTCTGGGTCGCGTAGAGGGTGTTATCGAGGAAGGAGAGCAGCCCGTCTCGGGTGGCCGCGAACCCCGAGGCGACCGTCGCGAGGACGTGCGTCCGGAGCGCGGGCTCGGCCGCCAGCTTCGAGCGGACCGGCTCGGGGTCGGCCCAGACGTACCGGTCGAACAGCTCCTCGCGGGTGTCGGCGCTGTTCGCGAGCAGCACCGCCTCGCCGTAGGGGTCGAGCCCGGGGCGGCCCGCGCGCCCGCACATCTGGTGGACTTCGAGGACGTCGAGGGGTTGCATCCCGCCGAACTCGCCGTCGTAGCGGCGCCAGTCGCGGACGATCACCCGGCGGGCGGGGGTGTTGACGCCGGCCGCGAGCGTCGGCGTCGCGGAGACGCACTTGATCAGGCGGTCGCGGAACGCGTCCTCGATCAGGCTCCGGTGTTCGCTCGCGAGGCCGGCGTGGTGGAACGCCGACCCCTGCTCGACGGCGTCCGCGAGGTCCTCCGAGGTGTCGGTGTCGGAGACGCCGCGGATCTCCTCGGCCAGCTCGCGGAGGCGGTCGCGCTCGTCGCCGGTGAGGCGGGGCGCCGTGACCTCGCCCAGCTTGCGGGCCGACGACTCCGCGTTGCGCCGGGAGTTGACGAAGACGAGCGAGGAGCCGCCCTGCCCGTCCTCCTCGGTGTCGAGGGCGTCCGCGACGAGCCGCGCGGTCTGGTCCTCGCCGCGTTCGACGGGCACCTCGCGCCGGCTCCCGTCGTCGAACTCGATCGCGTTGCCGAAGTGGACGCCCGTCCGGAGCTCGATGGGGCGCCAGTCGGACTCGACGAGCTCGGCGTCGAGCCAGTCGGCGATGACGTCCGCGTTGCCGACGGTCGCGGAGAGCGCGACCGTCTGGAGGCCGGGGTTCACCTTCCGGAGCTTCGCGAGGGTGACTTCGAGGGTGGGCCCGCGGTGGGAGTCGTCGACGAGGTGGACCTCGTCGCTGACGACGCAGGTGAGGTCGTCGATCCACGGCGCGCCGTTGCGGATCAGCGAGTCCACCTTCTCCGAGGTGGCGACGATGATATCGCGGCTCGCGAGCCACTCGCCGTCGGAGTCGTAGTTGCCCGTCGAGACGCCGACCGTGACGCCGAACTCCTCCCAGCGCTCGAACTCGGCCTTCTTCTCGCTGGCGAGCGCGCGCAGCGGAACGATATATAAGGCCTTCCCGCCGCGCTCGATCGAGGAGAGCATCGCCAGCTCCGCGATCAGCGTCTTCCCCGACGCGGTCGGCACGGCCGCGACGATGCTCTCGCCGTCGACGACGCCAGCCTCGACCGCCGCCTGCTGGGGCGGGTACAGCTCCGCGACGCCCTCCGCTTCGAGCGCCTCGCCGACGCCCGCGGGGAGCCCGGAGAGCGAACTCGGTTCCATTACCGGAGTCTGGACCCCCACGCGATTTAAACCGTCGGAACCGCGCGATGATGGGCGACGGGAGGCACGACCGCGACCGCCGACGGCGACGCTTATTTATAAATAGATCCGCGGTGGCGCGTGCCTGCGAGGCCGCCCCGCGGCCGAGCAGCACCGCGCGAGGGAGTCAGTCGCCGGAGCGAAGCGGAGGCGACTGACGAGGCTGGGGAGGCGTGAGGTGCTGTGCGGAGCGGTGGAGGTGGGACTCAAAGGGGCAGTCACCGGCGGCTTCGCCGCCGGTTGCCCGTGGCGCGTAGCGCCACGCTGCCGTGAGGAGGGCGCAGGCGACGTAAGCACTGGAAGGAGCGAACGAAGTGAGCGACTGAAGCGCGCAACGAGCGTGCGCCCTCCTCACGGCTGGGGCTTTGGAGGCACTCTCCAGCGATCCGCGGTCAACTATTTATAAGTAAACGGCCGGGGCTTTGGAGGTGATCGCCGCCGAACTGCGATCGGCTATTTATAAATAGACTACGCAGTTTTTGGAGGCAATTACCGCGCCGCCGCCGCCCATTTATAAACCCGGATCAAGGTGCCACGCCGACCGTCAACAGCGTCCCCCACGTGCGGTAGCGGTCGACCATCGCCTCGCGCGTCTCGTACCCCTCGGTCGGAAACTCCGAAGCCTCCGGAATCTCGGTCTCGCGGTCCGGGATCGCGTCCTGCTCGGCGACGTACAGCCCGGCCTCGCGGAACGCCTCGCGGTACTCGTCGCGCGACCACAGCGTCATCTCGACCGAGATGTTCTCCTGCCACGCGTGGGACGTCTCGCTCTCCTCGAAGTAGTTGACGGCGCAGTAGAACGTCCCGCCCGGCTTCAGCACCCGACGAACCTCTTCGAGCGTGTGGACAGGATCGCTCGCATAATAAAAGGCCTCCATCGAGAAGACGTGGTCGAGGGCGTCGTCGGCGAAGGGAAGTTCGTCGAAGTCGCCGACCAGGAACCCGACCGCGCCGTCGTCAGTGTACCCGCGGGCGTTGTTCGCCATCTCGGGCGCGCCGTCGAGGCCGTAGCCGCGGCCGATGCCGCGCTCGCGGAGCGCGCGGAGCGCGTAGCCCGAGCCGGTGCCTAAATCGAGGACCGCGTCGCCGTCCTCGACCGGCATCCGCGCCAAGACGTGTTTCGCGGTGTGCCAGTGTCGGTCCTCCATCCCGCGGTCCTTCCCGCTCGCCGCCCACTCGTCGAACTCCTCGCGAACGCTCATACCGGCCGAACGGGGAGAGCGGTGAAAAGCGGCGGTGTTTTACCGGCTCCCGTTCCGCTAGGGGGTATGAAGCGACCGCGAGCGCTCCGCCGCCCGAATTTCCGGGTGGCCGACATGGCCCAGCAGTCGGTCGGCGGCTTCCTGCTCGCGGGCCCGTTCGTCGTCACCGCGGAGGTGTGGGAGCTCGCCGCGGGGATGAACTGGATCCAGGCCGCCGTGACCGCCGGGCTCGTGGCGCTGATCGGGTACGCCGCGCTGTACCGGGCCGACACCGGCCGCGACGTCGACGAGGAGCCGGACCTCGTCGGGATCCCGACGCGGTTCGTCTCGCTGATGACGGTCGCGTTCGGCTCCGTACTCCTGCTCGCGCTGATCTTCGACGCGCCCCACACGTTCCTCGTCGAGGGCGGGATCGGCGACGGCGAAGTCGTGGCGACGACCGCGAAGGCCGTCGCCGTCGGCGCGGTGTTCAGCGTCGTCGGCGCCGCGACCGCCGACAGCGTGTTCTGATCGGCCCGCGGTTCGACCGGGACCCGACTCACAGCACGACCGAGACCACCGCGAAGAGGATCAACACCCCGGCGACGTCACAGAGGTTCGTCACCACGGGGATCGTCGTGTCGTCGGGGTTGAGCCCGACGCGGTAGGAGACCTCGACGGCGGCGACGCTGGCGACGACGACGAGGACCGCGAGCGCCAGCCCGGAGGCCAGCGAGATCAGCAGCACTCGGCCGAGTGCGAGCGACCCGCCGAGCGCGAGCCCGATCGCCCACGCGGCGACGCCGACGGCGCCGAAGACGGTCGCGGCGAGCGCGAACACCGCGCCCGCGTTCGCCCGGAGCGCGGGGTTCGACGGGCTGAGCTCGTAGGTCCCGAGGTACAGCTGGGTCGTGAGCCGCGAGCAGGTGATCGACGCGAGGTTGCCGGCCGTCCCGATCTGGACCGGCACGAGGACCAGGAGGGCTGGATACCGCAGCAGGACCGCCTCGTAGGTCTCTAACACGGTGCCGGAGACGAGCTGGAGCACCGACAGCGCGGCCAAGAGCGGGATCATCGTCCGGACGATCCGCCGTATCGACCACTCGTCGACGGGGGTCGACCGGGGCTCGGTCACGAGACGGCCCCCACGACGGCCACTCCGACGAGGAGGAAGAACACCCCGAACACGTCGCCGAGGGTCGTGACGACCGGCCCGATGACGTTATCGGGGTCGAGCCCGCGGCGGTAGCCGACGAAGATGACCGAGATGAGCACGGAGATCATCAGCACCGCCGAGAGGAAGCCGGCGACGACCATCACGCCGACCAGCTGGAAGAGGCTCCCGCCGTCGCCGAAGAGGACGAGCGTGAGGTAGGTGACGACCGCGATGAACACGGAGACGGTCATCCCGTTGAGGAAGGAGGCGACGACCGCGTTCGTGAGCCGGCGGTCCGGGCGGAACCGCGGCTCGATGAGCCCCTGGTGGAGCCCGGTCGAGAGCCGGGCGCCGAGCGAGCCGTACACCCCGCCGCGGGTGGCGAGGAACGCGGGCAGCAGCAGGAGGAGGCCGGGGACCTCCGCGATGTTCGCGCGCATCGTCTCGGAGGCGAGTATCGTCCCCGCGAACAGCCCGGCGATCAGGCTGACGGCGATAACCGGGAGCGCCTGCCGATAGACGTCGCGCGCGGTGTCGTGCCCGGGCATCGAACGCACCGACGGCGGGCGGGGCAAAAAAACCGACCGCCGCGTCGGAGCCGGCGTCGAGGGAGCGGTCCCGTGCGTGTCGGAATCTCCAAACGAAACGGTGGGGTGTGAGTGGCTGGCGCACACGACACCGGCCGACCGCGACGCGGGCGGCCCGGCCGCGTCCGACGGTCTCGGACGGCTCCGGCCCGCACCGTTAAGTCGGTCCGGCGAGTTCCGATCCCATGGACTACTCCCTCGCCGTCGAGAACGGGCCGGAGACGATACCGGGCGGGACCGGACTCCTCCTCGTCCACCCGAGCATCGGCGAGACGGACCGGATCGACACCGACTTCTTAAAAACCGACACCGACGCCTTCCTCGTCGTCTCGACGCGGACCACCGCGCGCGAGGTCGAGCAGAAGCTGGAGTACTACGACGTCGACGAGACGAAGGCGACCATCCTCGACACGCTCTCCGTCGAGCGCGGCTACTCGCGGCGCACGTCCGACGAGGTCTACTACGTCTCCGCGCCGGACGACCTCGACGGCGTCGTCGACCGCGTGGAGCGGTTCCTCACCGAGAACGAGGGGAAGCGCCGCGTCTCCGTCGACTCGCTCACCGAGATGGCGTACTACGCCGACGACGACGCGGTGTACGAGGCCGCCGCCGAGATCCTCGACCTCCTCGACGAGCACGACGCGGTCGGGATCTTCCACCTCTCCGAGGAGGTCCACGAGGTCGCGACGCTCGACCGGTTCCGCGAGCTGTTCGACGGCGTCATCGACCTCGACGGCGAAGGCAACGTCGTCGTCGACGTCTGAGCGGCGGCTTCGCCGCGGGCGCCCCGCTTTCGCTCCGGGGGGCTCGTCACTCCTCCTCGTCGACGAGCGCCGCGAACGTCTTCTCCGCCCACGCCACCGCGTAGTCCGCCCCGCGCTCCCGGTAGGCGGTCGTGTCGAGCGCGCCGTACGGCGCCGGGAGGTCGAGGTCGTGTTTCACCGCCGAGCAGGCGTACTCCGTCGCGCTCGGGAAGTCGGTCCCTCCGCGCGCGACCTCGCCCGAGAGGTCGCCCAGCCGGCCGGAGAGCCGCTCGCCGGCGTCGACCCACGCGTCGTAGAGGCGGGGGTACTCCCCCTCCCACGAGGTGAACTCGTCGCGCGTGTGGAGCCCGACCCACGCGTCGAACAGCGCGTTCGCGACCTGGAAGACGTCGGTCGGGCCGAACCCGGTGGTCGACTCGCCCGTCTCCGGGTCGGGACGGCGGATCGCGGCGTCGAGGTCGCGGTAGCGCTCGCCGAAGAAGGGGAGGAACGACTCGGGGAGGTCGGAAGAATTACTGCCGTTGACGGCCCCCGAAGCCGGCTCGCAGTCGATCTGGACCAGCCGCTCGGCGATCAGGAACGCGAGGAAGTCGTCGGGGGTCCCCTCCGCGCGCCGCTTGACGAGGACGGCCTGGGGGTCGGTCTGGGTCGTCCGGACGACCGTCCCGTCGCCGGGGAGCCCGACGGTGAACGGCGTCCCGGCGTGCTTCCGGAGCAGGTCGGGTACCGCTTCGGGAAGCCAGTCGGCGGGGTACGACGCGGGGTCGAGCGCGTCGACGAAGAGGCCGAGGTCCTCCGCGGCGGCCGGCGGGAGCGTCTCGAAGTCGGACTCGACGTCGAGGACGGGCGACCCCGGCGCGTAGCGGTCGCGGACCGCCGCGAGGTCGTCGTCGAGCGACCGGGACGAGAACATCAGGCGAGGACGTACGAGAGGACGATGAGCACCGAGAGGACGGCCGAGACGCCGACCGTTCCGACCACGATCTTCGTTGATTTGGACATGCGCGTTCCTGCGTCCGCCGGTCGTTAAAATCATCCGGTCGCGGCGAGCGTGCGGCGATTTTATGTCGCCCGGCGAGAGTGCGGAGGTATGCGAGTTCGTGACGCGGTCGAGGCCGACGCCGCGGCCCTGGGATCGATGACCGGCCGACCCGAAGGCGTCGTCCGGAACATGATCCACGACCGGTCGGTCCGGGTCGCGGTGACGGCCGAGTCGACCGGGCGCGACCCCGCGGGCGACGGGGCGAAACCGGCTGGTCGGAGCGCCGACGACGAGGCCGACACCCCGGTCGACGCGGTCGCGGGGTTCGTCGCGTTCGACGTGCGCGACGGGACCGTCCACGTGACGAACGTCGAGGGCGACCCCGACGCGGTCGAGCGCCTGTTCGAGGAGCCGGTGCGGTTCGCGACCCGGGAGGGGATGACGGTCGAGGCCGTCCTCCCGACCGACGGGACCGCGATCGACGCGGCCGAGGCCGTCGGGTTCGCGGGGGTCGGCTCGGGACCGCGGATCGAGGGCGCGCCGACGACGCGGTACCGGTTCGACCCCGAAGAAGGCGGCTGAGGGCCGGAGACGGATAAAATCCGGATTCAAGGGTCTGCTGAATAGAGCGCGTGAGTCTCGCACGGAACCGCGTAAGGATTCAACTGTTCCGGATCGGTCAACACAGAGAGTGTATACAACACTTTCGTGGTTATATAAAAAGAAAGTTGTGGAGAGTGGATGTGGAAGGAATATCTAACCGCGCTCAGAAGTATAAAGTATTGGACCATTCATAGAAATAACATTATCTCAAAGCCAATTTACCACCCAGATTTATATATGTGGAAGGGCCAGAATCAAAGGAAACATCTTAGAAAGGCAGTTTCAAAGAGAATGATTGAATGAATCAGAACGTGACAAAACAGTACTGCGTCGTGCTCGCGGATGTAGTAGATTCACAGAAAATAGAGGACAGAGAAGCGTTCAGAGAGAGGTTGGATACCGCAATTTCAGAGGCTAATCAGAGATATCAAGACAGTATGCGGGCCGAGTTTGACGTACTCAAAGGAATTGATGAGTTTGGAGCTGTTCTCAACTCGGTCAAACCAATTGCGGATATCCAGAAGATCTTCTCAAGAACTCTCTATCCAGAACAGTTCAGAATGGCGGCGGTCACTGATAAAATCGATGTGAACAAAGGAGCATCGGACATTTCTCAGATGGACGGGCCAGCCTTTGCAAGAGCCGATATAGTTCTTTTTGAGCTTGAAAATAATGAATTAAAGTTTCAATTAAGCGGAAACTCAGAATATATTGACACTCTGGTGTCTGACCAAATAAACCTACTTGAAATCATACGTTCTGAATGGGGAGATACGACGATGGATGTTGTCCGTCAATACGATAAATCGAAGAGTCAGTCGGAAATAGCAGAGGAAGCCAACATTTCGGCACAAACAGTATCTTACCATTTGAATAAATCAAATGTTGAACAGGTTTTGGGTGTAGAACGTAGACTCTCAAAAATCTTGGAAAATTATGACCAGATAAATTGATAATGCCTTTCCAGAAAATAATACTATGAACAGTTCGATATCATTCCAGGAGGCCGGCAACGGTGGTTCAATACTCATCCATGCTCTGAATCACCAAATTTCACTTATAATATTTATACTATTATGGTATATTTTATTACATTTTTCTAGCACTTGGGTAGTAAACTACGTATTCCGGTACGCGGGTGTTGAAATAGATGATGATCAGAAGGATACTGGAACTGCAATTGGCAAACTTGAGAATATTCTTATCCTCACACTCATGCTAATACAAGCATATACAGCTCTAGGAGTGATATTTGCGGCTAAATCAATTGTCAGGGCTGATGATATTGATACTGGGGACACCAGTTATTATTTAACAGGAACTATTGCAAACTTCACCTACTCAATTGTTATGGGCGTTTTGTTACATATATTGCTGTTGTATCTCACAAAGACAGATATAGCATCTTTCATCCCAACTTAAGAATAGTGGGGACACTGTCATAATACATTCACACGCGTATTCTATCGGCTGATTCAAGATCAAAATAGAGTAAATAACCTAGTTCCCGCGATGACTACACCCGCTGTATTCGGCAGCCGTTTCCTATCTGGTATGAAGGATTTCGACAGAGTCGAACTCGGCCGTCTAAGCGTCGAACAGGGACGTTTGACTCAGTCGAACCGGTCTTGGACGATTTCGAGCGCCTCCTCGCGGTCGTCCCAGTCGACGAACACCGCGACGGAGGTCGCGCTCGTGATCAGGTCGATGATGTTGATGCCGGCGTCCGCGATGGGGGCGATGATGTCCTGGATGACGCCGGACTGGTTGGGGAGCTCGCCGCCCGTGACGCGGATCACGGCGATGGGGTCGGCGACGGTGACCGAGGAGAGCGCCTCGTCGGTGACGACCGCCTCGTGGAGCAGCGCCTCCGCGGTCTCGGCGACGTCGACGTCGACGTAGAAGGTGACCGAGTCCATCCCGGAGGCGACCGCGTCGATGTTGATCTCCTCGGCGCGCAGCGCGTTCGCCAGCTCGGAGAGGATCCCCGGCCGGTTGCGGATCGCCCGGCCCGCGATGGTGAGACACGCCAGCGGCTCCTCGCGCATGTCGATCAGGCTCTCGAACTCGCCCTCGATCCGGGTGCCGCCGCGGAGCAGGTCCCCGTGCTGGTAGTGGACGACGCGGACGTCGAGGTCCTCGTCCTTGTACGAGAGCGCGGAGGGCGCGACCACCTCGGCGCCGCGGAAGGAGAGGTTGCGGAGCTCGTCGACGGTGATCTGGCCGACGTTGCGCGCGCCCTCGACCACCCGCGGGTCGCCGGTCATCACGCCCTCCACGTCGGTGACGATGACGACCTCGTCGGCGTCCATGTAGTTGCCGAGCATGACCGCGGTCGTGTCCGACCCGCCGCGACCGAGCGTGGTGACGTTGCCGTCGTGGTCCTCCGCGAGGAACCCGGTGATGATCGGGACGACGCCGTCCATTTCGGCGGCGATCTGCCGCGCGCGCTTCTTCGTCTCCGCGACGTCGACCTCGCCGCGCTCGTCCGTGATCACCGGCCAGTCGGGGTGCCCGGGTTCGAGGAAGACGGCCTCGACGTCGCGGACCGACAGCGCGGCCTTCAGCATGCGGACGCTGGTGCGCTCGCCCATCGAGACGATCTCGGCGCGGTCGGCGTCGTCCGTCTCGAAGGTGATGTCGTCGAGGAGGTCGTCCGTGGTCGACCCCATCGCGCTCGCGACGACCGCTATCTCGTGGCCGGCCGCGACCGCGCTCGCCACGGAGTCGGCCGCGCGCTCGATCCGGTCGCCGCTCCCGAGGCTCGTGCCGCCGAACTTGGCGATTACGCGCATGCGGCTACCTCGTCCGGAGTCCGAGACGCTCGGCGTCCGGGGTGCGGTCGGCGGCGGGCGAGCGGGACGGCGCGGCCCGGACCGCGGCCGGAGTCCCGGCCCGGTCGGCGGAATCGATCGGTAAACATGCGACTCCGTAGCGGAGGAAGCCGGATAACAGTATCCTCTTCGACAAGGGTCGCCCGAATCGACGGATCGACCGGATCGACGCCGCACAGACGGGAGAAACGAAACGCGCGATCAACGAGGCCGGTGTCGGGAACGAGTGGACGCGGGGCGTCGAGCCAGGAGGTGTCGGTCGGTCGTCACTCGTCCTGAATGCCCCACGCGTCGGGCATCTCGATGACGTAGCGGCCGTCCTCCTGGAGGGAGATGATGTACTCCTGTCTGTCGTACAGCTCCATCAGGTTGAGCTCGTACTGGCCGGGGCTGACGATGCGGATGCTCTCGAACTGGTCGTTGAGCTCGTCGCGGAGCGCGTCGATGCCCGGCTCCGGCCCCTCCTCGGCCGGCGGGGTCTCGGCGGGCTCGACGTCGCGGCTCGCTCGGTCGAGCTCGTCCGGCGACACCACCTCGGAGCGGGCGCTCGCCTGCGCGGTGTCCTCGTCGCTCCGGTCCGCGATCTGCTCCGTGCCGTCGGATTCGGCCGGGGCGTCGGCGCTCGCGGCGGCGTCGCTCGGCGTCGCGTCCGAGGGGTCGCTCGGCGTCGGATCGGCGGCGCCGTCGTCCGGCGTCGGCGCCGGCCGGTCCTCGGGAGTCGGCGGGGAGGGGTCGGCCGCGTCGGCGGGGGACCCGGACGCCCGGCCGCCCTCGTCGGCTCCGGCCTCCCCCGTCGCGCCCGCGGGCTTGAACTGGAACTTGTTCCCGCCGCAGTCGGGACAGCCCGACAGCATCTCCTTGGAGCCGTCGGGGAACGTCCGGCCGCAGGAGGTACACTGGTGGGGCATCTACTTGCGGGAGACGAGCGTGCTGATGAGGTTCTCGTCCTTGTGGAGGGTCTCGATGCGGTTCGCCGGGCCGATGACGGTGAGCTTCTGGGTCGACTCGCGGCCCATCAGCTTGTCGAGGAAGCTCTGATCGCCCGCCTCGGCCTTCGGGTACGTCTCGATCTCGATGCCCGTGAAGTCGTCGGGACTGATCTCGGTCATCGTCACCTCGATGAGCTTCGACTCCTCGTCCGGGGAGAGCCCCTCTTCGAGAATGACGATGTTGCCGTCGCGGACGCCGTCGAGGATGAGCCGGATCTTCTCCATGCTCGTGAGCCCCTCCATCCGCGCGCCGCTTATCATGTCGATCCGGACGCCGTCACCGGAGTCGTCGCCGTCGTCGGGGTCGTCCGCGGCGTCGACGTTGGCTTTCGGGCCGGCCATTAGCCGAAGTACTCCGCGATCTTGGTGTACACTTCGTCCATGTTGTCGCCCTCCAGCGCCGACAGCGGGATCGTCTCGTGCTGCGGGAAGGCGTTCGCGATCTGCTGGACGTCCGACCCCTCTAAGTCCGTCTTGTTCGCGAGGATGAGCGCCGGAAGGTCCTGCGACTCGATGATCCCGATCAGCATCGTGTTCACCTGCGTGAACGGGTCGGTGGTGGAGTCGAGCACGTAGATGACGCCGTCGACGTCCTCGCGGAGCCAGTGCATCGCCTCCGCGACGCCCTCGGTCGCCTCGCGCGACCGGCGGACGGCGTCGTCCTTCTCCATGTCGTGGTCGAGGAACTCCTTGTAGTCGACCTTCGTCGTCACCCCGGGGGTGTCGACGATGTCGATGGTGACCGTCCGCCCGTTGCGTTCGATCTCCACGTTCTCCTTCCGGCGGGCCCGGCGAGTCTCGTGGGGGATGTGGCTCTCTGGGCCGACGGCGTCACCCGTCCAGTCGCGTGCGATCCGGTTGGCGAGGGTCGTTTTACCGGCGTTCGGCGGTCCGTAGATCCCGATCCGCTTGGGCTCGTCGGCCGCGAACAGGCCGTCCGTGACCCGCGATATGCTGTCTCTGAGATTCGTGAGCAGTCCCATCCTGACCTCCAGTCCGTGTGGGTTACCCGAACACCGCGTTCGTTTCCGCGACGCCGTTCGATCCGACGCTCGACGCCCGTTCGGGGAATTACGGTAGGCTCCACGCCCCTCTCACTTAAGAACTGCGTCAGACATCCCGATCCGGGGGCTCGGCGGCGGACGAGGTCGAAATCGACGGAGGACGAAGGAAGTTACACAAATATTAAACGAAACCGCGGGCGGCCCGCGCCCGAGCGTTCCGGGACGTCGAGGCCGCGCTACTCCTCGTTGTCCTCGCTCGCGGCGTCGAGGAAGACGAGGGCGCCGCCGAGCAGCGCGAGGTTCTTCAGGAAGTTGATCTTGTTTCCGTGTCGCTCCTTCCCCTCCATCGTCCAGAAGTCGTGGATCGCGGGCGTCGTCCCGAGGAAGAAGACGACGAGCGCGCCCGCGGCCGCCCGCGGGAGCCGCCAGAGGACGATCCCGAGGTTGGCGACCAGCAGCATTCCGGTGACGAACGGGACGAGCACGTCGGGCATCGGGACGCCCTTCTCCTCGGCGACGGCGACCCGTTTGTCGTTGTTCCTGAACCCGTCGACGGCCATGTACGCGAGGACGCCGCCGTACAGCGAGCGGCCGAGCAGCGACGGCGCGTCGCGACCCCGGTCCGCATCCGACTCGTCGGGAGAACCGGTCTCGTCCGCCATTCAGACCACCTCGATCCGGCTGACGTTCGCGTCGACGCGGCCGACCGTCTCGTAGGTCGGGCCCTCGTCCCCCTCGCCGGGGAGGCGGCGCATGATCCGGCCCGTCACGTCGTCGCGCTCGTCGGGCACGTCGAAGAGGCCGGAGCCGCAGACCGCGTCGCCGTCGTGGACAGCCCACGTCTCGATTATCTCGTGGGGCTCGCCGGGGAACTCGACGCGCTCGAAGTCGCGCCCGAAGTTCGTCGACTCGAATAAGGCCACCTCGTGGTCGTCGTTCACCCACGCCGGGGGCGCCTCCTCGCCGCCGCAGAAGATCACCCGGCCGTCGTGGACGAACACCCGGCGGATGTACGAGAAGTCGTTGCCGACGTCGAGCCGCTCGAACGACTCGCCGGCGTCGGTCGTCCGCCACAGGCCGCCTTCGCCGACCGCGTGGCCGAGTCCGAGGTTCTCCAGATTGTGGTCGAGGTAGCCGGTGGTGACCAGCCAGACGTCCTCCGAGATGGGGAGGATCTGGTGGACGTCGTCGACGATGGCGTCCCGGTGGTCGGACCACGTGCGGCCGCCGTCGCGGCTGACGTGGATCCCGCCGGCCTCGACGCCCGCGATGAGGTGGTCGGGTCGACCGGGGACCGCTTCGAGCGCTCGCAATCGGGCGTAGTGGGGGTCGATCGGCGACTCCCAGTGGCCGCGGGAAGGCAGCTCGCGGAACCCCTTCTGCTCGGTCCACGTCTCGCCGCCGTCGACCGAGCGGAAGACGTAGGGGTCGTTCGTGCCGGCGTACAGCGCGCCGTCCGCGGTCGCGAGGATCGACCACACCTCGCTGGTCCCGGCGTGCCAGAATCGGTCGCCGAGGGGGACCTCGAGGTCGGTCCACGTCTCGCCGCCGTCGAGCGAGCGGTACGCGCCCGTCGAGGCGGCGACGAAGACGCCCTCGGTGTGGTCCCACGACTTCACGGCCGTGACGACCCCGCAGTCGAGGACGGGGTCGAGCTCGTCGCGCTCGAAGGGGACGTCGTCGGCTCGGTACAGCCCGGAGTCTGTCCCGATCAACAGTGTCATATCCGAGAGTGAGTCGGAGGGGCAATAAAGTTTTACCAATCTGTAAAACGCTAAGTGGCCGGGGGACGACGGTGGAGGCATGACCGCGCCCCAGGCCACCGCGCGCCCGACGGACGCCGCGTACCTCGACGAGTCCGAGTCCGAACCCGACCTCCCGACCGAGCTGCTGAACCTGCCGTGGATCGACCCGCACAACCACGCGCACACGCTCTCGTGGGAGGACCGCGAGCGGTACGCGCTGTCGGGGTGCCGGTCGATGGTGATGGTGTCGTCGGGGTATCACTGGACCCCCTACAAGCCCGTCGAGGCGAGCGACATCCGCTTCCTCTGGGACGACGCGATCAACCGCCGGCGGGCGATCGAGCGCAACCACTTCTTCGAGGCGAAGCTGAGCCTCGGCGTCCACACCGGCGTCCGGATCGAGGACCCGGACGAGCTGCTGGCCGCGATGGACGACTACTGCGCGCTCGACGAGGTGGTCGCGGTCGGCGAGACGGGCGTCGTCCCGAGCCAGCACGTCGAGCGCTGGGACGTCGACGAACAGCAGGCGGTCGTCGGGGCGCAGATGGAGCTGGCCGCCGACCACGACCTCCCCGTCCTGCTCCACACGCCGAACACGACGCCCGACGCGAAGCGGGAGTACCGC
The DNA here is from genome assembly GCF_002355655.1 of Halorubrum trapanicum. Lineage (NCBI taxonomy): Archaea > Methanobacteriati > Methanobacteriota > Halobacteria > Halobacteriales > Haloferacaceae > Halorubrum > Halorubrum trapanicum. The sequence continues at coordinate 1,651,135 of NZ_AP017569.1, read as the reverse complement.
GACGACCTCGGCGTGACCCCCGGGTACGAGAAGAACGCGGGCCTCGGCACCGACCCGGTCCTCGACGGCGAGAACCCGGCGCTGGAGGCCGTGAAGCGCGACGTGGGGGCGGCCGCCGACGCCGGCCTCGACGAGGAGCGCGTGGTCGCCTCGCACGCGGACGCGAACAACACCGAGTACCTGATGACCGAGACGGACTGCTACCTGAGCTACACCATCGGCCACTCGTGGCTTGTCGGCGTCGACGCCGCCGACGTGGCGAACGCCATCGACGAGTACGGCCCGGAGCGGATCATGATCGACACCGACACCGCGAACGTGCTGCGCACGGACCCGTACGCGGTGAAGCGCGCGATATTCGAGCTGTACCGCTACGGCATCGACGTCGACGACATCCGGACCGTCGTGTACGAGAACCCGCGGGACGTGTTCGGGCTGGCGGAGTCGGATATTTAAATGAGTTCGCGGTACGGTGGCATCGCCGGCGGCTCTGAGTCGTCTTTAAGAGGCGCGACACGCCTCGGTGTGTGCCCGGGAGCCGGCCGTGAGACGACCGTGCGAGCGGGTCGCGAACGAAGAGAGCGACGAGGACTGCGGTTCGAGGGAGCTACCCCCGACAGGGACACTCGTGTGACACCCGAGTCACGTCGACGAGGTGTCGGTGGATACCCCCGGCCAGCCCGGACATTGTCTCGGCCTGTTCCTTCGTCGCGATGCCGAGCCTGTAGTAGGTCTCCGTTCGGTTCCGGTTCCACAGCTCGGCGAGGTCGTCCCCGAAGGCGTCGTCGTAGAGACCGATCTCGGCCCCGCGTTGGTAGAGCCGTCGGTGGCTGCTGATGACCTCCGAGGGCGACATCGCTCCGTCGTAGATCAGCCGGAACTGAATCGTGCGCTCGATGGCGACGAACGCCGACTCGATTACGACCGTGTAGTACCCCCGGTCGAGGAGGTTCGATCCGACCTCCAACAGCCGGCAGGCACGGCGAAGTTGGACCAGCTCCGCGTCGTCGACGTCCAGACCCTCCTCGATCGTTCCGGGACTGCCCTCGAAGCTCCGCTCGGCCTCCGCCAATCGATCCCGGATATCGTCATTCATCGCTGTACACCTCAGTTCGGAGCTCTGAGAGGCGGTCGGAATCGACCAACGTGATGCCGTCGTCGAACTGGGGACGGAGCTCGTCGCCGATTCGGCGGACGCTGTCCGTCGATTCGACGAGCGGCTGGTAGGTGTAGCGGTTCCCTTCGAACCGTCGGTCCTCGAGGTCGCTGACGATCGACTGGACGGTCCGACGAGCGGCCGTTCGGTCCCCGTCGACGACCACCAGTAGGTCGATGTCGCTGGTCCTATCCGCTTCCCCCCGAGCGACGCTGCCGAATAGGACGACACCGACTACCCCGTCCAGCTCCTCTTGGGCTCGTTGGAGGAAGGCCCGGACCGGGTGGTGGAACTCGCTCTGCGGGATCGAGAGAATCGGATCCGGTTTCGTGAGCCGCTCGCGGTTGATCCGGACCTGCCGGGTCCGACCGTCCCGTGCCGTTTCGACGACATCAAGCTCGGAAAGCAGCTTCACCGCCTTCGAGATCGTCCCCTGATTCGCTCCCGTGAGACCCGCGAGTTCGCTCATCGAGTACGCCGCGTATGGCTGATCGATGAGAACCGCAAGAACGTCCTCCATCGCTTGGTATCGAAACACCCGATCCTCCGGAAATGGATATCGCAGCTCTATCGAGATCGACTCTTTCTTATTAGGCATACAATTCCCATTACGAAACAGTGTCAAAACTCTGCCGATGAACTGGGTCGAGTAGGACGGACTGCCGCGGTTAGAATTCGATGTTTCAGGCACGTTGTCCTCAAAAAGTGGCGTATTCCGAGTGGTTCCGATCTGTACGAACATAGCGACGAGCGAGAACGGGAGTGAGTATCGCAGATCGGTAGCAGCGATTCAGTATTTAAATAGTCGCCAGCGGTTCCGACGGTCGCTTATAAACAGCCGGCGGTGGCGTCGCCGGCGGCTGCCAGAGGCGCGTCGCGCCTCGCTGCGCCTGCGAGCGGCCGGAGCGAAGCGGAGGCCGCGAGCCAGTCCGCGAGGGACGCGGTGAGCGAGGGGCGACCGCAGGGAGCCCTGAGCGAACCGCGAGGCTGGGGAGGTGTGAGGCTGCGGTGCTGTGCGGTACGGGGTGGGACTCAAAGGGGCAGTCGCGAGGGCGACGTAGGCGTTCACGAGAGCTTTGCTCTCGTGAGCCAATCAGAACGCGAAGCGTTCTGATGACGACGCAAGCACTGGAACGAGGGAGCGAACGCAGTGAGCGACCGAGTGAAGCGCGTGGTTCGAGAGAGCGGAGCTCTCTCGTCATCACGAAAGGCGCACTGCGCCTTTCGAACGACAGCGAGCGTACGGCACCCTCGCGACTGGGGCTTTGGAGGAACTCACCGCCGATCTGTGATCAACTATTTATAAATGAACGGCCGGAGCTGTAGAGGAATTCGCTATACGGGCTCCGTTGAAATTCTCGGCAGAGAAGCTGTTCCGATTTCGGTCAATCGAGGCCACTTAAAAATCAGTCACCACAGGGAGTACTGTTCCGAGAAGAGTCAAACAGGCAGCACCGACCAACGCCAGAAGGACGATAGGAGAGGCAGTGAACTCTTCTGGGTCGGTTTGAAGCGATTCGTAGCCGGCGACGGCGAGCATTCCAACCCCACCGATCGCCATGAGCAGTATCGGGATGCTGCGATCGCCAGCGGCGACCGACGCTACCGCTGGCCCTCCCATCGAGGTTCCGATTACGGCGAATGAGCCGGTGTAGAGATACAGATCTTCCATTGGCGGTGTAACAGCACGAGGACACTTGTAGCTTGGTTAGGATGTACGAACGCGTCCGAAGAACCCAGCTTCAACGGGGCCGCCACGCCGGCGATCATTTATAAACTCCGACGAGCCGAGAAGTCTACTCCGTCTCGAACTCGGTCGTGAGTTCGCCGACGCCCTCGACGCCGATAGTAACGGAATCGCCGTCGCCGAGCAGCACGGGGGGCTCGCGGTAGACACCGACGCCGGGCGGCGTGCCCGTAAAGACGAGGTCGCCGGGTTCGAGCGTGAACGCCCGACTACAGAAGGATATCAGCTCGTCGACGCCGAAGATCAGGTTCTCGGTCGACGACTCCTGGAGGCGTTCGCCGTTGATCTCGGCGAAGATCTCGAGGTCGTGGGGGTCGTCGATCTCGTCGGTCGTGACGAGGTCGGGACCGGTCGGGGCGAAGGTGTCGAGGCTCTTCCCGCGGACCCACTGACCGTCGCCGTGCTGGAGGTCGCGCGCGGAGACGTCGTTGCCGACGGTGAAGCCGGCGACGTGGTCGAGGGCGTCCTCGGGGTCGACGCGGCGGGCGCGCTCGCCGATCACGGCGACCAGTTCGGCCTCGTAGTCGACTTTCTCCGTGTACTCGGGGTCCCACCGGACCGCGTCGTCGGGGCCGACGACCGAGGTGGGGAACTTCGAGAAGAGGACGGGTTCGTCCGGGATCTCGTTGTCGCCCTCCTCGGCGTGGTCGCGGTAGTTCAGCCCGACGCAGACGACCTTCTGCGGGTCGTCGACGGGGGCGGCGCGGTGGAGGTCGGCGGGGTCGCGGACGCCGACCCCCGTCTCCGCGGCGTGTTCGACCGCGAGGTCGGCCTTCCGGCGCCACTCCCAGTCGGCGAGGAGGTCGCTGGTTCGGTCGGGCACGTGGATTCCGGCGGCGGCGCCGGCCTCGGCGAGGTCGACCACGCCGTCGTCGGTCGCGACGCCGGGCCACGGTGTCTGTTCGTCCGTCGTTCGGTATTGTCCGATTCGCATGTGAAGTGTGGGTGTCGTCGGTCAGTGACGTTACAGGTCGATCCCGGCCTCGTCGAGGAGGCGCTCGCCGGAAGCGACGAAGCGGTCGAACTCCTCGTCGACCTTCGGGTTCGTCAGCTCGCCGTCGCGCTTGACGACCTCGCCGTCGACGAGGACGGTGTCGATGTGCGAGGGGTCGGTCTGGAACACGACGGTCTGGACCGGGTTGTGGCTGGGGGCGGTCATGAAGTCGTCGGCGTCGAACAGGACGAGGTCGGCGCGCTTGCCGGGCGTGATCGTTCCGATCTCGTCGTCGAGCCCGAGCGCCTTCGCGCCCTCGATCGTGGCCATCTCTAAGGTGTCGCGCGCGGAGATGCTCACCTCGGTGACCTCCTCGTCGCCCTCCAAGACCGCCTGGTTGTCGAACATGCGCTGGAGCTGCAGCCCGATCCGCATCTGGCTCCCCATGTCGCCGCTGACGTTCGAGCAGACGTCGACGCCCCACGCCGGGCGGCCGCCCGCTTCGAGCACCTTCCCGGTGACTGGGATGCCGTGCCCCATCTGCATCTCGACCTCCGGCGTCGAGGAGAAGGAGACCCCCTGCTCGACGGCGTGGTCGATGTCCTCCTGCGTGAAGTGGTTCCCGTGGGCGACGTTGACGTCGGGGCCGAGCATGTCCTCGATGGCGCCGAAGCCCTGGTAGTCGTCGCCGTACTCCGAGGACGGCCACAGCGCCGCGCCCATGTGGATCGTCGAGAGGACGCCGAGGTCGCGGGCGAGTTCGAGGTCTTCCCGGGCGGTCTCGGGGGTGCAGAAGTCCGGGCCGCGGAGCCCGAGCGCGAGGCTGAGCAGGTCGTCGTCGCGGATCTTCTCCTCGTGGAGGCTCCGGATCTTCGCCTCGGGGAGGCCGACGTCGCTCTCGTACCACCACTTCGCCGCGTCGTCGCCCGGCGGGCCGTAGGTGTAGACGGCACGCAGGCCGGTGTCCTGCAGCGCGTCGACAGCGCGTTCGCCGTGTTCGAGCGTGTTGGGGTACGACCAGTCGAGCGCCGTCGTCGTCCCGGTGTAGAGCTTCTCGAAGGCGCCGTAGAGGCCGCCGAGATACATGTCCTCGGGCTGATAGAGCCCGGTGATGTTGCCGAGCATGTGGTCGAAGTACTCGCCCATGAGTGACCAGTCGCCGGCGATCCCGCGTACCTGCGTCTGCGCGAGGTGGATGTGCGAGTCGACGAAGCCGGGGACGACGATCTTCCCGGACGCGTCGATCTCCTCCGCGTTCGACGCCGCAAGCCCGGTTCCGACCTCTACGATTTCCCCGTCCTCGATCAGGACGTCGGCCTCCTCGAACTCACCCACGTCCGGGTCGAGCGAGACCACGGTCCCGTTTCGCACGATCGTCTGTGTCATGTTCGATAATAGGGTTTGACCAAGAGGTTAAAACTTTACCGGACGGTAAATGACTGGGCAACGTAGGTCGAGAGAGGCAATCGTATTATGTACCTCACACGTAGAGTGTCAGTATGAGCGAATCACAGGGCGGATCGGCGAAAGAGTCCGCCGAGTCCCCGAGCGAAAACGTCGACGGCGGCGACGAGACGGTGTCCTCCAAGGACACGAAGGAGGTGATCATGGAGGCGACGTTCCGCGCGCTGAGCAAGCACGGCTACAAGGACCTCCGGATGCGCGACATCGGCGAGGAGATGGACCTCACGCGGCAGGTGATCCACTACCACTTCGACGGGAAGTACGACCTCATGTCCTCGTTCCTCGAACACATCATCGACCAGTACGAGGGGAGCGTCGTCGTCGACGGGGACGCGGACCCGCGGACCGAACTGCGCGCCCGCGTCGATCAGTGCCTGTTCGGGCCCGAGTTCGAGGAGTTCAGCCACTGGGACCGGATGAAGGTGTACCACGAGCTGTACACGCAGGCGCAAAACGACGGCGACCACCGCGAGGTGTTCAACGAGCACTACGACCGCCTCCGCGGCAGCATCGTCGAAGTCGTCGAGGAGGGGATAGAAGAGGGCGTCTTCCGCGATGTCGACGCCGAGCGGATGGGTCAGCTGGTGACCGATGTCATCCACGCCGCGCGCGGGCGCCGGATCTCGCTCGGTCACGAGGACGCGCCCGAGGAGGCCCGGAAGGCGATGGACGAGTTCATCTTCGAGTCGCTGGAACGGACGGAGTAGCCGGGCAGTCGCCTTTTTCGGCCGGTGTTTCCCGTCGAGATCGATTTTAGGTCGAGACCAGTTTCAAGCCGAAATCGGTTTCCAGTCGAAATCGGTCCCCGTCGTCAGGAGTTGTCGACCGCGACGAGCCGCGGGTCGGTCCGCTCGCGTTCGTCGCGAAGCCGGTGAGAACCGTCGAATCGAACGCGATCACCGGGAGACAGGTCGCCGTCGGCGGCCTGCGCGATCAGTTGGACCTCGTCAAACCGGACCAGCGCGAGGTGGTTCGGCGCGCGGACGTCCGGTGGCGTGGTCTCGACCGTCGTCGTCGCGACGACCGCCCCCGTTTCGAGTCGAACCGTCGCGGCGTCGCCCGCCGAGCGGTCGCACTCCGGACAGCGGCGTCGGTCGTAGTACCAGCGTCGCCCGCAGTCAGCGCAGGCGAAAGCGTGGTCCGCGGGAAGGTCGCGGTCGGTGGCTATGCCGGGTTCTTCCGGAGGAGTGTCGTTCGAATCCGTCACGCGCGCAACACCGTACAGACGCTGTTGTTCCCGAACCCGGCGACGTTGATCGCGAACGCCGTCTCCGCGCCGTCGACGCGGCGGCCCGCGGGGAGGTCCCCCCGCAGCTGCCACACGAGTTCGACGATCTGCGAGAGGCCGGTCGCGCCGAGGGGGTGGCCGCGGGCCTTGAGCCCGCCGCCGGGGTTGACCGGGAGGTCGCCGTCGAGCGCGGTGTCGCCGTCGAGCGTCGCCTCCCACGCGGTCCCGGGCTCGTAGAAGCCGAGCTCTTCGAATTCGATCAGTTCGAGGACCGTGAACGCGTCGTGGATACAGGCGACGTCGACGTCGTCCGGGGCGATTCCGGCGCGGTCGAAGACGCGCTCGCCGGCGGTCCGGACGGAGTCGATAGAGAGGGGATCCGGGCGTTCGGCGACGGCGTGAGTCCCTGTCGCGCTCGCGATTCCGGCGACGGCGGGGGAGACGCGGTCGGCGTCTCTCTCGGAGGCCGAGGAAGGGCGGTCGGCGTCGGCCCGAGTCAGCAGGACCGCGGCGGCGCCGTCGGACATCGGACAGCAGTCGTACAGTCGAAGCGGCGCGGCGACGACCGGGGAGTCGAGCGCGTCCGCGACGTCGATCGACTTCCGGAACTGCGCGACTGGGTTGTCGACCGCGTTAGCGTGGTTCTTGGCGGCGACCGCGGCGAACGCCTCGCGGGGCGCGTCGTGACGTTCGAGGTAGGCGCCGGCGGCGAGGCCGCCGAAGGAGGGGAGCGTGACCCCCTGCGCGTACTCGCGGCGGTGGACGAGGCGGCTGATCGCCTCGGTGACGTCCCGCGTGTCGCCCGCGGACATCTTCTCGGCGCCGACGACGAGCGCGGCGTCTGCGTCGCCGCTCCGAAGGGAGGCCACGCCGCGGTGGAAGGCGCTCGCGCCGGTCGCGCTCGTGTTCTCGATCCGGTCCGCCGAGGCCCCGTCGAGCCCGAGCGCGGCCGCGAGCGCGTTCGCGAGCCCCGTGCTCTCGTCCAACGCCTCGGCGAGGGCGTTGCCGAAGTGGAGCGCGTCGACATCGGCCGGGTCGACCGCGGCGTCCGCGAGGGCGCGCTCGGCGGCGGTGGCGGCCAGGTCCGTGAGCGAGCGCCCCGAGTCGCTCTCGAACGGCGTCATACCGACGCCGCTGACGCGGACCTCGGTGGAGTCGGTCGCAGACGACGCCATCAGTCGTCAGCGTCCGCGTCGTCGCCGAACACGCCCAGCTCCGCGAGGCGGTCGATCTCGGCCTCCGAGTAGCCGTGCTCACGGAACACCTCGCGGTTGTGTTCGCCGAGCAGCGGCGGCGGAAGCTCGAAGCCGCTCTCGGCGTTGCGGAACTTGAGCGGGTGTTCGATCACGGGCACCTCGCCGAGTTCGGGGTGTTCGATCTCGGAGACGGTGCCGCGGGCCTCGATCTGCGGACTGTTGAGCGCCTCCTCGACGCTGTACACCGGACCCGCGGGGACGCCGGCGTCCTCGGCGATGACCTCGATCCACTCGTCGGTCGTCTTCTCGGCGAGGGTGGCCTCGATTTCGGCTTCGAGCTCGTCTAAGTGTTCCACGCGGTCCGCGTTCTGCTCGAACCGGTCGTCCTCGGGGAGGTCCGGGCGGTCGAGCGCCTCGCAGAGCTCGCCCCAGAGCTTCTCGTTGAGGATACAGATGTTGATGAACCCGTCCTTCGTCTCGAACGTCTGGTAGGGGGCGAGGACGGGGTCTTTCGTCCCCATGCGCTTCGTCTCCTCGCCCGCGAACACCATCCCGGCCTGCTTGGTGAGCCACGGGAGGGTGGCCTCTAACATTCCGAGGTCGATGTACTCGCCCTCGCCGGTCTGCTCGCGGCGGTAGAGCGCGGTCGTCGCGCCGAAGGCGGCCCACATCGCGGTGATGAGGTCGGTCATCGGGAGGCCCACTTTCACGGGCTGCCGGTCCGCCTCGCCGGTGACGCTCATGATCCCGCTCATCCCCTGGATGAGGAGGTCGTAGCCGGATCGCTCGCGCCACGGACCGGTCTGTCCGAACGCCGAGATCGCGAGGTAGATCAGGTCCTCGTTGTGGTCGGTGAGCGTGTCGTAGTCGACATCGAGCCGCTCGGCGGTGCCCGGGCGGAAGTTCTGGATGAAGATGTCCGCCTCCTCGACGAGCTCGTACAGCGCCTCCTTCGCGTCCTCGTTCTTCAGGTCGAGTTCGAGGCTCTTCTTCCCGTAGCTCAGCGTCCAGTAGTACGGCGACTCCCCCTTGATGAACGGCGGGCCGGAGTGGCGGACCGCGTCGCCGTAGCCGGGCTGTTCGATCTTGACGACCTCCGCGCCCTGGTTCGCGAGCATCGCCGAGCAGAAGCCGCCGGTGACGAACGTCGAGAGGTCAAGGACGGTGACGCCGTCCAAGATTCGTCCGGTACTCGCGGGACCCTCGGTTCCGGTGTCGTCAGTTCTGGTGTCGTCAGTTCCGGTGTCGTCAGTTCCGGTGTCTCCGGTATCGGTCATCGGACCACCTCGCTCGGCGTGCGGAATCGCTTCATAGGTGAGTATACAGTTCGTTTACCGGATGGTAAAACTATCGGCGTCGACCGTGATATTCGGTGGCTGGGCGCTGTCGGTCGGAACGGTCCGGCGGTGGAGTGCCGACTGGCAGGACGTGACGTCGGTCTATCGAATATCGTTCGGGAGCCTCCCGCGCCTTTGTGGAGCCCCCCACCCCTTTGTTTCGGGTGGAACCCACAATCTGCCGGGGGGTGAGGTCGGTGCTGGAGGTCGATCTAGGTCCACCAAGATAATTCCTACTCGATCTACAAATAAAACAACTACACCAACACAAATATATTCTAGAGAGGATTGTCGAGGGTACTGTTGTATGGTTTGTATTATAAAACTACCGCTATTATAATCCGGCCTCCAACCCCCACCACCCTGTTTCGACGTTCCACCCGAAACAAAGGGGTGTGGGGGTCTCCCCGATCGAGTCGACACGACGGAACGGGAAATCGGGTGTCGAAGTCGATGGATCGAAACTGTCCAACGGAACTGCCGGTCTGAGTACGGGTAGTCACGGGCGATAACGAGCCTAAGAGGTCAGCCGCTGATACGGCTGAAGCCCGCCACACCGTAGGAACCCCTTCAAAAGCCAACGATATCTCCACGCTTGCCGTTCCTCTTCTCTCGACTGTTCGACCGGTTCGACCGTCCCACCGATCAACCCGAACCGCCTCGCGATCGCCCCGACATCTCGTGCGAGGGGGACGTTTCAACTCCAGAGAGGAACACTTTTGTACCATCTCTTCATCTGGTTCGACTGTATCAACTGGACGTGGTCGGTCTCGATTTCGACCGCGAATGCGTATTTCCGACGGGAGACGGCGTCTCAAGCGACATATCTGGCCGTCTCCACCTGAAACAGAGGGGTTCACATGGACGAAGGCGATCACACACCGCGGACCGACGGCGGCATCGACCCGGACGACGACGACGAATCGGACCACAGCAGCGACTCCGAGGACTCGTCGCCAAGTCACTCTTCGACTTCGGACCCCGACAGCTTCGGCGTCGAGGGCTCCGGAACCGACGAGTTCGAGGACGGCGCTTCAGCGGCTGAGGACACCGATATCGAGGATTTCGATCCCGACGCTCCAACCGAAACAGTGCCCGACAGTCCGACCGAAGTCGACTCCGACGACCCAATCGAAACCGACCCCGATACCGACCCCGACGTCGACGACGGATCCGATCTCGATACGCCGGACGTCGACTCGATCGAATCGGACGCCGACACGGCTTCCCTCTCGACCGACGCTCGACCCGAAACGGCGGGGCTCGACAACGGCGGTCGCGACCGCTCGTCGCCCGACGTCGACTTCGACGGCGTCGTCCTCGACGACGACGAAGACAACCAGGGCCTGTTCGACGACCTCCTCTCGGGCGAACCGATCTTCGAGAACAAGGAGGTCCTCCGCCCTTCGTACACCCCGCACGAGCTCCCGCACCGCAACGACCAGATCAACCGGATGGCGACGATCCTCGTCTCCGCGCTCCGCGGCGAGACCCCCTCGAACATCCTGATCTACGGGAAGACGGGGACCGGGAAGACCGCCTCGGCGAAGTTCGTCTCCCAGGAGCTCGAGTCCACCTCCCAGAAGTACGACGTCCCCTGCGAGGTCGAGTACATCAACTGCGAGGTGACCGATACACAGTACCGCGTCCTCGCCCAGCTCGCGAACACGTTCATCGAGGAGAACCAGGCGGTGATCGCCGACCGGCTGGAGCGCCTCGAAGAGCTCCGCGCGGACGCGGCGAACGCCGACGAGACGGCCGGCCAAGACGCGGCAGCCGCCCTCGCAGACACCGAGTTCGACTCTGTCGACGAGCTCGACGAGCGCATCGAAACCCTCGAAGACGACGCCGACGAGATGGAGGAGGTCCCGATGACGGGGTGGCCAACCGACCGCGTCTACTCGACGTTCTTCGAGGCGGTCGACTACCACGAGCGCGTGGTCGTGATCATGCTCGACGAGATCGACAAGCTCGTCGAGAAGAGCGGCGACGACACCCTCTACAATCTCTCGCGGATGAACTCCGAGCTCGACCGCTCGCGGATCTCGATCATGGGGATCTCGAACGACCTGAAGTTCACCGACTTCCTCGACCCCCGCGTCAAGTCGAGCCTCGGCGAGGAGGAGATCGTCTTCCCGCCGTACGACGCCAACCAGCTCCGCGACATCCTCCAGCACCGCGCCGACACCGCGTTCAAGCCCGACGCGCTCACCGACGACGTGATCCCCCTCTGCGCCGCCTTCGCCGCGCAGGAACACGGCGACGCGCGCCGTGCGCTCGATCTCCTCCGCACCGCCGGCGAACTCGCCGAGCGCTCGCAGGCCGAGATCGTCGCCGAGAAACACGTCCGACAGGCCCAAGACAAGATCGAGCTCGACCGCGTCGTCGAGGTCGTCCGCACCCTCCCCACCCAGAGCAAGATCGTCTTATTCGCCGTCATCCTCCTCGAAAAGAACGGTGTTCACAACATCAACACCGGCGAGGTGTTCAACATCTACAAGCGGCTCTGCGAGGAGATCGACGCCGACGTCCTGACCCAGCGGCGGGTCACCGACCTCATCAGCGAGCTCGACATGCTCGGGATCGTCAACGCCGTCGTCGTCTCGAAGGGCCGCTACGGCCGGACGAAGGAGATGGGCCTCTCCGTGCCCGTCGAGGAGACCGAGGCGGTCCTCCTGTCGGACTCGCGGCTCGGCGACATCGAGAACGCGCAGCCGTTCGTCCAGGCGCGGTTCGACAACTGAGCCAGCTCGGGGTTGTCACGCCGCCGCTGTCCCGGCGAGCGTCACGCCGCCGGGGCGGACGAGACGAGTGCCGACTCCACCGCCGGGAGGGCGCTCCCGACCGTCCGCGTTATCGCCTCGTTCAGCTCTACCTGTCCCGTCGCGATCAGCCGGATGTAGCCGAGATACGGGACCCGGAGGCGGGCCACGCCGTTCACCCATTCGGCCCTGACGGGCGGCGAGAGGCCGCTGGCCTGGTCGTAGGCGCCGTTGTTGTCGCCGAGGGTGATGTACCCGTCGTGCGGCGCCGGACAGTTGGCGAGCGATCCGCAGTCGACGGCGTTGTGATACTCCGGGTTTGCGCGGTCGTACCAGTTCTCGCCCTCGGTAACGTGGAACATGGCCCGGTGGATGATCGGCGACCCGGTCCGCCCCGGGGGCGTGTATATCATCACCGACCCGTAGGACCCGAACGTCCGGTAATCGACCTCTTGGCCCACCTCGTGGGTGACGACCCCGACGCCGTTTTCGGCCGCGTCCGGCGCGAGCCGCCCGGGCTCGGTGACGAACACGAGGTCGCCGACCTGCATGTTCGGCTCCATGCTCCCCGACTCGACGGCGACCATGGGCGGCCACACGCCGCTGACGCCGAACAGCAACAGTCCGATCAGGAGGACGACGCCGACGCTCGCCAACATCTCCCGGATCCACATCAGCGCGCCCTCCCGGTCGTGACGGAACCGGTGTAGAAGCGACTCGTCGGCGGTCGTCGTCTCTTCCGTCTCGAACGCGGGACCTCCCACCGATTCCGGTGCGCCCTGCGCTTCGCTCCCGATGTCGGATTCGCCGGAAACAACGGCTTCCCCGGATGATTCGGGCTCGTCCCCGAGGTCGACTTCGCGCCCGGTCTCGGGACCGTCGCCCGAGCTACCGGAGACCGCGCGGTCGGATTCGTCGGGAACCCCGTCATCCGTCCCGTCGTCCGCCCCGTCGGGACCCCCGTCATCCGACCCGTCGGATGTCGCCCCTGAGTGATCTTCGGTTCGCTCGTCTCGACCGGCCGACCCGTCGGTGTCCGTCGGCCGATCCCCTTCGTCCATTACGTCGCCTTTGGAGGGTTCCGTTCATAAGCTTCCGGGTCGCGCGGATTCCGCCCTCGCTCGCGGCCCCACACGCTCGCCCCTCCGACGTCTCCGGAACGGTTTTGCCCGCGACCCTCCTTTCGGGTATCGTGCCGCTGGAGTCGAACGCCCGGATCGCGAAAGCCCTCGCCGAGCGCGGCTACAACGCCGAGCGCGAGGCGGTCACCCTCCTCGCGGGCGCGACCGATCCGACCGCCGCCGTCGCGGCCGCCGTCGACCGCGCCCCCGACGACGCCCTCCGGATCACCGCCGACCACGTCCGCGAGGCGATCGGCGACGCCGACAGATCGGCCGCCTCCCCGGACGAACCCGGACAATCTCCAGTCGAAACGGAGGGGTCTATAGGCTCCGAATCTGCGGCGACCGAGACCGCGTCCGGGGCCGCAACGAACGACGCCACCGACTCCACGACCGTCGACGCCGCTTCTGACCCCGAAACCGCCGCGAACGACGGTTCCGAACGGTCCCGGGACCCCGACCTGCGCGACTTAGAGGTCGGTAACGACATGACCGGCCGCAGCACCGGGACCGGCGAGTACGCCGACTTCGTCACGACGTTCCGCGACCGCTACGAACGGCTCTCGAAGATCCTCCGCGGCCGCGTCAACCACCGCCCGGCGGAGGCGATCGCGGACATGCCGGGCGGCAGCGACGCCGCGATGATCGGCCTCGTCAACGACGTCCGCTCCACGAAGTCCGGCCACTGGCTGATCGAGCTGGAGGACACGACCGGGACCTTCCCCGCCCTCGTGATGAAGGACAAGGGCCTCGCCGACGTCGTCGACGAGATCCTCTTAGACGAGTGCGTCGCGGTCGAGGGGACGCTCGCCGACGACGCCGGCATCCTCTTCGCCGACTCGCTCCACTTCCCCGACGTCCCCCGGACCCACCGCCCCGGCGGGGTCGACCGCCACGTCCAGGCCGCGCTGATCTCCGACGTCCACGTCGGCAGCGACGAGTTCATGGCCGACGCGTGGCACAGCTTCACCGACTGGCTCCACACCCCCGAGGCCGACCCCGTGGAGTACCTGCTGCTCGCGGGCGACATGGTCGAGGGCGTCGGGGTCTACCCGAACCAAGACGAGGAGCTGGACATCGTCGACATCTACGAGCAGTACGAGGTCTTCGCGGAACACCTCAAGGAGGTGCCCGCCGACACCGAGGTCGTGATGATCCCGGGCAACCACGACGCGGTCCGCCTCGCCGAGCCGCAGCCCGGGTTCGACGACGAGATCCGGGAGATTTTGGACGTCCACGACGCGCGGATCGTCTCGAACCCGGCCACCGTCTCGGTCGAGGGCGTCGAGGTGCTGATGTACCACGGCGTCTCGCTCGACGAGGTGATCGCGGAGCTGCCCGAGGAGAAGGCGAGCTACGACGAGCCGCACAAGGCGATGTACCAGCTGCTGAAGAAGCGCCACGTCGCGCCGCAGTTCGGCGGTCACACCCGCGTCGCGCCGGAGGAGCGCGACTACCTCGTGATGGAGGACGTGCCCGACGTGTTCCACACCGGCCACGTCCACAAGCTCGGGTGGGGGAAGTACCACAACGTGCTCGCGGTCAACTCCGGCTGCTGGCAGGCCCAGACCGACTTCCAGAAGTCCGTCAACATCGACCCAGACGCCGGCTACGCGCCGATCCTCGACCTCGACACCCTCGAAATGACGGTCCGGAAGTTCTCGTAGGCGGGCCGTCGAGCCGGCCGCCGTGCGGTCCGAGCGCGTCAGCGCTCGATGTCGACCCGCCCGCTCGTCGCGTCGTTGAGCCGCTCGCGGAGCTCCTCGACCTCCGCGACCGGCACCCGGAGGTCGAATCGGACCCGCTCACCGTAGTCGGCGTCGAACTCGACGCCCGTCGACTCGATGACGCCCCGGACCGTCCCCGAGTCGTCGTACTCCGTCTCGACGACGAGCGACCGGTGCGGGCGCTCCTCCACCACGCCGGCCGCGTCGACGCCCTCCTTCACCGCGCGTGAGTAGGCGCGCGCGAGCCCGCCGACCCCGAGGTTCGTCCCGCCGTAGTACCGCGTCACCACCGCGGCGACGTTCCGGACCTCGCGCTGCTGGAGGACGTTCAGCGCCGGCTTCCCCGCGGAACCGGTCGGCTCGCCGTCGTCCGACGAGTACTCCCGGAGCATCGGCTCCGAGCCCGGCGTGCGCTCGGACGGCTCGCCCGCGGGGACCCGGTACGCGGGCACGTTGTGGGTCGCGTCCGCGTACTCCTCCCCGACCGCCTCGACGAACGACTCCGCCGCCTCGACCGTGTCGACGGGCGCGACGTGCCCGAGGAACTCCGACCCCTGGACCTCGAACCGCGCGGTCGCGCGCTCTGCCACCGTTCGGTACGCGTCGGTCACGGCGACTCCTCCTCCGCCGCGTCCTCGCGTTCGACGTCCCCTCCGCCCCGCCGCCGCTCGACGACGACGCTCGTCGGCGGCGCGAGACGGTAGAGCGCGAGGTAGGCGCCGACGCCGACGACCTCGACGATCACCGCGACGACCGCCAGCGGCTCCGCGGCGAGCGCCGCGGCCGCGTCGCCCCCGTGCCACGCGAGGAACCCGCCGAGGAACGCCCCGAGCGTCCCCGCCCCGAGCGCGTACAGCCGCCGGTACTCCCCGCCCCGGAGCGTCGCGACGGCGACCGCGGCCGCGAGCGCGCTCCCGGCGAGGAAGAAGTAGGGGCGCGCGTCCGGCGGCGATCCGAGCCGCGGCCACGCCCACAGCAGGTGGACCGCCGCGGCGACGGCCGCCGTCTGGACGGCGATTCCGCGGAGCAGGCGCTTCCTCGGGGTGTTCCGCCCGGCAATACCCGCGTCCGAGCCGTCGTTCATATCGTCACCCGCGCTCACTCCCACGGGTGGTTCCCGGGCGCGTCGGGCCACAGCGGATACCAGTACGACTCGTCGTCCTCTAAGCCGAGCTCGCCGTCGAGGACCGACTGGAGCTTGAACTCGACCCGCTGGTTCCGGTCGCTCGTCCCCCGCGGCGCGAACGGGTAGTAGGCGCCGCGCCGGAACGAGTAGATCCAGTAGGCCGGACCGTCGTCGTTCTCGAAGCCGAACACGGCCGCGAGCAGCCGCGATCCGAACCCCTCCTCGATGAACTGGTCGGCCGCGAAGTGGACGCTCGTCACCAGGTCCTCGGGGTCGTCGTCCTCCAGCACGAACCACTGGTAGCCGTGGTCGTCCTCGTGGCGGTGGAAGCCGGTGCCGGTGTCGATCTCGCCGGCCTCTAAGATGGCCTCGACGGTCTCGACCGCCTCGTCGAACCGGGTGCTGTCCATCCCGGAGAAGCAGAGCGCGGCCTCCCCGCAGTGGTCGTAGCGGAGGTCCGCCTCCATCGTCATGTACGCGGTCGACATCCCGAAGAGGTCCTCGGGGTCCGCCTCGCGGGTCGCGTCGGTCTCGGCGCTCGTCCCGAGCACGGCCCGGATCGTGTCGAAGATGCCCATCTGGTCGGGCCTACGGGCGGCGGGGTTTAGGGCGTTTCTCTCGGCGGTCCGCGTCGGGGATCACGATCGTCGCTCCTCTTCGTCGTCGACGCGGTCGAGATACGTCAACACGCCGCGCGCGTTCAGGCTCGTGTTCGCCTTGGCGCGCTCGGGGTTCCAGTAGTCGATGTCGCGGCTCGCCGCCTCGAAGTGCTCGACGACCGCCTCGTCGTCGTCGAGCTCGGCGCGCTTCTCGCGGACCCGCTCGACCCACTCGACGTACGCCCGCTTCGCCTCGCCGAGCAGGTCCGCGTCGCAGTCGCGAGGCCCGAAGTGGCCGAAACAGAGCGTGTCGGGGTCGAGCTCCTCGATCAGCCGGATATCGTCGAGACACTGCTCGAAGTCGAACTGCGGCGGCGGCGTCGTCGGGGTCACCGCGTCGACTTCGGGGACGTAGATGCCGGCGGCGTCGGCGGCGAACACCACGTCCGCGTCGGGGTCGTGGTACACCGCGTGGTGGGGTGCGTGGCCGGGCGCCTCGCGGACGACGAGCTCGCGGTCGCCCAGATCGATCCGGTCGCCCTCGCTCACCCCCTCGATCCGGTCTTCGGGGACCGGCTTCGGCTCCGCGTAGTACTCCCACTGGTCCTCGACCGCCGACTTGGTGCCCGCGACGAGCGCCTCGGGATCGACGAGGTGCCGGACGCCCTTCTCGGGCACCCGAACCTCCGCGTTCGGGTAGCGCTCGGCGAGGTAGCCCGCCCCGCCGGCGTGGTCGAGGTGGGCGTGGGTCGGCAGGATCCACGCGAGCTCGTCGCGGCCGATCCCGATCTCCTCGATCGTCTCGAAGAGGGCCTCCCGGTTCGCCCCCGTTCCGGTGTCTATTACGATCGGCCGCTCGGCGTCGTACACGTAGACGGCGCCGTACTCGTCGGTGTCGAACATGCCGGTGTCGTGGACGTACAGGTCCTCGACGCCGCGGACCGGTTCGAACTCGCCAGCGCGCATACCGGAGGAGGGACCCGGGGGCACTTCTAGCGATCGGTCCCGACATCGCCCGCGACGCGTCCGGGGTCCCGCTCCCGGGCCTCCGCCCGCCGTCCGCCCGCCGAACGGGACGGGGCTTATGGTCGCCCCGCCCGAGAGGACGGTATGCGAGTGCTCGTCACCGGCGCGACCGGGTTCGTCGGGAGCCGGCTCGTCCCGACGCTCCGCGCGCGCGGCCACGACGTGGTCGCGCTCGTTCGCGACGCCGACGGCTACGACGCGCCCGAGGGCGTCTCGGTCGTCGAGGGCGACCTCCTGGAACCGGAGACGCTCCCGCCCGCCTTCGAACTCGACGGCGAGACGGTCGACGCCGCGTACTACCTCGTCCACTCGATGGACGGCGGCCCGGGGTACGAGGAGCGCGACCGGAACTGCGCGTCCAACTTCGCCGCGGCCGCGTCCGACGCGGGGATCGACCGGATCGTCTACCTCGGCGGGCTCGGCGAGGACCGCGAGGAGCTCTCCGAACACCTCCGGTCGCGCCGCGAGGTGGAGCGGATCCTCGCCGAGGGCGACCCGGCGCTCACGACGCTCCGGGCCGCGATCATCATCGGCGCGGGCAGCGCCAGCTTCGAGGTGATCGCCGGGCTCGCGCGGCGGCTCCCGGTGATGGTCACGCCGAAGTGGGTCGACACGCTGTGTCAGCCGATCGCGATCGCCGACGTGGTCGCGTACCTCGCCGGCGTGCTCGACGTCCCCGAGACCGCGGCCGAGACCTTCGAGATCGGCGGGCCGGAGGTGTTGACCTACGGGGAGATCCTGCGGCGGACCAGGCGCCAGCTCGGGGGCGGGCTCCGGATCGTCAGGGTGCCGGTGTTGAGCCCGGAGCTGTCGGCCCGGTGGCTCCGGCTCGTCACGGACGTGAACCCGTACCTCGCGCGGTCGCTGGTCGAGGGACTGCGGAACACCGTGATCGTCGAGGACGACCGCATCTGCGACCTCGTCCCGGTCGAGCGAACGCCGTTCGAGCTCGCGGTCGCGCGCGCCCTGACCGACTCGTCGAACGCGCAGCGCCCGTGGCTGACGACGCTCCGGGGGCTCCGGTCGTGAGCCGCGAGTACGGCGAGACGTGGGTGTACGAGAGCCTCGTCGGCGGGATCCCCGGGTTAGGGATCTCGCGGACGCTGGCGGTCGCGCTCCAGTTCGCGATCTTCGAGGTCGGCGTGGTCGCGCTCGGCTGGTACCACGGGGTCTGGAACGCCGTGGCCGCCGGGACGGTCGCGGTCGCTGTCGCGGCGGTCGGCAGCGTCGAAATGCACCGGTTGGGCGCGAAGAACCGGCTGCTCGGGACCCCGCCGGAGCACAAGCGGCTGCTGTTCGGGTCGAGCATCGAGATCGTGTTGGGCGTGTTAGCGTTCATCGCCCTCGTGACGTACCTGTTCGCGTGGGAGAACACCCTCCTCGACCGGCTCTTCGGTTCGCAGCCGCCGATCCCCGTCGTCTACCTCACGCTGCTCGTCCTCTGGGACCTCACCTACCGCATCGGCACCTCTTGGTGGAGCGCCGTCGTCGCGCTGTGGCGCGCGGTCCACGTCGACCTCTCGCCCGACGAGCGGGCGACCGTCCGGCGGCTCGACGCCGAGAACATCGGCTTCTCCGCGGTCCAACTGGCGCTCGTGCCGTTCCTGCTCACGGAACCCGTGCTGCTCGGCGCGGTGGTCGGTCACGTCCTCGCGGTCGCGATCGTCTGTTCGCTGGCGATCCTACTCACCTGAGTTCTCGGTTCCGTTCGGACCGTCGCTCTCCGCTGTCGCGACCGTTACCCGTCGCTACCGGTGTCGAGAACGGAATTAGAAGCCGCGGCGTCGCCGCGGCCGCGTCACTTGCCCTGAAGCTCTTCGAACTTGTCGAGGAGTGCCTCCGTGGAGTCGCCCGAGTCGTAGGTCAGCGATCCGGAGTACTCGGGGCGCTCCGCGTCGAAGTCGGCGTCGACTTCGCTGGTCTTCTTCTCCCGACGCTCGTGTTCGGCCTCGTCATAGGCACCCATTGACATGGTACACCAACACTTGGCCGTTTCCTGTTATATACCTGTCGGCAAAGGTATCATAAACCGTGAACGATCGGGTCGGTCCACCGGAATCGATTAACCCCGCGGCGTGATACCGAACGCCCGTGGCACAACCGCTCCGCTTCAGGCGCTCGCCCGGTCGGTGGACCGCCGACCGCGTCCGGTCGCAGATCGGTCGCCCCCTCGACGAGAACCTCGGAGCGACGGCCGGCGACCCGTGGTTCGCGCCGCCGCCGGCGTACGAGGCGCGCCGGTTCGACATGGACGACGGTTCGTTCGCGCTGTTCTGCTGGACCGACGACGACGCGGACCCCCCGCCGGGCGCCGGCGGCGGCCCCGCCGGGTACTGGCTGGGCAACACGGAGACGCCGAGCGAGCTCTGGCGGACGGACAAGTACGGGTTCGACGAGGCGCCGTACCCGGTCTCGCGGTGGGCGCAGCGCGAGCTGCTCGCCGGGCTCCACGACGACGAGCCGTGGCTGGCCGACTACCCGCACGTCTCGTGGTACTTCCTGCCGGTGTTCTGCTCGAAGGACGGCGCGGCGACGAGCCGGGCGTTCTTCCGCGACCACGCGGCCGGGTTCCCGGACGCGACCCGCGAGGCGGGCACCGGCTTCGTCGAGGAGACGCTCCGGCCGGGCACGCTCGACGACTACCGCGAGGTCATGGCAGGGAAGCTCGGCACCTCCGCCTCGCGGGACCTCGTCCGCATGAGCGCGGCGATAGCCGAGTTCACCGCGGCCCGGATCCTCACGGACGCGGGGTACGAGGTCACCCCGGAGATCGAGGTGACGACGGGCCACTCGCTCGACTTCCGCGCGACGGACCCGGAGACTGGCGCCGGACACCTCGTTGAGGTGACGCGCCCGCAGCCGACCGCCGGGCGCTCCGCGAACGACCCCGTCGCGGCCGTCCGCGACACCGCCGAGACGAAGACGAGCGGCCAGCTCGCGGCCCACGCCGGCGGCGTCACGCTGTTCGTCGACTGCTCGTCGTTCCCCGCCGACGAGTGGGCCGCCGTGCGCGAGGCCGAACCCGCGGTCCGTCACAAGCCCGCGGTCGTGTACCGCGCCGAGCCCGACGGCTCGATCGAGGGGTATCGGAAGGGTTCGGTCCCGCTCGACCTCTCCGGAGTCGTCGACGGCGTGTCGTAGCCGCGTCGCTCGCACGGGAGTCCGTCCGCGCGGCGCCGCCGCTCCGCGGTCGGAGTTCGAAGAAGGGTATGGACCTCGGTCGGTTCGGCGCGTCAGAAGGAGACCGGCGAGGGCCCCTCCTCCGCGTCGGTGGTCGGGTCGCGGTCCGAGTAGAACCGGCGACCGACGCCGCGGTGGCAGACGCCGGCGCGGAGCGTGGTGAACACGTCCTCCGCGTCCTCGAACGTCTGGTCGCCGAACCGCTCTAAGACGTCGCCGAGCCGCTCGGACCCGTTCGCGAGCTCTACCGTCGCGTTGCCGTGAGCCGCGATGAGCTCCTCAGAGGTGGTCGGGTACTGGTGCCGTTCGAGTCGGTCGTCGACGCCGTTCAAGCGCATCAACGGATAGAAACTGCCGATAGTTCTTAATGATTGTCCATGTACGACCTTAGTCGGAGGGGATACCTTATATCTCCTTATATTCGTCTTCCCCCGCCGCGTCTCGGACCGCCGCCGCTTAGTGTCGGGCGCGGCTATTCGCCACTATGCCCGCTGAATCCGCCGATTCCGCCGAATCTTCTGACTCCCCCGCCCCCGACGATCCCCGCGACTCCAGCGATCCCGTCGTCGCCGACCTCCACGCGCACACGACCGTCTCCGACGGGACCCTGAGGCTCGACGAGGTGCCCGCGGCCGCCCGCGACGCGGGCGTCGACTGGGTGGCCGTCACCGACCACGACCGGATCCACCCCGGCCTCGACGCGCCGGTCGTCGAGCGCGACGGCGTTCGGGTCGTCCGCGGGATCGAACTCCGCGTCGACGCCGGCTTCGAACGGCTCGACCTCCTCGGCTACGGCGTCGAGCACACCGCCGCGCTCGACGCGGAGATCGACCGGCTCCAGCGCGACCGCCGCGAGCGCGGCGCCGCCATCCTCGACGCGGTCGAGGAGCGGCTCGGGGTCGACCTCGACCTCGAACCTCGCGCCGGGCTCGGGCGGCCGCACATCGCGCGGGCGATCGACGAGTCGGACGCTCCCTACGACTACGCCGGGGCGTTCGACGAGCTGATCGGAAACGACGGCCCCTGCTACGTCGCGCGCGACGTGACGCCGCTCGACGAGGGGCTCGACCTGCTCGCCGACGCCTGCGCGCTCGTCGGGCTCGCGCATCCGTTCCGGTACGAGCGCGTGGACGAGGCGCTCGACGTCGCCCGCGACCGCGACGCGATCGGGGCGATCGAACGCTTCTACCCGTACGGCCGCGCCGTCGACGACGACCGGATCGACCGCCTCGCCGCCGAGAGCGACCTGCTCAGGACCGGCGGGACGGACGCGCACGAGCGGACGCTCGGCGTCGCCGGCCTGACGGAATCGGCGTTCGAGCCGGTCCGCGAGCGGCTGCCCGCGCCGGTCTCGATCGACGAGTTCGCGGCCGGGGACGCCCCCGGTGCGGCGCCCGACGAACAGGATTAAGCACACGCCGGACGGAGTGGCGCGTATGCGGTGTCACTACTGCGACCGGGAGGCCACGTACGAGGCGGAGCAGGGCGGCGTGGTCGTCGGCCTCTGCGAGTCCCACTTCAAACAGCGCGTCGAGGAGCTCGCCGAGTCGGACGAGCTCGCGGCGCTCCGCGACCGGATCGACATCGAGTCCTCGGAGTAGCCGCGGCGTCCCTTATCGGCGGGAGAGCCGCGACCGAGACGAACGGTAAAAGGCCGCGCGGGGCCAACCCGTCGGCATGGACCTCACGGACCGGCCCCGCCGCCTCCGGACCGACGGCGTTCGCCCGCTCGTCGCCGAGACCGACCTCTCGGCGTCCGACCTCGTCGCGCCCGTCTTCGTCGACGCGACGACCAACGAGCGCGTGCCGATCGAGACGATGCCCGGCCACGAGCGCGTCCCGGTCGACGAGGCGGTCGACCGCGTCGCGGAGATCCGCGAGACCGGCGTCGAGGCCGTCATCCTCTTCGGCGTCCCCGAGTCGAAGGACGCGTCCGGGAGCCGGGCGTACGCCGACGACGGCGTCGTCCAGCGCGCGATCCGGCGCATCGACGCCGAGACGGACGCGACGGTGATCGGCGACGTCTGCCTCTGCGAGTACACCGACCACGGCCACTGCGGCGTGATCGAGGAGTCCGCCGAGTCGGACCCGACGCTCACCGTGAAGAACGACGAGACGCTCGACCTGCTCGCGCGCACCGCGGTCTCGCAGGCCGACGCGGGCGCCGACGTGGTCGCCCCCTCCGCGATGACCGACGGACAGGTGGGCGCGATCCGCGAGGCGCTCGACGACGCGGGCCACGAGGAGGTCGCCATCCTGAGCTACGCCGCGAAGTACGAGTCCGCCTTCTACGGCCCGTTCCGCGACGCGGCCGACGGCGCGCCCGCGTTCGGCGACCGCCGGCACTACCAGATGGACCCCGCGAACCGCCGCGAGGCGCTCCGGGAGGCGCGGCTCGACGCCGAGCAGGGCGCAGACGTGCTGATGGTGAAGCCCGGGCTGCCGTACCTCGACGTCGTCGGCGACCTGCGACGGGAGTTCGACCGTCCCATCGCCGCGTACAACGTCTCCGGCGAGTACGCGATGCTCCACGCCGCCGCGGAGAAGGGGTGGCTCGACCTGGAGGCGACCGCGCTGGAGTCGCTCACCGCGCTCAAGCGCGCGGGCGCGGACCTCATCGTCACGTACTTCGCCGAGGACGTGGCCGATCATTTATAAGTAGAACTGGACCGGAACCGACGTGCTTGGTGAATTATCCTGCACGGCGCGCGCCTGCGAGCGGCCGGAGCGAAGCGGAGGCCGCGAAGCAGCGCGTGCGAGGGAGTCAGTCGCCCGAAGCGAAGCGAGGGCGACTGACGAGGCTGGGGAGGCGTGAGGTGCGGTGTGGGGCGGGACTCAAAGGGGCAGCCGTGAGGGCGAAGCCCGACGACGCAAGCACCGCAGTGAAGGAGCGTTAGCGACTGAACGAGGCGCGCAGCGAGGCGCGCGAGCCCTCACGGCTGGGGCTTTGATGGCGTTCTCGTTCGGCCCGCAGACGGCTATTTATAAACGGAACCCCAATCGTCACGATCCGTCTACACCACCTGTTCGCCGTCGTCGTCGTACACTTCGATGGCGTCGACCGGGCAGACGCGCGCCGCGAACTTCGCGTCGAACTCCTCGCCGTCGGGCACCTCGACGACGAACAGGTCGTCTTCTTCCTCCTCGCTCCCTTTTAAATCGGCCTTCCCGTCGTTCAGGTTCTTCTCGAAGGCGTCCCACTCGGCGACGCACTGGTACATCCCGACGCAGGTGTCGCGGTCGAACTCGACGTACATGACCACCGGTTCGGCGAGCCGATACAAAGCCGTGGCGACGAGAGGTGTGAGAGTCTGGTCGATTTAGACTCGCCGACAGACCACCGGAGAACCGCCCCAAAGCCCCGGCCGGGAGGCGGGCACACGCTCGCTGCGCTCCTCAGTCGCTCGCGCTGCTCGCTCCCTGCGGTGCTTGCGTCGTCATCAGAACGCAAAGCGTTCTGATTGGCTCACGAGAGCTTTGCTCTCGTGAACGCCTGTGCCCGCCTCCCGACCGCCCCTTTGAGTCCCGCCCCACACCGCACCTCACGCCTCCCCAGCCTCGCGGCTCGCTCGGGGCTCCCTCCGGTCGCCCCTCACTCACCGCGTCCCTCGCGCGTGCGACTCACGGCCTCCGCTTCGCTCCGGCCGCTCGCAGGCACGCGCCACCGCATTCGGTTTGTCAGTCAATCGCGAGACGTACTACCGGTCTCGCACGCGTCGACCGCCCTTTTTAAATCTCGCAGGGACCGATCCTCGCCCATGCCCACCGTCTGGCTCGTCGACCGGCAGTTCGACTCGAAGGGGCTCGTGCGGCTCACCTACGCCACGGAGGACGGCGAGCGGATGCACACGAAGGAGCTGGCCGAGCAGCGGCTCGTCACGGGCGACGGGATCACCGCGGGCCGCGAGGTCGACGAGAGCGCGCTGGGCGAGAGCCCGGCGGACGAGGTCGAGCGGTTCGCGTCCGAGGCGTCGAAGATGGCGGCCGAACACGACCTCGACGACACGGTCTGACCGCGCGGCTGCGCTCATTCGCGCACGCCTCCGCGCTCGACCGCGCAAAGCCGCCCCACACAACCGAGTCCGTTAAGGGGGAACCGGCGGAACGTGTGACCGAAATGCCCAGTGGTGAGTACGACCCCGACGCCGTCGAGCCGCGCTGGCAGCGGCGCTGGGTCGACGAGGAGACGTACGCCTACTCCGCCGACGACCCGGTCGATCCGAACACCGTCTTCTCCATCGACACGCCCCCGCCGACGGTATCGGGGAGCCTCCACATGGGCCACCTGTACGGGTTCACCCTCCAGGACTTCGTCGCGCGCTTCGAGCGCATGAACGGCGGGGAGACGTTCTTCCCGTTCGGCTACGACGACAACGGCATCGCCTCCGAGCGCCTGACGGAGGACGAGCTCGGGGTCCGCCATCAGGAATTCGAGCGGCGCGAGTTCCAACGGAAGTGCCGGGAGGTGTGCGCGAACTACGAGGAGCAGTTCACCGAGAACGTCCAGTCGCTCGGGGTGTCCGTCGACTGGGACCACACCTACCAGACGATCGAGCCGCGCGTCCAGCGCGTCTCCCAGCTCTCCTTCGTCGACCTCTACGACCAGGGCCGCGAGTACCGCGAGAAGGCGCCCGCGATCTGGTGCCCCGAGTGCGAGACCGCCATCTCGCAGGTCGAGACCGAGGACGACGAGCAGGGCAGCCACTTCAACGACATCGCCTTCACCGTCGCCGGGAGCGGCGACGACGGCGACGGCGACGACCCCGAGGAGTTCGTCATCTCGACGACGCGCCCGGAACTTCTCCCGGCCTGCGTCGCCGTCTTCGTCCACCCGGACGACGACGAGAACCAGGACCTCGTCGGGGAGTCCGCCGAGGTCCCGCTGTTCGGCCACGAGGTGCCCATCATCGCGGACGAGCGCGTCGACAGGGAGACGGGCTCGGGCATCGTGATGTGCTGTACGTTCGGCGACAAAAACGACATCGAGTGGTACCAG
This sequence comes from Halorubrum trapanicum, assembly GCF_002355655.1. Lineage (NCBI taxonomy): Archaea > Methanobacteriati > Methanobacteriota > Halobacteria > Halobacteriales > Haloferacaceae > Halorubrum > Halorubrum trapanicum. Next base: position 1,625,536 of record NZ_AP017569.1, on the reverse strand, counting down.
GTCCACGACCTCGACCTCCGGGTCGCCATCGACGAGTCCGGCCACATGACCGACGTCGCCGAGGGGTACGAGGGGCTCCACGCCGACGAGGCCGGCGAGGCCATCGTCGAGGACCTCGACGAGGCGGGCGCGCTCTTAGACCGCCGCGACATCACCCACACCGTCAACGTCCACGAGCGCTGCGGGACGAGCGTCGAGTTCCTCGTCACCGAGCAGTGGTACGTCGAGATGCTCGACAAGACGGACGAGTACCTCGAGATCGGCCGGAAGATGGAGTGGTCCCCCGAGAAGATGTTCACCCGGTACGAGCACTGGGTCGAGGGGCTCCAGTGGGACTGGCTCATCTCCCGCCAGCGCTCCTCGGGCATCCCGTTCCCTGTGTGGTACTGCGACGACTGCGGCGAGGAGGTCATCGCCGAGAAGGCCGACCTGCCCGTCGACCCGCTCTCGGACGACCCGCCGGTCGACGCGTGTCCCGAGTGCGGGCACGACGGGTTCGAGCCCGAGGACGACGTGCTCGACACGTGGGCCACCTCCAGCCTCACCCCGCTGATCAACGCCGGCTGGGACTGGGACGAGGAGGCCGAGGAGTTCACGATGGAGCGCCCGGAGCTGTACCGGTTCGACCTCCGACCGCAGGGCCACGACATCATCAGCTTCTGGCTGTTCCACACCCTCGTCAAGTGTTACGAGCACACCGGGGAGGTCCCGTTCGAGGAGACGATGATCAACGGGCACGTCCTCGACGAGAACCGCGAGAAGATGTCGAAGTCCGTCGGCAACGTCGTCGAGCCGGAGGAAGTCCTCGAGGAGTTCCCGGTCGACGCCACGCGCTACTGGGCGGCCGGCACCGCCGTCGGCGACGACTTCCCGTTCAAGGAGAAGGACCTCCGCGCGGGCGAGAAGCTGATCCGGAAGCTGTGGAACGCCTCGAAGCTCGTCGAGTCGCTCGCGCCGGAACCGTTCCCGGCCGAGCCCGAGGGGGGACTCCGCGAGCTCGACCGGTGGCTGCTCGCCGAGCTCGACGCCGAGGTCGAGCGGCTCACAGAGCTGCTCGACGACCGCGCGTTCTCGAAGGCGCGCGACGAGCTCCGGAGCTTCTTCTGGAACACGTTCTGCGACGACTACCTCGAGATCGCCAAACAGCGCGAGGACGACCCGGCCGCGTACACGCTCCGGACCGCGCACCGCCGGTTCCTGAAGCTGTTCGCGCCCCTCCTCGCGCACGTCACCGAGGAGCTGTGGCACGACATGTACGCGGACGCCGTCGCGGACGTGGCCGCCGCGGGTTCCGATGCGACCGCCGCGGACGCCGACGCGACCGCCGGGACCGCCCTCGCAGACGGCGCGGGCGACTCGATCCACCTCGCGGACTGGCCCGAGCCGCTGGGCGTCGAGGCCGACCGCGACGCCGGGACCGCCGCCACGGCCGTCGTCGGCGCCCTCCGGAAGTACAAGAGCGAGAACCAGCTCCCGCTCACCGCCGCGCTCGACGCGGTGGAGGTGTACGCCGACGTGCGCGGGTTCGAGGACGACATCACCGGCGTGATGCACGTCGACGACCTCGCGGTCCACCCCGACGGCGACGCGCCCGTCGAGACGGTGGTCACGGGGATCGACCTCGACTACGCCACGGTCGGCCCGAAGTACGGCGACCAGGTCGGCGACATCGAGGCCGCCCTCGCGCAGGGGGAGTACGAGATCGACGGCGACGAGCTTCACGTCGCGGGCGTCACGCTCGTCGGCGACGAGTTCGCGGTCGAGGAGGAGCGGCAGTATCGGGGCGAGGGCGAGCTGCTTCAGGCGGACGACGTCGTCGTCATCGTCCGAAACGACGCGTAGACTCCGATTTTCCGCTTTCTGACTCGGTCACAGGTCCGCGCCGACGGCCTCGTCGACCGAGTCGAAGCCGTCCCGTTCGAGCAGTTCGAGGAGCCCCTCGTTGATGTCGCGCGCGAGTCCCGGCCCCTCGTAGACGAGCCCCGTGTACAGCTGGACGAGCGAGGCGCCCGCCCGTATCTTCTCGTAGGCGCCCGCCGCGTCGGTGACCCCGCCCACGCCGATCACCGGCACGTCCGTTCGCGCCGCGACGAACCGGACTCGCTCCGTGGCGAGCGACTCGATCGGCTTCCCCGAGAGGCCGCCGCGCTCGGCCCGGCTGTGGCTCCGCAGCGAGTCCGGTCGGGAGGTCGTCGTGTTGGTCGCGATGACCCCGTCGAGGTCGAGGTCGTCGACGACGCCGAGCGCGTCCTCGACCGCCGGCTCCGGGAGGTCCGGCGAGAGCTTCACGAGCAGCGGATCCGCGCCGGCGTCGGCGAGCGTCCCGAGGATGCGCTCTAAGGCCTCGCGGTTCTGGAGCTCGCGGAGGCCCGGGGTGTTCGGGCTGGAGACGTTGACGACGAAGTAGTCGCCCGCGTCCGCGACGCGCTCGTACGTGTACAGGTAGTCGTCGGGGGCCTCGGCCAGCGGCGTCGACTTCGACTTCCCGATGTTGATCCCCACCGGCACCTCGGGGAGTGGGTCGCGGTCGAGCCGTTCGCCCACCCGGTCGGCGCCCTCGTTGTTGAACCCCATCCGGTTGACGAGCGCCTTGTCCTCCTTCAGTCGGAACAGTCGCGGACGCGGGTTTCCGGGCTGTCGCTCGGCGGTGACGCCGCCCACTTCGACGTGCCCGAACCCGAGCGACGCCAGCGCCCGCGGCACGTGCGCGTTCTTGTCGAACCCGGCCGCGACGCCCACGGGGTTCGGGAACGCCGACTCGAACGCCTCGACCGCGAGCCGCTCGTCGTCGACCGCGTACCGCTCGGCGAGCGCGTCAGCGACGGGCGTCCCCTGGACGCCGCCGAGCAGTCGGTGGATCAGTCGGTGCGCGGTCTCCGGCGGCAGCCGGAACAGTGCTGGTTTCAACAGGTCGTACGCGCCCATCGTGTGGGACTCGTCACGAGCGACAATCAATCCGCCGACCGCGGCCCGCGCGGCGGTCGCTCGGCGTCGAAAATACGTGGGACTCCCGCGGTCCGCGTCAGAAGTCGTGTTCGAGCTGCTCCGGGTTGGCGTCCGCCTTCTGGATGATTATCTTCCCGTCTCGGACTCGAACGAACACCTCGTCGCCGATCTCCATGCCGGCGACGGCGAGTTCGTCTTCGTGGAGGTTCACGTGGACGTTGTGGTACTCCCCGTCGTCGTCCTTGGCGCCACTGGGGCTGAGCTTCTTTTTGCGGACCATCGCGGGTGTGCTTGTCGCCCTTCGCCATAGCAGACACATAAGTGTTGTTTACGCGTACTCGGGCTCCGGCTGATCGCGCGTGCGTACGAAAACCGAGAATACGAGTCCGATCCGCCGGTGGCTCGGGGGTCGGAATCGACACGCGAACTTCGAATCGACGTGTCGCGCGCGCTGAACGCTCCGCGAATCGCCGCAGATCGACCGTTTTGCTCCCGCTTTGATGGCCTAAATCGCCAGCCGCTACCGAGGTGATATATAAAAGTTGTGGCGCACAGCTTTCATTTCCCCGATATATTTATTACACACTGTGTGCTGGAGTCACACGGAGGCAAAACCATGGTACGTGAAGACGGTAAGCGAAACTTTGCCCTGCGAGAGGAAGACGGATCGGAACCGAGCGAGTTCTCGGGAAACATGCCGCGTCAGGCGGCGCTCAAAGCGGCTCGAACCCTCGAGCCGGCACCCTCCGAGGAGGAGGCGGAGCGAACGACGCTCCGTCTTCGGGAGAAGGGGACCCAGAAGGTCCACGAGTACGAGGGGTGGGCCTGGAAGGACGGCGCTCCTGAGGTCGACGACGCGGACGACGACTTCTGGCTCAACGACCTCGACGACATCACCAAGGCGAACGTCTCGAAGCAGGGCATCGAGTATCTCGACGACGAGTAGTCCTCGGGCGCCCCGGTCCCGATCTCTTGTTTTCGCTGTCGACCGACCGGAACGTCACGGAGTTGATCACCCTGTCCCGACAGAGATACCATCCCGGGTAGGCTCGTCTCCGGTTCGACTCGATCCGGTCAGTTGTCCCGTTTCTCCCGGCATGAAATCGCATGACGTGGCGCCGGTAGTTCGACGGGGTTAAGTACAACCCGGGCATTCGAAGAAATGCGAAGAACGCATCGCGGACTCGGGCCGTTCAACCCGGCCCGGTTTCGCTGGACCCGTACCGTTCCGATGGGTTTATGACCCGTCGCCCGGTACGTTCAGGTCCGCGAAGGATGAGGATCACGCCCCCTGCGCTCCGGCGTAAGCGGTGATCTGATGTGAGCCGTGGTCGTTCGGTGTCATCCAAGCCGTTGGGTGGCCCGGACACCACACAGACCAATGCAATGGTGTGTCAACCCTCGTCTTCGACGAGATTGACACCCGCCAACACCCCCTTCGAGCCGGGAATCAGGCTCGAAGGAATTACATTCCGGTTGATCCTGCCGGAGGCCATTGCTATTGGGATCCGATTTAGCCATGCTAGTCGCACGAGTTCAGACTCGTGGCGAATAGCTCAGTAACACGTGGCCAAACTACCCTTCGGAACACGATACCCTCGGGAAACTGAGGCTAATAGTGTATCTCATACCACCACTGGAATGAGTGGTATGTCAAACGCTCCGGCGCCGAAGGATGTGGCTGCGGCCGATTAGGTAGACGGTGGGGTAACGGCCCACCGTGCCAATAATCGGTACGGGTCATGAGAGTGAGAACCCGGAGACGGAATCTGAGACAAGATTCCGGGCCCTACGGGGCGCAGCAGGCGCGAAACCTTTACACTGCACGACAGTGCGATAGGGGGATCCCAAGTGCACAGGCATAGCGCCTGTGCTTTTCGGTACCGTAAGGTGGTACCAGAATAAGGGCTGGGCAAGACCGGTGCCAGCCGCCGCGGTAATACCGGCAGCCCAAGTGATGGCCGATCTTATTGGGCCTAAAGCGTCCGTAGCTGGCCGCGCAAGTCCATCGGGAAATCCACCTGCTCAACAGGTGGGCGCCCGGTAGAAACTGCGTGGCTTGGGACCGGAAGGCGCGACGGGTACGTCCGGGGTAGGAGTGAAATCCCGTAATCCTGGACGGACCGCCGATGGCGAAAGCACGTCGCGAGAACGGATCCGACAGTGAGGGACGAAAGCCAGGGTCTCGAACCGGATTAGATACCCGGGTAGTCCTGGCCGTAAACAATGTCTGCTAGGTGTGGCTCCCACTACGAGTGGGTGCTGTGCCGTAGGGAAGCCGCTAAGCAGACCGCCTGGGAAGTACGTCCGCAAGGATGAAACTTAAAGGAATTGGCGGGGGAGCACTACAACCGGAGGAGCCTGCGGTTTAATTGGACTCAACGCCGGACATCTCACCAGCATCGACTGTGGTAATGACGATCAGGTTGATGACCTTATCCGAGCCTCAGAGAGGAGGTGCATGGCCGCCGTCAGCTCGTACCGTGAGGCGTCCTGTTAAGTCAGGCAACGAGCGAGACCCGCACCCTTACTTGCCAGCAGTACCGCGAGGTAGCTGGGGACAGTAGGGGGACCGCCGTGGCTAACACGGAGGAAGGAACGGGCAACGGTAGGTCAGTATGCCCCGAATGTGCTGGGCAACACGCGGGCTACAATGGTCGAGACAAAGGGTTCCAACTCCGAAAGGAGACGGTAATCTCAGAAACTCGATCGTAGTTCGGATTGTGGGCTGCAACTCGCCCACATGAAGCTGGATTCGGTAGTAATCGCGTGTCACAAGCGCGCGGTGAATACGTCCCTGCTCCTTGCACACACCGCCCGTCAAAGCACCCGAGTGAGGTCCGGATGAGGCGTTCCACGAACGTCGAATCTGGGCTTCGCAAGGGGGCTTAAGTCGTAACAAGGTAGCCGTAGGGGAATCTGCGGCTGGATCACCTCCACCGACCCGAGACTCGCCCCCTGGGCGAGCTCACCTTACGACCGTCACCACGACGGTCACTACTCATTCGCATTGGACTGTGTCCCGTCCGCCCACCCACCGGCTTGGACACTTTAGAACGACCACGGCTCACACAACACGCGAGAACCTTCCCGAGAGGGAAGGTGGGCTCATAGCTCAGCGGTAGAGTGCCTCCCTTGCAAGGAGGATGCCCTGGGTTCGAATCCCAGTGAGTCCATGTCCGTCCGAAGCGAATCCGTCCCCTTAAGTGGGAGACGCGACTCGGTTCGGACACGACGACCGATGCACCATCCCGGGAAACCGCGGATGGGAAGGGTTCGACGAACGCCCCGTCACACCCGGGGCGATTCAATGACAACCGTGTATACGTGCGATCCAGACGTCCACTGAACTCATCCGAGTTCGTGGAACGTCAGTGAACCATATACAGTCGGGTGACACTATGTCACTTGACACCGTCAGCACTCTCTTCTGGAGAGTTGGCTGACACACTACTGGCTACTGTGCCAGCTGGTGAATGGCTCGGCTCGAGAGCCGACGACGGACGTGCCAAGCTGCGAAAAGCTCGTGGGACCCGCATGGAGGGAAAGAACACGAGATCTCCCAATCGGAATCCGTTCAACAATTGCCACGCGCAATAGGGAACGCCCTGAATTGAAACATCTCAGTAAGGGCAGGAAAAGAACGCAACAGCGATGTCGTCAGTAACCGCGAGTGAACGCGACACAGCCCAAACCGAAGGTCTTCGGACCAATGTGGTGTTCGGGTTGACAACCAAATCTCGACAACTCATCTGAAGTCTCCTGGAACGGAGCGTGAAACAGGGTGACAACCCCGTAAGATGAGTCAGTACAGATGGCGTCAAATCCAGAGTAGCAGGGGTCGGATATCCTCTGTGAACATCTCAGGCATCCCCTGAGAAGGCTAAACACTCCTCGAGACCGATAGCGAACAAGTAGCGTGAGCGAACGCTGAAAAGCACCCCGAGAAGGGCGGTGCAATAGGGCCTGAAATCAGCTGGCGATCGAGCGACAGGGCGTACAAGGCGATTCTCAAAACGACCGAGGAGCGATCCTCCAGTAGGAAGAGAATCGAGCCGGCGTCGTGTCGTGCGTTTTGAAAAACGACCCAGGGAGTGCACTTGATTGGCGAGTCTAACCCGTGAACCGGGGAAGGCGCAGGGAAACCGATACGGCCGCAGCACATTCGTGCGAGGGCCACCGTGTTCAAGCGCGGGGAGTCAATCGGGTGCGACCCGAAACCAGGCGATCTACGCGCGAGCAAGGTGAAGCGTGGCGAAAGCCACGTGGAGGCCTGTTAGAGTTGGTGTTCTACAATACCCTCTCGTGACTCGTGTGTAGGGGTGAAAGGCCCATCGAGCCTGGCAACAGCTGGTTCCAACCGAAACATGTCGAAGCATGACCTCTTCTGAGGTAGCCCGCGGGGTAGAGCTACCGATTGGATGACCCGCCTCCGAGAGGAGTCGGCCATCCTGTCGAACTCCAAACCCGCAGGCGCCGTAGACGAAGGGAGTCCGGTGCGCGGGGTAAGCCTGTGTACCGTGAGGGGAACAACCCAGAGCCGGGTTAAGGTCCCAAAGTGTAGATTAAGTGCGATTCGAAGGTGGTCTCAAGCCCTAAACAGCCGGGAGGTGAGCTTAGAAGCAGCTACCCGCTAAGAAAAGCGTAACAGCTTACCGGCCGAGGTTTGAGGCGCCCAAAATGATCGGGGCTCAAATCTACCACCGAGACCTGGCCGTGCCCTTGACAGGGGCAACCGCGTAGGTTGGCGTACTGGTCGGACGGAAGCCCGGGCGAGAGCTCGTGTGGACCGTCCAGTAACGACAATCCTGGTCACAGTAGCAGCGATAGTCGGGTGAGAACCTCGACGGCCTGAAGAGCAAGGGTTCCTCGGCACTGCCGTTCAGCCGAGGGTTAGCCGGTCCTAAGGTGTACCACAACTTGACTACACCGACGGGAAGCTGGTTAATATTCCAGCGCCATCGTGCAGTAAACGCCGACGCCGTGTGGAACGCTGAGCCGGGCACTCGCCCGGTCGAATCGTGGAAACTCGTGGACGCCGTCACGGCACGAAGCGAGCGAAACGCGAAATAGCGAAAGTCAGCCGTACATAGGGCCCGTGAAAAGGCAAGCATGATGTCCGTACCGAGATCCGACACAGGTGCTCTGCCAGCGCAAGGCAAGGCCTGTCGGGAGAACCGACGTTAGGGAATTCGGCAAGTTAGTCCCGTACCTTCGGAAGAAGGGATGCCTGCTCTCGACGGAGCAGGTCGCAGTGACTCGGGCGCTCCGACTGTCTAGTAACAACACAGGTGACCGCAAATCCGCAAGGACTCGTACGGTCACTGAATCCTGCCCAGTGCGGGTATCTGAACACCTCGTACAAGAGGACGAAGGACCCGTCAACGGCGGGGGTAACTATGACCCTCTTAAGGTAGCGTAGTACCTTGCCGCTTCAGTAGCGGCTTGCATGAATGGATAAACGAGAGCGCCACTGTCCCAACGTTGGACCCGGTGAACTGTACGTTCCAGTGCGGAGTCTGGAGACCCCCAAGGGGAAGCGAAGACCCTATAGAGCTTTACTGCAGGCTGTCGCTGAGACGTGGTCGCCGATGTGCAGCATAGGTAGGAGTCGTTACACAGGTACGTGCGCTAGCACGCCACCGAGACAGCATTGAAATACTACCCGTCGGTGACTGCGACTCTCACTCCGGGAGGAGTACACCGGTAGCCGGGCAGTTTGACTGGGGCGGTACGCGCTCGAAAAGATATCGAGCGCGCCCGAAGATCATCTCAGCCGGGTCGGGAATCCGGCGAAGAGCGCAAGAGCACAAGATGGTCTGACAGTGTTCTTCCCAACGAGGAACGCTGACGCGAAAGCGTGGTCTAGCGAACCTACGAGGTTCCGGAATGGGACCCGTAGATGACAGAAAAGCTACCTTAGGGATAACAGAGTCGTCACTCGCAAGAGCACATATCGACCGAGTGGCTTGCTACCTCGATGTCGGTTCCCTCCATCCTGCCCGTGCAGACGCGGGCAAGGGTGAGGTTGTTCGCCTATTAAAGGAGGTCGTGAGCTGGGTTTAGACCGTCGTGAGACAGGTCGGCTGCTATCTATTGGGGGTGTGAGGTACCTGACGTGAACGAACGTATAGTACGAGAGGAACTACGTTTGGTCGCCACTGGTGTATCGGTTGTCCGGAAGGGCAGATGCCGAGTAGCCACGCGACACGGGGTAAGAGCTGAACGCATCTAAGCTCGAAACCCACATGGAAAAGAGGTACCACAGAGGTCACTCGTAGAAGACGAGTTCGATAGACTCGGGGTGTACGCACCGAGGCAACGAGGTGTTAAGCCCACGAGAACTAACAGACCGAGCCACATTCATTGGCGCTGACGCGCCACGACTCGCATGAGTTCAGGCGGTATCTGGATCGCACGATTTACACGGTTGGTATCGAACCAGACCGACACAGGGGTCTTGCTGTAGCGGATACAGCGAGTCTCGGTTCGACTCCGAGAGTCGGCATGAAGGCGGCCAGAGCGGTGGAGACACACCCGTACCCATTCCGAACACGGAAGTTAAGCCCACCAGCGTACCGTGAAGTACTGGAGTGAGCGATCCTCTGGGAACCACGGGTCGCCGCCTACCCACTCATACGGGATACTTCCCACCAAGCCCACGGACAGCGCGTCCGTGGGCTTTTTTCATACACGGAGAGCTGCCGCGCTCGCATCCGACCGCTAAACTTAAACGCTCGACAGCGGTACGTTCGGCTGGCGCCAAGGTGGCAGAGTCTGGTCAGACGCAGCGGCCTGCAGAGCCGCCCAACGCCGGTTCAAATCCGGCCCTTGGCTTCGGTTCTCTTCGATACGGACCGGTCGGTCGGTCCCACGAACTGGCCCGCTTAGTAACCGTTAAACACCGGGTGACCCATGCGTGAACTATGCAACGACGCGCTGTGGCCGTGTTTGTCGCGCTGTTCCTCGCCGTCGCGGGCGTGGCGGGCGCGCTGACCGCGACGGCCGAGAGTCCGGAGATAGCGCTCGAAAACCCGGAAGTCGACGCCTCAGTGAACGAGTCGATCGATGTCGGCGGCGAGACGTACGTCGTGGCCGCCATCTCTGAAAGCGAGAACGACGATGGCCAGACGGTCATCTCGGGGACGCTCGAACGCGAGTTCACGGCGGAGACCTCCGAAACCTGGGCGAACGGGTCGACCGTCTCGGTCGACGACAGCGAGTGGCGCGTCGAGATCCCCGGGGAGAACGCCACCGAGTTCACGCTCGTCGAGGTGCTCGACCGGCAGGCGATCCTCGAGGCCGACGACGCGGCCGAAAACGAGACGGTCACTCTTGAGGACGGCGAGTACGTCGCAGTGACCGACGAGAACGGCGACCGGACGCTGGTGCCCGTCGACGAGTACTTCCCCGCGCCCGAAGAGCGGTCGTACGCGACGGGCGAGACGCTCGGGTACGACGGGCAGACGGTCACGGTCGACGACGTGACGGCCGACGGGGCCGTCCTCGTGTGGGAGACCACCGAGACGGAGACGGTCGAGCTCGCCCAGCAGTCGACGGTGACGATCGGCGACACGGAGTACGTCGCGCACTTCCCCGACGCGTCGACGCTTCGGATGTCGACCGACATCGAGGCGTACGAGGCGCAGGTCTCCGAGATAGAGCGGTACAACCAGTACAACAGCGGTCTCTCGCGCGTTCTCGTCCTCTCGGTCCTGTCGTCGATCATGCTCGCCGGGATGGCGTTCATCCCGTCGCGATACTGACCGCCGACCGGCGTTTTCGTTCGGTTCCGCTCCGCTACCCGAGTTCTACCGACAGTCACTACCCGTCGGGACCGCTATCGCGACCATGAGTTCGGCAACGGAGAAGGTGCGACAGCTCGCGCCCCACTGGGCGGTGATGTTCGTCGCCATGTTCGCCGCGCTGGCGGTCGTCGAGCGCGTCCTCGGCGGACTCGGGCTCGCGGCGTCGCTGCTGATCGTCTTGGCCATCGCCGTCGCGTATCCCGTCGTCGTTCGGACGCTCGGCGTCGCGCCACCCGTCTGGCAGCGGTGACGGTGCTGCCGAGCGGAGTCCGACGGCAACCTCCTCGGTGGAGGTCGGCCAGATAACACCGGTGTCAGCCGGTCACCGTCCTGTCCCTCTCGTTTTTATACGGCTCGGTCGCCTTTCGGTCGGTATGAGCGACGAGAAGCCGGCTCCGGTCACGTCGGAGCTCCCGGACGCACCGTTCCACACCAGCGGCACCGACCACATCACGGTCTGGGGGAGCAACGAGGAGGACACGCTCGCCTTTTACCGCGACCTGCTCGGGATGCCGCTCGTGTTGCGGCAGCCGAACCTCGACGACCCCTCGCAGACGCACCTCTTCTTCGACACCGGCGACGGCCGGATCCTCACGGTGTTCGTGAGCGACGAGCGGGCGTCCGCGCGCGGACAGCGCGTCAACACGGGCGCCGTCCACCACCTGTGTTTCAGCGTCGAACCCGACGAGTACGAGGATATCATGGCGGCGCTCGAAGACGCCGGCAAGGGGTACAACGTGTTCGACCGCGGCATCTTCCACTCGATTTACACGCAGGACAACAACGGGCTCGTCATCGAGCTGTCGGCGGACAAGTACGAGATCCCCGACGACCGCAAGGGAGAGGTGCTCGCGACCGCGCAGCGGCTCCGCGAGGAGGACGGCGCCGACTTCGCGCAGGACCGCCACATGGAGGGGGCCCTCGAAGAGCTCGGCCTCCCCGTGAACAAACACGACCTGCCCGACGCCGACGCCGGCGTGGGGGTCTGAGATGGCCGACCGCGCTCCGGGACCGCACACGGGCGAGGACCCGCACGGCGACGAGCCGCTGGTCACGGCCGGGACGCCGCTCGACGACGCCGACGCGGCGCTCGTGCTCGTCCACGGCCGCGGCGCGACCGCTCGGAGCGTCGTCGACCTCGGCGAGCAGCTGGCCGGCGACCGCGACGTCGCGCTCTCGCCGGCGGCTTCACCGCCGGCTGTCGGAGAGACCTCCGGTCTCTCACTACTCGCGCCCGCGGCGGCCGGCAACACCTGGTATCCGAACTCCTTCCTCGCCCCGGTCGAAGACAACGAGCCGGGTCGGAGTTCCGGGCTCCGGGCGGTCGGCGCCGCGGTCGACCGCGCGGTCGACGCCGGGATCGCACGCGACCGCGTCCTCGTCGGCGGCTTCTCGCAGGGCGCCTGCCTCGCGAGCGAGTTCGTCGCCCGCAACCCGACCCGCTACGGCGGGCTCGCCGTCTTCAGCGGCGGGCTGATCGGCGAGTCGGTCGACGTCGACGACTACCTCGCGGGCGGCGACGCGGCGGATGAGTCGGCTGACGGCGACGGCCCGCTCGCCGGCACGCCCGCGTTCGTCGGCTGTAGCGACGTCGACCCGCACATTCCCGAGGAACGGGTCCACGAGACGACCGCGGTGCTGGAGGCGCTCGGCGCCGATGTCGACGAGCGGATCTACGAGGGGATGGGCCACGGGATCAACGACGAGGAGGTCGCGGCCGTGTCGGAGCTGGTCGCCGCGCTCGCGTAGCCGCCTCCCGGCCCCGGCCGCCGGTCGCCGCTCACGCCGCCGCGACCGACAGCCACAGCGTCGTTACCGCCGTGGCGAACAGCACGGTCCCGATCGCGGTCGCCGCGGCCGTGAGTCCCCCCGTCAGCGTCGCCAGCATCGCCGGGACGCCGACCGCGAGGACGAACAGGGCGACCGACGCGCTCCCCGCAGCCATTGGGTCGGCGCCACGCACGAACCGCCCGAGTCCGGCCGTGCTGTCTAGCGCCGCGGCCCGTCCGTCCGGCGGGCTCTCGGCCTCTCGGTTGCCCTCCGCGCCGCTCTCGACGGTGGCGTCTCTCCCCGCTCCCGAGCCTCGCCCGGTCACGATCCGCCAGCGGCCGTTCTCGTTCCGCGCCCGGGCGTACTCCCCCGCGACGAGGTCGGCGGCGCCCGGTGGATAGCCGAGTCCGCGGACCAGCGCGAGGAAGTCGCTCTCGTCGTACCGGCCCGCGGTCGGCCAGCGGTACCGGTCGCACAGGCGCTCGCCCGTCGGGAGCGCGTACGCGACGCGGACCGCGTCGCCGTCGCGTTCCCAGCCGATCAGTTGGATCCGGACGGTGCCGTCCCCGGCGGCGTGCCGGTCCAGGAGGTACAGCTCAGTCGCGTCGTCGAGCGCCGTCGGATCCCGGTCCGCGAAGGCGAGCGACGTCCCGTCCGGCAGCGACCTCGACCGGTCGGCCTCGGGCTCGGCCGCCTCCGTCTCCGGAGCGTCCATGTCGGTCGTTGTCGCCGGACGGGGATAAGTGCGGGTCCGACGGGCGGAGGCCGTCGAAGCCGTCGGCGGTCCCGTCCGGCTCACGCCAGCCAGTCGTCGGGCTTCGTGTCGTAGTCGACGTCGTCGGCCGCGATCCGGGCTTCGGTCTCGGCGTCGAGGTCGTGTTCCGTCACCTCGCCGCCGTCGTACTGGAACCGCACGCCGACCTCGGTGCCCTCGGGTTCCTCGCCGCGCCGCTTGGCGCGCCGGATCTCGCCGTCGTCGTACTCGACGCGGATCGTCGCGAGGTTCACCGGGCGCCCCCACAGCTCGAAGACGCGCTTCAGGGTCGCCTTCGCGCGCTCCTCGTCGAGTTCGACGCCGTTGTACCGGTGGCCCAGGAGGAGCTCGCCGCGGTTCCGGAAGTTCCCGTCCAACACGACGATTGTCGGCTTCCCGAAGTTCGTGAACCGGAGGAGCAGCTTCTTCCGGACGTCGTCGGCGTCGACGCTGGCGACGCGGTGCTCCTCGGTGGCCCGGCTGTACTCGTAGGTGAAGTAGTTCCCCTCGCGGACGAACTCGTCCGTGAGGAACGCGTCGATGAACGTCACGTCGTTGTGGCTCTCGCGGGCCTCGAACATGCGGTCCCAGCCGGCCGCGCGGTCGACGTCGTCGATCGCCGCCGCGACCGTCTCGTACCGGTCCACGTCGAACAGGTACCGCGCCTGCTCTTCGAGCGCCTCGCGGGAGACGTTCCGGAGGGCACCCCGGTGTTCCGGCCGCGAGAGGACGTAGTGGCGCTCGGCGAGCCCCTCGCGCGTGAGCAGCTTCCACGGGTAGCGCTCGATGTCGATCTTGTCGCCGCCCGTCTCGCCCTCGCCGGGACCGCCGCTGGCGGAGTCCTCCCGAGCGGACAGCGCCCGGTCGACCGCCTCGGCGTCGACGCGCGGGTCGCCGTCGGCGGCCATGTCGGCGAGCTCGTCCAGCGTCGCCGGGCCGGCGCCCGCGATTGCGGGGTGGGGTTCGAGCAGGTCGGCGACCTCGTCGAGGTCGACCCGTGAGTGGAAGTTCTCGGGGGTCACCCCCTCGACGCGGAGCAGCTTGTCGGTCACCTCCCGGCGGGCGGCCCGCAGCTCCACGTGCGTCCACAGCTCGAAGCCGAGCTTGTACGGGTTGAGCCCGGGCGAGCCGAGCACCCGGGACATGTGGTCGGCGTACGTGAGGAACTCGTCGGGGCCGGCGAACCCCTCGCCGCCCATCATCATCGACTCCCAGTACGAGTTGTGATTGATGAATCCGGCACCCACGTATCGGTGAGTTTCCTCCACGGAGATGTCGTATACGTCTCCGGTTCCCTCTTCGACGCTTACGACCTCGTCAGTCCACTCTTCGGTTTCGAACCACGCGAGTTCGTCGACATACCTCTCGAGTGCTTCGTCCTTAGAGGAGTAGCCGAACCCAATCTCCGTATGGAATCGATCGGCGGACTTGCCGGTCAGATGTACGTGGAAACAGCCGTCGGACTGCTCTCGACGGCGTGAGATAATATCGAAGTTTGTCAGCAGTAACTGTACGACCTTCGAGACCGATTCGCTCTTGCTGCTGAGTATCACCCCCTGGTCCCCGGCGTATCCGTCAGCATCGAACAACCCTCTAAGGAATTCGCTCACGACCGTTTTCGGCGAGCGAAGGACTGGCTTCGGGACGACCTTGTCGGCGGCACCCGTTCGCAGATCGAACCACTCCGTGAGCAGTCGAACCAGATTCGCGGAGTAAATGTACGTCCGCCATCGAGCCCCGTCTTCGGAGACGGTCGGAGAGATACCGAACAGTTCGTCAGCCAATCCGGCGAACTCCTCCGCTTTGGCCTTCGAGCCGGATGTAAATCCGACCTGTCCGGACGCTTCCGAAACGTGTCCGTCTCCGACCAGTAATCCGAGAAACCGTCCGAGTTTCTCGGACACTTGATCGGGAACTGCGATGACATCGCTCTTCGCGACGCTCTGATTCTCCCCATCGTACGACGCAAATGCTCTCTCGATGGCCTCGGACTTTTCCGCACGCCCCGTCTTACGATAGCGCATAACTGTCCAGATCGAGACGCCCGCCTCGGCGGCCACGTCGTTGAGCGTAGTGTGTTCCGGGTTCTGCCAGTCGACGTCGACGTAACTCGTCGGCCAGAGACCGTCTCCACCTGATATCTCGATCTTGTCGCCTTTCGAGATATCTCGTAGCTCGACCCACGAACCGTCTGGTTTCCGGATCCGGTGGTTGTCGGAGCCGCGTAGTTCGAAGCCGCGTCGAGTTTCGATCGAAACGGTGTCGTGATCCGAAATGACGTTGGAGTCGTAGACGGCTTGTGCCCCGTCACCGTCCGATACGGCGGGAAGATCATCAACGACCTCGCGCATCGGGAGGAGTCCCCCCTCGGTGAAGACGGGAGTTTCGGGTGCGACACAGGCCCATCCCTCGTTCATCACCTTCGTTTGTTTCTGTCCCGCAAAATAATATGCCTCCTCGCGGATCGCGTCGATGACGGTGGTCTCCCACGGCTCGCGGTCGACCGCCTTCCCGCTGTCGGAGTCGTACCGCTTCCCGTGGTCGCGCAGGAACGCGAGCACGTCCGGGCGCGGCTCCTCGGGCTCGACGCCCTCGCCGCGCGCCTCCAGCCACTCGTCGTCGAACACGTCGCGGCGCACCTCCTCGGAGAGGTCGAGCTCGTCGATCCGTTCTTCGATCGCCGCGAGCGGGTCGTCGTCACCGTCGCTCACGTCGGCCGCGACGCCGGGCTCCTCGACCGACCGGGCGGCGTCGACCGGGCTGTGCTGGTCGATCGTGTCCTCTAACGCGGTCACGGCGTCGATCAGCCGCTCCACCTCGTCGCGGTCGACGTCCGTCCGCTCGGCGATCGCCGCGATCCGGTCGGCGTTGCGCTCCAGCCGCGCCGCCGCGTTCGGGCCGCCCTCGCCGCGGTCGGCGTACAGCCCGAACCACTCGTTGTTCGCGAAGAAGTCGGCGTGCGCCTCCACGTGGGTGATGACGGCCTTCTGGTCGGCCGTCGAGTTCGACTCCTGGAGGAACGCGTGCGCGGGGTCATCGTTGTTGACGATCTCGAACGCCTTCCCCAGCCCGTGGCGGTCCAACTTCGACTGCCGCTCGTAGTTCATCCCCCACCGCCAGTGGGGGTACCGGCGCTGGAAGCCGCCGTAGGCGATCAGCTCGTTCATCTGGTCGTGGTCGACCACCCAGTAGCGCACCGGGTACGGCGCCAGCCCGAGCCGCTCGGCGAGGTCGCGCGCCTCGCGGGCCGGCTCGTCGAGCGACTCGGCCTCCCGTTTCGCCTCGATCCGGTCGTCTCTCATCGCCGCTCACCCCCGTCCGCGCGTCCCGTCGCACGGCCGTCGGCGGTCCCGGATCCGTCGCCCGACGACTCGGTGCTGAGGATCTCGTAGATGGCGTCCGTCACGTCGTCCGGCTCGGAGACGCGCGCGACCGCCACGTCGTCGGCGTCGCCGAACGCCTCCTCGAGTTCGTCGGCGTGGCGGGCGTTCGCCGCGCCGTCGCCGGGCTGGGTCTCCACGTACGCGTGGAGGTTGGCGTCGATCGACTCCATCTTCGGGATCACGCGCTCGGTGGTGTCGCTGCCGGCGTTCTCGGAGTCGCCAGCGGCGAACACGTACCGGTTCCACTCGCCGTACGGGTACTCCTCGAGGATCTCCTCCACGAGGTCGTACGCGCTGGAGATCCGGGTGCCGCCGCCGGACTGGATCCCGAAGAACTCCTCCCGGTCGACCTCCCACGCCTCCGCGTCGTGGACGACGTACCGGAACTCGGCGGCGTCGTACTTCCCGGTGAGGTACCAGTCCATCGGGGTGAACACGCGCTCGACGAGCTCCCGCTTCGTCTCGCGCATCGAGCCGGAGGCGTCGCGCACGTTGATCACGACGACGTTGCGCTCGCGCTTCTCTATCACCTCCGGGTGGCGGAACCGCTCGTCCTCCCGGCGGAACGGGACGCTGTCGAGCCCCTCCCGGCGGATCCGGTGGGTGACGGGCTCGCGGTCGACCTCGGCGTCGAGCGCGTCGAAGCTCTCCCAGCGGTCGAGCGCCGCCACCGGCTCGCCCCGCTCGCCTTCGAGCGTCGCCGCCGCGTCGGCGACCCACGCGCGGGAGACCGGGATCCCCTGCTCGCGCGCCCACGCGAAGACGTCGTCGACGTCGGCGCCCGCGACGAACAGCCCCTCGCGGACGTACGCCTCGTCAAAGTCGGTCGCGAGGTGGCGCTTCAGCCCGCGCTTGAAGAACTCGTCGACGTCGAGGGCCCCCCGCGGCCCCGCGCGGGCGGTGTCGGTGAAGTCGCCCTCCACCTCCTCGATCACCCGCTTCCCCTTCGGTTCGAGGTCGAGCCCGAGCGCCTCGTCGAGCTCCTTGGCGAACTCCTCGGGGTCCATCTCGTAGTACTCGTGGTCGCCGCCCTCCTCGCCGGGGTCGCCCTCCTCGTCGCCGTCGCCCGGCTCGGGGTCGACCGGCTGGCCGGGCTGCGGCTGGCCGTCGCCGCCCTGTCCCACCCCGCCGGCGGAGCGCTGGTCGTACTCGAACGCGGGGAGGTCGACCACCTTCACCGGAATCTTGACCCGGTCGGCGTCGGAGCCGCCGAGGTCGCCGCGGCTGATGAACTCCGCGAGGTCCTCCCGCCGGCTCTCGCCCACCTCGCGGAACCGCTCGCGGTCCTCGGTCAGTCCCACGGGTCACCACCCCCGTTCCGGTCGGCGCCGCCGTCATCCCCGTCGTCGCCGGCGCGGCCGGCGTCGACGTCGGGCCACTCCTCGCGCACGTCCTCCATCACCGCGCGGCTCGTCAGCTCCGCGGACGCGCGGCTGTACCCCCGCTCGCACAGTCGGTCGATCGTGTCGGCCTTCACCCGTTCCGTCTCGGTATCGGCGGGCGGGTCGGCCCACGCGGCGGGGTCGAGGTCGGGGAATCGCCGCTTCACGTCGGCGAGATCGTTCGCGTCGATCACCGCCTTCAGCTCGGGCACTTCCGCGAGCTCCACGTCGTCGACGCTGAACTCCTCGCCGCGGTTGCGCCACGCGTACCGCGTGAGCCCGCGGATCACCCGCTCGCGCCGGAACCGCTCGACGTCGCGGCCCGGGTCGGTCCCGCGGTAGTCGCTCTCGTCGAACCGCCCGAGCGTCTCCGTCTCGAACACCTTCATCGCGAGCGGGTCCGGCGCCGCGTCCTCGCGCTCGCGGTCGGTCGGGTCGTCCTCGTCCCACGCGTACACGTGTTCGACGTACTCGGCGACCGTCTCCGTCGGGACCGTCTCCTCGGCGAGGATCGCGTCGACCACGTCCTCGCGCTGGCGCTCGCGGATCCGCTCGGCGACCGGGCTGCGCCGCCCCTCGAACTCCGCGGCCTCGGCCCGCGAGAAGAGGGGGGCGTCGGCGAGCCCCTCCGCCATCGCGTCGAGCACGTCCGTCGGGGTGACCACGCGCTCGACGGGGAGGTCGGGGTGGCTCCGGTCCGCCGTCGTCGCGAGCAGGTCGGCGACCGCGTCGCGGGCGTAGGTGACCGGGATCCCGTTGCGGCCGTCCCCCTCGGCGAGGGCGACGTCGTCGACGGTGACCGCGTCGTCGCCGCGCCGGACCTCGCCCGTCTCGTACAGCTCCGCGGTCTCGATCAGGTCGAGGTCGCCCGGCGAGTCCTCGGCGTCGAGGCGCGTGACGACCGCGTACAGCGCCGCGGCCCCGACCGCGTGCGGCGCGAGCTCGCGCTCGACGAGGCTCCCGTCGGACTCTCTGACCTCGATCGACAGCGGCGCGGCGCCGGGGTCCCGGTCCCCCTCTGCGGGCCCGCTTCCCCGACCGACGCCGGTCGGCTCGGCGGGTTCGCCGACCGACTCCTCGACCGCGGTCGCGCCGGCGATCTCGCGCCGGAGCAGCCGCGCCTCCAGCCGGCGGTTCGTGAGGTACCGGAACTCGTGTTTCGAGAGCCGGCGCTTCAGCGCCTTCAGCGGGTCGGCGTCGCCGCGCTCGGCGTGCCGGTCCAGCTCCGCGTCGAGGTCGGGGTTCGAGATGACGATCAGCTGGGTGTCCACGTCCATCCCGATCCCCTTGTCGAGCTTCACGCGGCGCTCGTCGGGGACGTTGAGCAGCCGCCGGAGCAGGTCGGCGTGTTGGCTCGCGTCCTCGACGACCGTGGCGACGCCGTTCCCCTGCGAGAGCACGCCGTCGTAGCTGAACGCCTGCGGGTTCTTCCGCCCGCGCGAGTCGAGTTCGCGGAGCATGCCGCCCATCCACGAGCCGACGAGCCGCTCCTTCGCGGTCCCGTCGTCCTCGGCGTGGAGGACGCCGATCCCGCTGCCCACGTCGACGACGTAGCTCGTCACGCGGAGGTGGTCGCGGTCGGTGATCGCCGAGAAGAGGTCGCGGCGCCCGCGCTCGCGGTAGGTCGACTCCAGGTGGTCGTACGCCTCGCGGCTGAACGGGTCGAGCTCCACGTCGGCGGCGATCGGGTAGGCGTCGCCGTCGACCGCGTCGGCGATCGACTCCCGGACCGCCTCGGGGAAGACGGACAGCGGGTGCGACTGGACCGGGCTGCGGTACCACTCCCCGGCGTCGCCGCCGTCGCCGTACGAGAGCGACGCCGCGCCCGCGCCACCGCCCCCGCCGACGCCGCCCCCGGCGCCCGCGACGTTCCACTCGACGGTGTACCGCCGGCCGGCGTCCGTCTTCGAGAACGCGCGGAGGCCGTTGATCAGGCACCGCTTGAACTCCGATTTCCCCGTCGCGGTCGGCCCGTCGACCCAGACTATCGTCTCGTCGCCGCCCCGCCCGGTCGCGGCCGCGCGGAGGTCGTCGACGAACCCGTTGAGCGCGCGGGTGTTTCCGAGGACGGCGTGTTCGCCGTCGTTCGCGGGGTCGTCGAAGAACCGATAGCGGTCGAGCGTCTCGCCGCGCTCGCGGACCTCGCGGGTGCCGTACGACTCCACGGCCGCGAGGAGGTACCCCGCGCCGGAGGCGGCCGCGGTCGGATTCTCCAGCACGCGGTCGACGTAGGCGGCGAGGCTCATCGGCGGGTCGTACGCCCCGCGGAGCACCTCGTCGGCGGCGTCGAGGAACCCATCGCCGTCGTTTCGGGTTCGATCGCTCATCTCACCCACCGCCGTCTTCGATCTCCGAGCGCGCGACGGCCGCGCCCGCGTACTCCAACACCTCGGCGGCGCCGTCCTCGGAGTAGCCGCGGTCGACCAGGGCCGAGACCCAGTCGCTCCGGTCGTCGTCGTCGAGGTCGGTCGCGGACACCAGCGCGGAGAAGTTGATGTTATGCTTCTTGTCCTCCCACAGCTTCCGTTCGAGGGCGCGGCGGAGCCGGTCGTTCTCCTGCGGGTCGAACCCGCGCCCCTCGCGGGCGCGCCGCGACACCCAGTTCGACACCTCCTGTCGAAAGTCGTCCTTCCGGTCGGAGGGCACGTCGAGCTGCTCTTCGACGGCGCGTAAGAACGTCTCGTCCGGCTCCGTCTCCCGCCCGGTCAGCTCGTCGTCGACGGTGTCGTCGTCGATGTACGCCATCACGTGGTCCATGTACTTTTCGCCCTGTCGGCGGAGCTCGTCCACGTCGTACGCTAACGCGTGGCGCACGTCCTCGATGGCGCGCTCGCGGTACTCCTCGCGGACGCGGTCGAGCAGGCGCTCGTAGCGGTCGAGGTCCTCGGCCGCGATCGAGCCGTGCCCGCCGAGGTTCGCCTCGAAGTGGTCGAAAACGGACAGCGGCGAGAGGTACCCCCGCTCGCGGTGGGTGGCGTCCATGATCGCCTCGGCGATCTCGTCGCCGACGAAGCGCGCGGAGATGCCGTCCATCCCCTCGCCGACGTCGGCGGACTCGGCGGCGTCCTCGCGGAGCTTCCGCCGGTCGATCTCCTCGTCTTCGAGCTCGCCGTTGTACGCCTTCGCCTTCTCCACGAGCGTCACCGTCTCGTCGGTCGGCTCCTCCAAGCGGGTCAAGACGCCGAAGAGCCCGGCCATCTCTAAGGCGTGCGGCTCGACGTGGACGTTGGGCACGTCGGCGTTGTCGAGCATCTTTTCGTAGATCTTCGCCTCGCTCCCGTACTCCAGCACGTAGGGGTAGTCGATCCGCTTGGTGCGGTCGTTGAACGCCTCCATCTTCTCGTCGCCGGTCTTCTCGCGGTACTCCGGCATGTTCGTCCGGCCGACGATCACCTGATCGATGTCGATCCGGGGGTTGTTCTTCGGCTTGATCGTCGACTCTTGGGAGGCGTGGAGGAAGTCGTAGAGGAACTCCCGCTGGAGCTTCAGCAGCTCCTCGCCGGAGAAGAGCCCGCGGTTCGCGTTGCAGAACGCGCCGGCGTAGTCGAACGCGCGCGGGTCGGACTCGCCGTACACCGCGAGCTTCGCGTAGTTGACGTCGCCGGTGAGCTCCGTCTCGTCCTGGTTCTTCTTGTCCTTCGGCTCGAACGTCTCGATGCACTCCCGGCGGTTCTCGTCGGCGACGAGCCGGACGACCTCGACGTGTTCGTCGAGGACGCGCTCCAGGTCGTCGTCGTAGTGCGCGAGCAGCTCGTTCAGGTAGAACTCCGAGGCCGGGTCCGGGTGCTGGTCGTTCCGGAGCGTGTAGGGGGCGTCGAGCCGCTCGTTGAGGTCGTCGATCACCGCCTGCCGCTGCGGCTTCGGGAGGAGGACGAGCGGGTCCTGACTCATCGGCGAGCGGACCGTGTCGTCGTCCGGGTCTTGGTCGTCGATCACCGAACAGAGGTCGACCCAGCGGAAGGTGTACATCCGGCCGGCGTCCTCGCGGGTGTACGCCTCGAAGTAGCGGCGCACGAGCCAGTCGAAGTGGGACTTGCCGGAGCCCACCGGGCCGAGCAGGAGCTTGATCCGCTTCTCGGGGCCGAGCCCGCGGGCCCCGGACTTCACCTTGTTGACGAACTCGTGGATCGCCTCGTGGACCTCGCGGCCGTAGAAGACGTTCTCGCCGTCGTGGAGCGGGTCCTCGGCGGCGAGCGCGTACTCGACGACGCCGCGCTCCTCGTCGTAGCGCGTCCCGTAGTGGTCGAACATGTCCGCGACGCGCTGGTGGGCGTTCCGCGCGATCCGGGGGTCGCCGTACAGCGCGTCGAGGTACCAGTCGAACGAGCGCGCCGCTCTGAGGTCGTCGGGGACCTCCGTCCGGTACTCCTCGCTGAGCCGTTCGAGCGTGTGTCGGTCTGCCATCGTATCACGTTCGCTCGGACGGCGAGGCGACGTCGCCGGCGTCCGACGCGACGGCCGGAGCTGTCGCTCTCCGTGCGCGTGTCGGCAACTCGTCGAGCCGCGAGCGGCGCGTCGTCGGAGGCGCGCGTCGGTGCCGGTGATCGCCTCGCCCGTATCCGAGGCTATATATGTGGGAGGGATTGGCACGGATAAGTA
Organism: Halorubrum trapanicum; assembly: GCF_002355655.1. Lineage (NCBI taxonomy): Archaea > Methanobacteriati > Methanobacteriota > Halobacteria > Halobacteriales > Haloferacaceae > Halorubrum > Halorubrum trapanicum. Next base: position 1,602,894 of record NZ_AP017569.1, on the reverse strand, counting down.
TGTCGCCAGTTCACATCCCGCTCGATCCGTTCGGCGCCGTCGCAGTCCCCGGATTCGCCCCGATCGGTGACGGTCCGTCGGCCGGTTTTATCCGGGGTTCGTGAGATCCACGGCGGGCGCGGACCTCGGACCCTCGCGGATCGCTCGCGCGCGCCGTCCGTTTCACCCCCCGCCCGAGAACCGGAAAGCTCGCCCCCGGAACCCACTCTTTTGCGGGCCGCCGCCCCAGTACGCGTGTGACGTTCAGCATCTGCGTTCGCGAGCGGTACACCGACGACGACGGCGGCGACCAGATCCGGTTCGGCGTGGCGGTGACCACCCGCCTGCCCGGCGTCGGCACGCTCTGTCCGTTCGCCTCCTCGGACGGCGCGGTGGCGACCCAGTCGCTCGTCAACGTCGAGCTGGGGCGGAAGGGGATCGAGTACCTCGGCGACGGGCTCGCGGTCGACGACGCGCTGGAAGCGCTCCTGAACGCCGACGAGGGGAGCGCCCAGCGTCAGCTCCACGGCGTCGACGCCGACGGGACGTTCGCGTTCTCCGGCGACGAGTGTAACGGCTGGTACGGCCACCGAGAAGGGCAGAACTACACCGTCGCGGGCAACCTCCTGACGGGCGAGGACGTGATCGAGGACACCGCGGCCGCCTACGAGTCCGACGCCCACGGCGACGCGCCCCTCGCCGAGCGGCTGATCGACGCCCTCGCCGCGGGCCACGCCGCGGGCGGCGACAAGCGGGAGGACCTCGAAGTGCAGTCCGCCGCGCTGCTCGTCCGGAACACGGAGGAAGACGCGGACGACGCCTACTACAACGACCTCCGGGTCGACGCGAGCGAGACGCCGGTCGCAGACCTCCGCGAGACGTACGAGACCGCCAAGCGCGGCTACGAGACGATCTTAGAGAAGTACGCCGAAGAGGAGGCGGAAGAGGAGACTGATGCCGACGCCGCCGACGAGGAAGCGAGCGACGACGCGGGAGCCGCTGACGGCGAGTAGCGTTCGCTCGCTACACCGACAGCCGGGCGAGGATCGGCAGGTGGTCGGACGGGTACCGGCCGCGATCGTCTCGGTCCGCGAGCGTCGCGAACGCCTCGACCGAGAGTTCGGGCGAGACGAGCGCGTGGTCGATCCGGCGCCCGTCGATGAGGCGAGCGAAGTCGGTGAGGCTCGTCTCCGGGCCGTGCCGGAGGTCGGCGGCGGCCGCGGCGTCGCGGAGCGGGCGGGCGTCGTCGTCTACCGGCGTCGCGGAGCCCTTCTCGTCGGGTTCCGAGCCGTCGCCGACGAGGATCCGGTGCGGCTCCGACCCCGGCGTGCAGTTGAGGTCGCCGACGAGGACGACGGGGGGCGTTTCGTCGGGGTCGCCGCCGGTCCCGTCCGACGTCGCTACCGTCGGGAGTCGCTCGCGGAGCAGGCGGGCGGATTCGCGCCTCGCGCGGGCACTCACGTGATCGAAGTGCGTGTTTATAACGCGAACCGCGGTGTCGCCGTCGCGGGCGCGCACCCGTGCCCACGTCGCGATCCGCGGATGAGACGCGTCCCAGCCGGTCGAGGGCTCTCCCGGCGTCTCCGAGAGCCAGAACGTGTCACCCTCGACGACCTCCCAGCGGTCGTTCCGGACCGCGATCGGGCACCCCTCGCCCTCGCCGCCGGCCTCGCGGCCGCGACCGACGAACTCGTACGCCGGGAGCCGCTCGCGGAGGTCCTCGCGCTGCCCGGGGAGCGGCTCCTGGAAGGCGGCGACGTCGGGGCGGTGGAACCGGACGAGCCGCGCGACGGCGTCCCGGCGGTCGTGCCAGGCGTCGTGGTGGTCGCCGCGGTTGGCGTAGCGGACGTTGTAGCTGAGCACCCGGATCCCGGTCATCACGTCGGGACTCGCGGGCGAGGCGATTAAAAGACGCGGAGCGATCGCGAGTTCGTTTGGCTCGTGGTCGGTGGGTGTGATTCCGCTCGTTTATAAATGACTGCGTGCGAATCGGCGGCGAACACCGCCGAAGCCACAGCCGTTTACTTATAAATGGCTGCCGACAGATCGGTGGTAGACACCGCCAAAGCCCCAGCCGCGAGGGCGGCCGCTCGCAGGCACGCGCCACAGCGTCGTTCATTTATAAACAGTCGGCACTGTCGCCGCCCGAGCGCTACACCGAGAACTCGTAGAGGTCGTCGCCGACGTGGTGGATCGACTCGACCACCTTCCCGCTGTCACCGACCATCTCGTCGCCGTCGGCCATCGCTCGGCCCACCGCCAGCACCTTCCCGTGGGTCTCCTCGGCGATCACGACGAGGTCGCCCTCGCGGATCTCCGGGTCGGCCTCGACGATCCCCGGGCGCATTACGTCGGCGCCGTCCGAGACGAAGGATATCGCGCCCGCGTCGACCGTGACGACGCCCGTCTCCGGGTCGTAGTCGTTCGCGCCCCGGACGGTGAGGAACGGCTCGTCGTCGTCGACGTAGAAGACGGCGGGGTCGCCGTCGACCAAGACGAGCTCGTAGCCGGCGTCGACGAACTCGACGAACTCGAAGGCCTCCCCGTCGATGTCGACCCCGAGGTGGTCGGCGACCGCCTCTTGGATCGCCGTGATCTCGTCGCTCCGGAGGTGGTGCCGGGATTTCACTTCCATGGGCGTCCCGTCGGCCGCTCGGCCGATAAATGGACCGCTCCGCGGCGTGAGCTCGGGCGATCCGCCGCGGTTTCGGCCCCGACCCGGTCTCGACTCGTTGGACCGATCAAAACGGCCTTAAACCACCTCTCCATATCCCCTCGTATGCTCAACCCACTGGCGATCGTGCTCGTGGCGATCGTGAATCCCCCCGCGATCGTGCTCGCGGCGGTCGCGACGCTGCTCGTCGTTCTCGTCACTTCGGTGAGGGGGACGGGGTGGGAACCCACGACCGACATCTCGGACGAAGTCCTCGAACACCGCGCGTCCGCGGTCCCCGAGACGGAGTTCCCGGAGCCGGGTAACCGCGCGATCGGCGGCGGTGGCGGCGGCGGCGCCATCCCGGCCGGCGGCGCCGAGGGCGAGGAGGGCGAGCTCGAAGAGGGCGGTACCGGAAGCTCGGGCCCCGGCGACATCCCCGAAGACGAGGTGGAGTACTTCGAGGTCGAGTTCGTCAAGCAGGGCGAGACGGTCGAGCTCTCCAACGATGAGCCCATCCTCGAACAGGGCGAAGACGAGGGGTGGGACCTCCCGTACGCCTGCCGGCAGGGCCAGTGCGTCTCCTGCGCCGGCCGGATCGCGGACGGCCCCTCGGAGGACTTCGTCGAGCACGACAACCAGCAGATGCTCGAGGAGGCCGAGATCGACGACGGCTACACGCTCACCTGCGTCGCCTACCCGCGCGACTCCTTCAGCATCGAGACCGGCGAGGCGCCGTAGCTCCGCGCTCCCCTCCCTTCTCCCTCGCCCTCCGCTCTCTCCGGTCGCGCTCGCTCGCGACACCCTTTTTCGCGTCTCGCCCCAACCCACCGTATGTCCGTCACCACGGCGCTCGTCGCCGGCGGCGGAGGCGTCGCCGTCGCGCTGATCGCCGCGGCCGTCTACCGCGACGCGGTCCGCGTCGGCGTCGACCTCGGGTCGCCGGCGGCCTGGGCCGCGCTCGTCGTCCTCACCGGCGGCGCGAGCCTCGTCACGCTGGTCCTCGTCCCCGACGCGCCCCTGCCCGGCGTCCTCGTGTTGACCGCGCTCGGCCCGCTCCTCTACCTGCTCGAACGCGACGACTCGATGAACGGCGAGGACGCGGCCGACCCGACGCGGCTCCCGAGCCAGTCCGGCGAGTCGGCGGACTCGGGCGACGACCCGGACCGGTAGCGCCCCCGGCGACCGAAATAGACCGGGACGCTTGCGCCGACAGATCGCGGCCCCACCGGGCGCCGTTCCGTCTCATCGACGATGACACAGTTCCTTTCGTCGCGCTCCGAGGCTCCTAAACCGCAACTTTCCATACCGTCGGCGCTGTACTGGAGGTAATGAGCGACGAGAGCGACGAGAGCCTCGCAGACCGGGTGGAGCAGTGGATGGTCGGTCAGATGCCGATCATCCAGATGCACGGCGGCACGAGCGTCGTGCGCGAGGCGGACCCCGAGACCGGCGAGGTCGTCGTCGAGCTCGGCGGCACCTGCTCCGGCTGCGGCATCTCGAACATCACCGCCGACAACATCCGCCGCGACCTCATCATGGACTTCGAGGAGGTCGACAACGTCACCGTGCGGACCGCCTCCTCCGGTGACAACGGGGCCTCCACCGTCGAGGGCGGCCGCGGCGGCGAGCTGAAACACGAGACCGAGTCCGCGAACCACTTCTGAACGCGACGGGGGCTCCCGTCGCGTCTCTTCTCTCTACAGCGGTGTGAACGGTAGCGACGCGAGCGTGTCGGCGTCGTAGGCGAGCGCGTCGGACTGACTCGTTCCCTCCGGCGTCACGAGATCGATGACGCTCGGCGCGTTGCCGACCGCGTCTTCGCGTGCGCCGCCGAAACGGAAGGCGCTGGCGTTGACCCGGACGTCACGGAACGCACCGAAGTCCGCCGACCCGACGACCGGAAGAACCTCCCAGTCGGAGATGTCGGCTCCGCCGAAGACCGTCTTCGGAACTGAGACGATCGCGACGTTCGCGTCGAGCGCGGCAAACAGGCCCGGTGACCCGAACCCGTTCCCGCCGTCGTCGACGATTCTTCCGCCGCCGAACCCGTCTGAACCGACTCGGTACTGCCACGGGTCGGCGAACTCGGCGGTGACGTTCAAGTCACCGAGTTCGGTCGTCCGTCCTCCGCTCGCCTCGGGATCGCGCAGGTAGACGACGAAGTACTGGGGCGAGAACGTCCCGCCGAACCCGGTGTAGAGATTCTCGACCTCGAAGAAGAACCGGTACTGGTCGTCGGTCTCCAAGACGCGGAACGAGCGCAAGTCGAACGCGCCATCTTGGAACGCGCTGGCTTTCGGATAGGTGTACTCACCGGGACCGTTATCGTCCCCTCGCGGGTCGGTGAACTCGGCGACGAGGTCGCCGGGCGCGACCGTGACGCTCCCGGAGCCGAGTTCCGTTCCGCCGTCGGCATCCCTGACGACGACGTCGAACGTACCGATCCCCGAGATGCTGAAGCCGAGATCGACCGTCTCGTCGGTCGCGTTCGGCGGAAGTCTGACGTTGCCGACCTCTTGGAACTCGCCGTCGACAAAGATTTCGACCGGCGTCCCGCCGACGAAGCCCGCGTCGTTGGAGCCGGTCGCGGTGATGAACGGCTCTTCGAGGTCCGCTTCGTCGGCGACCTCGACCGTCGCCACCTCCTGTTCCGGCCGCTCGTACTCGGGAAGCCGATTGATCTCGCGACCCCGCGCGGGACGCAGCCGGACCGCTGTCCCGCCGCTCCGGGCCACCGACGCGAGCAGGGTCGTACTCGGCGTGACGACCGCCTCGTCGACGCGGACGCCGGTCGGATCGAGGTCGACGCCGGCGCCGACCGCGTCCGAGTAGATCTCCGCGACGTACTTCGGTCCGTTCCGGCCGCCGCGACCGTTGCCGTTGCCGCGGCCGTTGCCCCGCCCCTTTCCGTTGCCGTTGCCCCGCCCCTTTCCGCGACCCGGCGCGTCACCCGAGTTACCGGGCGCGTTACCGGAGTTTCCGGGCGCGAGGAAGTCGAGCGGCACGTCGACTGCGCGGCCGTCGCCGTTCGTCATGACGCCGACGTACCACTCGTCGCCGCTGCGGCGGGCGATCGCGAGGTAGTCGCCGATCGCGGCGCCGACGACGCGCGTCTCGTCCCAGCCGGCGGCCGGGACCGACTCGATGAAGCCGAACTCGGGCTCGGCGTCGAAGTTCTCGCCGTCGGGCTCGTACCCCTCGTAGTCGGCCGGAACCGGCGACGGCTCGCCGGGGTCGGTGACGGCGACGGTGTTGAGGTTGAAGCCGCCGACGTCGCCGCTGAACCCGTCGTCGCCCTGCTCGTAGTCGAGCTCGATCGCGACCTCGTTGTCGCCCGCGTCGAGCTCGACCTCGGTCGTGAACAGCTGCCAGTCGTCCCAGTAGTCGGTGAAGTCGGGCTCGATCGTTTCGGTCTCGTCGTTGACGCGCAGCGTCGCCCGCGGGGTGCCGGCGTTTTTCACCCGCTGTGCGTTCTCCTCCGCGTCGCTCGCGTACCGGAGGTGGAGGTCGTACGTCCCGGCGCTCGGCACGTCCTCGACCGTGAACGACACCGACGACCCGCTCGGCGCGCGGTTGGGGTCGACGGCGACGTAGTTGGTCCCGAACGCGTCGCGCCAGCTGTCGCTGGTGACCAGCCCGTCGAGCTCGCCCGCGGCGGCCTGGAGCCCCTCGCCGACCGCGAACGTCTCGTCGATATACCCCTCGATCCGGTCGGCGGCCATCTGGAGGCCGCTGAGGTACGTCGGGTACATCGCGAGCTGCTTCGCCCGCGTCGTCTGGATCTGGTCGCCGCGGTCGTCGTTGAAGGTGATGTCGAAGATGCCGGGCTGGTAGCTCACCGGGCCGGCGAGGTTCCGCGTGAACGGCAGCGTGACGTGGTGGTCGCGGCCCACGTTCGACCCCAGCTGGCCGAACCCGTCGTACTCCTGGGCCTTGACGACCTCGCGGTTCGCCACGTTCGGGTAGGTGCGGATCTCGCCGGTCGGCTTGATTCCCTCGTGGATCTCCAGCAGCTGGCGGTTCGCCGCCGCCTCGCGGATCACCCGCCGATGGTGGTTCACCGCGAGCTGGTTGTGGTGGTTGTGGGTCGCCGCCGTCCCGTCGCCGTCGATGCCGAGCCCCCGGTCGGCGACGTAGCCGTTCTTGATCGAGTTGATGCCGACCGAGTCGTACTCGGCGAATGCGTCCCCGTCGAGGACCGCGTCCTCGTAGTTCGGGATGTTGCCGGCCGTCTCGTTGTGGGCCGTCATCTCGACGGGCTCCGAGAGCGAGGCGCCGAAGTCGGTCACCTCCCGCACGTCGAAGTCGGGGTAGGAGTCGTCCACGCCGAACTCCAGTCCGGAGCCGTCGCCGGGGTAGGTGCTCCAGCCCTCGTTCCACCCCTCGACGAGCACGCTGTCGATGCCGTTCTCGCTCGCGAAGCGCATGTACCGCTTCATCCGCTCGGTGCGTGCGCCGTGGATGTACGCGGCGGGGTTGCCGCCCCCGGCCGCGACCTCGTCGTCGGTCCTGTACTCCCAGTTGGCCGACCCCGCTATCATCGTCCACCAGATGCCGACGTACTTGCGGGGCTCGATCCAGTCGGTGTCGGGCCCGCCCGCCCCGCTCGGCAGGGCGGCCTCGTCGAGCGAGTCCGCGAGCAGCGGGACGAGCTGCGACTCGATCAGCTCGCCCGGACCGTCGACGACCTGTATCGTGCGCCACGGCGTCGCCGCCGGGAGCTCCAGCGAGGCCCTCGACCCGTCGGGCAGCGGCGTGAGCTCGGTCGCGAACGCCGTCCCGCCGTCGTCGCTCCGGGGCGCCAGCGTCGCGGCCGCGTAGTCGTCGAGGTTCGCCTCGTGGACGCTGAGGTACGCGTCGCCCGCGTCGACGGTGAGCGGCGTGTGCGCTCCGTTCCGCATCGGCGTGCCGTTCGGTCGCCGGTCGTCGACCCCGGCCGACACCTCCGACAGCGGCGTGTTCGCGTACTCCTGTTCGAACCGCGGGTTCGTCACCGCGTTCTCGATCCACCACGCGTCGTAGTCGTCGGCGAAGTCGACGCCGGTGTTCTCCGAGTCGATCACCGCCTTCCCCGAGTTGGCCGCGAACCCCTCGCCGAGGACGACCCGAAGGCCGACACCGTCGTCGAAGACGCGGATCTGGAGGTTCGCGGTCCGTGCGTCCTCGGCGGCGCCCCCGTCCGATCCCGCGTCCGCGAGCCCGACGCTGAGAGCGTTGTACTCGGCCGAGACCTCGTCGTAGGCGCCCCACACCGGCTCCCACTCCTCGGTCGAGACCGCCCGGACCGTCCCCGTGACCGCGACGGAACCGTCCGACCCCTCGGCGCTCGCGCCGAACGCCGGCTGGTTCCGGAAGTCGAAGCCGAGCTCCGACGGGCCGACGTACGTCGTCCCGTTCCGCGCGACCTCGTAGGTCGGGACCCCGTCCGAGGCGTCGAGGGTGACCGCGATCGACCCGTCCGGCGACTCGATCCGCTGGACGGGGTCGTCCTCGCGGTTCGCCACCGGCGCGGCGTCGTCGGCCGACACGTCCCGCGAGTAGGCGGCCGCGGCGACCAGCGCCCCCACGCTCCCGAGGAACCCCCGCCGCGTCGATCCGTCTAACGACTGCTGTGATCGTTTTTCACTCATTCCGTCCGCATCGTCTATGCGATGAATAATAATGTTATTGTAACGCAGCAAAGTGATTGAATTTCGAAACGACCGAGTTGACGAGTTACTCCGGGAGGACTGTTCGAGGCGTTGGGCGCCTCACAGCGCGTTCTCAAGCGCCGACGCGACGCTCCGCGCCTTCTCGGCGAGCGGCTCGGGGACCGTTCCGGCCGCGACCGCCTCGTCGAGCTCGTCGTCGTCGACGCGCTCGACCGTTCCGTCGGGGCGCTTCACCACGTCGACGTGGAGGTCCACGTAGCGCGCGGCGTCGGGGAACACCTCCACGGGCGTACAGACGTTGACGTACGTCCCGCGGACGGTCCCGTCGCGGCCGCGGTACGTCGTCGGGTACCACCAGCGTCCCTCCTTCAGGCTCGTCTCGGCGACGTCGCCGGCCACGCGGTCGACCCCGAGCCCGTCGTACGTCCCGCCGCCGGTCATCTCGCGCTCGACGGCCACGGTCCCGTCGGGGTCGACCCCCGTCACCGTCGCCTCGCCGAGGGTGATCAGCCGGCCGTCCGGCTTCCCGTGGTCGATCCGGAGCGCGTCGCCCTCTTGCGGCCCGAACGCGTCGGTCACGACCGCGAACGGGAACTCGGCGTCGGGGGCGGGCTCGCAGAGCGCCTCCGCGAGGTCGACCCCGGCCGAGGCGTCTGCGGCGCCCGCCTTCACGCGGTGGTGGCCGGGCATCGTCGCGGTCGCGGTCCGGCGCGCGTCGTCGAGCCCGAACCGGCTCTCGCGGCCGAACCAGACCCAGACGCCGGCGTTCGGCGCGGCGACCGGCGCCTCGCGGAGGCGGCTTCCGTCGTCGAGTACGCCGAGCCCCGACCCCGTCTCGTCTCTCGAACCCGCCGCCGCGCGTAGCTCCTCGGCGGCGTCGACCGCCGCGTCGAGCCCCGCGGTCAGCGCCTCGGTGTCGGCGTCGACGGCCGGGGGTCGCCACACCGCGCGCCACCCCTCGGGCGGTTCGAGGTCGAGCAGGTCGAGCATCCCGGACAGCTCGCGGGCGGCCTCGTCGTCTCGCACGTTGACCCGCGTCCCGGATCCCGGTTCGAGCGCGACGAGGTCGCCGCCGACCCGGAGTTCCCCGGCGAGCTCCGGTCTCCGGTCGGTCCACGGCGCCGCCGACTCGCGCACCTGAACGCGGACCGGGTCGCCCGTCTCCACCCGGTCGTCGACGGCGCCGTACGGGAGGTACCCCTCGGCGGTATCGTCGTCGGTCCGGAGCCGCACCACCGCGCCGCCGCCGAGCGTCTCCGTCACCTCCCCGTCGAGGACCGCGCCGGGCGGCGTCGTGTCCGCCCACGCGAGCGCGTCGCGGCCGGCGTCGGTCAGGAGGCCCCGAACCGCGTCGACCGCGTCGGCGTCGCCGTGCGCGCCGACGCCCTGCCGATTGCCGCTCGTCTCGATCCGGACGTCCGGCGGGTCGTCTCCGAACGCGGCGTCGAAGCGCCGACGGATCGGCGGCGAGGCGTCGACGACGTCGTGGCCGGCGTCGAGCAGGCGCGCGGTGAGCGCCGTCGCGTAGATGCCGCGGACGCGGGCTCGCGGCATTCTCAGAGCTCCTCGCGCTCGCGCGCGAACCGCACCCGGTCGTTCACCGTGTCGCCGAGCGAGAGCTCGACGACGACGGGGTCGCCGCCGTCGCCCTCGCGGAGGACTCGTCCGCCCTCGACCGGGACGCCCCACCCGTCGAGCGAGAGGTAGCCGCGGAGGTCGCTCCCGTGAGTGAACAGGTCGACGTCGGCGGTCGCGTGTTCCTGCGTCTCGGACGCGCTGTGGGCCATCTCCATGTCGGAGTAGTAGGCTGCGTCCGCGTCGAAGAACGCTCGGAGTCGGTCGGCGTCGCGGGCGACGAGCTCGGCGACGCGGTCCGAGGCGTCGGCGACGGCGTCCGCGTCCAGCCCGGCCTCTCGGAGGGCGCGCTGGACCCGTGGATCGAAGTGCATACCCCGCCTTCGGGCGCCGCCGTTTCAACGCTGTCGGCTGCGCCGCTTCCGCCCGCTCATCGCCGGACGCCGCTCGGGTGCCGCCCAGTAATTAAGTCACCCGGGTGGCAAACGGGAGCCATGCCATCCGACGAGGACCCGATCGCGTCCCGGGCCGACGACGACCGCGACCTCTACGACGTCGCGACCTGGGAGGAACGGACCTCCCTCGACGGGCTGTCGGTCGCGTTACACTGGTTCATTACTCGCTCGGCGAAGGCGCTGGTCGTCTTCGTCGCCTTCGTCGGACTCCTCGCGATCGTCGGCTCGTTCGGGCTGGGGCTCGTCTTCGACCCGGCCATCGCGATCCTCCTCGGGCTCTCCGCCGTCCCCGCGCTCGGCCTCGCCGCCTACGTGTACGTCTCGGACGTCACGACCGCCGAGCCGCTGTCGCTCCTCGTGGCGACGTTCCTGCTTTCGATCCTCACCGCGACGTTCGCGGCGGTCCTGAACAGCGTGCTCCAGCCGTACTTCCGGCCGTTCGGCTTCCTCGGGCTCGTCGTGTTCTTCTTCGTCGTCGTCGGCCCGATAGAGGAGTCGGTGAAGCTGCTCGCGGTGCGGCTGTACGCGTACACCGACGCCCGGTTCGACGCCGTCATCGACGGCGCCGTCTACGGCGCCATCGCGGGGCTCGGATTCGTCGTCATCGAGAACTTCGTGTACATCGCCCAGAACGTCGACATGGCGGAGCTGACGGTCGGGATCGCGGCGCTCGGCGCCGGCGACGGCATCGCCGCGCTCCGGGCGCTCGCGGGCCCCGGCCACGTCGTCTACTCGGCGTTCGCGGGCTACTACCTCGGGCTCGCGAAGTTCAACCCCGGGAACCGCGGCCCCATCATCGTCAAGGGGCTCGTCCTCGCGGCGGCGATCCACGCGCTGTACAACACGCTCGTCGGCCCGGTGACGGGCGTCGCCTCGCAGCTGCTCGGCCTCCCGCAGGTCGTCGCGCTGTTCGGCTTCGTCGTGGTCTTCCAGGGCGCGTTCGGGTACGTCCTCCTCCGGAAGATCTGGCGGTACCGCGACGCGTACCTCGACACGCGCGACGAGGTGGGCGAGGACGTCGAACCGGAGCTCGACGAGTTCGAACAGTAAGGGCGAAACCGGCCTCGTTTCCGCCTTCCGCCGTCAGGGCGCCTTTTCGACCCGCGAGCGGTCGCCGGTGCCGCCAGTCAGCGCGCTCGCGAGGGCGCCTTTCACCACGACGTCGTCGCCGAGGTCGGTGAGCCGCACCTCCGGGACGTTGATGAACACCATCTCCGGGAGCTTCTCGCGGATGGGATCGAGTATCCGGTCGGGGTTGTTGAGCGCGACCGCGCCGCCGACGCTCACGACGAGCGGCGCGTACGCGTGAATGACGTTAGCGATCCCCATGGCGTTCCAGTGGGCGACCTGATCGATCACGTGGTCGGCGAAAGTGTCCTCGCCCGCGGCCTCGAACACGTCGACCGCGGAGAAGTCGGGGTCCTCGATCGGGAGGCTCGTCTCGATCGGGTCCTCCTCGTACAGCTCGCGGGCGTACTTCGGGATGTTGTTGCCGGAGCAGTACCCCTCCCAGTGGCCGTCGAGCCCGCAGCCGCAGGTCATGAACCCGTGCGGGTCGACGGTCATGTGGCCGACCTCGCCGGCGTTGCCGTCCCACCCCGAGAGCACGTTGCCGTCGACGGCGACGCCCGCGCCGATCCCCGAGGAGATGGTGAGGTACACCATGTCGTCGGGGTTGCGTTCGGAGTGGAACCGCTCGCCGATGACGCCCGCGATCGTGTCGTTGTGGAGGTACACCTCGTCGGTGTCGAGCAGTCGCCCGACCGGCCCGACGAGCGGGATGCGCTCGACGGTGTCCGGGAGGTTCGCTGGCCCCTGGACCACTCCCTCCGCGAGGTCGAGCGGGCCGATCGAGCCGATCCCGGCCGCGACCGCCTCGCTCGGCGCGATTCCCGCGTCGGTACAGGCCCCACGAACCACTTCCAGGACGGCCTCCGTGACGGCGATGCCGTTCGGTCCCCGCGGGGTGCCTCGCGACGCGGAGCCGAGGACCGCCGCGGTCTCGTCGCCGACGACCGCCCGGACGTTCGTCGCCCCGAGATCGACGCCCACGTAGTACATCGGGTGTAAGCGCGGACCCGTCTCACTTAAGCGGGACGCTTCGGGCGGTCGAGCGAGGGAAAAGAACCGAGCCGTTTCCGCGAAACCGCGTTACGACGCCGTCTCGCGGACGAACGTCACCGGACACGGCGCCGAGAGCATGACCTCCTGTGCCGCGCTGCCGAAGACGGCCTTCCCGGTCGGCGAGCGCCGCCGGCCGCCGACGACGACGCGGTCGGCCTCGAGCCCCTCTGCGGTCTCGACGACCTCGTCCGCGAGGTCGCCGACCGCGCCGCGGACCGAGTGGCGCACGCCGGCCGCCGACAGCGCCTTCGAGAGGTCTCGGGTGGTCCGGTGTCGCTCCGCGACGTCGTCGGGCGTCGAGTTCTCGCTATCCGGGTCGAAGCCCAGCTTCGTGCGGGTCTCGTCGAACTCCTCCTCGTCGAACACGTGGGTCAACACGACCTCGGCGTCAGCCGGCCCCGCGAGCGCGATGATCTCGTTCGCGAGCCGCTCGGTGCGTTTCTCGTCTTCGCTGCCGACCGCCAGAACAATCGTTTCTATGCTCATACCTCCTCTTCGCGCCCTGTCGGTTTAAGACTGTCGGAGTTTTAACTCAGTTCTGAATTAACTTTTATGCGATCGATCCTGACACTCTCCCGCCAGCGAGACAGTTTCGGCCGCGAGACGACGTCCTCGACCGGTTCCGGTCGGACGAGCGGGGCGCTACGGGCCTCTCGAACGGCTCTCGACCAGAGAATGGCGGCGACGACTGCGGGGGAACCCGATCAGTAGTCGGGCGCGTCGTCTTCGACTTCGCGCTTCAGCGAGTCGCGGCGGGACTTCGCGTCGCGGCCGGTCGCCTCAAGGAGGAACTCGTTTTTCGCGTCGACGGCGTCCGCGGCGGCTTCGGCGTTCCCCTCGGCGATGACGTCCTCGGCGGGCCGCTCCTCGAAGTGGACCGCCAGCTTGTCCTTCTTGCTCCCGTACTCGGCGGCGCCCGCGACGATCCGATCGAACACCGGGTTCTCGGGGTCCTCGACGACGTACAGTTCGTGGCCCTGCCACTCCTCGGTGTCGGTGACCTCGCCGAAGTACTCCTCGATAGAGCCCTTCAGGTCCGGCATGCGATCGTCCAGATGCTCGCCGCGGCGCATCTTGTACTCCTTCATGCCGCGACCGTTCGACAGGCCGGCGTAAACCAGTTTCGTCACGGCCGCTCGGCGGGTTCGACCGCCGACGCGGCGCTCTTTTCCGTCCGTCTACTGAGGCCGCTCGTCGACGTACCCGCGCTTGCACTCCGGACAGATGTCGCCAGCGCGCATCGAACTCCCGTCCGCGGCCCGGACCATCCCGCACTCGGGGCAGTAGTACTCCGTCGGCCCGTCGTCTCCTATCGTCTCCAGCTCGGGGCTCTCGCCGCGGGTGATGCCCGTCTCGCCCCCGTCGCCGGCGTCGAACGCGACGCTCTCCGCGTCGTCGGGGGCCTCGACGTACTCCGTCTCCTCCCCGTCCTCGGCCGCCGGCTCCTCAGCGGCCTCCGGGGTGAGCCCGCCGCCGAACTCGACGCCCGCGTCGCCGCCCTCGCCGACCTCCGCGCTGAACCCCTCGTCCTCGCCGCCGTGGTCGGGCCAGGCGGTCGCGCCGTCGGCGTCGCCGTCGTCCTCGTCGACGGACGGCCACGCGCCCCGCTCCCTGTCGTCGCCCGATTCCTCCTCCTCCTCGTCGAGGATCACGCCGTCGTCGCTCTCCGCGTCGGTCTCGTCGCTCGACACCGATTCCGGCGCGGCGTCCGTCGTGGATGACGCGGCGGAGGCGGACGAAGCCGACGCCGACTCCTCGCCCGCGTCCAACAGCTCCGCGTCCTCGTCCGCCGGGTCCGGACCGCCCGAAGCGTCAGACGCCCCCGCGGCGTCGGGGGGTTCCGACGCGTCCGCCGGCGCGTCGCCCGCTTCCGGGGACGCCTCCCCGTCGGCGGCTTCGGTCCCCTCGTCGTCGGCTCCGTCGTCGAGGATCACGGCGTCGTCGCTCCCCGCCCCGGGCTCTTCGTCGAGCGTCAGTCCGCCGGCGCCGGTCCCCGCGTCGTCCGCGTCGACGGTCCCCGACGCCGCGTCCGGCGTCGTCCCCTCGGCGGGGCTCGGACCGCTGCCGCCTTCCGGCGTCGCGGCCGCGCCCGCGTCGCTCTCGCCGGCCGCGTTCGCGGCGGCCTCGTCTGCGAGCTGCTCCATCGTCGTCACCTCGGTGTTTTCGCTGACGATCTGCGTCTCGCCGCAGCGAGCGCAGGTCTTCACCTCCTTGACGGTCGTGACGACCTCGTCGCCGTCCTCCTCGCGCTCCCGCCGGAGTTCGGGTTCGCCGAAGTCGTGTCCGAGCAGACACCTGAGTCCCATTGTGCCACCCTGCGGTGCCGAGGGTAAAAAACGCCCCGTCGGCGTCCGACGCTCGGCACACGACCGGTATCGCGGGACGACGCCGTCTCCGCGCCCGATTCCGCCGCGCGCGCCGCGGACACAGACTCTTTGTGGATCGCTCGCGTACCGTGTACTCACATGCCTACCGTATCCTACAAGGGCGAGGAAATCGAGTGCGAGGAGGGCGCCAACCTGCGCGACGTGCTCAAGGAGGCCGGTCTCTCCGTCTACAACGGCAAGATGGAGCAGCTCAACTGCCGCGGCGCCGGCTCGTGCGGCTCCTGTGCGGTCCAGGTCGACGGCGAGGTGAGCGAGCCGAGCAAGAAGGAGCGCGCCCGCCTCTGGCTCCCGCCGCACCACCCGAGCCACGACGTCCGCCTCGCCTGTCAGACGAAGGTCGAGGGCGACGTCGAGGTGACGAAGGGCCGCGGGCTCTTCGGCCAGCATATCTGAGCGAGCGCGGTCGCTCGCGTTGACGTTCGAAGCCCGACGGCGCACGCGCGACGAGCGGTGCGCTGGTCGGGAATAAAATACGGCCGCGGCGGACGTGAGCCCGCGACGCGGACGAGAACGCTTGGTACCGTGTGTCAGAGTCGCGTTCGGCGTCAGCCGACCGACCCACCTTCTCGGATCGGCTTACT
Organism: Halorubrum trapanicum; assembly: GCF_002355655.1. NCBI lineage: Archaea > Methanobacteriati > Methanobacteriota > Halobacteria > Halobacteriales > Haloferacaceae > Halorubrum > Halorubrum trapanicum. The sequence goes on along the minus strand of NZ_AP017569.1, from coordinate 1,587,486 downwards.
GCCGAACGACGTTGGTCGCGCGGGGGCCCTTCTCGGAGGACTCGATGTCGAACTCGAGCTCCTGGCCCTCTTCGAGGTCCGGGCCGCCGACGTCTTCCATGTGGAAGAACACGTCGTCGTCCGCGTCGTCAGTCTCGATAAATCCGTAGCCGCCAGTGTCGTTGAAGAAATCAACCTTTCCGGTCGCCATTGCGACTAAAGGCAGAGCCCGGTCGGGCATAAGAATTGCGAGTGTACAGTTACCACGTCTCTCTCCGAACGTTTGTCTTCGAAAACTCGAGTTCTACTGACGATAACTGGCCGTACGACGGACTTGTATCGAGGGCTTGGCCGATCCGTCGAGTTCTCTGCCGCCCAGTCCGACGCCGACGTTTATGTCTCCGGCCGCGAAAGCGAGGCGTGTGTCTCACGCGCATCGAGCGAGCGGCCCCGGCCTGACGCTCCGCGAGAACGGTCCCGCGCTGTTGGTCCCGGCGGCGTGGGCCGTTGCGGCGGGAGCCGTCCTCGGCGTCGTCTCTTCGCACGCGCTGTTCGTCGCCCACGTCGTCATGAGCGCCCTGCTCGTCGCCTTCGTCGCGGCCTCGTGGCGCGACATGGCGACGGGCGTCCTGCGCGCGTGGAAGCTGGCCATCCTCGCGGGCACGCCGGTCACGCTCGCGGGCGTCGCCGGGTTCCTCGCGCGCGACGGGACCGCGCTCGCGGCCGCGCTCCCGGCCGACGCGCTCCTCGCCGTCGCCTTTTACGGCTGGATGCTGCTGCCCGCGCCCGCGTTCGTCTACACGGGCCTGCGCGACCCGGCGGTCCCGCGCTCGGTCGTCCACCACGTCGCCGCCGCGTGTTCGGTCACGGGCGCCGTCGTCGCCGCGCTCGCGGGCTCACCGACCGGAACCGTCGCGGGAATCGCGCTCGTCGGCGCCGGACAGACCGCGGGCATCCTCGCGGCGACCGCGCTGTACTCGCTCGAAGTATGACCGACGCCGACACCTACGACTGCGAGACGTGCGGCGCGAGCGTCGCCGTCGCGGACGCCCGCCGGTCGGAGCCGTTCGGCGACCTCGACCCCGACACGTGGCAGACGCTGAACTGTCCGCACTGCGGCGACCGCCTCGCGACCGTCTTCGTCGGCGACGAGTGAGCCGCGGCCCTCCTCCCGAGCGCCGGCCGATCCGTCGCGGTCCGTGCTGACATCCCACATTATCTACGGCTGCGGCCCGTAGCCGACCCATGCTCGACGTCGGCACGGCCTACCTCGTCGCGGCGGGCGCGCTGCTGCTCGTCGCGCTCGGCGTCGGGGCCCGAGCTCTCGTCCGGATCTTCCGCGAGGCCCGCGAGCGCAGCCGGAAGCGACGCGAGGGCGAGCTCGAACGCTACACCAAGGACCCCGTTTACGACCGCGATCCGGCGGACCCGGAGGCTGACGGAGCGGCGCGGTCGACCTGTCCGCAGTGCGGCGCCGAAAACGCGGCCGGATTTCGCTACTGTCGCGAGTGTGCGGCGCCGCTGGGGCCAAATTAGCGCCCGCTCCGACCGCTGCGTTCGCGGAACCGGTTCCGTCTGAATATCTGAACTATACAAAATTATTCGAGCTCAGCGGTACAACGTCAAGTCGAATGGGCGACTCGGAGTCCGAACCGTGGAGAGAGACCATGAGCGGGCGTGAGCGCGTCCGGCACGTCGCGGAGCTGCTGGACGAGCCGACGCCGGTACAGGAGATCGCGGACCGGGCGGACGTCTCACGCGCGACGGCCGACGACGAACTTCGTCGACTGGAGAGCGACGACTGGGTGACTGAGACGACCGTCGACGGGACGAAAGCCTACGACCTGAACCCCGTGCGGATGCTCTTCGACGAGGTGACGGACCTGATCGAAGCCCACTCGCGTGAGGAACTGGAGCGTCGACTCACGGAACTGAAGGAGGAACAGGAAGAGCTGGCGACGGAGTACGACGTCGATTCGCTCGCTGAGTTCCGGGAACGCCTCGCTGACGAGGCGTTCTCGGCCGCGGAACTCCGTGAGCGTCGCAACGCGATCGCCACGTGGGAGGCGATCAACACGGAACTCGGGCTTGTGAAGCACGCCCTCCAGCTGTACGATGACGTCCTCGAACTCTCCTCGCCGCGGACTGACTCTCCCTCGACGCTCGCCTGATGGTCGTTTTCCTCGCTGACCGGACGAACCTTCAGAGCAAGCGGCTCCACGACCGCATCGGGAACCGGCTCGGCGTCGAGTTCGACACCGTCCGACGGAGACGTGCCGAACCGCGCGAAGCGGGCCCGTACCGCGTCGTCGCCGACGTGAACCCGCGGCAGTTCTTGGACGACGACGAGTACCCGGTGACGGCTGCGCGGATCGAAATCGGGTTTCAACCACAGACTGGTGAGCCGCACGAGTACTACCGGTTCAACTGGATAGAGCCAGACCGGAGGCTGCTGGTGGGTTGGCATCGGGACGACACGCACGATGACCTCAGTACAGTTCATCTACAAGTCAACGACGGTGCGACGCCCGCCGCGCACGAGCCGGCGCAGTTCATCAACTCACATCCGCTGGACGTCGTCGAGCGACACCTTGACTCGCTCCGAGATGTCGTCCTCGCGGTCGAGTGGGACCGGGGACGCCCCGTCGGCCTCGACCTCGCTGCGCCCCCGGGCGAGTAGGTCCGGTGGGGGCCGCACGGCGTCGTTTCTTCACCCGCTCGCTGTCGCTCGCGGGTTCGGAATATGCCGCCTCCCCGATTTGAACTCGCCGAGACGCTCGCCCTCGCTCCGCTCGGGCTCACGACTCGTCTGCTCAAATCGGGTCGGGAGTATTTTCGCTGCGCACAACTCGGTCGCTGCGCTCCCTCGTAGGTTCGCAGGAAAATGCCGCCTCCCCGATTTGAACGGGGGACAGCTCGATCTTCAGTCGAGTGCTCTCCCAGTCTGAGCTAAGGCGGCTCGCACTCGCACCAACGCCGATTCCAGACAAAAGGATTTCGAAAGGCCGCGCGCCGATCGCGCGCAACCCACTCGCGTCGCTCGAATCGGGACGCCGACCATCGTCGCGGTATCGGACGATATCGCCGCCGATCCGCGGCGACGGCGCGGATCGTGGCTTCCGCAACCGCCCCCTTTCTCGCGCCCCTCCGATCCCTTGATGGCATCTCACGACGACCACGACCACGCCGACCACGACACCCACCACGAGAAGCTCGACGCTGCGGTCGACGCCCGCGACGACTGGGCGCGCCGCCGCCGCAAGGGGATCCCGACCGACGAGAACCTCCTCGTCGTCGCCTGTATGGACGAGCGAATCCCCGTAGAGGAGGCGCTCGGCATCGACCTCGGCGACGCGCAGGTGTTCCGCAACGCGGGCGGGAAGGTCACCGACGACGTGATCCGCTCGGCCGCGCTCACGACGAACTTCTTCGACACCGACGAGATCGTCGTGATCAACCACACTGACTGCGGCATGATGAGCGCGCCCGACGAGGCGGTCCGCGAGGGGCTCGAAGCGCAGGCCGGCGACCTCGACGACGCCGACCTCGACCCCTCGCTCCCTGAGCTGAACATCGGTGACGCCGACCTCCTCGACTGGGTGAAGATGACCGACGACATCGACGCGGCCTGTGCCGCGCAGGTCGAGCACCTCCGCGAGTCCGAATTCATTCCCGACGACACGACCGTCTCCGGCTACGTCTACGAGGTCGAGTCCGGCGAGCTCCGCCGCCCCGACGAGCGCATCGCCGAGGAGATCAGCGAGCGGCGGGCCTGAGTGTCGGCGCCCGACGGCGCGAGGGCGACGCCTCGCGCCCCGAGGTGTGACGTTTTTATGCGCCCGCGGCGAACTCGGTCACGAATGGACCGAGCACGCGCGTCCGCGGTCGGGCGGGGTGGTGTCGGTGGACGCTGACGGCGACGCTGGCTCCGGATCGGACGCCGCGAGCGACGCGGACGGCGCGCGCGCCACGAGCGCCGACGCCGACGCGCCGGTCGTCGCCGGCTTCTTCTCCGGCTGCGGCGGCCTCGATCTGGGCTTCGAGCGCGCGGGGTTCGACGTCGCGCTCGGGAGCGACCAGTGGGAGCCGGCCGCCGAGACGTACCGCCGCAACTTCCCCGACACCGAGTTCGTCGAGGAGGACGTCCGCGAATTCGACGCCCCGGCGATCCGCGCCGCCGTCGAGCGGGCCGGCTACGACCACGAGGGGATCGACGTGGTGATCGGCGGGCCCCCCTGTCAGGGGTTCAGCCGGCTCAACAACGAGCAGATCGAGCTCGACGAGATGGAGAAGGACCGCCGGAACACGCTCTTCGAGGAGTTCCTCCGGGTCGTCTCCGTCCTCGAACCGCAGCTGGTGTTGATGGAGAACGTCCGCGACCTGATCAACCGCCAGACCAGCGACGACCGGTACGTGAAGGACCTCATCGTCGAGGAGTTCGCGGCGCAGGGCTACAAGTGCGAGTACCGGGTGCTGGAGGCCGAGCAGTACGGCGTCCCCCAGAAGCGCCGCCGGATCTTCTTCATGGGCACCGACCGCGACGTGCCGATCCGCTTCCCGGAGCCGACGACGCCCGAGGGACAGTGGCGCACCGCCGGCGCGGCGCTCGCGGACGCGACCGACGACCTCCCGAACATGACGTACGCGGACACCGGCGAGAAGACGCTCGAACGCATCCGCCACGTCCCCCCGGGCGGCTACTACCGCGACCTCCCCGACCGCCTGAAGACGAAGAAGTACCAGTGCGACTGCGAGGACACCGACACCTGTCCCCACGAGCCGGAGATCGTCAAGCGCTACGGCACGTACCTCCGCCGGCTCGACCCCGAGGAGCCGTCGCTGACGGTGAGCACGAACGTCTTCATCCACCCGACCGAGGACCGCTACCTCACGCCCCGCGAGATGGCGCGGCTCCAGACGTTCCCCGACGAGTTCGTCTTCGAGGGGACGAAGACCGACGTGATGAAACAGATCGGCAACGCGGTTCCGGTCCGGCTCGGCGAGGAGCTGGCGCGTCAGCTGTTGGAGTACTACCCCGACGTCCGCGACGCGCCCCCCGCCGACCCCGACGTGTACGAGCAGCAGTCGCTGACTGACTTGGCCTGAGATCGGTTTTAAATAGTCCTCGGCGGTTCGGTGAAGGATTCCACTGTTCCAGAGGCTTGTTTATAAATAGTCGCTGGTAGATCGGCGGCGAATACCTCCAAAGCCCCAGCCACGAGGCCGTAGTACGCTCGTTGCGCTCCTCGCTCGCTTCGCTCGCTGCGGTGCTTACGTCGCCTACTACGGCCTCGCGGCTGCCCCTTTGAGTCCCGCCCCGCACAGCACCGCGACAGCACCTCACACCTCCCCAGCCTCGTCAGTCGCCTCCGCTTCGCTCCGGCGACTGACTCCCTCGCGCGGTGCTGCTCGGCCGCAAAGCGGCCTCGCAGGCACGCGCCACCGCTTCGTTCATTTATAAATAATCGTTTCCGTCGCTCGCGGAGTTGCTCGCGCCGCAGAAGTGGGACCGCCCGGATTCGAACCGGGGTCACGAGCACCCAAGGCTCGGAGTATACCACTAACCCACGGTCCCGTGCCTATACGTACCCGCATCGGGCGCTAAAGGGTTTCGTTGCGCTCCGCGCCGCGGTCGGCCGGGAGCGCTCACTCCTCGTCGTCGCGAAGTTCGAGGTCCGCGACGATGTCGTAGGGGTCGGTTCCCTTCCGGACCGCGTCGAGGATGAAAAACGCCTCGTCGGGCGCGAGGAAGTGCCTCGTGACGCCGCGGCCGAGCGGCGTGGGCTCGAAGCCGTCGATGAAGTTCCACTCCAGCAGCTTCCCGAGCGCGTGCTTGGTAGGGACCTCGCCGATCATGCGGTCGTTGAGGCGCTTCGCCTTCTTGCCGGCGACGACGACGTTCGCGAGCGTCTCCTCGGCGGCCGCGGTCTCGTCGTAGTGGGTCGCCACGTCCTCCATCTCGCCTTTTAAGAGGGTGAACGCCACCTCGTCCTCGGTGCGGTCCATCGAGCCGTGGTAGACGCCGTCGGGCTCGACGAGGAGGTAGACGCGGCCGCGGTCGTGGTAGTCGGGGCGCCCGGCGCGGCCGAGCATCTGCGAGAACTCCTGGACCGAGAGCCACTCGATCCCCATCGCCAGCGAGTCGAAGATCACCTGCGAGGCGGGGAAGTCGACGCCGGCCGCCAGCGCCGCGGTGGTGACGACCGCCGAGAGGTCCTGATTGCCGAACATGCGCTCGACCTTCTTCCGGCGCCCGTAGTCGAGGCCGGCGTGGTACGGCGCGGAGTCGTAGCGCAGCTTCCGGCTGATCTCGTGGCAGCGCCGCCGCGAGTTCGTGAAGATGATCGTCTGCCCGCGGTACCCCTTCGACGACTTCGTGTCGAACTCGCGTTTGACGAGCTTGTCCGCGATATCGGCCTTCTCGCGGCCGTCCGCGAAGGTGACGTGTCGCTCGATGGGGACCGGTCGCTCCTCGTACTCGATGAGCGTCGCGCGGAGCTTCTTCGCCAGCCACTCGGGGTTCCCGACGGTCGCTGAGAGGTAGACGAACTGCGTGCCGTCGTATCCCTCGTGGGTCTCCATCCGGTTCTCGCTGTAGTACTTCAGCCGCGAGATGAGCCCGTCGAGGCGGTGGCCGCGCTCGCCCTCCTTCAGCGTGTGGACCTCGTCGATGACGACCGTCCCCACGTCGCCCAGGTCCTTGCCGGTCCGGAGCGCGTGGTCGATCCCCTCGTAGGTGCCCACGATCACGTCCGCGCCCGGGTCGAAGCGGTTGCCGTCGTCGTTCACCCGCGAGGAGCCGACGCGGATGGAGACGTCCAGCAGGTCGCCGTAGCGGTCCTCGAAGTCCTCGTGCTTCTGGTTGGCGAGCGCGACGAGCGGGACCAAGAACAGGAGCTTCCCGTCGCCCTTCAGCGCGCGGTCGATCCCGGTCAGCTCGCCGACGAGCGTCTTCCCGGTCGCCGTGGCGCTCACGACCAGCTGGTCGTCGCCGTCGAGCAGCCCGTTCCGCACGGAGAGGCTCTGGACGGGGAGCAGCTCCTCGAACCGCCCCTGGAGGTGCGAAGAGAGGTCCGGGTGGAGGTCGAGGTCCTCGGTGCGGACGGGGCTCACGTCGTCGACGTTCGCGGACACCTCGTCGTACTTCGTGAGGTCGGGGTCGAGCCCGCCCTGGAGGAGGCTCACGATGCGGTCCAAGTCGCCCGACTCGTACAGCAGCTCTTCGAGGCGCTCCTCGGCCGCGCCCGTGAACTCCCCCTTGTACGACAGCTCCCGCTCTAACTCCCGGCGGGCGCAGTCCCGGCAGATCAGCTCGCCGTTGTGGTCGATGGCGTCCTCCGAGGTGATCGGGCCGTATCGCCCGTCGCTCGCGCAGCGCCGACAGGTCCGGACCGCCGTCGCCTCCAGCTGGTAGCCGTCGAGCATCTCCTTCAGCCGCTTCCGGCTCTCCGGCGAGGTCTGCTCGGAGATCCGGATCCGGCCGGCAGCGCGGGCGAGGTCGACGAACTCGTCCGGCTGGCGGGGGTGGTCCTCGCCGTCGCGGATCACGCGGAACTTCCCCGGGCGCGGGCCCGCGGAGGTCTCCTTGAGTTCGAGCCGCCCGCGGAGCACGCGCTTCCCGTCGCGGTTCGCGACGACGGTGTAGTCGCTCCGCGCCTCGTGGAGGAACAGCGTCTCGACCTCGGCCAGCTGCTGTGACACTGCCGTGCGGTACGCGAGCGAGGTATTTCAGGTGTTCGGCTCGGGGATCGGAACCGGTCCCGAGACGCGCGGCGCCGCGGCTACGTCACGCGAACGCGCGGAAAAGAACCCGCCTCACGGACGGGGTCGAGGGGTCTACGAGACGAGCAGCTTCTCGCCGCGGTCGACCGTGATCCGGCACGGCGGGGAGAGCTTGTTGTACGCGCGGCGGAACGCCTCCTTCACGACGGACGCCTGCTCGACGTCGCAGTACGCCGTGAAGACGACGTCGTCCTTGTCGAGCCGCGCGGCGGTGCCGACGGGCTTGCCGAACGCCTGGCGCATCCCGTCGGAGACACGGTCCGCACCGGCGCCGGTCGCCTGCTTGTTCTCCCGGATGACTTGGTGGGGGAACTTGCGGAGGGTCATCTTGTAGTTGCCCTCGCCGAGCTCCTTGATCAGGTGGCGGTTCGCCGAGAGGCGCGCGCTCTCCAAGGAACCGTGTCGGACTTGGAGCTCCTCCTCGACGCGGAGGCTGATCTGGACGGGGTAGTCGTCCGGCTCCGCGGAGAGGTCGCCCATGTTGTGCTGGGCGATCTTCGAGCCGGGGATGCCCGTGATGTACTCGCGGCGGGTGTAGGACGGCTTGTCGATCGTCCGATACATAGAGGCGGGTTTGTCAGACATGGCTACTTGTCCGATGTAGCCGCCGCTGCGGCGATAAACCCTTCGATAGCGAGGCGGCTTCGTCGGCTCGTCGGGAGGCAGCGCCGGCGTGCCGCCGGATCGCGGGGTGCGTTGACACACCGTCCCGGCCGCGGTCCGAGTCGACACGCCCCCCTCACTCCTCCGCCGTCGGGTCGAGCGCGACGTGGTCGAACCCGCGGTCCGCGAGCCGCTCCGCGGCGCGGTCGGTGACCGACGGCGCGACGAGGACGCCGCGGGCGGCGGGGGCGTCGTCGCTGTCGGCATCGTCGCCTCCCGCGGTGTCATCGATCCCCAGTTCCTCGCGGAGCGCCCGGACGTAGCGCGCCAGCTGCCCGACGGCGTCCGGGCCGACGCGCCGGCGCTTCAGCTCGACGACGACGGGGGTCCCGTTCTTGTCGACGCCGAAGACGTCCATCGGGCCGGCGCTGGAGGGGCGTTCGGTCTCGCGGGGTTCGAACCCGGACTCGACGAGGTCGGGACGCTCCAGGATTCGGGTCCGGAGGTCCTCCTCGCTGCCGTGGAGGGTGAGGTCGCGGCCGCCCGTCACGGCCATCGCGGAGAGCTGGTGGATGTCGGAAAACCGGACCGTCAGGGTCTCGTCGGGGTTGCTTCGGGTCGAGCGCACGCGGAGCCGCCCCTCGCGCACCGCGGCGCGGTGTTCCGACCCCGGCGGCTGCCAGTTGACCGGCTGGCGCCCCTCGTCGGTGTGGACGAGGGCGGCGCCGTCGGGCTTCAACACGAGCAGCCGGTCGCCGGGGCCGAGGTCCGAGGCCGCGCGGCCCTCGTACGAGACCGTACAGGTGCCGAAGGCGCTGACGAGGTCGCCGCGCTCGAAGGCGTCCTCCAGCTCCCAGAGGGCCTCGCGGTGGCTCGGGTCGTGGACGCTCGTGACTGTCACTACGAGTCGTACGTGGTTGTCGCTCAAAAAGGGCGCGAGGAAGCGGTTGGTGGTAGTCGGTCGTAAGTCGCCGTTGTTGTCGACGGTGGTGGAGCGCGTTACGGGATCGACGCTGCTATCGATCGCTTATAAATTGTTCCTGGCGCTGACTCGGTGACGACCTCCAAAGCCCCAGCCGCTCGCCTATAAATAGCTGATAGTGGATCGACGGCGGACATCTCCAAAGCCCCAGCCGCGAGGCCGCCGTACGCTCGCTGCGCTCCTCACTCGGTCGCTCCGCTCCCTCGTTGCGGTGCTTGCGTCGCCTACGGCGGCCTCGCGGCTGCCCCTTTGAGTCCCGCCCGCACCGCAACCGCACCTCACGCCTCCCCAGCCTCGTCGGCCTCCCCGCGGTCGGCCGACTCCCTCGCGCGTGCTGCTCGGCCGCGAGGCGGCCTCGCAGGCACGCGCCACCGCATTTTTCGTTTATAAACAGCGCTGCCCGCCTACGTCCCGTGTTCCCAGCTGCCCATGTACTCGCGCTGCTCGTCGCTGAGCTCGTCGTACTCGACGCCCTCGGCAGCGAGCTTGATGTCCGCGACCTCGCGGTCGAGCTCGTCGGGCACGTCGTGGACGCCGGCGTCGTACGCGTCGCCGTTGGCGGCCAGCTCGCGGACGACGACCGCCTGAACGCCGAAGCTCTGGTCCATCACCTCGACCGGGTGACCGAGGGCGATGGGCGCGGCGAGGTTGACGAGCCGCCCCTCCGCGATGACGTTCAGGACGCGGCCGTCTTCCATCTCGAACCCCTCGACGCCGTCGCGGACCTCGTAGCGGTCGACCGCGAGCTCGTCGAGGTGATCGAGGTTGACCTCCACGTCGAAGTGGCCGGCGTTCGCCAGCAGGACGCCGTCGTTCATCTCCTCGAAGTGTTCGCGGGTGATCACGTCGCGGTTGCCCGTCGTCGTGATGAACACGTCGCCCTTCTTCGCGGCCTCCCTCATCGGGAGCACCTCGTACCCCTCCATGTGGGCCTCTAAGGCCTTCCGGGGGTCGACCTCGCAGACGATGACGTTCGCGTTCTGCCCGGACGCCTTCTTCGCGACGCCCTTCCCGCACTGCCCGTAGCCGCCGACGACGACGTTCTTGCCGGCCCACGAGAGGTTCGTCGTCATCGCGATGGTCGCGAGCGACGACTCGCCCGTGCCGTGGACGTTGTCGAACAGCTGCTTCATCGGCGTGTCGTTCACGGCGAAGACGGGGTAGCCGAGCGCGCCGTCGGCGTCCATCGCGCGCAGCCGGTCGACGCCGGTGGTCGTCTCCTCGGCGCCGCCGACGATGGAGTCGATCAGGTCCGGGTACTCCTCGTGGACGAGCTTCACCATGTCCATCCCGTCGTCGACGGTGATGGTGGGGCCGTGGGCGATACAGGCGTGCATCGCGTCGTAGTACTCGTCGTCGTCGACGCCGCGGACGGCGTAGGAGGTGATCGACTCGTGGGCGTCGAGCGCGGCCGACACGTCGTCGTGCGTCGAGAGCGGGTTACAGCCGGTGATCGCGACCTCGGCGCCCCCCTCGGCGAGCAGCTCGACGAGGTTCGCGGTCTTCGCCTCGACGTGCATCGCCATCGCGATGGTCTCGCCCGCGAGCGGCTGCTCGTCGACGAACTCCTCGCGGAGGGCGTTGAGAATCGGCATGTGCTGGAGCGCCCAGTCCATCTTCCGGCGCCCCTCCTCCCGGGCGGCTTCGACGTCCGAGAGGTGCTGTGACACCGGCGGATACGCGGTTTCGCTCATGTCTCTCGGTTCGCTCACGGCGCACTAAACCCTGCCGACACGGAGTCCGCTCCGGAAAAGAGAAGTCGGTCGTCAGCGACCGAGACTCGGGTTACCGACCCGAACTGCGGTCCGCGTCGTCAGTTACCGCCGGGGCCGCCGGCGTGGTCCGGCGGGCCGCTCTCGCCGTCGTCGTCATCGTCGTCTTCGTCATCGTCGTCTTCCGCGTCGTCCTCTTCAGCTTCGTCATCGTCCGCGTCGTCTGCCTCGGTTTCGGTCTCCTCCGCGTCGTCGTCCGCGTCCTCATCGTCCGCGTCGTCGTCGTCCGCGTCGTCACCGCCCGGACCGGCGTGGGCCGGCGGGCCGCGTTCGCCGTCCTCTTCGCCGTCGGGACCGGCGTGGTCGGGCGCGTTGCCGGGCGCGTCGGTCTCGTTTTCGGCGTCGTCGTCATCGTCGGCCTCGTCGGGACCGCCGGGGCCGCCCGCGTGGTCCGGGGCGTTACCGGGGTTGTTCTCCGTCACGAAGTCGGAGACCGCGCTGCCGATGCCGCCGTCGCGGTTCTCGAGGCTCTCGATGAACTCCTGGACGAGCTGGCCGAACGGCGTTCCCGCTTCGGACTCGTCGTCCTCGCCGCCGACGGTGAGGTCGGCGGTCGTCGAGACGCTCTCGTTCTCGTACGTCGCGGTCACGTCGACCGTGACGTTCTCCTCGGCGGCGGGCAGGCCGACGGTGCCGTTGGCGTCCGTCTCGTACTCGCCCGTGCCCGCGTACGAGGCGTTCTCGCCAGCGTCGTCCGCGAGTTCGACGACGACGGAGGCGTTCTCGACCGCCTCGTCGTCGTCCGTCACCGTGACGACCGGCTCGCCGTCGGTGTCGGCGACGTCGAGTTCGAGGCCGTCGGGCGCCTCGATGTCGACCGTCTCGGAGACGCTCTCGTTCTCGTACTCGGCGGTCACGTCGACGGTCACGTCCTCCTCGGCGGCCGGGAGCTCGACCGTCCCGTTCGCGTCGGTCTCGTACTCGCCGGCGCCCGCGTACGACTCGTTCGCGGGGTCGGCGACCGTGACGTTCACCGTCGCGTTCTCGACGGCGGTGTCGTTGTCAGTGACCGTGACGACCGGTTCGCCGTCGGTGTTTTCGACTTCGAGTTCGAGCCCGTCGGGGGCTTCGAGGTCGACCGTCGTCGCGGCGGTGTCGTTACCCGCGGCGGCCGTGACCTCGACGGTCACGTCCTCCTCGGGCGCTTCGAGGTCGACGGTGCCGTTGGCGTCCGTCTCGTACTCGCCCGTGCCCGGGTACGACTCGTTCTCCGCGTCGACCACGCTCACGACGACCGTGGCGTTCTCGACCGCGGTGTCGTTCTCGGTCACCGTGACCGTCGCTGTCCCGTCCGCGTCCTGCTCGACGCCCACTCCGAGGTGGCCGTCGGCGGCCGCGACGCCGGTCATCGCGCCCAGCGCGACGACCGCGATCAGTAGGATTGCTGTCGTGCGTTCGCTCATGTCCACTCGGGTCCACTCCCTGTTACCCTATAAAAAGCGGACTCGCTTAACGCGGTTTAATTCGGTTTTCATCCGGGTTAACGGCGCTGAGACGTTTGTTTTGGTTGATCGTGGTTCGGTGGCGGTTTCGCCCTCGATCGAACCCGGTTTCGACCCCGGACGCGGGTCGGTCATCGCTCGCGCGCGATACGTCTCTGGGAGTGTCGCGCTCGACCGAGTTGTGTTCTCTCGTTTATAGGCAGGCGACCGTTTCGCGGCGATGACCTCCAAAGCCTCAGCCGTTCGCTTATAAACGGTTGATAGCGGATCGACAGCGAACACCTCCAAAGTCCCAGCCGCGAGGACTCGCGCGGCTCGCTGCGCTCCTCAGTCGCTCGTTTCACTCGCTCCCTGCGGTGCTTGCGTCGCCGAGCTTCGTCCTCGCGACTGCCCCTTTGAGTCCCGCCCCGCACAGCACAGCGCCTCACACCTCCCCAGCCTCGCCGTTCGCTCCGGGCTCCCTTCGGTCGCCCGTCGCTCACGGCGTCCCTCGCGCGGTGCTGTCGCCGGCGCTTCGCGCCGGCTTCCAGAGGGACCTCCGGTCCCTCGCGGCTCGGCCGCGAGGCGGCCTCGCAGGCACGCGCCACCGCGGTTCATTTATAAGAAGTACGTCAGACTCAGCTTCTCTATTTAAATACTGCCTACGTGGGTCGGCTTTGCGCGTCGCGTTCGATCGCGCTCGCGCCGCGCGCTACGCCGATCCGACGCGGTCGACGAGGTCGCTCGCGGCGTTCGCGGCGCGCTCTTGGACCGCCTCGGCGTCGAGCGTCAGCACCTCGCGGTCGCGCATCAGGACCTCGCCGTCGCAGACGGTGTGGCGCACGTCGCTCCCGCGCGCCGCGTACGCGAGGTGCGAGACCGGGTCGTGGACGGGCGTCAGGTGCGGGGCGTCGAGGTCGACGACGGCGAGGTCGGCGGCCGCGCCCTCCTCGATCCGGCCGCCGGGGAGGTTCAGGGCGTCCGCGCCGCCCTGCGTCGCCATCTCCACGACCGCCGCCGCGGGGACCGCGCTCGCGTCGTCCGCGGCCAGCTTGCCGAGCATCGCGGCGTCGCGCATCTCGTCGAAGAGGTCGAGATCGTTGTTCGAGGCCGCGCCGTCGGTGCCGAGCGCGACGGTCACCCCCGCCTCGCGCAGGCGTTGGACGGGCGCCATCCCGCTGGCGAGTTTCATGTTCGACGCCGGACAGTGGACGACCGCGGTCCCGGCGTCGGCGAGCCGGTCGATCTCCGAGCCGTCGAGGTGGACGCCGTGCGCGAAGAAGTCGTCCGGACCGAGCGCGTCGAGGTCGTCCGCGTACGCGATCGGTCGCTCGCCGCGCTCGTCGACGATGGGGTCCACTTCGTCGGTCGTCTCGTTCGCGTGGAGGTGGATCGGGATCCCGGCCTCGCGCGCCTCCGTGACGCCCTCCCGGAGGAACTCCTCGCCGACCGTCGTCAGCGAGTGCGGCATGAACGCGGTGCGGATCCGGCCGTCCGCGGCGCCGTCGAGCTCGCGCGCGACCGCGAGGCTCTCCTCGACGTCCGCGCGGGCGTCCGCGTCGTCCTTCCCCACTGTGACGACGCCGTGCCCGAGCCGCGCGCGCAGCCCCGCGCGGTCGACGGCGTCGGCGACCCGGTCCATCGCGAAGTACATGTCCGCGAACGCGGTCGTCCCCGAGCGGATCATCTCCACGGCGCCGAGCTCGGCGCCCGCCTCGACGTCGTCGGGCGTCAGCTCCGCCTCCGCCGGCCAGATGTCCTCGCGGAGCCACGGGTCGAGCGGCTTGTCGTCGGCGTAGCCGCGGAGCAGCGTCATCGCCACGTGCGTGTGCGCGTTGACGAGCCCCGGGATCACGAGCGACCCCGACGCGTCGAGCGTCTCGGCGGCCGCCTCGTCGACCGCGTCGTCGACCTCGTCCGGCGACCCCACGGCTCGAATCGTCCCCTCGTCGCGGTCGACCGCGACGTCCGCTCGCTCGACCCGGCCGTCGGGCCGGAGCACTCGTCCGCCGCCCACGCGGAGGTGGTTCATGTCCGCCCGTTCCGCCCGCCGCACCAAACGCCTTCGGTTCCTCGTCCCCGCTCGTCGACCCCCACCGACGACCGATCCGCTCGTCGACGCCGCTCTCGCGAACGATACGATTTTATTCGCCGCTCGAAACGAACGGACATGGCTCTGGACCGCATCGTTTCGGCGCTCACCGCGGGGAAGCTCCGGATCGCGCTCGTCGGGCTGGCGGTCGTCGCCGCCGCGGTCGGCGGGGCGTTCGCGCTCGGCGTGTTCGGCGTCCCGAGCGTCGCCGCCGTGAACAACTCCTTCGGCGACGTGACGAACGAGACGACGGTCGTCGAGACCGACCTGGTCGTCTCGAACCCGAACCCGATCGGGATCGGCCTCGACGGCGTCTCGATCAACTACACCGTCTCGATGAACGACGTCGAGATGGCGGCTGGCGGTCGCGAGGGCGTCAGCGTCGCCTCCGGGAACTCCTCGATCGCGTTCGAGACGGACCTGGACAACGACGCGATCCCGCCGTGGTGGACCAGCCACGTCGAGAACGACGAGCGGACGACGGTCACGATCGACGCGCGGGTCACCTCCGAGTTCCTCGGCCGGGGCGCCAACCTCACCCGCACTCGCGAGATCGAGACGGACCTCATCGGCGCGTTCACCTCCGACGAGACCCGCCCGGTGAACGCCGACGCGCCGCTGGTCGACGATCCCGTGCTTTACGTCAACGAGACGCGCGGGCGCTGGGGGACCGTGAGCGAGGCGGAGACCCCGATCGAGATGGAGTTCGACGTGTACAACCCCAACCTCGAACCGTACGTGGTCTCGGAGATCGGCTACGACGTCACGATGAACGGCGTCGAGATGGGGTCCGGATCGACCGACTCGGAGTACGTCATCCCCTCGTACGGCTCCGAGACGGTCGAACTGTCCGCCGCGCTCCGCAACGAGCGCCTCGACGAGTGGTGGGTCACCCACCTCAATGAGTCCGTCAACGGCCACCAGGTGAGCGATCTCCGGATCGAGTTCTACGCGGTGGTCGAGCTCCCCTCCGGCCAGGAGCTCACCGTCCCGCTGGACGCGCTGACCTACGAGGAGACGATCGAGACCGACATCTTCGACGAGGGGCTCCACCAGGAGAACGGCACGAGCGGCGGCGACTCGACCGACTCCGACGGCGGTGACAACACCAGCGACGGTGAAAACACGACCGACGACGGCGGAAACACCAGCGACGGCGACAACACGAGCGACGACGGCTCCGGAGACGACACGGTTGATGGCGACTCGGGAGACGACAACACGACCGACGGCGGCTCCGGTGACGACGACGGCGGGCTGCTCCCCCTCGTCGCCGACCGATAACCGCGGGCCGTCCCGCACCTCGGCACGCACCTCCGCTCGCCGTCCGAACCTTCTTGCCCGCCCGCGGCCGCGTTCCGCCATGGCAACCGACGCCCAGCAGGCGTGTTTCGAGGCGGGGATCAAGTTCGGCTCGCTGTACCACCAGTTCGCCGGCACGCCCGTCAGCCCGTCGAGCGCGCGGAGCCTGGAGGCCGCGATGGCGGAGGCGATCGAGAACCAGCCGCACTGCGAGGCGGTCGCGGTGACGATCCACGACGACCGCGTCGCGGACGCCATCGACCACGAGAACGGCTACACCGAGCTCACCGGCTCGTTGATGGACGTCCGGATGCGGATCGCCTACGAGGGCGTCACGGTCCGCACGCGGATGGGGATGGAGGACGGCTACCCCCTGATGAAGCTCGTCGAAGTGGTCGACGGCGGCCAGTCGGGCTCCGACGACGCCGACTCGTCGCCCGGTGCCGACCCGAACGCTTAGTATCGCGAACCGCCTACGACGAGCCGAACGGCGGCCGAAGCTCCCGATTTCCCGCTTTCAGAGACCCACATGGTCGACAGACGACACGACGGTCGGACGGACCGATCCGGCTTCGACGAGACGAAGAACTACCTCTCCGAGGCCCTCGGCCGCGTCGTGCCGCGGTCGGTGGCGCGGCGAGCGATCGAGGTGACCGTCAGCACGGATGCCGCCGAGTACGCGCCGGACGAGCCGGTCGCGATCACCGTCGCGATCCGAAATCGCCTGCCGGTCCCGATCGAGGTCCCCACGACGACCCGCCGCCTGTGGGGGTGGGCGGTCGACGGCGTCGTCGAGGCCACCGACGAGCGGCGCTACGTGTCCGCCGAGGGGTCCTCGCTGTCGCTCCGGGCCGGCGAGACGAAGCGCGCGACGGTCACGTGGAACGGCCGGTTCCGTCGCTCCGACGCCGACGGGCTCGACCGGTCGGTCCGGGCCGGGCGCGGCGACCACACGATCTCCGTGTTCATCCCGGTCCCCGGCGCCGACGAGCGCCACGAAGACGCCACGCAGATCCGGATCCGGTAGCCGGCGATCGCCGGCCCGCGGTCCGTTTCTCCGACGAACCGAGGGGAAAAGCGAGGGCGGTCAGTCGTCCGCTTCGGGCGCTTCCGCGCCGGGACGGGCCGCGCCCTCGACCGCGGGCTCGTCGACGGCGCTCGCGAGCGCCTCGTCGCGACGCAGGTGACACGCCGCGTAGTGACGACCATCAGTGAGGTCGGACGGCACCTCGTAGGCGGGCGTCGTCGTCGCGCAGACGCTTTCGTCTGCGAACCGCTCGCTGAGGATCCGCTCCGCGTCCTCGAACTCGTCGCGCTCGATGTGCCCGAGCGCCTCGTCGAGCAGGGTGCCGGCCTCGCCGCTCGGCACCGCGTCGTCGAAGTACCGCGACCGGAGGACGTCGGGGTCGGTCTCATCGAACGCCCGACGCTCGACCGCCCGCTGGAACTCCACGACGTTCCGCCAGGCGTCCTCCGTCATCTCGTACTCGTCCGGCTGGATCACCTCCGGGCACCGCGTCCGGAACCGACAGCCGGAGGGCGGATCGATCGGCGAGGGCACGTCGCCGGACAGAAGCGCCGTCCGCCCGCCGCTCCGCGGGTCCGGGACCGGAATCGCGTCGAGCAGCGCCCGGGTGTACGGGTGTTTCGGATTCTCGAACAGCTCCTCTTTGTCGGCCAGCTCGACGATGTTCCCGAGGTACATCACCGCCACGCGGTCGGAGATGTGGCGGATGACGCTCAGGTCGTGCGCGATGAACAGGTACGTGAGGTCGAACTCCGCTTGTAGCTCCTCCATCGTGTTAAGCACCTGCGCCTGGATCGACACGTCGAGCGCCGACACGGGCTCGTCGCAGACGATGAAGTCGGGGTTCACCGACAGCGCCCGCGCGAGGTTCACGCGCTGGCGCTGCCCGCCGGAGAACGCGTGCGGGTACCGGTTGTAGTGTTGCGGGTCGAGCCCGACCTTCTCTAACAGCTCCTTGGCGCGCGCCTCCCGGCCCTCCTCGTCGAGCATCCCGTGGGCCTTCATCGGCTCCTCGACGATGGGGCCGACCTTCATCCGGGGGTCGAGCGACGACTGCGGGTCTTGGAAGATCATCTGCATGTCCTTCCGCATCCGCCGCAGCGGCTCGCCGGAGAGCTCCGCGAGGTCCTCGCCCTGGAAGTAGACGCTCCCGCTGGTCGGTTCGAGCAGCCGGAGGACGGTGCGCGCGAGCGTCGACTTCCCGCAGCCGGACTCGCCGACGAGCCCGAGCGTCTCGCCCTCCTTGATGTCGAAGCTCACGCCGTCGACGGCGCGGACGTCGGAGGTCGACCGGGAGACGTACGGGAACTCGTCGTCGAGCTGGACGCCGGCCAGCAGCCCGCTCTCGTTGTCGAAGTACTTGCAGAGGTCGCGGACCTGTAACAGCGCCTCGGGGTCCGACTCCGGCGGGCCGACCTCGGTCATTCCGCCTCACCCCCGGTCTCGGTGAAGCCGGCGGAGAACCCGCCGGTGGCCTGCGTCTCGATCGGCGGGCTCTCGTCGTACCCGACGTCGAACGCGTCGTGTTTCACGCACGCGGCGGCGTGGGGCGCCTCGCCCTCGTCGCTCAGGTCCCGCGGCTCGGGGTGGACCTCGCGGCACACCTCCCGCGCCTCGGGACACCGCGAGTGGAACCGACAGCCGGCGGGCGGGTCGATCGCCTCCGGCATCACCCCCTGGATCGGCCTGAGCTCGTCGACCGTCCGGTCGGGGCGCGGCATCGAGTCGAGCAGCGCCGACGTGTACGGATGTTTCGTGTCGTAGAACAGGTCGTCCACCTCGGCCTGCTCGATGATCTCGCCGAGGTACATCACGTTGACGCGGTCGCAGATCTCCGCGACGACGCTCATGTCGTGGGTGACCCAGATGAACGACGTGTCGTACTTCTCCTGGAGGTCGGTCACCATCTCCAGTATCTCGCCCTCGACGGTGACGTCGAGCGCGGTCGTCGGCTCGTCGGCGATGATCAGGTCGGGCTGGCAGGCGAGCGCCATCGCGATCAGCACGCGCTGTCGCATCCCGCCGGAGAACTGGTGCGGGTACTCGTCGTACCGCGACTCCGGCGCCGGGATCCCGACCTCCCGGAGCATGTCGATCGCCTCCTCCTTCGCCTCGGCGGCGCCGAGGCCGCGGTTGATCTCGATGAACTCGCGGAGCTGTCCCCCGACGGTGAACACGGGGTTCAGCGACTCCATCGGGTCCTGGAAGATGATCGCGATCTCGCGGCCGCGGATCCGCTCGCGCATCTCCTCCTCGGTGAGCATCTCGTCGCGGGGGCGGAGCTCGCCGTCGTCGCCCTCTTCGAGCCCGAAGATCGTCTCGCCTTTGAACTCGATCTCGCCGCCGACGATCTCGCCGGGGCTGTCGACGAGCCGGAGGATACTGGAGGTCGCGACGGACTTGCCGGCGCCGGACTCGCCGACGAGTCCGACGATCTCTCCCTCGTGGACGTCGAAGGAGATGCCGTCGACGGCGCGGACCGTGCCGTCCTCGGTGAAGAACTGTGTCTTGAGATCGCGTACGCTGAGTAGTGGTTCGCTCATATCAGTTGTTTATCCGCGGATCGAGGGCGTCCTGGAGACCGTCGCCGAGGATGTTGAAGCCGATGACGGTGATCAGAATGGCGATTCCGGGGAAGATGCTGAACGTCGGCGCGGGGAGCATGTACCCCCGCGAGGCGGACAGCATCTGTCCCCACGACGGCGTCGGCGGCTGCGCGCCGAAGCCGAGGAACGAGAGGCCGGCGACGATGAGGATGCTCACGCCGACCTGGAGCGTCGCCTGGACCAACACCGGTGCGAAGCTGTTCGGGATGATGTGCCGGAAGATGATGTTTCGGTCTTTCACCCCGGCCGCCCGCGCGGCCTCGATGTAGTCCTCCTCGCGGATGGAGACCACCCGCGACCGGATGAGGCGGTTGAACACGGGGATCGCCGTGATCCCGACGCCGATCATCGCGAACGTGAGGTCGCGTCCGAACGCGGTCATGAACGCGATGACCAAGACGAGGAACGGGATCGCGTAGATCGTCTCGGTGATCCGCTGGAGCACGTCGTCTATCCAGCCGCCGTAGTAGCCGGAGACCGCGCCGATGACGGTGCCGCCGCCGAGGCCGATGGCGGTCGCGAGGAACCCGACGGTCATCGCGATCCGGGTCCCGTAGATCGTCCGCGAGAGGATGTCGCGCCCCCGGTGGTCGGTTCCGAGCGGATGCTCGATCGTCCCCGTCCCGAACTGATTCTCCATGCCGACCGGCGGGAGCAGGCGCCGGACGGTCTGCGGGTCGGTCTCGGGGTTGTACAGCACCGCCTCCGCGATCGCGTAGTCGAGGACGTAGTAGTCGAACGCGGCGAACACCGCGACGAAGGTCATGAACCCGACGATGTAGGTCCCGATCCGCGCCGTCGTGTCCTGTTTGACCTGCTTCAGGGTGTACCGCAGGCCGACGCGGGCCTCGACCTCGTCGGGCCCGCCGCCGCTCCCGTCGCCGCCGTCCGCCGTGTCGTCGTCCGAAGTTGCGCTGTTGATAGACATTATTCCTCGTCGTAGGTGACCCGCGGGTCGAGGTAGCTGTACGTGATGTCCGTGATGATCACGCCGATCACGTAGACGAACCCGAACACGAGCGTCGTCCCCATGATCAGCTGGTAGTCCTGGTTTTGGATCGCCGTGATGATCAGTCTCCCCATCCCCTGGATTCCGAAGACGGTCTCCGTGAGGACGGCGCCGCCGAGCGCGGTCGAGAGCCCGAGCCCGATGATGGTGATCACCGGGAGCTGTGCCACTTGGAACGCGTGCTTACGGACGATCGTCGACTCGGGCACGCCGTACGCCCGGGCGAGCTTCACGTATTCGCCTTGGAGGGAGTCGACCATCGACGAGCGCTCGATCCGCGTGATCTGTGCCATCTGGAGCGTTCCGAGCCCGATCATCGGGAGGAAGAGGTGATGCATCGACTGGCGTATCACTTGGAACTGCGTCGCCGCGCCGCGGACGTCCGCCGGGTTCGCCCACGGGAGGACGAGCCCCCGCGCGGGGAACCACCCGAGGTGGAACGCGAAGACGATGATCAACACCAGCCCGATCCAGAACGACGGCGTCGAGACGCCGATCAGCGAGACGATCCGGGAGACGTGGTCGGCCGGCTCGTTCCGCCGCTTCGCCGAGATGACGCCCAGCGGGATCGCTGTGATGACCGCGAACGCGAACGCCGACAGCATGAGCAGCAGCGTCACAGGGAGCCGGAGCATGATCATCTCGAGGACGGGGCGGTCGTAGTAGATACTGAGCCCGAGGTCGCCCGTCGCGACGCTGCCGAGGTACGCGAGGTACCGCACGTGTATCGGCCGATCGAGGCCGTACTGGGCGCGGATCGCCTCGACCTGCTCTTGGGCCGGCGTCGGTCCGAGCATGATCTCGACCGGGTCGCCGGGGATCTGGTTTGCCAGGAAGAACGTTATCGTCACGATACCTATCAGTACGGGTATCGCCTGTGCGAACCGCCGGAGTGTGTACCGAAGTAGACTCACTGTCGTGGATTCCTCGTTGCTTCGATTCGGTTTTTGCTGTCGCTTATCCGTTTCGCTCCCGCCGACGCGTCGGTCTGGCGGCCGTGGACGGACGGCGACGACCGTCCGGGAGCGTCCGCGTTCACCGCCGCGCCGAAAACTCCCTGCGTCCGTCGTCACGGACGAGACGCGGAAACCGCGTCCCGCCTGTCGGTCGTGTTACCGGTCGACCGTAACGTCGTCCATCTGGATCTCAGACGAGATCGGGTGTGCGCTGAACCCGTCGACGACGCTGCGAACGCCGTAGGAGTTGTTCAGGTTGTACGCGGGGAGGTGGACGCGGCCTTCGAGCAGCGTCGTCGTCGCGTCGATGTACAGCTGGCGGCGCTCCTCGCGGTCGGCCGACTCGCGGGCCTGCGTCAGCTTCTGGGAGGCCTCGTCGTACTCGTGGAACGTCCCGTTGGTGACGCCGTTCGTCTCCTGGCTCAGCAGGTTGTACGCGAACGTGTCCGGGTCCGGAGAGCCCGACCAGCCGAGCGTGTACATGTTGTAGTCGTCCTCGTTGCCGGTGAGGTACGCGTCGAGGAACGTCCCCCAGTCGAGGCGCTGGACCTCCACGTTCTGGAAGCCGGCGTTCTGGAGGCCGTCTCCGATGGAGATGCCGATCTGTTCGCGCTTGTCGTCCGGCGGCACGATGATCCGCCAGTTGTAGTCCATCGGCACGCCGGCCTCATCGAACAGCGCCTGCGCCTGTTCGAGGTCCTGGTCGTGCTGGATGTCGGACCACTCGTCGACCGGGAAGTTCCACTCCTCGGAGATGGACGCCGGGTACGGGCTGACCTGCCGCACGCCGGCCGGTTCGACGAAGTTCTCGACCGCCTGATCCATCGAGACGCAGTAATCGACCGCCTCTCGGACGAGGGGATCGCTCGTCGGCCCCTCGGCGCAGTTGAACGCCAGGTAGAAGTACCCGATCCCCGGGACCTCGGTGATGCTGGCGTTCTGGTTCGACTCGACCGTCTCGTACAGCTGCGGCGGGATCGTCTCGATGATGTCGACGTTCCCCGTTTCGAGCTCGGTCACGCGGGTGGTCTGCTCTTCGATCGGTTCGAACTCGATCCCACCGATCTCCGGGAGGTTGTCGCCGTCCCAGTAGTCGTCCCACCGCTCGACGGTGGCGTAGGACTCCGGCTCCCACTCGACGAGCTGGAACGGCCCCGAGGTGACCGGGTCCTCGTTGTACGCGTCCGTGTCCTCCTGCCGGACCTCGGCGTTGACGACGTTGCGGATCATCGCGATCTGGAACGCGCCGTAGGGGTACGACAGGTCGAACTGCGCGGTGTGTTCGTCGATCGCCTCCGCCGACTCGACCATGTCGACCTCGGCGGCGTTCGCCGTCTCCTCCGTGACGGGGGCCCGCATCGTGTGGATGACGTCCTCCGCGGTGACGGGGTCGCCGTTCTGGAACTGGGCGTCCTCGCGGATCGGGACGATGTACCGCGTGCCCTCGCGCTCGATGGTGGGCTGTTCGGCGGCGATCTTCGGTTCGATCCCGAGCGCGTCGTCGTACTCGTAGATCCCGTCGAATATCCGCCCGGCGATCTGGGCGGACGGCACGTCGTTCAGGACGACCGGGTCGAGGTCGAGCGGACCCTTCACCTGCGAGAAGTACAGGGTCGGGGCGCTCCCGCCGTCGCCGCCGTCGCTGCCGTCGCCGCCGTCGGAGCCGTCGCCGCCGTCGGAGCCGTCGGAGCCGTCACCGCCGTCTCCCCCGCCGGCACACCCGGCGAGCAGGAGGGAGGAGCCGGCTGCCCCGCTGGCGAGAACCTTCCGTCGCGAAATGCGTTGTGTGTGTTGTCGACGCATACAGCCGACCTCTTGTTTCACTCTAATAAGTATTTTGGGTCACCGTGTCCGTACGGTCACATCTGGTCGCTTCGTTGTCCTTTTGTGCGCACCCTCACCCCGAACGTCGTCCGAATCAGGAAGAAACGACTGCCGCGATCCGAAATTCACCAATCGATCCGCGGCCGAAATCATAAAATAAAATACCTGACGCTCTCGCGCGCCGAGCGGTCGGATCGTCGGGGCGTCCGAGTCACCGGCGAGTCACGAGTCACCGGCGAGTCGCGAAGTAGCGGCGAGTCGCGAGTCAGCGACCGCGCGGCGGCGGGTCCTCGGCCGCGTCTCCGGTGCCCGTCACGGTCCCGACCCCCTTGCTCGACCCCTCGCGGAAGACGAACCGCTGCCCCTCCTCGATCAGGTACTCCCGGAACTTGAACCGAACCCGCGCTTCCCCCGTGTCGCCCGGGAGCAGCCGTCCCTCGGCCGGGAAGAACGCGGCCGCCTCGGAGACGGTCTCCAGGTGGACCACCGGCTCGTACCCCTCCTGGATCCGGGTCGGGTGGTTCAGGACCATCACCTCGGCGTCGAACTCGCGGACCGGATCCGGCTCCGCGTCGCGGGGAACGAGGGCCATCCCGCGTTCGATCTCCGCCTCGTCGACGCCCTTCAGCGCGATGCCGACGATCCGGCCGGCGCTCGCCCTGTCGACCCGGTGGTAGTGCATCTCGATCGACCGCGCCTCCACCTCGCGGAAGGATCCGTCGGGCATGGGGCCGAGCAGGAGTTCGTCGCCCGTCTCCACGGTCCCCGAGTTCACCGTGCCGGACGCGACCGCGCCCACGCCGGTCACCTGGTAGCTGCGGTCGACGTACATCCGGAAGGTCTCGCGGTCGGGCGTCGCGCGCTTGGGGAGGCGCTCGAACAGGCGGTCGAGCGTCCCGATCCCGTCCTTCGTCACCGCGCTGGTCCGCAGGAGCGGGACGACGCCGCCGCCGACCTCCGCGACCGCGGTGTCGACCCCGTGGCGGTCGACGAGGAGGGGGGTCTGCCCGGCGTCGCGGAGCATCGACTCCGTCTCGCGCTCCACCTCGGCGAGCCGCTCGTCGCTCACGGCGTCCGCCTTCGTGACCGCGACGATCGTCGGCAGCTCGGTGGCCAAGAGGATCCCGAGGTGCTCCCGCGTGGTCTTCGTCGGGCCGTCGTCGGCGGCGACGACGAGCAGCCCGTAGTCGAGCTTCTGGCCGACGAGCCCGCGGATCGTCGTCCGCAGCCACGGCTCGTGGCCGACGGTGTCGACGAAGGAGACGAGCCGGTCGGCCGCCTCCACGACGCCCGCGCGGTCGGACTTCCGGTGGGGGTTGTCCATCCGGACCGGCTCCTCGGCGTCGTCCGCGAACCCGTACACCGCGTACGAGAGGTCCGCCGACAGCCCCCGCTCGACCTCGTGGGGCTGAACGTCGAGGAAGCCGCGCGTGCCGCCCTCTCCGTCGTCCGCCCGGCCGGTGACGAGCGTGCCGACCAGCGTCGACTTCCCGTGGTCGACGTGGCCCGCGGTGCCGACCACGAGGTGGTCCTCGTCGGCCTCGAACACGCCGCCGTCGCGGAGCGTCGCGAGCCCCACCAGCCCCGCGTCGTCGCCGTCTCCCCCGGAGCCGGCGCTCCACGTCTCGGCGTCCGCGATGTGGGCGTCCGCCTCGTCGGCCAAAAGCGAGAGCACGTCCATCGTCTCGGAGAACGCCTCCGGGGAGATCCCGGCGAGCCCCCCGTCGTCGGTGACGCCGAGGACGTAGGTCGCCTCGCCGTCGCCGGAGAGGATCCGGTGGCGGAGCTGGGCGACGAGCGACTCCATGCGCCCGTCGGCCAGGTGGACCTCGCGGGTCAGCCGCTCTTTGAACTCGATGGCGCCGCCGTCCCGCTCGCCGCGCTCGATGGCCCGCCTGAGGGCGGACCGGTCAGCGCTCATGCCCGTTCGTAGGCGAGGATTCGGCTTAACGGTTTTCGTGGTACGTGACCCCACAACTCGTGACCGGCCCTAACTCCCCGGGAGCGCTCCGGCGGGCTATTTAACCGACCGCCGCGGACAACGACCGTATGGACACCTCGGTCCCCAGCGTCGCCGAACGCCGCGTCCACGTCGTCCCGCTCGGCTACGAGCGCGACCGGATCGTCGAGCCCCTCCGCCGCCACGGCGCCGACGTCGCCTACCTCCTCGTCGACGCGCCCGACCGCGAGGGGGCCCGCGGGGACGTAGACTTCGAGGCCGCGAGCGCCGCCGACCCCGCGGACACCCGAATCGACCCCGACGGGCTCACCGACTACCAGCGCGACGCGTGGACGGCCGCCGCCGAGTTCGCCGAGGTCCGACCGATCCCCGTCGCGCTCGCGGACGTGTACGACGTGCTCGGCGTGACGACGACGGTCGCCGCCCGCCATCAGGCGAGCGCGGCGGACGGCGACCGCCTCTTCGGGAACGTCTCGACCGGGCCGCGGATCGCCGCCGTCGGCGTCGCGCTGGCGTGTATGATCGTCGGCGCGCGCCCCTACAGCGTCGAGCCCGAGCGCCACCGCCACGACCGACGTGAGGCGCCCCTCACCGAAGGCGTCGAGCGCACCGTCGACCTCCCGATCTACCCGATGGACGCGCCGACGGCGGACCAGGTCGCCGTCCTCGGTCGGCTCCACGAGCGCGCCGAGGAGAACCTGACCACCGACAAGTGGAACCTGATCGAGTGGGCGCGCGAGCGCGACCTCGCGTTCCTGCGCGAGGCGGGCGAGAGCCGGACCGCGAAGTACCGCGCGCTGGAGACGCACGTGCTCTCACCGCTGCGCGACCGCGGCTACGTCGAACTGGAGGACGTCGGCCGCTCCGACACCGTCCGGCTCACCGAGACCGGCCGCCGCGTCTTCTTCGCGTTCAAACACAAGCTCGACAGATAGCCCCGAACCGGCCGGAGGACGGGAACCGGTCGAGACGCGCGCTGCGATTCGTCCGACCGGCTCGTATTGTTCGGTCCGTCCGTACTGTCGACGGCGAACGTAGAACTACCCCCCGCACCTCGATTCAGATGCGTGACGCCCGCCGGGCGGTCGGGGCGCCTTCCCTGCCCTCCATTCCCCCGCCTGCTATCGATCGAGGCGGACCGCTGCCGTCGTGGTCCGCCGCAGATCGGTTCCCGCTGACGCGTTGCGGCCGTCCGGCGGACGTCACGGAGTACGGCCTTCCGTCGTTTCGATGGTGGCTGCGGTCAGTCGCCACGCGCGTTCCCCTCCCGCGTCGCCGCGCGAATCCTCGCCTCTCGCGTCGTCGCGTGCGTTCTCGCCACGCGAGAGTGTCACGTCTTCCCGCGAGGGGAACCGTCTACACCTCGGTCACCGTCGCCCCGTCCGAGGTCTTCGTGACCGCGACGATCCCGTCGGGCTGCTCGATAAGGACCGCCTCGCCGCCGGGCAGCCCGAGGTTGTCCCGGATTACGTTCTCGCAGACCACGTTCCCGGTCCGCGTCGGCCGCTGCTGTCGCGAGTGACCGACGACCTGCGGCGGTGCGTCCGGCTCCATGTGTTTGAAATCCATCCAGAGTAGTCCCGCTGACGGACCTCGCCCGAACTCCCCGCCCACGCCGAAGATCCGCTGGTACTCCGGGAGCACGTCGAGGTGGTTCGTCTCGTACCGTCCGTCGCGCCACATCTCGACCAGCCGTCGACCCGCGTCGCGGGCCCGTCCGTTCACGGCCTTAGTATCGAACGAATCGTTCGCGCCCGCGTGCGAGTACGCGTACTCGTACCCGTCGAACCCGACGGCGATGCGCCCGTCGGCGACGTGTTCGAGGAACGACCGCCGCACGTCATCGTCCATTTCGACGCTATAGACGCCCGGCCACCGGAACCGGTCGGGGAAGAGGGCGGCCATCTCGTGGTTCCCGAGGTGGTAGCGCACGCGTCCGTCCGGTGCCTCCGCCGCGAGACGCTCGACGAGGGCCAGACACTCGCGGTTCCGGTCCCCGCGGTCGATCAGGTCGCCGTTGATGACCAGCATGTAGTCGTTCCCGGCCCAGTGGAGGCGTCCGTCGTCGTCCAAGGTGACGAGCGGCGGAAATGCCTCCGCGTCGCCGACGGCCGTCAGCGCGTTCCGCGCGGCCTTGAGGTATCCGTGGACGTCGCTGACACTGACGATCGCCGGCGCCTCGCCGCGCTCGCGAAACCACTCGATACCGCTCGGCGTCACGTCGACGGCCAGATCCATGTGCCCGGCCAGACGGCCGCGGCTCATCAGCCCTCGGATCGGTCACTCCTCCGTCAGGTCGACGTACGTCCGGCGGACGGTCACCGGCGTCACGTCGGCGACGTCCGCGGCCGCCTGTTGGGTACACTCGGCGTCGAGCTCGCGGGCCGCGGTGTAGAGGCAGGCGGCGGCGACGCCGACCGGGTTGCGGCCGTTCGCGATCCCCTCCTCGACGGCGCGCTCGGCCAGCTCGCCCGCCCGGCGCTCGACGGCCGGGTCGCAGCCGAGGTCGCTGGCGAACCGCGGGAGGTACTCCGCGGGGCCGCTCGGCGCGATCGGGAGGCCGAGCTCGCGGTTCATCGCGTCGAAGGCGGCCCGGTGTTCGGCCTCGGTCGCCTTCGCCTCGGCGCAGACCTCGCCGACGGTGCGGGCCACGTCGGCGGTGCGGCAGGCGACGTAGACGCAGGCGGCCGCGAACCCCTCCAGCGAGCGCCCGCGGAGCAGGCTCTCCTCCTGCGCGGAGTCGAACAGCGCGCAGGCGGCGTCGCGGACGCTGTCGGGCAGCCCCATGACGCCGGTGAGCCGCCGGATCTCGGTGTAGGCGTACACCTTGTTGCGGTCGCGCTTCGTCGAGATCTGCGCGCGGTTGTGCTGGGTCCGCATCCGGGCGAGCCGCCGCCGCTTGCGGCCCTTCACCTTCGTCGAGCGGCCGATCTCCGTCGAGAGGCCGCGGTCGTGGCGCGAGCGCGTGAGGGGGGCGCCGGTCCGCTTCGGGTTCGTGTCGTCGTCGTCGAACGACCGCCACTCGGGGCCGTGGTCGATCCGGTCGGCCTCGACGACGAGCCCGCAGTCGGCGCAGACGCGCTCGGCGCCGTCGACGCGGGTGCGGCCGCCGCACTCGGGACACGTCTCGCGGTCGCCGGTCTCCTCGGCGTCACCCGCCTCGGATTTCTCCTCGGCCGCGGGGGTGCGGTCGGCTGCCGCGGGGCGCTCCGCGGACGCGGCGCGGTCGGCGGTCGCGGCGCGGTCGGCGGTCGCCGCGTGCTCCGTCGTCGCGGCGTCGTCGGTCTCGGTCCGGGGCGAACGAACGCGGGTCGAGCGTGCGTCACTCATCACACGTCGAACTCCGGCCCGATGCCTTACTTAAACCCGGGCGAATCGGCGGTCGATCGGTCGGATCGCGTCGCCCGAACTGACCGGTTATCGGTCGGTGATCGGGCGGTCGAGGGCGCCGCAGTACGGTGGTTTTAACCCTCTACCCGAGCCATCGGTTCGCATGACGCTGTCGGAGATCGCGGCCGGGGTCGAGGTGACCTCGCGCCAGCGCGATCGGGGGGTCGCGCTCGCGGACGACACCGAGACGCCGCTCGTCGACCGCCTGTCGCCCCACGCCGAGTCGCTTCCGTGTACGCCCGAGGCCACCGCGGCGCTCGTCGACGCCTACACCGCCGGGCGGAGCGTCGGCGACGCCGCCCGCGAGGCGAACGTCTCCCCGATGACGGCCGCGAAGGCGCTCCACCGGTGCGGCGTCGCGGGCGTCTGCCCGCTCTCGCCGACCGGCCGCGACGTCGTCCGCGACTGGCTCGCGGGCCGGACCTCGCGCAGCGAGGCCGTCGAGCTCACCGGCGGCGACGAGGCGGACTTCGCGCTGGCGACGTACGTCGAGACGCACGAGCCGGTCGAGCCCGTCGCGGCGGCGGTCGACGCGCAGGTCGCCGGCTCCGCGCCGCTCGGCGAGGAACTCGGCGCCGACGACCCCCTCGGCGACGCGCTCGGCGCCGGCGACGGGATCCGCTGAGTCCGCCTCGCTTCCCGACCCCGTCCGGCCGCGACCCCCGTTTACGGCGTGAACCGCTCGACGAGCCCCGGCTCCGGGAACTCGACGCGGATGGACGCGTCGAACGCGGTCTCGTAGGCGGTCGCGACCGCCCGCGCGTACGCGTCGTCTCCCGTTGCCGCGGTCGGCGCGGCCGCCACGTCGGGGTCGGTCGCCGGAACGCGGACGACGCCGCTGTCGCCGTCGTCGCGCTCGTCTTCGTCGCCACCGCCGCCGGGTCCCGCCCGCTCGACCGCGAGCGTCGCGTCGAGGCTTCCGCCCACGTCGGCGATCCGCCCGCGGAGCCGCTGGGCCGCGTCGCGCCCGTGGGCCGTCGCCGGTCTGACGGCGACCGCGCGGTCGACGGTCGTCGCGGCCGCGACCGCCTCGTTCGACCCGACCGGCGCGGCGTCGACGACCACCGCGTCGTACGTCGTCGCCGCCTCGTCGATCCGCCGCTCCAGCTTCCGGGCGGCCTCCGCGGTCTTCGCCCGCGCGACGCGTTCGAACGGCGCCCTCGCGGGAATCGCGTCGACGCGTCCGGGGAGGTCCGGCGCGTCGCGATCGTCGTCGCGGGCACCGCCGGTCCTGGGGCGCTCGGCGACCGCGCCGGTTCCGGCGACGGGGTACGCCGCAGCCGACAGCGCCGCGTCCGGGTCGTCGGTGAGGAGCGCGGTCAGGTCGGGGTCGATCCGTCCGGCCACGTACTCGGAGAGGCCTTGCGTCGTGAACGCGGCGTCGACGACCGCGACGTCGTCGCCGTCGCGCGCGCCCATCGCCGCCAGCTCGACAGCGGTCCGCGTCGTTCCCGCGCCGCCGGTCGCCCCGACGAGCGCGAGCGTCGTCGCCTGCATGTGCCGCTCTCGCCGGAGGTCGTTTGTAAAAAGACCGAAGCTGAGCGGCGCGGTATCGCGTCGCGTCGCGTGGTCCGTCGCGTTCCTACCCCTCGATCGCGGCCGCGACCTCGTCCGCGACGGCGTCGAGCTCGTCGTCCGAGAGATCCGGTCGAGCGCCCGCCACCGCGTGGATCGGCGCGCCGCCGTCGCCCTCGAACCGCGGGACGACGTGGACGTGGACGTGCGGGACCTCCTGACCGGCCGCCTCGCCGTCGTTGACGCCGACGTTGGCGCCGTCGGCGTCGACCGCTGCCTCAATCCGCGGCGTGAGCGACGCGACCGCGTCGAACAGGTCGCTCGCGAGGTCGGCGTCGAGGTCGCCGACGTGTTGCGCGTGTTCCTTCGGGATTACGAGCGTGTGTCCGCGCGCGAGCGGGTTCGCGTCGAGGAACGCCAGCACGGAATCGGTTTCGTAGACGGTCCGAGCGGGGATGTCCCCGGCGACGATCGAACAGAAGATGCAGTCGTCGGACATGCCCGAGCGATCGCTCGGGCGTCTCATCAAGGTTTCCCGGGGTCGGCGTTTCCCGGGGTCGCGAGTGCCGGGCGGTCTGACGACGCGGACCGCCAACGGACCTATATCCGCCGCGCCGAAACGGGCGGTATGGACGACCGGCTCGAACGCGTCATCCGCCAGCAGCTCCGGAAGGCGGGCAAGCAGTTCGAGGAGGCCAGACGCGCCTACGCCGAGGGGCGCGACGACCCCGAGGGCGACGCGGCCGCGGCGGCCCGGTTCGACCTCCCGACCGACGACGCCGGTGCGGCCCGCATCGTCTGTCGCCGCCACGCGGAGCGCCGGACCGTGCCGGTCGACGCCGAGGGGCGCCCCGCCTGCTTCGAGTCCGGTCACCCCGACTGCGAGGGCTGCGCCGAGGACGTCCGCGACGGCGTCGTCGAGACGTGGTGACCGCCGCAATCCGTGAGATATTTCGGCGGTAACGCGGCTGACAGGCCGAAAACGTTTGTGTTCCGGGGTTCTGCTGGACCGCACGAAGCGGATCGCGGTCGTCGTCGCCCTCCTCGCCGTCGTCGGGGGCGGCCTCGTCCTCTCCGGCTTCTCCGTCGATATCGCCGAGGAGCCGACGGTCGACGAGGTGACGGACGACCGCCTCATCGAGGTCGACGGGAACTACCGGCTCTGGCCGTACACGAGCCGAACGAGGGGTGTCGAGGGTCGAACCCTCGCGATCAACGTCGTGTTCCACGCCGACGCGGCGGCGACCCGGACCGCCATCGAGGGCGACCCGAGCACCGACTGGGAGGAGACCCCTCCGGACGAGGCCGCGTCGATCGCCGGCGACGACGACCTCTCGGTGCGGTGACGGCACAGAAGAGATATATCCGGTGACGGAAAACAGGGAAAAACGAACGGATGACGCGACCCATCAGTCGACGAGCGGCGCTCG
Organism: Halorubrum trapanicum; assembly: GCF_002355655.1. NCBI lineage: Archaea > Methanobacteriati > Methanobacteriota > Halobacteria > Halobacteriales > Haloferacaceae > Halorubrum > Halorubrum trapanicum. The sequence continues at coordinate 1,555,836 of NZ_AP017569.1, read as the reverse complement.
CAGGGTTCGGCCTCGCGGCCGCCAGCGCCGGCTGTCTCGGTCGCACGGAGAACATCGCCGGGCGGGACCCGCACTCGCAGCTGACCCTGGAGATCAACGCCACGCCGGCCGACGGCGACCCGAACGGGATCCGGATCGCGAGACAGCTCGAAGAGCACCTGACCGCCGTCGGCATCGACGTCCGGCTCAACACCGTCGGACAGACCGACCTCTGGCGGAAGGTGCTCATAAACCAGAACTTCGACATCTACGTCGGCCAGTTCGTGGAGACGGACCCGTTCGACTCGGACGCGCTGTACGGGCTGACGCACTCGAAGTTCGTCGCGGAGCCGGGGTGGCAGAACCCCTTCGGACTCACGGAGATCGCGGTCGACGACCTGCTGGAGCGACAGCGCCGCGCGACCGGGAGCGACCGATCGGACGCCGTCGAGGCGCTTCAGGAGACGGTGTGCGACCTCCAGCCGTTCTCCGTCGTCGCGTTCCCCGACGCGCTCACCGCCGTCCGGGGCGACCGGTTCGAGGGGTGGACGGCCGACCGCCAGCCGGTGTCGGTCACCGGGCTCCTCGGCCTTGACGGCGCCCCCGACGCCGACGCGTCGGGAGACGGATGGTCGGACGGGGGCAACGCGACGGCGGACGGCGGCAACACGACCTCGTCGGCGACGGCGGGCGGCGCGGACGCCGACGGCGAGGGGGGGACCGCCCTCCGGCTGGTGACGACCGACGACCGGATCACGGAGAACTGGAACCCGATCGCCGCGGAGTACCGGAAGCACGGCACGTTCACCGGGCTGCTGTACGACCCGCTCGTCCGCACCGACGGCGAGTCGACCGTCCCGTGGCTGGCGGCCGACTGGGAGCGCCCCGGCGCGAACACCGTCGACGTCGACGTCCGCGACGCTCGGTGGCACGACGGCGAACCCGTGACGGCGAGCGACGTCGCGTTCACCTATCGGTTCCTCCGGGACACCTCGCTGGGGAGCGTCGAGACGCCGGTGCCGACACCGCGGTTCCGCGGGCGGAGCTCCCTCGTCGAGGACGAGCGGGTCCTCGACGACGCGACGGTCCGGCTCACCGTGCCCGACGTCAACGAGACGGTCGTCACGCGGGCGCTCCAGGTGCCGATCCTCCCGGAACACGTCTGGTCGGAGCGGACCGAGGCGGCGACGATCGCCGGCTTCGAGTTCGACTTCGAGACGACGGAGGCGGTCGTCACGAACAACCCCGACCCGGTCGGGAGCGGCCCGCTGCGGTTCGTCGAGGCGACCGCCGGCGAGTCGGTCGTCTTCGAGCGCAACCCCGACCACTTCCTCGTCCGTCCGGCGCCCGACGCCGACTCGGAGACCTCGGGGGAGACGACTGACCCGCGAGCGGGAATCCCGCCGCGGTACCACGGGAAGCCGGCGTTCGACCGGCTCCGAGTTGAGGTGTCCCCGTCGGATATCTCGGCCGTGGAGGCTGTCGCCGAGGGGCTCGCGGACGCGACCGTCTCGAACCTCGGCCCCGAGTCCGTCCCCCGGATCGGCCGCTCGGACGACACCCGGCTCGTGAGCGGTCGGTCGGCGGCGTTCTACCACGTCGGGTACAACGTGCGGGAGAGCCCGCTGTCGAACCCCCGGTTCCGGGCGGTTATCGCGCGGCTGATCGACAAGTCCGCGGTCGTCGACGAGACGTTCGACGGGTACGCGCAGGCGGCGGCCTCGCCGCTCGCGGCGTCGCCGGACGCGGTCCCCGACTCGCTGGCGTGGGACGACGGAACTGACCCCGTTCACCCGTTCTTCGACGACGCGGGGTCGCTCGACGTCGAGGCGGCCCGCGCGGCGCTCCGAGAGATCGGGTATCGATTCGACGAGGACGGCCGGCTGCTCTCGCGGGGGCAATGACGCCGCTTCTGTCCGTCCTCACGTCGGTCGTGGCGTGGGTCGGGGCGATGCTGGCCGTCGCGAGCGTCGTGGTAATCGGTCCGGCTCGACTTCGGGAGACGTGGGGCGGAGTTCGCGGGCGGATCTGGGACGCGCGTCGGGCCGTCGCGCTCGTCTGCGTGGTGCTTCTCGCCAGCGCGGTCGGCCGCCCGGCGCTGCTGGACGTCTCCAGGCTCTTCGGGATCCAAGCGACGGCGCTCATCTACGGGCTGGAGGGCGGCTTCGTCGCGTGGGTTCAGGCGACGTTCGCGTCGCCCCCGCTGACCGCCTACTTCTCGCGGGTGTACGTGTACGGGTACGCGTTCCTCCTCGCGTTCCCGGTGATCGCGTACCTCGCGTTACCCCGTACCACGCCGGTCAGGCGACTGCTCGTCGCGTACGCGCTCAACTACGGGGTCGGACTTGTCCTCTACACGCTGGTGTTCGCGCACGGCCCGCGGAACGTGATACCCGACATGGTGACGCCGCTGCTGTTCACCAACCAGCCGGACGTGATACTGCTCGCGAGCGAGGTGAACGAGGCCTCGAACGTCTTCCCGTCGCTGCACACCTCGCTTTCGGTCACCGTCGGGACGTTCGCGATTCTGACCCGCGAGGAGTACCCGCTGTGGACGCTGATCGCGGTCCCGCTCTCGCTGTCGGTCGTGATCGCGACCATGTACCTCGGAATCCACTGGCTCACCGACGTCGTCGCCGGCTTCGCGCTCGCGTTCGGCTGCGTCGCGCTCGCGCACCGATTCGTGGGCTCCCGCGCCGACGCCGCCGAATCGGGCGCCGCGGGGGACGGAAGACGTTCCGGCTCCGCTCCCGACGCGGACGGCTGATCGGCGCTCCCGAGTCCGTCGCGATCAGACGCCTTCGACGAGCCGTTCGAGCTGCTCCGGCGGGACCGCACCCCGCGCGGCGTGGCCCTCGTACGCGAACGTCGGGACGCCGGTGACGCCCTGCCGCCTCGCGGCGTCGAACATGTCGGTCACGCGCTCGCGGAGGTCGTCGTCGCCGAGCGCCTCGTCGACCACGGCTGCGTCGAGCCCGTCGACGTCGGCCGCGATGTCGGCGAGCACGTCGCGGTCGCCGATGTCGCGCCCCTCCAGCCAGAGCGCGTCGAAGACGGCCTCGTCGAACGCGAGCCACGCGTCCGGCGCGGTCTCGCGCACGCGGACCGAGACGACCTGCGCGGGCAGCGAGTCGACGTCGGTCGCGAGCTCGAGCTCCATCTCCTCCGCGCCGTACTCCTCCTGAAGCCGGCGGACGTTCTCGCGCGCCTGCTCGTAGTACTCCTCGTCTTTCCCGGTGTCGGCGTCGCCGTCGATCTCGCCGTCCGGCCCGCGCTGGCCCGCGCGGAGGTCGAACGGGTGCCAGTCGATGTCGAGCGGCTCCTCGCGCGTCTCCTGATAGCTCGCGAGGGACCGCCGCCCGAGGAAGCAGAACGGACAGACGTAGTCGGAGTAGACGGTGATCGCCTCGGCCTCGTCGGCGCCGGTCGCGGCGTCGGAGTCGGTTGCCATGATCCGGGGTACGGCCCCGAGCCGAAAAGGTCGTTCGGCGACGGCAGGCGGCGTTCGGGAGCGTCGAGGGTGAGTGAACCACCACCGATTAATATCATCAAGTTGTATCGCCGCGTATGCCCGAGTACGACCCGGTCGACTCGCCGGTCGCGCTGACGGTCGCCGGCAGCGACAGCGGCGGCGGGGCGGGGATTCAGGCGGACCTGACGGCGATGCGCGCGCACGGCGTCTTCGGCGCGTCGGTCGTGACGGCGACGACCGCACAGAACACCCGCGGCGTCGAGGACGTCCACCCGCTCCCGGCCGATCACGTCGCGAGCCAGTACGCGGCGGTCGCCGACGACTTCGACCTCGGCGCGGTCAAGACGGGGATGCTGGCGACCGCCGAGATCGTCGAGACGGTGACGGAGCTGGCGGGGGACGCCGACGCGCCCCTCGTCGTCGACCCCGTGATGGTCGCGGCGACCGGCGACCGGCTGCTCTCGCCCGCCGCCGAGGACGCCTACGAGGAGTTGGTCGCGGCCGCGACGCTCGTCACGCCGAACGCCGACGAGGCCGCGGTGTTGACCGACGAACCGGTCGAGACCCCGGCCGAGGCCGAGGCGGCCGGGCGGGAGCTCGTCGCGCTCGGCGCGGACGCGGCGCTGGTGAAAGGGGGGCACCTGACCGAGGGTGAATCGGTCGAGGAGGGCGTCGTCGTCGACACGCTCGTTCGCGCAGCAGGTGCGGGTGGGGGCGAAACCGCGAAGCGCGGCGAGCCGACCGTCGACCGCTTCGAGACGCCCCGGATCGACACCGACGCGACCCACGGCTCCGGCTGCGCGTTATCGAGCGCGATCGCGGCGCGGCTGGCGCGGGGAGAGTCGCTCCCCGAGGCGGTCGGCGCCGCGGTCGAGGAGATGACCGAGGCGGTCCGCCGCGGCTACGACGTTGGCGAGGGCTCGGGTGCGGTCAACCCGACCGTGTTGGGTGGCGAGTGAGCCGTCGAATCGGGTGGTTGTTTATAAATGGATGACAGCTGGTGAACGCCTCCAAAGCCCCAGTCGCTTATTTATAAACGGTTTCCGGAAGATCGGTGACGAACGCCTCCAAAGCCCCAGTCGCTTATTTATAAACGGTTTCCGGAAGATCGGCGACGAACACCTCCAAAGCCCCAGTCGCTTATTTATAAACGGTTTCCGGAAGATCGGTGACGAACGCCTCCAAAGCCCCAGTCGCTTATTTATAAACGGTTTCCGGAAGATCGGCGACGAACGCCTCCAAAGCCCCAGTCGCTTATTTATAAACGGTTTCCGGAAGATCGGCGACGAACGCCTCCAAAGCCCCAGCCGCGAGGACGGCGCACGCTCGCCGCGCTCCTCGTCGCTCGTTCCACTCGCTCCTGCGGTGCTCGCGTCGCCTGCGCCGTCCTCGCGACTGCCCCTTTGAGTCCCACCCCGCACCGCACAGCGACCGCACCTCACACCTCCCCAGCCTCGCGGCTCGCTCGGGGCTCCCTTCGGTCGCCCCCTCGCTCGCCGCGTCCCTCGCGCCTGCGACTCGCGCCCTACCGGGCGCTCGTCGGCACGCGCCACCGCACTGCGTTTTATAAACGATCGTCGCAGCCGGTCACTCTCGTTTAAAATACCTCGTCGTCGCCTTCGGTCGCTTATAAATACGCGAGCGGGATCATCAGCGCGACGCCGAGCGCGACGCCGCCGACGAGGACCCGCTTGCCGCCGTGCGGGAGGTCGGCGCCCGTTTCGAGCGCCTCGGGGACGAACTCGGTGAGGACGAGGTAGATCATCGCGCCCGCCGCGAAGCCGAAGCCGTACGGGAGGAACTCGCGGGCGTACCGCACGAACGCGAAGGCGACGACGGCGCCGATCGGCTGCGGGAGGCTGGAGAACACCGACCACCACACCATCTTCCACTTCGAGACGCCCATCGCCCGCAGCGGGATCGAGATGGCCGTCCCCTCGGGGACGTTGTGGATCGAGATGGCGACGGTCATGAACACGGCCAACAGCGGGACCGTGAAGCCGAACAGCGCGGTGCCGCCCGATACGCCGAGGTCCGCGAAGGAGACGCCGACCGCGATCCCCTCCGGGAAGCTGTGGACCGTCAGCACCCCGAGGATCAGGATCAGCTTCTTGAAGTCCGCCTCCGCGTACTCCCGGGGGTCGATCTCGGCGTCCATCAGCACGTCGTGCGCGAGAACGACGAGGGCGACCCCCGCGAGCATGCCGACCCCGATTTCGACCGGCGTTCCCTCCGCGAGCCCCTCTTGGACCAGTCCGAACAGCGACGCCGCGAGCATGATCCCCGACGCGAACCCCCACAGCGCCACGTTCCCGCGGTCGCTGATCGTCTCGAAGAAGAAGAACGGCAACGCGCCGATCCCCGTCGCAAGCGCCGTGATCAGGCCGGCGACGAAGACGAACGCGTAGGCGTCGAGCGCGACCATCTCTCGCGTGAGGCTTCGTCAGTTCGGTACATAATCCCGCCGACGATGCCCGGAATCCGGGAGGACTCACCCGAGACTGCGAACGAGACCGGCGAGGAGCACGAACAGAAACAGCGCGAGGAACAACAGCAGCACCCTGAGCTTCGTCACGAGCGAGGGCTGACGGGCCCACGCCTCGCCGCCGCATTCCGACGCGGACCCTCGCGGCCGGATCGGCGAGTTCATACTCACACCCCGGTCGGGACGAACGCGGCGGGCTCCGAGCCGCTCGGATCAGACGCGTCCCCGGCCGGCTTCGAGTCGTTCTCGGGAGGCGTCGTCTCGTCGTTGTCCGGAGTCGATTCGTCCTCCTCCGTCTCGTCGTCCGGCGCAGTTTCGTTTTCAGGCGGCGCGGGCTCGTTGTCCGGCGCGGGTTCGTCGTCGGATGCCGAGGCGTTCTCGGGCGGTGCGGGCCCGTTGTCCGGCTGCGTCGCGTTGTCAGGTGCGGGCTTGTTGTCCGGCGCAGTTTCGTTATCCGACGCGGTCGCGTTGTCCGGCGGCGCCGAGGCGCTCTCGGGAGCCGACACGGTCGCGTTGTCCGGCGTCGTCGCGTTGCCCGGTGTCGTCGCGTTGCCCGGCGTCGTCGTCGCGTTGCCCGACGGCGTCGTCGCGTTGCCCGGCGTCGTCGCGTTGCCCGGCGTCGTCGCGTTCGTTCCGCTCTCAACTGGGAGCGTCGCCATCCTGAAATCCCCCTCCGTCTCCTCGACGATCGGATCGAACTCCTCGACCGTTTCGAACGTGGTCGTCACGTTCGCGCTCGACGTGAGCACGGCCAGCGTGAGCCCGCCGCCGAAGGCGACTCCCCACACCAGCACCGCGACGGCGACGAGGCCGACGAGGCCGCGGTTCACGGCCATCAGTCCACCTCCCCGGCGCGGTCCGGCTGTGACGGTGGGGTCGTCGACGGCGACGAGGCCGGCGCCGTTGCCGACTGAACCCCCCCGGACCCGTCCGTCACCGCCGCCGAACCCGACGGTTCGACCGAATCGCTCGCTCGCTCGGCGTACTCCGGTCCGTGGTCGTCGCCCGCCGCGTCGGCCGCGATGTCGTCGCCCGCGGCGTGGTCGTCCGCTGCGCCGTCCGCGGCGTCATCGATTACCGCGTCGTCGCTCGCCGCGTCGTTGACCGTCGCCGGCTCCGCGCTCGGTCGGTTCCGGTCGAGGACGCCGCTGGCCGGAACCCACGCCGCGAGCGCGCCGAGCAGCAGCGTCGCCGCCGCCACCGCGACCGCGATAGTCGCAGCGGTGCGGAGTTCGAACGCCACGTAGGCGGCGTACGGCGCGAACGCCAGCAACACCGCCGCCGCGCCGCCGACCGCGTCGACGGAGATTCCCCCGGAACCGGTCGCGGCGGTCTCCGCGGAAGCAACGTCGTCTTCGGCGGTCTCCGCGGGTGCCGCGTCGGTCCCGTCGGACGCCACGGCGCCGGGCGCCGCGATCGCGTCCGGGCCGACGAATCCGTCGGCCGTCGCTTCCGGCGTGTCCGAGCCCGTGTCCGAGCCCGCGTCTGCGCCCGTGTGCGTCTCCTCGCGGCTGCGAACGATCGACCAGACCTCCGTGACCGCGAGCAGGCCGAACGGGAGCAACACCAGCGTGACGAACCCGGCCTGGGTGCCCGCGAACTGGATCACGTACCCGATGTACGGGATCGTCAGCGCGACCACGCCGACGAGGTTCCCGGCGGGGACGAGCCCCGGATCCGGCCCCTCGTTCGCGTCGCCCATCGTCTCGAAGGCGAGTGTCCCGCCCTCGTCGACGACGTCGATCACGCGGTGCGTCACCGGCACCTCGCTCGTGCCGCGCATGAACGTGATCACGTCGCCGTCAACGACCGTCGTCGGGTCGCGCTCGGCCACGATCACCACGTCGCCCGGCGCGATGGCGGGCGTCATGCTCGCCGTGAGCACGACGAAGCTCTCGTCGGCGCCGACGATTTCCGGCGCGGCGTACACCGCGAAGGGCGCGACGAGCGCGAGCAACAGGACGATCCCGAGTACGTTCGCCGCCTTCCTGATCCGTGGTGATGTGAGTGTGTGGTTCATCAGTTGTCCTCCGCGCCGCAGAGCCGCGCGCCCTTCGTGGTCGTGCCGCCGTCGATCTCGAACTCGTCTTCGGGTCCGAACCGCATTCCGACCGTGAGCGGCTCCGAGCAGCTCACGTGGATCGGGGTCGTCGCTCCGTCGTCGACCCGTATCTCGACCTCCGGGCCGAGCTTGTCGGGGCCTTTCCCCTTCCCTTGGTGTTCGACGTCGCTCCCGTCGAGAGTGAACACGTCGCCGTTGGCGACCGTCCCCGTGAACAGCGTCCCGCTGGTGCCGCCCTTCGTCGAGACGACGGTGATCGACGGCTCGTCGTCGCCGCGGTAGAGGACGTCGAGCGTCGCGAGCGAGGCGTTCTCGTCGTCACAGACGACGCAGTCGACCGTCTCGTCCTCGTCGGGGTCGTCGCCGTCGCCCGAATCGGAACAGACGAAGACGACGATGTTGCTGATCCCGTGTCGCTTGTCCTTGTCGGGCTTCAGTGGCGCGAACAGGATCTCGCCCGTCTCCGTGGAGACCGGGTCGATCTCGTAGGACTCGGTCCCTGGCCCGCCCTTGATCTCGACCTTACACATGTCCGGTCCGGGATCCCCGTCGGCGTCTTGGAGAGTGAACTCGACGCCGACCGTCTCGGCGTTGCCTCCCTCGTCTTTCGTCTCGACCGCGGTGATCGCGATCTCGTATTCACCGACGCCGTCGGGGAGTTCGATCAGCGAGAGCGCGTCCCCGACCGCGACCGGAGAGTCGCCGAATTCGGCCTTCCCGAACTCGACGCACGCGAGGCACTCGTTCCCCGACTCCTCACAGACCCGGTCGGCGAAGGGGTTCGACTCCGCCGCGTCGGTCTCGCTGACGTGGCGACACTGTTCGGCGTACAGCCGGAACCGCAGGTCGGTCGCCTCGTCCGCCGCCTCGTCGGGCGCGTCGGCGGGCAGCCGCCAGGCCACCTCGAGGGTCACGGGCTCCTCGGGGACGAGACAGTCCGCGTCGATCCGCTCGCCCGCGACGAGGTCGCGCTCGACGTCCGCGAGAGAGCGGTAGCCGTCGGTCAGCGACGGTCCGCCGAGGACGGAGATCTCGACTTCGAGAGCGCGCGCGAGCGCGCCGTCGTCCGGACAGTCGGTCGCGATCCAGACCCGGGCGGGGTTCGTTCGCACGTCGATTTCGAACTTCTTGTGGCCGGAGTCGCCCCGCCGTATCCCCGACACGTCGACCGCGAAGGTCCCGTCGGAGACCGCGTCGTTCACGATCAGTTCGACGGAGCCGGCGCCGAACGCGTTGTCAGCGAACGTCTCCCGGTCCGAGAGGTACGCGCCCGTGCCGATGCCGCTCGCCATCCCGACGGCGCCGACGCCGCCGATGCCGGCGAGCAGCCGCCGCCGACTCAGACCGCTCGGGCGCCGCGTCCCGTCTCCGGGGGTCATACGGACCCCTCGCCGGTGTCGGTCGAACCGCCGGCGTCGACCGAACTGCCGATGCCGGTCGAATCGGTCTCGTTCGCCTCGCCGTTCATGTCGAACGGGTTCCCCTCGGCGGCGCAGTCGTCCGCGGCGAACTCCACGTCGAAGTCGATCGCGCCGCCCTGTCCGGCGTTGCCGCCCTCCTCGTCGAACGCCCACGAGAATATCAGACAGCGCCGCTCGTCGGTCCGGAGACAGCCGTTCCCGAGGAGATCGGGGGTGAGCTCGACGCCCGTCGCGAGCGCGGAGCCGTCGAGCTCCGCGAGCGTGCCGTCGGCGATCCGCTCGCCGTAGCCCGCGAAGTCGCTCTCGGCGCCCGCGCAGCCGCCGATCCCGAGGATCCCCGTGTCGTACCGGACCTCGAGGCTGATACGCTCGGCGAGCGCCGCGCTCGCGGCGTCGGCGCCGTCGAGGTGGGGATCGATCCGCAGCCACACGCGGACCCCGTCCGGCGCGGTTTCAGCGGGGTCGTCGAGCCGGAGCCCGACGCTCGCGGTGCCGTAGTCGCCCGGCAGCGCGTTGTCGATGTCGACGAGCCGGATTCCGGCCGCCTCGACGTCGTCGAAGCTATCGGTCGGGCTCGAACCGACGACCGTCCCGTTCTCCGTGCGCCGCCACCCGACGAGCAGGTCCCACGGCGTGTCCGACTGGGCGTACGTGTAGTCCGAGTACTCGTCCCAGTTGTCCGTCCCCGTCCGCCGTCCGGAGGCGGCCCCGAGGGTCGCGAAGCCGACGGCTCCGGCGCCCGCGAGTGCCTCCCGCCGCGTGAGTCCCGATTCTTTCTGTGTCATTGTGTGTCGTCGCGGCTCCGAACGGCCGTTTCGTCGATGCGTCCCCGCCCCTCGATACCCCTCACCACGCCGACCGCGCCCGTATGTATGCGCGCCCTACCCGGCCGGTCCGGTGACCGTACCCGGCGGTACGGGCGCCGTACCCCCCCGCGGTCGTCCGATAGACTCGGTCGCTCCGATCGCTCAGGCCGTCTGGGACGGCCCCGCGCCGTCGTTGTGGCGCGCCTGCTCGGTGTAGAAGCCGAGGTCGAAGCCGAGCGTGTCGCCCTGGACCTCGTTGCCCACGTCGAACGGCAGTTCCCACGAGAGCGCGACGCAGTGCATCACGCCGTCGCCGCGGAACGGCTCGCGGTCCGGGTCGTTCGCCGGATCCGAGAGCTCGTCGTACGTCGTCGTCCGGATCGCGTCGAGCGGCACGCCGTTCCCGTCGGCGAGCGCCGTGAGGACGTTGCCGAGCGAGTCCTCCATGATCTTCTTCTCCTGTGCGGTCTGTGCCGCGAGGTTACCGAACACCGTCGGGATGTTGAACGGATCGCTGACGTCGTTGAAGAACGCCGGGTCACCACCCAGGCCGCCGGCCGCGCCGGCCATCGCCTGGAGCGTGCTCGCGCTGCCGTCGACGTTGATCGTGTACACGTTCGTCGCGGGGTTCGGCGACGCCGCGCGGGCGTCGGCCGCCGCGCCGGTCGGCGATGAGAACGACGTGCTGCCGTCCCCGTTGAACGACTCGCCGTCGGATAGGACGATGTTCCGGTACTCGACGCCGCTACGTCCGTTCGCGTCGAGCTCGGCCTGCGCGTCGTCGACGCCCTCGCCGATGTAGGTGCCCGTCGCGATACCGTTCGCGTTCGCGAACGGATCGGGGTCGCCGTCGCCGTCGCCCGGCGTCGAGGGGCTGGGACCGGTCACCACGTCCGCGAGCTTCTGCCGGAGATCCGTCAGCTGCGCGTCCACCACGGAGAGGTCGCTCGTCAGGCCTTGGAGGATCCCCGTCCGCGGCACGGAGTCGTCGCTCCCCTCGCCGTCGAAGTACGCCACACCGACCTGAACGTCCGACCCCTGTGACTGGAGGTAGCTGACGAACTGGCGGGTGCCGAGCTCGACGAGGTCGATCTTCGTCGTCTCGGTGTAGGTGGTCCCGCCGACCGTGATATCGTCCTCGCTGACGAGGCCGCCGTACTGCTCGTACAGCATCGAGCCCGAGAAGTCGAGCGTCAGCATGATGTCGACCGGCTCCGCGCCGTCGTACACGTTGTCGCAGTCCTCGTCGTACCAGAGCGTCGCCTGGATCGCGTCGCCGAGGTCGCCGAGGTTGTCCGGGTCGACGATCAGTTCGGGCTCGGTGGCAGTGCCGCCGTTGTCACTGACGTTGTCCGCCTGCATCCAGATGTAGCCGGGGTTGTCACAGAGGTGGAGCGAGAAGGTGATCTCGCCGGAGTCGCCGGGTTTTACGTCGGTGAACTGGACGAGCCTGTCCATCTCCTCACCAGTGACGGGGTCGTGCCTGAAGTTCGCCTCCGAGAGCGGTGGGATGTTCTCACAATTCAGGCCGGTGATGTTCGCCCCGTTGCTGTCCTCGTCGTCCTCGTCCGGGAAGTCGCTGTACTTAATGACTTCTTCCGTCTCGGGATCGAGGATCGACTGTTCGCCGTCGCCGTCGTGGTCGGGGTGCGCGTTGACGAACTGGTGGCCGTCGCCGAAGTCGTACGTCTGCTGCCAGTCGACGAGCAGGTCGAGCTGGCCGGCGGTTAGCTGGTTGCCCTCGAACGACTCGGTGTCGTTGAAGTACGCCGTGGTACCGAGGCCCGCCCCCGCGGAGGCGACGCCCACCGCGCCGAGGCCGGCCAGCACCGTTCGCCGCGACAGTCCGATCGTGTCGATGTCGTCGTTGTCTGTCATGAGTGTAATTCCCCGAAGGGAGTCCCACCGACGGGGTCGAACCGTCGTCCCGGCCGCCCGCGCGGGTCCGGGGTGGGAGGCGGTCACGCCGCTTCGAGCGGCGTCGTCAGCACATCAGTCGCTGAACTCGATCGCGTTCGCGCTGTTGTAGAAGTCCGGGCCCAGCGAGGGGTCCACGTTGACCTCCGCGATGGGTCCCTCGCCGCCGGTGCTGCCGTATCCGAGCAGCCGGAACGTCGAGCCGATCTCGCTATTCGGGATCCCGAACACGATCGTGTTCCCGACCTTCGCCGCCGAGAAGCCGGCCGGAAGCGGCTGAGCCGGACCGTAGCTGCCACTGTTGTTCTCCTTGTATCCGAACGGGGCGTCCGGGAACCCGGCGTTGGGCTGCCAGATGACCTGCCAGTCGTGCGTGCCGTCGTCGTCCGCGTCGACCGCCACGGGGAGATTCGTGCTGGAGTAGTCCGCCGTGTCGAGGAAGTCGACCCCGTCGCCGTCGTCGGCGAACGCGAAGCTCAGAACGGTCTGATTCTGGCCGAACGAGACGCTGGTGTAGACGTTCCCCTCGGTGGGGTTGCCGAGCGTCTGGCCCTTCCAGCTGTTGTCGTACGCCGTGACGACGGTCTCGTCGACGCAGGGGTTGTGCGCCCCGTCGTTGTGGCGAGCCTGGACCGCGTAGAACTCGAAGTCGAACATGACCGAGTCCGTCTGGATCTCGTTTTCGACGCTCGTCGGTACCTCCCAGGTGAAGCAGACGCACTGCTCGTCGACGTTCGGTTCTCCGTCGGTGAACGCCTCGGTGACGCCATCGAAGGTGGGGCGGTCCGCGAGCGGCGCGTTCGCGTCACCGTCGCTGGACAGCGGGACGCCGGCTTGGAGCGCGAGCATGACCTCCGCCAGCGAGCCGGAGACGATCTCGTCGCCGATTTCGTTGCCGCCGTCGCCGTCGTCGGTACAGTACGAGACGGTCACCTGCATCGCGTCGGCGAGTTCGCCCTCGTCGGGCGTGTCGTCGTCGTCCATCTCGGGTTCGGTCATTCCGTTCTCGTCGTTCGCGGTCAGCTCACCGCACATCCACATGTACGCGGGGTTGTCGACGATCGAGAAGCAGAACTCGCCCTCGCCGGAGTCGCCGGGCTTCAGGTCGGAGACCTGGATGCTGAGGGGCTCGCCCTCGATCTGCTGGCCCTCGATCCCGACGACGTTCCCGTCGACGTAGGTGCCGGGCTCCGTGGAGTACTGCGCGTAGCTGCCCTGGTCCTCGGAGTAGTCGACGTGGACGAACAGGTCGAGCGAGCCGGCCGTCAGCTCGTTGTTCACGAACGTCTCCGTGTCGTTGAAGTACGCCGTGGTGCCGAGGCCCGCGCCCGCCGAGGCCACGCCGACCGCACCGAGTCCGACCAGCATCTTGCGCCGCGATAGTCCGATTTTGTCGTCGTTCATTGTGTATCATCCCCGAAGGGAACTCCCGGCGGCGGTCGCGAACCGCCGCGTCGGCCGCCCGAAGGCGCCGAGCCGGGAACCGGACGTGTCTCGTCGTCCGGGGCCGCGTCGCTCCGAGGAGCTAGTTCTGACCGCTCATGTTGCCGGTGCCGTTGGGTGCGGGACCGGGGCTGGTGCTGTTCACGTCGGTCCCGTTGAACGCCACCTGGGGATTGTCGTTGTGCCGCGACTGCTCGGCGTAGACGGCGAGATCGAAGCTCACGGAGTCGGTCTGGATCTCGTTGCCGACCTCCGCCGGGAGCGTCCACTCGAAACCGATACACTGGGTGGTCGCGCCGGGGTACGGCTGCCGACCCTCCTCCTGGCGGTTGCCGTCGAGCGCCTCGCCGTCGGCCAGCTCCGCGAAGACCTCGCTCATCGTGCCCGAGAGGATCTTCTGTTCGCCCGCGAGGACGATCTGGGCGATCTCGGCGTAGACGGTGTCGAGGTCGGACGGGTCGGGCGCGACGAAAGCGTCGTCTGGCGAACTCGCGAGGCTCTGGAGCAGCGAGGTGTTCGCGCTCCCGAGTGCGATCGTGAAGATGCGGATGCCCGCGTTCTTCGCGGCGTCCGCCGCGGCGTTCGCGGCGCTGGCGCTGGAGTTCCCGTCGCTCAGCAGGATCATCACTTTCGAGGCGCCGGGGGTGGCGTTGCTCCCGTTGAGGAGCTCGTCCGCACCAACGTCGATACCTAGGTCGATGCTCGTGCCGCCACCGTCGCTGTAGGCGTTGATGGCGTCCTTGACGGCCTGGTAGTTCGTGGTCAGCTCTTGGTCGAGCGACGCGGAGCTGTTGAACGAGATCGCGGCGGCCTCGTCCGGGGCAGAGAGGTTGTCGACGAACCCGTTCGCGGCGGCCTGGAGGTCGTCGATCGAACCGCTCATCGAGCCGGAGACGTCGCTGACTAAGGCGACTTCCAGCTCCTGCTGCTGGCCCGTGCCCGTGGGCTCGTACACGTTGTCGCAGTCCTCGTCGTACCAGACGCAGACCTCGATTGCGTCGGCGAGATCGCCTTGCCCGGGCGTGTCGTCCTCGTCCGCCTCGGGCTCGGACTGCCCGTTCTCCGCCTGGGACAGCTCGCCCGCGAGGTAGAGGAACGCGGGGTTGTCACAGATGTGGATACTGATCGTGACCTCGCCGGAGTCGCCGGGCTTCACGTCGTCAAGCGTGAACACCGGGATCCCGTCACCGTTGACGAGGAACTCGTCCGCCTCGGGCGAACAGAAATCGAACTCCTCTCCCGTAACAAGGTCCTCCCACGCCTGCATGTCCGCGGGGCTGGGCGCCTGATCGAGCAGGTACCGCCCGTCGCCGAGCTCCTCGGCGTCCGGGTAGCCCATCGACTGGACGTCTTCGAGACGCCCGGGACCGCCGAGGTACGTCGACTTGTAGTCCAGCTTCAGGTCCAGCTCGCCCGCGGTGAGCGTGTTGCCCTCGAACGTCTCCGTGTCGTTGAAGTACGCCGTGGTGCCGAGTCCCGCGCCCGCGGAGGCCACGCCGACCGCGCCGAGGCCGGCCAGCACCTTGCGCCGCGAGAGTCCGATTTTGTCGTTTGTGTCTTGGCTCATGGTTTCTCCCCCGACTCGCCCCCCGTCCGCGATGGGCTGACCGAATCGGTTACTTCCTCCTCCGAGGGACACCCACCTAGTTACGCGTTCCCACGTCACCGTCGAACGGACGATTCCAGCCGGTAGAACGTCTCACGAAACCGGTCAACGGTCTCGTTCGACGGACGGTTCGGTGGTCCTACCGGAAGCGATCTCGCCCGCCGGCGTTCCGTACTGTCGCCCCCGAACCCGGTACGAGAACCGTACTCGACGTGTCGGATCCGACAAGCTGCTCGTACCCTCTTCCCTCGATCGGCCGCTTCCCCGGGTAGCGAGCGCATACATATACCTCCGTCCGACGCAGTGGACGACAGAACTCGGGTGCCGCCGAGCGCGGCCGCCCGGATCCCACTCCATGAAACTCCGCAACGACGTACTTCCGGCCGAACAGGTGTATACCATCCTCGCGAACGAGCGCCGACGGCGCGCCATCGAACAGCTCGGCGCCGTCGGCGGGACGGTCTCGGTCAACGAGCTGTCGACGCTCGTCGCGGGCCGCGAGACGGGCGAGACGCCCCCGCCGAAGCGCTGTCGCGAGAGCGTGTACACGTCGCTCGTCCAGACGCACCTGCCGAAGCTGGCGGACGCGGGCGTGATAGCGTACGACCGCGAGACGCAGACCATCGAGCTCTCTCGCCGCGCGCGCGACGTGCGGCTCTACACGGAGGTCCTCGCGCCCGGCGGCGCGACGTGGTCGGAACTCTACCGCGCGCTCGCCGTGGGCTCGCTGCTCGTCGTGCTCGCGGCGCTCCTCGACGTCCCGCTCGTGTCGGCCGTCGACCCGGTCCTCTGGACCAGCCTCGGTCTCGGCGCCTTCGCCGCCGCCAGCGCGGTCCAGCTGTGGGTCAACCGCTTCTCGGTGCTGCGGCAGCTTCGGCTCCGGTGACTGGGCTCGAAAAACTGACTCCCTCTCCGTCGTACTCCGCTCTCCTATCCGAACTGTCGGCCTCCCCTACTCGGCGGCGGCCGCGACCGACTCCGGCAGCCGCAGCTCGAACAGCCGCGCGTCGCAGCCGGCGCATCGTCCGGCGACCACGTCGTAGCTCGAACAGCAGGACTCGACGACGCGCTCTTCCAGCCCGACTTCGCCGGCGCAGCTCGGACACTCATCGACGAACAGCCTGAGCGCGCCGAGCACCGCGCTGCGGTCCGCGAGCGCCAGCGTCGTCCAGTCGTCGCGGGTCGCCGTCAGCACGCGGTCGGCCGCGACGTCCGCCCGGAACGCCGCGCGCGACTCCCAGTGGCCGATCTTCTCGTCGCCCGCGTACGCGAGCCCGACGCCCTCGTACCAGTCGATCGCCAGCTCGTCGGTGTCGATCCCGGTGAGCGTCGCGAGCGCCGCCACGTCGTCGCGGTCGCTTCGGTTCCCGTCGCTGCCAGCGTCCCTCGGCTCGCCCGTCGCCGCCGCCCGCCACGCCGACGCGAACTCGGGCGCGAACGCGAAGTCGTCGCCGGCGGGCGTCTCGACGAGGACGTCGGCGTCGAGCAGGTACGTCTCCGGATCGACCTCGCCCGACTGACGGGCGGCTGTCACCCTCGAACCGGGCGTTTTCCCGAACAGCGCGAGGACGCGCTCGGGGAGGTACCGCCTCGTGAGTTCGGGCGTACCCGGTACCAGGTAGCCGCGAAGCCAGATCGCTGCGAGCGCGGCGCCGAACCCGGCCGCGCCGAGGAGCGGCGCACCGACTGCGGCCACCGCGGTCGCCCCGACCGCCGCGATCCCGACGTTGACGATCGTACAGGGGAGACAGCGGTTCTCTCCGGTGTACTCGGGCTGTCGGAGTCGGTCGACGGCGACGCGCGCGGGTCGTCGGAGGCGATCGGTGATCGTGTTTCGTGACGCGTTCATACCGCTCGAACGGCGCCTATCCGCGTATGTATGCGCCGCCTACCGCCGCGTGCGCCCCCTACTGCTGCCGCGGATCAGCCACCGACGCCGCGGGTCTCATCCCGATCTGATTGTCATAGAAAAATAATTTTATTGACAAAATCTTTTCCCGATAGAATATCCATTTATAAATATCCATTATATGGGCTCCAAAATAGTTTTTGTGTCTTTTTCGACCCGAAATTTATTGCGACCGCCGCTACTGCTGTATTAATAGAAAGTGATATGTAATGTCAGGACAATGCGTTCTCAATTCAAATGGGTGAGTCATGACACCGCAACTCATTGGGTCGGACGAGCCCTCGCCCGCCGACGCGGAGAGTCCGTCGCGCGACGAGGTGTTCACGGCCCTGAGCAACCGACGACGTCGGAACGTGATCAAGTATCTGAAGGCTAACGGCACCGAGGCGCGCGTCCGCGACATCGCCGAGCAGCTGGCGGCGTGGGAGAACGACCTCGAGATCCCCGAAGTGACGTACAAGCAGCGCAAGCGAGTGTACACGGCGCTTCACCAGTCACACCTCCCGAAGCTGGCCGCCAGCGGCTTCATCGACTACGAGTCCGACCGGGGACTGGTCTCGCTCACCGAGGAGAGCCGGCAGCTGGAGGTGTACCTGGAGATCGTCTCGGACAACGAGATCCTCTGGGGCGAGTACTACGTCGGGCTCGCGGTCGTGTGCGGGCTGCTGGCGACGGCGGCGTGGGTCGGCACCGTCCCGTTCGGCGCGGTCTCGGGGTACGCGTACGCGACGCTTTTCGCGCTCGTGTTCGGCGTCTCCGGTCTGGTCCACCGAACGGTGACGCGCCGCAACCGGGTCGGGTAGTTCCGGCTCGGCCCGACACCCGCAGGGTTTTACCCTCACACGGCGGGAGTACGGACATATGGCAACGGGGATCGTCGGGGAGTTCCTCGATCTCAAGGCGGAGACGGACGCGGACGTCCTCGCGATGCAGTGCGGCGACTTCTACGAGTTCTTCGCGGACGACGCGGAGTTAGTCGCGGACGAGCTCGATCTCTCGATCTCGCAGAAGTCCTCTCACGGCTCGTCGTACCCGATGGCGGGCGTGCCGCTGTCGGAGCTGACCCCGTACGTGAACGCCCTCGTCGAGCGCGGCTACCGGGTCGCGGTCGCCGACCAGTACGAGACCGACGACGGCGACCACGCCCGCGAGGTCGTCCGCGTCGTCACGCCGGGCACGGTCCTGGAGACGAGCGACGACGACGCGCGCTACCTCGCGGCCGTGGTGCGCGAGGAGGGGGGCGATTCCGACGCCGACGGCCCCTACGGACTCGCGTTCGCCGACGTCACCACGGGGCGGTTCCTCGCCACGGCGGTCGACGACGGCGGCGACTTACGCGCCGAGCTGTACCGGTTCGACCCGGCGGAGGTCCTGCCGGGGCCCCAGGTCCGTAACGACGACGACCTCCTCGGGGCGGTCCGCGAGGACCTCTCGGGGCGCGTGACGGCGTTCGACGCGGAGGCGTTCGCGACGGGTCGCGCGAGACACGCCGTGCGCGAGCAGTTCGGCCGGGAGACGACCGACAGCGTCGGGCTCGACTCGGATCTCGCGGTCCGGGCCGCGGGCGCGGTCCTCTCGTACGTCGAGGAGACGGGCGCGGGCGTGCTCGCCTCGATGACCCGCCTCACCGCCTACGGCGCCGACGACCGGGTCGACGTCGACGCGACCACGCAGCGCAACCTGGAGATCACGGAGACGATGCGAGGCGACGCCGACGGCTCGCTGTTCGACACGGTCGACCACACGGTCACGGCCGCCGGCGGCCGGCTGCTCCGAGAGTGGCTCACCCGCCCGCGCCGGGACCGCGAGACGCTCGCCGACCGGCTCGACGCGGTCGAGGCGCTGGCGTCCGCGGCGCTCGCGCGCGACCGGATCCGGGAGGTGCTCGGCGACGCGTACGACCTCGAACGGCTCGCTGCGCGGACGACGAGCGGGAGCGCGGGCGCGCGCGAACTCCTCTCGGTCCGCGACACGCTCGCGCTGCTCCCGGACCTCGCCGACGCGATAGGGGGGACCGCGCTCGCCGACTCGCCCGCCGCGGCCGTGCTCGACCGCGTCGACCGCGAGCGCGCGGCCGACCTGCGCGAGGAGCTCGCCGAGGCGCTCGCGGAGGACCCGCCGAAGGCGAAGACGGGCGGCGGACTGCTGAAGGAGGGGTACGACGAGGAGCTCGACGAGCTGATCGAGCGCCACGAATCGGTAAAATCGTGGCTCGACGGGCTCGCCGAGCACGAGAAGCGGAAGCACGGGCTCAGCCACGTCACCGTCGACCGCAACAAGACGGACGGCTACTACATCCAGGTCGGGAAGTCGGTCGCCGACCAGGTGCCCGAGGGCTACCGCGAGATCAAGACGCTGAAGAACTCGAAGCGGTTCGTCACCGACGAGTTAGCGGAGAAGGAGCGGGAGGTCCTCCGCCTGGAGGAGGCGCGCGGCGACTTGGAGTACGAGCTGTTCGAGGAGCTGCGCGAGCGCGTCGCCGAGCGCGCCGAGCTGCTTCAGGACGCCGGGCGGGCGGTCGCGGAGCTCGACGCGCTCGCCTCGCTCGCGACCCACGCCGCCCGCCGCGACTGGACGCGCCCGGAGCTGACCGACGAGCGTCGGCTCGACGTCGAGGCCGGGCGCCACCCCGTCGTCGAGGGGACGACCGACTTCGTCCCGAACGACCTCCGGCTCGACGCCGAGCGCGGCTTCCTGATCGTCACCGGGCCGAACATGAGCGGGAAGTCGACGTACATGCGCCAGGCCGCGCTGATCCAGCTGCTCGCGCAGGCGGGCTCGTTCGTCCCCGCTCGCGCCGCCGAGGTGGGGCTCGTCGACGGCATCTACACCCGCGTCGGCGCGCTCGACGAGCTGGCGCAGGGCCGGTCGACGTTCATGGTCGAGATGCAGGAGCTGTCAAACATCCTCCACTCGGCGACGGAGGACTCGCTGGTCATCCTCGACGAGGTCGGCCGCGGCACCGCCACCTACGACGGCATCTCCATCGCGTGGGCCGCGACGGAGTACCTCCACAACGAGGTGCGCGCGCGCACCCTCTTCGCCACCCACTACCACGAGCTGACGACGCTCGCGGACCACCTCCCGCGCGTCGCGAACGTCCACGTCGCCGTCGACGAGCGCGACGGCGAGGTGACGTTCCTCCGTACCGTCCGCGACGGTCCGACGAACCGCTCGTACGGCGTCCACGTCGCCGACCTCGCGGGCGTCCCGGACCCCGTCGTCTCCCGCGCGGACGAGGTCCTCGACCGGCTCCGGGAAGAGAAGGCGATCGAGGCCCGCGGCTCGCGAAGCGGGGGAGACGGCGCCGGCGAGGTTCCGGGCGGCGGCGCGGGGGACACGCGGCAGGTCGTGTTCGACCTCTCGTCCGGGTCGTTCGCGGAGGGCGGCGACGGCGACGAGGGGACGGCGGCGGACGCCCCCGACCTCGGGGCGGGTCGCAACGGGGCGGGCGCCGAGTCGAAACCGGCGCCCTCCGGCGAAACCGCGGGGGCCGCCGAAGCCGACCGGCTCGACCCCGAGACCCGCGCCGTGATCGAGGAGCTGAGCGACGTCGACGTCGCGGAGACTCCGCCGGTGGAGCTGCTCTCGCGGGTCCAAGAGTGGCAGGAGCGGCTCGACTGACCGCGGTGCGGGACGGACGCGGGTGCGTCTGACGTAAGAACTAATGTCTAACCTCGTCGTGTGGTGTGTATGGGCATCATGAGCAAGATCCTCGGCGGGAGTGGGAGCCGCTCCGTCGACGATTACGTCGAGCTCGACACGGACGACTTCGCCGACGCGCACGCGGAGACGGGCACGCAGGTACACTTCGCCGAGATCGGCGACCAGAGCGACGTCATCCCGATCAAAGACGCCGTCTACGACGGCGACTTCGTCATCGCGGACATCACCCGCCACTCCACGTCGGACCGGACGATAGAACACGTCTACGACGAGCTCCGCCAGGTAGTTCAGGAGGTCGACGGCGACATCGTCCAGAAGGGCGACGACCAGATCATCGTCACCCCCACCGGCGTGAAGGTATCGCGAAAGAAGCTGTAGCACCGACCATCGGCGGTTTCGACCCGCCTTTCCCGCCGCCGTCCCGCTTCTCCGGCCCCGGATTCGGTCCCACCGGTCGAACCGTGTCATATATGCCGTTCTCCCGCCCACGTAGAGTCGAATGGACGAGCCGGTCCTCCTGACGGGCGCCGGCGGACGGGTGGGGCAGGCCATCCTCCGCGGTCTCGGCGACGACTACGACTGGCGGCTCCTCGACCGCGAGCCGCTCCCGGCCGCGAAGGTGCCCGACGGGGTCACCGACGCCGACCGGTACGTCGCCGACATCACCGACGAGCGCGCCGTCCGCGAGGCGGTCGCCGACGTCGGCGCGGTGATCCACCTCGCCGGCGACCCGCGGAAGACGGCGCCGTGGGACTCCGTCCTCCGGAACAACATCGACGGGACGCAGGTCGTGATGCGCGCGGCCGCCGAGGCGGGCGTCGAGAAGTTCGCGTTCGCCTCCTCGAACCACGCCGTCGGCGGCTACGAGACGGACGAGCGGACTCCGGACCTGTACCGCCCCGAGGACGACTACCGGCTCGACGGCAGCGAGCTCCCCCGCCCCGGCAACCTCTACGGCGTCTCGAAGGCGGCCGGCGAGTCCCTCGGGCGCTTCTACCACGACGAGTTCGGCATGAGCGTCGTCTGCGTCCGCATCGGCAACCTCACGAAGGACCACCCGCCGCGGGAGTACGAGCGCGGGCAGGCGATGTGGCTCTCCCACCGCGACTGCGCGCACCTGTTCGACCGCTGCCTCCGCGCGGAGTACGGCTACGAGGTCGTCTACGGCATCTCGAACAACGACCGCCGGTACTACTCCATCGAGCGCGCCCGCGAGGCGCTCGGCTACGACCCCGCCGATAACTCCGCCGACTACACCTTCGAGGGCAAACCCAAGTCCGACCGCGACACCGAGACGAACGGCGGTCGCTACGGCGAGGACTCGTTCGCGTCGGACGCCGATCGGCCCGCCCCGGAGTCGCCCGCCGAACCCAACTTCCCCGCCGACCCGGACGACGCCTGATCGGCCCCACGCTCAGAACAGCCCGTCGACGTCGCGCCGCTTCCTCGCCTCGCGCTCGACGTGATCGCCCAGCCGAGCGGCCACCTGCGGCCGCGCGTCCGGCGTCCGGAGGTACGCGAACAGCAGTTCGGCGAACTCGGTCCGTCCCGTCCCGCGCTCCTCGCGGGCGAAGTCCGCCGCTCTCGCGAGCGCAGCCGGGTCGCCCGGCTCGCCAGCCCTCGCCAGCGCCGGGACCGCGAGCCCGGTCGCGGCGAGCGACAGGACGTCGAAGTCCGGCGTCTCGTCGTCGATCCGGACCCGCGGCGCGGCCGCCGCGTCCGCGTCTCCCGGGGCCGAAGCGAGTCGCTCCGCCCACCCCCGGACGGGACCCAGCGCGACTCCCCGCGGATCGGAGACGTCCTCTAGGGCCGCGACGGCGTCGTCCGCGCGCTCCGCCGCCCCGGGTCCGTCGCCGTCGCTCGCGCGGTGCGTCGCCGCCGCGGTCGCGGCCAGCCCCCGGAGCAGTCGCTCGGGAGTGCCGTCGCGGTCGACGTCGGCGGAGGGTCGCCCCTCCGCGTCCCAGACGTCCCGCGCCGCGCGGAACCTCCCCTCGTTGAACAGCGCGGCGCCCGCGGTGATCGCGACGGACGCGGACGGCCGCGCGTCTCGGTCCGGGCCGTCGTCGGGATCGGTCACGCCTCGCGGTCGGCGACGGCGACTGATAAATGCCGAGTTACGCGAACGCGACGTCCGAGTCGCCGCGACCGGAATCACGGCGGCGGCGTCGGGAGACGGAAACTCAAGGGAGGGCGGAACGTCGGCGGGAGCGAAACGTCAGCGGGGAGCGAAGCGCCGCCGCGGCCGGCGGATCAGACCTCGCCGACGCCGGCGTCGTCGTTCGGAAGACTCAGCGTCCGGTCGACCGCGCTCGGGTACCGCCGGCCGAGCGCCGCGCCGGCGACGGCGCCGCAGAGGGCCGCCAGCGCGACCGCGGCAGCGGCCGGGAACGAGAGGGCGACGACCGTCGCGGCCGGCAGCGCCGCGAAGGCGATCATCGCGCCGCGCGACGGGAGCGGTTCGGACGGGTGCGGGCCCGCGTTCGGGTCGGGGTAGTCGGGGTGGTCGGGACGGTCGGTGCGTCTGGAGGGGGATCGGTCTGCGTTCATCGTCGGATCGTGGGTGCGGTGCGAGGCGTCCGCCTCGCGGGGTGTCGGTTCGGCCGCCTCTGCCCGCGCGCGGCGGGCCACTGACGGCGAAGCGGGGTCTCGGAGCGTTCGGGAGAAGACGGCGCTCGTCACGGCGGACGAGCGGGCCGCCCCCGCGTCGGGGTCACGCGGCGACGGCGCCGAGGAGAGCGGCGACCGGTCCGCGGGCCCGTTTCCGGACGCTCCGGCGGGGGGCGAACGTCGGGATGGGGCTGCGGACGGTCATGGGTTCGACCCGGCGGTGGGGGACCGACCGGGCGTACCTTCACCGAGTGACGGAACCGAGTTAATAGTTGCTCGTGTGTGGGAACCAATGTCTCGTTCGGCAGTCATCTGTCTCGTTCGGCGGTCACACGTCGCGCCGATTCGGTCGACCGGCGCGCCCACCAGTACACTAAGGGTGGACGGGGGCGTATCAACGGTGGACGTGTCCAGTAGCCTGCTGCCGGTGATCGCGGTGATACTCGTGTCGGGGCTCGCGGTCCAGCTGCTCGCTCACCGGCTCCGGGTGCCGAGCGTCATCTTCTACCTCGCGATCGGGGTGGTGTTGGGACCCGAGCTGCTGGGGCTGGTCACGCTGGAGACGTTCGGTGACGGACTGGAGATAATCGTCGGACTCAGCGTGGCGATCATCGTCTTCGAGGGGGCGTTCGCGCTCCGTATCGACCGGATCCGACGCGCGTCGACGGTGTCGCTCCGGCTGGTGACCGTCAGCGCCCTCGTGATGTTCCTCGGCACCGCGGCGGCGGTCCGCGCGTTCACGGACGGCACGTGGGAGATCGCGCTGCTGATCGGCGCGCTGCTGGTGGCGACCGGGCCGACCGTCATCACGCCGATCCTCAACGTGGTCCGGGTGCGGGACCACGTCGCGACCGCGCTGGAGACCGAGGGGATCGTCAACGACGTGACGGCCGCGATCGTCGCGGTCGTCATCTTCGAGACGCTGCTGCTCGACGACCTCGGCGTCCCCGCGACGGTGCTGTCCTTCCTCCAGCGGTTCGGGGTCGGCGTCGCCGCCGGGCTGCTCGCCACCGTCATTATCTACGCGCTGCTGGAGAGCGACCTCGTCCCCGAACGCGACGTGCAGGCCTCGCAGTTCCTCGTGTTGTCGGCCGCGATCGGGTCGTTCGCGGCCGCCGAGGCCGTCGCCGCGGAGGCGGGCATCGCGGCGGCGGCGACGAGCGGGATCCTCCTCGGGAACCTCGGGATCGACAACCGCGAGGAGATAGAGAAGTTCGCGGAAAACACCACCACGATCGTCTTGTCCTTCGTGTTCATCTCGCTGGCGGCGCTGATCGACGTCGAGGCGATCGCGGGGCTCGGCCTCGGCGTGGTCGCGCTCGTCGCCGTCATCATGCTCGTCCTCCGGCCGCTGGGGGCCTTCCTCGCGACCGTCGGCGTCGAGCGGTTCACCCGGCCCGAGCGGCTCTTCATCGCGAGCGTCGGGCCGCGGGGGATAATCCCGGCGAGCGTGGCGACGCTGTTCGCCATCGAACTGGAGCTGGCGGGCAGCGTCGCCGCCGGCGAACTGCTCGTCGGCACGGTGTTCGCGGTCATCTTCGCGACGGTCCTCGTCGAGGCGGGGCTCGCGCGGCAGATCGGTGAGTTCCTCGGAGTGTCACCAATGCGCACGATAATCATCGGCGGGGGCCGGGTCGGCCAGGCGCTCGCCACGCGACTGGAGAACAGGGGCGAGTACGTCGTCGTCGTCGAGTCGGACCCGGACGTCGCCCAGCGCGCGCGATCGGAGGGGTACACCGTCTACGAGGGGGACGGCAGCGACACGGAGGCGCTGCGCGGCGCCCGCATCGAGGACGCCAAGCGGTTCATCACGACGACGAGCGACGACGACATCAACCTCCTCGCGTGCCAGCTCGCGATCACTAAGTTCGACGTCGCCTCGGTGTACTCGCGGGTGAACGACCCGGACAACGTCGACGCCTTCGACAGCATCGGCGTCACCGGTATCGACGCCTCGACGGCGACCGCGGTCGCCATCGACGACGAGATCGAGCGCCCCGCGCTCACCCACTGGATGAACGAGCTCGGCGACAGCCACGACGTCCAGGAGGTCGAGGTGACCTCGGCGGAGCTCGCGGGCAAGAGCATCCGCGACCTCAACGCGCGGATCCCCGACGGCACCTTCGTCGCCGTCGTCAGCCGCGACGGCGAGAACCACGTCCCCTCCGCGGACACCGTCCTCGAAATCGGCGACCACGTGACGTTCATCGGCGACACCGACGCGGTCCGCCGCGCGATGGAGCGCTTCCACCCGCACGACTAGGATAGAGTGTGTCCGGTTCGGTCCGTCCGCGGAGGAAGGACCGGGACCTGTGGATCCCCGGTGAACTGTTTGGAAACTTCTGACAACGGTGCGGCGAACACCACCGAAGCCCCAGTCGCGAGGGCGTCGCACGCTCGCTGTGCTCCTCACTCTGTCGCTCACTTCGTTCGCTCCCTCGTTGCGGTGCTTTCGTCGCCTGCGACGCCCTCGCGACTGCCCCTTCGATTCCCGCCCCGCACAGCACCGCGCCTCACACCTCCCCAGCCTCGTCGGTCGCCGTCGCTCCGCTCGGCGACCGACTCCCTCGCGCGTGCTCCTCGCGCCCGCCGATGGCGGCCGCTCGCAGGCACACGCCGCCGCATAGGTTCAACTGCCGTGTCCGAAAACGTCCTGACGGAGTCTCACGCGAGCGAAGCGAGCGTGAGGCACGTCAGGACGTGAGCGCAGCGGCTGTCGAACGAAGTGAGACAGCCGCAAAGTGAACGTCCTGACGGAGATTTGAACTCGGAAAGACGGTCGGCCTCGCTTCGCTCGGCCGCTGCGACTTTCCTGCTCAAATCTCCGCGGAGTTTTCGGACACACGCACGGCTCGCTACGCTCGCCGTTTTGTGTGTCCGAAAACGTCCTGACGGAGATTTGAACTCCGGTCCCTGGCTCCGCAAGCCAAGAGGATAGTCCACTACCCTACCAGGACTCATCTCCACGTACCGCGGTAGAACTTAAGACGGTTACGGTCCGCGGGTCCCGTGCGTCCGGTCCGCACGCACGCGGTGCGGGACGAAGGTGGAGTAGACGAACGCGCACTCGCGGCGCGGGATGAACACCTTTTGTACCGACGGGCCCCATGCGCCTCTATGAGACGCCTTCGAGCCGCGACCGCGACCCGAACCGGTCGCTCCGCAGATCGGACGGGCGCCGGCGCGAGCCCGGACCGACGGCAACGCTTATGCGTGACCTCGCCGACCACGGAGGAACGAGTATGGGAGCCATAGAGGAGGTGTACGAGGACCTCGACACCGACGTCGAGTTCGAGGAGTTCGAGGCCGCCGTCGAGGACAAGGTCGAGCAGATGGGCGGGCTCGCGGACGAGGAGACCGCCGCGATGCTCATCGCGCACGAGCTGCGCGACGAGGAGGCGGACACCATCGCCGACATCGAACCGGGGATGAACGAGGTGAAGTTCCTCGGGAAGGTGACCGCCATCGGCGAGGTCAAGACCTTCGAGCGCGACGACGAGGAGGCCGACGAGGGCCGCGTGTGCAACGTCGACGTCGCGGACGCCTCCGGCTCCGTCCGGGTCGCGCTGTGGGACGACATGGCCGCGGCGGCCGAGGAGGAACTGGAGGTCGGGCAGGTGCTCCGCGTCATGGGCCGCCCGAAGGAGGGGTACAGCGGGCTCGAAGTGAGCGCGGACAAGGTCGAGCCGGACGAGGACGCCGAGGTCGACGTGCAGGTGCTCGACACCTACCGCGTCGAGGACCTCACGCTCGGCGCGTCCGACGTCGACCTCGTCGGGCAGGTGCTCGACACCGACTCGATCCGGACGTTCGACCGCGACGACGGCAGCGAGGGGCGCGTGGCGAACCTCACGGTCGGCGACGAAACGGGCCGCGTCCGCGTCACGCTGTGGGACGACAAGGCCGACCTCGCCGAGGAGTTCGAGGCGGGCGAGGTCGTCGAGGTCGGCGACGGCTACGTCCGCGAGCGCGACGGCGACTTAGAGCTCCACGTCGGCGACCGCGGCACGGTCGAACGCGTCGACGAGGACGTCGAGTACGTCCCGGAGACGACCGACGTCGCCGACCTGGAAATCGGCGAGACGGTCGACATCGGCGGCGGCGTCATCGAGACCGACCCGAAGCGGACGTTCGACCGCGACGACGGCAGCGAGGGGCAGGTCCGGAACGTCCGGATCAAAGACGAGACGGGCGAGATCCGCGTCGCGCTGTGGGGCGATAAGGCCGACCGCGAGATCGAACTGGCCGACCGCGTCGTCTTCACCGACGTCGAGATCCAGGACGGCTGGCAGGACGACTTGGAGGCGTCCGCGAACTGGCGGTCGACGGTCTCGGTCCTCGACGAGGGGAGCGACGCTGCGGCCGGCGTCGCTGGCGGGGCGTCCGGCTCCGGCTCCGCCGGGAGCGACGGGACCGCGGGAGACGGCGACCGCGGCGCGGACGAGACCGGTCTCGGCGCCTTCGCCGAGGACGGACAGAAGGCGGCCGCGGAGGCCGTCGCCGGCGAGGGCGGCGAGGACGAGGCGGGAAGCGCGAGCGGCGGCGCCGCGGCCGCGACGGCGGAGCGGGCGAGCGAGGACGTGGAGTTCACCGGGACCGTCGTCCAGACCGGCGACCCGGTCGTCCTCGACGACGGCCAGCGGACGAAGACGGTCGAGACCGACGCCAGCCTCCGGCTCGGCGAGGAGATAACCGTCCGCGGGCCGGAGCGCGACGGGACCATCGACGCGGACGACGTGTTCTGAGGCGGACGCGTCTTCCGGCCCCGACGGTCCCCGTCCGGATCCGGCGGGGACGCGGGTAACGGAAAGCGTTATACGATACACGGACGCGACTGTGTGTATGAGTGTCGAGTTGCCGTTCGCGCCGGTCGACGGGATCATCCGGCGGAACGCGGGGGAACTCCGCGTCAGCGCGGACGCCGCCGAGGAGCTCGCGCGACGGATCCAGTCCCACGGCGCGGTGCTGGCCGTCGACGCGGCAGAGCGGGCGACCGCGGACGGCCGGAAGACGCTGATGGCCGCGGACTTCGGCGTCGAGCAGGTCGTCAGCCGGGAGGACCTCACGCTGCCGGTCGCGCCGATCGACCGGATCGCTCGGCTCCGGATCGACGACCGATACCGGGTCGGCGTCGACGCGCGGGTCGCGCTGGCCGATATTCTGGAGGACTACGCCGACAACGTCGCGAGCGCGGCCGCGACGCTGGCCCGCCACGCGGACCGGCGAACGGTACAGGCCGAGGATATCGAGACGTACTTCGCGTTGTTCGAGTAGATGCGGTTCGGCTACAGCGAGCGGTGTCTCGACCACGACACCGGCGAGCGACACCCGGAGAACCCGGACCGGCTCCGCGCGATCCGCCGCGGCCTCGCGAAGCGACACGGCGTCGAGTACGTCGAGGCGGACCCCGCCGAGAAGGCGGCGGTCACGGCGGTCCACGACCCGGACTACGTCGACGAACTGGAGTCGTTCGTCGCGGACGGCGGCGGGAGCTGGGACCCCGACACCGTCGCCAGCGACGGGACGTGGGACGCCGCGCTCAGCTCCGCCGGACTCGCCCAGTGGGCCGCCCGCGAGGCGCTCGACGGGTCGACCGGCCGACGGACGCCGTTCGCGATCGGCCGCCCGCCGGGCCACCACGCCGTCACCGACGACGCGATGGGGTTCTGCTTCTTCAACAACGCCGCGGTCGCGGCCCAGACCGCGCTCGACGAGGACCTCGCGGACCGCGTCGCGATCTTCGACTGGGACGTCCACCACGGGAACGGCACGCAGGACATCTTCTACGACCGCGGCGACGTGTTCTACGCGTCGATCCACGAGGACGGGCTGTACCCGGACACGGGCGACCTCGACGAGACCGGCGAGGGGGACGGCGAGGGGACCACCGCGAACCTCCCGCTGGCGGCCGGCGCCGGCGACGCCGACTACCTGTACGCGGTCGACGAGGGGATCGCGCCCGCCGTCGACCGGTTCGACCCCGACCTGCTGATCGTCTCGGCCGGGTTCGACGCGCACCGCCACGATCCAATCTCGCGGATGCGCGTCTCCTCGGAGGGGTACGCGCTGTTGACCGACCGGATCCGGACGCTCGCCGACGACGTCGGCGCCGCCGACGCGTACGTGCTGGAGGGCGGCTACGGTCTCGACACGCTCGCCGAGGGGGTCTCCATGGTCCACGAGACGTACGACGGGCGGACGCCCGTCGACACCGACGAGGAGCCGGACGAGAAGACGGAAACGCTCGTCGACGACCTCCGGGCGGCACTGGGGCTGTAGCTCGGGATCGGAACCGCCGCCGGACGCGCTCGTCGCTAGCGCTCCTCGTTCGTTGTTGCGGCAGCAGAAGCGCCCGGAGCGGGATTTGTACCTCAGTCTTTCCGCTCGCTTTTCGAGGCGCTCACTTCGCTCGCGCCTCGCACCGCTCGCTCCACTCCCTGGTTCAAATCCCTTCAGTCTGCGTTCGTCGACGCCGGACTCGCTCGTCGCTGGCGCTCCTCGCTCGTAGTCGGCGTCGACAGGAACGCCCGGAGCGGGATTTGAACCCGCGTCACGACCGTGACAGGGTCGTATGATGGGCCACTACACCATCCGGGCAAACAGCGACAGCGCCCCGAAAGAGGGGACGCCCGGAGCGGGATTTGAACCCGCGTCACGACCGTGACAGGGTCGTATGATGGGCCACTACACCATCCGGGCTTGTCGCATCAGTTCGTATCCCTGTCTGGCAAATAAGGCTTGTCATCCCTGACGGGAGTGCGGGTCGGTGACAGGGAATCGGGACGTCCGAGCCGGGACGCCGAGGGGCGCGGTCGGGGCCGCGGCCGGTATCCTTTTGTGTCGACCTCGCGTGCGTGAGAGTGTCGAACGCCCTCGGTCCGTGAGCCGCGCGCGGCAGCGCTTGGTAACTCTTATGCCGCTGGCGTATATACGTACCTGTAGTATCTCGTGATAGCTTCTCCCCACCACCAGCACCCATGGTAGACGTAAGCCAACACGAACTCGTCCCGGACCACGTTCTCCTCGACGACCCCGAGGAGGTCGAGGAGGTCCTGGCGGAGTACGACGTGAAGAAAACGAACTTACCGAAGATCAAACGCACGGATCCCGCGCTCCCCGACGAAGCCGAGGTCGGCGACGTGGTGAAGATCGTTCGCGACTCCCGCACGACCGACGAGGCGGTCGTGTACCGACTGGTCGTCTCATGAACAGGCAAGATCGACGCGTGGTTTCACGCGAGTACTTCTCGGACGAACGGCTCGCAGAACACCACTTCCGCTCGTTCAACAACTTCCTGGACCGCGGCATGCAGGAAGTGGTCGACGAGAAGGAGACGATCGAGACGGACATCGGCGACAAGGAGGGCCAGGAGCCCGTCTACGTCGAGCTCGGCGACGTGCGGATGGTCACCCCGCGCGTCCGCGAGGCCGACGGCTCCGAGGAGCTGCTCTACCCCCAGGAGGCGCGGCTCCGCAACATCACCTACTCGGCGCCCGTGTTCATGGAGATGTCCATCGTGCGCGGCGGCGAGGACGAGCCCGAGGAGGTCGTCGACACGACCGAGACCAAGGTCGGCCGGATGCCGATCATGGTCGGCTCGAACAAGTGTAACATGGCGGGCTTCTCCGACGAGGAGCTCATCGACATCGGCGAGGACCCCGTCGACCCCGGCGGCTACTTCATCGTCAACGGCTCCGAGCGCGTGCTGATGACCTCGGAGGACCTGGCGCCGAACAAGATCCTCGCGGAGTACGACTCGAAGTACGGCGACGAGATCCAGGTCGCCAAGACGTTCTCCCAGCGCCGCGGCTACCGCGCGCTGGTCCTCTGCGAGCGCAACCGCGAGGGGCTGCTCGAAGTGTCGTTCCCCTCCGTCTCCGGCTCCATCGACTTCGTGACGCTCGTCCGGGCGCTCGGACTCGAATCCGACGAGGAGATCGTCCACCGCGTCTCGGACGACCCCGAGATCGTGAAGTTCATGCTGGAGAATCTGGAGGAGGCCGACGTCCAGACGACCGAGGAGGCCATCGAGACCCTCGGCGAGCGCGTCGCGAGCGGCCAGGGGAAGAACTACCAGCTCAAGCGGGCGAACTACGTCATCGACCGCTACCTCCTCCCGCACCTCCACGAGGAGGGCGTCGACGAGGAGGACGTCCGCATCAACAAGGCGTACTACCTCTGCCGGATGGCCGAGGCGTGCTTCGAACTCGCCTTAGACCGCCGGGAGGCCGACGACAAGGACCACTACGCGAACAAGCGCCTGAAGGTCTCCGGCGACCTGATGCGCGACCTGTTCCGGACCGCCCTGAACAAGCTGGCGCGCGACGTGAAGTACCAGCTCGAACGCGCCAACATGCGGAACCGGCAGCTCACCGTCAACACGGTCGTCCGGTCCGACGTGCTGACCGAGCGGCTCGAACACCCGATCGCGACCGGCAACTGGGTCGGCGGCCGCTCGGGCGTCTCCCAGCTCGTCGACCGGACGGACTACATGGGCGTGCTCTCGCACCTCCGGCGCCTGCGCTCGCCGCTGTCGCGGTCGCAGCCGCACTTCGAGGCGCGGGACCTCCACGCGACCCAGTGGGGTCGCATCTGCCCCTCCGAGACGCCGGAGGGGCCGAACTGCGGGCTCGTGAAGAACTTCGCGCAGGCGATGGAGCTGTCGCAGACGGTCGAGGACGAACAGGGACTCAAACGAGAACTGGCGTCGATGGGTGTCGAGGGGATCCCCGGCATCGAGGGCGTCGAACGACAGACGGCGGACGACTAACATGGCACAAGCAGAACGCGAAGCGAAGGTGTACGTCAACGGGAGCCTCGTGGGCACCCACGAGAACCCCCAGGAGCTCGCGGAACAGATCCGCGAGGCGCGCCGCCGCGGCGACGTCTCGGAGATGGTGAACGTCTCGGTGAAAGACCGGACCCGCGAGGTCATCGTCAACGCCGACGCGGGGCGGGCGCGGCGTCCGCTCATCGTCGTCGAGAACGGCGAGCCGCTCCTCGGCGACGAGGAGATCGAGGCGCTCGAACGCGGCGACGTCGAGTTCGAGGACCTCGTCGAGCGCGGCTACGTCGAGTTCATCGACGCGGAGGAGGAGGAGGACATCCTCGTCGCCGTCGACGAGGAGGACGTGACCGAGGACCACACGCACCTCGAGATCGACCCGCAGCTCGTCTTCGGCATCGGCGCGGGGATGATCCCCTACCCCGAGCACAACGCCTCGCCCCGGATTACGATGGGCGCGGGGATGATGAAGCAGTCGCTCGGGCTCCCCTCGGCGAACTACCGCATCCGGCCGGACACGCGCCAGCACCTCCTCCACTACCCGCAGCTGGCGATGGTGAAGACGCAGACCTCCGACCAGATCAGCTTCGACAAGCGGCCGGCGGCGCAGAACTTCGTCGTCGCCGTGATGTCCTACGAGGGGTTCAACATCGAGGACGCGCTGGTGATGAACCAGGGCTCCGTCGACCGCGCGCTCACCCGCTCGCACTTCTTCCGGACGTACGAGGGCGAGGAGCGCCGCTACCCCGGCGGTCAGGAGGACCGCTTCGAGATCCCAGAACAGGACGTGCGCGGCGCCCGCGGCGAGGACGCGTACACCCACCTCGACGAGGACGGCCTCGTCAACCCCGAGACGAAGGTAGACGAGTCCTCGGTCCTGCTCGGCAAGACCAGCCCGCCGCGCTTCCTCGAAGAGCCCGACGACATGGGCGGGCTCTCCCCGCAGAAGCGCCGCGAGACCTCGGTGACGATGCGCTCGGGCGAGTCGGGCGTCGTCGACACGGTGACGCTGATGGAGGGCGAGGACGGCTCCAAGCTCTCGAAGGTGAAGGTGCGCGACCAGCGCGTCCCCGAGCTGGGCGACAAGTTCGCGTCCCGACACGGACAGAAGGGCGTCGTGGGCCACCTCGCGCCCCAGGAGGACATGCCCTTCACCGAGGAGGGGGTCGTTCCCGACCTCGTGATGAACCCGCACGCGCTGCCGTCGCGGATGACGGTCGGCCACGTGCTGGAGATGCTCGGCGGCAAGGTCGGCTCGCTCCGCGGCTCCCGGGTCGACGGCACGCCGTTCCAGGGCGAAGACGAGGAGGAGCTCCGCGAGCAGTTAGAGGAGCACGGGTTCAAGTCCTCCGGCAAGGAAGTGATGTACTCCGGCGTCACCGGCGAGAAGATCGACGCCGAGATCTTCGTCGGGACGATCTTCTACCACAAGCTGTACCACATGGTGTCGAACAAGCTCCACGCCCGCTCGCGCGGGCCGGTCCAGGTGCTCACGCGCCAGCCGACCGAGGGGCGGGCCCGCGAGGGCGGCCTGCGCGTCGGGGAGATGGAGCGCGACACGATCATCGGCCACGGCGCGTCGATGGTGCTCAACGAGCGACTGCTGGAGTCCTCGGACGCCGAGACGGTCCACGTCTCCGCCGAGACCGGGCTCGTCGCCGTCGAGGACCGCGAGCAGCGCCGCGTGTACGACCCGGTGACGGGCGACGAGGACGACATCCACGAGCTGGAGGTCAGCTACGCGTTCAAGCTGCTGCTCGACGAGATGATCGCTCTCGGCATCCGACCGAAACTCGAACTGGAGGACGCGATTTAGATGTCAATGCAAACACCGAAAGTGCTCGGCGGGATCGACTTCGGCCTCATGGACCCGGAGACGTACCGGGACATGTCCGCGACGAAGGTGATCACGGCCGACACGTACGACGACGACGGCTATCCGATCGACATGGGGCTGATGGACCCGCGGCTGGGCGTCATCGACCCCGGCCTGGAGTGTCGAACCTGCGGCTCCCACTCCGGCTCCTGTAACGGCCACTTCGGCCACATCGAGCTGGCCGCCCCGGTCATCCACGTGGGCTTCACGAAGCTCATCCGGCGGCTGCTCCGCTCGACGTGCCGAGAGTGCGGTCGGCTCGCCTTAGACGAGGCGCAGCGCGACGAGTTCCGCGACCGCTACGAGCGGGCGAAGGAGCTCGGCGACGACGAGCACGACGTGTTGAAGGCCGCCGTCCGGCAGGCCCGAAAGGCGTCGACCTGCCCCTTCTGCGGCGAGCCGCAGGCGGACATCAAACACGAGAAGCCGACCACCTACTACGAGGTCCAGGACGTGCTCTCGGGCGACTACTCCGAGCGCATCGCGGCCGCGATGCAGCCCGACGAGGAAGAGGACGACCCGGGCACCTCGCCGCAGGAACTCGCCGACGAGACTGACATCGCCGTCGACCGGATCAACGAGATCATGGCCGGCGAGTTCCGCCCGCGCAAGGAGGACCGCCGCGCCATCGAGACGGCGCTGGACGTCGACCTCACCGAGGAGGACATGAACAAGCTGATGCCCTCGGACATCCGCGACTGGTTCGAGGACATCCCGGACGAGGACCTCGAGGTCCTCGGCATCGACGCCGAGCACTCCCGCCCGGAGTGGATGATCCTGACGGTGCTGCCGGTGCCGCCGGTCACCACCCGCCCCTCCATCACGCTCGACAACGGCCAGCGCTCCGAGGACGACCTCACGCACAAGCTGGTCGACATCATCCGGATCAACCAGCGGTTCATGGAGAACCGCGAGGCCGGCGCCCCGCAGCTGATCATCGAGGACCTCTGGGAGCTGTTACAGTACCACGTCACCACGTTCGTCGACAACGAGATCAGCGGGACGCCGCCGGCGCGACACCGCTCCGGCCGCCCCCTCAAGACGCTCAGCCAGCGGCTGAAGGGGAAGGAGGGCCGCTTCCGCGGCTCGCTTTCGGGCAAGCGCGTCAACTTCTCGGCCCGTACCGTCATCTCGCCCGACCCGACGCTCTCGCTGAACGAGGTCGGCGTCCCGGACCGCGTCGCCAAGGAGATGACCCAGACGCTCAACGTCACCGAGCGCAACGTCGAGGAGGCGCGGCAGTACGTCCGGAACGGGCCCGAGGCCCACCCGGGCGCCAACTACGTGCGCCGCCCCGACGGCCGCCGGCTGAAGGTGACCGAGAAGAACTGCGAGGAGCTCGCCGAGAAGGTCGAGGCCGATTGGGAGGTGAACCGCCACCTCGTGGACGGCGACATCGTGATCTTCAACCGGCAGCCCTCGCTGCACCGGATGTCCATCATGGCCCACGAGGTCGTGGTGATGCCGTACAAGACGTTCCGGCTCAACACCGTCGTCTGTCCGCCGTACAACGCCGACTTCGACGGCGACGAGATGAACATGCACGCGCTGCAAAACGAGGAGGCCCGCGCCGAGGCGCGCGTCCTCATGCGCGTCCAAGAGCAGATCCTCTCGCCGCGGTTCGGCGGGAACATCATCGGCGCCATTCAGGACCACATCTCCGGCACCTACCTGCTCACCCACTCGAACCCCGAGTTCACGGAGACGCAGGCGCTGGACCTGCTGCGCGCCACCCGAGTCGACGAGTTGCCCGAGGCCGACGGCGTCGGCGACGACGGCCGCGAGTTCTGGACCGGCCGGACGCTGTTCTCGGAACTGCTCCCGGACGATCTGGACCTCTCCTTTACCTCCTCGGCCGGCGACAGCGTCGTCATCGAGGACGGTCAGCTGATCGAGGGGACCATCGACGAGGACGCGGTCGGCGCGTTCGGCGGCGAGGTCGTCGACACGCTCACGAAGGAGTACGGCGAGACGCGCGCCCGCGTGTTCATCAACGAGATCGCGTCGCTAGCGATGCGCGCGATCATGAACTTCGGGTTCTCGATCGGGATCGACGACGAGTCGATCCCGCCGGAGGCCGAAGAGCAGGTCGACGACGCTATCGAGAGCGCCTACGACCGCGTCCAAGAGCTCATCGAGACGTACGAGGCCGGCGAGCTGGAGTCGCTGCCCGGCCGCGGCGTCGACGAGACGCTGGAGATGAAGATCATGCAGACGCTCGGGAAGGCCCGCGACTCGGCGGGTGAGATCGCCGACCAGCACTTCGACGACGACAACCCGGCGGTCGTGATGGCCCGCTCCGGCGCCCGCGGCTCGATGCTGAACCTGACGCAGATGGCCGGCTCCGTCGGCCAGCAGGCGGTCCGCGGCGAGCGGATCAACCGCGGCTACGAGGACCGGACGCTCTCCCACTACCGGCCGAACGACCTCTCCTCGGAGGCCCACGGCTTCGTGGAGAACTCCTACCGCGGCGGGCTCACGCCCCAGGAGTTCTTCTTCCACGCGATGGGCGGCCGCGAGGGGCTCGTCGACACGGCGGTCCGGACCTCCAAGTCCGGCTACCTCCAGCGCCGGCTCATCAACGCGCTCTCCGAGCTGGAGGCGCAGTACGACGGGACGGTCCGGGACACTTCGGGCCGGATCGTCCAGTTCGAGTTCGGCGAGGACGGCACCTCGCCGGTGAAGGTCTCCTCCGGCGAGGAGGACGGCATCGACGTCGACGGCATCGTCGACCGCGTGGTCGACGCCGAGTTCGCCTCCGACGAGGAGAAGGAGCGGTTCCTCGGCGAGCGCGAGCCGCCGACGAACCTCTCGGAGCACGCCGGGCCGGGACTCAACAAGGCCGGCGGGCCGGGGGTGGAGTCCGATGACTGAGCACGACCACGTCACCGACGACATGGAGGCGGTCGTGGAGGCGACCGAGCTCCCCCGCCGACTCAAGTCGAAGGTGTACGAGGCCATCGACCGGAAGGCCGAGGAGGCCGGCGAGGTCACCATCGAACAGGCGACCGACATCGTGGAGGGCGTCGAGAACCGCTACGAGCAGACGCGGGTTGATCCCTTGGACCCTGTGGGCACTGTTTCTGCCCAATCGATCGGCGAGCCCGGTACTCAGATGACAATGAATACTTTTCACTACGCTGGCGTCGCAGAAATCGACGTTACGCAGGGGCTCCCTCGGCTCATCGAGCTGGTGGACGCCCGGAAGACGCCGGACACGCCGATGATGACGGTCCACCTCGACGGCGAGTACGCGACCGACCGCGAGAAGGCCCACGAGGTCGTCTGGTCGATCGAGGCGACGCGTATCCTCGCGCTCGGCGACGTGTCGACGAACGTCGCGGACATGCTGGTGCGGATCGACCTGAACGACGACACGCTCTTGGAGCGG
The DNA here is from genome assembly GCF_002355655.1 of Halorubrum trapanicum. NCBI lineage: Archaea > Methanobacteriati > Methanobacteriota > Halobacteria > Halobacteriales > Haloferacaceae > Halorubrum > Halorubrum trapanicum. Next base: position 1,518,411 of record NZ_AP017569.1, on the reverse strand, counting down.
TGGCCCACCCACTCCGACCCGACGGAGGTCGCGGAGATCATCGCCGAGACGATCGAGGACTCGCTGGGCGTCGACGCCCGGCAGGCCGGCACCGTCATCGAGTTCGGTCCCAACGAGCCGAGCTACCGCGAGCTGCTCCAGCTCGTCGAGCGGCTCCGGGAGATCGTGTTCAAGGGGATCGAGGAGATCGAGCGCGTCGTCATCCGCAAAGAGGAGATCGACGGCGACGAGGAGTTCGTCCTCTACACCGAGGGATCGGCGTTCGGCGACGCCCTCGACATCGAGGGCGTCGACGCCTCGCGGACGACGTGTAACAACATCCACGAGATCTACCGCAACCTCGGGGTCGAAGCGGCCCGCGAGACGATCATCGACGAGACGAAGAACACGCTCGAAGAGCAGGGGCTCGACGACGTGAACGTCCGGCACCTCATGCTCGTCGCCGACATCATGACGAACAACGGTGAGATCGAGTCGATCGGCCGGCACGGCATCTCCGGCAACAAGGACTCGGTGCTCGCGCGCGCGGCGTTCGAGGTGACGGTCAACCACCTGCTCGACGCCGCGATCCACGGCGAGTACGACGACCTCGACGGCGTCATCGAGAACGTCATCGCCGGCAAGCCCATCTCGATGGGGACCGGCGACGTCGACCTCCGGATGGGGTCGCGCGTCGTGAGCGACGACTAATGCGCGTCGAGCTCTCCGACGAGGCGCGGCGCTACATCGGTCGGTTCGACGAGCTGACCGGCGTCACGCCGACCGACTGCCTCGTGGAGGGCGACCGGCTCGTGTTCGTGGTGCCCGCCGGCGAGATGGCGGCCGCGATCGGCCAGGGCGGCGAGACCGTCGCGGAGGCCGAACGGCGGCTCGACAAGTCGATCGAACTGGTCGAGGACGCCGACACGGCCGAGGCGTTCGTCGCGAGCGCGCTCGCGCCGGCGGCCGTCAACGCCGTCACCATCTCCGAGCAGAACGACCGCGTGGCGTACGTCGAGGTCGAGGAGGCGGACCGCGGCGTCGCCATCGGTGCGGACGGCGACAACATCGAGACCGCCCGCCGGCTCGCGGAGCGCCACTACGACGTCGACGACGTCCAACTGACCTGAGGCCGAACCCGCGCCCTTTTGCCCGCCGGCCCGCTTGTCGACCCATGAACCGCAGACGCCTCCTCGCCGGTCTCGGAACCGTCACCGCGGTCGGACTCGCCGGCTGTTCCGGCGACGGCGGCAACGAAAGCGACGGCGGCGACACCGCCGATCGCCCGTTCCCCGACGCCGCGTGGCGCGACGGCGAGGGGCTCGACGTCGAGACGCTGGCGGAGCGACACGCCGACGCGCTCGTCGACGCCGGGGGCGCTACGCTGTTCTCGACGGCGGCGACGAGTCACGCCGGCGAAGCGGAACCGAGCCCGTGGCTCCCCTCCCAGGAGTACGAGGCCGCGTACGACCTCGAAAACGGACGCCAGTACGTGCGACAGGCGGTGACCGAGACCGACGAGCCGGACGTCTCGGAGCTGTACGTCGCCGACGGGACGGCCTTCATCCGCCGTCGGACCGGCGACGGGACGCGGTACGCCCGTCGAGCGGTCGACCGGTCGTCTGGCGAGCTCGAGTCGGCGATGCGCTCGGAGATGGTGACCGGGATCCGCGTCGAGAGCGAGACCGCGAGCGGCGAGACGGAGTACGAGGGGCTGAACCTGTGGAACCCCGAGAGCGACGGGGCGGGCGAGGTGCGCGGCGAGGAGACCGCGCAGTTCGTCGCCGACGCCTTCGAGGGCGACCGGAATATCCCCGAGACCGTCGAGACGGCGTCGGCGACGGTTCACGTGTACGAGTCCGGCGTCGTGCCGCGGCTCGAACAGTCGTGGGCGGGCGAACACGACGGCGGGGAGGCGACTGTCGACGTCGACATCGACTACCGCGACCTCGGCGCGACGGTGTCGGAGCCGGCGTGGGTCGAGACGGCGCGCGAGGAGACCGGTTCCTGACTATCGGAGCGCGGCCCGGGTCGTTTCCGGACGAAACGACGGGCGCTCTCGCCGGCTTACCGGCTCAGCGGGAGCGAACGCCCGTCGTTTTCGGCCGAACTGATTCGTGAAACACCCTCAGATCCGTCGAGAGGGACCGCTCGGGGGATCTGAGGGCGTTTCGCGGCGGAGAAAGACGACGCTTAAGTAGCTCCGTTCGGAAGTAGGCGTACGATGGCGAACGGCAAGTACGCGGCCCGTAAGCTCAAAAAGGACCGGCAGAAGCGCCGCTGGTCCGACTCCGAGTACGCTCGGCGCGAGCGCGGGCTCAAGACGAAGTCCGACCCCCTGGAAGGTGCCCCGCAGGCGCGCGGCATCGTCCTCGAGAAGGTCGGCATCGAGGCAAAGCAGCCGAACTCGGCGATCCGAAAGTGCGTTCGGGTTCAGCTCATCAAAAACGGGAAGCAGGTCACCGCGTTCTGTCCCGGTGACGGCGCGATCTCCTTCATCGACGAGCACGACGAGGTCACCATCGCCGGGATCGGCGGTGCGAAGGGCCGCGCGATGGGCGACCTCTCCGGCGTCAACTACAAGGTCGAGAAGGTCAACGGCGTGTCGATGATCGAACTGGTTCGCGGCAACGCGGAGAAGCCGGTCAGATGAGCGGCGAAGAGACCGAGGCGCCGTCCGAGGAGGACGTCGCCGCCGACGAGCCGGACCCGGAGGCGCCCGCCTCCAGCGAGGCCGCCAACGAGAACGCCAAGCTGTTCGGCGTCTGGGACGTCACCGAGATCGCCTACGAGGACCCCTCGACGAAGCGCTACATGACCGTGACGCCCATCGCGCACACCATGGGCCGCCACGCGTCGAAACAGTTCAAGAAAAGCGAGATCTCCTTAGTCGAGCGGCTGATCAACCGCCTGATGCAGACCGACGAGAACACGGGGAAGAAGCAGCAGGCGACGCGGATCGTCCGCGACGCCTTCGACATCGTCCACGATCGGACCGAGGAGAACCCGGTTCAGGTCCTCGTGACGGCCGTCGAGAACGCCGCGCCCCGCGAGGAGACCGTCCGCCTGAAGTACGGCGGCATCTCCGTCCCGAAGGCGGTCGACGTCGCGCCCCAGCGCCGCGTCGACCAAGCGCTGCTTTTCATCTCCGACGCCGTCGCCAGCGCGACGTACAAGTCGACGACCGCCGCCGCCGAGGCGCTCGCGAACGAGCTCGTCGCCGCCGCCGACTACGACGTCGAGGGCTCCTACTCCATCTCGCAGAAGGAGGAGCGCGAACGCGTCGCCGCCGCGGCCCGCTAACGCCGGTTCAGCGTTCGGACCGACCGGTCGCGTTTTCGCGGTTTTCCGTTTCGACTCCAAGCGCGGAGCGGTAGCGCTGTTCGGCGTTGAGGTGTGTGGATCGGACTGGAAGACCCTCGATTGATAGCGGGAGTGAGTGTAGTACGTTGCTCAGTGTGATGGCGTAGTTGTTTATAAGGAGAATCGCGGTGTCATTGTCGGCTGTTTATAAATGACTGACGCTGCTGGGATGACGACCGCCAAAGCCCCAGTCGCGAGGCGGGCGCACGCTCGCTGCGCTCCTCGCTCAGTCGCTGGCGCTCCTTCGCTGCGGTGCTTCCGTCGCCTGCGGCCGCCTCGCGACTGCCCCTTTGAGTCCCACCCGCACCGCACAGCGACCGCACCTCACGCCTCCCCAACCTCGTCAGTCGCCTCCGCTTCGCTCCGGCGACTGACTCCCTCGCGGGCTGGCTCGCGGCCGCCGATGGCGGCCGCTCGCAGGCGCGCCACCGCATTCTCTTTTTATAAGCGCTTGTCGCCGTCGCTCACGGCTATTTAAATACTGTCTCGTCGCCACCGATCTGCGATACTCACTCCCGCTCTCGTTCACGTCGATATCAACGAGGCGCCGCCGATGCGCACGGCCGCCGCTACGAGCACGGACGCGTCGAAAAAATCGGGAAACCGGACCGTCGAGTCTCGCGTGACAGCGCGCTCAGTCGTCGGCCGGCGCCGCGCCGGAGCCGCCGTCGGCGTGCTGCTGTTTGACCCACGAGAGCTTGCCGCCGGCCGCGAGGATGTCGCGCTCGCGCTCGGAGGCGTCGAGGTCGGCGGTGAACTCCCACTCGCCGTTGACGCTCACGGTGAACTCCTCCTGCCCGGAGCGGACGCCCGCGGGCACGTCGTCGACGATCTCGAGGTCGTCGCCCTGGTCGATCTTCTCGTACGTCTCCTCGTCGATCGCCAGCGGGACGATCCCGAAGTTGAAGAGGTTCGCCTTGTGGATGCGGGCGAAGCTCTGGGCGAAGACGGCCTCGATGCCGAGGTACATCGGACAGAGCGCGGCGTGTTCGCGCGAGGAGCCCTGGCCGTAGTTCTCGCCGGCCACGAGGACGCCGCCGTCGGCGGCGAGCGCGCGCTCGGCGAACGTGTCGTCGACGCGCGAGAGCGTGAACTCGGAGAGCTTCTCGATGTTCGAGCGGAACTTGAGGATGTCCGCCGTCGCCGGGATGATGTGGTCGGTGGTGATGTTGTCCTCCATCTTGAGGAGGGCCTCACCGCCGTCCACGTCGATGTCGTCTTTCAGCGGCACGTCGCCGATGTTCGGGCCCTTGACGAGGCCGTCGTCGATCGCCTCGTCGGGCGAGATGATGTCCGAGTCGTCCTCGCCCATGCCGGGGCCGTACTTCGTCCCCATCTCCAGGCCGGGCGCCTCGAGGTCGCCGAGCTCGTCCGCGAGGTCGCGCGGGTCGACGATCTCGCCGGTGATGGCCGCCGCGGTGGCGACCTCGGGCGAACAGAGGAAGACGGAGTCGTCCTCGATGCCGGAGCGACCCTCGAAGTTCCGGTTGAAGGTGCGCAGCGAGACGGAGTCGGAGGCGGGCACGTGACCGATGCCGATGCACGCGCCGCAGGTCGCCTCGGAGAAGTTGACGCCGGCCGCCATCATCTCCGCGGTCCAGCCCTCGCGGGCCAGCATCTCGGAGGCCTGCTTCGAGCCGGGCGCGACGATCATCTCGGTCTGCTTGGCGACCTCGCGGTCCTCCAGCATCTTCGCGCTGGGGAGGATGTCCTCGTAGGCGCCGTTGGTACAGGAGCCGACGATGACCTGCTCGACGTCGGTGCCCTCGTACTCGCTGACGGGGGCGACGTTGTCGGGCATCGAGGGCGCGGCCACGAGCGGTTCGAGCTCGTTTAAGTCGACCTCGATCGTCTCGGCGTACTCCGCGTCGTCGTCGGGCTGGAGGTCGACGTACTCCTCCTCGCGGTCCTGGCGCGCGAGCCAGTCCTTCGTCTTCTCGTCGGTCGCGAAGATCGAGGAGGTGGCGCCGAGCTCGGTGCCGAGGTTCGTGATCGTGGTGCGCTCGGGGATCGTGAGCTTCTCGGCGCCGGGGCCGGTGTACTCGAAGATCTTGCCGACGCCGCCCTTGACGGTCAGCTCGCCGAGCAGGTGGAGCGCGACGTCCTTCGCGGTCGCCCACTCGGGCAGCTCCCCTTCGAGGTGGACGTTGACGACCTCCGGCATCTCGACGTAGTAGGGGCCGCCGCCCATCGCGACGGCGATGTCGAGGCCGCCCGCGCCGATCGCGAGCTGGCCGAGCCCGCCGGGGGTCGGCGTGTGCGAGTCGGAGCCGAGCAGCGTCTTGCCGGGCGCCGCGAAGTTCTCCTTGTGGACCTGGTGGCAGATACCGTTGCCGGGCCGGGAGAAGTAGGCGCCGTACGTGCCCGCCGCGGAGCGGAGGAAGCGGTGGTCGTCGGTGTTCTTGAAGTCGAACTGGTACGTCTGGTGGTCGCAGTACTGCGCGGCCAGCTCCGTCTGGACCTCGTCCAAGTCGAGCGCCTCGAACTGCAGCCACACCATCGTCCCCGTCGTGTCCTGCGTCAGCACCTGGTCGATCTCGATGCCGATCTCCTCGCCGGGCGTCAGCTCGCCCTCGACGAGATGGTCATCGAGGATCTTCTCCGTAATCGTCTGTCCCATATCACGCGAAGATGGCCGTCCCGTGGATATAAAACCCGCGAGTTTCCCGAAGATCGACCGTGTTAGATCCCGCGATGCGGCAACGCTCGCTGTGATCCCCGCGTGATACCACGCACCGTGAAATACGTAGCCGTCCAGTGTATTTTAGGACATTAAACGCCTGAAACGGCCAAAATCGGGCCTCTCAGCGGTCACGGCGAAACCCGCCGATTCGACCGGTCTCGTCGCGCGCCGCGGACGACACCGTTTTGCCTCGCCCGCGGTTCCGGACGCGCATGTACGACTCGGGAGCCGCGGTCGCGGCGGCGCTGGAGGCGGCCGGCGCCGACCTCGACGAGGAGCAGCGACAGCCGAACGGCGTCGACCTCACCGTCGACGCGGTGTTCGCACAGACCGAACCGGGCCGGCTCGGGCGCGACGGGAAGCGCGTGGGCGAGCGGCGGGAGCTGGAGCCCCGGGGCGACTGCTACCGGCTCGAACGCGGGAGCTACGTCGTCCGCTACGGCGAGCCGGTGCGGATCCCGGAAGAGCGGATCGGGTTCGTCCTCCCGCGCTCGACGCTGCTGCGGAACGCCTGTACCCTCGACACCGCGGTGTGGGACGCGGGCTACGAGGGCGTCGGCGAGGGGCGCCTCGACGTCGGCCACCCGATCGAGATCGAGCCGGGCGCGCGGATCGCGCAGCTCGTCTTCGCCGAGGCCGACCACGAGGGGACGTACGAGGGCGACTACCAGAAAGAGAACCTCTGAGCGGCGGTGCGGGCCGGCCGCGCTCGGGAGAGCGATCGAGGGGCGGCGGGCCGCCTACGCCCCGTCCCAGTCGCCGCCGACGCGGTCGACCCCCATCATGTCCTCGCCGGCGTGCTCGGTGAAGACGACCTTACAGTTCGGCTCGGGGACGCCGAACGCCTCGACCGCCCGCTCCATCACCGCCAGCGCGAACGCGCGCTTGTACTCGAAGGGCCGGCCCTCGCGGATCTCGGCGTCCAAGAAGAGGAGCGGTCCCTCGACCGCCCGCCCGATCGCCATCGCGGACGGCTCGTGTTCCGCGATCGTCACCGCGACGTGGCCCGCGCTCGTCTCCATCTCCTCGGTGTACCGGTCGGTGACGAACGCGACGAACGCCTCGCGCTCGGCGGACGACAGCGACAGCGTCGTCGCGAACTGTAAGAGCGGCATACCCGTGGCTCGAACGGGAGCGACTTCGCACTGTCGGCCTAGAGTAGTCGGTTACCGGCGGCTGCGCGAGCGAATCGCTCCGCGCGTAAAGGAACGAACGGCACGCCCGTGCCGGGAAAAGATGGCACGAGCGTGTCGTTCTGTAGGTCCCCGCTGACGCTTCGGCCCTCCAAGCGAAGCGTCACCTGAAACAAGCGGTGGTAGACACTTAAGCGTGCCGGGGGCGGCAGCGTTGTCGTATTAGTTAGCGGCAACGCGTTCACAACAGCTCGCTCACACGAGCCGCGAAACCACGCGAAGGCGTCCGGTCGGATCGGACTCCGAGCGGTCTCCGCGCGCTACTGCCGGGCGGGGTGGTCCCCGCGGAGCCCCGTCTGCCCCTCGCCGAGGAGCCGCTCGCGGAGCGTCTCGCCCGGGGGCTCGGCGTCGGCCGGGGGGACCAGTCCGCGCTCGCGCAGCTCCGGGACGACGAGGTCGACGAAGTCGACGAGCGAGTCGGGGCGGACGACCTCCTTGACGTTGAACCCGTGGACGCCGACCTCCTCGTGCCAGCGCTGGAGCTCGTCGGCGACCTGCTCCGGCGTCCCGACGATCTTCGGCGAGGTGGTACCGAGCCCGCAGAACTCCGCGACCTCGCGGACCGTCCACTCGCGGTCGGGCTGGGCCTTCGTGAACGCGTTCATCGTCCCTTGGATCGCGTCCGTCTCGATGTGTTCGACCTTCTGGTCGGGGTCGAGCTCCGAGAGGTCCATGTCGAGGAAGCCGGACAACAGCGCGAGCGTCGCCTCGACGTCGACGTGGCGCTTGTACTCCTCGTACTTCGCCTCCGCGAGCGCCTCCGTCTCGCCGACGACCGGCACCACGCCGATAAAGAAGCGGAGGCTCTCGGAGTCGCGGCCGGCGTCGGCCGCGCGCGACTTCACGTCCGCCATGTACTCGACGACGCCCTCCTCGGTCGGCTGGCTGGCGAAGACGGCCTCGGCGTTGCGCGCGGCGAACGACCGGCCGTGATCGGAGGAGCCGGCCTGGTAAATGACCGGGGTGCGCTGGGGGGACGGCTCGCAGCCGTGCGGGCCCGGCACCGAGAAGTGGTCGCCCTCGTGGTCGATCGCAGAGACCTTCTCCGGGTCGCTGTACCGGCCGGCCTCGCGGTCGACCTCGACGGCGTCGTCGTCCCACGACTCTTCCCACAGCTTGTAACAGACGTCGAGGAACTCGTCGGCCCGGTCGTAGCGCGTCTCCTTGTCCATCCGCTCGTCGAGCCCGAGGTTCTCGGCGGCCGATTCCAGGTAGGAGGTGACGACGTTGAGCGCGACCCGCCCGTCGGTGAGGTGATCGAGCGTCGAGAACTCCCGCGCGAGCTGGTAGGGGTGGGTGTACGTCGTCGAGCGCGTCACCGCGAAGCCGATGTCCTCCGTGACCTCCGCCATCGCGGGCACGACGAGCTGCGGGTCGTTCGCGGGCGTCTGGACCGCGCGCTTGACGGCCGTTTCGCGGTCGTCGCCGTACACGTCGTAGATCCCGCGTACGTCGGCGAAGAACACGGCGTCGAAGCCGCCCCGCTCGGCGGTGCGCGCGACCTCGGTCCAGTACTCGCGGTCGGCGTAGTCCGCCGACCGGTCGCCGGGGTACCGCCACGACCCGGGCGAGACGTGCTCGACCGAGGACATGGTGAAGAGGTTGAGGTGTAGGTGATCGGACACGGTCCCCGGTACGCGCTCCGGGGTAATACGGACACAGGAAGTGGCGGCACTTGTCGCGGTCGCGGACGGACGAGGGGACGCCGCGGCAGCGTCGACCGCCGCCGCGACCGGTTCGGTGCGGGACGCGCTACGCCGAGACCGACTCCGGCGAGGAGACGTACGCGGCGAAGTCGGAGGTGGTGATGATGCCGATGGGCGTCTCCCCGTCGACGACCGGCACGTGGTGGAAGCCGCGTTCGAGCATCGTCGCGGCGACGGCCGCGACGTCGTCCTGTGCGCCCGCCGTGATCGGGTCCCGCGTCATGTACCGCTCGACCGTCGTCTCGGCCTTCGGCTGGCTCTTCGCGACGATGTCGACGAAATCCGTCGAGGTTAAGATCCCGACGAGGTCGCCGTCGTCGTCGACGACCAGCACCGAGCTGATGTCGTTCTCGAGCAGCACCGCGGCCGCGTCCTCGACCAGCGTGTCCGGGGTCACCGTGTGGAGGTCCGTCGACATCAGTCGCGCCACGAAGACGTCTTCGATCTCGTCCATACCGGAAGGACCCGCTCTCGCCGTATAAGCGTTCTCACAGGTACCGAGAGAGCCCGGACTGGCGGCGCGGTCCGCCCCCGTCGGGGTCCGCGACCCACGCCGTGCGCTCGTCGCGCAGGCGGTCGCGCTCCGCGTCCGGCGGGTCGGCGGGCTCGAAGGCCGGACACCCGCTCCCGCACTCGCGGCCGGGGTCGACCACGCGGTCGAAGTGCGCGCAGCGCGGCCGCCCGTCGGCGGTCGCCTCGCCGTGCGCGCACGCCGGCGGGTCGGGGCGCCACCCCTTCCCGTACGCGCGCTCGGCGATCCGCCGCCGTTTGCGGGCCTTCGCCTCGGGATCGACTAAGGCGACCTCCGTGCGGGAGGGGCGCTCCGCCCGGATCTCGACGCCGGGCGCGTCCGGGTCGAGCGGCGTCGGCTCGCGGACGACCTCGCGCGCCCCGGTCTCGGGGTCGAACCGCCAGACCCCGACCGCGTCGGGGATCCGGTTGAGGTGCGCGCGGGTGACGTAGGAGGCGGTCGCGAGGACGACCTCGTCGAACAGGCCGAGCGCCGCGTCGTACCGCAACTGCGCCTCCAGGTCGCCGGGCGTCCCGAGGTCGGGCTTGTTCTCGACGGCGACCAGCTCGCCGACCCAGTCCTCCGGGTAGCGGGCGGTGGCGCGCACGGCGTCCCGCCCGTTCCGCCGCTCGCGTTCGAGGTAGCCGACCTCGACCGCGCGCTCGACGACGGCGGCGGCCCGGTCCGGCGGGAGGTCGAACGCCTCGGCGACGGGCACGGCCTCGCCGGGACCCACGGCGGCCTCGATAGCGGGGTCCGGGATGCGCTCGGCGCTGATCGCGGCGCGGTCGTCGAAGCCCGGTCCCGGCGACAGCAGGCAGCCGTCGACGATGCGCGTCCCCGGCGTTTCGACCCCTGCGCCGAGCTGGCGGGCGACGACGCGGTCGGGGGATTCGAGCGCGGCGCAGAGCGCCAGCTCGAACCGGTACTCCATACCCTCGACAGGGCCGCCGCGGTGTAAAACGCGTCGCCGCGCTGCGCCGGGTCCGGCCGCCGTTTCGCCGACCGCGCCCCCGCGGGTCGAAACCGGTATTCCCCGCGGGACCGTACGGCGACCATGCGCCGGGTCACCCGGAACCTCCTCGTCGCCATCGCCCTGGTCGTCGTCGCGCTGCTCGCGCTCGGCGCCCTCCCCAGCTACCTCGGCAGCGGCGACCCGTACTACCTCACCGTCGAACCGATCGAGACGAACGGCACCGCCGCCGACGTGAACAACGTCTCCGACCGGCGGTACCCGTACCTGATCGGCGCGATAGAGAGCGACGACGGGCGCTCCGCGGGGTACCAGACCGGCCCGTACGGAATGAAGGAGTGGTTCACGCACACCCCGTTCGACGAGGTGGACGCGCTCACCCGGCAGGTGCCGGACGCCGCGACGGAGACCGGGGTGCGAGTGCGTCGCGACGGCCAGGCGTACCACGCGGAGGTGGTCCGCCCGTGACCGATGAGCGACCGGGCCCCGGCGCGGGCGACGGCCCCGCCGACCCCGACGCCCCGGCCGCCGACCTCCGCGACCTGCCGGCGTTCTCGGACGGCCGCAGCCACTCGCTGCCGGGCGAGCCGGAGTGGCCGGTGACGGAGGTCGTCGTCGAGTACGATGAGGGGTGGTTCGTCGGCGGCTACGACCGCGTCGAGCAGCCCGACGGGACGGAGAAGAACTACTACTGGGCGGAGCTGTCGCCCGCGACGGTCGTCGTCGCGGTCGCGGACGACCGGGTGCTGTTCGTCGAGCAGTACCGCCCCACCGTCCGGAACACCCAGCTGGAGCTCCCCGCGGGGATCGTCGAGTCCGGCGAGTCATACACGGAAGCGGGCGCGCGCGAGCTCGCCGAGGAGACCGGCTTCGCGCCGTCGTCGACCTCGCTGCTCCAGGAGGTGTGGTGTTCGACCGGCGTGTTGCGCCACAAGCGCGGCTACGTGTTCGCGGAGGGGTTAGCGCCGGTCGACGTCGACCACGACAGCAACGAGTTCCTCGCCCCGCGGGCGGTCCCGGTCGACGAAGCACTGGAGATAGCCCGCGAGCCGCCGACGAACGACGCGACGCTGGAAGGGTTACTGTTGGCCGAAGAGGAAGGACTGCTGTAGAACCCGACGCGCGTCCAGTTCCCCGCGCCGACGGGGAGGTATTAGTCGCCTCGGTCCCTCTACCCGCCCATGAGTCAGACCTCGGAGCAGTCGGTGCTGCTGTCGGACGACCCCCCGCTCGACCTCCGCCTCTCGGACGCGGAGCTGGCGGCGACCCGCGAGCGCATCGTCTCGTTCATCCGCGACGTCGTCGACGACGCGGGGGCGGAGGGCGCCGTCCTCGGTCTCTCGGGCGGGATCGACTCGACGCTCACCGCCCACCTCGCGGTCGAGGCGCTCGGCGAGGAGGGCCTCCACGGGCTGACGATGCCCTCGTCCGTGAACGACCCGGACGTGATGAGCGACGCCGAGCGCGTCGCCCACGACCTCGGAATCGAGTACGACGTGGTCGAGATCCAGCCGATCGCGGAGGCCTTCTTCGACGCCTTCCCGGACGCGGCCGACGACCGCACCGCCGCGGGCAACGTCTACGTCCGCACCCGCGCCGTGCTGAACTACTTCGTCGCCAACGCCGAAAATCGGGTCGTCCTCGGCACCGGAAACCGCGCCGAGGCGATGACCGGCTACTTCACGAAGTACGGCGACCAGGCGGTCGACTGTAACCCCATCGGCAACCTCTACAAACAGCAGGTGCGCCAGCTGGCCGCGCACGTCGGCGTCGACCGCGACCTCGTGATGCAGGAGCCGACGGCGGGCATGTGGGAGGGACAGACCGACGCCGCGGAGATGGGGCTCGACTACGACACCGTCGACGCCATCCTCGCCGTCCACGTCGACGGCGGGCTCTCGCGCGCGGCGACGGTCCGCGAGCTCGACGTCCCCGAAGCGGCCGTCGACCGCGTGGTCGACCTCTACGAGCGCAGCGCCCACAAGCGGGCGATGCCGCCGGCGCCCGACCGCGACTTATAAGGAATCGACTGCGTCTCGACGAATACTTATAAAGAGGACTGCGGTGGCGCGTGCCCGCGAACGGCCGCCTTGGCGGCCGTGAGCGGCACCGCGCGAGGGAGTCGCGAACGCAGTGAGCGACGAGGCTGGGGAGGCGTGAGGCGCGGGGCGGTGCTGTGCGGGACGGGACTCAAAGGGGCAGTCGCGAGGGCGGCGCAGGCGACGCAAGCACCGCAGGAACGAGCGCAGCGAGTGACGAGGAGCGCAGCGAGCGTGCGTCCGCCTCGCGGCTGGGGATTTGACGGAGTTCAACGCCGATCCACTATCAGCCATTTATAAGCGAACGACCGGCTCTTTGGAGGAATTCGTCGCAGAGTCGTCGATCACTTATAAATATCCGACGGAAACACCGATCGATCACAACCGGAACTCTGGGGACGCGACCGCTCTCAGAACTCCCGCAGTTCCTCTAGAACCTCGTACGCGGAGCCGTCGTCGATGGCTTCTCGGGCCGCGTCAAGGCCCTCCTCGATCGAGTCCGCGTCCTCGCCGGCGTAGATCCGGAGCGCGGCGTTGACCGCGACCGCGTCCGCGAAGGCGCCGTCGCGCTCGCCGGCCAGCACCGCCTCGGTGATCGCGGCCGAATCGACCGCCACGTCGTCGACCGCGAGGTCCTCTTCTTCGAGGTCCATCCCGTACTCCGCGGTCTCGATCTCGAAGTCGTCGAAGGAGGCGCCCTCGCTGCCGGCTTCCTCCGCGTCGTTCCCCGCCGCCTCACCGCGGTCGCCCGCGTCCCACTCCGCGACCTTCGTGTAGCCGGGGCGGACGTCGTCGTACCCCTCCATGCCCTGGAACATCAGGACGCGGTCGAGGTCGTGGAACTCGCTTTCCACGAACGTGTCGACCACCTTCTTCGCGAACGCGAGGTGGTAGAAGGAGCCGAGGTGCGTCGAGGCGCCGGCGGGGTTCGCCAGCGTCTCGACGGTGTTGACGAACGTCCGGACGCCCATCATGTCGCGGCGGTCGAACAGGTCGTCGATCGCGGGGTTGAACGCGGGCTGGTAGTAGAAGCCGAAGCCGGTCTCGTCGACCATGTCGGCGGAGTCCGAGGGCGTCAGCTCCGTGTGGACGCCCAGCTCGTCGAGGACGTGCTTGTACGCGTCCTGCTTCTGGGTCGGGACGCGGTCGCCCGAGTGGACGACGACGGGCGTGCCCGCGGCGGCCGCGACCGCCCCGGCCGCGACGCCTAAGATTGCGGTCCGCCCCTTCCCGTCGTAGTTGGCGCCGCAGTCGACTGGGTCGACGTCGGGCTCGGCGTACTCGACGCGGTCGCACATCACGTCGACGTACGCGCCGAGCTCCTCGGGCGTGTTCCGCTTCCAGCGGTTCGCGAGCCAGAACGCCCCGAGCGTCGTCGGGTCCGGCTCGTCCGCGAGGATGCGCTCGAACGCCTCGGTCGCCTGCGCGCGCGTGAGGTCGTCGGCCGACTTGTGGCCGGAGCCGCAGACCTCGGTCATCAGCCGCTTGAGGGGCCAGTCGCCGAACTCCTGGGTCGCCTGAGCCATACGCACCGTTCGGGTTCTCCGACGAAAAGTCCCCCGTTCGACTCCCGAGCGCTGGGAAGGGGACGGTACCGGATCGGACCGGATGCGGGCGCAGAAGATATTTATTTCGCCCCGCTGCGGGACAGATCGTGACCGATCAAGCCCCGAACGGCTCGGGTCGAAGCCCTACGGTCGAACGCCGATACCGAGCGACGAGGCGGGCGGTCCTCGCCGGCTCCACGCTCGCGCTCGGTGGCGTTTCCGGCTGTCTCGGGCGAGCGTTCCGCGACGACCTCCCGGCAGCGACCGTGTCGGTGCGGTCGACCGAGCGGGTCGACGACTCCGCACACGACGCGACCGTCGAGGTAGCCGACCGGACCGCGCGGATCGAGGGGCGGTTCGCCGCGCCGGTCGACTGCGTCGCCCTTGACGCGAGCGTGTTCACCTCGAGGCCCGACGAGGGCCTCGCAGTCGTGGAGATCGCGGCCACGGAGACCGAAGCGGGCTGTGACGGTCCCGCGGCCGTCGCGTACGAGGGCGAGATCGAGTTCGAGTTCACGGTCCGCGATTTCACCCTGACACACTATCTCCGCGACGACGAGGACCAAGTTAACGTGGCGCACTACGAGCGAGGCGACTGACCTCCGTCCCCGTTCGCGGCGCGCGCGAGCGACGAATACCGGTTAGCCGGCGGCTCGCGCCGGTTGCGTAACACACGATCACACATCTTAACAAGACGAACGTCTCTTTTTGACACAAAATAGAATACGCACGTACAACTCTATGCCGTTCATATTCTGTAACACTCTCTAAATAGCGTTAGTGTTATATATTCGTCCATCTACTAACTGGTTGTACCCGATGACGTCCAAATCCGTCGCCACCGCGCTCACGCTGTACCGCTCCCGCACCCTGACGCTCGAACAGGCCGCGACCGTCGGCGGCTGCTCGACGACGCAGCTGGAAGAGAGCGCCCGGGCGTTCGCGCCGACGCCGGGCGAGGCCCCCGCCGACGACTGACCCGCGCGCACGTTACCGGCCGGCGCGCTCCCGTTGACGATCGACGTCCTCCGAAACCCGTACGTACGCCCGAATCCTAACCCGCGTAATGAGTCTGGACGCCGACTGGCGGGCCGACCTCGACGCGGTCGACGCGGCCCTCATCGACGAGTACCAGAGCGGCTTCCCCGTCGAGTCGCGCCCGTTCGAGCGCGTCGCCCGCGAGATCAGCGCCGAAACGGGAGCCGATGTCGACGCCGACGAGCTCCTCGGCCGCGTCCGCGACCTGCGCGACCGCGGCGTGTTCCGGCGGTTCGGCGCCGTGCTCAACCCCCCGGTCATCGGCTCTTCGACGCTGGCGGCGGTGCGCGCGCCCGAGGACCGGTTCGACGAGGTCGCCGAGGTGATCAACGGCTACCGGCAGGTGAACCACAACTACCGCCGCGACCACGAGTGGAACCAGTGGTTCGTCGTCACCGCCGGCTCGCGGGAGCGACGGGACGAGATCCTCGCGGAGATCGAGGAGCGCACCGGCTGCGAGGTGCTCGCGCTCCCGATGCTCACCGACTACTACATCGATCTGGAGTTCCCCGTCGTCAACGGCGACCGATTTGCGAGAGAGTCCCTCGAAGAGACCGACGTGTCGGCCACCCGCATCTCGGAGGACGCGCGCGGCGACCTCACGCCCCTCGAAGCCGACCTCCTCCTCGCGATTCAGGACGGCTTCCCGCTGTCCGCGACCCCCTACGCCGACGTGGCGGACGAGATCGGCGCGAGCGGCTCCGAGGTTGACCCGACCGTCGACGAGGTGCTCGCGGCGGTCGAGCGCCTGCTCGCGGACGGCTGTATCAAGCGGATCGGCTGCGTCGTCAACCACGTCGTCACCGGGTTCACGAACAACTGTATGGTGGTCTGGGACGTGCCCGACGACGAGCTCGACGAGCGCGGCGAGGCCGTCGGGAGCCTCCCGTATGTCACCCTCTGTTACCACCGGCCGCGCCGCCCCGACCAGGGGTGGGAGTACAACCTGTTCACGATGATCCACGGCCGCGAGGCCGAGGCGGTCGACGCGAAGATCGACGAGCTGGCGGCCGATCATCTCCCGTTCGCTCACGAGCGGCTCTACTCGACTGAGACGCTGAAACAGACCGGCGCGCGCTACGCGGACCTCGTCGCGGACGGCGAGTAGAAGGGAAAGCAGCGAGAAAGAAGAAACGGACCGCAGATTAGTCGTCGCCGAGGACGGTCGTCCGCTCTTCGGTCCCGGAGTCGGCGGCGACGAACTCGTCTTCGGCGGCGTCCACGCCGAGCCCGCCGTCGGCGCCGAGGCGGTCGAGCGCGTCGGCGCCCGCGACCGCGACGACGACGAAGCCGACCTTCGAGACGACGTCGAGGTAGACGAACACGAGCATCTCCGTCGCGGGCGTCAGCAGGCCGAAGCCTGTCGGCGCGAGCAGCCACACGACCGGGTACAGCGTCCACAGCACCACCGTGATGTTCCGGAGGGTGCCGAAGACCGCGCGGACCCGGTCGCCCTCCGCCGAGGCCGACCGCGGGAGCGAGACGAGGAGCCCGTAGACGAGCGCGAGGTACGCGACCCCGGCGACGCCGAAGGCGATCCACGAGACCGTTCCGCCGGTGGCGGCGGCGGCGATTCCGCCGGCGATGATCACCACGTCGACGCCGATCAGCCCGGCGAGCACGCGCCGGGACGGCCGCGCGAGCAGCCCGAGGTACAGCAGGATGAGCGGCGTCGTCACGAGCCAGTCGACGTACCGGACGACCTCCAGCTCGCCGGCCGCCGTCGACAGCGTGCCGACGCCGAGCGCCATCGCGAGGTACGCGAGCGCCGCGACGCCGGTGACGCCGGCGAGGGTGCCGTAGTAGACGGCGTGCGACTCGTCGGCCTCCGAGGACCGGGAGAACAACGCCCACAGCGGGGGAACCGTCCCGGCGCCCATCGCGAGGGCGCCGATCCACGCCCAGACGGCGGTGTCGACGAGCATCTCAGTTCACCCCCTCCTCGGCGGCCGCGTCGTCGTCTCCGACGGTCGCCTCCTCGTCTCCGCCGTGCGAGAAGTCGAACTCGGTCCCCTCGCCGTCCGCGGTCCCCCCGTCGGAGACCGCCGTGGCGGTCGCGTCCGCGCCGTCCGCGTTCCCGGCGAGGCCGTCGTCGGCCGCGAACTCGAAGTCGTCGACCGCGTCGCGCAGCGCGAGCGCGCGGTCGGAGAGCGACCCGGCCGCGTTTTCGACCGCCCCGAGGGTCCGTTCCTGTTCGTCGACCGCGCCGGTGACGTCGCCGGCCGCGCTGGCCGTCTGCGCGCTGATCGCGGAGACGTCCTCGACGTGACCGACGACCGCGTCGACGGAGTCCGCCTGCGTCTCGGTCGCGCGGGTGATCTCGGTCATGCTGGTGTCGGTGCGCTCGGAGGCCTCCGCGAGGCGTTCGAGCGCGTCGATCGACGTCTCGACGGTCTCGACGCCGGCGGAGATCCGCTGTTCGGTGCGCGCCATCGCGTCGGCGCCCGTCTCCGCGCGCTCCTGGACGGAGCGGATCCGGGCCTCGATCTCGCTGGCCGACTCCTGGGTCTCCTCGGCCAGCGCCTTCACCTCCTCGGCGACGACCGCGAAGCCGGCGCCCTCGGCGCCGGAGCGGGCCGCCTCGATGGAGGCGTTCAGCGCGAGCAGGTTCGTCTGCTCGGCGATCTCCGAGATGGTGTCGACCACCTCGCCGATCTCCTCGACCTCCTCGGCGAGCGCCTCGACCTCCGCGGTCGTCTCCGCGGTCGTCTCCTCGACCGCGTCCATCTCCGCGAGCGCCTCCTCGGCGGCCTCGCGGCCCTCCTCGCCCACCTCGGCCGCGTGTTCCGCGGTCTCCGCCACGTCGGTGACGGTGGAGGCGACCTCCTCGGCCGACGACGCGAGGTTCTCGGCCTCGTCGGTCGCCGCCTGGAGGTCGTCGCGCTGGGTGCGCGCGCCCTCGGCGATCTCCTCGACCGCCTCGCTCACGGTCCCGGTCGTCGCCCGCAGGTCCTC
This sequence comes from Halorubrum trapanicum, assembly GCF_002355655.1. Classification (NCBI taxonomy): domain Archaea; kingdom Methanobacteriati; phylum Methanobacteriota; class Halobacteria; order Halobacteriales; family Haloferacaceae; genus Halorubrum; species Halorubrum trapanicum. The sequence continues at coordinate 1,500,424 of NZ_AP017569.1, read as the reverse complement.
CGTGCGGTCGTCGACGGTCCCGGCCACGTCGGCGGTGTCCTCGGCGACGGTCGCGACGGACGCGACCGTCTCCTCCAGCTCGTCGGCCATCTCGTTGAACGCGACGCCGACGCGCGCCATCGCCTCGTTGTCGACGTCGGAGTCGACCCGCTGGGTCAGGTCGCCGTCGGCGAGCGCGCGCATCGCCGACTCGTACTCGGTCGCCTTGCGCTCGACCGTCTCGGCGCGCGCGTCCGCCTCCCGCCGCGCCCCCTCCGCCTCCTCGCGAGCCGCTTCCGCGTCGGCGATCTCCGAGCGCAGCGAGCCGCGCATCTCGTCGAACGCCCGGAACAGCCGCCCGATCTCGTCGGTTCGGCCCGTCTCCAGTCGCACGTCGAGGTCCCCCTCGGCCATCCGCTCGGCCTTGGCCGTGAGCTGTCGCAGGGAGATGACCGTGTTCGATCCGACCGTGACGCCGATGAGCGCGAGCCCGATCACCGTCAACAGCGTCATCCCGACGAGCCCGGAGCGCACCGCTGCGCCCGCGGCGCCGGCCTCCTCCGCGCGGAGGTAGACGATGACACCGTATGAAACTGAAACCCCCATGACCCCGATCAAAGACAGCGCGAGCTTCGCGCCGTAACTCGACCGGATGCCGGAGGACGATCCCGCTTGCATGTGTATCGATCGACAGGGATCGTATCGGGATAATAACTGCTCCCCGAATATTAGCTGTGATAACTGTGATCGGCGCTGCGCCCGTTTAGCTCGCGGTTGGCGGCCGAATCGGTCAGGGAGACCGACCCCGCCTCATCCGAGGAGGTACCGCGTCCACGGGTACCGCTCGACGAGGGGCTGGCCGCCGATGTCGTACTCCTCGACGACCGAGTCGAGTCCGAGGATCCGGCCGGCGCCGAAGGCGGCGACCGAGAGGAACACGAGCATGTACGCGAAGTCGCCGTTGATGTAGCCGTGCGAGATGTCCCAGTTGCCGAGGTAGAAGAGGAGCATCATGAACGCCCCCCAGAACGCGGCGAGCCGCGTGAGGAGCCCGACGATCACGCCGAGGCCGATGAGGACCTCTCCCCACGGCACCGCGACGTTCACGAAGTCGACGAACAGCGCGTTCTCGCCCATCGCGGCGAACAGGCCGGCGGCCGGACTCCCGTTCGCGGCGGGCGCGTTCTGGAGGTAGCCCGCGGCGCTGAACTCGCCGCTGAGGACCTTGCTGAGCCCGCTCTGGAGGAACGCGAGGCCGATCATCAGCCGCAACGCGAGGATGAACCAGACGCTGAGCGTGTGGAGCTTCCCCTCGACCGAGACGCCGCCGATCGTGCTTCGGAGCGCGACTTCTTTCGTTGACATACGTCCCCCGACTCTCGGAGGTAACTTAAATAGAACGGCGGATTCTCGGGCGGTACGAGCCGTTCGAGGCCGGTCTCGCGATCTGTTCGAGGTCGCTCCCGCGATCTGTTCGGGGTCGACCCCGTGGTCTGTTCGAGGTCGCTCCCGCGATCTGTTCGGGGTCGACCCCGTGGTCTGTTCGAGGTCGCTCCCGCGATCTGTTCGAGGTCGCTCCCGCGTTCGTTGGCGACCGGTACGTTGAGGGCGTCGCCGTCCGCGTGGGGGACCATGGCAGACGCCTTCGACCGACTCGGGTACGGGACGTACAAGCTGGCCGCCGGCGAGGAGTGCGCCGCCGGCGTCGCCCACGCGATCGAGACCGGCTATCGCCACGTCGACACCGCGCAGGGGTACGACAACGAGGCGTCGGTCGGCGACGGGATCGACCGGAGCGGCGTCGACCGCGACGACCTGTTCGTCGCGACGAAGCTCTCGACGGACAACCTCTCGTACGACGACGCGGTCGAGACCGCCCGCGCCAGCCGCGACCGGCTCGGCGTCGACTCGATCGACCTGCTGTACGTCCACTGGCCGATCAACACGTACGACCCGGAGGAGACGCTGCCCGCGCTCGACGACCTCGTCGACGACGGCGTGATAGACCGGATCGGGCTCTCGAACTTCCGCCCCGACCAGCTCGACGAGGCGATCGACCGACTCGCGAACGACGTGTTCGCCCATCAGGTGGAGTGTCACCCCCTGCTTCAACAGGAGCGGCTCCGCGAGTACGCCGTCGAAGACGACCACTGGCTCGTCGCCTACTCCCCGATCGCGCGCAACCGCGTCGCCGACGTCGGCGCCCTTCAAGACGTCGCCGCGGCGCACGACGCCACCCCGGCGCAGGTGAGCCTCGCGTGGCTGCTCTCGAAGGAGCGCGTCGCGCCGATCCCGAAGGCGGCCGACTTCGGGCACGTCGAGGAGAACTGGACCGCCCGAGAGCTCGACCTGACCGACGACGAGATCGCCCGGATCGACGCCGTGGACCGCGGCGAGCGGATCGTCGACTTCGAGGAGGCGCCGTGGAACCGGGGATGACCCTCTCGTCGCCCGCGCGCTCGGGAGCGCTCAATATCGGTATTGTCGCCTCATAGTCGGTTTTACCTTTCGACCGTGCCACGCACGAACCGTGCCGGACCCGGACCGTGACACCGTCCCCGACCGCGACTCCGGCCCCCGCGACCGCCCGGCCCTCCTCGCCGCCACGCCCGACGCGGAGGCGGTGTCCGACTGGCTCCGGACGCTCGCCGCCCTCGCGGGCCTCCTCGGACTCCTGCTGACGCTGATCGCGGTGGAACTGCTCGTCCGGCTCTGAGTCGCCGCTCCTCGTCCGGATCCGAGCCGCCGCCCGACACCGCTCCGCCGTCCGCGGCTCCCGGCGAACCGGAACTGAACGCGAAATCCCCTCGATCGGGCTTCGGACCCGCCCTCACCGCAGATTTCACTTTCGCTTTCGGGCGCGTTTTTAAAAGGTGCGGGCACGACGTGTCCGGTATGGGCCAGTCCACGTTCGACGACGACGACCTGTTCGGCGAGGCGGCCGAGGAGACCCGCGCGGAGGTCGAAGAGCACCTCGCGGCGGCGCGCGACCAGCTCCCCGACCCCGACGCGGTCTGGGAGACGGACGCGGACAACGTCCTCGGCGCGCTCAACGGGCTGAAGTCCGCCCTCGACGCCGGCGACGCGGTCGACAGCGTCCGCTCGGCGAAGAAGGCGTACGTCCTCGGCGAGCGCGCCGACGCCTTCGAGGACGCCGACGATTTACAAGAAGAGATCGAGGAGCTGGAGTCGCTCGTCGGCGACATCGAGGACGCCGCCGAGGAGGTGGCCTCGCTCACCGGCACCGTGCCCGCGATCCGCGGGGCGCTTCAGGACGCGGCGGACGACGCGGACGAGGAGTAGCGACCGCGCCGCGCTTCTTTTAAGTGGCGTCGCGGTCGACGACGGCCGCCGCCAGCTCCGCGAGCGCCGCGCTCGCGCGGTCGAGCAACTCCGTGCCGCGCTCTGCGTCTCCCTCTCGCGGGTCGCCGACGACGCCGTTGTCGGTGAACTCGTCGGAGTCGTGCGCGAGGTTCACCCCGGCGACCCACTCGCCCCACCGGTCGGCGGCGCCCGCGCTCGCCTCGCCGACCCGCTCCTCGCGGACCAGCTCCGGGTTCGTCGCGCGAAGCAGCGCCGTTTCCAGCGGGCCGGCGTGGCCCATGTCGCTCGCGTGGTCGCCGACCGCCTCGAACCAGGTGAACGCGACGCCGTACCCCGCGTGGGCGTCGTCGCGCGAGAACCGGCGGGCGACCTCCGCGAGCGCCTCGACGTTCCCCCCGTGGCCGTTGACGAACACGACGCGGTCGACCCCGTGCGAGGCCAGCGACTCGGCGGCCTCCCGGACGTACGCTCGGAACGTCTCCGGCGAGACCCACATCGTCCCGTCGAACGCGCGGTGTTCCTCGGCGACGCCGACCGGTACCGGCGGCGCGACCGCGACCTCGCCGCGAGACGCGTCGGCGTCGGCGCTCGCTCCCGCCCCCTCGTAGGCGTCGGCGCCAGCCTCCGCGACCGCGACGGCGTTCAGCGTGTCGGTTCCGAGCGGGGCGTGCGGCCCGTGCTGTTCCGTGCTGCCGACCGGGAGGAACGCGACGTCCACGTCGGCGTCGCGCACGTCGGTCCAGGCGACCTCGCTGAGGCGCATACCGTGCCCTCGACGCGCGGCGCCGTATAGGCGGCGGTCACCCCCGACGACACGGCCGATCGGCCCGCCCGGCGGTCGCCGGGCACGCGGACGCTCCCGGGGTATTATGACCCTCCACGTGGATCGCGACCGCATGAGCGGTGACAACGCGGAACACGACCAGGAGGCGCACGGTTCGGCTCCCGCCGTGACGTTCGGCCCGCTGAAGCGGGCGCTCCGCGAACACCGCTACCCGGTAACGGCGGCGGAGCTGATAGAGCAGTACGGCGCCGCGAAACTGGAGACTCCGACGGGGACGGCGCGGCTCGACAGCCTGCTCGAAGGGAGCGAGGAGACGCAGTTCCGGGAGCCGGCTGAGGTCCGCGAGGCGGTCCTCGACGCGCTCGGCCACGCCGACGCGTCTCCGGAGGCGCCCGCGGACGAGTGGACCGAACTCCCGCGGTGATTCGGTCGTCGGGTCCCGCGGTCCCGACCGGTCGGTCCGGCACGTCGCCGCTGGCGGCCGCGGTCCCGGTCAGTCGTCGTCGCCCTCGGCGTCCTCGACGATCCGGGCGGTGCGCTCCTGGGCGCGGTCAATGAACTCCTGCGGGAGTTCGTCGATCTCGCCGGCCTGAACGCCCCAGAGGTGCGCGTACAGCCCGTCGTTGTCGAGCAGCTCGTCGTGCGTGCCGCGCTCGGCGATCTCTCCCCCCTCCAGCACGAGGATCGTGTCCGCGTCCTTGATCGTCGAGAGCCGGTGGGCGATGGCGAACGTCGTCCGGTCCGTCGTGAGTCGGTCGAGCGAGCGCTGGATCAGCATCTCCGTCTCCGTGTCGACGTCGGAGGTCGCCTCGTCGAGGATCAGGATGTCCGGGTCGGTCAGCACGGCGCGCGCGATGGTGATCCGCTGGCGCTGGCCGCCGGAGAGCTTCACGCCCCGCTCGCCGACCATCGTGTCGTAGCCGTCGGGGAGGTTCTGGATGAAGTCGTGGGCCTCGGCGGCCTCGGCGGCCTCGCGGACCTCCTCGTCGGTCGCGTCGAACGTGCCGTAGGTGATGTTCTCGCGGACGGTGCCGTAGAACAGGTACGACGACTGGCCGACGTAGCCGATCGACCGGCGCAGCGACCGCAGCGTCACGTCGCTGACGTTCTGGTCGTCGATCCGGATCTCGCCCTCGTCGACGTCGTACATCCGGAGGAGGAGCTTGAGCACGGTCGACTTGCCGGCCCCGGTGGGGCCGACCAAGGCGAGCGTCTCGCCGCCCTCGACCTCGAAGTCGATGTCCTCGACGATGGTCTCGTCGTCGTAGCCGAAGGAGACGTCGTCGTACACGACGTTGCCGTCCTCGACGACGAGCTCCTCGGCGTCGCGGTCCTCCGCCAGCTTCGAGGGCTCGTCCATCAGCCCGAAGATCCGCGCGGAGGAGGCGCGGGCGCGCTGGTACATGTTGATGATCTGTCCGAACTGCGCCATCGGCCAGATGAACCGCTGCGTGTAGAGGATGAACACGACGAACATCCCCTCGGAGAGCTCGCCGGTGAACGGCCCGGGCGGCCCCTGGAACACCCAGAGCCCGCCGACGATGAACGTGAGGACGAAGCCGATGCCCGCGAGCACGCGGAGCGCGGGGAAGAACTTGATCCGCGTCTCGATGGCGTCCCAGTTCGCGTCGAAGTAGTCGTACGAGACGTCGTCGACGCGGTCGGACTCGTAGGACTCGGTGTTGGCGGCCTTGATAACCTGGATGCCGCCGAGGTTGTTCTCCAACCGGGAGTTCATCTTGCCGACCGTCGACCGCACCTCGGCGTACTTCGGCTGGATGATCCGGATGAACAGGTAGGTGAACCCGGCGATGACGGGGACGGGAAGCAGCGCGACCAGGGCGAGCTGCCAGTTGATCCAGAAGAGGAGGACGCCGATCCCGACCACCATCACCGACAGGCGGAACACGGAGTTCATCCCGTCGTTGAGGAACCGCTCCAACCGGTTCACGTCGTTCGAGAGGATGGACATCATCTCCCCGGTCTGCTTGTCCGAGAAGAAGTCCATGTTGAGCCGCTGCATCTGGTCGTACGTGTCGGTCCGGACGTCGTGCTGGATGTTCTGCGCGAAGGCGTTGAACCCCCAGTTCCGGACCCAGTGGAAGCCCGCGCCGAAGGCGAACGCCCCGGCCAGCACCGCGATCGTGAACCAGAACTGCGCCGCCTGCTCCGTCGGGAGCCACGCGTCCGGCAGCAACACGAGCGGGATCTGCTCGTCGAACGCGGCCTCGCCGCGGAAGACCGCGTCGAGGGCGATCCCGAGCATCAGCGGGGGAAGCAGGTCGAGCAGCCGCGCGAAGATACTGGCGACGACTCCCACCGTCACCTGCGGGACGTAGTCGCGGCCGTACTCGACGAACAGCCGCTTCATCGGATTCTCGATCTTGTCCCGCTGCTCCTCGAAGGGATCGTCTTCCTCCCATTCGACGCCACTCATCACAGAGTCGTATCAGGTAAGACGGCAAATAGGTTTCCTTCGAACCGAAATACATCGGCAGAAAACGCCGCTAACGGGCGGTCGATCGGGTGATCTCGCCTTCCGGAGTGCGGTCGACGGCGGGGACGCCTCCGGTCGTGCCGGGGTAGAATCGGTGCGCGCGGCGGCGTCGGTCCCGGCGGCTGTGCGGCGGCCTCGGACCCGTCGACTGCCCGGCGGCCGCGGATCCGACGACCGCGCGACTCAGAGTTCGCGCCGTTCGACCTCGGTGTCGATCCCGGCCTCGTCGAGGTCCTCCCGGACGCGCCGCCGGAGCGGATCCGGAACGCCGTCGCGCGGGACCGGCGCGGCCGTTCCGCCCTCCTCGTCGTCGGTCGGGACCGCCCAGTAGAGGACGCGGGCCGTCTCGGCGTAGAACTCCACCGCGTATCGGTCGTTACCCCCCTCGTAGTGGACGCGGGCGGCCGCGCCCTCCGCGCGCCACCCCTCCTGTTTGACCAAGGCGGCGATCGGCTCTCGCATGCCCCCGCTCGGGCGGCCGGACTCATGTGGGTGTCGGCCGACTCCCCGCGAGGCCGAACCGGCGGTTCCCTCCCCCGCATCGACACCGGTTTACAAACGGCGCTCCGACGAGCGGGCATGTCTCTTCGCGTCACCTTCCTCGGGACGGGCGGCGCCGTCCCGACCGTCGAGCGCGCGGCGAGCGCCGTCTTCGTCAACCGCGAGGGCGACCGCTTCCTCTTCGACTGCGGCGAGGGTACCCAGCGCGAGATGATGCGCGCCGGCACCGGGTTCGCCGTCGACCGCGTGTTCGTCTCCCACCTCCACGGCGACCACGTCCTCGGCATCCCCGGCCTCGTCCAGACGCTCGGGTTCAACGACCGCACCGACCCGCTCACGATCCACTGCCCGCCGGGGACCGACGGCCACCTCCACGACCTCGTCCACGCGGTCGGCCACGACCCGGCGTTCCCGGTCCGGATCGAGCCGGTCGCCCCCGGCGAGGTCGCCTACGAGGCCGACGAGTACGCGGTGCGCGCCTTCGAGACGGAACACCGGACGAAGTCGCAGGGGTACGTCTTGGAGGAGGACGACCGCCCCGGTCGGTTCGACCGCCCGAAGGCGGAGGCGCTCGGCGTCCCCGTCGGCCCGAAGTACGGCCGCCTCCACGAGGGCGAGCCCGTCGAGGCCGAGGACGGCACGGTCGTCGAGCCCGAGCAGGTCGTCGGCCCGCCGCGCCCGGGCCGCAAGCTGGCGTACACCGCGGACACGCGCCCGCGAGAGTCGACGGTGGAAGCGGCCGAGGGCGCCGACCTGCTGATCCACGACGCCACCTTCGCCGACGACATGGCCGACCGCGCCCGCGACACGGCCCACTCCACCGGCCGCGAGGCGGGGTCGATCGCCGACCGCGCGGACGCGAAGCGGCTCGCGCTCGTTCACATCTCTTCGCGTTACGCTGCGGACGCCTCCCCGATCCGCCGCGACGCCCGCGAGGAGTTCGACGGAGAGTGCCTCCTGCCCGACGACGGCGACCTGATCGAGGTGCCGTTCCCCGACGCGGACTGAGACGTTGACGGTTCGACCGGTCGGTCCTCCCCGAATGATTTTGTGACCGGCATGGAGACCGCCGAAGCCCTAGCCGCTCGGCTGTACGACGGCGGTTTTATTTATAAACAGCCGATCGATGCGGGCAGCACCGAAGACCTAGTCGCTCGGCTGTACGATGGTGGATTTACTTATAAACAGCTGATCGATATGGACACCACCGAAGCCCCAGTCGCTCGGCTGTACGATGGCGGTTTTATTTATAAACTACCGATAGATACAGAGGCCACCGAAGCCCCAGTCGCTCGGCTGTACGATGGCGGTTTTATTTATAAACTACCGATAGATACAGAGACCACCGAAGCCCCAGTCGCGAGGCGGGCGCACGCTCGCTGCGGTCCTCAGTCGTTCGCTCCGCTCACTCCTTGCGGTCCTTACATCGCCTGCGCCCGCCTCGCGACTGCCCCTTCGAGTCCCACCCCGCACCGCAGCCTCACGCCTCCCCAGCCTCGTCGCTGGCACCCTCCGCTTCGCTCCGGGAGCCAGCGACTCCCTCGCGCGTGCGACTCGCAGCCTTTGGCTGCTCGTCGGCACGCGCCACCGCTCCGCTTCGTCACCTCCGTCGAATCTTCTCCTGTGTGACCCCGAACCGTGTGATCGTTCCACTCGAAACGAAGCCCGCGCACGGCTGACGGGCGTCTGACGCGAGCGAGGTCGTCCCGTCGGTCGATCTTCTCGGATCGAAAGAACACCGCGTAGCGGCCCGCAAGCGGGCGTTTCGTTCCACTTTCACCGCGGTCACGTACATTTTAATACCATCTGGAACCAACCGTCGTACGCCTCCCACTGAAAACAAGACCGGAGGCGGAGACACCCCATGAGCGAACTGCGACAGGAAGCGGAAGCGATAGCGGAACAGTTCTCGGACCACACCGACGTCGACCCCGACGACGTCGAGGAGCGGCTTGAGACGCTCGTCGACGAGTACCGCGTGCCGCTCGACGAGGCGAGCCGGAGCGTCACCAACAGCTACCTCGAAGACGCCGGCATGGAGCGCGACGAGCTCGGCCGCGGCGGCAGCGAGGAGGTCCTCGTCAACGACATCGACGAGGACGAGCAGTGGGTCGACCTGCGCGTGAAGCTGGTCGACCTCTGGGAGCCGCGCAGCGACTCGATCTCGCAGGTCGGCCTGCTCGGCGACGAGTCGGGCACGATCAAGTTCGTCGCCTTCGAGACCTCCGACCTCCCCGAGTTAGAGGAGGAGCAGGCGTACGAGCTCTCGAACGTCGTCACCGACGAGTACGAGGGGAGCTACTCGGTGAAGCTCAACCGGACGACGGGTATCACCGAGATCGACGAGGAGATCGAGGTCGGCGACAACGCCGACACGGTCGAGGGCGCCCTCGTGGACATCCAGTCCGGATCCGGGCTGATCAAGCGCTGCCCCGAGGAGGACTGTACGCGCGTCCTCCAGAACGGTCGCTGCTCCGAACACGGCCAGGTCGAGGGCGAGTTCGATCTGCGGATCAAAGGCGTCCTCGACGACGGCGAGACCGTCACCGAGGTCATCTTCGACCGCGAGGCCACCGAGGAGCTCACCGGCATGACCCTCGAGGAGGCCAAGGACATGGCGATGGACGCGCTCGACACCACCGTCGTCGCCGAGGAGATGGGCGAGGACGTGCTCGGGCGCTACTACCGCGTCACCGGTCCCACCTTCCGTCGGTACGTCCTGGTCGACGAGATGGAGGACCCCGGCACCGTCGACGTTGAAACTGCGCTGATCGAAGCGAGGTCGATTTAAATGAGCCAGTCAGCCCCCACCCGAGAGGTCGCCCGGCGCGTGTTCGCCACCGAGTTCAACGACGCCGGCTACACGTTCACCGAGTCCGACGACGAGCGCGCCCCCGTCTACGCGCTGTTGCCGACGGGCGAGTCATCGAACCGCGTGTTCTTCGTCGGCACCCTCACGGAGAAGGAGGACGTCGGCGAGGACAGCGAGTACTGGCGCGGTCGCATCGTCGACCCGACGGGCACGTTCTTCGTGTACGCCGGCCAGTACCAGCCGGAAGCCGCTTCCAAGCTCCGGGACTTAGAGCCCCCGGCCTACGTCGCAGTCGTGGGGAAGCCCCGGACCTACGAGACCGACGACGGCACGGTCCGGGTCTCCGTCCGCCCCGAGTCGATCACCGAGGTCGACGCCGCCACCCGCGACCGCTGGGTCGCGGAGACCGCCCGCCGCACCGTCGAGCGCGTCGCCGCGTTCGACGACGAGGGCAACGAGTACGCGCGGATGGCCCGCGAGGAGTACGACTTCGACCCCCAGACGTACAAGGCCGCCGCGCTGTCGGCGCTGGAGGACCTCGACGAGAGCGACGACGAGCTCGCGGGCGACGAGTCCGGGAGCGACGACGCCGCGCTCGACGACGCGTCGGACGGGACCGACCCGGCCGGCGCGCCCGAGCCCTGACGCGGCCGGCGGCTCGGCGTTCTGACGCGGTCGACGTGCCGGAGCGCCGACGCGCCGATCCCGGTTTTCGCGACGTTCGGCGCGGTTCTGCCGCCGAACGCGGTTCTCGTTCTTGCGATCGTCTGACAAACGCTTAAGTGATCCGCGGAACGAACGGTCCGATAATGGGCAACAAGAACAAGACGATCTCGTTCCGCGTCAACGAGGACGCGTTCGAGACCCTCCGCGACATCGCCGAGGAGCGAGACATCTCCCTGTCGGCGGTCTTCCGGGACTACGTGGATACGCTCGTTGCCCACGACGGTCAGGTCCGGGTCATCCCGGAGGCCGAACTGGACAGCATGGGCGACAGCGGGGAGTCGTTCCCCCCGAAGATCGAGGTCCCGAAGAGCTTCGTCCGCGAGCACGAGCGGTTAGAGCTCGAGGCCGAACACCTCCGCGAGCAGCTCGAAGAGCACAAGCGCTACGTCAACTACCTCCGCGAGCAGCTGGAGGACGGCGACGAGGAAGTGATCCAGCTGGAGGACCTCGACGGCGAGCCCGACGAGCCCTCGTTCCGCCTCGGGTAGCGGTCCGGTCAGCTTCAGACACCCATCGCGGCCGATCTTCTCGCGCCACTCGCGACCGCCGAACCGTGACACGCACGATCGGCGAGCCGCGGCGCCGCGACGTCCGGCTCCCCCGACGTCCGGCTCCCGCGTCGGCCGACCTACTGCGCGCGAAAACCTTCCTGTTCGTCCGTTACTGACCGACGAAACGCCCATCTTGGCGAAAATATTGCCGAACGACTCGGAGTTTGTTCAGAAACGTCCGATTCTCTCCGAATCTGATGGACGGTCTCTCAGCGCGAAGCCGCTATTTCTGATTATACTAAATTATTTACGAAAACGATATTACCCGGGCGGTGGACGTATCGGACATGCGAAGGTGGGTTCGACCGTGACCGTGTTCGACAGGGCGTACGACGATACGGTTCGCGTCCTCGACGAGGACGGCGAGGTCGTCGGCGACGTTCCCGACCTCGACGACGACTCGCTCGTCGAGATGTACAGGCACATGCGGCTGGCGCGCCACTTCGACGGCCGCGCGGTGAGCCTCCAGCGGCAGGGCCGGATGGGGACGTACCCCCCGCTCTCCGGGCAGGAGGGCGCCCAGATCGGGTCGGCGTACGCGCTCGCCGCGGACGACTGGATGGTCCCGTCGTACCGCGAGCACGGCGCCGCCCTCGTCCACGGGCTGCCGCTCAAACAGACGCTGCTCTACTGGATGGGCCACGAGGACGGCAACAACGCGCCGCCGGACGTCAACGTCTTTCCGGTCGCCGTCCCGATCGCGTCGCAGGTGCCCCACGCGACGGGCGCTGCGTGGGCCTCGAAGCTCCGCGGCGAGGACGACGCGTTCATCTGCTACTTCGGGGACGGCGCGACGAGCGAGGGCGACTTCCACGAGGGGGTCAACTTCGCCGGCGTGTTCGACACGCCGACCGTCTTCTTCTGTAACAACAACCAGTGGGCGATCTCCGTCCCCCGCGAGCGGCAGACCCGGAGCGCGACGCTGGCGCAGAAGGCGGAGGCGTACGGCATCGACGGCGTCCAAGTCGACGGGATGGACCCGCTCGCGGTGTACAGCGTCACGGAAGCGGCCTTGGAGAAGGCGCGGGACCCCGAGGCGGACCGGCCGCGGCCGACGCTCATCGAGGCGGTCCAGTACCGCTTCGGCGCGCACACGACCGCCGACGACCCGACCGTCTACCGCGACGACGACGAGGTCGAGCGCTGGAAGCGCAAGGACCCGATCGACCGGCTGGAGTCGTACCTCCGCGGCGAGGGCGTCCTCGACGAGGAGCGCGTCGCGGAGATCGAGTCGTCGGTCGAGACGCAGGTCGCGGACGCGATCGACGCGGCGGAGTCGATGGCGCGGCCCGACCCCAGAGAGCTGTTCGAGCACGCCTACGCGGAGCTTCCGCCGGAACTGGAGCGGCAGTACGAGGAGTTCGCCGCGCTGCGCGACGAGCGCGGCGACGCGGCGTTCCTGGAGGACTGAATGACCGAGACACAGAACCTCACGCTGGTACAGGCGGTCCGAGACGGATTACACACCGAACTTCGCGAGGACGACGACGTCGTCGTGATGGGCCAGGACGTCGGGAAGAACGGCGGCGTCTTCCGCGCCACCGAGGGCCTCTTCGACGAGTTCGGCGGCGATCGAGTGATCGACACGCCGCTCGCCGAGTCGGGCATCGTCGGGACCGCGGTCGGGATGGCCGCGATGGGGATGCGACCGGTCCCGGAGATCCAGTTCTCCGGGTTCATGTACCCCGGCTTCGACCAGATCGTCTCGCACATGGCGCGGTTCCGAACCCGCAGCCGCGGGCGGTTCACGCTCCCGATGACGCTGCGGGCCCCCTACGGCGGCGGCATCCGCGCGCCGGAGCACCACTCCGAGTCGAAGGAGGCGTTCTACGCCCACGAGGCGGGGCTGAAGGTGGTGATCCCCTCGACGCCGTACGAAGCGAAGGGGTTACTCGCGGCGTCGATCCGCGACCCCGACCCGGTGATCTTCCTCGAACCGAAGCTGATCTACCGGGCGTTCCGCGAGGAGGTGCCCGAGGAGCCGTACACGGTCCCCATCGGCGAGGCGGCCACGCGCCGCGAGGGCGACGACGTCGCCGTGTTCACCTACGGCGCGATGACTCGCCCCACGCTGGAGGCCGCAGAGACGCTCGGCGAGGAGGGGATCGAGTGCGAGGTCGTCGACCTCCGGACGATATCTCCGCTGGACCGCGAAGCGATCGTCGAGGCGTTCGAGAAGACCGGCCGCGCGGTCGTCGTCCACGAGGCGCCGAAGACGGGCGGGCTCGCGGGCGAGATCACGGCGATCCTCCAGGAGGAGGCACTGCTGTACCAGGAGGCGCCGATCGGCCGCGTCACTGGGTTCGACGTGCCGTACCCGCTGTACGCCTTAGAGGACTACTACCTCCCGTCCGCGGCCCGTATCGAGGAGGGAATCCTGGAGGCGGTCGAGTTTTAAGATGGCCGCCGGAGATACACCCATGAACACCGAGGACCGGCGCACGACCGTCGAGCGCCGACGCGCGACCGCCGAGGTGGTCGATCGATGACCGTCAAGGAGTTCAAGCTGCCCGACGTCGGCGAGGGTGTCGCGGAGGGCGAACTCGTCAGCTGGCTGGTCGCGCCCGGCGACCGCGTCGAGGAGGACCAGCCCGTCGCCGAGGTCGAGACCGACAAGGCGCTCGTCGAGGTGCCGTCGAGCTACGACGGGACCGTCGAGGAGCTGTTCGTCGAGGAGGGGGAGATGGTCCCCGTCGGCGACGTGATCATCTCGTTCCGCGTGGACGAGGAGGGCGATGCCGAGGCGGCCGCCGACGACGCGGGAACTGACGCCGAATCCGAGTCCGATTCGGCCGCGGGCGACGAGCCCGAGCCGGAACCCGGCGCGGCCGCCGATGAGGCCGGCGCGACCGCCGCCGAGCCCGAAACCGAACCCGACACGCCCTCCGGACGAACCTTCGCGCCGCCGTCGGCCCGCCGGCTCGCCCGCGAGCTGGGCGTCGACGTCGCCGCGGTCGACGGGAGCGGTCCCGGCGGCCGCGTGAGCGAGGCCGACGTGCGGGCGCACGCCGAGGGCGGGGCCGCCGCGAGCGGCGGGGGCTCCGACGGCGACGCGCCGACGCCGCGGCCCGCGCCGACCGACACCGGATCGGGCGAGCGGAAGTCCGCGGTCAGCAAGCGGGGCCCCGCCGACTCCGCGGATTCCTCCGCGGCCGGCGCTGGCGGCGATGCCCCCGAGCCGGCGGGCCGTGAGACGACGCTCGCGACGCCCGCGACGCGGAAGGTCGCGCGCGAGCGCGACGTGGACATCGACGACGTGCCGACCGACGAGACCCGCGACGGCGAGGCGTTCGTCACGGCCGACGCCGTGAACGCGTACGCGGACGCGTTGGAGTCGCCGGCAGAGCCGACGGCGGAGCCGGAACCGGTCGACGCGGAGCCGGCCGACGCGGACGCGACACCGGAGCCCGCCGCGACGGACGCGGCCGCCGCCTCGGGGACCGCGCCGACCGAGCGCGACGGCGACGAGACGGTCCCTTACCGCGGCGTCAGGCGGACCATCGGGAAGCAGATGGAGCGATCGAAGTTCACCGCCCCGCACGTCACCCACCACGACACCGCCGAGGTCGACGCCTTGGTTGAGGCGCGCGCGGACCTGAAGCCGAAGGCGGCCGAGCGCGACGTGAAGCTCACCTACATGCCGTTCGTGATGAAGGCCATCGTCGCCGGCCTGAAGGAGCGCCCGTACCTCAACAGCGAGCTCCGCGAGGACGACGAGGAGATCGTCTTGAAGAAGGAGTACAACCTCGGGATCGCGGTCGCGACCGACGCGGGCCTCATGGTCCCCGTCGTCGACGACGTGGACGAGAAGGGGCTCTTCGAACTGGCCGACGAGGTGAACGACCTCGCTTCCCGCGCCCGCGAGCGGAAGCTGAAGCCCGACGAGATGAAGGGCGGCACGTTCACCATCACCAACTTCGGCGCCATCGGCGGCGAGTACGCCACGCCGATCATCAACTACCCCGAGACCGCGATCTTGGGGCTCGGCGCCATCGAGGAGCGCCCGGTCGTGCGCGAGCGCGACGGGGAAAGCGAGGTCGTCCCGGCGCCGACGCTGCCGCTGTCCTTATCGATCGACCACCGAGTCGTCGACGGGGCGATCGCGGCCGAGTTCGCGAACACCGTCATGGAACACTTAGAAAACCCCCTGCTGCTACTCAACGAATAATGGTCGTCGGAGACGTCACCACGGGAACGGAGGTACTGGTCATCGGCGCGGGGCCGGGCGGCTACGTCGCCGCCATCCGCGCCGCACAGGAGGGGCTCGACACGACCTTGGTCGAGAAGGACGCCTACGGCGGCGCCTGTCTCAACCGCGGCTGTATCCCCTCGAAGGCGCTGATCACGGGGAGCGGCCTCGCCCACGAGGCCGGCAACGCGGAGTTCATGGGCGTCCACGCGGACCCCGCCGTCGACATGGGGAAGATGGTCGAGTGGAAGAACGGCGTCGTCGACCGGCTGACGGGCGGCGTCGAGAAGCTCTGTAAGGCGAACGGCGTGAACCTGATCGAGGGGACCGCCTCGTTCGTCGGCGAGGACACCGTTCGCGTCGCGCACGGCGGCGACGGGCAGGGCTCCGAGACGCTCTCGTTCGAACACGCGGTTATCGCGACCGGATCGCGGCCGGTCCAGATCCCCGGCTTCGAGTTCGCGGAGGACCACGTCTGGAGTTCCGCCGAGGCGCTCGACGCCGACACGGTCCCGGACCGACTCGGGGTCGTCGGCGGCGGCTACATCGGGATGGAGCTGGCGACGACGTACGCGAAGCTCGGCGCCAACGTGACGGTCGTCGAGATGCTCGACGATATCCTCGACCCCTACGAGGACGACGTGAAGCGGATCGTCCGCGAGCGCGCGAAGGAGCTGGGCGTCGAGTTCCACTTCGGCGAGGGCGCGAGCGAGTGGTCCGAGGCGCCCGACGGCGGCTACCTCCTTCACACGGAGACGGAGGAGGGCGAGGAGTCGACGTACGGCGTCGATAAAATCCTCGTCGCGGTCGGCCGCCAGCCCGTCACGGACGGGCTCGACCTGGAGAGCGCCGGGATCGAGACCGACGAGCGCGGGTTCATCGACACCGACGACCGCACCCGCACCGCGGTTGAGCATATCCACGCCGTCGGCGACGTCGCCGGCGACCCGATGCTCGCGCACGCGGCCTCGAACGAGGGGATCGTCGCCGCCGAGGTGATCGCGGGCGAACCCGCCGCGATGGACCAGCAGGCGATCCCCGCGGCCGTCTTCACCGATCCCGAGATCGGCACGGTGGGAATGACCGAGGCGGAGGCCGAAGACGCCGGCTTCGAGCCCGCGGTCGGCGAGATGCCGTTCAACGCCTCCGGGCGGGCGATGACGACCGGCCACACCGAGGGGTTCGTCCGGATCGTCGCCGACGAGGAGACCGGGTTCGTCCTCGGCGGGCAGATCGTCGGGCCGGAGGCGTCGGAGCTGATCGCCGAGGTCGCGCTCGCGATCGAGATGGGGGCGACGCTGGAGGACGTGGCCGCCACCGTCCACACCCACCCGACGCTCGCGGAGGCGGTGATGGAAGCGGCAGAGAACGCCCGCGGGCAGGCGATTCACACGCTGAACCGCTGACCGCGCTCGACCCTTCCGTGGCTGAACCGCCGACCGCGTTCGACCCCTCCGTGTTCCGTGCGGCCGCGATCCTCGCCCCGCCAAGGTCCCGCGACGAAGCGAAGCGATGCGCCGCCGAGTCCCTGAATGTGACTCTCACTCACGACAGTCGAACTGTCGAAAAGACGACTCGTCGCCGCCGGCAGCGGACACTTACCGCGCGGTAAACCTCTCGGAGCGCCGCTGCGGTCCCTGTTGCCGACTTCGCGGATCCACAAATAGAACTTCATTATTTCGATAGAAACCCTCTGTTATAACGATGATTCTCTTTCCGAAGTAGACAATATTATCTGCGACGAGGGGCGACCATTTCTTGATGGCTAGTAACACCCAAGAGTGGTGGCCGGACCAGTTGGACTTGGAGCTACTCGATCAGAACTCCGCCAATATCGGTCCCTACGACGAGGACTTCGACTACGCGGCGGCGTTCGAGGAGCTCGACCTCGACGAGGTCAAATCCGACCTCGAAGACGTGATGACCGACTCGAAGGAGTGGTGGCCCGCCGACTACGGACACTACGGGCCGCTGTTCATCCGGATGGCGTGGCACAGCGCCGGCACGTACCGCTCGCTCGACGGGCGCGGCGGCGCCGCGGGCGGCCACCAGCGGCTCCCGCCGATCAGCAGCTGGCCGGACAACGTGAACCTCGACAAGGCCCGGCGGCTGCTGGAGCCGGTCAAGACGAAGTACGGTGAGAAGCTCTCGTGGGCGGACCTCATCGTGCTCGCCGGTAACGTCGCGCTGGAGTCGATGGGCTTCGAGACGTTCGGCTTCGCCGGCGGCCGCGAGGACGACTTCCGCGGCGACGACGCCGTCGACTGGGGCCCCGAGAGCGAGTGGGAGATGACCTCCGAGGAGCGCTTCGACGAGCAGGGTGACCTGAAAGCGCCGCTCGGCAACACCGTGATGGGCCTCATCTACGTCAACCCCGAGGGGCCGAACGGCGAGCCGGACCTCGAGGGCTCGGCGAAGAACATCCGCCAGTCGTTCAGCCGCATGGCGATGAACGACAAGGAGACCGTCGCGCTCATCGCCGGGGGCCACACCTTCGGGAAGGTCCACGGCGCCGACGACGGCGACAACCTCGGTCCCGAGCCCGAGGACGCCCCCATCGACCTCCAGGGCCTCGGCTGGGACAACGAGTTCGGCGAGGGGATGGGTCCCGACACGATCACCAGCGGCATCGAGGGGCCGTGGAACGCCACCCCGACCGTCTGGGACATGAGCTACGTCAACAACCTGCTCAGCTACGACTGGGAGCCGGAGAAGGGTCCCGGCGGCGCGTGGCAGTGGACCACGAAGAACGACGAGCTCGACGACGCCGCGCCCGGCGTCGCGGACCCCGACGACAAGGAGGACGTGATGATGCTCACGACGGACGTGGCCCTGAAACACGACGACGACTTCCGGGCCGTCCTTGAGGAGTTCCGCGACGACCCCGACGAGTTCCAGGAGACGTTCGCGAAGGCGTGGTACAAGCTCATCCACCGCGACATGGGTCCGCCGGAGCGATTCCTCGGCCCCGAGGTCCCGGAGGAGACGATGATCTGGCAGGACCCCCTACCGGAGGCGGACTACGAGACGATCGGCGACGCCGAGGTCGCGGAGCTCAAGGATGCGCTCCTCGACTCCGGACTCTCGACCGGCGAGCTCGTCAAGACCGCGTGGGCGGCGGCGTCCACCTACCGCGACAGCGACAAGCGCGGCGGCGCCAACGGCGCCCGCATCCGCCTCGAACCGCAGCGGAGCTGGGAGGCCAACGAGCCCGAGCAGCTCGCCGACGTCCTCTCGACGCTCGAAGACGTCCAGGCCGAGTTCAACGAGTCGCGCGCCGACGACGTCCGCGTCTCGCTCGCCGACCTCATCGTGTTGGGCGGCACCGCGGCCGTCGAGCAGGCCGCGGCCGACGCCGGCTACGACGTCGAAGTGCCGTTCGCGCCCGGCCGCGTCGACGCCACCGAAGACCAGACCGACGTCGACTCCTTCGAGGCGCTCAAGCCCGACGCCGACGGCTTCCGCAACTACCTCGGCGACGCCGACGAGGACGTCGAGGATCTCATGGTCGACAAGGCGGACCTGCTGAACTTAACCGCCAGCGAGATGACCGTGCTGGCCGGCGGCCTGCGCGCGCTGGGCGCGACCTACGCCGACCGCACGGCGTTCACCGACGATCCCGGCACGCTCACCAACGACTTCTTCGTCAACCTGCTCGACATGGAGTACGAGTGGGACGAGGTCACCGACGCCGAGGACCTCTACGAGGTCCGCGACCGCGACACCGGCGAGGTCGCGTGGGAGGCGACGCGCGCCGACCTCATCTTCGGCTCGAACGCGCGGCTCCGCACCGTCGCGGACGTGTACGCCAGCGACGAGGAGAAGTTCGTCGAGGACTTCGCCGAGACGTGGAGCGACGTGATGAAGCTCGACCGCTTCGACCTCGACTGAGGTCCCCCGGTCGCCGTCGGTTTTCTTTTCGAGTCCGCTCGGACCGGTCCCGGTAGTTCCCGGTCCGTCGCTCGGCGACGTCGGTCCGACTCCCTGTCCTCGTCCGACTGAGTCCGCGGCTCACGACGAGGCGTGGCGTACCGGTCGCCGCGCCTGAGAAATTCTATATCGCGGCATGCGATTTATTTCACCGTCCACGGTCGAATCTCTCGTCCGACCGTACGCTCGGTTTTCGGTCCGTTTCGGCGTCTCGACGGCGATCGACCGCCTTTTTTCCCGCCGGACCCTCGCTCGCGACATGGCCGACGAGTTCGACCCGGAGAAGTTCGAGGACAAGTACGCGCACTACTTCAACGAGCTCCAGCGGGCGTACAAGAACGCCTTCGAGCAGATGAACGACCGGTACGACTCGGAGCTGATCCACGGGATCGACCAGACCGTGCTCAACGAGTCGGAGCCGTTCTACGAGGACGGCGAGTTCCGCGTCGAACTCCCGGAGAACCCCCGCGAGCGCATCCGCGGCGCCGTCGCGGTCGACGACGAGACGTTCGAGGAGACGCTCGAGGAGTACGCCGAGCGGATCGAGTCCGAGCTGTACCGCACCCTCGGCGTCGATCGCCCGGAGTGACGGGGCACGACGGGGCGGTGTCGCGGCCCGTATCCGCCCGAACCAAAGGCATAAGCCCGCCGCCCGCCAACTCGCGGGCATGAGCACGGACACCGACGCGGCTGACGCGGAAAACGAACTCCGCGAGCGGATCACGAACTTCCTGCGGCGCAACTTCCCGCAGATCCAGATGCACGGCGGGAGCGCCGCCATCGCCCACCTCGACCGCGAGAAGGGAGAGGTGACGGTCCAGCTCGGCGGCGCCTGCTCCGGCTGCGGTATCTCCCCGATGACGATCCAGGCGATCAAGTCCCGGATGGTCAAGGAGATCCCCGAGATCGAGACGGTCCACGCGGACACCGGCGCGTCCGCCGGCGCCGACGGCGACCTCGGCGGTACCAGCAGCGGCGGCGGGATGTCTCCCTCCTTCCCCGGCGAGACGACCGACGACGACGGCGGCGACGACGAAGGCCCCCAGGCCCCGTTCTGAGCCGGTTCGACCTCCGAGCCTCTCCTCTCTCTTCCCGCTTCGCCAGTCGCATCGCCGCCGATAGTCGACCGTTCTCGCAGGTTTGCGGCATCGTAACGGGTCTTCCGTCGTTTCTTCCGTGTCTCTCTATCGACGCTAGCTAAATTTTATATCGCTATATCAAATTCACTCCGCCGGTCCCGCTCGGTCCGACTGAAGCCTTTTTCTCCCCGGCCGCCGTGGGGAGTTGCTATGTACCATCGCGAGGTCGAACCCACGGCGGAGTACGTCGCGCGGTTCGAGACGGGCGCCGACTGGCGCGAGGAGATAGAGAGCCTCGCCCGCGAGGAGGACGTCGAGGCCGGCTGGTTCACGGCCCTCGGCGCGGTCCAGGACGCGGACGTCTGGTTCTACGACCAGGAGGAGACCGAGTACCGCTCGGTCACCTTCGACGAGCCGCTGGAGGTGGCCGCCTGCGTGGGCAACGTCTCGCTTTTGGAGGGGGACGTGTTCGCGCACACCCACGCCGTACTCTCGCGGCCGAGCGGGCAGGCGCTCGCGGGGCATCTCGACTCGGCGACGGTCTGGGCCGGCGAGTGTCACCTGCGCGCGTTCGCCGAACCGCTGGAGCGCTCGCACGACGAGGCGACCGACCTCGACCTGTGGCTGTGACCCGACGAACGCGCCGCGCGGTTCCCTCGACCGAGGCCCGATGAGACCGGACGACGAGCGCTACTTCGCGCGGATCGAGGAGCGGCTCGACGAGGCGTGGGACGTCGCGGAGACGGCCAAAGAGCAGGGTCGGGACCCGGAGCCCGAGATCGAGATCCCGGTCGCCCGCGACATGGCGGACCGCGTCGAGAACATCCTCGGCATCGACGGCGTCGCGGAGCGCGTCCGCGACCTGGAGGGCGAGATGTCCCGCGAGGAGGCGGCGCTGGAGCTGGTCACCGACTTCGTCGACGGCAACGTCGGCGACTACGACTCCCGCGAGGGGAAGATCGAGGGAGCCGTCCGCACCGCCGTCGCGCTGCTCACCGAGGGCGTCGTCGCCGCGCCGATCGAGGGGATCGACCGCGTGGAGCTGCTGGAGAACGACGACGGCACCGAGTTCGTCAACGTCTACTACGCCGGTCCGATCCGGTCGGCGGGCGGGACCGCGCAGGCGCTGTCGGTGCTCGTCGCCGACTACGCTCGCTCGCTGCTGGGCATCGACGAGTACAAGCCGCGCGACGTGGAGGTCGAGCGCTACGCCGAGGAGATCGCCTTGTACGACAAGGACACGGGGCTCCAGTACACGCCGAAGGACAAGGAGTCGAAGTTCATCGCGAAGCATATCCCCGTCATGCTCGACGGGGAGGCGACGAGCGACGAGGAGGTCTCGGGGTTCCGCGACCTCGAGCGCGTCGACACCAACTCCGCGCGCGGCGGGATGTGCCTCGTCGCAGCCGAGGGGATCGCCCTGAAGGCGCCGAAGATCCAGCGGTACACGCGCGACCTCGACGAGGTCGACTGGCCGTGGCTCCAAGACCTGATCGACGGGACGATCGGGAAGGACGGGGCCGGCGACGGGGACGCCGCGGCGTCCGACGCGGCCGATGGGGACGACGCGGAGGACGGTGACGGCGAATCGGAAGAGGCGGGCGACGAAGCCGCCGCCGACTCCCCCGAGGCTGACGCGGATGGCCCGCCCCGCGCCGAGCCCTCCCAGAAGTTCCTCCGGGACCTGATCGCGGGCCGGCCCGTCTTCACCCACCCGAGCGAGGCGGGCGGGTTCCGCCTCCGGTACGGCCGCGCGCGCAACCACGGGTTCGCGACCGGCGGCGTCCACCCCGCGACGATGCACATCGTCGACGACTTCCTCGCGGCCGGGACGCAGATCAAGACGGAGCGGCCCGGGAAGGCGCACGGCGTCGTCCCGGTCGACTCCATCGAGGGGCCGACGGTCCGGCTGGCGAACGGCGAGGTCCGGCGGATCGACGACCCCGAGGAGGCGAAGGCGGTCCGCAACGGGATCGAGAAGGTGCTCGACTTAGGGGAGTACCTCGTCAACTACGGGGAGTTCGTCGAGAACAACCACCCGCTCGCGCCCGCGTCGTACGCGCCCGAGTGGTGGGTCCAAGAGTTCGAGGCGGCCGGCGCCGACGTTCAGGCCATGGGCGACGACCCGCACGTCGACCTCGAACACCCGGAGGTCGATCAGGCGCTCGCGTGGGCGCGCGAGTACGACTGCCCGCTCCACCCCGAATACACCTACCTCTGGCACGACGTGTCGGTCGACGCGTTCGAGGCGCTCGCCGAGGCGGTCGCCGCGGGCGAGGTCGTCGAGAGCGTCCTCGCGATCGAGCGCACCGACACGGTTCAGGACGCGCTGGAGTCGCTGCTGGTCGAGCACGCGGCGACCCCGGACGCGCTCCGGATCCCGACGTGGCGCCCGCTCGCGCGGTCGCTCGGGATCGACGACGGGCTTCGCCGGGAGTGGGACGCGGCCGACCTCTCGGCCGCGGCCCGCGAGTACGCCGACGGCGAGAACGCGATCCGCGCGGTCAACGAGGTGGCGCCGTTCGAGGTGCGCGAACGCGCGCCGACCCGGATCGGCAACCGGATGGGTCGCCCCGAGAAGTCCGAGAGCCGCGACCTCTCGCCGGCCGTCCACACCCTGTTCCCGATCAACGAGGCGGGCGGCCCCCAGCGCGACGTGGCCGAGGCGGCGAACGTGATGGACGACACCGGCCACCGCGGACGACACGAACTAGAGGTCTCCGACCGCGTCTGCCCCGACTGCGGCGAGCACACCTACGCCGCGCTGTGCCCCGACTGCGAGACGCACACGGAGCCGCACTACGAGTGTAACGACTGCGGCACCGTCTGCGAGCCGGACGAGGCCGGCCGCGTCGAGTGCCCGAACTGCGAGTGGGAGGTGACGGCCGCGACCCGCCAGGAGGTCGACGTCAACGACGCGTACCGCTCCGCGCTGGAGACCGTCGGCGAGCGTGAGTCCGCCTTCGAGATCCTGAAGGGGGTCCAGGGGCTCACCTCGCGGAACAAGACGCCCGAGCCGATCGAGAAGGGCGTCCTGCGCGCGAAAAACGGCGTCACCTCGTTCAAGGACGGCACGGTCCGCTACGACATGACCGACCTCCCGGTCACCGCGGTCAAGCCCGCGGAGCTCGACGTCACCGCCGACCACTTCCGAGAACTGGGGTACGAGACCGACGTCGACGGCGAGCCGCTCCGCCACGACGACCAGGTGGTCGAGCTCCGGGTCCAGGATATCGTCCTCTCGGACGGCGCGGCCGAGCACATGCTGAAGACCGCGGACTTCGTCGACGACCTCCTCGAACAGTTCTACGGGCTCGACCGCTTCTACGAGGTGAACGAGCGCGACGACCTCGTCGGCGAGCTCGTCTTCGGGATGGCGCCCCACACGAGCGCCGCGACTGTCGGGAGAGTGGTAGGTTTCACCTCGGCCGCGGTCGGATACGCTCATCCGTACTTTCACGCCGCGAAACGTCGGAACTGCTTCCATCCGGAGACGAAAATCTGGTACGAGGACGAGACCGGTCAGCTACGATACGACGAAATCGAGGCGTTCGTCGAGACGTACCTCGATCGATCCGACGTCGAGTTCGACGACTTCGGAACGGCTGTCGGCGAACTGGAGGGTGTCGACGGAAACCTGCGCATTCCGTCGCTGACCGCGGACGGCGATCGTGTCTCTCGTCCGGTAGAAGCAGTTAGCAAGCACGACGCACCGAACCACCTCGTGCGGGTTCGTACCGAGTCAGGTCGATCGATAACCGTCACTCCAGACCACGGGGTTCACGTGTACGACGACGACCGGGACGAGGTCGCCAGCAGAGAGGCGCGAGAACTCGACGCGAACGACAGGCTGGTGATCCCCGACTCGATCGGGTCCGACGACATCAGTCGGGACCCGCAGCGGTTCGACCTACTCGCCGAGTTTGTCCGGTCTGACGCGGTTCCGACCGACCGCCTTATGATCAAGGGGCTGGACAAAGACCGGCTGTACGATCTCTTCGAGGACGCTTTCGCGGATGACTGGGACGGGCGGTTCTATCCCCTCCAGAGCATGACCGAAGTGTTCGAGACGAACAAAAAGACGCTGAGTAACTACCTATACCGGGAGAGCTTCCCTGTCTCGTATCTTCAGCAGTGTTTCTCCTCGCTCGACGAGATGCTCGCGTTCGTTCCGGACGACGTCACCCTCGGAATGAAACGCGATCGCACGGAGATCGATCGGTTCGTCGATCTCAACGAGCGCGTTGCGACGCTACTCGGCTACTACGCGGCGGAAGGGTTCGCCCGCGAACAGGAGACGCCGAAGGGGACGATCCACCAGACGACGATCTGCGGGACGGAAACGGAGGCGAGGGAGTTCTTCCTCAACGTTTTGCGAGAGGAGTTCGGGGTCGACCCGTACGAAGAGAATCACGCCAAAGTGACCGTCTCCGGTCGCCTGTTGCGTGCGTTCTTCGACTCGGTGCTCGACTCCGGTGTGTACGCACACACGAAGCGAGTCCCTGATCGGATCTTCGGTGCACCCGATGAGATCGTCGGAGCGTATCTGAGTGGCTACTTCAGCGGCGACGGCAGCGTGGACGACGGGTCGCTCCGAATCACCGCGACGACGGTGAGCGAGGAGCTTCGAGAGGACTTGATCGGTCTCCTGCGGCGGCTCGATATCCACGCGACCGTCGACCGACCGAAGAGGGTCCAACTCCACGATAAGTTCCCCGAGTTCTACGACGAGAGCAATCCGCGGATGACCGCGCAGACGTACGTCCTCAGTGTCTCGTCACACGACGCCGTTCGGTTCTCCGAAATTGCCGGCTTCCACCTCTCTCGGAAGCGCGACCGGCTGATGGAGAACGTCTCGTCCGTCGAGCCGTACGCACCGAAGGTGTCGGACGGCGGATCCGGAGAGTACCTCGTCGAGAATGTCGACGAAGTGGAAGTCGTCGAGAGCGACGTTGAGCACGTGTACTGCCTCACCGTCGAAGACACGCACTCTCTCGTTGCGAACGACCTGTCGGTCGATCAGTGCGATGGTGACGAGGATTGCGTGATGCTGCTCATGGACGGACTTCTCAACTTCTCGAAAGAATTTCTGCCGGACCAGCGCGGCGGGCGGATGGACGCCCCGCTGGTGATGTCCTCACGGATCGACCCCTCGGAGATCGACGACGAGGCGCACAACGTCGACATCGTGCGGGAGTACCCGCTGGAGCTGTACGAGGCGTCGCGGGAGCTGGCCGATCCGGAGGCGGTCGAGGAGCTGATCCAAATCGGCGAGGACACGCTCGGCACCGACGACGAGTATCACGGGTTCGACCACACCCACGACACGACGGACATCGCGATGGGGCCGGACCTCTCGGCGTACAAGACGCTCGGCGACATGATGGAGAAGATGGACGCGCAGCTGGAGCTGGCGCGGAAGCTGCGCGCGGTCGACGAGACCGACGTGGCCGAACGCGTCATCGAGTACCACTTCCTGCCGGACATCATCGGCAACCTGCGGGCGTTCTCTCGGCAGGAGACGCGGTGTCTCGACTGCGGCGAGAAGTACCGGCGGATGCCGCTGACGGGCGAGTGCCGCGAGTGCGGCGGCCGCGTGAACCTCACGGTCCACGAGGGGTCGGTGAGCAAGTACGTCGACACCGCCATCGAGGTCGCGGAGCGGTTCGGCTGCCGGCCCTACACGAAACAGCGGCTGAAGGTGTTAGACCAGTCGCTGGAGTCGATCTTCGAGGACGACACGAACAAGCAGTCGGGCATCGCGGACTTCATGTAGCGGTCCGGGACTGCGTGCGCCCAACCCGGGTCGGGGCCTCACCACCCGTGACCTCACCACCCGTGCCCGCCTATCCGGACGACGGCGCCGCAGCCGGGGCACTCGAACACCTGTAACGGGTCGTCGACCGAGTTGGCGACGACGAGCCGGCTCGGTCGAGTCGATTCGCCGCAGCGGACGCAGACGTCGTTCCCGCCGCTCATGGGATTGCGCTCATGACTACCATACGCTCGCCGACGAGATAACCTACTACTCACGTTTCGCTGTCACGTTTACCAGTCCGAGTCGGGGCCACCGACGCGGTCCGGCCGAGCCGGTCCGGTCGTCTCTACCCGTCGTCTCGCGCCTCCTCGACCACCCGCGTGAACTCGCGGGCAGTCTGGGTGATACTCTCGTAGTCGCCGCGCTCGGCGGCGTCGTAGTCGACGAGCGCGCCGCCGGCGCCGACCGCGAACGCGCCCGCGTCGACGTAGTCGGCGGCGTTGTCGGGACTCACGCCGCCGGTCGGCATCATCGGGATCTGGCCGAGCGGACCCTTCATCGCGCCGAGGTGGTCCGGACCGACCGTCTTCGCGGGGAACACCTTCACGAAGTCGGCGCCCGCCTCGTAGCCGCGGATCGCTTCGGTGGGGGTCATCACGCCGGGCGCCGTGACCGCGCCGTAGCGGTTGCACGTCTCGATGACGTCCTCGTGGAGGCTCGGGGAGACGACGAACTCCGCGCCCGCCATCAGCGTCGTCCGGGCGGTCTCGCTGTCGAGGACGGTCCCCGTGCCGACGACGACCTCGTCGCCGAAGGAGCCGGCGACCTCGCCGAGCTTCTCGGCCACGTCGGGCGTGTCGGCGGTGATCTCGACGGCGGTGACGCCGCCCTCGCGCAGCGCCTCCGTGATCTCGATCAGCTGGTCGGCCTCGACTCCGCGCAACACCGCGACGACGCCGCTGTCGTCGAGCCGTGAGAGCGTCTCGTTCATACCCCACGTTTCCCGAGTCGGCCCTTAAAACCGACCCGATGCTCGCGGGCCGCGGTGACGAGCGTCGCCGGCGCCGACGACCGCGAACGGGCGTCGGTCTCCCGCCTGTCCCGTGACACCGGTCGACACGAAATCGGCGGCGATCGGGGGTACTCGCCCGCGAAACGGCCGCGACGAAACACTACCCTTTTGACCCTCCTTTCGGTAACACTCGGTATAATGGGCCGACGCAAGAAGATCGTTCAGGAATGTGAGCGGCTGATGGACACCCCGGAGAACATCCGGAACATCGCCATCGCCGCCCACGTCGACCACGGGAAGACGACGCTCTCCGACAACCTGCTGGCGGGCGCCGGCATGATCTCCGAGGACACCGCGGGCGAGCAGCTCGCGATGGACACGAAGGAGGACGAGCAGGAGCGCGGGATCACCATCGACGCGGCGAACGTCTCGATGACCCACGAGTACGAGGACACCAACCACCTCGTCAACCTCATCGACACCCCCGGTCACGTGGACTTCGGGGGCGACGTCACCCGCGCGATGCGCGCGGTCGACGGCGCCTTAGTGGTCGTCGACGCCGTCGAGGGCGCGATGCCCCAGACGGAGACGGTGCTCCGGCAGGCGCTCCGCGAGGGCGTGAAGCCGACGCTGTTCATCAACAAGGTCGACCGCCTCATCTCGGAGCTCCAGGAGGGGCCCCAGGAGATGCAGGAGCGGCTGATGTCCGTCATCGCCGACGTCAACGAGCTCATCCGCGGGATGGCCGAGAACATGGACGACATCCCCGAGGACTGGACCGTCTCCGTCGAGGACGGCACGGTCGGCTTCGGCTCCGCGCTGTACAAGTGGGGCGTCTCGATGCCCTCGATGCAGCGGACCGGCATGGACTTCGCCGACATCATGGAGCTGGAACAGAACGACAAGCGCCAGGAGCTCCACGAGCGGACGCCGCTGTCGGACGTCGTGCTCGACATGGTCTGCGAGCACTTCCCGAACCCGGTCGACGCCCAGCCCCGCCGCGTCCCGCGCATCTGGCGCGGTGATCCCGAGTCCGAGCTGGCCGACACAATGCGGCTGGTCGACGAGGACGGCGAGGTCGTCTTCATGGTCACCGACATCTCGATGGACCCGCACGCGGGCGAGATCGCGACGGGCCGCGTCTTCTCCGGCACGCTGGAGAAGGGCCAGGAGCTGTACGTCTCCGGCACCGCGGGCAAGAACCGAATCCAGAGCGTCGGCCTCTTCATGGGGTCTGAGCGCGAGGAGGTGGACCGCGTCCCGGCGGGGAACATCGCGTCCGTCACCGGGCTGCGCGACGCCATCGCCGGCTCCACCGTCTCCTCCGTGGAGATGACGCCGTTCGAGTCGATCGAGCACATCTCCGAGCCGGTCATCACGAAGTCCGTCGAGGCCCAGAACATGGACGACCTGCCGAAGCTCATCGAGACGCTCCAGCAGGTCGCCAAGGAGGACCCGACGATCCAGATCGAGATCAACGAGGACACCGGCGAGCACCTCATCAGCGGGCAGGGCGAGCTCCACCTCGAAGTGATCACCCAGCGGATCCGCGACAACCAGGGCATCCCGGTCATCACCGGGGAGCCGATCGTCGTGTTCCGCGAGCAGCCCCAGGAGGCCTCCCGCGAGGTCGAGGGGCAGTCGCCGAACCGACACAACAAGTTCTACATCACCGTCGAGCCGATGGCTCAGGAGATCGTCGACGCCATCCAGCTCGGCGAGGTCTCGATGGACATGCCCGAACTGGAGCGCCGCGAGGCGCTGCAGGAGGCCGGCATGGACAAGGACACCTCGCAGAACGTCGAGGACATCCACCGGACCAACATCCTCATCGACGACACGAAGGGGATCCAGCACCTCAACGAGACGATGGAGCTCGTCTTGGAGGGGCTTCAGGAAGCGCTCGACGACGGCCCGCTGGCCGCCGAGCCGGTCCAGGGGTCGCTGTTCCGCCTGCACGACGCGAAGCTCCACGAGGACACCATCCACCGCGGCCCGGCACAGGTCATCCCGGCGGTCCGCGACGCGGTCCACCGCGCGCTGATCGACGGCGAGGTCCGCCTGCTCGAACCCATCCAGGACGTCCGGATCGACGTGCCCAGCGAACACATGGGCGCGGCGTCCGGCGAGATCCAGGGCCGTCGCGGCCGCGTCGACGACATGTACCAGGAGGGCGACCTCATGGTCGTCGAGGGCATCGCGCCCGTCGAGGAGATGATCGGGTTCTCCTCCGACATCCGCTCGGCAACCGAGGGCCGCGCCTCGTGGAACACCGAGAACGCGGGCTTCCGCGTGCTCGTCGACAACCTCCAGCGCGAGAAGATCATGGAGATCCGCGAGCGCAAGGGGATGAAGCTGGAACTGCCGCAGTCGATCGACTACTTCTGAGTCGACGGCGCGGTTCGCGGTAGCCGGTCCCCGTTTTTCCTCTCTCTTTGAACTCCATTTCCCGCAGCGGCGCGGCCGTCAGCCGCGGATCCGCTTGACGGTCGATACCCCGCCGCCGAGGGCGAGGAACAGGCCGAGTACGGCCGCGAAGAGCGGGGCGTTCGACGTCTCCGTCTTCAGGAATCCCCCGTCCGGATCGGCGGGGTCGACGTAGGCGGTGGTCGACTCGCCGGCGGCGTACTCCGAGACGACCTCGCGGGCCGCCGACTCGGTGTCGTAGTTCGACGTGATCGCCGACGGGAAGACGCTGGTGCTCGCGTACTCGGTCCCCTCGTACTCGTAGGTGAACCGGACCGTCGGCCGGTAGTCCACGCCCGGACTGCTCCCGCTCGACGCCGACTCGACGCCGACGTCGGTGACCGTGGCGTCGACCGCGACGGCGTCGTCGACCGCGTCCGACTGCTGCGTGTAATCGTACGCGCCGTAGCCGGTGACCGCGAGCCCGATCAGCAACAGGAGGACCGCCCCCTTGAGCGTCTTCGGGCCGTCGATCGAGAGCCCGCCGTCGCTCATTCCCCCGGCTCACCTCGGCTCGGTGAACGGCGGCTCGGCGCGGGTAACTGCGTCACGACGCTCGGCGAACTGCGTGGAGGGTGTCGCACGCCGGAGCCTCGGACCCCGCCGCCCATAACTGTGGGGATGCTCCCGCCCGCCGAATCCGTGCGCCGCGTTGACAGGCGCGAGGGCGAGGCAACGCCTGCCATCGCCGAAGGCTTATACCCGATCGTCCGACTCCGTTCGGGTATGCAGACGGGTACGACTCCCCCCCGGCGCACCGCGACGGAGCCACCCAGCGACCGCTCCACCCCGGGGACAGGAACGTGCCTGCGAGCGCGCGCCCTCGCCCCGGCCGGTCGCGGCGAGGCGCCGGAGGTGGCGGCGTGAGCGACCGTCGCGACGGGACGCCGGAGGCCGCGCTCGACGCGGAAGACGCGGCCGATTCGACCGGCGCCGAGAGCGCGGACGCGGCCTCCCCGGACGGCGGCCACGCGGCCGCGACCCCCTCGACGCACACGGTCCGGCTGGAGCTCGTCGACGAGCCCGGCCAGCTGCTCGCCGCGCTCCACCCGATCGCGGACAACGGCGGCAACCTCCTGTCGATCTACCACGAGCGCGGGAACAAGACGCCCCGCGGGCGGATCCCGGTCGAGGTCGACTTCGAGGCGACCGCCGAGCGGTTCGAGGAGATCGTCGACGCGCTCCGCAGCGAGGGCGTGAACGTGATGCAGGCGGGCACGGAGCGGTACGCGGAGGAGGTGACGATCCTCCTGTTCGGCCACCTCATCGACACCGACCTCTCCGACACGCTCTCGCGGATCGAGGCCTGCGAGTCGGCGTCGGTCGCCGACGTGTCGCTCGCGGCCCCGCAGGGCACCGAGGAGGCGTCGAGCGCGCGGCTCCGCTTAGAGGCTCGCGCCGGCGAGACGGACGCGGCGCTGGCGGCGGTCCGCGAGCTCGCCGACGAGAAGGAGCTCCGCGTCGTCGAGCCGCTCACGGGGGTGGACGCGTGAGGCTCGCCGTGATCGGCGCGGGCGCCGTCGGGCGCTCCGTCGTCGAGCTGGCGGGCGAGTACGGCCACGAGGTCGTCGCGGTCGCGGACTCCTCGACGGCGGTCGTCGCGGACGGGGGCGGTGCGAGCGGGACCGGCGGTGCCGGCAGCACCGACGGCGTCGACCCCGACGCGGTCGTCGCGCGGAAGGCGGAGCGGGGAATCGTCGGCGACGCGGACCCGGCGGACGCGCTGGCGGCGGACTACGACGTCCTCGTGGAGGCGACGCCGACGACGCTGGGCGACGCCGAGCCCGGCTTCTCGCACGTGACTCGCGCGCTGGAACGCGACCGCCACGCGGTCCTCGCGAACAAGGGCCCGGTCGCGGAGCGATTCGGCGACCTGCGGGCCGCGGTCGACGACAGCGACGGCGAGATCCGGTTCGAGGCGACCGTCGGCGGCGCGATCCCCGCGGTGTCGACCGTCGAGGATATCGAGCCCGGCCACGTCACCGCGGTCCGGGGCGTGCTCAACGGGACGGCGAACTTCATCCTGACGCGGATGGCCGCGGAGGGGCTCGACTACGACCACGTGCTCGCGGAGGCGCAGGACCTCGGCGTCGCCGAGGCCGACCCCTCCTTCGACGTGGACGGGACCGACGCCGCGCTCAAGTGCGTCATCCTCGCGAACGTGCTCTCCTTCGGCGCGGCCGACGACCCCGGCGACGCCCGGGAGTTCGCGCTCGACGACGCCGACGTCTCGGGGATCCGCGACGTGCCCGGCTCCGCGCTCCGGCTCGCGGCCGAGGACGGGCGGACGGTGCGGCTGATCGGCGAGGCGACCGGCGAGACGGTCCGCGTTGCCCCGCGGCTCGTCCCCGAGAACGGGACGCTGGCAGTCTCCGGCACGCAGAACATTGTCCAGATCGAGACGACCCACGCCGGCCGGCTCAACATCTCCGGTCGCGGCGCGGGCGGCCCCGAGACCGCGAGCGCGGTCCTCGGAGACGTGGGACGGCTGGAGTAGCCCGGCTCGTTCGGCCGGAGTATGCGACTCCGCCCGCCGAGTCCGCCGCCGCGGACCGGGGGCGTGTGTCGCTCTGTCGTGTCCCGCGTTGTCGAGAATCGCCGGACGGCGGCGCGATACTCTGTGGCCCGTATCGAAACCGTTTTAGTGGAATCAACCGAAACTTACTCACAGAGCGCCTTAGCGCGTGATTACCCCATGAGTGACAAACCGCACCAGAACCTGGCCATTATCGGCCACGTCGACCACGGCAAGAGCACGCTCGTGGGTCGCCTCCTCTTCGAGACGGGGAGCGTCCCCGAGCACGTAATCGAGCAGCACCGCGAGGAAGCCGAAGAGAAGGGCAAGGGCGGCTTCGAGTTCGCCTACGTGATGGACAACCTCGCCGAGGAGCGCGAGCGCGGCGTCACGATCGACATCGCCCACCAGGAGTTCGACACCGACGAGTACTACTTCACCATCGTCGACTGTCCGGGCCACCGTGACTTCGTGAAGAACATGATCACGGGCGCCTCGCAGGCCGACAACGCGGTGCTCGTCGTCGCGGCAGACGACGGCGTCGCGCCTCAGACCCGCGAGCACGTGTTCCTGGCCCGCACGCTCGGGATCAACGAGCTCATCATCGGCGTCAACAAGATGGACCTGGTCGACTACCAGGAGTCCTCCTACAAGGAGGTCATCGGCGAGGTCGAGGACCTGCTCAACCAGGTCCGCTTCGCGACCGACGACACCACGTTCGTGCCGATCTCGGCGTTCGAGGGCGACAACGTCGCCGAGCCGTCCGAGAACACCGACTGGTACGACGGGCCGACCCTGCTGGAGTCGCTCAACAACCTGCCGGAGGCCGAGCCGCCGACGGACGCGCCGCTCCGCCTGCCGATTCAGGACGTCTACACCATCTCCGGCATCGGGACCGTCCCCGTGGGACGCGTCGAGACCGGAATCTTAAACACCGGCGACAACGTCTCCTTCCAGCCGTCCGACGTGGGCGGCGAGGTGAAGACGGTCGAGATGCACCACGAGGAGGTGCCCAAGGCCGAGCCCGGTGACAACGTCGGGTTCAACGTCCGCGGCATCGGCAAGGACGACATCCGCCGCGGCGACGTCTGCGGCCCCGCCGATGACCCGCCGAGCGTCGCCGAGACGTTCAAGGCGCAGGTCGTCGTCATGCAGCACCCGTCGGTCATCACGGCCGGCTACACCCCGGTCTTCCACGCCCACACGGCGCAGGTCGCCTGTACGATCGAGTCCATCGATCAGAAGATCGACCCGTCCTCGGGCGAGGTCGCCGAGGAGAACCCGGACTTCATCAAGTCCGGCGACGCCGCGGTCGTCACCGTGCGCCCCCAGAAGCCGCTCAGCATCGAGCCCTCCGGCGAGATTCCGGAGCTCGGCAGCTTCGCCATCCGCGACATGGGTCAGACCATCGCGGCCGGCAAGGTGCTCGAAGTCAACGAGCGATAACCGATGCAGCAGGCACGCGTCCGCCTCGCCGGCACGAGCCCCGAGGACCTCGACGACATCTGCGACGACGTCCGCGAGATCGCGGACTCGACGGGAGTCGCCCTGTCGGGCCCGATCCCGCTGCCGACGAAGACGCTCGAGATCCCGTCGCGCAAGTCCCCGGACGGTGAGGGGACGGCGACGTGGGAGCACTGGGAGATGCGCGTCCACAAGCGGCTTATCGACATCGACGCCGACGAGCGCGCGCTCCGCCAGCTGATGCGCGTCCAAGTGCCGAACGACGTCAGCATCGAGATCGTTCTCGAAGACTGAGCGCTAGGGCGTTTCTCTTTCCCCCTCTCGTTTTTTCGTCCCGTCCAGCGGCGGCGCCGCCGATCGCGTCTCGCCCGGGGTCCCGCCCCGCTCAGCTCGCGTCGAGCAGGCCCATCCGTCCGGCGACGAGCCCGCAGAACGCGCCCGTCGCGTGTGCGATCAGCGCGACGCCCGGCGCGGCCGTCGTCGCGGTGAGGACGACGGCGACGAGGCCGAACAGGAGCAGCTGGGCCCGCGAGGAGAGCCGCAGCCGGTCGAACAGCGTCGCGCTCACGACGTTGCCGGCGAGCAGATAGCCGCCGAGCGCGAAGACGGCGCCGCTGATTCCCAAGACGGCCGCCGGGGGACCGAGCAGGCTCCCGAGCGTCACCTGTGCGACGCCCGCCAGCGCGCCGGTGGCGACCACGAACGCGTGGAACCGCGGGCGGGTCGTCCGGCGCTCGACGAGGGGGCCGACGAGCAGCAGCGCGAGGGCGTTCGCCACGAGGTGGCCGACGGAGCCGTGCGCGTACACGCTCGTGACGAGGGTCCACGGCGCGACGGAGAGGGGGGTAGACAGCGCGAGGAGTCCGAAGAGGCCGACGAGGCTCAGGAGGGCCTGCGCGGCGCCGACGAGGAGGACGAGCGCGAGCGTTTCGAGGGTGGCGCGCATGGGGTGAGGGTTGGAACCGCGCGGTGAAAAGGGTGTGCGGGGGGTTCGTCTCCCGACCGGCTCGCGACTCAGATCACGTCGTCGGGGTCGTGCGCGTTCGCCATCCGGATCGCCTCGGCGGCGTACCGCTCGCGGTCGTCGGGGTCGTCGACGGTCCCGACGTTCGACGGCGCCGCGTCGACGGCGGCCGTGGTGTCGCGCACGTCGGAGAAGGAGGTGAGCGCGCGCTCCTTGCGGAAGTAGCGCTCGCCGTCCGGCGTCGCGTACGTGAGGATCACCATATTTTGCTCGTCGTCGGAGTAGGTGCGCTCGACGAGCCACATCCGCACGGCGTCGGTCGCGGAGCCGGGGACGGCCTCGTTCGCGTTCATGCGTGGTATTTCGATTTCCACGAACAAACGCGTTGCGTCGACCCGGAGCGGGATCGCGCCGCCGCCGCTCGCCTCCGCGAACCGCCAGCGTTTTATTCTTTAGGGCGACCTAAACGAATGGATGAACCCGCGCGTCGCCGCCGCTCGGCTCCGCGAGCGCCTCGTTCGACTTTGGGAGCGTCTGCCCCGGGGCTCGCTCGCGGTCGCGGGCACGCTCCTCGTCCTCGCGGTCGGCGGCGCGGTGTTGGCGCGGACCCTCGACGTCGGGACGGTCGTCGACGCGGCCGCGACCGCGGACCCGGCGCTGCTCGCCGCGGCGCTCGGCGCGTACCTGCTGTCGTGGCCCGTCCGCGGCCGGCGGTACGGAGATGTCCTCGCCCCGATGGGCCGCCGCTGCCGAACCGCGTTCCTCACGGCGGCGGTGTTCGCGAGCCAGACCGCGAATCTGATCGTCCCCGCCCGGGCCGGCGACGGCGTGCGCGCGTACCTGCTGAACGACCGGCGCGAGGTGTCGTACCCGACCGGCGTCGCGTCGCTGGCGGTCGAGCGCGCCTTCGACCTGGTCGCGCTCGGCGTCCTCGGCGGCGCCGCGCTCGCGGTCCTGCTCGTCGACGGGCGGGCCGCGGCGCCGGACGGGTCGGGGCGAGCGGTCGCGGCCGCCGGGGGGATCGCGGTCGCGGCCGCGCTCGGCTCGGCGGTCACCGTCGCGGTCGCCCGGAGCGACCGCCGGTTCGGTCCGACGCTCCGCGAGCGCGCCGACGGCTCCCGGCTCGCTTCGGTCGCCGACGCCGCGGTCCGGTTCGGCGCCGCCGTGCGCGTCGTGGCGGCGGACGGGGCCGCGCTGGTCCGGGTGTTCCTCGCCAGCGCCGTCGTCTGGGGACTGGACGTGGCCACCGCGGTCCTCGTGCTCGCGGCGCTCGTCGGCGGCTTCGGCGGCGGCGCCGCCCCCGTCACGCTGCTCGTCGTCGGTACCCTCGCGGTCTCGGCCGGGAACCTCGCGAAGGTACTGCCGCTCTCGCAGGGCGGGATCGGGCTGTACGAGGCCGCCTTCACCGGGATCGTCGTCGCCACGACGCCGATCGCTCCCGAGGTCGCGCTCGCCGCGGCGGTGCTCGACCACGCGCTGAAGAACGGCGTCACCCTCGTCGGCGGCGCGGTCGCGGCGGCCGCGTTCGACCTCTCGCTGACGGGCCGTCCGGACGAGTCCGCGCCGGAGACGGAATCGACCGCGGCGCCGACGGCGACGGACCGCTAGATTTTTAGGTCGGCCTAAAAACTATCGCACATGCCGACCACCGCCCAGCGTCCCGACGACTCGGACATCTGCGTGATCGTCCCGACGATACGGGAGTACGAGTGTCTCCGCGTGTACGTCGCGAACGCCCGCGAACACGGGTTCGACGTCTCGCGGCTCCACTTCCTCTTAGTCACCGAGGACTTCTGCGAGACCGACGAGATGCGCGCCATGCTCGACGACCTCGACGTCTCCGGCGAGGTGTTCGACGGCACCCGCCGCGAGGAGTGGTACGAGGCCAACGGCGTCGCGGAGTACGACCACGTCGTCCCGGCCGCGAGCCACGCCGAGACGAGCTTCGGCCTGCTGTACATGTGGGCCGACGACTCCTTCGAGTACGGCGTGTTCATCGACGACGACACGCTCCCGCACGACGACGTCGACTACTTCGGGCGCCACATGGAGAACCTCGCGTTCGACGGCGAGATCGAGCGCGTGCGCTCCGACGAGGACTGGGTGAACGTCCTCTACGACGACGCCGACGAGCACGGGCTCTACCCCCGCGGCTACCCGTACTCGGCGATGGACGAGACGGTCGAGACGGACGCGGTCGACGTCGAGGGCGGCGAGGTCGTCGCCTCGCAGGGGCTGTGGACGAACGTCCCCGACCTCGACGCGGTGCGGATCCTGATGGACGGTGACCTGGAGGGGCAGGCGCAGACCCGCACGACCGCCGACGACTTCGGCGAGGACTTCGTCGCCGCGCGCGGCAACTACCTCACCGTCTGCTCGATGAACCTCGCGTTCCGCCGCGAGGTGATCCCGGCGTTCTACCAGCTCCCGATGGACGACAACGAGTGGGACGTGGGCCGGTTCGACGACATCTGGTCGGGCCTCTTCTTAAAACGCGCCTGCGACGTGCTCGGCAAGCGGATCTACAACGGCGACCCGCTGTGCGAACACAACAAGGCCCCGCGGTCGACGTTCGACGACCTCGCGAACGAGGTCGCCGGGCTGGAGCTGAACGAGCACGTCTGGGAGGTCATCGACGGCGCGGGCGCGGACGCCGACTCGTACGAGGCGGTCTTCGACGAGATGGCCGACGCGCTCGCGGAGGGCGACTTCTCCGAGTGGAACAACGGCGCGTTCCTCAACCACTGCGGCGAGTACATGCGCGACTGGCTCGACTGCCTCGACGGGATCCGGCGGACGCCGGCGCCCGCGGACGACTGAATCGACACGACTAAAAGTATTTAGGTAAGCCTAAAACACATGACGAACCACGAATCCGACGGACACGACGGACGCGACGTTCGACGACGAAAGTTCATCGCGGCCGCCGGCGCGGTCGGCGTGGCGGGGATCGCCGGCTGTAACGGGACCGGCGACGAGGGCGACGGCGGCGACGGGAGCGACGGCGGGTCCGCGGTCGGCCAGATCGGGTCCGGCCGCGCGGGCCGCGGGCTCCCGGGCGGCACGCCGATGGCCGAGATGCCGGCGCTGGAGGGCGAGCTCACCGTCTACTCCGGCCGCGGCGAGTTCCTCGTCGGCGAGCTCGTCGGCTACATCGACGACCTGTACGACGACCTCGACCTCACCGTCCGGTACGGCGGCTCGACCGACCTCGTGAACCAGATCATCAACGAGGGCGAGGGGTCGCCCGCGGACGTGTTCTACTCTGTCAACTCCGGCGCGCTCGGCGCGCTCGCGGACCAGGGGCGCACGCAGGAGCTCCCGTCCGAGGTGACCGACAAGGTGCGCGAGGAGTTCCGGACCGAGCAGTGGATCGGCACCTCCGGGCGCGCCCGGACGGTCCCGTACAACACCGACGAGTACTCGGAAAGCGAGATGCTCGACGACATCATGGCGTACCCCGAGGAGTTCGAGGGCGACCTGGGCTGGGCGCCGTCGTACGGCTCCGCGCAGGCGTTCATCACCGCGATGCGCATCCTCGAGGGCGAGGAGGCCACCCGCGACTGGCTCGAGGCGATGGTCGAGCGCGGCGCCTCGACGTACCCCGACGAGTTCGTCACCTGTCAGGCGATCGCCGACGGCGAGATCGACGCCGCGTTCACGAACCACTACTACATCCAGCGCGTGATCGACGGGAACCCGGAGGCGCCGATCGCCACCTCGTTCACCGAGGGCGACGCGGGCGCGGTGTTCAACGTCGCCGGCGCCGCGGTCGTCGACACCGCCGACGACGACGACCTCGCGGCCAACTTCGTCCGGCACCTGCTGTCGGCCGAGGCGCAGGACTACTTCGCGCGCTCCACCTTCGAGTACCCGCTGATCCCGGAGGTCGAGCCGATCGGCAACCTCCCGCCGATCGACGAGCTCGACGTCCCGGACCTCGACCTGACGCAGCTGTCGAACCTCGAACCGACGATCGACCTCATGCGCGACGCCGGCGTCCAGATCTGAGGTCGCCTCACCCACACCACGCCCATATCACCCCCGCTCACCGTTCGTGTCACTCCTTCCACCGTCCGTGCGGCCCCACCGACTCGCCGTCCGACTCCGCCAGCGGCTCGCCCGCGCCGACCGCGTGACGCTCGCGGCCGCGCTGGTCGCCGTCGCGGCCGGCGCCCTGACGTTCGCGATCGCCGCCACCGTCTTCTCGCACCACTCCGCGAACCACGACGAGGGCGTCTACCTCACGCAGGCCGCGCTCCTCTTAGGCGGCCAGTTGGAGTTCCACGCCGGCCCGCTCGCCGACGCCGTCCACCCGTGGTTCTTCATCGAGGACGACGGCCGGCTCTACCCGAAGTACAACCCCGTTCCCGCGGCGACGTTCGCGGTCTCGATGTGGCTGTTCGACGAGCCGCGCGTCACGCTCGCGGCGATCGCCGCGGGCAACGCCGCCCTGGTGTACCTGCTCGGCTCGCAGACGTTCGGCCGGCGGGCGGGGCTCGCCGCGAGCCTCCTGTTCGCGGCGTCGCCGATGGCGATCGCGACGTCGTCGGCGTTCCTCCCGTACGCGCCCACGACGTTCTTCAACCTGGTCTTCGCGGTCGCGTACCTCCGCGGGGTCCGCGACCGGTCGCTCGCGGCCGCCGGCGTCGCGGGCGTCGCGATCGGGATCGCGTTCTTCTCGCGGCCGTACACCGCGGTGCTGTTCGCCGCGCCGTTCATCGCCCACGCGCTGTGGCGGGTGGGGGCGGCGGTCCGCCGCTTTGGCGCCGAGACGGGGCGGTCGACGCCGCGCGCGTTCGCGGCCCTCGGCCGCCGCGCGGTCGCGGTCGGTCGGTCCGGCGAGCTCCCCGGCCCGATCCGTCGCCAGGGGTTGACGGCGCTGTTCGGCGTCCTGTTCGTCGGCGTCACGTTCGCGTACAACGCCCGGATGACGGGGTCGCCGCTCGTGTTCCCGTACCAGGAGTTCGCGCCGATGGACGGCCCGGGCTTCGGCGAGCGGCGCATCCTCGGCCACTCGGTCGACTACACGCTCGAACTGGCGCTTGAGTCGAACGGGTACGCGCTCGCCGAGATCGCGACCCGGTGGTTCGTCGCCGGCCCGCTCGGCACCGCGCTGGCGGTCGGGGGCGTCGCGGCCGCGCTCTGGGGGTGGCTCGCGGGCGGCGACCCCCGCGGCCTCCTCGGCGGAGCGTCCGCCGGCGCCGCGCGGGTCGCCGACGGCGGCGACGTCGATGACTCGCCGGGAGCGCCCGCCCCGTCCGACTCCCCCGCGTTCCGCCGGACCGCGGCCGCGCTGCTCGCCGGCGTCGCGGGCTCCGTCGTCGTCGGGAACCTGTACTTCTGGGGGACCCACAACGCGCTCGCGGACCTCTCGGACCCGACCGACGGGCTCGCGTCGCTGTTCGGCCCGTTCTACCACTTCGACCTGCTCGTCCCGCTGGCGGTGTTCGGTGGACTCGGCGTCGCCGTCGGGTGGCGGGGGCTCGTCGCGGCCCGCGAGCGGCTCGCGGCCCGGGGCGTCTCGCCCGCGGTCACCCGCGTCGCGCTCGCCGTCGTCGTCGCCAGCGCGGTCGCCGTGGCGGGCGTCGCGGCCGTCGACGCCGCCTCCGAGCCGATCGACCGGAACGCCGCGGTCGGCGAGAAGCTCGAGGCCGCGTACGCGCCGATCGACGAGACGACGTTCGAGGACGGGCTCGTGTTCCTCCCCACGCCGTACGGCGAGTGGCAGAACCACCCGTTCCAGTACCTCCGGAACGGGCCGGGGCTCGACGGCGACGTCGTGTACGCGCTCGAACGCGACCCGGTGGAGAACTTCGCCGTGTTGGACGCCTACCCCGACCGCACGCTGTACCGCTACGGCTACCACGGCGTCTGGGGCGTGAGCCCGGACGCGCGCGTCGTTCCCAAGCTTGAGGCGCTGGACCGGCGGTCGGGGGCCCGCATCGACGCGGAGACGACCGTCGGCGTCCCCGACCGCGTCGCCCGCGCGCAGGTCCGCGTCGACCCGCGTCGGGGCGCCCCGGGCGGCCCGGACCACGTCTCCTACACCGTGAGCGACCTCGGCGAGTCGCTCGCGGTCGACTGGGCGCTGACGCCCGAGGGCGCCCGGCTGTCGGGCGCGGGCGCGGCGGCCGCGGGCGACGGCGCTGCCGGAAACGCGACCGAGCCGGTCCCGTTCGACCCCGACGGCGACGTGATCGCCGTGACCGTGACGCTCGTCGACCCCGCGGGCGCGACGTACACCTACCGGCAGGAGGTCACGGTGCGGGTGACGGAGGGTGACGAGGCGGGAGCCGACGGCGAGCGCGTCGAAGTCGTCTGGCCGCCCGAGCGCTCGACCTGTCGGCTCGTGACGGAGTGCGGCAACGAGGGGACGTACCTCCCCGACGAGCCCCAGACCCACCCCGAGTGGGTCGTCTTCGAGACGGACGCCGAAGCGAGCGACTAATACATCGATTTCTTATAAATAGTTGTCAGCAGATCGGCGGCGAACACCTCCAAAGCCCCAGCCGCTCGCTTATAAATAGTTGTCAGCAGATCGGCGGCGGCCACCTCCAAAGCCCCAGCCGCGAGGCCGCAGTACGCTCGCTGCGCTCCTCGGTCGCGCTGCTCCCTGCGGTGCTTACATCGCCTACTGCGGCCTCGCGACTGCCCCTTTGAGTCCCACCCCGCACAGCCCCGCACGGCACCTCACGCCTCCTCAGCCTCGCGATTCGCTCGGGCTCCCTCCGGTCGCCCCTCACTCACCGCGTCCCTCGCGCGTGCTGGCTCGCGGCCGCCGAGGGCGGCCGCTCGCAGGCGCGCGCCGACCGCATCCGCGCGTTCATTTATAAGTAGTCGGCGCCGCCGCTCACGAGTGTAGAAACGTCGCCGGCGGCGGTCCACTGTGCCCACAGTGTACCTCCGGACCGCCGTCCGACGACGGCGTCGAGGGACGAGGTGCCCTCAGAACCGTCGGAGCTGCTCTTCGAGACAGACGGTGACGATCGACTTCGCGATGGCCGCGCCGCCGCCGATCGGGTCGAGCTTCGTCTCGCCGAGGCGCTCGGCGTAGCGGATCGGCCGCTCGCGCACGTCGTAGCCCCGCATCAGCGGGCGGATGAGCAGTTCGGCGGAGAGGCCGGTGTTCTCCGTCCAGCCGATCTCCTCGACCACGTCGCGGCGGTACGCGCGCATCCCCGTGGTGGTGTCGTGGACGCGCTCGCCCATCAGCAGGCTCGCGAGCGCCGCGAACGCGTGGTTGCCGAAGCGGTTGAACGCCGGCATCGCATCCGCGCCGTGGTAGAGCCGGTCGCCGCTCACCACGTCGGCGCCGTCGTTGATCTCCGCGAGGAACTCCGGCAGCGCCTCCATCGGGTAGGTGTCGTCGCAGTCGGTCGTGACGACCACCGGGCGGTCGGGCGTCAAGATCGCCTCGCGCACGGCGACGCCGTACCCCTGCGGCTCCTGCTCGACGACGGTCGCACCGTGCTCGCGGGCGATCTCCGGCGTTCGGTCGGAGGAGCCGTCGACGCAGACGACCTCCGCCTTCCCGTTCGTGACCTCTTCGATGTCCTCCAGCACCGTCGCGATGGCCTCCTCCTCGTTGTACGTCCCCATCACGACGCTGAGGTCGTCGAAGGTGTACGCCTCTCCGCCGTCGGCGGTCGCGTCCGTGTCGTCCGAGGAGTCCGCCTCGTTCGTCGCGTCGGTATCGTCCAAGGAGTCCGCCTCGTTCGTCGCGTCGGTATCGTCCGTTGCGGCCGCCTCGCTGCCGTTCCCGACCGCGGCCGCGGACCCGTTCGTCGCGTGCGCTGAGTCGCTCATTACCCGCATCTCTGCCCGTACCCACTTGAATTTTTAGGTTTGCCTAAAATAGTGAAAGGCCGCCGTCAGGTCCCCTCCGAGAGGCGGGCGTCCACGTCGTCGGCGACGCGGAGCGCGAGCGCGGCGATGGTGAGCGTCGGGTTCATCGCGCCGCTCGTGGGGAAGACGGAGCTGGAGGCGATCCAGCAGTTGTCGAGGTCGTGGGTCCGACAGTCGGCGTCGACGACGCCCGAATCGGGGTCGTCGCTCATGCGCGTCGTCCCCATATGGTGGTAGGCGGGCCCCGTCGCGTCCGGGCCGGCGACCCACTCGACGTCGGCGCCGAGCTCCTCTAAGATCTCGACCTGGATCTCGTTCGCCCGCTCGATCGTGTCGAGTGCGCGGTCGCCGACGGTCCACTCCATCTGCGGCACGGGGTTGCCGCGGTCGTCGGTGCGGTCGTCGGCGAGGGTGATCCGGCTGTCGGCCCGCGGCGCCTGCTCGACGAGCCCGCCCATCGCAATGTGGTTCCCGTACCCGTCGCGGAGCCGCTCTAGGAGCGGGTCGCCCCAGTCGTCGCCCGTGAGCGCCATCTCCACCGGCGAGGGGCCGGCGTAGTTGAAGAACTCCAGCTTGAACGGCGCCTGCTCGGCGTCGGCCTCGTCGTAGAACTGGTCGCAGGCGCTGGTGTAGAAG
The DNA here is from genome assembly GCF_002355655.1 of Halorubrum trapanicum. Lineage (NCBI taxonomy): Archaea > Methanobacteriati > Methanobacteriota > Halobacteria > Halobacteriales > Haloferacaceae > Halorubrum > Halorubrum trapanicum. Next base: position 1,457,389 of record NZ_AP017569.1, on the reverse strand, counting down.
CCGACGTGGTTCTGTCTCGTCTCCTCGTCGAGCGTGCCGCCCGCGCCCGCGAACAGGTGGTCCATGAAGAACTCGCCGACGTGGCCGCTCCCGTTCGCGAGCCCGTCGGGGTAGCGGTCGGAGGCGGACAAAAGGAGGAGCCGCGGCGTCTCCACGCCCCCGGCGGCGACGACGAACGCGTCCGCCTCCTGTCGGTGGCGCTCCCCGTCCGGCGTCGCGTAGACGGCGGCCGTCACCCGGTCGTCGCCGTCGTGTTCCAGCCGCTCGACCGGCGCGCGGTCGACCACGGTCGCGCCCTTCTCCTCCGCGCGCTCGACGTGGACCGTCGCGTCGTACTTCGCGCCGCTCGGGCAGACCGGCTGGCAGGTGCCGTAGCCGACGCAGGGCGACCGGTCGTCGTACGGCTCGGAGTTGCGCGCGTTCGGCACCGAGTGCATGTCGATCCCCAGCTCCTCGCAGGCCTCGGCGAACAGCGAGTCGCTGTAGGAGGGCTCGAACGCCGGCATCGGGTGCGGCTCCTCGCGCGGCGGCGCGTAGGGGTTGTCGGAGGCGCCCGCGACGCCCAGCTCCTTCTCCGCCTCGGCGTAGTACGGCCGGAGGTCGGCGTAGTCGATGGGCCAGTCCGGGCCGACGCCGCGCTCCGTGCCGGAGTTGAAGTCGTCCTCGTGGAGCCGCATCACCATCCCCTGCCAGTGGAGCGTCGACCCGCCGACCCCCTTCACGCGGGCGTGGTTGAGCGGGTAGAACCAGTCGCCGGCGTTCTCGTGGGCGTCGCGCGCGCCGCCGACGCCCCACACGTCCGGCCGGCCGTAGAACGGCCGAATCGCCCGCTCCTGTCTGGCGAGGCGGTCGGCGGGGTCGAACCGCGGCCCGGCGTCGAGGACCACCACGTCGCGGTCGCCCGCGAGCCGGTCGGCGACGAGCGCGCCCGCGGGACCGGCGCCCACAACGCAGACGTCGGCGTCGGGGACCGGAGTGCGGTCGACCTCCTCGCCGGCGCCTCCCTCAGCCCCCGACCGCCCGTCGCCGACGCTCTCGGCGCCGCTCATCGCGGCCCCTCCTGGTAGCTCTCCGCGCCGCCGGCATACCCCTGCGGGTTCTCGATGCCGACGAGCTCGCCGCCCGTCGGCGACGAGTACAGCGCGAGCAGCAGCTCGTTGACGACGAAGAAGCGGACGCGCTCCGCGGCCGTCCCTCCGGGGTCCTCCTCGGCCGTGTCCGCGCCGAGCTCGCGGAGCAGGTCGTCGCGCTCGGCCGCCGAGAGTTCGGCGACTGGCGCGTCGTACCACGACCGGGCCGCCGACTCGACCTCGGCGACGGCGGCGCGGACGCCCTCGGCGTGCGCCGACCCGTCGAGGCGCCCGTCGAGGAAGCGGTCGACGAACGCGTCGATCCCGGAGACCTCCTCCGGGTAGAGGACCCGCGCGGCCGCGGTCATCGCCTCACGGACCGCCTCGTCGTCCGGGGCGCCCTCGCCGTCCCACGCCGCGTCGGCCTCGCCGTCTCCCGGTCGGCCCCGATCGTCGGTCGCCCGACGGACGCCGAGCGCGACCCCGCCGGTCGCGCCGATCGCGGCCAGCGCGGCCGCCGCGTCGCGTCGCGTCAGTTCCATGGAACTTTTTAGGCAGCCCTAAATTCATATATCCGTCGGAGTGCGCTCGCCGGGCGATCGGAACCCCTAACGCGGGGCGGCCCCTCGCTCGGACAGAGCGACTCCCTCCTCCGTACAATGACCCTGCGAACCCGGATCCGCGACCGGCTGACCGACGGCGACGACAAGCTCCCGATCGGGCTCACGCTGCTGTGCGCGGCGATCGCCGGCACGCTCGTGTTCCCCCTGACGTGGCTCGTGATCAGGGCGGCGGCCGTCGACCGGCAGCGGGCGATGGACCTCGTGTTCAGCGCCGGCACCGCCGAGGTGCTCGTCAACAGCCTCGTGCTGATGGCGGGCGTCACCGCCGCCTCGATCCTCATCGGCGTGCCGCTCGCGTACCTCACCGCCCGGACCGACCTCCCGTTCCCCCGCTTCTGGTCCGTCGCGGCCGCGCTCCCGCTCGTCGTGCCGAGCTACGTCGGCGCCTTCTCGTTCGTCTCCGCGTTCGGCCCGCAGGGGGCGTTCCACAACGTCCTCGCGCCGCTGGGTGTCGAGCGGGTGCCCAACATCTACGGCCTCTCCGGAACGATTTTCGTGATCACGCTGTACACCTACCCCTACGTCTACCTCACCACCCGGGCCGCGCTGCTGTCGTTCGACACGACGATGCTGGAGGCCGCCCGGACGCTCAACCACGGCCGGCTCGCGGCGTTCCGCCGGGTGACGCTCCCGACGATCCGGCCCGCGATCGCCGCCGGGGCGCTGCTCTCGGCGCTGTACGCCGTCTCCGACTTCGGGACGCCCTCGATCATGCAGCTCCCGGTGTTCACCCGACAGATCTACGTGGAGTACAACTCCTTCGGCAGCGACTACGCCGCGCTGCTTTCCCTCCAGCTGCTCGTCGTGGTCATCCTCGTGCTCGCCCTGGAGTGGGCCGTCCGCTCGGACCGGAACACGAGCGGCGACGACGCGGGGCGGACGGACGACCGGGTGTCGCTCGGCCGCCTGCGCTGGCCCGCGACGCTGCTGCCGGCCGCGGTGTCCGGCACCGCGCTGCTCGTCCCCCTGTGGATCCTCGGGCTGTGGCTGCTCCGGGCCGAATCCGGGCGCCGCCCCTCGCTGGCGTTCGAGCCGATCATGGTGCTCAACTCCGTGTCGGTCTCCGCGGCGGCGGCCGTCGCCGCCGCGCTCGCCGCGATCCCGGTCGCGTACTTCGCCGCGAACCACGACTCGCCGTTCGCGGTGATCTTCGAGCGGGCGACGTACGTCGGCTTCGCGGTGCCCGGCATCGTGTTGGCGCTCGCGTTGGTGTACTTCGGCTCCGGCTACGCGCCGTGGCTCTACCAGACGCTCCCGCTCCTCGTGTTCGCGTACGTCGTCCGCTTCCTCCCCCAGGCGGTCGGGTCGACGCGGACCTCCATCCTCCAGATCGACCGGCGGCTCGTCGAGGCCGCGCGCACCCTCGGTGAGTCGTCGACCGGCGCGTTCAGGCGCGTCACGTTCCCGCTCACGCGCTCCGGCATCGTCGCCGGCGCCGCGCTCGTGTTCCTCACGACGATGAAGGAACTGCCCGTCACGCTCGTGCTCCGCCCGACCGGGTTCGACACGATCGTCACGCAGATCTGGCGCGCGCAGCAGAACGCGTTCTACCAGTACGCGGTCGTCCCCACGCTCATTCTGCTCCTCATCTCCGGGCTCTCGATGGTCGTCCTCCTCACGCAGGAGGGCGGCGAAGAGGGACTGTGAGGGGCGAGAGCGGCTCGGCGCGTCGACCGCGTCGGCGCACGGCGGACCGATCGCTTCCGCTCGGCAGCTGTTCTGAATCAAGTGTACAAGATCGGAGCTGCGGATCCGACGGCGAAACGCGGATCAGTCGGCGGTCGACGTCTGCTGTTGCCGCGTCACGCGGAGCGAAGTGACCGTCGTGTAGAGGACCGCGGCCGCGACGACGACCGCCGCGCCGATGACGAGTACCAGTCCGAGCAGCTCAAGCGTCGAGTTGCCGAGGTAGGACCCTATTTCGCCGATACCCACGGCGATGGAGCCGACCAGCAGCATCCCGCCGAAGTACACCTTGATCTCGTCGGAATCGACGACCGCGGTCGCGGCGGAGCCGATGCGCGCGCCCAGCGCGCTCCCGAACAGCAGCGGGGCGACGATACCGAGGTTCACGCCGCCGCCCTGCCCGTAGAGGTAGCTCCCGAGCCCGCCGGAGAAGACGATCTCGAAGAGGTCCGTGCCGACCGCGACGGGCACCGGGACGCCGATCGCGTAGATCATCGCTGGCATCCGGATGAAGCCGCCGCCGACGCCGAGGAAGCCGGACAGGACGCCGGTCGCGAAGGCGACGGCCGTGATCACCCACGCGGAGACGCGGACGTCGCCGCGGAGCGTCACCATCGGCGGAATGCGAACGGTCCGCTGGATTTTCTTGGCGATCTCGGGGATCTCGTACTCGTCGAGGTCCCTGTCGGTCGCCTCGTGGTCGATTCCGCCCCCGCCGTCGCCCTTGAGGGCGTCGCGGGTGACCATCGCCCCGACGCCGCCGAGCAGGACGACGTAGGCGACGCTGATGACGCCGCCGGCGAGCCCCATCGATTCGAGGTAGTAGACGCTGGCGCGCCCGGCCTCGATTCCGATCGTCGTCCCCGTGATCATGATCGCGCCGAGCTTGTAGTCCACCTGCCCGAGGTCGTGGTGTTTCAGCGTCGCGATCACGGCCGTCCCGAAGACGAACGCCATCCCGCTGCCGACCGCGACGGGGGCGGAGTAGTCTAGCATGAGCAGGGCGGGGGTGACGAGGAACGACCCGCCCATGCCGAAGAACCCGAACAGGACGCCGACGACGAGGCCGAATCCGACGAACAGGGCGAGCATCTCGGGGCTCGTCCCCAGGAAGCCGGGCCCGCTGAGAAGGCTACCGAGCACTCGCGTCACCTCCCACGACGAGTTCCATCAGATAGGGACCGACGAGCCGTTCGAGGCCGCCGTACCCCACGTACAACACGAACGCTTCCAGGAGGATCGCGCCGATAAGCAGGGCCGTCTCCGGGTCCCACGTGGGAATCTCTAATCCTGCCATCGACTCTCCCTCCGACTTCCGAACGCGGAATTTCGCTTCTGGCACATTTCTGCTCACTCTCCCCTACCCGCTTCGTACCTATAACGGTTTTGGGCTTACTGTACAATACTATATTCGGGTAACCTCGGCCGGAGTACCGATAACTTACGGAGAGGTTTTGCCTGCGAGGAGCCTCGCGGACCGTCGGTGGGCGTTGCCCTCGTCGGACTCTGGAAGCTCCTGTCGATCGTTTATAAATGACTGGCTGTGGATCGGTGGAAAGCGCCTCTAACTTCCGAGTCGTTCGCTTATAAACAACTGACCGTGGATCGGCGGCGAACACCTCCAAAGCCCCAGCCGTGAGGCGGGCACACGCTCGCTGTCGTTCGAGACGCCTCCGGCGTCTCGTGATGACGAAACGGCTCCGCCGTTTCGAACCACGCTCCTCGTCACTCGCTTCGCTCGTTCCTACGGTGCTTGCGTCGTCATCAGAACGCTTCGCGTTCTGATTGGCTCACGAGAGCTGCGCTCTCGTGAACGCCTGCGCCCGCCTCACGGCAGCGTGGCGCTACGCGCCACGGGAAACCGGCGGCGGAGCCGCCGGTGACTGCCCCTTTGAGTCCCGCCCCGCACCGCCCCGCACAGCACCTCACGCCTCCCCAGCCTCGTCGGGCGCGTCTTCGGGCTCCCTTCGGTCGCCCTCGTCGCGCCCGACTCCCTCGCGCGTGCGACTCGCGCCGCGTTGCGGCGCTCGTCGGCACGCGCCACCGCGTCAGATTGAACACTTATAAAGAACTGACGCCGCGGCGCGTCCGTTTATAAAAAGAGCGCCGCCGCGGCGTACGCGAGCGCGAACGAGAGGGCGAACGAGCCCGCCCACGCCCCAACCGTCACGAGGATCTTCCGCGCGTCCACCGCGTCGCGGCCCCCGACGGCCGCGCCGCTCCCGATGATCGCGCTGACGACGATCTCGTTGAACGAGACGGGAACGCCGAGCAGCACCGCCAGCTGCGCGATGAGGAACGACGGGACGAGCGCCGAGATGGAGCGGCGCGGCCCGAGCGAGGAGTAGTCCTGCGCGAGCGACTTGATCATCCGCGGCGCGCCGGTCCACGAGCCGACCAGCATCCCGAACCCGCCGCCGACGAGCGCGGCGGTCGTCGAGATCATCCCCACCTCGTCGAGCAGCGGGAGCAGCGGTCCGACCGCCAGCCCGACCTGACTCCCGCCCGCGGAGAACGCGACGAGCGAGCCGAGCGCGAGCAGGACGCGCCGCAGTCCGTCCTCCTCGTCGCGGCTCACGTCCCACCGGACGACGGCCGCGACGGCCAGCGCCGCCAGGCCCGTGATCGCGACCGCCGACGCGAGCCCGTCGACCCCCAGCGCGTGCTGGGCGACGCCGCGGAGCGTGCCCGATTCGGGCCCGTCACCCAGGAAGCTGAATCGGACGTTCGCGAGGACGCTCCCGACGAGCCCGGCGAGGGCCGGGACGCTGTACCGCTCGGGAACGCCGGGCCGCGGGAGGACGGAGGCGATACCGAACGCGATGCCGCCGCCGACGAACGGCGTGAGGACCCAGACGGCGCCGATCTGTTGGTACTTCGACCAGACCGGCGTCCCGCCGAGCGCGAGGCCGACGCCGATGACGGCGCCGGTCACGGTGAACGCGGTCGCGATCGGGATCCCGGTGGTGATGCCGACCGCCATCAGTCCCGCGCCGAGGACGAGCACGAGGATGACGCCGGTGACGGGCAGACTGATGCCGCCGACGAGGCCGCTACCGACGGCTTCGGAGACGTTTCCGCCCTGCGTGACGGCGCCGGCGAAGCCGAAGACGCCGACCAGAAGGGCCGCGCGCATCGTGCCGATCGCGTTCGCGCCGACGGCGGGGGCGAACGGCGTCGCGCCGCTCGACCCGGCGCCGATCACCCACGCCATGAAGAGGCTGGCGAGCGCCGCGCCGACGAAGAGGGCGACGAGAGCGGGGTCCATAGTGCCGGTCGGTCAGTCCGCGCCCGCCGCGGCGGCGTCGCGGGCCCCGGTCCGGCTCCGCCAGTAGCCCTGCGCGTACGCCCCGACGAACATCCCGCCGAGCGCCCAGAGGATCGTGACGTTGCCGACCCCGAGGCTGGCGTACGCGGCGCCCGGGCAGATCCCGGAGAGCCCCCAGCCGACGCCGAAGACGGCGCCGCCGACGAGGACGTTCCGGTCGAACGGTTTCAGCCGGCGCTCGTAGGGGTCGCCCGTGAGGGGCGCGGCGTCCCGGACCCGGGGCAGCAGCGCGAACGCGATCCCGGAGACGATCGCGGCCCCGAACATCACGAACGGGAGCCCGAGATCGTCGAACAGGAGGAAGTTCACCACGACCTCCGGCCGCGCCATGTGGCTGAACCCGAGGCCGAACCCGAAGGTGATACCGCCGACGAACACCAGCGGCTTGAACAGGGGATGGCGGTCCGCGCTCACGTGTCGCTCCCTCCGGTCGCTCCCGTTCGCGCAGTTCGAGACGCTCGCGTCTCGCGCATTACGGACTCACCCCCAGCGCGGCGACGACCTGCGCGGTCCCGATCGCCACGGTCAGGAACGTCGCGACGCCGACCAGCGACGTCTTCGACGCCGAGCCGACGCCGCAGACGCCGTGGCCGGACGTACACCCCTTCCCGACGCGGGTCCCGACACCGACTAAGATCCCGCCGAGGAACAGCCGCCACGGCTGGATCTCCGTCGTCCACAGCGTCACGCCGGCGACCTCGTACAGCTGGCCGGTCGTTCCGGGCTCGTACAGCGGGCTCGTGACCAGTCCGGACTGGAACGTCGCCGCGAACGCCAGCCCGCCCAGGACGATGCCGGCCGTGAACACGACCCGCCAGTCTCGCGAGCCGACGTACCGCTGGAACCGCGACTGGTCGGAGACGTACGACAGCGTCGACTCCAGGAACGTGCTCGCCCCGGCGGGGATCCCCGTCCCGACGTAGATCAGGACGGTCCCGAGGCCGACGAGCAGTCCGCCGACGGCGTACCGGCTGATCCCGTTGGGGAACAGCTCGGCGACAGCCTGCAGCAGTACTGGGTCAGCGACCATGTGCGTCGTCAGTCACCCGCGAGCGAGTCCTGGCTGGCGGCGCAGTTGTTCGGCCCGAGCTCTAAGGTGAACGCCTCCTCGTCGTCGACGGCGTTCTGCCCGAGGTTCGTCGCGATGATGTCCTCGTAGTTGGCCGGCCGCGGCGGCATGTCCGAGAGGATCAGGTCGACGAACTCCCCTTCGTCCATCGTGAGCGCGTCCATCTCCGCGACGAGCTCGCCGATGGGCGCCGTGTAGGTGCCGTCGTCGGCCGGGACCGCGGCGTCGCTGAAGTGCGCGCCGCCGATCAGGGTGTCGTCGGGCAGCGAGAGGACGCGCTCCTGTAGCGACTCGTACAGGGTGCGCGCCGCGTCGGGGGCGCCCTCGTCGCCCTCTTCGAGATCGGGGCGAGCGACGCTCTCGACGAACAGCCCGTCGCCGGTCGCGAGCAGGCTCTCGTCGACGAGGTAGGAGGTCATCCCGGTCGTGTGGCCGGGGGTGTAGACGGCCTCGATCGTCGCGTCGCCGACTTCGAAGGTGTCGCCGTCTTCAGCCGTGGTCAGCTCGTCGGCGTACGTGACGCCGCGGTCGACGGCGGCCGCCGGGATGACGCCCTCCACGCCCTCGGCGTCGAGGTCGCGCACGCCCGAGATGTGGTCGGCGTGGACGTGCGTGTCGATGGCGTACGTCAGGTCGACGCCGAGGTCGTCGGCGTCGTCGAGGTAGCGGTCGGTGAACGCCCGCAGCGGGTCGATGATCGCGGCCTCGCCGCCGTCGTAGAGGAGGTAGCCGAGGCAGCCCGAGGAGGGGCGCTGGTACTGGAGCAGCGTGCCGGCGCCGTCGTAGCGCTCGACCTCGACGGCCTCGTAGATGCTCGCCCAGCCGTTCATCCCGTCTTCGAGGTGGTCGACGTCGTAGCCGCGCTCCGCGAGCGCGCCCGCGACGTACTCGCTGGCGCCGCCCTTCGCGCACAGCACGGTCACCTCGCGGTCGTCGGGGATCCGATCGAGGACGTCGTCGTCGATCTCGTCGTCGAGGAACTCGAAGTACGGGACGTTGATCGACGTGACGTTCTCGCCGTCGATGCGCCACTCCTCGTAGTCAGACCCCATACGCGCGTCGAGGATCGTCACGTCCTCGCCGGCGTCGATTCGATGTTTGAGCGAGTCCGGGTCGACGGAGTCGACGTCGACGTCCGGAGTCGGAAAGTCGTCGGCATTCATATTTCGCAGTCGGTTCTACCGGGTCGACGCACAAAAGCATTTTCATAGTATTTCCTTTTTTGAACAATACTACTGCCGGACGTGGGCGTCAGATATTCCTCTAAAGTATCTAATACGGGTTATGGGGTGCCTGAATACGTTTCGCGTTATATGGTAGTTGGCGCTGTTCACAAGAACCAACAATCTTTTACCTTGCTGGAGGGTATTGTGCGATAGCTCCAATACACACGACCGGAGCAGATACACAATGAGTTCCGAATTCGACATCGCGGAGACGCTCGACGTGAAAGGCGCATCGTGCCCCATGCCAGTGGTGAAGACGAAGTCCGCCATCGACGGTCTCGCCGCGGGCGAGGTCCTCGAAGTGCTGGCGACCGACCCCGGCAGCATGAGCGACATCGACGGCTGGGCCGACGGCACCGCGGGCGTCGAGCTCGTCGACCAGACGGAGGGCGACGACGTGTACAAACACTACGTCCGCAAGACCGAGTAACGATGGGCACGGACACACCCGACGCGTCGGCCGACGACTCCTCCGAGGCGACCGACGGCGACGTCCCCTCCCGCGCGGAGCTGGCCGCGCGCGTCGACGAGCTCGAGGACGCGCTCGCCGAGGCCACCGACGGCGGCAAGAAGATGAGCATCATCGCCACGAAGGGGACGCTCGACATGGCGTACCCGCCGCTCATCCTCGCCAGCACCGCGGCCGCGTTCGGCTACGAGGTGACCGTCTTCCACACGTTCTGGGGGCTCGACATCCTCCACGAGGAGCGCTCGAAGAACCTCAAGCTCAGCTCCGTCGGCAACCCCAACATGCCCGTTCCCAACGCCGTCGCCGCGCTCCCCGGCATGGACCGCGTCACGACGCGGATGATGGAAAAGCGGATCGCGGACAACGACACCGCCACGGTCGAGGAGCTCCTCGAGACGAGCCTCGACATGGGCGTGGAGTTCCAGGCCTGTCAGATGACTATCGACCTGATGGACTACGACGAGGACGACTTCTACGACGGCGTCACCACGGGCGTCGGCGCCGCCACCGCGCTTCAGGACATGGCCGAGGCGGACATCCAGCTGCTGGTCTGACCGCCGAAAAACGAACCGCTGTTCCGATCCCCGAACTCCCGTTCTCCCGCTACGACTCCCCAGCGGTGCGCTCGCGATCGGCTCACTCGCGATCGGCTCACTCGCGATCGGCTCACTCGCGATCGGCTCACTCGCGATCGGCTCACTCGCGATCGGCTCACTCGCGACCGGATCGCTCGCGGCCGATCGCGCCCGCCACCGCCAGCAGGTAGCCCAGCCCGTACTGGACCTCCGGGTCGCGCACGCCGCGGAGCAGCCCGACGGCGCCGACCCGCTCGGGCGACTCGCTTTCCGCCTCGCCGACGCCCTTCAGCAGCGTCTCGACGCCGTCGCGGGCGTCGTCGTCGGCCGCGGTCTGCGCCACTTCGCCGAGCGCGGCGCCGGTGCCGGCCAGCGACCTCACCATCTCGTCGTCAAGGGCCGCGGTCGCCAGCGACCCGACCTCGGCGATCTCGGCCAGCTCGTCGAGCGTCCCGCTCCGCTGGAGTTCGAGCAGCGTGTCGAGCGCCGCCCGCAGCTCGTCGCCGTTCTCGCCGACCGCCTCGGCCAGCGCGACGGTCTCGTCGGTCGCCAGCCCGTCGGCGGACTCCGCGAGCGTCGACCCCGTTGCCGAGAGCTCGCGGACCATCTCGTCGTCGAGCGCGCTCTCGCCTAAGGAGAGCACGTCCAGCAGCTCGTTGACCGCGTCGAGCCGCTCCACGAACGCGGCGACGGCCTCGGGATTTTCTTGGATCGCCGTCTCGAGATCGGCCGATTCGGAGGGTTCCGTCTCGGACATGGTCAGAGCAGCCCCCGCGCGGTGAGCCAGTAGGACTCGTTGTACGCCAGCTTCGACCAGTGGAGCTTCTCCGAGGGCGGCGCGGGCGACGGCGGGGTCTCGTAGTCGAACTCGACGAACGAGGCCGAATCCATCCCGGTCTCGACGAAGCACAGCGTCTTGCCGTCGTACGTCGCCGTCGCCGGGCGACCGCGGACCTCGCTGGCGAGGCGCCGGCCGACGACGCCGGCCTGGTAGTGCGCCACGCTGCCCGCGTTCGGGACGCCGGTGTCGGCGGTGTCGCCGAGCGCGTAGACGTCCTCCGCGGCCTCGGCCTCCAGCGTGTGCTTGTCGACGTCGACCCAGCCGTCGTCGCCGAGCCCGGCCGCCTCGATCAGGTCGACGCCGCCGTGGGGCGGGATCGTCACGAGGAGGTCGTAGTCGAGCTCGGTCCCCTCCATCGACGTGACCGTCTCCGCGTCGGAGTCGACCGACTCGGCGTTGAAGAACGTCTCCACCTCGATGTCCCGTTCCTCCATGATGGGGCGGGCCCACTCGGCGATGTGGGGATTGCCGTGGACGCGCTGGATCGGGTACGTGTAGGTGATGTCGACGTCCTCGCGCAGGCCGCGCTCGCGGAACCAGTCGTCGGCCATGAAGACGAACTCCAGCGGCGCCGCCGGACACATGTGGGGGGTGCCGACGACGCTCAACACGAGCTCGCCCTCGGTGAATTCCAGCAACTCGTCGCGGAGGGCGGTCGCGCCCGACTCGCTGTAGTAGTCGTGGCCGCCCTCCGCGAGGCCGGGAACCCGGTCGGGCTCCAGCGTCGATCCGGTCGCCAAGACGAGGTGATCGTACTCCATCGACGGCTCGCCGCCGTCGAACCGGAGCCGCCGGGCGTCGGTGTCGATCTCGGTCACCCGATCGATCCGGAGGTCGACCGCCTCGTCGACGAGTTCGTCGAGCGCGCGGCGACCGTCCGCCGGTTCGCGCTGTCCGAACGGCACGTACAGCCAGACCGGCTTGTAGACGTGGTCGGGGTCGTCGTTGATCAGAGTGACCTCGACGTCGCCGGCGTCGAGCTCGGGTTCGAGCCGATCGGCGAGGTCGTTGGCGAGGACGGTGCCGCCGGTCCCGCCCCCGACGATGACGACGCGCTCGGTCATGCTTTCTCCACGTAAAACGCGTTGTGGTCGTCGAGCTCCTCGACGGCGAGCAGCTCGTTACCGGCCTCCTCGGCCCACTCGGGGACGTCGGTGAGCGATCCCTCGCTGTCGCTCAACAGTCGGACGACGTCTCCCGACTCCGCGCCCCGAATCGCGCCGATGAGGTCCATCAGGGGGCCGGGGCACGCCGCGCCCCTCGCGTCGACGGTCTCGTCGGGTTCGATGTCGGTCATGGCTGTCTCACACGCGGTAGTTGCCGGCGTGTGGTATTAATATTGTGAGTAAATTCCAATATTCTAAAAACACTCGGACAGGGGGGTCGCGATCGCGGTATCCCGACCGTCCCACCGACGTGTACCGGGCGGGTGCGGGGCGTCGACTATCGGTCCGTCTCGGTCCGCCACGCCGCCGGCAGCCGGGCGTAGACGACCGCGTTGTCGACGAGCGCGTCCACCGGGACGTACTCGTCGGGCGCGTGGAGCGTGTCGGTCCCGAGCGCGAACTCGACGGTCGAGATCCCGGCGTTCCGGAGCTTCTTGGCGTCGCCGCCGCCCGTGGCGCTCCGCCTGAAGACGCGGTCCCCCGTGACGGCCGCCGCCGTCGACGCGACGGCCTCGACGAGCGGACCGTCGGGGTCTTCGGCCGTGCCGACGCTCCACGAGACGTCGGCGACCGTGACCCCCTCGCAGTCGGCGACGCACTCGCGGATCCCCGCGAGCACGTCGGGCGTGTGGACGCCCGCCGTCAGCCGCACGTCGATCTCGGCGCGCGCGGCCCCCGGGACGGCGTTCACCGCGTCGCCGCCCTCGAAGACGCCGAGGTTGATCGACGGGTACCGGAAGAGGTCCCGCGCGGCCGCCTCGCCCATCGACGGGGCGTAGTACGCGACCGACTCCTCGACGATCGGCTCCATCTCGGCGCCGATCGCCAGCCGCTCGGTGCCGAATCGATCGCGCATCGTCTCGACGGCGTCGTACAGTCGGTCGACGGCGTTGACGCCGAGCGTCGGCCGGGAGCCGTGCGCCGCCTCGCCCGACGCCTCGAGCGTCAGCCAGATGCTTCCCCGGTCCGCGACCGTGACGGAGCGGCGGCCCTCCTCGCAGGTCGGCTCGCCGATCACGCAGGCGTCCGCGTCGAGCGCCCCCGCGTCGAGCAGCGCCGGGAGCCCGGCGTCGCCGCCCACCTCCTCGTCGCTCACGAAGGCGAACAGGAGGTCGACGGCCGGGTCGGTTTCGGTGGCCGCGAAGGCTCGGATCGCGAACAGCAACGACGCCACGGCGCCCTTCATGTCGGTCGCGCCCCGCCCGTAGACGCGGTCGTCGTCGCGCTCGCCGAGCGGATCGCGCGTCCACTCCGTCTCGTCGAACGGCACCGTGTCGAGGTGCCCGTTGTACAGCAGCGTGCGGTCGGCGTCGCCGGGGACCCGCACGAGTAGGTTCGGCTTCGCCGGGTCGACGGCGAACCGCTCGACCGCGACCGGGAGGGGGTCGAGGAACCGCTCGATCTCCGCGACGACCTCGCGCGTGTCGCCGGGGGGATTCGACGTGTCGACCGCGAGCAGATCGAGGGCCAGCGAGACCAGCGCCTCGCGGTTGGCCCGCACGTACTCGGCGGGCGCGTCGTCGCCGGTCGTCGCCGATCCGGCCGCACCCGTGTCTTCGGCCATGCGTCTCCCTTCGGTCCCCAGCGATTTATTTATTTTGTATGTTTCACACAATACTGCGGTGAGCGACGCGACCGACCGCCCGCTAGGAACCGGAGGGAGCCGAGCGGTCCCCGCCGTCGCTCGCCCCCCCGTCACACCGATCTTCGAACTCCTGGATGAGCCGCCCGACGGTCGCGTACCAGCTGTTGAGCAGCCGCCGCATCTCGCGGGCGACCTCCTCGCGCGTCCGCGGCCGGTACACGTAGTAGTATCCGCCGTGGTCGTAGTTCACCTGCCGCTGGGCGACCACCTCGGCCTCGACCAGTCGCGAGATCGACCGGTGCGCCGTCGAGCGCTCGCAGCCCAGCCGCTCCGCCACGTCGTCGACGGTGAGCGCCTCGTCCGCTTGCTGGAGCGCCCGAAACACCGCCCGATCCCGCTCGTTGAGCCCGTGGATACACTCCAGGAGGTCCAGACACTCCATGTCGCGTTCGAGGTCCTCGCGCACTGACGCGGTCATCGTATCGGACGATACGGCGGCAGAGCGGGTTAAAGTTGTTCCCAAACAGTACAATACTACCCCCGGTCGCGTCGGCCGCAACGCCGTTCGATCGGGTGATGGGTCGCTCTCTCGCCGAGCCATCCGAAGAGACTTTGTTACGTAGGTCCAAGACGATACACGAATGACGCTTCCCATCGACCCGACGCAGATCGACCCGGACGACATCGGCGAACAGCAGGCCACCCTCGAGATGGATCACGAGGCGGCGATCGAACACGTCCGCGAGGTGTTCACCGACGCCGGATTCGGCGTCCCCGTCGAGTTCTCGCCGTCGGAGATGCTCAACGAGAAGGTGGACGCGGGCCGCGACCCCTACTACGTCTTGGGCGCGTGTAACCCCGAGGTCGCCGACCGAGCGCTCGACGCGACCGACAACAAGCTCGGCGCGCTGATGGCGTGTAACGTCGTTATCTGGGAGGAGGAGCCCGGCGTCCAGCGCGTCTACCACGTCTCGATCATGCGTATCGCCCGGCTCGTCGGGATGGCGCCGGACGACGACGAGATGGAGAATATCGTCGCCGACACCGGTGAAATCGTCGACGAGGCGTTCGAGAACTTATAGCGGCGCCTCGACCGCCGACCCCGTCCCGATTCCACACCTACTTATCCGCGAGCGCCGACCGACCGGTATGAACCTCGCCGATTCGCGCGTCCTCGTCACCGGGGGCGCCGGCCTCGTCGGGAGCCACCTCGCGGCCGACCTGCTCGACCGCGGCGCGGCCGTCCGCGTCGCCGACGACCTCTCGAAGGGGACCCGCGACCGGGTGCCCGCCGGCGCCGAGTTCGTCGCGGCCGACGTGACCGACCCCGACGACGTCGCCCGCGCGGTCACCGGCGACCTCGACGTCGTCTTCCACTTCGCGGCGTACACGGACACGAACTACGACGACGACCGCGTCCTCTTCGAGGAGAACACCGCGATGACGTACAACGTCTTAGATCGCATGCGCGAGGTCGGCGTCGACCGCTTCGCGTTCACCTCCTCGTCGACCGTCTACGGCGAGGCGCCGCGCCCGACGGCCGAGGACTACGCGCCGATGGAGCCCATCTCGATCTACGGCTCCTCGAAGCTCGCCGACGAGGGGCTCATCTCCACGCACGCCCACTCGTACGGGATCCAGTCGTGGGTGTTCCGCTTCGCGAACATCGTCGGCCCGCGCCAGCGCGGCAACGTGATCCCCGACTTCATCGAGAAGCTGGACGAGGACCCGACGGAGCTGGAGATCCTCGGCGACGGCCGGCAGGAGAAGTCGTACATGCACGTCACCGAGTGCGTCGACGCGATCCAGCACGTCGTCGAGGGCGCGGACGACGCGTACAACGTGTACAACCTCGGCACGCGGACGACCACCTCCGTCACCGACATCGCCGACATCGTGAGCGAGGAACTCGGTGTCGACCCCGAGTACAGCTACACCGGCGGCGACCGCGGCTGGACCGGTGACGTGCCGAAGATGCGCCTGTCGATCGAGAAGCTGGCCGACCTCGGGTGGGAGCCGTCGATCGAGAGCGACGCGGCGGTCCGGCGCAGCGCGCGTGAACTGATCGACGAGATCGTCTCGTAAGAATACGACTCCGGGATCGGCTGTTCTGCGGGAGGTGCTTCCGAACTCTCGGCCGCTCGCTTATAAATAATCGGCTCTGTTGAAATCCTCAACAAGTGATGTATTCCGCCCCAGCAGCGGTCAATACAGCCGAATCAATGAACGATCAGTTATCGCGGTGGCGCGCCGGTGAGCGGTCGCCACAGGCGACCGCGAACCGCCCGCGAGGGAGTCGACCGGCCGGAGCGAAGCGGAGGCCGGTCGACGAGGCTGGGGAGGCGTGAGGTGCGGGGCTGTGCGGGGCGGGACTCAAAGGGGCAGCCGCGAGGACGAAGCACGGCGACGCAAGCACCGCAGGGAGCGAACGCAGTGAGCGACCGAGGAGCGCAGCGAGCCGCGCGAGTCCTCGCGGCTGGGGCTTTGGAAGTGTTCACCGCCGATCCGTTATGAGCTGTTTATAAGTGAGCGGCTGGGTCTTGGAGGTGTTCACCGCAGGTCTACCGGCGATTATTTGGCGCTGTTGAAATCCTAGTCTTCAGACAGAGTTTCACCTGAAACGTCTGGTCGCTGAAAAGTGCTTGTTGATCGATAGCGAGGGTGGTTGAATGAGTATGCTTGATCGGTTGCTTATAAATTGGATTGTGGTGTTGCTGGTAGCTGTTTAAAAGATATCTCGCTCAGATCGACGGCGAACACCTCCCCAGCCTCGTCGCCGGCAGCTCCGCCGCCGGCTGCCAGAGGCGCGTCGCGCCTCGCTGCCGCTCGCTCCCTCCGGTCGCTCGCGGCGTCCCTCGCGCGGTGCTGTTCGGCCGCGATGCGGCCTCACAGGCACGCGCCACTGCGGTTCGTAGGGTTTCACGTTTCGCCCCACCGATTTCCCGTCTTCCGTTTCGAGCCGCTTCGGAAGGGCCTTTTAACCCGCCCGTCGAACGGACGGTATGTTCAGGCAGTTCCGGTCGGAGGTCGAGGCGGCGCTCGCGGACGCGCTCGGCTCGCTCGACCTCCCGACCGACGACCTCGGCATCGAACGCCCGCCCGACGACATGGACGCGACGCTCGCCTCCAGCGTCGCGTTCCGACTCGCGGGCGAGGTCGGCGACGCGCCGCCGAACGTCGCGGCGACGGTCGCCGAGGCGGTGTCGGTCGAGGGCACCGACTACGTCGCGAGCGTCGACACCGCGGGGCCGTACGTCAACTTCCACGCGAACGAGCGCTACCTCGCGGACACCCTCGACGCGGCCGCCGTCGACGCCGACTACGGTGCGCTCCCCGACCGGGACACCTCGGTCGTCGTCGAGCACACCAGCGCGAACCCGACCGGCCCGGTCCACGTCGGCCGCGCGCGCAACCCGATCGTCGGCGACGCCGTCGCGAACCTCATGGAGTACGCGGGGTACGACGTCGACCGCCATTACTACGTCAACGACGCCGGCCGGCAGATGGCCGTGTTCACCTGGGCGTACGAGCGGTTCGACGAGTCCGACCTCGACGCCGACCCCGCGCGCGACCGCGCGGAGTACAACCTCGTGCGCTACTACCGCAAGGGGAACGCCTTCCTGGAGGAGGCCGACGCCGACGCGGTCGAGGCCGCGGAGGCGGAGATTCAGGAGATTCTCCAGGGGCTCGAAGCCGGCGACGAGGCGACGTACGAGCGCGTCGGCGAGGTCGTCGACACGGTGCTGGGCGGGATGAAGGAGTGCCTCGCGCGGCTCCCCGCGGAGTTCGACGAGTTCGTCAAGGAGACCCGGTTCATGCGCGACGGTTCCACCGACGACATCGCGGCGCGGCTCAAGGAGACCGACCACGCGGTCTACGAGGAGGACGCCTGGCAGCTGGAACTCGACGAGTGGGGGATCGAGAAGAACCTCGTCTTCCTCCGCTCGGACGACACCAGCCTCTACACCACCCGGGATCTCGCGCACCACGAGTGGAAGTTCGACAACTACGACCGCGCCGTCACGGTGCTCGGCGAGGACCACAAGCTCCAGGCCGACCAGCTCGACGCGACCTTGGAGCTGCTCGGCAACGACACCGACCGGCTCGGCCACGTCATCTACTCGTACGTCAACCTCCCCGACGGGAAGATGTCCACCCGGAAGGGGACGGGCGTGATGCTCGACGACCTGCTCGACGAGGCGATCGACCGCGCCCGCGAGGCGGTCGAGTCCCGGATGGACGACCGCATCCGCGACGACGACCTCACCGACGCGGACGTCGAGCGCATCGCCCATCAGGTCGGGATCGGCGCCGTGCGGTACGACATCGTCTCGAAGCAGCCCGCGAAGGCGATCACCTTCGAGTGGGAGGACGCGCTCGACTTCGAGGCGCAGTCGGCCCCGTTCGTCCAGTACGTCCACGCGCGCTGCGCCGGCATCCTTGACGAGGCCGCGGCCGAAGGCGTCGATGTTCCGGGCGTGACGGCCGACGCCGACGGGCGCGTCGATCCCGACGCGCTCGACGTGGACGCGGGCGCCCTCGAAACCGACGCGGCCCGCGACCTGCTCCGCGAGGTCGCGCGCTTCCCCGCGGCGATTGAGGCCGCCGCGGACGACCTCGAACCGCACACGATCGCGACGTTCACCCGCGAGTTCGCCGACGCGTACAACGCCTTCTACCGCGAGTGCCCGGTCGTGACCGCCGAGACCGACGAGCTGCGCGACGCCCGCGTCGCGGTCGTCGCGGCCGCGAAGCACACGATGGCGAACGCACTCGACGTGCTGGGCGTCGAGGCGCCCGAGTCGATGTAGCTCCGTCGGCGCCCGCCACACACACCGCTCCGCCTGCCTCGCGCACCGCTCCGCCCGCCCCGAACCGCGACCCCCGCAAACGGTTTCCTCCCCGCGGCCGTACCGTCGTCCGATGCTCGAACTCTACCAGTCGGAAGGCTGTCCGCACTGCGCGAAGGTCCGCGAGACGCTCTCCGAGCTCGGCGTCTCCTACGTCGCGCACAACCCGCGGCTTCCCGGCGATGTCGGCGGCGACGTGACCAACGAGGTCACCCACGACGAGCTCACCGCGGGCGGCGACGACCAGATCCCGTACCTCGTCGACACCGACCGCGGCGTTACCATGTACGAGAGCGACGACATCGTCGACTACCTCGAGGAACACTACGCCTGAGGACGGCTCCCGCCTCGTCGCGCCCGATCGCGGCCGGGGGGTGACCGCTCTCCCGGTGAGCCGGCAGGTCAAAGCTTACTTACACGCACGCGACCGTATTTCAGGCAATGAGTAGCGACGCACAGGAGGCGAACGAGGACCGCCGGAAGTACGAGTTCCGCAAGGTCATCGAGGAGCTCAAAGACTACGAGGGCTCCGGCACCCAGCTCGTCACCATCTACATCCCCGAGGACAAGCAGATCTCCGACGTGGTGGCCCACGTCACCCAAGAGCACAGCGAGGCGTCGAACATCAAGTCCAAGCAGACCCGGACGAACGTCCAAGACGCGCTGACGTCGATCAAGGACCGACTGCGCTATTACGACACCTTCCCGCCCGACAACGGGATCGTGATCTTCTCGGGCGCCATCGACGCGGGCGGCGGCCAGACCGACATGGTCACGCGGACCCTGGAATCGCCCCCGCAGCCCGTCGAGTCGTTCCGCTACCACTGCGACTCGGAGTTCCTCACCGAGCCGCTCGAACACATGCTCGAGGACTCCGGACTCTTCGGGCTCATCGTCTTAGACCGCCGCGAGGCGAACGTCGGCTGGCTGAAGGGGAAACGCGTCGAGCCCGTCAAGTCCGCCTCCTCGCTCGTCCCCGGCAAACAGCGGAAGGGGGGGCAGTCCGCACAGCGGTTCGCCCGTCTGCGCCTCGAAGCGATCGACAACTTCTATCAGGAGGTCGCGGGGATGGCCGACGACCTGTTCGTCGACAAGCGCCACGAGCTCGACGGCATCCTCGTCGGCGGCCCCTCGCCGACGAAAGACGAGTTCCTCGACGGCGACTACCTCCACCACGAGCTGCAGGACAAGGTGCTCGGCAAGTTCGACGTGGCCTACACCGACGAGTCCGGCCTGAAGGATCTCGTTGACAACGCCAGCGAGGTGCTCGCCGACCAGGAGATCGTCGAGGACAAACGCAACATGGAGGAGTTCTTCGAGAAGCTCAACACCGGCGAGGAGGCGACCTACGGGTTCGAGCAGACCCGCCGGAACCTGATCATGGGATCCGTCGACCGGCTGCTCATCTCCGAGGACCTCCGCTCCGACGTCGTCGTCTACGAGTGCCCCAACGGCCACGAGGAGTACGAGGTGCTCGACGCCCGCCATTCGACGCCCGACCACGAGTGTAGCGAGTGCGGCGAGGCGGCCGACGTCGAGGAGCGAGAGGACGTCATCGAACACCTGATGGCCATCGCGGAACAGCGCGGGACGGACACGAAGTTCATCTCCACCGACTTCGAGAAGGGCGAGCAGCTGCTCGACGCGTTCGGCGGCATCGCCGGCATTCTGCGGTACTCGACCGGCGTCTAAGGATCGCTGACGGATCTTCTGCGACCGTTCCTACTGCTGTTCCGGCTCGACCGGGGCCGCCGCGACTTCGAGACACGCGCAGGCGTCCGTCTCGGGGTCGAAGCAGTCCGGGCACTCCGGCTGGCGGTCGATGATCGTGTCGAGCCGCTCGGCGACCGTGTCGTCGATGACGGCCTCCAGCTCGCGGGCCTCGGCCTGGAAGTCCTCGACCGCGAGGACGTTCGCGAGGAACCGCTCGATGATACAGTACGTCTGGAGGGCGTCTCTGGCGCGGACGATGCCGTCGTCGGTCAGCCGGACGCCCTTGTACTTCTCGTGTTCGGCGAGCCCGCGCTCCTCGAGCTTGCCGATCATCTCGTTGGCGCTGGCCGGGCTGACGCCGAGCGAGTCGGCTATCGACCCCGTCGAGGCGGGGCCGTCCTCCTGGTCCTGTACGACGTATATCGTCTTGAGGTACTGATCTGCGGTGTTCACGGCTGTCCTCCGTCGGCGCTCGTCGGCGACTCGTCTCTCCGGTTCATCGGCGCTCCATGACCTCCGTGACCTCGCGTACTCCCTCGGCCTCCTCGTCGCGGATCGCCGTCAGGGTGGCGAGCAGCTCCTCGCGGTCGATCGAGAACGCGGCGTCGGAGTCCTCGATCGCCTCGATGAGGTCGTCGTAGAACTTGTACGCCGTCTCCTCGTTGCACAGCTGGTCGTACAGCACGTCGTCGAAGTCCTCCGGCCGCGTCCGCCCGTAGCGGGCGTCGACCAGCGACTCGATCTCGCCGAACGGGACGCTGTCGACGCCGAGCCCCTCGATCAGCGATTCCAGCCGCTCGCGGTGGTCGGCGGACTCCTCGGCGGCGTCCGCGAGCAGCGTCTCCACCTCCTCGTCGAGCTCGGCGTCCAGCTGCTGGTAGTGGCGGTGCGTTCGCGCTTCGACGACCTCCTCGAGCACGATTCCGATCTGGAGCAGCCGCGCGAGCTGGTCGTCGGAGGCGACCCGCTGGCTCACGCTCACCGCGACCACCCGAGACGGCGCGACACGCGGGTTCGCATACCTCCGACTCGGGCGTCGTCGGTCTTAAGAGATTCCCCTCGCGCGCCCGTCGCTTCGCGGGCGGTCGGCGATAAGAAAACGGTCCGCGAAGACGACCTACTGGAGACGCTCGAGGACGAGCTCCTCGACGTCGTCGCGGAACTCGTCGACCGCGATCTCTTCGAGGACGGGCACGAAGAAGCCCTCGACGAGCATGTTCCGCGCGGTCCGGGAGTCGATCGAGCGGCTCTCCAAGTAGAACAGGTCCTCGGCGTCGACCTGCCCGACCGTCGCGGAGTGGGACGCCTCGGTGTCGTGGTTGTGGATGATCAGCTTCGGCGACGCGTCGGCCTCGGCGTCGTCCGACAGCATCAGCGTGTTCTCGCGCTGGTAGCTGGAGGTGTTCCACGCGTCCTCGCCGACGTCCTGAACCCCCTCGTAGACGGAGCGGGCGACGTCGTCGAGCACGCCGCGGGTGACCAGGTCGGCGGTCGTCTGCTCCGCCTGGTGCCACACGCGGGCGTTGATGTCGAAGTGCTGGTCGTCCGTACCGAAGAACGTCCCGACGATCTGGCTCTCGGAGCCGTCGCCGTTGAGCTCGGTCTCGATGTCCGAGCGCGTGAGCTTCGAGCCGAAGTTGCTCTCGATCCAGTCGACCGTCGCGTACGTGTCCGTCACGCCGCGCTTCAGCGAGTAGGTGTACGCGTCGTCGTCGAGGTTCTGGAGCGAGCCGAACTGGACGTTCGCGTTCTCGCCCGCGACGACCTCGACGAGGTTCGAGAAGTACCGGTCGTCGCCGATCTCGGCGTCACCTGTCTCGATCGACTCGAGGATCGTCACCGACGACGACTCCTCGGCGACGACGAGCGTCTGGCTGAACAGCGAGCGGGAGTTCATCTCCGCGCGCACCGTCACGTCCTCCACGTCGACGCCCTCGGGGACGTAGACGAACGTGCCGGTGGTGAACAGCGCGACCGAAAGCGCCGTGAGGTAGTTGTGTTCCGGGTCGAGGACGGAGCCGAAGTTCGCCTCGATGACGTCGCCGTACTCGCCGAGCGCCTCGGTGAACGGGAGGACGACGACCTCGTCGTCTCCCGCGGTCCGCTCGGTCTCGTCGGCCTGGTTCAGCGGGTCGACGAGCGCCTCGAAGTCCAGCGCCTCCAGGTCGGTCCAGCGGCGGCCGGGGGTCTGGATGACGTCGGGCAGCTCCGCGGTCTCCAGCGCTGCCAGCGCGTCCAGACGTGTCTCCAAGAGCCACTCGGGCTCGTCGCGTTCGTCGGCGATGCGTCGTACCGTGTCCTCCGAGAGGCTCTCGATTTGCTTCGTGCTCATGTTATCCGAGCGAACCCTCCATCTCCAGCTCGACGAGCCGGTTCAGCTCGACGGCGTACTCGATCGGCAGCTCCTCCGTGATCGGCTCGATGAACCCCGAGACGATCATCTGTTTCGCGTCGTCGTCGTCGAGGCCGCGCGACTGGAGGTAGAAGATGTCCTCGTCGCCGATCTTCCCGACGGTCGCCTCGTGGGCGACGTCGACCTTCGACTCGTTGATCTCCATGTACGGCATCGTGTCCGACGTCGACTCGTTGTCGAACATCAGCGCGTCGCACTCCACGGCGGTCGAGGAGTTCTCCGCGCCGTCCGCGATGTGGACGAGGCCGCGGTAGTTGGTGCGGCCGCCGTCCTTCGCGATCGACTTCGACTCGACGGTGGACTTCGTGTCCGGCGCGTTGTGGTACACCTTCGCGCCGGTGTCGATGTCCTGGCCCTCACCCGCGAAGGCGATGGTGATGTGGTTGTCGGAGGCGCCGCGGCCCTTCAGGATCGTCGACGGGTACAGCATCGTCGCCTTCGACCCCATCGAGCCGGAGATCCACTCCATGCGCCCGCCCTTCTCGGCGATGGCGCGCTTCGTGTTGAGGTTGTACGTGTTCTTCGACCAGTTCTGGACGGTCGAGTACTGGACGTGGGCGTCCTCGCCGACGAACACTTCCACGCCGCCGGAGTGGAGGTTAAAGGCCGAGTACTTCGGGGCGGAACAGCCCTCGATGTAGTGGACCTCGGAGCCCTCCTCGGCGATGATGAGCGTGTGCTCGAACTGGCCCATCCCCTCGGAGTTCATCCGGAAGTACGCCTGAATCGGCATCTCCACGGTGGTGTTCTCCGGGACGTAGACGAACGAGCCGCCGGACCAGATGGCGCCGTGAAGCGCCGCGAACTTGTTGTCGCTCGGGGGGACGCACTTCGTCATGAAGTGCTCGCGGACGATCTCCTCGTGCTCCTGGACGGCCTTGTCCATGTCACAGAAGATGACGCCCTTCTCCTCCCAGCGCTCCTGCATGTTCTGGTAGACGATCTCGGACTCGTACTGCGCGCCGACGCCCGAGAGCGCGTTCTTCTCGGCCTCCGGAATTCCCAGCTTGTCGAAGGTGTCTTGGATCTCCTCCGGGAGGTCCTCCCAGCTGTCCGCGCCGCCGCGCTTGTCGATGTCCGGCCGGATGTACGGCACGATCTCGTTGATGTCGACCTCCGAGAGGTCCGGCTGGCCGGGCCAGTCGGTCGGCATCGGCATCTCTTGGAACTGCTCGAGCGCGCGCAGGCGCCGCTCCAGCATCCACTCCGGTTCGTCCTTGTCCTCCGAGATGACGCGGACCGTCTCCTCGGTGAGGCCCTTTTCGCTCTTGAAGGCGGAGTTCTCCTCCTTCTTGAACTCGAAGCGCGCCTCGGTGTCTGTCTCCTTGAGGTCGTCCTGTTGTGAACTCATAGTGTATTGTTACGGATTCCCGTGTTTACGTGTGTCGCGTGCCCGCATTCGGTTACGCCGCCTCGAAGGCGTCCTCGCGGACCCAGTCGTACCCCTCGTCCTCGAGCTTCTCGGCGAGCTCCGCGCCGCCGCTCTTGACGACTTCGCCGTCGAGCATGACGTGGACGTGGTCGGGCTCGACGTAGTCGAGGATGCGCTGGTAGTGAGTGATCTGGAGGATGCCCGTGCCCTGCTCGTCGCGGAGCGCGTTGATCCCCTTCGAGACGTCCTTCAGGCGGTCGATGTCGAGCCCGGAGTCGATCTCGTCGAGCACGGCGACGCTCGGCTCCAACATCGCGGCCTGGAGGACCTCGTTCTGCTTCTTCTCGCCGCCGGAGAAGCCGGCGTTGAGGTACCGCTGCATGAACTTCTCGTCCATGTCGAGCAGCTCCATCTTCTCCGAGAGGATCTCCTGGAACTCGGCGACGCCGATCTCGCCGTCGTCCGCGGGGCCCTCCATCGGGGAGGTCTCGTAGCCTTCGTCGTCGTCCGCCTCGGCTTCCTCCTCGTCTTCGTCCTCCTCTTCGAACAGCTCCTCGCGCTCGTCGGCCTTCGCGTTGAGGGCCTGGCGGAGGAAGTTCGTCATGGTGACGCCCTCGATCTCAGCGGGGTACTGGAAGCCGAGGAAGATGCCGAGCGCGGCGCGCTCGTTCGGCTCTAACTCGAGCAGCTCCCAGTGGTAGTCCTCGTCGTCGAGCTCGGCGTCGACGTCCGCGACGTCCGCCTCGCTGAGGTGGAGGGAGATCGACCCGTCGGTGACCTCGTAGGCCGGGTGGCCGGCGATCACCTTCGCCAGCGTCGACTTGCCGGAGCCGTTGGGGCCCATCAGCGCGTGGATGTCCCCGGACTCGACGGTCAGGTCGACGCCGAGAAGGATGCGTTCGCCGCCCTCTTCCGCCACTCGTGCGTGAAGATCGTTGATTTCGAGAGTAGCCATGTGTATTCTCGTGCCTCGTACCTTGACGGTGGGGGTTGAGGGGGTTAATGGTTACGCATCTACCCGTCAAAAGTCGCAGATCGACCAAGAAATTTTCTCTCAATCGAAAACTGCTTTCGACGGGGCGCGTTTCGCCTCGCCGTCGGTCACATGAACGAGCCGAGCCCGGTCTGCTCTTGGCCCGTCTTGACTTCCTCCCACGACATGCCGAGCGCCTCGATGACGCGCTCGATGGGGCCTTTCAGGGTCTTGTCCAGCATCTTCTCCCAGTCGACCTCGAACTCGTCGGGGACCTGGTCGGCGTACTCGAAGCAGATCACGTCCGGGTCGCGCTTGAACTCCCCGTACAGTCGGTCCCGCTGCGGGTCGAGCCCCTCTTCCTCTTCCATCCGCGCCCAGAAGTCGGGGTGGACCTTCTCGATGTACAGCCGCTTCGGCTTCGACCCGCTCCCGAAGTTGGTGCCGAGCATCATGTTGGCGTACTTCGCGCCGCGGACCTGCGCGGTCGGCGTGTCGTAGGCGTCCAGCTTCTTGCCGATCCCGCCGGGGATCCCGATCTCGTCGAGGTCCACGTCGCCGTCGAGCACGCGCGCGATGACGTCCACGAGGTACGCTTTCACCTCCTCCATGTCCTCGTCGATGTCGTCGCCCGTCACGATCGTCTCGATGACGTTCTGTTGGACCTCCTTCGTGATGCCGGCGATGTCCGACCGCTTGTACTCGAAGCCGGTGATGTCGATGTCGTCGACGTCTTTCCCCTCCTTCCAGACGATGTGGCCCGCGTACCGCTTCTTCTTGCCCGCCTGGAAGAACCGCCGGTAGAGCTTCTCGAACTCGATCTCGAAGCGGTGTTCGTCGGCGTTGAGCTCCTCGCGCGCGAAGTCGTCGTAGCGCTCGTTGATGTGGTCCGCTATCTCGAAGGAGGTCTCGATGGCATCTTCTTTCGACAAATCACCGAGTGAAAGCATGACGCTGTCCGTATCTCCATATGTTACTTCTCTGTTAAGTTCGCTGGTCACGTCGGCGGTGAATGCGATCACCTCGCGGTTGGTAGACGTGACGCCAGCGCTCATCTCACGGTCGTATAGACGGAATCGATCCCATCCAAAAACGCCGTACAGGCTATTCATCAAAACCTTGACAGCTCCCTGCTGACGGTCGTACTGCTCGTACGCCTCGGTGCCCGGATCGTGTTCGTTCCGGAGCGCCTTCTTTTCCTCGCGCTCGTCGAGCAGTTCGTTCACCATCTCCCGGATGATCCCGTCCGGCTCCTTCCGGAAATGGACACCCGTCGGGGTCTGGTACGTCTCACCGTCGTACTCGTTGGGATCGACCTTCGTCTCCGGTGAGGCGTTGATCGTCACCATCGACATGGGGTAGAGGCTCTTCAAGTCGAGCACGCTCACCATCTCGCGGACTCCCGAGATCGGGTCGAACACCGCGCCGCCCTCGAACTCCTCGGCGTCCTGCTGTCCCTTCGAGGGAAGCGCGAAGTTGCCGTACGCCATGTGGAGCACGTACATGTCGACCGCGTCGCCGGGCGTCGTCGCGTCCTCCAGCTTACAGCCGACGATCTTGCGGGCGTCGTCCCAGAAGGCGATCACGTCCTGCGCGCGGTCGATCTCGACGCAAAGCTCCACGTCGCGGATGCTGTACTCCAGCAGGCGCTCGGGGTCCTGCTCCCAGAGGTCGCCGATGTCGCCCGTGTAGCGCTCCTTGCCGACGCCCAGCTCGCGCTCACCGACCGCGTCAAGGCGGTACGACTCCAGTTCGGTGAACATCGTGCGCTTGTAGGCGTACAGCAGGTCGAAGACGACTCGACCTTTGATGTCGGGACCCCCCCAGCCGGAGCGCCACACCTCGCCGATCCGGGAGAGTCGGTCGACGGAGAGGTCGTACTCGCTCTCCTCGTCGAGTACCTCCATCCGATCGAGGAGGTACGGCGCGTCGAAATCCTCGAAATTCCACCCAGTCATAACGTCTACGTCGGTTTCTCGGATGTATTCGACAAACGCGTCGAGCATCGCGGCCTCCTCCTCGAAGGTGCGGACCTCGAAGTTGAGCTCCTCGCCGTCGCCGACGATCCCCTCGTAGTCGGGGAGGTCCTCGGGCGGCGGGACCTCGGCCTCGGGCGCGTCGTACAGCCAGACGACGTACTCGTCGTCGTAGGAGTCGTGGCTGGTGAGACAGATGATCGGCTCCTCGCCGTCCTCGGGGAAGCCGCGCCGGTCGTCCACCTCGATGTCGAAGGTGTTCACCCGCATCTCGGCGTCGACCTCGGCCGGTTCGAGGTGGCCCTCGTGGACCTGGATCGTCCCCTCGCCGTCGTCGAGCCGCCGCTCCTCGACGCGGATCCCGCCGTTGAGCCCGTTGTCGATCAGAAATCGGTTCGGGAAGAGGATGTCCGCCTCGAAGCTGGTCGCGAAGTCGTCGCGGATGTTCCCCACGTCGCGGGGCGTCCGGGTGACGATCCGGGTGAGCGGCTCGCCGCGGATGCTCTCGTACGGCTCGCCGTCAGGGTTCTCCTCCCGGGTCCCGATCACCACGTCGTACTCCTCGACGGGGTCGCGGTCGAGGTCGGCCGTGGGGACGTAGAAGTACGGCTCGACGCCCAGCACGCGGAGGTGTTCGACGACGTCGTGGTCGGCGTCCTCGACGTGCTCCGCCGGCCGCCGGCCGAACACGTGGACGACCGGGTACTCGTCGCTGCCGTACCCCTCGACGGCGTAGTCGATCTGGGTGATCATCAGCTCGACGGTTCCGGTCGACTCCGGGAACTTCGCCTCGTCGACGTCGACGACGTCGCTGACGTGGCCCCGCCCGCCGCCCGCGACGGCGGCCGCCTCCTGGGCGGCCAGCTCCTCCCGTTCGGTGTCCGTGTCGCCGTCGGCCTCGCCGCCCGCGTCCCCGGTCGACGAGAAGTCCGACAGCCCCGACTGAGTCATATCCGTCCTTCGGCGTCACCCGGCTAAAAAACTCGGCTTTCGGGTGCGGCGAGGTATCCCGCCACGGAAAGGCATATAATGTGTGACGACTTACCACGGTCCATGTCTTCGGACCCACGTTCCGAACCCCAGGCGGCTCGCCCGGCCGACTCCGACGCGGTCGACGCCGAGGTGGAGGCGTACGAAGACGACGGGAACGTGGTGCTTTTCGACGCCACGAACCCCCTCGCGTGGGTCGAGGCGAGCCGAACGGTTCGGCTCGCCGACGCGGTCTGACGGACGGAACCCCTTTGCCCCGGCACGGCGTACGTCCGGGCGTGTTCAGCCTCGACGAGGACGACGAGGGCGAGATCTCCGTCGGCGAGAGCTCCGACGCCGAGCGGGAGATGACGCCCGAGGTCCCGAAGGCGCCCTCCGTGAAGACGTTCGACGACGGCGGCGACTTCGAGGGCGCGAGCGACGTGGACCGGGGGACCCTCCGCGCGTTCGTCGTCGCCGTCGTCTACGCCAACGCCGCCGTCCTCCTCGTCGCGCTCGGCCCGATGGTGTGGTTCTTCGAGGGCTGGTCGCGGGTCGGTCCGGCGCTGCTCGTCGGCGGACTCCTCGCGGGCGTTCGAACCTACCAGACGTACCGGGCGTGGGAGCGCTCGCGGGACGAAGTGGACGAAGACGCCGAGGCCGAGGCAGACGCCGAAGACGCCGAGGCTGAAGAGAACGCCGAGACCGACGAGGACGACTTCGACCCCGACGCGACACGCCCGGAAGCGTAATGTCCACGGGCCGCCCCTTTTCCACCATGCAGACGGTCCGCGACAGCGACGGCGAGACGTACCTCCTCGTGAAGCGCTCCGCCGAATCCAGCCGCGTGCGGGACCCGGCCACCGGCGCGGAGCGGTACGTCGACAACGAGGAGATCAGCGTCGTTGACGGCGAGTCGCCGCTCGCGACCGCCGCCTCCGGCGTGCCGGAACCGGTCCGCCGGACGCTCGGCGCAGTTCGGGACGACCGGTCGCTCGGTCTCCTCGCTGTGGTCGTCGATGAGGGACCGATCGCCGCGGTCGACCTCCTCGACGCCGCCGACATGTGCGAGTCCGACCTCCACGGGACGCTCACAGAGTTCCGCGCGGCCGGATTGGTCGACGAGGCCGAGGTCGCGGGGCAACGCGGCTACGAGGCGACCCCTGTCGCGGTCGAGGCGTTGGGACTGCTACGGGGCGAGGCGGACGAGGGCGACGGGGTTGGTGAGGACGACGGCGACTGACCCTCTATTTATAAGTACGAGCCGCAGCTGTTCGCGGTCGTTCGCGTCCGTATCCTCGATCGGTCGAGCGTGAGCCTCACGCCTCCCCAGCCTCGTCGGGCGCTTCCTACGGGCTCCCTCCGGTCGCCCTCGTCGCGCCCGACTCCCTCGCGCGGTGCTGCTCGCGCCGACGTGGAGGGGCGGGCTGACGTCGCCGTCCCTCTCGGCGGCGGTGTCGCCGCGGACTTCTACGGTTCCTGCCGTCGTCTGTTGTTTATAAAAGGACCCGGCGCAGCGGTGGCTCAGTCGTCCGCGAGCGAGGCGACGTCGAGGTCCGCCGCGTCCTCCCGGCGGACCGTCGAGCGGTTCGAGCGCGGGTCCTTCTCGACGGTGACCAGCTCGTCGGCCGCGCCGACCAGCTCGTCGTCGTGGCTCACGATGACGATCTGACGCACGCCGAACCCGCGCATCTCCTCGACGAGCCGGACGAGCCGGGAGACGTGGCCGGAGTCGAGGAAGACGGTCGGCTCGTCGAGGATGAGCGGCGGGGTCGGCGCCGCGCCCTCGATCCCCTCCGAGAGCAGCCGGTAGATCGCACAGCGCAGCGAGAGGTTGAACAGGGCGCGCTCGCCGCCGGAGAGCTGCTCGGGGTCGAGCGGCTCGCCGTCCTTCTGGTAGACGGTGAGGACGTACTCGCCGTCGAGCTCGATGTGCGAGTAGGCGTCGTTGCCGTAGACGAGCTCGAACGTCTCGTTGAGGGTGCGTTCCAACTCGGCGACGTTGCGCTGGCGGAGCTCCGCGCGCAGGTCGCCGTACATCGACTCCAGCTCGCTCGTCTCCTCGTGGAGGGTTTCGAGCGCTTCGACGCGCTCGCCGAGCGCCTCGCGCTCCTCGCGGAGCGCCTCCAGCTCGCTGAGTTCGCCTTTCACCCCGCCGATCGCGTTCTGAAGCTCTTCCCGCCGCTCGCCGAGTCGGTCGAGTTCCTCGGCGACCTGTTCGAGGTACCGCTCGGCGTCGGCTTTCCGCTCCTTCGCGTTCTCGACAGCGGCCTCGTCGACGGCGGCCGCCAGTTCGTCGCGGCGCTCGCGCTTGTCCGCGAGCCGGTCGCGCCGCTCGTCGTTCACCTCTTCGAGGTTCTCCCGCTTCTCGCGGCGTCGCTCGATCTCGTCTTCCGCGTCCGCGACCGCGGACAGCCGCTCCTCGACCGCCGTCACCGCCTCGCGGGCGTCGTCGATCGCCGACAGCGACGCCTCCAGCTCCTCGACGCGTTCCGCGGCCGATTCCGCCTCGTCGCGCTTCTGCTCGGCGACCTCGCGGGTCTCTTCCACCTCCTCGCGGAGCTCGGCGGCGCGCTCGCGCTTTGCCTCGGCCGCCTCTCGTTTCCGTTCCGCCTCGTCGCGCTTCTCCTCGACCCGCGCTTCGAGGGTCTCGACCCGCTCGTCGATCTCGTCGAGCCGGTCCGCGGCGCTCGCCAGCTCGTCCAGCTCCGCGATCCGCTCGTCGAGGTCGTCCTCGCGCTCGCGGGCGTCCTCCAGCTCCGCTTCGAGCTCTTCGACGCGCTCGCGGTCCGCCTCGATCCCGCTGGCGTGCGGGGAGTCCTCGACCGGCTGGCCGCACTCGGGGCACTTCCCCGCCGCGAGCAGCTCCTCGGCCTCCTCGACGCGCTCGCGGGCGTTCTTCAGCTCCGCCGACAGCTCGGCGATCCGCTCGCGGAGCTCGCCGCGCCGCTCTCGGAGCCGCTCTAACTCGTCGTCGACGCCGTCGCGGTCGACGTCCGCGTCGGCGGCCGCGAACCGCTCTCGGTACCCGTCGGCCTCCTCGCGCAGTTCCTCGATCGAGGCCTCGCGTTCGTCGGCCTCCTCGGCCGCCGCCTCCGCCTCGTCGGCGAGGTCGTCGGCCTCGGCCTCGACCTCATCGGCGCGCTCGGCGCGGTCGTCCGCCTTCCCGGCGAGGTTCGTCGCCTGGTTACGGAGCCCCTCGGCCGTCACCCGCTCGTCGTCGAGCTCGTCCCGAATCTCCGCCTCCCGGTCGTCGAGCTCCTCGCGGCGGTCGTCGATCGCCGCCTCGCTCGCCGCGTCGAGCCCGGCGTCGTCGAGCCGGTCGTCGAT
The DNA here is from genome assembly GCF_002355655.1 of Halorubrum trapanicum. Classification (NCBI taxonomy): domain Archaea; kingdom Methanobacteriati; phylum Methanobacteriota; class Halobacteria; order Halobacteriales; family Haloferacaceae; genus Halorubrum; species Halorubrum trapanicum. The sequence continues at coordinate 1,426,155 of NZ_AP017569.1, read as the reverse complement.
CGCCGCCTCGATCTCGTCGATCCGCTCGCGGGCCTCGCGGATCGCGTCGCGGTGGTCGTCGCGCTCGCGCTCGGCCTCGCGGATCGCCGCTTCGATCTCGTCGATCTCGTCCTCGACCGACTCCAGCTTCTCGCGTTTCTCGGCGTGGGTTTCGAGCGTCTCCGCGGCCGCGTCGCGCGTCTCCTTCGCCTGCTCGCGCTGGCTCTCGTACCGGTCGATCTCCTCGTCGACCTCGGCGAGCTCGCTCTCCAGTTCGTTGAGCCGCCCGTGGAGGTCCCGGTCTTCCTTCGCCGCGATCTGCTCGTCGAGCTGGTCGAGCCGGCCGCGCCGGTTCTCCAGCACGTCCTCGACGCCGAGCCGGGCGTCGCCGGCGCGCTCGCGGTACTCCTCTAACTTCCCGAGCTGGAGCAGGTCGTCGATCGTGTCCTGCCGCTCCCGCGGGGTGGCGTTGATCAGCTTGTTCACCTCCCCCTGCCGGACGTACGCGCAGTTGACGAACGCCTCGGCGTCCATCCGCAGCAGTTCGGTGACGAACTCGCGGACCGCCCGCGCGCCGTCGCGGGTCACGTCGCTCCCGTCGGTCGACTCGAGCGTACACTGGTGGTCGATCCGGTCGTCGTAGGCCCTGAGTCGCCGCTCGATCCGGTAGGAGACGCCGTCGTGGGTGAACCACAGCTCGACCTCCGTCTCCTCCTCGCCGTTGGTGATGACGTCTTCGAGGGTCCCGTCGAGGGCCTTCGACCCGTACAGCGCGAAGAAGCACGCTTCTAAGAGCGACGACTTCCCGCTGCCGTTGAGCCCGTGGATCACCGTGACCCCCTCCGTGAGCCGGAGGTCGGCGTCGCCGTACGGCTTGAAGTTCGCGAGGCGGACGCGGTCGAACTTCACAGGTAGTCCTCCATGGAGACCTGGCCGTCGGTCGACGCCGGATCGGGGTCCGCCGCCTCCGCGCAGTCGGACTCAGCGTTCGACTTGTCGGGGTCCGATTCGCCGGGTTCCGGCTCGTCGGCGTCCCGTTCATCTGGTCCCGGTTCGTCGGGGTCCGATTCGTCGCCGCCGCCATCGGCGGTCTCGTCCTCCGATTCGTCGTCACCGCCGTCGCCGTCATCGACGGGTTCGTCGACCGCCTCGACCGGTTCGAACGCGCCGAGGTCCGCCTCCTCGTCGAGCCGCTCCTCGACCCTGCGTTTCACCGTCTCGCGGACGTTGGCGTCGGGGACCGTGTCCTCGCGGACCGCGCGCTCCACGTCGCGCGCGGCCGTCGAGAGCGCCATCTCGTCGAGCCGGTCGCGGACCGCGTCCTCCGGGTCGGCGAAGCTCACGTCCACCTCGCCGTCGGCGTCGGTCTCGCGCCGGTCCGTGACGCGCGCGATGAGCGCGCCCTCGTCGGTGGCGAACTCCTCGACGGCCGCCGGCGTCACCGGGTCGCCCTCGCCGGTGATTTCGACGTGGACGACGGCCCCCGCGAGGTCGTACTCGCGAACGCGCTCGCGGACTCGGGACTCGCCTTCCCCCTCGCGCAGTTCGACCGAGACGAAGACGAACGGGCGCGTGTCGAGCGCGCGGCGCCGGATCTCGACGCGGTCGTCGCCCCCGGCCGCGTCGGCGTCGAAGACGACGAGGTTGTAGCCGCGCCCCTCGCGCTCGCTCGCGCTCGCGCGCTCGGTCGAGCCCGGGTACGTGACCCACGTGTCGGCGACCTCGGCGGTGTCGGGCGTGTGGTTGTCGCCGAGCAGCATCGCGTCGAAGTCGACGTCGCTCTCGGTGAGCACGGTCTCCGTGTCCCAGTCGGCGTAGCCGAACGGCTCGAAGAGCCCGTGCGCGACGAGCGCCGCGTACTCTGCGTCGTGGTCGGCGAACGCGTAGTCGAGGTCGTCGCGCCGCGAGACGGGGACGTGGTCGAGCCCGTAGAAGGCGGCCTCGCCCACGACGACCGGCTCGTCGCCGAGCCGGGTCGCGAGCCCGAGCCGCTCGAAGAGATCGAGCCACTGTCCGCCTCGGGTCGACTCGTGGTTGCCGACGACCGCGAGGAAGGGGATCCCGGCGTCGTCGAGCCGGCGGAGGACGGAGATGGTCCCCATCAGGTCCCGCAGTTCCGGCCGGCGGTCGTGGAAGAGGTCGCCCGCGTGGACGACGGCGTCGACGCCGTCGTCGACCGCGTCGTCGACCACGGACTCGAACGCGTCGAGGAAGTCCTGGCGTCGGACCGGCGAGTGGTACTGCGAGTACCCGATGTGGGTGTCGCCGGTGTGGATCACCCGTGTCATCTGTCCGCGTCTTGGCCGGTGTCCGGCTTAGGGATTCCGGGGCCGGAGCGGAAGTGGTCGCGGTCGGCGTCGCGATCCGGTCGGAGGTCACCGTCCCTCTCGTCGCCGTCGCGCTCGTCGCCGTCGCCCGCCGCTGCCCGCCGGAACTCCCGATACGCGGCGAGCGCGTCGCGTCCGCGCTCGGCGGCGGCCTCGTCGCCCGCGCGGTCCGCCGCGTCGACCGCGTCCGCGAGTCGGTCGAGCCCGACGGCGTCGACGAACCCGGCCGCGCGCCGGAGATCGGTTCGCGCGGCGTCCGCCTCGTCGATCACGGCGACGTACGGGCGTCTCGCGGTGTCGGTGCGCGTCGCGAGCGCGGCGAGGGCGCGCTTGACGGCGGTAGTCGAGACCACGGGCCGACTGGCGCGCTATCGGATATAAACCGTCGCGGACGGCGCCGCTCCACGCGGCCGCGAGCGGTCGCCCGGGCGCGCCCGTTCAGATCCCCAGCGAGTACAGCCGCTTGCGGGCGTCGGTGAAGGAGAACCGGGAGTCGACGACGCCCTCCTCTTCGAGCCGCGACAGCGCGTAGCGGACGGTCCGCGGCGGGAGCAGCGTCTCCTCGGCCAGTTCGCTCTGCGTCAGCGTGTCGTTGTAGTCTAACACCTTCGCGACTAGCTTTGCGCTCGGCGGGAGGTCGCGAACGGCCGCCCAGCGGTCCGCTGCTCCGTCGTCGGTGGTGACGGCGTCGGTCGTGCTCATGCGTACTTCGATCGTACCAATGCCGGGTAATAATATTTACTATCCTATTTAATTACTATTGGGAATTAAATTGCCCCAACCGACCGAATCCGCCCGGACGCAGACCGCCGCCGTACGGCGTCTCGTTGGCGGAACGCCCCCGTCGTGCCCCCACCCGAAGCCTCTTATCCGCGAGACGCTTTAATAAACACAATGAGCGACACGGTCGACGACGTCGATATGCCCTACGACGAGGGAGCGGCGTCGAAACAGGAGAAGATCGACTCCTTACAGGAGCGGCTCGACGTCTTGGAGTCCCAGAACGAGGAGATGCGCGACAAGCTCCTCGACGCCAACGCGGAGAACAACAAGTACCAGCAGAAGCTCGAACGGCTCACCCACGAGAACAAGAAGCTGAAGCAGTCCCCGCTGTTCGTGGCGACGGTCCAGGAGATCACGCCCGACGGCGCGGTGATCAAACAGCACGGCAACAACCAGGAGGCGCTCACCGAGATCACCGACGAGATGCGCGAGAAGCTCGACCCCGACGACCGCGTCGCGGTCAACAACTCGCTGTCGGTGGTCAAGAAGCTGGAGAAGGAGACGGACGTCCGCGCCCGCGTCATGCAGGTCGAGCACTCCCCGGACGTCACCTACGCCGACATCGGCGGGCTCGAAGACCAGATGCAGGAGGTCCGCGAGACCGTCGAGATGCCCCTCGAACACCCCGACATGTTCGAGGACGTGGGCATCACGCCCCCGAGCGGCGTGCTGCTGTACGGCCCGCCGGGCACCGGGAAGACGATGCTCGCGAAGGCCGTCGCCAACGAGACGGACGCGACGTTCATCAAGATGGCCGGCTCCGAGCTCGTCCACAAGTTCATCGGCGAGGGCGCGAAGCTGGTCCGCGACCTGTTCGAGGTCGCCCGCGAGAACCAGCCCGCCGTCCTGTTCATCGACGAGATCGACGCGATCGCCTCGAAGCGGACGGACTCGAAGACCTCCGGCGACGCCGAGGTCCAGCGGACGATGATGCAGCTGCTCAGCGAGATGGACGGCTTCGACGAACGCGGTGAGGTCCGGATCATCGCCGCGACCAACCGCTTCGACATGCTCGACCCCGCCATCCTCCGCCCCGGCCGCTTCGACCGCCTCATCGAGGTGCCCAAGCCGGAGACCGAGGGCCGCGAGATCATCTTCCAGATCCACACCCGCAACATGAACCTCGCCGACGGCGTCGACTTCGCCGAGCTCGCCGAGCTGACCCCGGACGCCTCCGGCGCCGACATCAAGGCGATGTGTACCGAGGCCGGGATGTTCGCCATCCGCGACGACCGCACGGAGGTCACGCTCGACGACTTCCTCGAAGCCCACGAGAAGCTCAGTCAGGACGAGGAGACGAGCGCAGACGACTCGCTGGCGTTCGCCTGATCGGGTCGCCGTCGCTCCGCTCCGGGAGCCGTCGCCGACTCGCCTTTTCTCCTTCGACCGCCCTCAAAGCGCCGCGACCGCGAGGTACGGCAGGAAGAAGATCAGCAGGAACACCAGCCCGACCGCGAGGGCGTAGCCGGCGCCGACGCCGGCGAGCGCGAGCCACCCGTCGTCGAGCGCGTCAGCGACGTCCATGCCCGAAGGACCGCCGCCCGGAACTTAAATCCGCACGCTCGCGTCCGATATGGCCGCCTCGGTTCTCCGTTCCGCCGCGCCGGTCCCGGTCACACGTCGCCCGCCATCGCCCGGAACAGCCCGTCGGCGAGGGCGTCGCGGTCGACGGTCTCCGGCTCTCCCTCACCCGTGGGGTCGACCTCCGGCTGGATCGTCCCGCCGCCCATCCGGGAGTGGCCCCCGCCGTTACCGTTGTCGACGTCGTCCAACACCGCCGCAATCGCGTTGCCCATGTGGACCCGGTCGTCGCGCGACCGGCCCGAGAGGTGGACGGTCCCGTCCCGCTCGCCGATCACCACGACGGCGCTGACTCCCTCCAGCTGGATCAGCTCGTCTGCCGCCTGCGGGATGGCGTCGACGTTGTTCACGCCGCCGACGTCGGCGACCCCGAACGACCCCTCGATGCGCCGCCCCGCGATCGCCCGGGCCTTCACCTCCAGCACCTCCGCGTCGACCGCGGGGTTCGCGATGCGGTCGAGCCGGTCTTGGTCGACGCCGGGGTAGAGGTAGGCGGCCGCCGCGAAGTCGGGCTCGCTGGCGCCGACGGTGAGGTGTTTCGTGTCGGCTAAGATCCCGTACAGCAGCCCGGTCGCGGTGTCCGTCGACAGCGTCAGGTCGCTCGCCGTCTCGCTCGCGTGCTTGTCGGGGGGGACGGGAACGGCGTCGTTGTCCTGAAAGTACTCGGCGACGACCGACGCGGTCGCGCCGTAGTCGGTCCGCACGTCGGTGAACGACTCGCCGGCGCCGTCCCCCGGGTGGTGGTCGACGACCGCCGTCGGCAACACCCCGTCCGCGCCGGCGAACCCCCGCGGCTCGTTGTGATCGACCAGGACGACCGACTCCGCCGCGAGGTCGCTCACGTGTTCGATCGGGTCCAGTTCGAGGTCGAGGACGGTCCGGAACGCCCGGTTCTCCTGGTGACGGATCTGGCCGGGGTACTGGACGGTCGCGTCGACGTCCACTTGGGCGGCGAGCGAGGCGACCCCGACCGCGGCCGACATCGCGTCGGGATCCGGGTTCGGGTGCATCAACACCGTAATCTCGTCTTCGTCGGCCAGCAGTCGCCGGAACCGCACTCCCGGCGTCCGCCGGGACCGCAGCACCACTACCCCGGCCGCGACGGCGATCAGGACGACGAGCGCCACGGCGACGGCGAGTTCGGGATTCTCCCGGGCCATGGCCTCCGCCTGCGAGAACCGATCGCCGACCCCGCTCATCGCTCGCATGGGTAGTGGCGAATCGCTCCCGACACATGAAGGTTCGTTACCGTTCCGACGGAGCGGAACCGACGGAATTCGGTCGTTTCCGGGCGGTTACACACCGAACCGGCCGTCGTCCGGCCGGGGCGGGCTACTCGGTCCGCGCCCGGTACGCGCGCACGGCGTCGCGGTACCCCGACCGGAACGTCGGGTGGACGAACTCGTAGCCCAGCTCGCGGAGCAGCGCGTTCGAACACCGCTTGCTCGTTCGAATACGGCGCTCGGCGGCCGCGGAGAGGTCGCCGGCCGCGATCCGCTCGTCCTTCGACAGCTTCTCCGGCCGCTGGACGCCGCAGGCGTCGGCGAGCCAGTCGGCGAACGCGTGCTTGTCGACCGGTTCGTCGTCGACGACGAGGACGACGCGGTCGCGAGCGCGATCCGTCTCTAGGAGGTGTCGGATCGACCCCGCGGCGTCCGCGCGGTGGACCATGTTCAGGTAGCCGGCCGTCACCGGCCCCTCCACGTAGCGCTCCAGCCGGTACCGGTCCGGGCCGTACAGCCCCGCGAACCGGACCACGGTCCCGTCTATTCCGGCGTCGCCCGCGCGCTCGGTCGCGATCCGTTCGGCCTCGGCGAGGACCCGGGTCTTCTCCGTGGTCGGATCGACCGGCGTCTCCTCGTCGACCCAGCCGCCGTCGTGGTCGCCGTACACGCCGGTCGAGGAGGTGTACACCAGCCGATCCGGCGGCGAGGACCGCGAACCGTACTCGTCGACGACGTTCGCGAGCCCGTCGACGTATACTTCCCGCGCCGCGTCGGCGCCCCGTCCACCGGAACTGGCCGCGAAGACGACCGCGTCCGCGTCCGGGAGCGTCGAGAGCGACTCCGGATCGGTCGCGTCAGCCCGGACGGCCTCGACGTCGGGACCGACGGCGTCGACCGCGTCGAGCCCGTCGTCGGACCGCCGGACGCCGGTGACGTCGTGGCCGCGTTCGGCGAGCTGCTCCGCCAGCGTCAGCCCGACGTAGCCGCAGCCGACGACGACGACCCTCATGGCTTCCGGCGCTCGATGACCGCGAGGATCTCGGCGAGCTGGCCGAGCGTCATCGCGGTCCGCCCCTCCAGCGCCTGCTGAACCTCCTGGCCGGTGAGGTCGGCGTCGATCTTCGCCGCGATGGCGTCGACGTCGAGGACGGCGGTCGCCATCCCCATCAGCAGGTGGTCGCGCACCTCCGCCACCATCGCGTCGGCGTCGCGGTCCGGGTTCGCCGCCGCGAGGACGGCCGCCCCGTCCGCGAGCGAGAGCGCGGCGACGTCCCCGTCGCGGGCGGCGCTCGCGTCCGCCTCGGACAGTCCGATCTCGTCGACGAGCCGGTCGGTGTCGATCGCCGCCGCCGCCTCCGTTACCATCGCTTCGAAGGCGGCGAGCAGATCCGCCGCCGCCGGCTCGTCGGCGTCGACGTCGGGTCCGGCTCCGCGGCCGTCGACGACCTCGTGGAACATACCGCCACTCGGTCGCCGCGTCTCAAAACGCCTGCGGTCGGGCGGCTCCGGGCCGTTCGCCCCCTCGACCGGTCCTCACGGCCCCGTACACTCGTCGGCCGCTCCCGGCGACGCGCCCAGCGGGCCCGGACACGGCCAGCCGCTCGACCGCTCGTCGCGCGTCCCGCCGACGTCGCCGACGCCCGGCGGCCCGGCGGGGACGGCGACGACGACGACCGTCCGGGTCTCGAACGCGACCGGCTCCGTCACCCCGAGCGCGACCGACTCGCCGTCCACATCGACGCTGACCGTGCCGGGCTCTCGGACGTACTCGAACGGGCGATCGGGCGTCCCGACGTTCGCGCGGAGGGCGAACCGGGGATACTCCCCGCGCACCTCCACGTTCCACGCGTTGACCGTCGCCACCCAGTACCCGGGAACGGGCGCGACCGGAAGTCCCGCCCCGACGGTCCGGACGGGCTTCGGCACGCGCTCGTCCGGCACCGACGCGACCGCCTCCTTCGCGCGGCCCTCGATCGCCGACTCGACCTGCTTCCGGCGGATCGCGCGGGACGCGGCCGTCGTCTCGTCGACGAACCGGGCCGGAACGCGGACCGCGTTCCGTCCCGCTTCCCTCCGCGTCTCGACGCGGAGGTGCGCGGCGAGCCCGAGCCGCTCCGACGACGAAAGGGACCCGACCCGGGCCGCCTCGCTCGCGACGCGATCCGGGTACTCGCCGTCGCCGACCGCGACGGCCCTGTGGCCGAGCGAGTCGTACTCGGCCGCGGCGTCCTCCAACACCTCGTTCCGCTCCTCGCGCGAGAGATCGGTCCGCTCCGCGAGCCGGTCCGCCAGCGCTTCGTCGACCCGGTCGAGCGAGGCGTCGACCCGCCCGGCGAGCGCGCGTCGGTCGGCGCGCAGATCGTCGTCGTCGGCCGCCGCGAGCGCCTCGTCGGCCGCGAGGAGCGACCGTCCGGCGACGCCGAGACGGACCGTGTCGTCGGTGCCGAGGATCCGGTCGGCGA